>NZ_CP063813.1:0-1237662 GCF_015277815.1 Microbacterium atlanticum
CGGCGTCGAACCCTGGCACCGACACGCAGGCCCGATCTACAGTGGAGTTTGCTCACGCGCCGCCCGCTGACTAGCGTGGCTCCGGCAGTTATCCACAGGCTCGGACCGACGTTTTCCGCGGCATCGGGTGGAATCGTCAACAACCCGGGGGGCCCATGTCATCGCACGAAGTTCCAGATGTTCCCGTCTGGACCGCCGTCCTCGACGAACTCGTGCGAGACGATCGCATCACCCCGCAGCTGCACGGCTTCATCAGCCTGGCCGTCCCGCAGGGCGTGATGGGCGGAACGCTCTATCTCGACGTGCCCAACGACCTCACCGCGGCGCAGTTCACCAAGCGCATGCGCGCGCCCATCCTCGAGGCGCTGACCCGGGTGGCCGAGGACGTCCAGGATCCCGCCTCGAACTTCCGCGTCGTCGTCAATCCCGAGCTGGCCGACGCGCACCTTACCGCTCCCATCTCGCTGCCGCAGACCGCCGCCGCTGCGCCGCCGTCCTCGTCCCCGGTCGGGCGCCCGCCGCTCGAGGAGCCTGCGGACGTGGCATCCGTCTCCCGCAGCGACACCCGGCTCAACCCGAAGTACACGTTCGACAACTTCGTCATCGGGCAGTCCAACCGCTTCGCGCATGCCGCAGCGGTCGCCGTGGCCGAAGCGCCCGCCAAGGCGTACAACCCGCTGTTCATCTACGGCGACTCGGGGCTCGGCAAGACCCACCTCCTGCATGCGATCGGCGACTACGCGCTGAGCCTGTACGCCGGCATCCGTGTGCGGTACGTGTCCAGCGAGGAGTTCACGAACGACTTCATCAACTCGATCGCCAACAACCGCGGCTCGGCATTCCAAGCGCGGTATCGCGACGTCGACATCCTGCTGATCGACGACATCCAGTTCCTCCAGGGCCGCGCCGAGACGCAGGAGGCCTTCTTCCACACGTTCAACCAGCTGCACGACCACGACAAGCAGGTCGTGATCACGAGCGACGTGCCGCCGAAGCACCTCACCGGCTTCGAGGACCGCATGCGCAGCCGGTTCGAGTGGGGTCTCATCACCGACGTCCAGGCGCCGGACCTCGAGACGCGCATCGCGATCCTCCGCAAGAAGGCGCAGTCCGAGCGCCTGCACATTCCCGACGAGGTGCTGGAGTACATCGCCACGGTCGTCTCCAGCAACATCCGTGAGCTCGAGGGCGCCCTCATCCGCGTGTCGGCGTTCGCGAGCCTCAACCGCTCAACCCTCGACATGTCGCTGGCCCAGACCGTGCTGCGCGACATCGTCGACCAGGACGACGCCAACGTCGTCTCACCGACCGACATCATCACGGCGACAGCGGCCTACTTCAAGCTGACGGTGGATGACCTGTACGGGTCGAGCCGGTCGCAGTCCGTGGCCACCGCGCGTCAGATCGCGATGTATCTGTGTCGTGAGCGCACCAGCCTGTCGCTGCCCAAGATCGGGCAGCTCTTCGGCAACCGCGATCACACCACGGTCATGTACGCGTACAAGAAGATCAGCGAGCTGATGAAGGAGCGCCGCTCCATCTACAACCAGGTCACCGAGATCACCGCCCAGCTGGGCCGGAACGGCCGCTGACGGCTCGTCGAGACAGCCAAGCGGGCCCCCATGCGCGAGCGCGGGGGCCCGCTTGCGCATATGCCCGAAGAAGTTCTTGACATCGAGGCCGCAGGGGCGCCATCATCCGGTTCTGCACAGTGTGGAAAACTTGTGGATAACTCTCGGACCCTGCGGAAATCCCTGTGCACACGGGTGGGATGCCTGTGGATGGATGGCGGATGCGTCGGGCCGGGGCATCCGTCCTCCCGAGGCTCCTCCGCAGCCGTTCCACAACTCACACGCGTGTGGTTTCGGTGTGCCGACTGCGGACGCGGACGTTGTCCACAGTTTCCACAGCCGTTAACACCATGACAAGAAATCTCTCTGATGAATCCGATCCGATGACCTTCGCGGTGGACGGAGGCAGACCGAAGAACCGGACTGGCAATCGGCGAGGCTGGCACTAGCATGAGAACCCCGAGCCCGCAGCCTGCGGGTCCGCCGCAGAGGGAGCGTTCGTGAAGTTCCACGTCAATCGCGATGTGTTCAGCGAAGCCGTATCGTTCGTCGTCAAGCTCCTGCCGCAGCGGAACCCCCAGCCGATCCTCGCCGGCGTGCTGATCGAGGCATCCGACGAGGGGCTCTCGCTCGCGGCGTTCGACTACGAGGCCTCGGCCCGCACCACGATCGAGGCGACCGTCGATGAGCCGGGGACGATCCTGGTGCACGGCCGGCTGCTGTCCGACATCGCCAGCCGTCTTCCCAACGCGCCCATCCAGATCGAGGTCGACCAGGACGGCGGCATCCTGCTGACGTGCGGCTCGGCCCGGTTCACACTGGCGTCCATGCCGGTGCAGGAGTATCCCGCGATCCCCGAGGTCTCGGGCGATTCGGGTCTCGTGCCGTCGGAGGACTTCGCCACCGCCATCTCGCAGGTCGCGTTCGCCGCGTCGCGCGACGACGTGACGCCGGTGCTGACCGGCGTGCAGCTCGAGGTCTCGGGCACCCGCCTCAGCCTCGTGGCCACCGACCGCTACCGCGTGGCGCTGCGCGAGATCCCGTGGGACGGCGGGTCGGCCGCGGGCGACGAGGCGACGACGGCGCTCGTGCCCGCGCGCACGCTCACCGAGGTCGGGAAGACCTTCGCGCACGGCGGCGACATCTCCATCGCGTTCTCGGGGTCGGGCGACCGCGAGATCATCGCCTTCACCGCCGGCAACAAGACCGTGACGTCGCTGCTGATCAAGGGCAACTTCCCGCCCGTTCGGCGGCTGTTCCCCGAGCAGACCGAGCACCACGCGGTGGTCAACACGGCGGAGCTCGCCGAGGCGGTGCGCCGCGTGTCGCTGGTGCTGGACCGCTCCGCCCCGCTGCGGTTCACTTTCACGTCCGACAGCGTGTCGATGGATGCCTCGGGCACCGAGCAGGCGCGCGCGACGGAGTCGGTGGATGCCACGCTGCAGGGCGGCGACGAGGTCACGCTGGGTCTCAACCCGCAGTACCTGCTCGAGTCGCTCGGTGCCGTCAAGAGCGAGTTCGTGCGGATCACCTTCACCTCGAGCGAGAACGCGAACAAGCTCAGCCCCGTGCTGATCACCCCGCAGACGTCGGTGGACCGCGCCGGTTCGGACTCGTTCCGCTACCTGCTGCAGCCCAACCTCCTCCTCAGGTGACGTCGGCTGCGATCATTAGGCTTGTCCGGTGATCGTGGAGCACCTGAGTCTGGTCGACTTCCGCAACTATGCGGCCGCCGACGTCGAGCTCGGCCCCGGTCCCAACGTCTTCGTCGGCCGCAACGGCCAAGGCAAGACCAATCTCGCCGAGGCGATCGGCTTCCTCGCGACGCTGGGCTCGCATCGCGTCTCCCACGACGCGCCCATGGTGCGCGACGGCGCGGACGCTGCGATCATCCGCGCCCGGCTCGCCCACGGCGAGCGCCGGGTGCAGCTGGAGGTGCAGGTCAATCGGCAGGGGTCGAACAAGGCGCGGGTCAACGGGTCGCCGGTGAAGCCCGCCGACCTGCCGAGGTACGCGCAGGTGGTGCTGTTCGCGCCCGAGGATCTGCAGATCGTCCGCGGCGACCCGTCGGCCCGCCGCAGGTTCGCCGATCAGCTGCTGGTGCAGCGCGCGCCGCGCATGGCCGGCGTGATCTCGGACTACGACCGCGTGCTCAAGCAGCGCAACGCGCTGCTGAAGTCGGCGAGGGCGCGGGGGATCCGCGGCGACGCCCTCTCCACCCTCGATGTGTGGGACGACAAGCTCGTCTCGCTCGGCACCCAGCTGATCGCCGCCCGGCTGGCGCTGGCCGCCGACCTGGCGACACCACTCGCTGCCGCCTACACCGCCATCGCGGGGGCCGACCACAACCACGAGATCGAGTGGGCGCTGTCGGTCGCCGGCGCCGAGACGGGTGAGGACGCCGACGGCGCCGCTTCGACGACGACCGGCGGGCCGGGCGGGCCGGGAGCCGGACCGGTTCCGGATGCCTCGACCACCCGCATCGCCGAGCTCTTCCGCCAGGCACTCGCGGTCAGGCGCGCGTCCGAGCTCGAGCGCGGACTCACCCTCGTCGGGCCCCACCGCGACGACCTGCTGCTGCGGATCCGCGGGCTTCCGGTGAAGGGCTACGCGTCGCACGGCGAATCGTGGTCGGTGGCGCTCTCGCTGCGCCTGGCCTCGGCCGAGCTCCTCCGGGCCGACTCGCGGCTCGGCGACCCGGTGCTCATCCTCGACGACGTGTTCGCCGAGCTCGACGCCGACCGCCGCGCGCGGCTCGCGGGCCTGGCCGCCGGCTACGAGCAGGTGGTCGTCACCGCGGCCGTCGAAGGCGATGTGCCCGAGAACCTGCGTGCCCGCATGGTGCGGGTGGATGCGGGTCGCATCGTGGGCCGCGTCGACGAGGAGGAGGCCGATGCCTGACCCGTCGACGGAGCCCGCCACTCCCGGCGATCGCGCAGCCGTCCCCGAGACGATCGCGACCTATCTGCGCCTGCGCGGGCTCGAACCCTCGGCGCGCTCCTACCGCAAGCGCCGCCGCCGCACCGAGGAGGACGAGAACCTGCCGTTCGCCCCCGGCCGCGATCCGCGCGGGGTCGGCGACGTGCTCTCCGACCTCACGCGAGAGGCGGGGTGGGACGCTCAGCTCGCCCGTGAGGACGTCGTGCGCGCGTGGGACCAGGTGGCCGGCGCCGACACCGCCCGGCACACCCGCCCGGTCGCCTTCTCGGAGGGGACGCTCACCGTCCGAGCCGACTCGACGGCCTGGGCCAAGCAGCTCCAGCTGATGCGTGCGCACATCCTCTCGGAGATCGTCCGGCGCTTCCCTGAGGCCGGCGTGACGGCGGTCCGCTTCATCGGGCCGGACGTCCCCTCCTGGAAATGGGGTCCCAGAACGATTCCAGGGCGCGGTCCGCGCGATACCTACGGCTGACCCACGTCAGGAGACCTCTTCGAGGATTTCAGGCGCTCACACGGGCGCAGAGCGCGGGGAAGCAGCTGTGACCCGATAGACTGACGGGGTCCACTCCGAAGGATTTGGAGCCATCGCGAAGATGACGTCTGACAACCCCGACAACGTTTCCGAGGAACCCGAAACGCCCGACCGGGCTCCCAGCGAATACGGGGCAGATGCCATCCAGGTGCTGGAGGGCCTCGAAGCCGTCCGCAAGCGCCCCGGGATGTACATCGGGTCCACCGGCGAACGGGGTCTCCACCACCTCGTGTACGAGATCGTCGACAACTCGGTCGACGAGGCCCTCGCCGGGTACTGCGACACGATCAGCGTCACGATCCTCGAGGACGGCGCCGTCCGCGTCGTCGACAACGGGCGCGGCATCCCGGTCGACATGCATCGCACCGAGGGCAAGTCGACCGTCGAGGTGGTGCTCACGGTGCTGCACGCGGGGGGCAAGTTCGGCGGCGGCGGGTACGCGGTGTCGGGCGGCCTCCACGGCGTCGGCTCGTCCGTCGTCAATGCGCTGTCGACGCGTCTCGAAGTCGAGGTGAAGCGCCAGGGCCATGTGTGGCGTCAGTCGTATCGTGGCGGCGGCCAGCCGCTGGCCCCTCTCGCCAAGGGTGAGACGAGCGACGAGACCGGCACCACCATCACGTTCTGGCCCGACCCCGAGATCTTCGACACCGTCGACTTCGACTACGACACGCTGCGCACGCGCTTCCAGCAGATGGCCTTCCTCAACAAGGGCCTGCGCATCAGCCTGCGCGACGAGCGGCCGCATGCGCTCGTCCCGGACGACGACCCGGCCGACGGCGTCAGCGAGCCGCAGCCCCGCCACGACGACTTCCTCTACGAGCGCGGCCTGGTCGACTACGTCGAGCACCTCAACAAGGTGCGTCACGCCGATGTGGTCAACGACGAGATCATCGAGGTCGAGTCCGAAGACACCGTGCGCCACATCTCCATCGAGCTCGCCATGCAATGGACGACGAGCTACACCGAGAACGTCTTCACCTTCGCCAACACCATCAACACGCACGAGGGCGGCACCCACGAAGAGGGTTTCCGTGCGGCGCTGACCACCCTGGTCAACCGCTACGCGCGTGCGCAGAACATGCTCAAGGAGAAGGACGACAACCTCACCGGCGAAGACATCCGTGAGGGACTGACCGCCGTCATCTCGGTCAAGCTCTCCGAGCCGCAGTTCGAGGGGCAGACCAAGACGAAGCTCGGCAACACCGAGGCGAAGGCGTTCGTCCAGAAGGTCGTCGGCGACAAACTCGGCGACTGGTTCGACCGCAACCCCACGCAGGCCAAGAACGTCATCCGCAAGGCGATCGACGCCGCGTCCGCGCGGCTCGCCGCCCGCAAGGCGCGCGAGACGGCGCGCCGCAAGAGCGTCTTCGAGTCGGCCGCGATGCCCGACAAGCTCAAGGACTGCACCAGCAAGGACCCGTCGATCAGCGAGATCTTCCTCGTCGAGGGCGACTCGGCCGGCGGCTCGGCGGTGTCGGGCCGCGACCCGCACACCCAGGCGATCCTGGCTCTGCGCGGCAAGATCCTCAACGTCGAGCGCGCCCGCCTCGACAAGGCCCTCTCCAACAAAGAGGTCCAGGCGATGATCCAGGCCTTCGGCACCGGCATCGGCGAGGACTTCGACATCGACAAGGCGCGGTATCACAAGATCGTGCTGATGGCGGATGCCGACGTCGACGGCCAGCACATCACCACACTGCTGCTCACCATGCTGTTCCGGTACATGCGCGGACTGATCGAGGCGGGCTTCGTGTACCTCGCGATGCCGCCGCTGTACCGCCTGAAGTGGACGAACGCGCCGCACGAGTACGTCTACTCCGACAAGGAGCGCGATGCGCTGCTGGCCGACGGACTCGCCAACGGCAAGCGGATCCCCAAGGACTCCGGCATCCAGCGCTACAAGGGTCTGGGCGAGATGAACGCCAAAGAGCTGTGGGAGACCACGATGGACCACCGCACCCGCACCCTCCGGCAGGTCACCATCGACGACGCGGCCGCGGCCGACGAGATCTTCTCGGTGCTGATGGGCGAGGACGTCGAGTCCCGTCGCACGTTCATCCAGCGCAACGCCAAGGACGTCCGCTTCCTCGACATCTGAGCCGCGCCTCGGCGCCGGCATCCGTTCAGACAGAACACGAAAGACAGACATGGCAGACGACACTTCGGCAGGCTCTGCGACCGGCGAGCCCGAGCACGACCACGGCCGCATCGACCAGGTCGACCTGCAGCTGGAGATGCAGCGCAGCTACCTCGACTACGCGATGGCCGTCATCATCGGCCGGGCGCTCCCGGATGTCCGCGACGGACTGAAGCCGGTGCACCGCCGCGTCATCTACGGCATGTACGACGGCGGGTTCCGCCCCGACAAGTCGTTCTCCAAGTGCGCCCGCGTCGTTGGCGAGGTGATGGGCCAGTACCACCCGCATGGCGACACCGCGATCTACGACGCCCTCGTGCGTCTGGTGCAGCCGTGGTCGCTGCGCTACCCGCTCGCGCAGGGCCAGGGCAACTTCGGGTCGCCCGGCAACATGGGCGCGGCGGCGCCGCGGTACACCGAGACGAAGATGGCCCAGCTCGCGCTCGAGATGGTGCGCGACATCGAAGAGGAGACCGTCGACTTCCACGACAACTACGACGGTCAGACGCAGGAGCCGTCGGTGCTGCCGGCGCGCTTCCCGAACCTGCTCGTCAACGGATCGGTCGGCATCGCGGTCGGCATGGCGACCAACATCCCCCCGCACAACCTCCGCGAGGTCGCCGCCGGCGCGCTGTGGGCGCTGGAGCATCCGGATGCCCCGCGCGAGGAGCTGCTGGAGGCGCTCCTGGAGCGCATCCCCGGCCCGGACTTCCCGACCGGTGCCCAGATCCTCGGCACCAAGGGGATCCGGGAGGCCTACCGCACGGGTCGCGGGTCGATCACGATGCGGGCGGTCGTCGCGATCGAGGAGATCCAGGGCCGCACGTGCCTGGTCATCACCGAGCTGCCGTATCAGGTCAACCCCGACAACCTGGCGGTCAAGATCGGCGACCTCGCCCGTGACGGCAAGATCACCGGCATCGCCGACATCCGCGACGAGACCTCGGACCGCACCGGCCAGCGCCTCGTGGTGGTGCTGAAGCGGGATGCCGTCGCCAAGGTCGTGCTGAACAACCTGTACAAGCACACGCAGCTGCAGGAGAACTTCGGCGCGAACATGCTGGCGATCGTCGACGGAGTGCCGCGCACGCTGCCCCTCGACGGCTTCATCTCGCTGTGGGTCGATCACCAGATCGACGTCATCGTGCGTCGCACCGCCTTCCGCCTGCGCAAAGCGGAAGAGCGCATGCACATCCTGCGCGGCTACCTCAAGGCGCTCGACGCCCTCGACGAGGTCATCGCGCTCATCCGCCGGTCCCCCACCGTCCAGGAGGCGAACGAGGGCCTGCAGAAGCTCCTCGACATCGACGAGATCCAGGCCGACGCGATCCTGCAGATGCAGCTGCGGCGCCTGGCGGCTCTCGAGCGTCAGAAGATCGTCGACGAGGCCGCCGAGCTCGAGCGCCAGATCGCCGACTATCAGGACATCCTCGCCACCCCGCAGCGTCAGCGCGACATCGTCCGCGACGAGCTCACCGCCATCGTCGAGAAGTTCGGCGACGAGCGGCGCACCCACATCCTGCCGGGCTACGACGGCGACATGTCGGTGGAGGACCTCATCCCGGAAGAGGAGATGGTGGTCACCGTCACGCGCGACGGCTACATCAAGCGCACGCGCATCGACAACTACCGCTCCCAGCATCGCGGCGGCAAGGGCGTCAAGGGCGCGCAGCTGCGTGCCGACGACGTCGTCGAGCACTTCTTCGTCACGACCACCCACCACTGGCTGCTGTTCTTCACGAACAAGGGCCGCGTGTACCGGTCGAAGGCCTACGAGGTGCCCGAAGCCGGCCGCGACGCCAAGGGCCAGCACGTCGCCAACCTCCTGGCCCTGCAGCCGGACGAGGAGATCGCCCAGATCCTCGACATCCGCGACTACTCCGTCGCGACCTATCTCGTGCTCGCGACCCGCAACGGCCTGGTGAAGAAGACCCGACTCAGCGAGTACGACACCAACCGCCAGGGCGGCATCATCGCCATCAAGCTCCGCGGCCAGGTGCCGGACGAGGCCGACGAGGCCGACAGCGGTCCCGACGACGAGGTCGTCAGCGCCCTGCTCGTCGATGAGGGCGATGACATCCTCCTCATCAGCCGGCAGGGGATGTCGCTGCGGTTCTCGGCGACCGATTCGGCCCTCCGCCCCATGGGCCGGTCGACCTCCGGCGTGAAGGGCATGGACTTCCGTCCGGGCGACAGCCTGCTCTCGGCGTCGGTCGCCACCGACCAGGGATACGTCTTCGTGGTGACCGAGGGCGGGTACGCCAAGCGCACGTCCGTCGACCAGTACCGCGTGCAGAACCGGGGCGGGCTGGGCATCAAGGTGGCCAAGCTCAGCCTGGATCGGGGCGGTCTCGCCGGTGGTCTGATCGTGTCGGAGGACGACGAGGTCTTGGTGGTCCTTGCCAGCGGCAAGGTGGTACGCTCTGCCGTGGCCGAGGTCCCCGCCAAGGGTCGAGACACGATGGGAGTCGTGTTCGCCCGTTCCGACGAAGCCGATCGCATCCTCGCGATCGCACGCAACGGCGAGCGGGGCCTGGCCGAAGAACCAGACGACGCAGCCGCCGACGGCGCCGAAGAGGCCCCGTCACCCGACGTCCCCAGCGGGACGGATGCCTCGCCCGAGACCCCCGAAGAGAGCACTGACTCATGAGCACGGTAGCCGACAAGCTCGCCAAGAAATCCAGCCACAAGACGAACGCCAAGCAGGTGCGCCTGCGTCTGGTGTACATCGACTTCTGGTCTGCCGTGAAGCTGTCCTTCCTCGCCGCCATCGCGATCGCCGTCGTCACCGTCGTGGCGTTCGTGATGGTGTTCCTGGTGGTGCAGACCACCGGCCTCATCGCGCGAGCGGACGAGTTCTTCTCGAGCTTCTCCGACGGCAGCATCCTGCTGTCCCAGTTCGTGAGCTTCCCGCAGGTGCTGGCGTTCTCGGCCGTCGTGGCCATCCTCAATCTCGTCGTCGTGACGGTGCTGGGCGCCGTCATCGCCGGGATCTACAACCTCGCGGTCAAGGTGACCGGCGGTCTGCTGGTCGGCTTCACCTCCAACTGACGCCCAGCGCTGAGCGCCGGCATCCGGAATCGACCCCGGATGCCGGCGCTTTCGCATTCCCGTCAGACGACGGTCGTGCCGAGCAGAGTGCCGATGAGCCAGGTCGCCAAGAGGGCGAGCGCGCCGCCGACCACCAGCCGCGTCGCCGCACGCAGGCGGGGCGCGCCGCCGAGGACCGCGGACAGCGTGCCGGTGGCGGCGAGGGCGATAAGGACGGCGGCGAATGTCACCGGCACACGCCAGTCGGGCGGCGGCAGCAGGATCGCCAGCAGCGGCAGCAGGGCGCCGAGCGTGAACGCGATCGCGGAAGAGAGCGCGGCATGCCAGGGGTTCACGAGGTCGTCCTGATCGATGTGCAGCTCGATCTCGAGGTGCGCCGACAGCGCGTCGTGCGCCGTCAGCTCGACGGCGACCTGGCGGGCCGTCTCGTCCGAGAGGCCGCGCGCCCGGTACAGTCCGGTGAGCTCCTCGAGCTCCGCCTCCGGCATGTCGCGCAGTTCCCGGCGTTCCTTGGCGATCAGAGCGCGCTCGGAGTCCCGCTGGCTGCTGACCGACACGTACTCGCCGAGTGCCATCGAGATCGCGCCACCGACGAGCCCGGCGATGCCGGCCGTGAACAGTGCCCCGCTGTCGGTGGTGGCGCCGGCGACGCCGACCACCAGCGCGGCGACGGAGACGATGCCGTCGTTGGCACCCAGCACGCCGGCGCGCAGCCAGTTCAGCCGCTGTCCGGTTCCCGCGCGGTGCGGCTCGTGCGGGTGCGCCTCTGTGCTCACGCGCCCAGTCAACCAGTCCGATTCGTGAAATCGAGATCCGTCGGGTAAAGTCTTGGAGGTTGCGGGGCGCGAGCGCCGCAGACAACGGGGCTATAGCTCAGGCGGTTAGAGCGCTTCACTGATAATGAAGAGGTCCCAGGTTCAAGTCCTGGTAGCCCCACTCACAGCCCCCGGGGCCTTAGCTCAGTTGGTAGAGCGCCTGCTTTGCAAGCAGGATGTCAGGAGTTCGAATCTCCTAGGCTCCACGTCACGCCGGTCCCGAGGGGCCGGCGTTCGTCGTCTCGCCCGGTCACTCCGCGGTCGCGTCCCGGCCGTCCCGCACGGCATCGACGACGGTGCGGATCGCGTCGATGACGACGGGCGCGTTGTCGATCATGACGTTGTGGCCGCTCTCAGCGATGATGTGCTGCGCACCATCGACGAGGTCGGCCACCTCGGCCTGCGCCCGCTCGTGGGCAGCGTCGATGACGAAGCCGAAGTCCGCCGGGACACCGGGCGGCAGACCTCCCGCGTCCGCCTGCGCCCGCATCTTCGGACCGTTCTTTTCGTCGGCGGTGATGACCACGAGGGGAAGCTGCCGGATCGCGTCGGCGGCGGTCACCTGATCGAGGGCGACGTCGGGGTCCATGCGCTCGAGGTCGGGGTAGTCCTCGATCTGCTCGGCGGTGCGCGCGTTGGCCTGCTTCCAGATCTCCCACTCTTCGGCGCTCAGGTGATCGCGCAGCTCGGACGACAGACTGTCGACGAGCACGAGGCCCGCGACATCGCCGGGGTGGGTGCTCGCGAACAGGCGGCTCACGATCCCGCCATACGAATGACCGATGAGCACGACCGGCACCGCGACATCGGCTGCGTCGAGCAGGGCGCGCAGATCCGCCACCGCCTCGGCGGTGGTGGTCGGCTGCGTCACGGGGTCGCTCCTGCTCTCGCCGCCGCCTTCGATCGCGCGCGTCGTGCCCGGGCGGTCGTAGGCGCACACCCGCGTGGTGCGAGCCACCTCGGGGAAGACGCGGGGCTCGGGACCCAGCGGGCTGTTCCAGAGGTCGCCCGCGGCATCCAGCCCCGACACGAGCACGACGGTCGGGGCGCCCTCCCCCGCGCACTCGATGTACATGCGCCGCCCGTCCCCGATGTCGACGAGCCCGGCCACGTCCTCGCTCGAAGTCTCCGCCCGGCCCGGCTCCTCGGTCTCGGTCTCCGCCGCGGTGCACGCCGTGAGCGTCAGCCCCGCCGCGCACAGCAGCACGATGATGAAGCGGCGCGCCATGACGACCTCCTCGTCCCCAGACGGGATCACCGCAGACCCGGCTGCATCGTACTGCGGCGGCATCCCGTCGTACAGACCGGTGGCCGGCTGCCACGTGCCGCGCGATCTGTCGCAGACGATCCGGTGCGCGGTAGAGTGCAGCCACCATGGCCGACCTGCGGGGAGGAGGCCGTGCCGGCCGCGTGCGCCTGCTCACGATCGGCACGCTGCTGTCCTTCATGCTCGGCGGGTGCGCCTCTGCCGCGCCGTCCGCCGAACCCAGCCGTGCGCGCAGCGACGCATCCATCGCCGGCCTCTTCGACATCGGAGACGGACGCGAGGTGTTCATGGAATGCCGGGGCAGCGGGTCGCCGACGGTGGTGTTCGTCTCGGGCACCCGCGGCGCCGCCGACGAATGGCAGACGCTGCTCCCCGGCGTCGCGCCGGGGACGCCGACCACGTTCGAGGCGGTCGCCGCACACACCCGCGCGTGCGCCTACGACCGCCCGGGAACGATCCGCGACGATGGCTCACCCACGCCGTCGACGGCCGTCGCCCAGCCGACGACGGCGGCCCAGGGTGCCGACGACTTGGAGGCCGTCCTGCACGCGGCCGGAGAAGAGGGACCCTATGTCGTGGTGGGACTGTCGCTGGGAGGCCTGATCGCCCAGCAGTTCGCCCGCACCTTCAGCGACGACGTGGACGGCCTGGTGCTGCTGGACTCCGCCAGCGCTCACCTGCAGCGCACACTCACACCCGAGCAGTGGGACGCGTGGATGGCGGCGATCGCCGCGAGCGGCGACGGGGTCGCCGAGGCGCCGGACTACGAGGCGAGCATCGACGGGCTCGGCGCGACCGCCGCCCTTCCCCGCGGGACGCCGGTCGTCGTGATGTCGTCGGACCAGCCGTGGGATCTGCAGGTGACCCCGGGAGCCTCCACCTGGCCGGCGTGGGTCGAGGCGCAACGCCTCCTGGCGGAAGAGCTCGGCGCCGACCACCTCACCCAGACCCGCAGCGGCCATGGCCTGCCCGCCGAGCAGCCGCAACTCGTGACGCGCGCGATCCTGGGTGTCGTGGGGATGCTGCGCCCCGCCGGATGACGCTCTCCGCCGGTTTAGGGTGAAGCATGGACCTGCGCGTCGCTGCCTATGCGGTCATCATGGATGAGGAGGACCGTCTTCTGCTCGCGCACTGGAACGAGGGGCGCCGCTCGGCGTGGACGATGCCCGGCGGCGGTCTCGAGCCGGGCGAGGATCCCGAGCGGGCCGCGCGACGCGAGGTGCGGGAGGAGACCGGGTATCGCGTCGTGATCGAGCGGCTCCTCGGCATCCACTCCCGCGTCATCCCGCCGGGCCGCCGGCTGTCACCCGGCGCGGACGCCCCGCTGCACACCCTCCGCGTCATCTATCGCGCCCGCGTCACCGGCGGACGCCTGCGCCACGAGAAGGACGGCTCCACCGATCGGGCGGAGTGGTTCCCGCTCGCCGACGTCAGGGCGCTTCACCGGGTCAAGCTGGTCGACATCGCGCTCGAGATGGCCGGGATCGAACTGCCCCGGCAGCGCTGATCGCGGAGACGGGACACGCGACGCGCCGACGAGGTCAGTCGATCGGCTGCGAGATGTCGGCGACGGTCGCGCCATAGGCGGCGATGAGCTCGTCCGCCTCGACGAACATGCTGTAGCCGTGCGCGCCCGCTCCCATCGCGATGCGCCGGCCGACGATCGCGCCGTCGGCGTAGATCGGCCACTCGTGCGTGCTCCCGATGGGCACGATGGTGCCGCGCTCGTAGCCGGTGGCGGCCAGCGCGCGCGCCGGGTCGGGCAGCTGGAGCTTGTTCACGCCGACGACCGTCCGCAGCTTCGGCCACGAGATCGCGCGATCGCCCGGGATGAGCGCGAAGAGGTAGGTGTCGTCGCTGCGCTTGACCACCAGCGTCTTGACGATCCCGGCGGGCGGGATGCCGAGGATCGCCGCCGCCTCCGCGAGACTGTTCGCCGCCGGCCGTTCACGGATCTCGACGTCCAGACCGCGCGCGGCAGCCGCCGCGCGAACGCGGTCGATGCCGTGCAGACCCTCGCCGGTGGCGGGATCAGGCATCCGGCGCGCGCAGCGGGTCGTCCGCGACCCACAGCTCGTCGTCGGCACGCAGCGTCTGCCACGCCGCGTAGAGAACGCCCACCGCCGCGGCGACGCCGAGGACGATCGCGATCCAGCCGCCCACGCCCATGCCCGTCTTCACCGGCTCGGGAGCCGGCTTGCGGAATGCCGCCTTGAGGTCGATCCCGCGGCCGCCTGCCAGGCGGGAACGGGTGTCGTTCGCGGCGTCCCACACCGACATCGCGGAGCCCATGACGGCGCCCGCGGCGGGGATGACCGTGGTGTTGACGACCTTCTTGCCCTTGTCGACGTACGGTGCGGCGTACTTGTCGTAGTTCGCCTGGACCTGCGGCCTGATCTGCTCGCGGCCATAGTTGCCGAGCTGGCGGCCGGCCTCGCGGGCGACCGACGCCGCTTCTCCGACCAGGAGCTGCTGCGACTCCCACAGGCTGTTCGCCTGCTTCTGCAGCTTCACGAGTTCCTTCTTGCGCTTGCGGCTGAGGCTCACGGTGCCCTCCCTTGGGGGATGTCGGTCCTCTTCATCTTGCCAGACGAGCGCCCGGACGGCAGGGGTTGCAGCGAACTCTGAGACAATGTATGAATGCCGCTTCACACTGCAGTCGCAACGATCCACACCAACCACGGCGACATCGTCGTCAACCTCTTCGGCGACCACGCGCCGCGCACGGTGCAGAACTTCATCGGCCTGTCAGACGGCTCGCAGGCGTGGACCCACCCGGGGACCGGGCAGCCGGGTGACGGCCCGCTCTACAAGGACGTCGTGTTCCACCGCATCATCTCGGGCTTCATGATCCAGGGCGGCGACCCGCTGGGTCAGGGCGTGGGCGGCCCCGGCTACACCTTCAACGACGAGATCAACGGCGAGCTCACCTTCACCGAGCCGTACAAGCTCGCCATGGCCAACGCGGGTCTGCGCCGCAACGCAATCACCGGTCAGGCCGAGGGCACCAACGGCTCGCAGTTCTTCATCACCGTCCCGGGCCAGGGCGGCCGCGGCCCCGAGTGGCTGCAGGGCAAGCACACCATCTTCGGCGAGGTGGCCGATGATGCCTCGAAGGCCGTCGTCGACGCGATCAGCGAGGTCCCGACCGCTGCCGGCGATCGTCCGGTCGAGCCCGTCGTCATCGAGTCGATCGACATCGCCACGGTCTGACCGCCGCGCGTGACCACCGACGACCTCAGCCGCAACCGCGAGAACTTCTGCTACCGGCATCCCGATCGACAGAGCTTCGTGCTCTGCCAGCGGTGCCTGCGCACGATCTGCCCCGAGTGCCAGACCCCCGCCGCCGTCGGCGTGATCTGCCCCGAGTGCCTGCGCGATCAGCAGAAGGCGCAGTCCCCTGCGCAGCGGAAGGCGGAGCGTCGGTGGTCGCGCCCGCGGGCGCTCTCGGCGTCCGCCGGACGCCCGGTCGTGACCTACACGATCATCGCCCTCACCGCCTTCGTGTTCCTGCTCTCACTCATCCCGGGCGGGGTGGGCGACGCGGTGCAGGGTGCGCTGCTGTTCTGGGCGCCCGCGCTGTATCCGCAGTTCAACGGTGACTTCCAGCCGTGGCGCCTCGTCACCGTCTCGCTGGTGCACTCCGGCTTCTGGCACGTCGGCCTCAACATGCTGGCGCTGTGGATGATCGGGCGCAGCCTCGAGCCGCTCCTGGGCCGCTGGCGCTTCCTCGCGCTCTACCTCCTCAGTGCGCTCGGCGGCTCGGTCGCCGTCACGCTGCTGTCGTTCACGACACCCGTCGTCGGGGCATCCGGAGCCATCTTCGGCCTCTTCGGAGCCTTGCTGGTCATCGGCCGTCACATCGGCGCGAACATCGGCGGGATCGCGATCATCCTGGGCGTCAACCTCGTCATCGGCTTCATACCCGGTTTCAACGTCTCGTGGCAGGCGCACATCGGCGGTCTCGTGGTGGGCCTGCTCGTGGGCTTGATCTTCACCCGCACGCGCGCGGTCAGACAGCGCGGCCTGCAGATCGGGCTGCTGGCGACGGTGGGCGCCGGGCTCATCGCCCTGCTGTTCGTCCCGGTCCTCTTTCCCGGCGTCGTCATCCTCTAGCCGCTCGGCCGACGCGAGTTATCCACAGGTTCCTCCACAGCTGGGGAGAATCACACGCGTGTAATTCACACCTGTTAACGGGGTTGTTGAGAACCGGCGGAGCCCTCCCGCCGCCGCGCACGGAAAAGCCCCGGTCGGCGCCGACCGGGGCTCTTTCGGTGACTCGCTATCGCCAGCGCGTCGTCATCAGGAAGCCGATGAAGGCGATCCCGAAGCCGATCACGAGGTTCCACGCGCCGATGCCGGGAATAGGGTAGGCCATCCCGCTCAGGTAGAAGACGAGGATCCACACCAGACCGATCAGCATCAGTCCGATCATGATCGGCTTGAACCACACCGGGTTGGGTGCGGCCTCGCCTTCTGCGCGCTCGACGAGCGAGTCGTCGTCTTTGCCGGGTCGTGCCATAGAGAGAAGTCTAGCCGTCAGCCGGCGCCGACCCGCGCGTGCGAGAATCCCCTTGTGGATGAAGCGGTGGCCGCCTCCGGTCGCGCCGGCGGGGCGAGCGGGCGTCCCTTCCGGCGTCCGTCGGTCGTCGGCGTCATCGGCGAGGTCCTCATCACCGCTGGTCTGATCGTGCTGCTGTACGTCGTGTGGCAGCTGTGGGTCGGGGATCTGATCTACGGGGCGGAGCGCAACGCCACCGGCTCGTCGCTCTCGCAGGAGTGGGCGCGCGAGTCCGGCGCCGCGGCGCCCACGCCCGATCCGACGGCGGAGACCCCCGCCGAACCGGATGAGCCCGCTCCCCCGACGCCGCCGGTGCTCGCGGAGCCCGCCGATGCCGAGGTGTTCGCGGTCATGCGCATCCCCCGGTTCGGCGCCGATTACGCCGTGCCGATGGCCGGCGGCGTGACCCGCGAGCGCACGCTCGACCCGATCGGCATCGGGCACTATCCCGGCACGCCGATGCCGGGGCAGCCGGGCAACTTCGCCCTCGCCGCCCACCGCACCACCTGGGGCAAGCCGTTCCACCGCATCGCCGAGCTGCGACTCGGTGACGCGATCGTCGTCGAGACGCCGGAGGGGTGGTTCACCTACCGCTTCCGCACGCTCGAGTACGTCACGCCCACCGAGGTCGAGGTGCTGCTCCCGGTGCCGCAGGCGATCGACGTCCCGGCCGGCACCGCCTACATCACGCTCACCAGCTGCAGCCCCATGTACGCGATGACCGAGCGCATCGTCGCGTACGGGGTGTTCGACTCGTTCACCCCGCGCGGCGAAGGCGAACCCGCGTCCCTGCAGGCGGTGGCCTGATGTACGCCGCGCTGTGGCATGTGCTTCCCGGTCCTTGGTGGGTGCGGGTGCTCATCCTCCTGGTGCTGCTCGCGGCGGTGCTGTACGGACTCCTCTTCCACGTCTTCCCGTGGGTGAGCGAGTTCGTCAACCCGCAGGAGGTCACCGTCGCCCTCCCTGCCGTGGCCGGGCGGGCGTTGTCGTGACTGCGCGGCCGCCGGCGCCGATCCTCGTCGTCGACAACCACGACAGCTTCGTCCACACCCTCATCGGATATCTGCACGAGCTCGGCGCCGAGACCGAGATGGTCGAGGCCGACCGCCTCAGCGATCCTGCGCGCGACATCGCCGGGCGCCCCGGCGTGCTGATCTCACCGGGCCCCGGCGCGCCGGCAGACGCCGGCGCGTCGATCGACGTCGTCCGCGCGGCGGCGGAGTCCGGCATCCCGCTCCTCGGCGTGTGCCTCGGGCACCAGGCCATCGGAGAGGCCTTCGGCGCTCGCGTCGACCACGCGCCCGAGCTCATGCACGGCATCACCTCGCGGGTGCATCACGACGGCTCGGAGCTCTACACCGGCCTCGCCGACCCGTTCGTGGCGACGAGATACCACTCGCTGGCCATCGTGCCCGAGACGATTCCCCCGGAGCTCGCGGTGACCAGCCGCACCGACAGCGGCGTGATCATGGGAGTCGCCCATCGCAGCGCCCCCATCGTCGGCGTGCAGTTCCACCCCGAGAGCGTGCTCACCGACGGGGGCTACCGGCTGCTGGGCAACTGGCTCGCGTCGGTCGGATATCCGGATGCCGCTACTCGAGGCGCGGCACTCAGCCCCCGGCGATCGCCTACGCGCCGGAGCAGTACGTCAGCGTGATCTCGGATCGCACCGGCACATCGCCCGGCGGCAGCGACTGGGACTGGACCGTCGTCGGATCGGAGGCCGGGCAGCCCGGGTCCTCAGCGGGGATCACGGTGAGTCCGGCGGACTCCAGCTCGCGCGTCGCCGCGTCGAGCGTGTAGCCGCGCACGTCGTCGATCGCGACCCGCCCCGAGGCGACGACCAGGTTCACGGTGGTGCCCTGCGGCACGCTCGCGGCATCCGCCGGGTCACTCGAGATGACCGTGCCGGCGGCGAGACCCGCGTCGTTCTGCGTGGTGATGGTGCCGAGCACCAGGCCGGCGTCGGTGATGGCCGCGATGGCGGCATCCTGTCCCAGCCCCGTCAGGGTGGGCACCGTCGCCATCTCCTGACCGCTCGAGACGTAGACCCGCACCTGCTGCTGCGGCTCCACCGAGGTGCCCGCGGCAGGATCGGTGCGGATGACGCTGCCCTCGGGGACCTCCGTGCTCTCCTCGTCGACGCGGAAGGCGAGCAGATCACTGTCGGCGAGCTCCTCGTTCGCCCGGTCGTAGGTCATCCCTTCGACGTTCGGCACGACGCGGACGTTCGCCGGCAGGTCGTCGCCCGGCTGGATGGACAGCACCCAGAACAGCAGGGAGATGAGCAGCACCGCCAAGAGCCCGACGCCGGCCCAGATCCACGCGACCGGAGGGCCTGCCTGCGTGCGCTTCATCGTGGTGTCGGTGCTGAGCTGGCGCAGCGATCGCGCGGTCTCGGCGGCCTGACGCGGATTGGGACCGTAGAGCTCGCTGGTGAGCGCGCCGACCTGCCGCTTCGACGGCTCGCGTCCGTCGACCGTGGCGTCCAGGGCCTCGCGAAAACGGGCGGCGTCCTGGTAGCGCTGGAAGGGATCCTTCGCGAGGGCGCGCAGCGCCACGGTGTCGAGGGTGCGCGGGACGGTGTCGTTGACCTCCGACGGCGGCACCGGCGCCTCGCTGACGTGCTGATACGCGACGGCGACCGGCGACTCTCCCCGGAACGGCTGGCGTCCGGTGAGCAGCTCGTACAGCACCACACCGGTCGAATACACGTCGGCGCGCCCGTCGACGGGCTCGCCCTTGGCCTGCTCCGGCGAGAAGTAGGCGGCGGTGCCGAGGATCTGGGTCGTCTCGGCGACCGTGGACGAGCTGTCGGAGACGGCCCGCGCGATGCCGAAGTCCATCACCTTGACCTGGCCGGCGTCGGTCACCATGACGTTGCCCGGCTTGATGTCGCGGTGGATGACGCCGGCGCGATGCGAGTACTCGAGCGCCTCGAGGATGCCGTCGACGTAGCGCACCGCATCGGCCACCGGCACCGGACCCGCGGCGATGATGTCCTTCAGCAGCCGGCCCTTGACGAGCTCCATCACGATGAACGGCACCGGCCGCACCGTGCCGTCGGGGGTGGTGAGCGAGTCCTCGCCCGCGTCGTAGACGCGCACGATGGTCGGGTGCGCCATGCGCGAAGCGGCCTGCGCCTCCAGACGGAACCGTGTGCGGAACGCGTTGTCGTCTGCCAGCTCGCGGTCGAGGATCTTGATCGCGACCTCTCGGCCCAGCGTCAGGTCGTATCCCCGGTACACGCTGGCCATTCCGCCCCGGCCGATCGGCTCATCGATGCGATAGCGCCCCGAAAGCACGCGCGGCTCAGCTGTCAACGGTCACTCCCTGCCTGGAACACAAGCCAGACTAGCCGAGCCGGAGCGGGGGACGCGGCGGGCGCCCTGCCCGGATCCGGCTGAGGCTGGTCAGCCGTTGCCCACCACGTCGGTCGGCTCCGGAGTCGGAGCCGCCGCCTGGATGAGCACGGTGGCCTCGCCCGACTCGCCCGATGTGCGGTTGCCCGCCGAGCCGCCGCTGCAGGTCACGTTGTAGGTGACGATGACGGTCTGGCCGGCGGCGTCCGCCGCGGTGACGGTGGCGTTGCGCGCGTTCTGGGGGAAGCTGGGTCCGTTGGCGATCGAGCCGTTCTGGACGGTGAAGGTATAGGCGCTGACCGAGCCGGTCCCGGGCGGGCAGCTGTAGCCCTCCCAGAGGACGGTCAGCTCGCCGCCGGGCTCGACCGTCTGAGGAGCACCCTGGAATGTCGGCGCCGTGGGCGTCGGCATCGGCGTCTGGCCGGCGTAGACCGTCAGCTGGATGACGGTCCCCAGCTGGACGTTGCCCGTGGGGCTCACGTCGTAGACCAGGCCCTCGCTGGGCTGGTCGGGAGCCGCGTTGCCCTCGGCGCAGGTCGCGCCCAGGCCCAGTGCGTCCAGCGCGGCCGAGGCCGTGGCGCAGTCCGACCCGATGAAGTCCGCGGCGACCACGTTCGCCGTGGTCGCCGACGGGGTGGGCGTCGGCGTGGGCGTCGGTGTCGGCGAGGCCGAGGTGCGCGTGGGATCCGGCTCGGGCGTGTCCTGGTTGGCCAGGACCGCCCAGATGGTGCCTGCGAGCACCAGCAGCAGCAGGGCGATGAGCGCGATCAGCGGCCACGTCCACGGACTGCGCTTCTTCTTCTCTGCCGTCTCCTCGGTCGTGGTGACCTCTTCGACCGGGGTCGGCAGGATGCGGGTCGCGGCGCCGGTGTCGCCGCCGGCGCCCAAGAGCTGCGTCGTCGCGTCGCCGGCGGCTGCGGCGCCGGCGATCGCGGGCACGGCGGCCGCGGCGGCGGCGAGGTCGCCGCGACGCAGCGCGGTGGCGGCGCGTGCGACGGCGGCGGCGGATGCGGGGCGGTCCTCGGGCTTCTTGGCGATCATCGCCATGACGAGGTTCTGCACGGGCGGCGCGATCGTGGCGGCCAGCGCCGGAGGCTGCTCGTTGATCTGCGCCATCGCGATCGCCACCTGCGACTCGCCGGTGAAGGGGCGCTTGCCGGCGAGGCTCTCGTACGCGACGATCCCGAGCGAGTAGATGTCGGTCGCGGGGGATGCCGGGTGGCCGGACGCCTGCTCCGGCGACAGGTACTGCACCGTGCCCATCACCTGGCCGGTCGCGGTCAGCGGCACCTGGTCGGCGATGCGCGCAATGCCGAAGTCGGTGATCTTGACGCGCCCGTCCGGGGTGATCAGGAGGTTGCCGGGCTTGATGTCGCGGTGGACGAGCCCGGCCGCGTGCGCGGCCTGCAGGGCGGCGGCGGTCTGCGCGACGACGTCGAGGGTCTTGTCGGTCGAGAGTGAGCCGTCGCGCTCGAGGATCGTGGACAGCGCCTCGCCGGGCACGAGCTCCATGACGAGGAAGGCGCTGCCGTTCTCCTCGCCATAGTCGAACACGCTGGCGATGCCCTCGTGGTTGACCAGCGCGGCGTGACGGGCCTCCGCGCGGAAGCGCTCGAGGAAGCCGGGGTCGCCCATGTACTCGTCTTTGAGGATCTTGATGGCGACCGTGCGTCCGATGACGTGGTCCGTCGCCTCCCACACCTCGCCCATGCCGCCGATCGCTATGCGCGAGTCGAGCTCGTAGCGGCCGCCGAAGGTCACGCCCTGCGTCGGTCTCATCGTCCCAGCACCGCCTCCATGACCTTCTTCGCGATGGGAGCGGCGATGGTGTTGCCGCTGCCCGACTGTCCTTGCCCGCCGCCGTCCTCCACGACGACGGCCACGGCGACATCCGGGCTCTGCGCGGGCGCGAACCCGGTGAACCACAGCGTGTAGGGCTCGCCGGTTCCGTTCTCCGCGGTACCGGTCTTACCGGCCACGTCGACCCCGTCTATTCTTGCACCCGACGCAGCGCCGTCACTGACATTGGCGACCATCATCGTGACCAGCTCCTCTGCGAGATCGGCGTCCAGCGCCCGCCCGAATTCGGTGTCGTCGAACGTCTGCTGCACCGACAGATCCGGCCCGATCACCCGGTCCACCATGCGGGGGTTCATCACGATCCCGCCGTTTGCGATGGCGGCCGACACCATCGCGATCTGCAGCGGGGTCGCCGTCACCTGGCCCTGGCCGAAGCCGCTGAGCGCGGTCTGCGCGTCGTCCTGGATGGAGCGGGGGTACCCCGACGGCGTCGAGACCAGCGGGATCTCCACCGACATGTTGAAGCCGTACTTCTCCGCTTCCTCCCGGATGGCCGTGTCGCCGAGCTCGACCGCGAGCTCCGCGAACGGGATGTTGCAGCTCAGTCGCAGCGCGTCGGCGAGCGACACCGTCTCGCCCGGGCCGCACGTCCCGCCGCCGGCGTTCTGCACGACGCTGCTGGACTGCGGCAGCTGGTAGCGGGCGGGGTTGGGAAGCTGCGAGTCCGGCGTGTAGTCGCCGGAGGCCAGCGCCGCAGAGGCCGTCACGAGCTTGAACGTCGACCCCGGCGGGTTGAGGTCGCCGGCGATGGCCCGGTTGGACAGCGGCTTGCCCGGGTCGGCGACGAGCTCGTCGTACGTGGCGTTGACCTGCTCGGTGTCGTGCGAGGCCAGGACGTTCGTGTCGTAGCTGGGGCTCGTCACGAGTGCGAGCACGCGCCCCGTCGAGGGCTCGATCGCGATCACTCCGCCCTGCAGGCCGCCGAGCGCCTCGAACGCGGCCCGCTGCACGTCGGCGTCCAGCGACAGCACGACGTTCGAGCCCCGCGGCGGCTGCCCCGTGAAGATGCGCTCGATGCGCGAGAGGAACTGCGAGCCGGCGGTCCCGCTGAGCTGCTGGTTCATCGCCTGCTCGATCCCGGTGGCCGAGTTCAGTGCGGGGTTGATGTACCCGGTGACGGGCGCCCACATCTCGGCGTCGGTGTAGACCCGCTGCCAGCTGTAGAGGTCGTCGGATGCCACGGACGAGGCGATCGCCGACCCGCTGGCGATGATCGAGCCGCGCTGCACCTCGTACGAGTCGTACAGCGCGCGGCGGTTCTCTGGATTGGCGGCGAGCTCGTCGGACTGGATCACCTGGATCCAGCTGGTCGAGGCGAACAGCGCGAGGAACATGATCAGCATCAGGATGCTGAGACGCCGGAGTTCTTTTGTCATCTCAGCCGATCACCACCCGGGGCCGGCTGCGCACCGCGTCCGAGATCCGCAGCAGCAGGGCGACGATGATCCAGTTCGCCACCAGCGACGAGCCGCCCGCTGCCAGGAAGGGCGTGGTGAGGCCGGTGAGGGGGATGAGGCGCGTCACGCCGCCGACCATGATGAACACCTGCAGCGCGATGGTGAACGACAGGCCGGTCGCGAGCAGCTTGCCGAAGTCGTCCTGCCCGGCCAGGCCGATGCGGATGCCGCGGCTGGTGAACACCATGTACAGGCACAGGATCGCGAAGACCCCGATGAGGCCCAGCTCCTCGCCGAGGGCCGGGAGGATGTAGTCGCTCTCGGCGACGGGCGTGAGGTACGGACGCCCCTGGCCGAGGCCGGTGCCGATCAGGCCGCCGTTGGCCATGCCGAACAGTCCGTTGACCAGCTGGTAGCTGGAGTTGTCCATCAGCTCGGGGTTGAACGCGTCGAGCCAGTTGCGGAACCGGCCCTGGACGTACGGGAGCACCTGCGAGGCGAGAGCGGCGCCGGCGGTGGCCAGCAGCACGCCGATGAGCACCCAGCTCGTCTTGCCCGTCGCGACGTAGAGCATCGCGACGAACATTCCGAAGATGAGCAGTCCGGTGCCCAGGTCGCGCTGCATCACGATGATGCCCAGTGAGATCAGCCAGATCACCAGGAGCGGCCCGAGCTCGCGCGCCCGCGGCCAGGTGAGGCCGAGGAAGCGGGTCCCCGTCGAGGTCAGGCTCTCGCGGGTGCGGACGAGGTACCCGGCGAAGAAGATGCCCAGCGCGATCTTGGCCAGCTCGCCCGGCTGGAACGAGAAGAACCCGAGCGAGACCCACACGTCGGCGTTGGCATCCGTTCCGAGGCCCGGAATGACGGGCAGCACGAGCAGGGCGATGCCGGCGAAGCCGAAGATGTAGGTGTAGCGGAACAGCACCCGGTAGTTGCGCAGGAACATCACCACAAGGATCGCCGCGACCAGGGCGATCGCCGCCCACGCGAGCTGTCTCGTCGAGAACGCGTTCCAGCCGTGCCGCTCCCAGTGCAGGTCGAGCCGGTAGATCATCGCCAGCCCCACACCGGTGAGGAGCGTGGCTATCGGCACGACGAAGGGATCCGCGTCGCGGGCGCGCAGGCGCAGCAGGATGTGCAGCGCGAAGACGAGCGCGGTGAGGCCGCCGCAGTACACCAGGAAGGTCCAGTCGATGGTCCCGCTCGCGCCCAGCTGCACGAGCGCGACGGCGCAGCCGTTGATCAGGAAGGCGAAGAGCAGCAGGGCCAGCTCGCGGTTGCGCTGCGTCTGCGGCACCCGGATGCGCCGCAGTGCGCGCACCACCGCGGTGTCGGTGGAGACCGTCTCGGCGGGCGTCCTCGTCTGCGCGCTCATCCGCCCCCTCCCGCCAGGTCACTGATGTCGGCGACGATACGGCGCGCGTCTGAGAGGGAGCTTGCCGAGATGGTGCCCTCGACGGTCGCCCGGGCGAAGTCGGAGAGCGAGTCCAGCGGGATGCCGGTGTCCTCGTGCGGCGTCGAGAGCGAGATCGGCCCGATGTTCTGCTGCACGCCCTGGTAGATCACGACGGTGTCCTCGTCGGCGCCGACGAAGTACCGCGTCTGCGTCCACTGGTAGCCGATCCAGGCGGCGCCGAACAGCAGGAGCAGCGCGAGCAGCACGCCGGCGATCCAGCCGATGCGGCGGCGACGGGCGCGGCGGCGGTCCTCCTCGATGAGCTCCTCGAGGAACTCCGCCGCCGGCTCGAAGTGCGTCGGCTCGTTGGCCGCCTGCCGGTTCGGGTGCAGCCAGCCCGACCTCCGGGGCGCCGCGGCCGGCACCTCGATGCCCACCGGGTTGGAGGCGGAGCCCACGATGGTGGCCGTGCCGGAGAAGATCGGATGCTGCCCGCCGACGTCGACGAGGACGATCGTGACGTTGTCGGGCGCGCCGCCGTCGAGGGCCTGCTTCAGCAGGCTGTCGGCCGTGCGGCCGGGCGCGAGGCCCAGACTCATCGCCTTGGCGGTGTGGGCGTCGTCGACGACCCCCGAGAGGCCGTCCGAGCACAGCAGCCAGCGGTCGCCCGGCTGGGTCGGCATGATGAACGTGTCGAGCTCGGGGTCGGGATCCATGTCGCCGAGCACCCGCATGAGAACCGAGCGGCGCGGATGGTAGCGCGCCTCTTCGGGGGTGATCCGCCCGGAATCGACGAGGCGCTGCACGAACGTGTGGTCCGTCGTGATCTGGGTCAGCGCGCCGTCGCGGTAGAGGTAGATCCGCGAGTCTCCGATGTGGGCGATGACGGCGTAGTCGTCCACCATGATCAGTGCGCTCACGGTGGTGCCCATGCCGGCCAGCTCGGGGCGGACGTTCACGGTGTCGATGAGGTCGACGGCGGCGTCGGCGATCGCATCGCGGAGGGCCCGCTCGGCCTCCGCGGTGGAGTCATAGGGCCGGTCGAGCGGCTCCAGCCGCGAGATGGCGAGGCTGGAGGCGACATCGCCGCCCGCGTGGCCGCCCATCCCGTCGGCGACCACGAAGAGGTTCGAGCCGGCGTAGCCGGAGTCCTGGTTGTTGGAGCGCACCTTGCCGGTGTGCGAGATGGCGGCGCTCGAGCCCTGGAAGACCATGTGCGAGGGGTCCGCCCGCTACTTCCGCAGCTCGAACGTCGTCGCACCGACCTTGATCGGAGCGCCCAGGTTCACCGGGACCGGGGCGGTCACGCGCACGCCGTCGTGCCAGGTGCCGTTCGTGGAGTCGAGGTCCTGGATCATCCACTGATCGCCCCACAGCACCAGGCGCGCGTGGTGGCTGGACGTGTAGTCGTCCCGCACCACGAGCCCCGACTCGCTCGAGCGGCCGATGGTCAGCGGCTCATTGCCCAGGGGCAGCTCGAGGCCCGTCTTGGGGCCGCTCGTGATCACGATCCGCGAGGCGGTCGAGGTGGTTGCCGGTCCGGTGGTCTGGAGCGGGCGCGGCGGCGTGGCCTGGCCGACCGCGGAGGTGACGGCCGACGGCGAGGCGGCGGGGGCGCCGGCGGGTGCGGCCGCGGCGGCCGCGGCATCCGGCATCCGCCTCACCTTCACGCCGAACAGGTCCGCGCGCAGCGAGTAGATCACGCCGAACACGAACGCCCACAGCAGCACCAGGAACCCGATGCGCAGCAGGAGCAGGGTCAGCTCGCTCATGCCAGCGGACCCCTCTCCCGTGCATCGTAGGGGGGCGCGTCGAACATGCGGGTCGCGTCGTCGGCGGGCGCGGCGGGCCGGGGAGCCGCGGCCTGCGCCACCACGCGGAACACGATGTCGGTGCGACCGATGCGCACCGTCGAGTCCGGCGGCAGCGCGGCCTCGCCGACCTTCCGGCCGTCGAGCATCGTGCCGTTGGTCGAGCCCAGGTCGCGGACCATCGCGCGCTCGCCGTCCCACAGGATCTCGACGTGCTTGCGGCTGGTGCCGGGGTCGGCGACGGTGATGTCGGCGTCGCTGCCGCGGCCGATGACGGTGCGGGACTTCGTCAGCGGGACGCGGCGGCCCTCGACGTCCACCACCCCCCGCCAGGCGACCTGGCCGCCCTGCGCCGCTGTCGACTCGACGCGCAGCGTGCCGGTGGAGAGCTGATCGTCGCGGCGCAGCGAGATCGACACCGGGCCGGCGAACGAGTAGCCCTGCGCCTTGGCGTGCTTGTGCACGAGGGTGTCGAGCTCGTGCGTGAGCGCGTCGCCGAGATTCGACATGCGGTCGTCGTCGGCCGGTGAGAGCATCACCGTGAACGTGTTGGGAGCGAGGATGCGATCCCGGCTGACCACCGCGGCCTTCTTGTCGAGTTCGCTGCGCAGGGCCGAGGCGATCTCGACGGGCTGGATGCCGCTGCGGAAGGTCTTGGCGAACGCGCTGTTCACAGCGCGCTCGAGACCTTTCTCGAAGCTGTCAAGTAGTCCCACGGAGCTCCTCTGGAGGGGGGTGCCGGTTGGTACATGCTAGTTGCACAGCCTGTACCCGCGATGGATCGCCCACGCGACCTGGCCGGTTCGGACGGGGCCGCCACGCATGATATCCTCGGCAAGTTGAGTTTCGCGGGATCCTGGGATGCCGCGGCTCGCGCGAGTGGCGGAATAGGCAGACGCGCTGGCTTCAGGTGCCAGTGCCCGAAAGGGCGTGGGGGTTCAACTCCCCCCTCGCGCACAGCGCAGCGAAGGCCCCCGGTGACGGGGGCCTTCGCCGTTCCCGGCAGTGGCCGGCGAGGCCGCTCAGCCGCCGCCGACGCCGTCGAGGGCGGGGACGAGGGTGAACACGATCTCCTCGATCTCGCGGCCGACGCCCGGGGCGAAATCGGTGTTGCGCGAGACCTCGGTGAACCCGGCCTTCTCCAGCACCGCGATCGAGGCGGCGTTGTGAGCGGCCGCGCGTGCGAAGAGGGGACGGATGGGCTCGCGGGAGATGAGGAGGCGCAGCGCCGCCGTCGCCACCCCGCGACCCCAGGCGTGCCGGGCGATCCAGAACGTGACCTCGCGGTCGCCGTCCACAGTGAAGGAGGCGATGGTGCCGGCGAAGCCGCCGTCCTCGGTCACCACGAGGGAGAGCACGTTCTCGTCGTCCCGCTGACGGGCGATCCACGCGTCGAAGGCGCCGCGGTCGTCGGGATCCTCCGCGGTGAACGCGGCCATGGCGATCGCCTCGCGGTCGCGCATCATCTCGAAGATCGCGTCCAGGTCGTCGTCGTCGAGAGCCCGCAGCTCGATGTGGTGGGTCACCCCGCCCACGCTACCCAGACGCGCCCGGGGGCGAGAAGGGCTTGCGATGGCGCGCGTGGTCAGGTCAGACCGTGGATGCGGCGCAGCTGCGCCTCCGCGCCGTCGCCGTCGCGACCCGCCAGGGACGTGCGGAACTCCTCGTACGCGGCGGTGCGCCCCACCGGGCACTGGATGTGGGGACGCCACCCCTTGAGGTCGCGCCGGATCGCGATCTCGTACTCGCGGATGAACCTCCGCAGCGGAAGGTTGCCGCTGGCGCGCGTGATCACCGCGAAGAACTCGTGACTCGCCGCGGCGATCGCCGCCGCGTCATCCGCACGCGACGCCGCGATCACCTCGTCGAGCTTCTCCAAGGCGAGCGCGAGCGCCGCGTCGTCGGCCCGGCGCGCGGCCATCCGCACGGCCAGGCCCATGTTGTACGCCACCAGCTCCACCGTGTCGCTCTCGTGATCCGGGAGGGACACGCGCGTGTACCGGTGAGGCGACACCTCGACCAGCCCGGTGCGCTCCAGCCGCTGCAGCGCTTCGCGCACCGGCGTCCGCGAGACGCCCAGCCACTCCGCCAGCTCGTGGTCGCGCAGTCGCTCGCCGGGCGCGAGGCGGCCGTCGAGGATGGCCTCGCCCAGGCGTGCGTACACCTCGTCTTTGAGGGCGACGCCGCGCGGGTCGAGCGGAAGGAAGGGGGCGGTCATGGCTGGCCCCAGTGTACGCCGGACGATTCAGCTGCATAGACCTCGGACGGGAAGCGAACCCTCGCCCCTCCGCTGATATATCGGTACGATGTCGATGTCCACGCTTCGGTGTGGCCTATCCGGGGGGATCCGTCGACGCCCGGGCTTGGAGCTCTGCTCAGCCCGGGCGTGCGATGGGCTCGTGACCACGCCGATCCGTGCAACGTTTCTGTCACCATCCGAACTGGGTCTCGCCGCACGCGCGCGTCTTCACTACGTTGGAGGCACTCGCCGCAAACGCGACGAGACCAAAGAAGAACGGCAAGTAATGAGCACGCAGGGCACCGTGAAGTGGTTCAACTCGGAGAAGGGCTTCGGGTTCATCGCTCCCGATGAAGGCGGCGCAGACGTCTTCGCGCACTACAGCGCCATCCAGTCGGGTGGCTACCGCTCCCTCGAGGAGAATCAGCGCGTCGAGTTCGAGATCGCGCAGGGACCCAAGGGCCTCCAGGCCGAGAACATCCGCCCGCTCTGAGTCGAGCGGGCTGATCGCTCCGCGCGATCGGTGAGCCGCGGCATCCGCCGTCAGACGATGACGGATGCCGCGGCTCTCGGGCTGCCGTCTGCATCGGTCAGTCGCGCTCGCCGCGGAACAGCTCCATCCCCGCGCCTGCGAACTGACGCAGCGTCGCATCCGGCAGGAATGCGCGGGTGAGGGCTCCTCCGATGCGGGTGAGGTCGCTCTCGTCGCGGTAGAGCAGGTACATGGTCTCGTACCGCGGATGGAACTTCTCCTTGAAGCGGTGCAGCGACTGGAACCCGTAGACCGGCTCCAGTGCGTCGGCCAGCTTGTCGCTCAGGGCGGCGATCATGCCGGCGTCCGGCGGGTAGTCGTGCGCGAGCGGCGCGCCCGACAGCGACATGATCTCGGCGCCCTCCTCGGAGAAGAGCTTGGCCGAGGACCCGATGAGGTACTCCATCACCGGTGCGAAGCCGCTTTCGCGCCGCCGCATGAGGTCCAGCGTCCAGCCGCGGGCTGTGCCGCCGGGTCGGTAGACCGGCAGCCACGAGAGGAAGCCGTCGACGTCGCCGTTCGGCGCGATCGCCAGGGCGAGCCGCACCTCGGGGTCCTCCGCCTCGACGAGCGTGCCGAGGGTGAATCCCATCTCGGGAAGGCCCTTGTCGCCCACCCACATCTCGGAGATGGCCCGCAGCTGCTGCTGGACACCCCACGGCTCGTCCTTCAGGCGGGTCATGCGGAAGGTCATCTGCTCGCGCCCGGCGCGGTTGAGCGACGAGCGCACCGAGTTCCACCGCTTGCCGGTGAACTCGAGCCCGGGCAGGTCGACGATCGTGTCGTCTGCGACGACGAGGCTCCGCCACGACGGCGGCACGCTCGCGCGCGTCGCCTCGTCGGCGCTGAAGAAGCAGGGCACGAGACCTGCCAGCTCGGCGTCGTGGATGAACGCGCGCACGGATGCCTCGCGCGAGGCGGCGGGACCGAGCGGGTCGGCGAGCGCCAGCGCGACGCCCGCGCGGCGCTGGTAGGCCACGATCCCATCGGCGGTGCGCGCGTAGCTGTTGCCGTCCCACGTCGTCATCCACGACAGCGTGCCGCCCCCGTGCGCGTGGAGCATGCGCTTGACCTCGTCGATGTCGGGCGCGGGTTGCCCGCCGATCCGCGACCTGCGGCGGGCGCGGAACGCCCCCCGCACCCAGATCAGGTAGAGCAGCACGAGCAGCCAGAGCACGCCGCTGGCCAGGGCGAGCTCGGTCTCGCCGTCGATCGTCGCCTCCAGGCGCGCCTCGCTGGCGATGATGATGCCGGCGAGCACCACGAGCCCCGTGAGCACGTTGAACACCGCGAGGATCACCGCGACGACCCAGGCCCACCGCCGGCCGCGGCGCAGTCCGTTGGCCACCACCAGGATGACGACGACGTCGATGGCGAAGTCGAAGACCCCTCCCGAGGCGGGCTCGGTGGGACCGAACGGGCCGTCGGTGGGGATGAGGAGCGTCAGCAGCTGGATGGCACCGAGCGCCAGCACGGAGATGAACGCGATGAGACGCTGCTCGCGGACGGTCGTGCGCTGGATGCGCAGCGACCGGTCGACGAAGAGGATGAGCAGCACCGCCAACAGGTGCTCGAGATCGGCGAGCGTCCCCCAGAACACGATCGCCACGAAGACGAAGCCGAGCAGCACGAGCCACGCCCGCACCCGCCACGGCGGACGCAGGAGCCCCGCCGCCGCGGCGAGGCATGCCATCGTGCCACCGGATGCCCCGACGTCGAGCGCGTCGGCCTGCTGCTGCGCCCATGCCCAGGGGAGGACGGACAGCCCCCACAGCAGCAGGGCGCTGCCGAAGATGGCGAACAGCTGCCCCACCCAGTAGTACGCCAGCGCGACGCGGGATCCGCGCCGGACCTCGAGGTATGCCATGCCCGCGAAGGAGGTGATCGTGAGGACGTAGACCCACGGCTGGTTGACGAAGAACGTCCCGGTCACGGGCGTCCACCATCTGCCCGCCTCCAGCGCGGGAAGCCCGTACGCCACGAGTTCGAACGTGTCCGAATCTTCGAACGGCCGCCAGAGCCCCTGCCAGACGACACCCGCGACGAGGATCAACGCGATCATCGTCAGCGTCGCGGGGACCCTCGATGCGCCCGCGAGCGCGCGGTTCGGTCGCTGGGGCGCCCCGTCGCTCATGGGTTCACGATAGCGGCGGACCCTCTCCGGGATCGTGGGCTTCTTGCACGCGCGCCCGGTGGCGGTCGCCGGGAAGGACGGCGACGCCGGCGAGCACCGCCGCGTCTTCGGCGTCGCGCATCGCCCGCCGCGCGGCATCGAGAGCCGCGACCGGATCCTGGGCCTGACGCGCTTCGGCCAGTTCCCGCTGGGCCGACACCAGGCGCGCCCTCGCGTCGGCGCCCGCGCGGGTGTGGGAGACGGATGCCTCGGCCTGCGCGATCGCGCCGCGCGCGGCCGCGAGCGTGCCGGGCAGTGCGGTGCGAGCGCCCCGCAGGCGCTGCTGGGCGGTGCGGGCATCGCCCAGCGCGAGATCCAGGCGGCTGCGTACGCGCGCGACGGCGTGGATGGTGCGGGTCGGGCGGCGGGCGGCATCCGTCTCAATGCGGTCCAGTTCGTCCGAGACCGCGTGCAGCTCCGCGCCGAGCCGCTCGGCGTCGGCGACCTCGAGGTGCTCGCGGGTGACGGACGCCTGGCGCAGCGCCGCACGGGCGGCCGACAGCTCTTCGGGCACGGCCTGCGCCGCCTGGAGCACGAGCCGATGCGTCTCCTCGAGGCTGCGCGCCTCGGCCTCCGCCCGGCGCAGCGCCCGCTCCGCGGCGGCGAGGTCGGCGAGTGCGCTGAGGGACGGGTCGGCCGCGCGGGCGGCGGCGTCATCGAGGTGGCGCTCGGCCGCCGTGCGCGCCTCGAGTGCGGCGTGCCCGGCGCGCGCGGCATCCCGCCACTCCTCCTCGGCGAAGCGCGACGACAGCTCCGCCACCAGGGCCGCCGGGTCGCCCATCGTCGAGCGGAGGGCGTCGAGTCGCCGCCGAGCCGCGTCGATCTGCCCGGACGCCGAGACGTTCGCGCGCACCCAGGCGCCGTGCTCGGCGCGGGCCGAGGCCACCTTCGCCAGCGCCTCCTCGGCATGGCGCTCGATGCGCGCCGACGCGCGGCGGATGTCGACGGGGACGAGTTCCGGATCGCTGAGGTCGCGGTACTCCTCGAACCCCTCGTCGCGGACGTGCTGCGCGGTGAGCCGCGCCCGCCGCAGCGACGGCGGGGCGTCGCCGCCGTAGAGAGCGCCCGACAGGCCGACCTCGAGCTCCAGCTCGGCGACCGCGTCATCGAGGCGGACGAGGGCGGCACCGGCGCGGGCGCGCTCCTGCTCCGCCGCCGCCCGCGCGCGCGGCGACCGGCGCGCGCGGCGCACCGCCCAGGCGAGGGCCGCAAGGGCGAGCGCCGTGACGCCGAACACGACCAGGGCAGGGATCACCCAGCCCGCGATCGCCGCGACGATGTCAGCCATCGGCGCCCATGGCGGCGGTTCCCGCGGGCTCGGGCGCGTGCTCGCGGACCAGCAGCAGCGCCCGCAGCCGGTCGACGTCGTCCACGACCGCCTGTGCGCCCTCCGACTCGTGCGGCCAGCTGAAGCCCCAGCGGACGAAGATCACCGGGACGCCCCGCTCGGCGCCGCCCTCCACGTCGTGGTGGCGGTCGCCGACGAGCACGGGCCGGCTGATGTCGACGCCGGCGGCGTGGAGGCGGCGCAGCGCCTCGGCCACGATGTCGGACTTGGCGCTGAGCGTCCGCTCGTCCGGGGTCGCCCCCACGATCGCGGTGAGCGACGGCGACAGGTCGAAGTGGTCCATCAGCGCGACCACCTGAACCTCGGGCTTGGAACTGGCGGTGGCCTGCGGGATGCCGGCGGCGGCGACATCCGTGATGAGCTCGGCGATCCCCGGGAACAGCCTGGCACCGGTCGTGTAGCCGTCCGCCTTGCCGAGGCGCCGGTAGAACGCGACGGCCTCGGTGGACTCCTCCGGCGTCATGCCGACGTTGACCTGGAACGACTCGTACATCGGCGGCCCGATCCAGTGCACGAGCTCGGCACGGGTGGGCGGGCGCTTGCCGAAGTGCTCGAGGCAGATCGTGAGGCGCCGGAGGATGCCGTCGGACGCGTCGACGATCGTCCCGTCCACGTCCCACAGCACACAGGTCCACGGCGATCGGCTCGGCATGCCGTCCAGCCTATTGCGCGCGCGCAGCGAGACGCCGTGCCGGCTCAGAACAGGCGCGGTGCCCCGGACTCGATGCCCTTCATGCCCTCGTAGTCGAGGGTGACGCAGCGGATGCCGCGATCCGCTGCCAGCACCTTGGCCTGCGGCTTGATCTCCTGGGCCGCGAAGACACCGGTGACCGGCGCCAGGCGCGGGTCGCGCCCGAGCAGGGCGAGGTAGCGCGTCAGCTGCTCGACGCCGTCGATGTCGCCTCGGCGCTTGACCTCGACCGCGACGGTCCCGCCCGCGGGATCGCGCAGCAGCAGGTCCACGGGCCCGATCGCCGTCGGGTACTCGCGGCGGACGAGGGTCAGGCCGTCGCCGATCACGTCGACCTGCTCCGCGAGGAGACGCTGGAGATCGGCCTCCACGCCGTCCTTCTGGAGGCCCGGATCCAGCCCCAGCTCGTGCGAGGTGTCGTGCAGCACCTCGTAGATGCGCACGAGGAGGGCATCGCCGGTCTTCGCGTGCGTCACGCGCCAGTGCTCGAGGACTCCGGCCGCAGCGGACTCGGCATCCGGGATCTCGACATCGAGCCGGCACGGCGGGCTCATCCAGTTCAGCGGCTTGTACGAGCCGCCGTCCGAGTGCACCAGCAGGCTCCCGTCGCCCTTGTGCACCAGCAGGCGCGTCGCGAGCGGGAGGTGGGCGTTGAGCCGCCCGGTGTAGTCGACCGAGCAGCGGGCGATGACGAGACGCACCCGAAGAGCCTAGTCTCCGTGCCCGCCGAAGCGGCGCCGAGGCGGTGCGTCGACTACCGTGAACATGCACGGCGGATGCGCGCCGCACTGAGCACCTCGCGCTCCGACGGCTCTCGCCGGCCTCCGCGCCCACCGCCTGCCCCACCGCTCGGCGGCCCGTCCCACCGCGCCGCCGACGCCCGCATCCGCCCCCACGGAGGAGAACCGATGACTTCGCGTCACCCCGATGCGACCGTGCACATCCTGTCCAGCACCGTCGCCCGGCTGCACGTCGGCACCGAGGTCGAGGAGGTCGTCGCGCCCGACCCGCGCGCGCTGCGCGACCGGATCGTCGAGGAGATGCGGCAGCTCGCCGCGTCGTCGGGCGAGCCGGCGCAGGCCACGCTCGTCGAGGGCACGTCGCGCTGGCCGCTCGTGGTGCACCCCGACGGCACCTACGCCGAGGCGCTCGACCCGGCCACGCCCGAGACCGGACGCATCCCCGTGACCGCCCCGCTTCCCGCCGTGCCCAGCGCATCCGTGACCGCCGCGCCCAGCGCATCCCTGGCCGCCCCGTTTCCCGCTGAGCCCATCTCCTCCGTGCCGGTGAGCGACGCCGCTGCCGCCGCCGACGTTGCCCTCGCCCCCGCCGCGCCCGAGGCCGCTGTCGCGCGCGACGTGGCTGCCCGCGAGCCCGCACGGCCGACCGTCCAGGACCTGCTCGAGTCGCGAGGCGGCGGCAGCACGCGACCGCGTGCGACCGAGGGGTGGCAGGGCTTCGTGCGCCGCGCCACCGGTGGCGCGGTCTCGCCGGCGCCCGGCCGCGCGGAGCAGGGGCGGCTCGACCGCGTGAAGCGGGTGCAGCGACGTCTCGACGCGCCGCGCACGATCGTCGTGCTCAACCCCAAGGGCGGTGCCCACAAGACCACCAGCACGCTCCTGCTCGCTGCGACCTTCGGCACATTCCGCGGCGGTGCGACGCTGGCGTGGGACAACAACGAGACGCGTGGCACGCTCGGGTGGCGTGCGCAGAGCGCGCCGCACCACCGCACGGCGGTCGATCTGCTGGAGGACCTCGACGAGTTCTGGAATCCGCAGGGGTCGAGCCTCGCCGCGCTCGACACCTACGTGCGCACGCAGGTCGACGCCCGCTTCGACGTGCTGGCCTCCGACGAGGACGCCGCGGCGTCCTCGACGATCGACGCCGCAGCGTTCGATCGGCTGCACGCGCTGCTGCGCCGGTACTACCGCCTCATGATCGTCGACACCGGCAACAACATGCGCGCCTCCAACTGGGTGGCCGCCGTCGACGCGGCCGACCAGCTCGTGATCGTGTCGACGGTGCGCGAAGACACCGCGGCCAGCGCCGCGTGGCTTCTGGACGGACTGCGCGAGAAGGGCTTCGGAGCCAAGATCGACGACGCGGTGACGGTGCTCACGGCGCCGTCCTCCCGACCCGACCGCCGTCTGGAGGCCCGCCTGTCGCGGCACTTCGAGCAGGTGACGTCGGCCGTGGTGAGCGCGCCGTTCGACCCGTCGCTCGTGGACGGCGGGCCGATCGACTTCGAGGCGCTGGCACCCGAGACGCGGGATGCGTGGCTCACGGTCGCGGCCACGGTCGCCGACCGGCTCTGACGCAACCCGCGCCCTGCGTCGGCGGGCGTCGCGGGTCGCTCAGCGGTGGGCGTGGCCGGCACCCACCTGCGACCCCGCGACCGGCTTGGCGGCGCCCGACGCGAGTCCCGACATCACGATGAGGCCGACGATGATCCACAGGGTCGGCAGGATGCCGATCTCGTGGCTGATCCAGCCGAGGATCGGCGGGCCGCAGAGGAAGGCGAGGTAGCCGATCGTCGCGGCGGCGGAGACGGATGCCGCGGCCTTGGCGGGATCGTCGGCCGCGGCCGACATGCCCAGGGGGAACCCGAGCGAGGCTCCCGCCCCCCACAGCGCCACGCCGACGAACGCGATAGGCAGGGACGGCGCCAGGATGAACATCACCAGTCCCACGCCGGCCGCGACGGCGAGGATCCGCAGCGTCCAGACGCGCCCGATCCGGTCGACGATCGGGCCGCCCAGGATGCGGAACACCGTCATCGCCACCGAGAAGACGGTCAGGGCGACCGCGCCGACCGCCTCGGTCTGGCCGTGCCCGTCGACCATTGCGATCGTGAGCCAGTCGTTGGCGCTGCCCTCGGCGAACGCCATGCCGAGCATGATCGCCCCGATGGCGTACGTGCGCGGATCGCGCCACACCGAGAGCACCTCGGCGATCCGCTCGCGCCTGGTCGTCGCCGTCGCGGGATCGTCATGGACCATCTCGCGCGTCGGCACGGCGCGGAGCGAGAAGAGCCCCGCGGCGAGCACGAGCACGCCGATGGCCCACAGGTGCCACCCGACGCCGACTCCCCAGGCCGCCATCGCCACCCCGATGCCGGCGCCGACGACCGTGCCGATGCTGAAGAAGGCGTGGAAGAGCGGCATGAGCGTGCGCTCGAAGGCCTGCTCCACCGCGGCCGCCTCCACGTTCATCATCACGTCGGTCGCACTCATGCCGATGCCCATCAGCCCGAGGCCGACCGCGGTGATGGCATACGACTGCGTGGTCTGCACGCCGAGGCCAACGATGGCGACACCGAGCGAGAAGGTGATGATCGTCGCGATCATCCCCCGCCGCGCTCCCCACCGGACCACGATCACGTTGGCGAGGGAGAGGCCGACGATGGAGGCGGCGCCCGCCACGAACAGCAGGACGCCGATCTGGAGGTCGTTGATGCCGAGGTCGTCCTTGACCGCCGGCAGGCGCGATGCCCACGAGGCGAAGCCCAGGCCCGTCACGAAGAAGATCGTGAAGATCGCGGTACGCCATGCGACGAGCTGCGAGCGGGTGAGCACGGTGTCCATCCGAACAGGGTAACGAATCGATTCGACATTGTCCGAATCGATTCGACCCCCCGCCGCCGCGCGGCTACGATCGTGACGACATGACCCGCCAGGATGCCGGCATCCGCCGCGCCACGATCTCGGACGTCGCCCGTGAGGCCGGCGTCTCGCCGTCGACTGCTTCGGTGGTCTTCAGCGGCAAGACGCCGGTGTCCGACGCCACCCGCCGTCGCGTCCTCGAGGCGGCGGCATCCCTCGGGTACACGGGACCCGATCCACGCGCGGCGTCGCTGCGGCGCGGCCGCTCCGGAATCGTCGGCGTCGTCTTCGAGGAGCACCTCGGCACGGCGTTCCTCGACCCGGTGAAGACCCTCATGATGGACGGCCTGGCCGACGCCGTCACGCCGCTCGGCGCCGGTCTGCTGCTCCTGCGCGATCACGAGCCGACGGGGAGCGGCCCGTCGCTGACGACCGCACCGCTCGATGCCGCGGTGCTCATCGGGTGCAGCGGGCTGCTGCGCGAGTCGCTCGAGACGGTCAAGGCGCGAGGCATCCCCGTCGTCGTCATCGAGGGGGATGCCGGCGGCGACGTCCCGCGCATCGGGCTGGACAACCGCGAGGCCCAGCGCCAGGCCGCCAGCCATCTGCGCGCACTGGGCCACCGCCGGGTGGCCGTGGTCGCCCTCCCCGCACGCGCCGGCTGGCAGCGCGGCTGGCTGCACGACGACACCGGGATCTCGGTCGACGTCACCCGCGAGCGACTCGCCGGCGCGCTGGACGTCTTCCCGGAGGCCGCGGCCTACGCGGCGGGCGGCAGCTTCATCGACGAGGGACTCGCTGCCGGTCGCGAGATCTTCGCCGACCCCGGCCGGCGGCCGACGGCCGTCATCGCCCAGAGCGACCTCCTCGCCGCCGGCGTGATCCGTGCCGCCGAAGAGATGGGGCTGCGGGTCCCCGACGACGTCAGCGTCACCGGCTTCGACGGCATCGTGGTCGACGGGCTCGCACCCTACGACCTCACCACCCTCGTGCAGCCCGCGACCGACAAGGGCCGGGCGGCCGGGGCGGCCGTCGCCGCCATGCTGGAGGGTGCGCCGGCCGCCTCCATCCGCTTCACGTGCACGTTCCACGAGGGCAACACCACCGGACCGCCTCCGGCGGGACCGGAGACCGACGGGTAGCACCGGCGAGCCCCGGCTCGCATGCCGGCCCCGGCATGGCTGGCGGGACCGTGCCGGCGCGGCCCGGGCGGGGTCGCTCGGCCGGTAGGATGGTTCGCGACACCCCGATCGCCTTGGTCCGCGCCGTCCCCCGACGTCCAGTGTGGCCGACGACCAGAGGAGGCTTGAATGCTCCTCGTCCTCGGCGCGTTCGCGGTCCTCCCCATCCTGATGCCCTGGCTCGTGGCACGCCTGGGCCCGCCGGCCTTCTACGTCGCGGCACTCCTCCCGATCGCGGGATTCGTGCACGCCGCCGTGCTCACCCCGGCCGTCATGGCCGGTGACATTCCGTTCGAGACATACGCCTGGATCCCGCCGCTCGGCATCGACATGTCGATGCGGATGGACACGCTGTCATGGCTCATGACCCTCGTGGTCACGGGCGTCGGCGCGCTCGTGATGATGTACTGCCGCTGGTACTTCCGCGGCAAGAAGGACAACCTCGGCCAGTTCGCCGCCGTGCTGCTCGCGTTCGCCGGCGCGATGTACGGCCTGGTCCTCACCGATGACCTCGTCGTGCTGGTGATGTTCTGGGAGGTCACCAGCGTGCTGTCGTACCTGCTCATCGGGTATTACAACCGCCGCGCGGCCAGTCGCCGTGCCGCACTCCAGGCGCTCCTGGTCACCACCCTGGGCGGCCTCGTGATGCTGATCGGCGTCGTGCTGCTGGTCGTGAAGGCCGGCACGTCGAGCATCGCGGCGATCCTCGCCCAGGCTCCGACGGGCGCCGTCGTCGACGCCGCCCTCGTGATGATCCTCGTGGGCGCCCTGAGCAAGTCGGCGATCTTCCCGTTCCACTTCTGGCTCCCCGGCGCGATGGCCGCTCCCACTCCCGTCAGCGCCTACCTGCACGCGGCGGCCATGGTGAAGGCGGGCATCTACCTCATCGCGCGCCTCGCGCCGGTGTTCGCCATCGCGCCCACGTGGCGGCCGCTCGTCGTCGGACTCGGCGCCTTCACCATGCTGCTGGGCGGGTTCCAGGCGCTCCGCGAGACCGACCTGAAGCGCGTGCTTGCGTTCGGCACGGTGAGTCAGCTGGGCATGCTGACCGTCGTGCTCGGCTACGGAACGCGGGATGCCGCGCTGGCAGGTCTTGCACTGCTCCTCAGTCACGCGCTGTTCAAGTCGGCCCTGTTCCTCGTGGTCGGGGTCATCGACCGCCAGCTGTCCACGCGCGACCTCACCGAGCTCTCGGGCGTCGGACGGCAGGCGCCGGTCATGGCGACGTTCTCGATCATCGCCGTGGCCTCGATGGTGGGGCTGCCGCCGACGATCGGGTTCGTCGCCAAGGAGGGTGTGCTCACCGCGCTGCTCCACGAGGCAGAGCACGGCGCGGTCTGGGGCATCGTCGCCCTCGCCGGCATCACCCTGGGCTCGGCGCTCACCGCGGCCTACGGCATCCGGTTCGTGTGGGGCGCCTTCTGGACCAAGCGCGAGCCGAACGGCGATCGCCTGCCCGAGACCGAGTGGCCGGATCCACCGATCGGCTTCCTGGTCGCGCCGATCCTCCTCTCGGCGCTCACGGTCGTCGCAGGGATCGCCACGCCCTGGCTCGACGCAGCGTTCACGCCGTACGCCGACGAGGCGCCGCTCGCGACGCCCGGCGTGCCCGCGCTCGAGCATCCGGCGCATCTGGCGCTCTGGCACGGTCTCGAGCCCGCCCTGTGGATCTCGCTCGCGACCATCATCGCCGGGGCTCTGGTGTTCTGGCTCACCCGCCGGTGGCGGCCCGCGAAGCGGCTGCTCCCCTTCACCGCCGCGGATGCCTACAACGGCGCGCTGCGCGGTGTGGCTCGACTCTCGGTGGTCACGACGGGCCTCACGCAGCGCGGCTCGCTGCCGGTGTACGTGGGGACGATCTTCGTGGTCTTCGTCGCGGCGGAGGCCACGGCCCTCATCGCGAGCGACGAGTGGAAGGCGTCGCTGGACGCGTACCACACGCCCACCCAGCTGTTCGTGGCGCCGCTCATGATCGCGGCCGGGCTGATCGCGATCCGCGCGCGCAAGCGCTACACCGGGGTCGTGCTGGTCTCGGTCACCGGGCTCGGCATGGTGCTGCTGTTCGCGACGAGCGGCGCCCCCGACCTGGCGCTCACCCAGATCCTGGTCGAGACCGTGACGCTCGTCGCCTTCGCGCTCGTGCTGCGGCGCATCCCGTCGCGCCTCGGCGAGCACAACGCCTCGGTGTGGCCGGTCGCCCGGGCCGTTCTGGGAGCGGCCGTCGGCGTCACGATGGCGCTCGTGGCGATCGTCGCGACCGGCGCCCGCGTGGCGGAGCCGATCTCGGGCGCCTTCCCCGACCTCGCGTACGAGATCGGCCACGGCCGCAATGTCGTGAACGTCGCCCTGGTCGACCTGCGCGGCTGGGACACGATGGGCGAGCTCTCGGTGCTGATCCTCGCGGCGACGGGTGTGGCATCGCTCGTGTTCGTCACCCACCGGGCCGACACGCTGTCGCGCTTCCAGCCCCTTCCCACCGGCGCCACACGCGCTCGCCGACCTCTCGTCGAGACGTCCGACGGGCTGAAGCAGAGCGAGGACGTGCGCGGCAGCGGACGGATGGCGTGGCTCGTGGGCGGGCAGCGCGTGCGTCCCGAGAACCGCTCGATCATCCTCGAGGTGATCGTGCGGGTGCTCTTCCACACGATCATCATCGTGTCGCTGTACCTGCTCTTCGCCGGCCACAACCTCCCCGGGGGCGGCTTCGCCGGCGGGCTCGTCGCGGGCATGGCTCTGGTCATGCGCTACGTCGCGGGCGGCCGCTACGAGCTCGGTGCGGCCGCGCCCACCGACGCCGGACGGCTCCTCGGCACCGGCATGACCATCGCCGTCGCCTGCGCGATCGTGCCCCTCTTCTTCGGCGCGGCGCCGCTGACCAGCCAGTTCTGGGAGGCCGAGCTGCCGGTGCTCGGCCACGTCGAGTTCGTCACGTCCACCATCTTCGACGTGGGGGTGTACCTCGTCGTGATCGGCCTCGTGCTCGACGTGCTGCGCAGCCTCGGCGCCGAGGTCGACCGGCAGGCGCAGGGTGCGCGCGAGGCGCAGGGGGTGAGCGTCTCGTGAACGTCTCGCTGGTGCTCATCATCGTCATGGCGGTGCTCTTCGCGTGCGGCGTGTACGCGATGCTCGAGCGCAGCCTCACGCGGGTGCTCATCGGGTTCCTCCTGCTCGGCAACGCCGCCAATCTGCTGCTGCTGATCGTGATGGGCGAGCCGGGGATCGCGCCGTTCTTCGGCTCGGGGCCGGTCGAGGAGATGTCGGACCCGCTGCCGCAGGCCCTCACGCTGACGGCGATCGTGATCACGTTCGCGGTCTCCGCCTTCCTCCTGGCCCTCATCTACCGCTCGTGGCAGCTCGGCCAGGCGGACACCGTCACGGACGACGCCGCCGACATCGAGGTGCGCGAGCGTGCCGCCGAGACCGAGGACACGATGGACGAGGAGACCGAGATCGAGGATGCCGACGACGACGCGACCACCGACTTCGTCGGCACGGCGACCGCGCCGATCATGATCCTCGGCGCTCGGGACGTCGCCGGCGTCCGCGACGACGCGCCGGTCGATCGTCCCGCCCGCCGTCGGGATGACGGAGGCGAGGACGCATGACCCCGTTCGCCCCCGCCCTCGTCCCGCTCCTGGTCACGCTGCCACTCCTCGGCGCCGCCGTCGCGCTCATCGCCGGCCGCCACCGCAAGACCCAGGTCGCGGTGTCGGTCGTGACGCTCACGACGGTGACGGTGGTCTCGGCGATCCTGCTCTACGTGGTCGATGTCGGCGACCAGGCGATCGCGGTGTCGGTGGGCGGGTGGCCGATCCCCTTCGGGATCGTGCTGTACGTGGACCGGCTCGCGGCGCTGCTCGTGATGGTCTCGAGCGTCGTGCTGCTGGCGGTTCTGCTGTTCTCCGTCGGGCAGGGCGCCGCCGACGGCGACGACGACACCCCGGTGTCGATCTTCCACCCGTCGTACCTCATCCTGGCCGCCGGCATCTTCAACGCGTTCATCGCGGGCGACCTCTTCAACCTCTACGTGGGATTCGAGATCCTCCTCGTCGCGTCGTACGTGCTCATCACGCTGGGCTCGACGGAGTCCCGCATCCGCACCGGCGTCGTGTACATCGTCGTCTCGCTCGTCTCGTCGATCCTCTTCCTCGCCGCGATCGCCATGATCTACGGGGCCCTCGGCACCGTGAACATGGTGCAGATCTCCGAGCGGGTGGGTGAGCTGCCCGCCGAGACCCAGACGATCCTCCACCTCATGCTGCTCGTGGCATTCAGCATCAAGGCGGCCGTCTTCCCGCTGTCGTTCTGGCTGCCGGACTCGTATCCGACCGCGCCGGCGCCGGTGACGGCGGTGTTCGCGGGCCTGCTGACGAAGGTGGGCGTCTACGCCATCATCCGCACCGAGACCCAGCTGTTCCTCGACAACAACGTCAACGACCTGCTGATGTGGGTGGCGCTGGCGACGATGATCGTCGGCGTCCTCGGAGCGGTCGCGCAGGCCGAGCTCAAGCGCATCCTCTCCTTCACGCTCGTCAGCCACATCGGCTACATGATCTTCGGGCTGGCGATCGCGACCCCGGCGGCGATCGGGGCGACCATCTACTACATGGTGCACCACATCGTGGTGCAGACGACGCTGTTCCTCGCGGTGGGGCTCGTCGAGCGCGATGCCGGGTCGACCTCGATCCTGCGGGTCAAGGGGCTCATGAAGGCGGCGCCGGTGATCGCCGTGCTCTACTTCATCCCGGCGATCAACCTCGGAGGGCTGCCGCCCTTCTCGGGCTTCATCGGCAAGTTCGCACTGTTCGACGCCGCGGCGCAGGTCGGCACGCCGATCATGATGGTGCTGATGGTGGGGGGCATCCTCACCAGCCTCCTCACTCTGTACGCCCTGATGCGCGCATGGAACCTGTCCTTCTGGCGCGAGGACGAGGACTCGGCCGAGACCGAGGCGCGCATCTCGTACCTCGGCGCCGCGCCCGCGGCCGGCATCGAGACCCAGCGCCGCGTGATCCCACGGATCATGACCGCCGCGACCACCGGCATGGTGGCGGTCACCGTGGCACTGACCGTGTTCGCCGGCCCGCTGTACGACGTGTGCACCCGTATCGGCGCGGCGCTGCTGCAGCCGATCTCGATCAGCCAGGTCGAGGACGACGCCGAGGTGACGGAGGGAGCGCCGTGACCGCGGATCTGGCCGATGCCCCACCGCCCAGCCGTCTGCGCCGGGCTGCCGCGACGGCGTGGCGGCAGCTGCCGTTCTTCGCCTGGCTCATCGCGCTGTGGATGCTGCTGTGGGGGCAGTTCACGTGGCTCGCCTTCCTCACCGGCCTCGTGGCCGCGCTCATCGTGACGCGGATCTTCCGCCTGCCGCCCGTCGAGCTGTCGGGTCGGCTCAACCTGTGGTGGGGGCTGGTGTTCGTCCTCCAGTTCCTCGCCGCGGTGCTGCACGGCTCGCTGGTCGTCGCGTGGCAGGTGCTCGACCTGCGCCGGCAGCCGGGCGCCGCCATCATCGCCGTCCAGCTGCGCACCGACGACGACCTCATCATGACCCACACCGGCGTGACGGCGTCCCTCATCCCCGGATCGCTGATCGTCGAGGCCGACCGCGACCGCCGCATCCTCTACCTCCACGTGATCGGGGTCGCGGACGCCGACGCGGTGGAGAAGCAGCGCGCGAGCGTGCTGCGCTGGGAGGCGCGCATCGTGCGCGCCGTGGGCTCTCGCGCCCAGCTGCGAGCAGTCCGCCAGGCGCTCGGATCGCACACCAAGGTGGCCGGCACCGGGTCGCACGCCGAAGGAGGCCCCGGGTGAACACACTGCTCATCGTCATCTACGTGGTCTTCGCCGCCGCCGCGCTGCTGACGCTGTGGCGCATCGTCATCGGGCCGTCGATTCTCGACCGCGCAGTGGCATCCGACGTCCTCCTCACCGAGGTGCTGTGCGTGCTCGGCGCGGAGATGGCGATCAACCAGCACACGCGGACTCTGCCGGTCATGCTGATCATCGCCGCCGTCGGCGTGTTCGGGTCGATCTCGATCGCCCGCTTCGTCGCGAGAAGGGACCAGGAACGCTGATGGACCACGCACTGGACCCTGCCGTCGTCCTGGACTGGATCGCGCTCGCGCTGATCCTCGCCGGCGCGCTGCTGTGCCTGACAGCCGCGATCGGCGTGCTGCGCTTCGGCGACGTCCTGACCCGTCTGCACGCGGCCACGAAGCCCCAGGTGCTCGGCCTGATCCTCATCTGCCTGGCGATCGCGCTGTCGCTGCGGTCGTGGCCGGTCGTGGCCTTCCTCGTTCCGGTCGTGCTGATCCAGCTCGCCACGGCGCCGCTGTCGGCGCACATGGTCGGCCGCCAGGCGTACCGCAACGGCACCATCGACGAGACCGGGCTCCTGGTCGACGAGCTCGCCGAGTCCACGCGAACCCCGCCCGCCGCCGGTGGCTGAACGCACCGGCTGCGAGGGTCGCGCCCGGGTCAGGGGCGGAGCATGAGCGTGTCGGTGGTCGTCGCGTCGACGGCCGCGTCGGTGTAGGCCCACGGCGTCAGCTCGGCCTTCTGCCACGACTCGACCTGGTCGATGTAGTTCGTGTGGAACGCGTGACCGCTCTGACCGGTCAGCTGGTTCCACTGCGAGTCGTCGAAGTCGCGGAGGTCGACGATCATGCGCATCGACGGCACGGTGACCGTCGCGAAGCTCTGACCGAGATCCCAGCCCGTCGCGTTCGACACCGACGAGCCGCCGCCCACCGGGAAAGGCCCGCGGTTGAAGAGCCACTCGATCGGCGCGATGCCCGACGAGCCGAACGTGTCGCTCACGAGCGGCAGCGCGTGCAGGCCGCCCCAGTTCCAACGCGTGGGGTTGTCGCCTTGGAGCTCCACGAGGCGCTCGTGCGCCTCGATCGCGGACTGCTCCAGCATGTCGGTCATGCCGTCCACCCCGAGCCCGTCGTTGACCCACCACGCGGACGTCTCGTCGTCCAGCATCTGGTTCACCACCAGGAACAGGCGTCCCTGCCCGCTGAGCGGCGCGGCCTCCTCCCGGCCGTCGACGAAGACGTTCTCGGCGAGGGTGTCCCACAGCACGTTGGCGTACGCGGCGGCCGCCGAGTCCGCGTTGTTCTGCGCGTCCCATTCCTGCAGCAGCGCGAGTGCCGCGTCGGTGTCGTCGTCGCCCGTCGTGATGTCGGCATAGGCGGCGGTCAGGCGCATGCCGATGAAGGAATAGTTGTCGGCCTGGATGAGGCGAAGGTCTTCGGCGGTGATCGGTCCGAGTGCGATCGCCCGCTGGATGAGTTCGTCGATGCGGGCGGCGCGCCACCCGTAGTCCCAGTCGGTCGTGAGCTCGTAGGAGTAGTCCTCGCCCACGATCGCGTTGTTCGCGGTGACGATGTAGCCGTCGGCGGGGTTGTACGCGACCGGCAGCTCCTCGAACGGGATGTAGCCCTTCCACGCGTAGGCGGAGTCCCAGCCGGGCTGAGGCATCGAACCGTCGCCGGCGCCGCGGATCGGCAGCTTCCCGGGCGTCTGGTAGCCGATGTTGCCCTCGACGTCGGCGTAGATGAGGTTCTGCGCCGGCACGTCGAACAGGGCCGCCGCCGCGCGGAAGTCGTCGAAGTCCCGCGCGCTGTTGAGGGCGAAGATCGCGGATGCCGTGGTGCCGGGTTGCAGCGCCGTCCAGCGCAGGCTCACCGCGACCTCGCCCTCGGGTGCGTCGGCGGGGGCGGCGACCGTTCCGTCGGTGCCGGTGTACGGCGCGTCGGCGATGGCGGTGAAGTCGCCGGTCAGCCCCGAGACGATCGGCCCGTTGACGGTGGACCGCACCTCGAGCTCGACGTCCTCGCCCCCGGCGACCTCGAAGGTCTCGGTGCGCGTCTCGAGCGGCACGAGGGCGCCGTCGTACCAGGAGGAGTCGCCCTGCACCTTCTCGAGGTACAGGTCGGTGACGTCGGTGGTGAGGTTCGTGAAGCCCCACGCGATGCGGTCGTTGTGACCGATGATCACGCCGGGAAGTCCCGAGAAGCTGAAGCCCGCGACGTCGAAGGGGCACTCCTCGTCGACCGTCTCGCATCGCAGCTGGATCTGGTGCCACACGCTCGGCAGCGAGGCGCCGAGGTGCGGATCGTTCGCGAGCAGCGGCATCCCGGTGTCCGTCAGGCTTCCCGACACGACCCACGAGTTCGAGCCGATGCCCTCGCCCGCGTCGCCGACGAGCTCGCTCACCGCCTCCAGGACGCCGCCGACCTCGGTCCACTCGATCACCGAGGCGTCAGCGTCCGGGTCGCCGGACGATGCCTCCGTCTCGCCGTCGGCGGGCTGGTCGGGCACCGTGCCGACCGCCGGCACTGTGGAGATCTGCGGCACGATGACCGGATTGCGGTCGAAGGGGTAGCCGGGGTAGAGCTGGTCGATCTGCGCCTCGGTGAAGTCGGAGGCGATCACCGCGCGCTCCGTCTCGCTCTCGATGTTGCTGCGGAGGTCCCAGGCCATCGCCTTGAGCCAGGCGACGGAGTCGGCCGGCGTCCACGGCTCGATCTCGTAGTCCGGGTTCTGCAGCCCCAGGATGGCGTACTCGAAGGACGCGTCCGTCCCGTCGTTGTCGGCGAGGTAGGCGTTCACGCCGGCGGCGTAGGCGTCGTAGTAGGCACGCTCCGTCTCGTCGAGCGCCTCGACCTCCTGCTCGGCGATCGCCCGCCAGCCGAGCGTGCGCAGGAACTTGTCGGTCGCGAGCTGCGACTCGCCGAACAGCTCCGAGAGCCGGCCGCTCGTGACGTGGCGGCGGAAGTCCATCTCCCAGAACCGGTCCTGGGCGTGGACGTAACCCTGCGCGAAGAAGAGGTCGTGCGATGACGACGCCGTGATGGTGGGGATGCCGAGCGCGTCTCGCTGCACGGTCACCTCGTCATCGAGCGCCGGCGCCGTCACCTCGCCGCTCAGCGTCGGGAACGACCGCTGCGCGGTGTAGACGACGAAGCCGACCGCGATCAGCGCGATCACCACGATGCCCGCGAGCACGCTGTAGAGCGTGATGCCGACGGTCCGCCCCACCGACCGCCGCGGAGCGGGTTCGTCGACGGCGTACGGGGATGGTTCAGGCTTCGACATCGAAAGGCTTTCCGGGCGTCTGGGGTCGGGAACGCGGTGTCAGGCATCGCGAGATCCGGTGCCGCGCGCGTTCGGGTCGGCGCGGCACCGATCGCATGCTAACCCCGATTGCGCGCGGCGCCGAATCGCCCTCGCTTCTGCGCACCCATCAGCCGGTCGCCGCAGCCCCGCGCCGCGGATCGGCGCGATCGGTCAGTCGGTGCCGGAATCGAACGCGGCCGCTTCGGACGCGGCATCCGTCGCCTCCGCGAGCTCCTCCTGCTCGGCGCTGAACCGCTCGGCCCGCTCGGTGATCTCATCCGCCTCACCCGGTGCGAGGTGACCGACGAGCTCGCCGGTCGCGCCGCCGATGAGACCCTTCGCCGCGTAGTACTCCAGGCGCACCCGCGAGTCGGCGATGTCGAGGTTGCGCATGGTCAGCTGGCCGATCCGGTCGGTCGGGCCGAAGGCGGCGTCGCCGACGCGCTCCATCGAGAGCTTGTCGGGGTGGTACGACAGGCGCGGGGCGCTGGTGTCGAGGATCGTGTAGTCCTCGCCGCGTCGCAGGCGCAGCGTCACCGAGCCGGTGATGGTGGACCCCACCCACTTCTGGATGGACTCGCGCAGCATGAGCGACTGCGGCTCGAGCCAGCGTCCCTCGTACATGAGGCGGCCGAGGCGCCGGCCCTGCTCGTGGTAGGTCGCGAGCGTGTCCTCGTTCAGGATGCCGTTGACCAGGCGCTCGTACGCCGTGAACAGCAGCGCCATGCCGGGCGCCTCGTAGATGCCGCGCGACTTCGCCTCGATGATGCGGTTCTCGATCTGGTCGCTCATGCCCAGGCCGTGGCGGCCGCCGATGCGGTTGGCCTCGAAGACGAGCTGCACCGGGTCGGCGTAGTCCACGCCGTTGAGCGCGACCGGACGGCCCGCCTCGAAGGTCACGGTGACGTCTTCGGGCTCGATCTCGACCGCCGGGTCCCAGAACTTCACGCCCATGATGGGCTCGACGACCTCGAGCGAGACGTCGAGGTGCTCGAGCGTCTTCGCCTCGTGGGTGGCGCCCCAGATGTTCGCGTCCGTCGAGTACGCCTTCTCGGCGGAGTCCCGGTACGGGAAGCCGTGGGCCACGAGCCACTCGCTCATCTCCTGGCGACCGCCGAGCTCGGTGACGAAGTCGGCGTCGAGCCACGGCTTGTAGATGCGCAGCGCCGGGTTGGCGAGGAGTCCGTAGCGGTAGAACCGCTCGATGTCGTTGCCCTTGTAGGTGGAGCCGTCACCCCAGATGTCGACGCCGTCCTCCTTCATGGCCCGCACGAGGAGCGTGCCGGTGACGGCGCGGCCGATCGGCGTGGTGTTGAAGTAGGTGCGACCGCCCGAGCGGATGTGGAAGGCGCCGCACGCCAGGGCGCCGAAGCCCTCCTCCACGAGGGCCGGCTTGCAGTCCACGAGGCGTGAGATCTCGGCGCCGTACGTCAGCGCGCGGTCCGGGATCGCGGCGATGTCGTCCTCGTCGGGCTGCCCGAGATCGCCGGTGTACGTGCACGGAATGGCGCCCTTGTCGCGCATCCACGCCACGGCGACGGAGGTGTCAAGTCCTCCCGAGAAGGCGATGCCGACGCGCTCGCCGACGGGCAGGGACTGGAGGACCTTCGACATGGATCACAAGTCTACTGAGCGGCCATCGGATGCCTCGAACCGAGCTCGTCACCGTGACGACGAGGAAGGAGCGGATGCCTGCTGCATCCGCCCCTCCGTCCTCCGGCCGGTCCCCGCCTCGACCGGTGGACTCAGACCGCCGCCGCGCTCACGCCACGAGCGGCCCGTGGGCCGCCGCGCTCACGCCACGAGCGGCCCGTGGGCCGCCGGCGCGCCGTGGCGGGCGGCACGCCGATCGCGGTAGCGGCCGATGAGGATGATCATCGTGCCGATCGCCAGGAAGGCGACGAGGATGGCGCCGATGTACGCGAACGCGGACGGATACCCTCCGGCGCCGTGAGGGTCGAGGAACGGGTATGGGTACCACCACGGCGTGGTCCCGTCCGGGTTCGCGACCCGCTCGCCGCGGATCATCGTGTAGACCGTCCAGACGAGCGGATAACCCATGAGCGCGATCAGGGTCCACCACGGCAGCGCGCGCCGGCGCGGTGCGAGCAGCAGGTCGAGGACGAAGTAGATCGGCAGGACGACGTGCAGCACATCGGCGGCGTAGGTGTCGAGCATTGCGATGCCGACGGAGTCCCCCAGAGCGACGGCCGACGGCAGGTCGCGGAGCAGCATGTTGTAGACGAGGCCGAGCAGCAGAACGGGTCCGGTGACGGCCGCGACGGCGAGTGCGATGCCGAGCGGCTCGCGCCTCGAGCCCGGGTGCCGCATCGCCCATGATGCGGCCACGATGAGGGTGACGGCGGCGAGCGTCGTCGACACGATCGTGAACAGGCTGAAGTAGTTCGTCAGCACCACGACAGGGCTGTGACCCTGGCGTGCCGCGCGATCCACATTGACGATGAAACCGGCGACGATCCCCGAGCATCCGGTGACTGCCGCCCCGATTCGGAACCATGCCCAGCGCATTTCCTGCCCCTTTCGACATCACGCGTTCACGTGTCGTTTCCCCGGGCACTGGTGTACTCCCGGCAGGGCGCGGCGAGGGGGAACCTTGGTGTTCGGATAGCGCGGAAAACGCGTGTCCGTCATTCGGCTTTGTGGCAAGCGCACAACATGTCCGCCGTTCGGGGGACAATCTCTACAAGCGCTTACATCCCCTGCGCGAGTGCGGAGTCGGCGTCTGCCGCGGCGGACGCCGCGCCGATGCGGCGACCCCACCACATCACGAAGGCGCCGACCGCGATGATCGCCAGCGCGATGCCGACGACGTACCCCATGACCGAAGCCCAGCCGCCCGGCGCGTTCGGGTTGAGGAACGGGTAGGGGTACCAGAACGGGTCGCCGGAGACGGGGTTGGTGACCAGGCCGCCGCGGACATCGTGTAGGCGACCCAGGCGATCGGGAAGGCCACGATCGCCCACAGCGCACGCCAGGGCAGAGCTCGTCGGCAGGGACCGAGGAAGACGTCGGCGAGGAGGAACAGCGGTCCGATGAGGTGCAGCACCTCGTTCGACCAGGGGATCGGCTCGCTCCCCTGCGGCAGGGTGATGTTGCGCAGCAGGAGGTTGTAGACGATGCCCGTGATGATCATGTAGGTGCTCACGGACGCGAGCGCGATGGCCAGCCCCGTGGGCTCGACGGCGCCTGGGCCGCGTCGGCGGACGACGAACCACACGGCCGCCCACAGCAGCACGATCCCCGCCGAGGCGTTGGAGAGGATCGTGAAGAAGCTGAAGAAGTTCGCGATCGTCGTCGTGATGTCGCGTCCGAGCTCGGCGGCGGTGCCGATCGACTTCGCGAGCTGGGCCACGATGCCGGCGATGATCGCGATCGCCATCGCCGCACGTGCGGCGGTCCACACGCCGGCAAACGACGTCGTCCGCATGCCGTCACCCTAGCGTCGTCGGCGCTCAGAACGGCGCGGCGCCCGCGGAGTCCTCGGAGAACGGACGGAAGACAGGGACCGGACGCTCCGGCTGGACGACGTACCGGCGCCCGGTCGGCGATGTCCAGAGAACGGCTCCGCCGGAATCCGGAACGGCCGAGACCGTCCATTCGGTGTGATGTCGCACGACATGGTGACCTCTGCACAGCGGGCCGAGGTTGGTCAGCGAGGTGTGGCCGTTGCGGGCCCAGTCCACGTGGTGGTCGACGTCGCACCGAGAGGCCGGCATCCCGCACCCCGGGCCCATGCAGCGGTCGGCCCGCCACTTGACGAGCTTCGCCAGTGCCGGAGGTGGTGCGTACCGATCACGGCCGACCGACAGCACCATCCCGGTCTCGGGGTGGGTCAGCACGCGCGTCCACCCGGCGGCGCCGCCGGCGAGCTCCTTCGCGACGGAGAGGGGGATCGGGGCCATGCCCTCGACGACCGGCGGCGCGATCCCCGCCGCCGCTCGTTCCCGATCGGAGTCGTGGAGCAGTGCGAGCGCGGGGACGGTGACCACGACGGTCGCCGTGATGCCGCGGGCCGCGTCGGGGTGGAGGTCGGTGCGGCCGTCGATCAGAAGGTCGAGGATCACGTCGGTGCGGACCTGCTCGAGGGTGCGCTCGTCGCCCGCCTGCGTGCCGCCGCCGTGGTCGCCCGCCGGCACGCAGCGCGCGCACTCGTGCAGAGCGCTCGCATCCCCCTCGCACGCATCCGGAACGGTCTCGACGTGTGCCGCGCGGATCGCCTTGGCCATCGCGGTGGCGCGGGCGTGTGCCGCCTCGATCGCGACCATCGGCCCGTACAGGTGGAGCCAGCCCATGCCGTCGTCGGCGCGCTCGATCGCGATCCGCCGGTTCTTCAGGGCCGCCTCGTGGCGCTCGGTGAGGGTCGCGGAGCGAACGCTCTCGATCAGCGTGCGCAGCTTGCGGCGGAAGGTGCCCACCGGCTCCTGCTCCGCCAGCGCGAGCCCCGCCTCGAGCACGCGGTCGTGGAAGTCCGCTTACAGCTCGCGCAGCTCGCCCACCAGGATGCTCGCGTGGTCCTCGGTGATGGCCGCGTGCTCCATCGAGGTCAGCACGGAGGGGAAGTCGTGGATGACGGCCTCGGCGAAGCTCATCAGACTCCCCGCCGCGTGCTCGGTCACGCGCAGCGCGGCCGCGAGCTCCAGCCGCACGCCGCGCTCCACCACCGGGGTCAGGACCCGCCCGCTGCGGCCGGCCTGCGCCAGGCCTCGCGCCGCATCGCATCGATGTGCACCAGTCGCTCGGCTGCGAACACGGTCATCATGTCGGCGGTCTCGACGACCCGATCGACGTCGTCGAGGAAGATCCTGCCGGGGATCTCGGGATCGCTGAACATGCTCTGACTTTAGAACATACCTCCGACATCGCCGCTCTCAGCGTGGCGAAGCCGCTCGCCGCCGGGCCGCGGCATCCGGCCCCCTCGGCCCGCCCGGATAGGATGGGGTGTAACCGTCCGCTAGCGGGGGAGTAGCCCATGCCAGGCATCGTGATCGTCGGAGTCCAATGGGGAGACGAGGGCAAGGGCAAGGCGACCGACCTGCTCGGTGAGCGCACCGATTGGGTCGTCAAGTTCAACGGCGGGAACAACGCCGGCCACACCGTCGTGATCGGCGACGAGAAGTACGCCCTCCACCTGCTGCCCTCCGGCATCCTCTCGCCCGGCGTGAACGCCGTCATCGGCAACGGCGTCGTCGTCGACCTCGAGGTGCTCTTCGCGGAGCTCGAGGCGCTGCACGCGCGAGGCCTCGACACCTCGCGCCTTCGCGTCAGCGCGAACGCGCACATCATCACGCAGTACCACCGCACGCTCGACAAGGTCACCGAGCGCTTCCTCGGCAAGCGCCAGATCGGCACGACCGGTCGCGGGATCGGCCCGGCGTATGCCGACAAGATCAACCGCGTCGGCATCCGCGTGCAGGACCTCTTCGACGAGAACATCCTGCGCCAGAAGGTCGAGGGGGCGCTGGACCAGAAGAACCACCTGCTGGTGAAGGTCTTCAACCGCCGTGCCATCACGTGCGACGAGATCGTCGACGACCTGCTCGCGTACGCCGACCGGCTGCGCCCCATGGTGGCCGACACGGGCCTGCTGCTGAGCGAGGCGCTGGACGCCGGCGACGTCGTCGTCTTCGAGGGCGGCCAGGCGACGATGCTCGACGTCGACCACGGCACCTACCCCTTCGTCACCTCCTCGTCCGCGACGGCGGGCGGGGCCGCGACCGGCTCGGGCGTCGGACCGAACCGCCTCGACCGCATCGTCGGCATCGTCAAGGCCTACACGACCCGCGTCGGCTCGGGACCCTTCCCCACCGAGCTGTTCGACGAGAACGGCGACTTCCTGCGCTCGCGCGGCTTCGAGTTCGGCACCACCACGGGCCGTCCGCGTCGCGTCGGCTGGTACGACGCGCCGATCACGCGGTACGCCACGCGCATCAACGGCATCACAGACCTGGTGCTCACCAAGCTCGACATCCTCACCGGTCTCGATCGGATCCCGGTGTGCGTCGCCTACGACGTCGAGGGTCAGCGATTCGACGAGGTCCCGGTGAACCAGTCCGACTTCCACCACGCCACGCCCATCCTGGAGTACTTCCCGGGCTGGAAGCACGACATCTCGGGCGCCCGCACCTTCGAGGACCTCCCTGTGGAGGCGCAGCAGTACGTGCTGGCGCTCGAGGCGATGAGCGGAACGCGCATCTCGGTGATCGGCGTGGGTGCCGCGCGCGACGCCGTGATCGTGCGTCACGACCTCGTCGACTGACGCCGCTTCAGACGCATGAGATTCCTGCTGGGCGGGTACACCGCCGACATGGACGGCGGCGCGACGGGATTCGGGATGCTGCTCGCCGGCGCCGCAGACGACGCGTCTGCCGGTGGCGCGCTGGCGTTCACCGGTGACGCGGCCGCGGCCGACTCGCCGTCGTGGATCGCGCTCCACCCCGGATCGGCCGGCCTCGCCCGCGGCGACGTGGTGTACGCGGCGCTGGAGGCGCGCGGCGAGGTCCAGGCGTTCCGCCGCACCGGCGAGGCGACCTTCGTGCCGCTCGGCACGCCCGTGACCGCCGGCGAAGCGGTGTGCCATCTCGCGATCGCGCCGGATGCCTCGTTCCTGCTGGCAGCCTGCTGGGGCGACGGGAGGGTGGTGCGGATGGAGGTGGATGCCGCCGGCCGGCCGTCTTCACCGGTGATCCTTCCCGCCGCGACCGGGCCCGCCGCGTCGGAGACGTCGCCGGCGCCCGCTGCCGGCGACCTCGACCTCGCGGCAGCCGCGCGTGCCCTCCGTGAGGCGGCCGGAGCGGAATACGCCCACCTGGTTCCGCGGGTCGACGACGAGGACGCGGCGGAAGACGCGGGAGACGAGGCATCCGCTCGCCCGTCCCGCGCCCATCAGGCGGTGTTCCTGCCGGGCGGGCTGGTGGCGACGACCGATCTGGGTCTGGATCTCGTTCGGTTCTGGCGGATGCGGGGCGACGGACTGCGACGGCAGCAGGAGGTGGCGCTGCCCCGTGGCAGCGGGCCGCGGCACATGGTGTGGCATCCGAGCGGGCATCTGTACGTCGTGACCGAGCTGTCGTGCGAACTGTTCGTGCTCGCCCCGTTCCCGCCGGCGACCGGATCCGGTCCGTCGTCGTGGCGCGTGGTCGGCGGCAGCCCTCTCGGCGCGGGCACGCTTCCGGGCGACAGCGCTGCCGAGCTCGCCCTCTCGCACGACCGCGAGTTCCTGTACGCCGGCGTCCGCGGGAGCAACACCCTCGCGACCCTGCGGGTGCGCGGTGCCGGCGAGTCCGTCGTGCCCGTCGCGCTCGTCGATGCCGGCGTGGACTGGCCGCGTCACCACCTCGTGGTGCGCGACACCCTCCTCGTCGCGGGGCAGCGTTCGGATGAGGTCGCCTCGCGCCTCGTCGACATCCGCACCGGAGTGCCCGGCCGCGTGCGGCACCGTGCGGCGGCCCCCTCGCCGACCTGCATCGCCGCGATCGCCTGAGATCCGGGTCCGGCCGCCGTCCGCGGCCTCAGCCGCACGCGGTTCTCAGAACTTCGCGTCCTGTCGGGGGATGAAGACCTGCTTGATGATGAGCAGGATCGATGCCGTCACCGGGATCGCCACGAGCGCTCCGAGCAGCCCGAGGAGCGTGCCGCCGACCATCGCGCCGATGACGACGAGCGCTCCCGGCACCGAGATGGTCTTGTTCATCACCCGGGGAGTGAGCACATATGCCTCGAGCTGCATGTAGACGAGGTAGATGATCGCGAAGATGAGCGCGGGCAGCCATCCAGTGAACAGCGCGATGATCGTCGCCGTGATCCAGTACAGCACCGAACCGATGAGGGGGATGAGCGTGATGCAGAACGCGAGCACCGCCATCAGGGCCGGGAACGGCAGACCGAGGAAGAGGTGCAGCAGGAAGGCGACCACCGAGTTGCAGAACGCCAGGATCACCATGCCCATCAGATAGCCGCCGATGGAGTCCGTGATCTGCTCCGTCAGGGCGCCCGCCTTGGGGCGGTTGCGGGCGGGGGCGAACCGGATGAACGCCGTCTTCATCGCGGGGAGCCCGGCGAGGAAGTACAGGCTCAGCACGAGCACGATGATGAGCCCCGAGATGGCTGTGCCCACGTTGATCGCGAAGTTCAGCACTCCTCCGCCGATCGCGGCGATGTTCGCCGGGTTGGTGAGGAACTGCTCCACCTGGTCGGTGATGGCACCGACCTGCGCGCCGAACGTGCCGGACAGCCACGCGTAGAAGTCGGACTGCTGGAAGTCGTTCACCGTCTGCGGCAGGTCCTGGAAGAACGAGGTCAGCTGGCCCACCAGCGCCGGGACGACGAGCAGCAGGACCGCTGCCAGCACCAGCGCGAACGCGGTGTACACGATGACGATCGCCCAGGGCCGTGACACATGATGACGCCCGAACCACCGGACGATCGGATCGAGGCCGAGGGCGGCGAACAGGGCGAAGACGACGTAGATGATGATCGTCGACAGGTTCCAGAAGGCGAGGCCCAGCCCGATCGCGGTGAGTCCTCCGAGCGTGATGAGCAGGCCCAGGCGGAACGGGCTGTTGAGGTTGGCCCAGAACGTCTTGCCGGCCGGCGCTTCGCCCGTGAACACCGGCTCCCGGTCGGCGAGCAGCGGCGCGGCGGACGAAGCCGGCGCATGGCCGTCGGTGCCCGGTGCCGCCACGGACGGTGAGAGGTCGGCCGCCGGCGCGTCGGTCGCGCCGAGAGAGGGCGAGGACTCGGTCATGGACACACTGTATGCCCGGGCCGCCGGGCGCAACGAGCCGTCGGCGGCAGATTCACGCCGATCGCGTGACGAGGGCCCGGGCGAGGCCGCGGGAGCCCCTCGGGTATCGTCGAGGGGCGAGGAGGCTCCCCTGATGACCGAAGATCCCGCGGCGACGCTCGCCCGGCTGCGCAGCAGCATCGACAACATCGACGCCGCACTGGTGTACATGCTCGCGGAGCGGTTCAAGGCGACCAAGCAGGTCGGTCACCTCAAGGCCGATCACGGCATGCCGGCCTCCGATCCCGCCCGGGAGGAGCAGCAGGTGGCGCGGCTGCGGCGCCTCGCCGAGCAGGCCGACCTCGACCCCGCCTTCGCCGAGAAGTGGTTCAACTTCGTCGTGGCCGAGGTGATCCGCCACCACACCGAGGTCGCCGACAGCCGTTGAGCCCCGGCTCCCTGCACGGATCAGGGCACCGCGCGCCGGAGCGTCAGGTAGGAGACGCCGGCGAGCGCGGCGCCGAGCAGCAGTCCCCACAGCGACAGGCCGAACGCGCCCTGCGTCGCGAACCAGGTGAAGACCCGCTCCCACGCGTCCAGGCGTCCGACGATGTACATCCAGAGGACGATCGTCGCCCCGAGTCCGACGAGCACGAGGGTCAGCACCAGCGTCCCCGAGCGCTTGTAGATCGTCGCGGCCCAGAATCCCGCCACGAAGACGAGCATCGCAGAGGTGAACCAGAACAGCAGCGCGGCCGCCGCGCCCCCCTCCCACACCCACGGCAGGTAGAAGAAGTAGCCGTTCAGGCCCCACCCTCCGGTCGCCTGCTCGAGGAGCCCTCCGACGGTGTACACCGCCGCGAGGACGAGACTCGTGGCCGCCGCCGTCAGGAGGGTGCCGGCGTAGAACTCGCGGCGCGTGACGCTCATCGCCTGCGAGAACGGGAAGGTGAGCGTGAGCGCCTGCACGCCCACGACGCAGAAGTACCACAGCGGCGCCTGGGCGCCGCCGCCGTACTTGGCGCCGGTGATCCCCGACGTCTCGAGCATGGCGTAGATGGCGAGGGTGAGCAGGAACGCGCCGCCCAGCACGAGCAGCGGAACCCACACGTAGGTCTGCCGGTTGATCAGCTGCATGCGCACGACGCTGACGGTGCGGTTCATCGGAGTGCCCCTTCGTCGATGACGGCCGGATCGGGCGTTCCGCCCGCGTGCTGAGTGGTGCGGACGATGAGCTGCTGGAGGGAGACCGGGGCGATCTCGAGCCCGGCCACGCTGAGCCGCTCGCGGTCGTCGTCCGTCAGCGAGCCGAGCACGGTGACCGACGAGACGCGGCCCAGGCTCTCGCGGTGGATCACCTCGCGGCCGGCGACGAACTGCTCGACCGCGGCGGTGTCGCCGATGATGTTCGAGGCCCGGTCGCGGACGGCATCCGTCTCCTCGTCCATGATGATCCGGCCGCGGTCGATCACGAGCACCCGCTCGAGGAGGTTCGAGACCTCGTCGATCAGGTGGCTCGAGAGGATCACGGTGCGCGGATGCTCGGCGTAGTCCTCCAGCAGCCGGTCGTAGAAGATCTGGCGGGCCACGGCGTCCAGACCCAGGTACGGCTCGTCGAAGAAGGTGATCTCGGCGCGAGAGGCGAGGCCGATGATGACACCGACCGCCGACAGCTGCCCGCGGGACAGCTTCTTGATGCGCCGCTTGACGGGCAGCTGGAAGTCGTCGATCAGCCGCTCTGCCAGGGCCTGATCCCAGTTCGGGAAGAACAGCCGCGCCGTCGCGAACGCGTGCCGCGGCAGCGCATCGTCGGGGTACTTCTGGCTCTCGCGCACGAAGCACATCCGGGAGAGCACCCGGGCGTTCTCGTACGGCGGCATCCCGAACACGCGCACATCGCCGCTCGAGGCGAAGTTCTGCGCGGTGAGGATCGACATGACGGTCGTCTTGCCGGCGCCGTTGCGCCCGAGCAAACCGTAGATGGTGTCCTTCTCGATGGTGAAGCTCACGTCGTCCACGGCGACCACGTCGCGATAGCGCTTCGTGAGGTTCCTCACCTCGATGACGGGCGTCCCGGTCGTCATCGGATGTTCCCTTCCAGGTCGGCGACCGTCGCGTCGGCGCGGTCGCGGATGAGCACTGCCAGGTCCTCGGGCCCGAGCCCGAGCTTGCGGGCCTCGGTGAGCAGCGGATCGACGAAGCGGTCGGCGAACGCGGCCCGGCGCTCGCCGAGGACGATGTCTCGCGCGCCGGGCGCGACGAACATGCCGATCCCGCGACGCTTGTACAGCACTCCCTTGTCGGCGAGCATCGCCACTCCCTTCGCTGCGGTGGCGGGATTTATCCGGTAGAAGGCTGCGAGCTCGTTGGTAGACGGCGCCTGCGTTTCCTCAGCCAGGCTGCCGTCGATGATGGCGTCCTCCACGCTCTCGGCGATCTGGAGGAACAGCGCGCGTCCTTCTTCGATCACGTCCACTCCGGCTTGTCGGTTAGTTACTTGAGTAAGTAACCACAGAACGCCCGAGCTGTCAAGACTCGCGCCCCGGTCGGCGACGCCGACCGGGCGTCGGCCGGCGGGTGCCTTGCGCACTAGGGTGTGCCCATGACGGTGGCGTTCGTCCTCGGTGGCGGCGGAGTCCGCGGTGCCGTGCAGATCGGCATGCTGCGCGCGCTGCTGGAGTCCGGCATCCGGCCGGACCTGATCGTCGGCACCTCGGTCGGCGCGATCAACGGCGCCTTGGTGGCAAGCGACCCGCGCCCCGCGGTCGTCGACCGTCTGCTCGACGCGTGGACCTCGCCCGAAGCGAACTCGGTGTACGGAGACTCGCTGTTCGCGCAGTTCACGCGGCTGGTGAGGACCCGGACGCACCTGAACTCGCCGGCCCCGCTGCGGAGGCTGCTCGAGCGCGCGCTCGGGGAAGACGCCCGCTTCGAGGATCTGCCGGTGCGCTTGCGCGTCGTGGCCGCGAGCATCGAGCGGGCGGCCGAGCGGGTCTTCGACTCCGGTCCGCTCATCGACGCCGTGCTGGCATCGGCCTCGGTCCCGGGTCTCCTGCCGCCGACCCGCATCGGCGAAGAGCATTTCATCGACGGCGGCATCGTGAACTCCATCCCGATCGCACACGCCGTGGAAACCGGTGCCGACACCGTTTTCGTGCTGCAGGTGGGCCGCGTCGAGACACCCCTCGAGGCGCCGCAGACCGCCGTCGACACCGCGCGGGTCGCCTTCGAGGTGGCCCGCCGGCACCGCTACGCGCGCGACCTCGCGACCGTGCCCGAGGGGGTGACGCTGCTCGTGCTGCCCAGCGGCGAGCCGGGCGGCGACGACTCGCTGCTGTCGTACCGCCGCATGGACAGCGTCCGCGGCCGGATCGATCGGGCATACGAGGCGGGCCGCGAGTTCCTCGCCGCGCACGGCCTCGTCGGCGGGGATGCATGATGCGGATGGCTCCCATCTGGGTGCGCCGCATCCTCCTCGCCCCGCTGGTGATCGTGGCCGCGGTGCTCATGTTCGTCCTCACGCCGCTCTGGCTGCTCGTGGGCCTCGCGCTGACCTCGCTCGTCCCCGGGCGGTTCCGCCTCCCCCGCGTGCTGTGGCTGATCACCGTCTACCTCCTCTGGGAAGCCGTGCTGGTCCTGGCGATGTTCGGCCTGTGGATCGGGTCCGGCTTCGGCTACGCGCTGCGACGGCCCGCTTTCGTGGCCGCCCACTATCGCCTGGGTGCGTGGGGCCTGCGCGTGCTCTTCCGCGTCTTCGGCAGCGTGCTGCGCTTGACCATCTCGACCACCGGCGGGGACGACGACGGAGGAATGGACGCCGTCGCGGGACCCGACGCGTTCGACGCGCTGTTCGCGCCGGGCACCCCGCTCATCGTGGCGAGCAGGCACGGCGGACCGGGCGACTCGTTCATCCTCATCCACACAGTGCTCAACGAGGCGCATCGCCGGCCGCGGATCGTGCTGAAGTACACGCTGCAGTGGGATCCCGCGATCGACATCCTGCTGCACCGCGTGCCGTCGCGGTTCATCGTCCCGACCGGCTTCCACCGCACCGAGCGCGGCGGCGGCATCGGCGTCGAGCGGGCGCTCGCCGACCTCGCCACCGGCCTCGGGGCCGACGACGCATTCGTCATCTTCCCGGAGGGCGGCAACGTGAGCCCGACCCGTCGGCTGACACGGATCCGGCGCCTGCGGGATGCCGGGCGCGAGGGCCTCGCCGCGCGCGCCGAAGCGCTCGTGCACGTGATGGCGCCGCAGCCGGGTGGTATCCACGCGGCGCTCGACGCCGCCCCGACGGCCGATGTCGTGTTCATCGCGCACACCGGCCTGGACCGCCTGGTGACCGTGCGCGACATCTGGCGGGAGCTGCCCATGGACAAGGGCATCACGATGTGCGCGTGGCGAGTGCCCCGCGCCGAGGTGCCCGAGGGCATCGAGGAGCGCGGGGCGTGGCTGTTCGACTGGTTCGCGCGGATCGACGGGTGGATCGACGCGCACCCCGAGCTCGACGGCTGAGGGTCAGCGGTGCGGCTTCGGATGCACGACGCGTCCCGGCGCGTCGCCGTGACCCCGCGACGGCACCGGCCACGGTGCGGGCGGCGTCGTGCTGGGCCGCTGCGGCGCGGGAAGCGGCTCGGCGACGGGCGACGACGCGGGCGGGGGCGCCGCAGGTGCGCCGGAGGCCGAGGCGGGAGGGGCGGATGCCGTCTCCGTCGTCGCCGGTGGCGCGGCGGTCGGGCCCAGCTCGAGCATCACCTTCTTCTCGAGCACCTCGATCGCTTCGTCGGAGAGCGAGATGAGTCCGTCGAGCTCTTCGCGGACGCGGCGGTAGGCGAGCTGGCGTTCGGCGGGGGTCGCCGCCTCGTCGATCGCGACGGTGAGCAGCTTCTTCGCGGTCTCGAGGCGCTTTCGCTCGATCTCGGTGAAGCTCGAGTCGCGCAGGCGCCGGGCGTCGCGCTCCGCGACGTCGAAGGCGACCTCGAAGTCGGCCACCGCGCTGCGGTACTCGGCGAGCTGGTCCTTGGTCAGGCGCGCCTTGGACGATGCGGGGCGCAGTCCGTCGGCGATGCGCTTGGCGCGCAGGAACGCGGCGGTCAGCGGCTGGCGGCCGTCGCTCATCGCGGGGAACGCGATGATCTTGGCGACGTCCAGCTCGTACTCCAGCCACCGCGACGTGACCGCGTCGTGCGTCGCGAACAGACGTTCCAGCTGGGTGGCCTGCGTCTCGCGGGCGGCGGGCACCGCCGCGGGCACGGCGGTCGGTCCGGTGATCGTGGGGAGGGATGCCGCCGGCACGGCCTTGCCGCGGGCGGCCGCCTGCGCCGCCTTCAGCTCGGCCTTGGCGTGCATCATCTCCAGCCGGCGCTTGTGGCGCAGGCGCGCACCGCGCTCCCAGGCGCTGCCGACCCAGCCGACGACGCCCATGAGCGGGAACACCAGCCACCAGTAGCTGCCGATGAAGACCCAGATCTGGTCCACTCTGTCATGCTAACGGCCGCCGCCGACCGCGCGCTCGCCTCAGGGCACCCTGCCAGCGGGTGGCTCGCCTGGTCGCGGCTGCGGGAGTCGTGCGATCAGCCCCGGCAGCCGGTCCGCAAGCTCGGCGATGGCGGCCGCCGCCGCCGTGATGCTCGCGGCCGTGGTCGTCGCGGCCGAGATCGGGCGGGCGGCGCCGGGCACGGCGGCCTGGCGCTCCGCCTCGTCGAACGCGAGCTCGAGCTCACGCACCGCCACGCGGTATTCGGCGAACTGCTGCGGTGTGACGCGGTCGCGCAGCGTCGGCCGCTTGGTGAGGGCCTCGCGCTGCGCCATGAGGAAGGCGAGAGTGGCCGGATGCCGCGAGTCGGTCATCTGCGGATAGGCCAGCGCCTTGTCGACGTCGGTCTCGTACGCCAGCCACCGCGCGTTCACCGCATCGTGCACCGCGTACAGCCGGTCGATCGGCAGCGGGTCGTGGACGTCGGCCGCGCGGTACTGCGAGTAGCCGGCTTTCACGCGGGAGCGGCTCGCGCGGAGCTCGAGCGACGCGCTCCGCTCGGCGTGCTTCGCAGCCTGCAGCTCTCGCCGCGCCTCGTACGCGCGGTGCGCCGGCTGTGCCTTCGACGTCATGACGTCGGCCTGGGCCGTGCGCACGCGGGCCTTCGCAGCGACGAGCGCGCGGTACGCCTGCATCTCCTCATGACGTGCGGCGTCGAGCTCGAGACGACGCGCGCGGCGGGTGCGCGTCGTCAGCCCGGCGTAGGTCGCCGCCCCGGCGCCCGCGGCGGCCGGGGCGATCCACCACCAGGTCGACACGATGAGGAGGATCGGCTCCACGGTGCCATGGTAGTCGCGATATAGCGCAATTGTCGCCGGGAGTCTCCTGGAGGATCTCCGGCGGATTCAGTGGCCGCCGATTTCCATCGTTCCGCCGTGGCGTCGGCGGTCGGTGGCCTCGTGGACCGGGCTGCCGGGGCCATGGCCGGGTTCGCGCGTGCGCGTGCGGGTCTTCCGCGACTCGTACGTCTCACGCGGCGGCGAGAAGAAGTTCCGCACCCGGGTCCACATCGAGAGGCCGCCGCTCATGGGCAGACCATACCGCGCGTGCGCGGCATCCGCATCCGCCGGATCGAGTGCGGCGCCGCGCGAAGCCCGCCGCCGCGCATGGGGATCCGCCGGATCGAGTGCGACGCCGGGCGAAGCCCGCCGCCGCGTATCGAGATCAGCCGAACAGCAGTGCGAAGACCGTGGCGCCGCCGCCGACGAGGATCAGGGCGACGATGGTCACCCACGCGATGATCTTGACCCGGCGCTGCCGGGTGTCGTTGAAACCGCTGTACTCGTCGTCGTCCGCCGCCATGCGCTCATCCTACTTCCGGGTCCGCGCGAACCCGTGTCAGGCGGTGTGCTCGGTGACGATCGGCCCGAAGGCGTCGGGGAGCGTCGAGGTCGACAGGCCGCGCAGCTCGGCCAGCGGCACGGTGAACAGGCCCTGCACCTCCAGCGCCGGCTCGTCGCCGTCGGCCGCGGAGTCGGTCACACCGATCCGCAGCACCGGGTAGCCCCGGCCCTCGCACAGCCCGCGGAACTTCACGTCGTCCTCGCGCGGCACCGAGACGATGACGCGGCCGGTGGACTCCGAGAACAGCGCGGTCGCGGCATCCACCCCGTCCCGTTCCTGGATCTCGTTCAGCCATACGCGGGCGCCGACGCCGAACCGCATCACGGACTCGGCGAGAGCCTGCGCGAGACCCCCCGACGACAGGTCGTGCGCCGACGAGACGAGCGACTGCTGTCCGGCGGCGTGGAGCAGGTCGGCCAGCTTCTTCTCGTTCGCGAGGTCCACCGCCGGCGGGCGACCGCCGAGGTGGCCGTGGATCGTGCCGGCCCACTGCGAGCCCGAGAGCTCGGTCGCCGTGACCCCCAGGAGGTAGATGTTCTCGCCCGGATCCTGCCATCCCGACGGGATGCGGCGGGCGACATCGTCGATGATCCCGAGGACGCCGACCACCGGCGTCGGGAAGATGGGCTGGTCGCCGGTCTGGTTGTAGAACGACACGTTGCCGCCGGTGACGGGCACGCCGAGTTCGAGGCATCCGTCCGACAGTCCTTCGACCGCCTGCGAGAACTGCCACATCACTTCGGGGTTCTCGGGGCTGCCGAAGTTCAGGCAGTCGGTCACCGCGGTGGGCTGGGCACCGGTCACCGCGACGTTGCGATACGCCTCGGCGAGGGCGAGCTTGGCCCCCTGGTAGGGGTCGAGCTGGCAGAACCGGCCGTTGCAGTCGGTCGCGATCGCGAAGCCCAGTCCGGAGTGCTCGTCCACGCGGATCATGCCGGCGTCGTCGGGGAACGACAGGGCCGTGTTGCCCATGACGTAGTAGTCGTACTGGTTCGTCACCCACGACGTGTCCGCGAGGTTCGGGCTCGCCACCAGCCGGGTGAACTGGTCGCGCAGCGCGTCGGGATCGCTCGAGCGGGGGAGGGCGGATGCCGAGTCCTCTCGCAGCGCGTCGATCCATGCCGGGTACGCCACGGGGCGCTCGTAGACCGGTCCGTCGACCGCGACGGTCGAGGGGTCGACATCGACGATCTGCTCGCCGTGCCAGAAGATCTGCAGGCGCCCGTCGCCGGTCACTTCGCCGAGGACGCTGGTCTCGACGTCCCACTTCGTCGTCACCTCGAGGAACTCGTCGAGCTTCTCGGGCACGACGATCGCCATCATGCGCTCCTGGCTCTCGCTCATGAGGATCTCCTCCGGCGTGAGCGTGGGGTCGCGCAGCAGCACCTTCTCGAGGTCGACGCGCATGCCCGAGCCGCCGTTGGCGGCGAGCTCCGAGGTCGCGCACGAGATGCCGGCCGCGCCGAGGTCCTGGATCGCCTCGACGAGCTCGCCCTGGTAGAGCTCCAGGCAGCACTCGATGAGCACCTTCTCGGCGAACGGATCGCCCACCTGCACGGCCGGCCGCTTGGTCGGGCCGGTCTCATCAAACGAGTCGGAGGCGAGGATGGATGCCCCGCCGATGCCGTCGCCGCCGGTGCGGGCGCCGAACAGCACGACCTTGTTGCCGGCGCCCGACGCGTTGGCGAGCTTGAGGTCCTCGTGGCGCAGGACGCCGACCGCGAGCGCATTGACGAGCGGGTTGCCCTGGTAGACCGCGTCGAACACGGTCTCGCCGCCGATGTTCGGAAGGCCGAGGCAGTTGCCGTAGAAGCTGATGCCCGAGACGACGCCGTGCACGACGCGGGCGGTGTCGGGATTGTCGATGGCCCCGAAGCGCAGCTGGTCCATGACGGCGACCGGCCGCGCGCCCATCGAGATGATGTCACGCACGATGCCGCCGACACCGGTCGCGGCCCCCTGGAACGGCTCGATGTAGCTCGGGTGGTTGTGCGACTCGACCTTGAAGGTGACAGCCCAGCCCTCGCCGATGTCGACGACGCCGGCGTTCTGGCCCATGCCGACCATGAGCCGTTCCTTCATCTCGTCCGAGACCTTCTGGCCGAACTGGCGCAGGTAGATCTTCGAGGACTTGTAGGAGCAGTGCTCGGACCACATGACGGAGTACATGGCGAGCTCGCCCGACGTGGGCCGGCGGCCGAGGATCTCGCGGATCTTCGCGTACTCGTCGTCCTTGAGACCGAGCGCCGCGTACGGCTGCTCCTTCTCCGGGGTGACGGCGGCGTTCTCGACGGTGTCGGCCACGGCGGCCTGGGGAGGGGTGGTCACGCGGCTCAACTCCAGGATTCGGGGGATGCCGGACCGGTCCAGTCTAGTTCGGCCGCGGCATCCGGCTTCCCCTCCCGTCCTCCGTCACGTGACCCGTTCCCCGGCCCGTTCCGCGACTCGTTCCGCGACTCGCCAAGACACGCCGGTGGGCGGGGGTGGGCTCGGCGTGTTTTGGCGAGTCGGGGCCCGGTCGACAGAGGCCCGGCGTGTCTTGGCGAGTCGGGGCCCGGTCGGCAGAGGAGGGGTTGACGGATGCCGCCACGCGGCGTAACGTACAACCAAATGGTTGTACGAAATGAGCTCAGCGATGACGAGATCGACCGCGTGTTCCACGCGCTCGCGGCGGCGACGCGCCGCGACATCCTGCGTCGCACGATCGACGGCGCGCATTCCGTCTCGGCGCTCGCCCGGGAGTACGACATGTCGTTCGCGGCCGTGCAGAAGCACGTCAGCGTGCTGGAGGCCGCCGGCCTCATCGTCAAGCGCGCCGAAGGCCGCGAGCGGCTCGTCCGAGCGGATCCCGAGATGATCGCCCGCGCCCGGGCGCTGCTGGCCCGCTACGAGGAGATGTGGCGCGCCCGCATCGACCGCCTCGACGCCCTGCTCGCCGGACCGGCCGGGTCTTCCGGCATCCGGAACACCCCCGAAGAACGCACGAACGACACCGAACGCACGAACGACACCGAACGCACGAACGAAGGAGAATGACGATGCCCGTCACCGACGTCACCACCGACCCCGAAGCGCTCACCCTGACGCTGACCGCGGAATTCGCCGCCCCGGTCGAGCGCCTGTGGGACGCGTTCACCGAGCCCGCGCAGCTCGAGCGATTCTGGGGCCCGCCCGGATGGCCCGCCCGCTTCCCCACGTTCGACCTCTCCGTCGGCGGCCGCGCGGTCTACTACATGACCAGCCCGCGGGGCGAGAAGTCGTACGGCTCGTGGGAGTTCCTCGAGATCGACCGGCCGCGCAGCTTCACGGTGCTCGACAACTTCGCCAACGAGGACGGCGCCCCGCTGGAGGGCATGCCCACCATGCGGGTCGTCTTCACGTTCGAGCCGACGGAGACCGGCTCGCGCATGGTCAACGTGACGCACTTCGCATCGGCCGACGCACTGCAGCAGGTGGTCGACTTCGGCGCGGTCGAAGGTTCGACCATGGCCATCAACCAGCTCGACAGAGTGCTGGCGGGCCTGCGCGAGTACGCGCAGGGCAAGGGGACGCAGACCGAGATCCTCGACGACACGCACGTGCGCATCACGCGCCTGATCGAGGGTCCGATCGACCTCGTCTGGCGCGCGCACCAGGAGCCCGAGCTGCTGCAGAAGTGGATGCTCGGACCCGACGGCTGGCGCATGTCGGTCTGCGAGGTCGACCCGTCGGTCGGCGGCCGCTACCGCTACGAATGGGAGCCGGTCGACGGCGCTCCGGGCGAGCCGTTCGGCTTCGACGGCGCGACGCTGCTCTCCGAGCCGCCGCGCCGCGCTGTCACGACCGAGCACATGACGGGCACCGACTACCCGTCGACGCTGAACGACCTCACCCTCGAGGAGGAGGACGGCGCGACGCTCATCACGGTGCTCATCGAGTACCCCGACTCGCAGACGCGCGACATGGTGCTCGCCACCGGCATGACCGACGGCATGGAGGCCAGTTACGCCCGCCTCGAGGGTGTGCTCGCCGGGGTCTGAGACCCACGCCCGGCAGAACTCCACGGATCTCGCGCCTCCGCCCGCCTTTCCGCCTCCGCGGGGCGTGCGGCGGCGCGGATCGGTGGAGTTCTGCAGGCAGAGGGCACGGGGGACGGATGCCGCGGCATCCGTCCCCCGTAGCATTGCGGGGTGGACTTCTCCCTCGCCTTCACGCCCGACCTGGTCGCCGTCTTCCTCACGCTGTTCGTGCTGGAGATCGTGCTCGGCGTCGACAACGTCATCTTCATCTCGATCCTCGCGTCCAAGCTCCCCAAGGAGCAGCAGGCGAAGGCGCGCAACCTCGGCCTGACGCTCGCGATGGTGATGCGGGTGGTGCTGGTGCTCTTCGCCGGGTGGATCATCACGCTGAAGAACGACGTCTTCTTCGTCGGCGACATGGGCTTCTCGTGGAAGGACCTCATCCTCATCGCGGGCGGCCTGTTCCTGGTCTACAAAGCGGTGACCGAGATCCATCACAAGCTCGAGGGCGCCGAGGAGGAGCACGGCAGCGGCGTCGGACGCAAGACGGTCACGTTCGGCTCGGTGCTGGTGCAGATCCTGCTGCTCGACCTGGTGTTCTCGCTCGACTCGGTCATCACGGCCGTCGGCATGACCGAGAACCTCGTCGTCATCATCACCGTCGTCGTGCTGTCGTTCGGCATCATGCTCTTCGCCTCGCGCTTCATCTTCGCCTTCGTCAACAAGCACCCCACGGTGAAGATGCTGGCGCTGTCGTTCCTTCTGCTCATCGGCGTCTTCCTGGTCGCGGAGGGGTTCGAGATCAAGATCGACAAGGCGTTCATCTACGGGCCGATGGCCTTCGCGATCTTCGTCGAGGCGCTCAACCTCGCCTACTCCGCCCGCAAGGCCAAGCGCGAGAACCGGGAGCAGCACGCGGTTCAGCTGCGTCCGCAGTACCCCGACGTCGACGAGTCGGTGGCGGTCCACAGCGCCCTCGCGGGCGCGAAGTCGGGCGGCTCGGTCGGTCTTTCCCGCATGCCGGTGTCGGGGGATGACGCGCCCGCCGCCGAGGAGCGCCAGGGTCTCGGCTGAGTCGCGTCCGGATGCGGGGTCAGGCGGGGTCGGCGAGCAGCCGGTAGCCCATGCCCGACTCGGTGAGCAGGAAAGCCGGACGCCCCGGATCGGCCTCGAGCTTCTTGCGCAGCTGCGACACGTAGAGGCGCAGGTAGCCGGTGTCGGCGACCTGCTCGGTGCCCCAGATGTCTTTGAGCAGGCTCTGCCGGGTCACGAGCGCACCCGGGTGGCGCGCGAGGAACTCCAGGATCCGCCACTCGGTCGGGGTGAGATGCACCCGCGCGCCGGCGCGCGTCACGGTCTTCCTCGAGAGGTCGACCACGACGTCCCCGAAGGTGATGACAGGGGGGACGGATGCCGCGCCCGCGCGTCGCGAGAGCGCCCTCAGCCGCGCCAGCAGCTCGTCGATCTGGAACGGCTTGGTCACGTAGTCGTCGGCGCCGGCATCCAGCGCGTCCACCTTGTCGCCGGAGCCGGTGCGGCCCGACACCACGATGATCGGGGCCGTGCTCCAGCCCCGCAGCGCCTGGATCACCTCGACGCCGTCGAGGCGGGGCATCCCGAGGTCCACCATCACGATGTCAGGATGCGCCTTGGCCGCCAGCGCGATTGCGGCAGCGCCGTCGGGCGCCGCGATCACCTCGTACCCGTGCGCGGCGAGGGTGATGCGCAGGGCGCGCACGAGCTGCGGGTCGTCGTCGGCGATGAGGACCTTCACGCGTCGGCGCCTTCCGTGGTGACGGGGTCGGGGCGGGCGGGGCCCGCAGCGGCGGGGTGGGGTGCGAGCGGCAGCGTGATCACCATCGTGAGGCCGCCGCCAGGGGTGTCCTCGACCGCGAGCGTGCCGCCCATGCCTTCGGTGAACCCCTTCGACAGCGCGAGGCCGAGGCCGAGGCCGACGGTGTTGTCGGTGTCGCCGAGCCGCTGGAAGGGGGTGAACATGTCGTCGCGCCGCTCGGGCGGGATGCCGGCGCCGCGGTCGGCGATGCGCATCTCGGCGGTCCGGCCGCGCCGGCTCGTGGACACCCGCACGCGGGAGCCGGGGGGTGAGTGGCGGGCCGCGTTGGCCAGCACGTTCACGAGCACCCGCTGCAGCAGCACCGGGTCGGCGTGGAGCGCCGGCAGCTCCGGGTCGAGGTCGAGGTCGAACCCGTCGGGCCCCGCGCCGAGCTCGTCGAGGGCGGCGAGCACGATCCCGGTGCTGTCCACCGGCGCCGGCGACACCGCGAGCACGCCCGCCTCGATGCGGCTGACGTCCAGGAGGTCGGTGACGAGCGTCGACAGCGTCGCGAGCGATTCGTCGGCCGTCGCGAGGAGCTCGGCGCGGTCGGCGTCCGACAGGTGCGGGCCCGCGGCGCGAAGACCGCCCACGGCGGCGACGGCGGCGGCGAGCGGTCGGCGCAGATCGTGGCTGACGGCCGACAGCAGGGCGCTGCGCACCTGGTCGGTCTCGGCGAGCGCGTCGGCCTCGCGCGCCGCCCGGGCGAGATCGGCGTGCTCGAGGGCCGCCGAGAGCTGCGCCCTCACCGCGTCGATGAGACGCCGCTGCGACGCGTCCAGCGCGTGACCGTGCAGCTCGAGCAGCGCCGGCGGTCCGCCGTTGCGCCGGCTCACCGTGACCGTGTCGAACCGCTCGTCGCGCACCGGCTCCCCGTCGGTGGCGAGCACGCTGCCGTCGGCGTCGACGAGGCGGACGCCCGCGAGCCCGAGCGCTTCCCGGGTGCGGCTGATGAGGGCGAGCACGGCGGAGTCTCCCCGCAGCACGCTCCCGGCGACGGTGCCGAGCAGCTCCGCCTCGGCCTCGGCACGCCGTGCGGCCCGTGCCGCGCGCGCGGCGCGGTCGACGACGGCGCTCACGAGCACCGCGATGACGACGTACAGCACGAGGGCCCACACGTTCCGGGGATCGGCGACGGAGGCCGTGTAGTACGGCTCGACGAAGAAGTAGTTGAGCGTCAGCGCCGACATCACCGCGGCGAAGACGGCGGGCCAGATGCCGCCGACGAGCGAGACCAGCACGACCAGCAGCTGGTACGCCAGCACATCGCTCGTGATCGTCTCGTCGCTGCGGATCGAGACCAGGAGCCACGTCAGCAGGGGGCCGCCCACGAGCGCCAGGCCGAACCCGAGCAGTCGGCGGCGCAGGCTGAGCACGCCGCCGGTCACGCGAGGCAGGGTGTGCCGGTCGGCCGGGGTGTCGCGCGCCAACCGGTCGGCCGGGGTGTCGCGCGCCTGCTCGACGCCCGGCCCCGCGCCGAGCCGCCGGTCATCGCCTTGCGCCATGCCGCCACCCTACGACCCGCCGCGGATGCCGCACCCGCTGTCCTCACGGAATCCGAACGCCTCGCCGCGCACGCCATGCCGCATGAGCGAACCGGGAGGGAGCGGGCCGAGCGGGCGCCGGAGGGTGCCCCTCAGGCGCGCGAGACGGCGTCCTCGAAGGCGACCCACGCGAGCATCGCGCACTTCACCCGCGCGGTGAACTTCGAGACGCCCGACAGCGCCGCCGCGTCGCCGAACACCTCCTCGTCGAGCGCGATCTCGCCGCGAGAGCGCAGCGCCTCGCGGAAGCCCTCGATGAGAGCGGATGCCTCGGCCCGAGGCATCCGTCCCTCCTCCTCGATCAGCGCCGCGAGCATGGATGCCGACGCCTGCGAGATCGAGCAGCCCGCCCCGTCCCACGTGACCTCGTCGACGGTCGACCCGTCGTCGGAGAGGCGGACCCGCAGCGTGATCTCGTCGCCGCAGATCGGGTTGCGCTGGAACGAGGACGCGACGCGCCCCGTCTCGGCGCCGAGGCCCTTGCCGTGCGGGCGCTTGGAGTGGTCGAGGATCAGCTCCTGGTACAGGGATTCCAGGCCGCTCATGCGCCGGCTCCGAAGAACGCGCGCACGCCCGACAGGGCGTCGAGGAACACGTCGACGTCGTCGGGGGTGTTGTAGACCGCCGTCGATGCGCGCACCGACGCGGTGAGCCCGAAGCGCCGGTGCAGCGGCTGCGCGCAGTGGTGCCCCACCCGCACCGCGACGCCGCGGGCGTCGAGGAACTGCCCGACGTCGTGCGCGTGCACGCCCTCGACGTCGAACGCCCAGAGCCCCACGCGCTCGGCGCCCGCCGCGTCGCCCAGCAGCCGCACGCCCGGGATGGACCGCAGTCCCTCGGCCATGCGCGCCTCGAGCGCCTTCTCGTGGGCGTGCGCGGCGTCCATCCCGATGCGCTGCAGGTACCGCACCGCCGCGGCGAGGCCGATCGCCTGCGACACGGGCTGCGTTCCCGCCTCGAAGCGCTGCGGCGGCGGCAGGTACTGCGCCTCGTCGAGCGTCACGGTGGTGATCATGGACCCGCCGGTGAGGAACGGCGGGAGCGCCTCCAGCACCTCTGCGCGCCCGTACAGCCCGCCCACGCCGTAGGGTCCGAGCATCTTGTGCCCCGAGAACACGGCGAGGTCGACGCCGAGCCCGGGCAGGTCGAGGGGCAGGTGCGGCGCCGACTGGCACGCATCCAGCACCGTGATCGCGCCGACCTGCTGCGCCAGGGCGACCAGCTCCGCGACCGGGTTGACGATGCCCAGCACGTTGGAGACGTGCGGGAAGGCGACGACACGCGTGCGCTCGCCGATGACGGCGGTTGCGGCATCCGTGTCCAGTGTCCCGTCGTCGCGCACCGGGATGTGGCGCAGCACCGCGCCCGTGCGCGCGGCGAGCTCCTGCCACGGGATGAGGTTCGCGTGGTGCTCGCTCTCGGTGACCACGATCTCGTCGCCGGGCGCGAGGGCGAAGCGGGCGGATGCCGGAGCCCCGCGCCCCACGGACGCGTTGCCGATCGCGTACGCGGCGAGGTTGAGGCCGGCGGTGGCGCCGCTCGTCCATACGAGCTGCTCCGGCCGCGCTCCGACGAAGCCAGCGACCGCGGCCCGGGCGTCTTCGAACAGCTCGGTGGCCTCGGCGGCGAGGGTGTGGGCGCCGCGGTGCACGGCGGAGTTCGTGCGCGTGAGGAACGCCACCTCGGCGTCGATGACCGCCTGCGGCTTCTGGCTCGTCGCCCCCGAGTCCAGGTACACCAGCCGCTCGCCGTTTACGCGCTCGCCGAGGATCGGGAAGTCGGCGCGGATCGCGGCGGCGTCGAGGACGGGCGCAGGGGAGCTCACCCTTCCAGGCTACGCGGGAAGCCTGAGCGCCGCGCCGCCCCGCCGGGGCGGCCGTGGTGGCTTCGGGTGTCACGAGGTGCGGCTTCGCGGGCGGGGTGGCGGCGTGTCGTGACACGTGAATGGCGCCGGGCCGGGCTCGGGTGTCACGAAGTGCGGCTTCGCCTGAGGGTTGCGGCGTGTCGTGACACGTGAACGACGCCGGGCCGGGTTCGGGTGTCACGAAGTGCGGCTTCGCCTGAGGGTTGCGGCGTGTCGTGACACGTGAATGGCGGATGCCTCGCCCGGGCGGCGTCGCCGGGCTCGGGTGTCACGAAGTGCGGGTTCGCGGGCGGGGTGGCGGCGTGTCGTGACACGTGAATGGCGCCGGGCCGGGCTCGGGTGTCACGAAGTGCGGGTTCGCGGGCGGGGTGGCGGCGTGTCGTGACACCTGAACCACGCCGGGGCCACCCCGGGCGTCACGAGGGGCGAGTCTCGGACGCGGCGCCCCGGCCGGCGCGATCGTCGCCGGGGAGCGAGCGCGAACGGCGCCCGTAGATGAGCTCGGACGAGTCCAGCAGCCACGGCACCAGCGTGATCGAGACGCCGTGCACGAGCATCAGCTGCTGCGCGATGCGGCGTGCGCGCCGGTTGTGCAGCAGCGCCTCCCACCAGTGCCCCACGATGTACTGCGGCAGGTACACGGTCACCACGGCCGGCCCGTGCTGCTCGCGATACCTCTTGACGAACTCGGCGATGGGGCTGGCGTAGGTGCGGTACGGCGACTCGATGATCTTCAGCGGTATCGGCATCCGGTGCTCCCGCCACTCCCGCTCCAGCGCTGCAGCGTCCTCGTCGGTCACCGAGACGTGCACGGCGAAGGTCTTGTCGTGCTGCGCGGCCAGGGCGTAGTCGACGGCCTTCACGACCGGCTTCTGCAGCTTGTTCACGAGGATCAGCGCCACGTCGCCGGACGATCCGAAGTGGATGCGGTCGTCCATCGCGATCTCATGCTCGACGTCGCGGTAGTAGCGGTGCACGCCGATCATCAGCAGCGACAGCACGGGGATGGCGAGGAAGACCAGCCACGCGCCGTGCGTGAACTTCGTGATCGTCACGATGAGCAGGACGGATGCCGTCATCACGGCGCCCACCGAGTTGATGACGAGCCCCTTGCGATGGCTGAGCAGCTCGCCTGGCACCGCCTTCCCGCGGCGCTCGGCGTCCGGCAGCTCGCGGATGCGGCGGAGCCCGCGCCCCCAGTGCCGGATCATGCCGATCTGGCCGAAGGTGAACGAGGTGAAGACGCCGATGATGTAGAGCTGGATCAGGTTGGTGAGGTTCGCCTGGTAGACCACGAGCACCCCGATCGCCGCCAGGCCGAGGATGATCATGCCGTTCGAGTAGACGAGCCGGTCGCCGCGGGTGTTCAGCGCCTTGGGCGCGTAGCCGTCGCGGGCGAGCACCGAGCCCAGCAGCGGGAATCCGTTGAACGCGGTGTTGGCCGCCAGCAGCAGCACGACCGCGGTCGCTCCCTGGATCACGAAGAACGGGATCGAGTTCATGCCGAACACGGCCGACGACACCTGGGCCATCAGGCTCGGCTGCGGGTTGTCCGCGCAGTCGAAGCCGACGAGGTCGCAGGGGTTCTCGGCGTAGTGGACGCCCGAGATGAGGGCCAGGGCGGTGAGCCCCGTGAACAGCAGGATGGCGATGCCGCCCATGAGCGCGAGCGTGGTCTGGGCGTTGCGCACCTTGGGCTGACGGAACGCCGGCACGCCGTTGGAGACGGCCTCCACGCCGGTCAGCGCCGAGCAGCCGCTCGAGAACGCCCGCAGCACGAGGAGGATGACGGCCGCCTGCGTGACGCTCTCTGCCTGCACGGCGTACGGGGCGCTGGAGGCGACCGGGGCGTCGCCGGTGAAGGTCTGGACGAGACCCACGACGATCATGACCGCGACCGAGCCGATGAACACGTACGTCGGGATCGCGAACGCCGTGGACGCCTCGCGGACGCCGCGCAGGTTGACGAGCACGATGAGGATGACGAAGCCGACGGCCAGCTCCACCCGGAAGGGGTCGAGGCCGGGAAGCGCCGAGATGATGTTGTCGACGCCGGAGGCGACCGAGACCGACACCGTGAGGACGTAGTCGACCAGGAGCGCGGCCGCCACGATGACCCCGGGCACCTCCCCGAGGTTGGTGCGCGCGACCTCGTAGTCGCCGCCGCCGGAGGGGTACGCGCGGATGAGCTGCCGGTAGCTCGCGACGACGACGACCAGCAGCAGCACGACCGCCGCGGCGATCCACGGCGCGAAGGCGAGGAACGCCAGCCCGCCGGTGAGGAGGATGAGCAGCAGCTCCTGCGGCGCGTAGGCCACCGACGACAGGGCGTCGGAGGCGAAGATGGGCAGCGCCCGCTTCTTGGGCAGCAGGTGCTCCTCGGAGTCGGTCGAGGCCAGCGGGTCGCCCAGGATCAGGCGCTTCGCCATCGGCTGATCGTCGACCGCAGGCGCCTTGAGTTCGTTCGTCACAGCCCGAGAAGCTACGCCTTCGTGCTCGGCCGGCCGCGGTTCCTCACGGAATCCATACGCGCCGGCGTCGCAGCGCGCATCGGGTCGGCGCCGACGACGCGCTCTGCAAGACTCGTGCCGTGGGCGAGCAGATCCGTCTCGGCGTGCTCGCGATCACCCTCGGCGTGGTCGTGGGCGTGCTGCTCTTCGTCCCGTTCGTCGCCCTCAGCTACCGGCGACGGGGCGGGTTCGGCTTCGGGCGATTCGTGCTGTGGGGAGCCGCGCTGGTCTACGTCATGGCGATCTGGACGTACACGCTCCTGCCGCTGCCCGATCCCGCCACGCTCAGCTGCGCCGGGGTGAACACCGATGCGACCGCGATCGTCGACGTCATCCGCGGGGCGTTCCGCCGTCGGGGCAGCGCCGCCGCCACGGATCCTGCGATGCAGCAGCTGCTGCTGAACGTGCTGCTGTTCGTGCCACTCGGGTTCTTCCTCCGCGTGCTCGGCGACCGGGGCGTCGTCGCGGCGCTCGTCGCCGGATTCGGGCTCTCCGCCTTCGTCGAGCTGACCCAGCTCACCGGCGTGTGGACGCTGTACCCTTGCGCCTACCGCGTGTTCGATGTCGACGACCTCCTCACCAACACCCTCGGTGCGGTGCTCGGCTCGCTCCTGGCGCTCGCGGTGCCCCGCCGGCTCCGGGGCTCGCCGCGCCTGCCGGACGCCGACGAGCCGCAACCGGTCACCCGCAGCCGGCGGCTGCTGGGCATGGCGAGCGATGTGATCGCCGCATGGGTGGTGGGCGTCTCGGCCGTTGTCGCGGTGCAGCTCGCTCTGTCGCTGCTGGATGCCGAGTCCGCCGTGCGCGACGGATCGGCGGCGCGGGTGGTCGGCAGCGGCGTGCCGATCCTGCTGTGGCTCGTGGTGACGCTCGTCACCGGCGCGACCGTCGGCGATCACGCGGTGCAGCTGCGCTTCACGGGCGGTGAGCTGCCGATCGGCCTCGCCCGCACGCTGCGCTTCGCGGGAGGCATCGGCGGCTACCTCGTGCTCGGAGCGCTTCCGGGCGCGTGGGGGCTTGTGACGGCGGTGTTCGTCGTCGGGTCCCTGCTGCTCGTGTTCGGCACCGGCGATCGCCGCGGCTTGCCGGGCCTCGTGTCGGGTCAGCGGCTCGTCGATGCGAGGGAGCGTCAGGAGCCGTATGCCGCCCCCTCCGGTCGGCCTCAACCACCCGGCCGCTGAACCCGGCCCCCGAACCCGGCGACCGAAGCCGGCGTCCCTGCGGCAGAGCCGCGGTGGGAGCGCGCCGCGAGGGACGGATGCCGCGGGTCGCGGCATCCGCTCACCGATCCGTGGTCGACTCCAAGAACTCGCGCGCGGCGACGACCAGCGCCTCGACGCCGCGGCTCAGCGTCGGCTGCAGCACCGGCGCGAAGAACGGCGAGTGATTGGTGGGGATGTCGCGCTCGATCGTGCCGGCTGCCTGCGCCGCGGCGAACGCGGCCGGGTCGACGCCGCCCCAGAACCAGAACACCAGCGGCACGCCCGCCTCGCGCGCGAACCACGAGACGTCCTCGCTGCCGGTGAACATGCCCGGGTCGATGACCGTGCCCTCGCCGAAGGCGGCGTCGAATGCCAGCACCAGACGAGCCGTCGCGTGCACGTCGTTGATCGTCGGCGGCAGTGAGTGGTCGACGACGATCGTGGGCGGCTGCTCGGCACCGGAGGCCTGCGCCTCGGCGCGCACGACGCGCTCGACCTTCTCGAGCACGCGCTCGCGGGCCTCGTCGTCGGGGTAGCGCAGGCTCAGCTCGAGCCTCGCCTCGGCGGGGATGATGTTGTTCTTGAGGCCGGCGTGGATGGATCCCACCGTCACGACGGCGACGTCGCGCGGATCGACCTCGCGCGACACGATCGTCTGCAGGCGCATCACGGTGGCGGCCGCCATGACGACGGGGTCGATGGTCGAATGGGGGCGTGAGCCGTGGCCGCCGCGCCCGAGGAGCGTCACGGTGAGTCCGTCGGAGGCGGCCATCTGGGTGCCGCTGCGCACGCCGATCGTGCCCGCCGGCAGCGGCGTGACGTGCTGGCCGAGTACGATGTCGGGCCGGGGGAAGCGGTCCAGCACGCCGTCGGCGATCATCGCCTGCGAGCCGGCGCCGTACTCCTCGGCCGGCTGGAAGACCGCGACGATCGTCCCCGACCACTCGTCCTTCGTAGCGACCAGGCGCTCCAAGGCCCCGATGAGCGCGGTCACGTGCATGTCGTGGCCGCACGCGTGCATCACCGGCACGTCGTTGCCCGCCGGGTCGGTGCCGCGTGCCGTGCTGGCGTAGTCGAGGCCGGTCTGCTCGGGGACCGGGAGGGCGTCCATGTCGGCACGCAGCCACACGACCGGGCCGTCGCCGTTGCGGATCACACCGGCGACGCCGGTCTTGCCGATGCCCTCCTCGAACTCGATCCCGAGGTCGGCGAGGTGCCGCGTGACGACTCCCGCCGTGCGCGTCTCCTGGAACGACAGTTCCGGATGCCGGTGCAGATCGATGTAGAGCGCTTCGAGGTCGACGGTCATGCGGACGAGCCTATCCGGACGCTTCCCGGCAGGTCGCGCGCGGGGGCGGGAGCGCGAGGCTCGGGTGCGGGGCGAGGCGGTGGCGTCCGTGTCACCAGTCGCGCGAGTCGCCGGAGTTGTGCCTGCCGAAGGCGCCGATGCCGGGCACCCCGGGGCGGTGGTGCGCCCTGCCGGCGTCGACCGGGGCCGTCTCGTGACCGGCGAGCTCGTGGATCCACGGCGGGTGCTGGTCGATCGCGACCGAGCCCGCGCCGGTGGTGAAGTACGCCACGACGGGCGGGCTCGTCACGAATCCGGCGGCGAGCACCGCGCTGTCGGGGATGCCCACCAGCACGCTGCGCGCCAGCAGGCCGCGCATGAGTGCGGCGAAGGCGTCGGGATCGACGGATGCCTCCTCCGCCGGCGGCACGGGCAGCTCCGCGCTCAGCTGGCCGACGATGTCCGCGCGCTGGGCCGGAGACAGCCGCGAGAAGGCGGCGGCGTACGCCTTGTCGGCGACGCTCGACGGCACGGTGCCCAGCACATAGGCGTAGCGGGCGAGCTGCTCGTCCGCCGTGATCGCGCGCTGCACGTGCCGTCTTCTCACCGCTCCTCCGTCCCGGTGCGCGCCAGAGTACGCTCGCCGCGGCGCCGCGTCGATGGTGAGAAGCTGATGAGTTTCCGCGAGAACAGGTGACCTCACGACGGCAGGCGTGCCGTCGACCCCCGCACGATCAGCTCGTAGGGCAGCTCGCCCGGCCGATGCGTCGTGGCCGCGGCATCCGTCCTGCGTTCCAGTGCCTCCAGGATCGCGTCGGCGGCGCGCTCACCCTGGCCGAGGGGGAACTGGTCGACGGTGGTCAGACGGAAGAACTCGCCCAGCTCGTGGCCGTCGATCCCGATGACCGAGAGGTCCTCGGGCACGCGGTAGCCGAGATCGCGCGCGGCCAGGAGCGCGCCGATCGCCATCTCGTCGGAGGCCGCGAAGATCGCGGTCGGGCGCCCGCCGGGCTGACCCAGCAGCTGCTTCGCGGCGCGGAAGCCGCCCTCGATCGTGAAGTCCGCCGGCTCGTACAGCGACGGCTTCACCGGGATCCCGGCGTCCGCCAGCGCCTGCTCGAAGCCCTGCCGGCGCTGCGTGGGGATGTGGAAGTCGACGTCGAACTCGGGGCTCGCGCCGATGTGCGCGATCTCGCGGTGGCCGAGCGCGAGCAGGTGCTCGGTCGCCAGGCGGGCGACGGCGACGTCGTCGACGGTGAGGGTCGTGAGCAGCGGGTTGGGTCCGCCGATCGCGATGACGGGAAGGTCGAGTTCGACGAGGCGCTCGCTCTCCTCCTGGCCGAGCTCGAGCGAGATCGCGATCACCCCGTCGACCCGCTGACGGCGCAGGAAGGTGTCGAAGATGTCGTGGCGCTCGCGGCGGTCGGCCGTGAGGCTGTAGAGCGTGATGTCGTAGCCGCGTCGCATGAGGGCCGACGCGATGCCGCTGAGCACCGTGGAGAAGAACCAGCGGTCGAGGAACGGGACGAGGACGCCGATGTTGCGCGTGCGGCCGGAGGCGAGGCTCGATGCCGAGGCCGAGACCACGTAGCCGAGGCTCTTCGCGGCCGCCTCCACCTTGGCCTTGGCGGCCGGAGAGACGTGGCCGCGCCCGCTGAGCGCGCGCGAGACCGTCGCCGTCGACACGCCCGCGGCGCGGGCGACCTCGTCGATGCTGACCACGTCGTCCTCCTTGCTCCCGGTCGCGGGGTCCCACCCGCGCCGGCCTTCGATCCGCCGCGCCGGCCGTCAGGCGGCAGGCTTTCGCCGCCTGACGCGCAGGCTCAGTCGGCCGCCACCCAGACGGTCGTGTCGGCGGGGATCCGGTCTCCCACGACGGACCCGCTCGACGCGATCACGATACCGGCCGGCACCGGAATCGGCGTGCCGCCGGTGTTCGCGACCACGATGACGGAGCCGTTGCGGAACGCCACGACGTCGTCGCCGTACCCGTCGATCCACTCCAGCGAGCCGGCGCCGAGCGCGCGGGCGCGCCGCTCGGCCAGCAGCGTGCGGTACAGCTCGAGCGTCGATCCCTCGACACCGGACTGCTGGTCGCGGGCGAGCGTCGCCCACTCCGCCGGCTGCGGCAGCCACGACGCACCGCTGCGGCTGAAGCCGTAGGCGGGGGCATCCGACGTCCACGGGATGGGCACGCGGCAGCCGTCGCGGCCGTACCGCTCGCCGTTCGTGCGGAACCAGGTCGGGTCCTGGCGCGCGTGGCCGGGGATGTCGATGACCTCGGGAAGCCCGAGCTCCTCGCCCTGGTACAGGTACGCCGAGCCGGGCAGCGCGAGCATGAGGGTCGTCGCCGCGCGGGCGCGCGCCAGGCCGACCTCGGGGATGGGCTGGCCGGGGGAGTCCGGGCCGATGCCGTGGCCCTGCGGGTTCTCGGCCGTCAGCGCGAGGCGCGACGCGTGGCGCACCACGTCGTGGTTCGACAGCACCCAGGTGCTCGGCGCGCCGACGCCGGGGAAGGCGCGCAGCGACACGTCGATCACCGTGCGGAGGTCGGCGGCGTCCCACTTCGTCTCGAGGTACGGGAAATTGAACGCCTGGTGCATCTCGTCGGGGCGCACCCACTCGGCGGTGCGCTCGGCGGTGGGCAGCCACGCCTCGGCGGCGAGGGCGCGGTGGCCCTCGTACTCCTCGAGGATCTTGCGCCAGTCGCGGTACACCTCGTGCACGGCGTCCTGACCCCAGTAGGGCACGTTCGCCTCTTCGCCGCCCATCGACCCCGCCTCGGGGTCGGGCAGGTAGTCGGGGAGGCCCTCGGCCTTGATGAGGCCGTGCGCGACGTCGACGCGGAAGCCGTCGACCCCGCGGTCGAGCCAGAAGCGCAGGATCCGGCGGAACTCCTCGCGCACCTCCTCGTTCGACCAGTCGAAGTCAGGCTGCGACGAGTCGAAGAGGTGCAGGTACCACTGGCCGGGGTGGCCGTCGGCCTCGACGACGCGCGTCCACGCCGGCCCGCCGAACACCGACTCCCAGTTGTTCGGGGGCAGTTCGCCGTGGGCGCCCTGGCCGTCGCGGAACATGTAGCGGGCGCGCTCGGCGCTCCCCGGCGCGGCGCGGAGGGCCTGCTGGAACCATTCGTGCTGATCGGACGAGTGGTTGGGCACGAGATCGACGATGACGCGGATGCCGCGGGCGTGCGCGCCGGCCAGCATCTCGTCGAAGTCGGCCAGCGTGCCGAACAGCGGGTCGACGTCGCAGTAGTCGCTGACGTCGTAGCCGGCGTCCTTCTGCGGCGAGCGCTGGAACGGGCTCAGCCAGATGGCGTCGATGCCGAGGTTCTGCAGGTCGTCGAGGTGCGCGGTGACGCCGGGAAGGTCGCCGATCCCGTCGCCCGAGGCGTCCGCGAACGAGCGGGGGTAGATCTGGTAGATGACGGCGGTGCGCCACCACTCGCCGCCCACGGCGGCGAGGAACGCATCCGTGCGCTCTGCGGTCTCTGCGGAAGTCATCGGGCCAGTGTACTGCAAGCGCTTACAGGGAGCGAGGCGAGGCGGACTCCCGGCGTAGGGTGGGCGGGTGTCGTCTGAAGCGCTCGTCCGCGCCGAGTCTCTGATCCGGACCGTTCCCGACTACCCCGAGCCCGGGGTGCTGTTCCGCGACATCACTCCGCTGCTCGCGGATGCCGCCGCCCTCCGCGCCGTCATCCACGCGATGGCCGCCCCCTTCGACGGGTCGTTCGACGTCGTCGCCGGCGTCGAGGCGCGCGGTTTCCTGCTCGCCGGCGCGGTCGCGATGCAGGCCGGCGTCGGTCTGGTGCCGATCCGCAAGTCCGGCAAGCTGCCGCTGCCCGCGGCATCCGTCGACTACGACCTCGAGTACGGCACCGCGACGATCGAGGCGCACGACGACATCGCCGCCGGCACCCGCGTGCTGCTGGTGGACGACGTGCTCGCCACCGGCGGGACGCTCGTCGCCGCGCGCGAGCTCGTGGAGGTGCTCGGCGGGGTCGTCGTGGGCACCGCCGTGCTCATGGAGCTCACCGCGCTCGGCGGCCGCGGCGTGGTCGGCGACGTCCACGCGGTGTTCACCGCCTGAGCGCCGTCACGGGCGGGATCCGGCGGCCCGCGGCGGTCACCCGCCCCAGAACGGCCCGCTCAGGCCCGCGTCGCGGAAGTACGCCGCCGCGGCCGCCGGCTCCCGCCGCCGGTAGCCGGGCTCGAGGCGGCCCGTGTACCACTCCGACGCGAGGCGCCACAGCGTCGCGAGGTCGAACACGTCGCCACGCGCCTCCCCGGTCCGGGCCAGCCAGTCCTCGACGCAGCGCTCGCCGCAGAAGATGCGCTGGTTCTCGCACGTGTGCACCACGTCGTCCCACACGTGGGCCATCGGCACGAGGAAGTGGGCGACCTGGTCGCCGGGCGGAGGGCCGTCGCTGCCCACCATCCAGGCGTGCGGGGTCCCGCACCCGGGGCAGGTCGTCGCGACGAGCGACGGCGAGGCTCCGGGGACGAGGTTCGGGATCGCGAAGGAGTCCCACGCGCATCCGCCCCACCACAGCGTGCGATCGCTCTTGACCGAGAAGCCGAAGTCGCGCGTGGCGAAGGGGTGAGCGAGCTCGATAGCGCCGTCCCGGTCGAGGACGACATGCCGCGCGTGCTCGAGGTCCGCCAGGAGCGCCGCCGTCGTGCGCTCGTCCTCGTCGATGTCGGCGGCCAGGAGCGCGAGCCGATCGACGCGCCCCTCCTCGGCGAGCTGCCGGTAGATGCGTACGCGCAGGGTCTCGGCGTCGGCCATGGGCTCTCCTCCGTTCCTCAGTCGCCCCGGTCCGATGCCCGTGTCGCGGGAGCGGCGTCGCTGCCGGAGCGTGGCTCGAAGTGCGGGATCGGCTCGGGGCGGTCGCCGCGCGCTGTGGTGGCGGCATCCGGAACCGTCCCCGCCGTCGCGTCCGGCTCGAAGGCCACCAGCCTCCCGCCGCGTCCGGCGTGCGTCGGGAACCGGCGACCGGTCACGGCGTGGGCGGTCACCCGGACGACGAAGAACTTGGCGGTCGGGCTCCACGACCGCAGCGCCCGCACGCCGCTGTCGCGGATCTCGTCGTCGCGGGTGACGCGCTGGGCGCGGCCGCGGATGACGACGCTCCAGTAGTGCTCGTCGGACTCGCCGTCGACCTCGAAGGCGACCAGCGGGTGGTGGGCGATGTGCAGCAGCTTGGAGTCCCGGGCCGTGCGGAAGTAGATCGAGCCCTCGTGCGCGAGGTGGTTCACGGGGAAGATATCGGGGGCGCCGTCGGCGTTGATCACGGCGAGGCGCCCGAAGCTCGCCCCCTGCACGTACGCCCAGCAGGTGGCGGCATCCAGCCGCTCGACCGCGGCGGCCTGCTTCGACACCGCAGAGTCTCTCATCGGCACCACCGTCCTTCCCTTCGGTCATACCCCAGACCGCGGCCGAGAGGAAGGGTCGTCCGGCCCTGGGGCCGGACGACGGCAGCCGCGCCGGCTCAGCCGCCCAGCACGACGTTCAGCGGCGGCTCGCCGGCCACGAGACGCTCGATCTGGGTGCGCACCAGCTTCGCCACCCGCGGGCGCATGGCGCTGGACGCCCCGCCCACGTGCGGGCTGATGAGCACGCCAGGAAGGCCCCACAGCGGGTGGCCGTCGGGAAGCGGCTCGGGGTCGGTGACATCGAGCGCGGCGCGGATGCGACCGCGGCGCACGTGGTCGACGAGCGCGTCGGTGTCGATCAGGGTGCCGCGCCCGACGTTGACCACGAGCGCCCCGTCGGGCAGCGCCGCCAGGAACGCGTCGTCGACGAGACCCTGCGTCGCGTCGCCTCCGGGCAGCGTCAGCACCACGATCTCGGCACGCGGGAGCAGCGACGGCAGCTCGTCGATGCCGTGCACCGCGACGCCGTCCTCGTCGCGGGCCCGCGAAGCGACGGGGATCAGCTCCACCTCGAACGGCGCCAGCCGGGCGGCGACCGCCTTGCCCACCCCGCCGTACCCCAGCAGCAGCACGCGGCGGTCGGCGAGGCTCTCGGCGAACACCGGCTTCCAGCGCCCGGCGGCGGTGTCGACGGCGAACGCGTCGAGGTGCCGCTGGGCGGCGAGGGCGAGGCCGACGGCGAGCTCGGCGGTCGAGGTCTCGTGCACCGAGGCGGCGTTGGCGAACCGCAGGCCGTGGGGAAGGAGGTCGGCCACGCCGTCGTACCCGATCGACTGGCTCTGCACCAGCCCGACCTCCACGCCCTCGAGGCGGTCGAGCACGCGGGTCATCGACATGTAGGGGGGGACGACCATGTCGAACCGGTCGCGCGGGGCCGCGGCATCCATCGGCCACACCACCAGCTCCACCCCCTCGGGCAGCTCGCCGAGGTCGGCGGCGAGCCGTTCGGTGGGGACGCTGACGATGAAGTTCCGGATGCCGCTGCTCACCCCGTCCACGCTACCGGCGGGGTGCATGGCCGAGGCCGCGGGGCGGCGCTACGCTCACGTCGAGCGGGCACAGGCGCCCGCCCGCGGCGCCGCGGAGGCTGCGCCGGGAGGAAGCACGGCAGCGCCGGGGAGGCGGAGATGGTTCCCGAGATCAACTACTGGGCGGTCTTGATCGCGACGGCGTCGAGCATGGTCGTCGGCACGATCTGGTACACGCCGAAGGTGTTCGGCACGCGGTGGGCGCAGCTCGCCAAGGTCGACATGGATCGCCCCGGTTCGAGCGCCGTCGTGCCCATCGTCGTCACGGTGATCGTCAGCTTCGTGACCGCGTGGGTGCTGGCCGGCGCCTCGTCGATCGCGTGGCACTTCTACGGCGGCAGCTACCTGTGGGCGGCGCTCGCGACGGGGGTCATCCTGTGGGCGGGATTCACCGCCGCCCGCTTCATCACGCACGACGCGTTCGAGGGACGGCCCACCGCGCTCACCGTCATGAACATCGCGCACGAGCTGGTGACGATCGTCGTGATGGCGCTCATCATCGGCGTCTGGCCGCCGGCCGGCACCGTCTGAGGGCGCCCGGCGCAGGACCGGGTGGGATGCCGCGGCGTCAGGCGGCGGCGCCCACCACCGCGGCCACGGCCGAGGTGAAGAACGCCAGGCCGTCGACGCCCGAGCGCATCGCCGCGGACGTGTCGGGACCGAAGCCCGGCTCGACGGCGTGCTCCGGGTGGGGCATGAGACCCACGACGTTGCCGCGCTCGTTGGTGAGCCCGGCGATGTCGCGCAGCGACCCGTTGGGGTTGACGCCCAGGTACCGGAACGCGACGAGGCCCTCGCCCTCGAGGCGGTCGAGCTCGGACTCGGAGGCGATGTATCCGCCGTCGGCGTTCTTCAGCGGGATGACGATCTCCTGGCCGGTCGAGAAGTCGCTGGTCCACGCGGTGTCGTTGTTCTCGACGCGCAGGCGCTGATCGCGCCGGATGAACTGCTGGTGGGCGTTGCGGATCAGGCCGCCCGGAAGCAGGTGCGCCTCGACGAGCATCTGGAAGCCGTTGCAGATCCCGAGGATGGGCATGCCCTTGGCCGCGGCATCCTTCACCTCCGCCATGATCGGGGCGAGCGCCGCGATCGCTCCGGCGCGCAGGTAGTCGCCGTAGCTGAAACCGCCGGGCAGCACCAGCGCGTCGACGCCGTCGAGGTCGTGCGAACCGTGCCACAGCGCGACCGGCTCGCCGCCGGCGACGCGGATCGCGCGCTGCGCGTCGCGGTCGTCGAGCGAACCGGGGAACGTGATGACCCCGATGCGGGCGGTCATTCGACGACCTCGACGCCCACGACGTCCTCGATCACGGAGTTCGAGAGGATCTCGTCCGCGACCCGCTTCGCCTCGGCGAGCACCTCGTCGGTGACCTCGCCGGCGACGGTGAGCTCGAACCGCTTGCCGATGCGCACGTCGGTGAACTCCGAGACGCCGAGCCGCGAGAATGCGCCCGAGACGGCCTTCCCCTGCGGGTCGAGCAGCTCGGCCTTGGGCATGACGTCGACGACGATGGTGGGCATCGCAATCCTCCTGGCGGCCGCGGGCTGCGGCTGTCGGTCGTAGGGCGACGAGCGCCCGAGGTCTCGGAGCGCCGGATGTCGCGGGCAGGGGTCCCTCCCAGTCTACGGGCCGTCGCGCCCGAGCATCGCCGGGTCGTCGCCGGCGCCGTCACTCAACCGTGACCATTCCGTGGGAGCGCTCCCTTGACTTCGTGAGAGCGATCCCATAGCCTTTCGACTCAATCGGTGGGACCGCTCCCACGACCTCGGCCACGGCACCGCCCCGGCCGGTCCTGCAAGACACACGACCCTGACAACACAAAGGAGTGACAGTGAACGCACGCGCCTTCCGCAGAAGCGCTGTGGCAATCGCCGCATTCTCGGCCTCGGCCGTCGTCCTCGCCGGCTGCGCCAGCGGCAACAACAACGACGCCGGTGGCGAAGACGGTGAGATCACCCTCACCGTGGCCACCTTCAACGACTTCGGCTACACCGACGAGCTCCTCCAGGAGTACATGGACGAGCACCCGAACGTCACGGTGGAGCACACCCGCGCCGCCGAGTCCGGCGACGCCCGCTCGAACTTCTTCGCGAAGCTCGGCAAGGGCGGCCTGGCCGACATCGAGGCCGTCGAGATCGACTGGTTCGCCGAGGCGATGCAGTACTCCGACATGCTCGCCGAAGCGCCCGACAGCGTGAAGGGCCGCTGGCTGGACTGGAAGGAGGCTGCGGCGACGGATGCCGACGGCCGTCTGGTCGGCTTCGGCACCGACATCGGCCCGCAGGGCGTCTGCTACCGCTCCGAGCTGTTCGCCGCTGCCGGCCTGCCGAGCGACCCCGAGGGCGTCGCGCAGCTGTTCGACGGCGACTGGGAGAACTTCCTGGACGTCGCCGACCAGTACAAGGCCGCCACCGGCAAGCCGATGATCGACTCGGCCAACTCGGTGCTCCAGGGCATCATGAACCAGGTCGAGTACACCTACACCGAAGAGGACGGCGCGGTCATCGCGACCGAGAACCCCGAGGTGCAGGCCGCCTACGAGCTCGTCGCCGAGCGCGCCGTGCCGAACTCGGCCTACTCGGGCCAGTGGTCGGACGACTGGTTCGCGTCGATGGCGAACGGCGAGTTCGCCGCGATGCTGTGCCCGGGCTGGATGCTGGGCGTCATCGAGGGCAACGCCCCCGACACGACCGACTGGAACATCGCCGACGTCTTCCCGAACGGCGGCGGCAACTGGGGCGGGTCGTACCTGACCGTCCCCGCCGACGGTGACAACGTCGAGGCCGCCCTCGAGCTCGCGGACTGGCTGACCGCCCCCGAGCAGCAGATGAAGGCGTTCGGCAACGCCGGCACGTTCCCCAGCCAGATCGAGGCGCTCGAGAGCCAGGAGCTCGCCGATGCGACCAACGCGTACTTCCAGGACGCGCCGGTCGGCGAGATCCTCTCCACCCGCGCCGAAGCGGTGACCGTCGCCCCGTTCAAGGACGAGAACTACTTCAAGTACCACGACGCGCTCCAGAACGCGGTCATCCGTGTCTTCGACGGCGTCGAGGACCAGGAGACCTCGTGGAACACCTGGGTCGCCGAGGTCGAGGCCTTCTGAGCCGCTGACCTCCTGACCCGCCGGGTGCGTGCGGGCGAGCCCGCTCGCACGCACCCGGACGATCCGCCCCCACCCCGACCGGAGCAAACGTGACTGCCACCGATGTGCGGCCCGAAGCGCCTGAGGCGCCGCCGCAGGGGAAGGACAAGCCCGTCCGGGTGCTGTCCTTCAGCCAGAACCTCAGCCGCTGGGACCTCAAGGTCTCGCCGTACCTCTACATCTCGCCGTTCTTCATCATGTTCGCGGTGGTGGGGCTGTTCCCCATCGCCTACACCGCGGTCATCTCGTTCATGGAGTGGGACCTGGTCCGCAACTCCGGCGAGTTCATCGGCTTCGACCAGTACATCTGGATCCTCCAGAACCCCCAGTTCTGGACGGCGCTGCGCAACACCTTCAGCATCTTCCTGCTCTCCAGCGTCCCGCAGCTCGTGTTCGCGATCTTCATCGCCGCGATGCTCGACAAGAACATCCGCGCCAAGACCTTCTGGCGCACCAGCGTCCTGCTGCCCTACGTGATGGCGCCGGTTGCCGTCGCCCTGATCTTCAGCAACATGTTCGGCGACAACCACGGCCTGGTGAACAACGTCCTCACCGACCTGGGCCTGACGCCCATCCCGTGGCACAAGGACCCCTTCTGGAGTCACGTCGCGATCGCGACCATGGTGAACTTCCGCTGGACCGGCTACAACGCGCTGATCCTCCTCGCGGCGATGCAGGCCGTGCCGCGGGACTACTACGAGGCGGCCACGGTCGACGGCGCCGGCGCGTTCCGCCAGTTCTGGAGCATCACGCTGCCGTCGCTGCGCCCCACGCTGATCTTCGTCATCATCACGTCGACCATCGGCGGACTGCAGATCTTCGACGAGCCCAGCCAGTTCGACAACACCGGCCAGGGCGGCGCGGCGCAGCAGTGGCTGACGATCACGCTGTTCCTCTACAACATCGGCTGGCGGGAGTGGAACTTCGGTCGCGCCGCGGCGCTGGCGTGGATCCTGTTCCTCATCATCCTCGTCATCGGCCTCATCAACCTCCTGGTCACCCGCCGCCTCGTCCGGGACGAGGGCGGACGCGGTGTCTCGCTCTCCCGCAAGAAGGGACCCCGCCGATGAGCACCACGCCTCCGATCGCCATGGTCGAGCAGCCCATCGCCACCGCCGGCCTCGGCCGGGGCCGAAACCGCAGCTCGCGCACCACGAAGATCCGCGGCTACCGCGCCGGCTTCTGGGTGTATGCGGGGCTGGGCGTCGTCATCCTCTCGGCGGTGTTCCCGTACTACTGGTCGTTCCTGATCGGATCGGGGGATGCCTCGACCATCAGTGATCCCGACATGTCGTGGATCCCCGGCGGCAACTTCCTCGCCAACGCGGCCTCCGTCGTGAACGACCCCGCCGTGAACTTCTGGCCCGCGCTGTGGAACTCGATCTACAGCTCGACGCTGATCGCGGCATCCGTCGTCGTCACCTCGACCCTCGCCGGCTGGGCGTTCGCAAAGCTGCGGTTCAAGGGCAGCAAGGGCCTGCTGGTGTTCGTGGTGGCCACGATGGCGGTGCCCACGCAGCTGGGCGTCGTGCCGCTGTACATCCTGTTCGCCGAGCTCGGCTGGACCGGCAGCGTCGGCGCGATCATCATCCCGGCCCTCACCAGCGCGTTCGGCGTGTTCTGGATGACCCAGTACCTGCAGCAGACCGTGCCCGACGAGCTGATCGAAGCGGCCCGCGTGGACGGCGCGACGATGCTCCGCACCTTCTGGACCATCGCCGTGCCGGCGGCGCGCCCCGCCGCGGCGATGCTGTTCCTGTTCACGTTCGTCGGTGCGTGGAACAACTTCTTCTGGCCGTTCATCGTCCTCGACCGGCGCGACCCGACGCTGCCCGTCGCGCTGTCGCTGCTGCAGTCGAACTACTTCGTGGACTACTCCGTCGTGCTCGCCGGCGTGCTGCTGGCGACGGTCCCGCTCCTGCTGCTGTTCGTCGTGGCCGGCAAGCAGCTCGTGAGCGGAATCATGGCCGGCGCCGTGAAGGGCTAGGGCTTTCGCCCCGGCCTCGGCCTGCGACATCCTGACATCAACGCTTTGCGAGAGAGGACTCTCCCCTCATGACGACCGCGATCCCGCGCGCCTTCCCGCCGGACTTCCTGTTCGGCGCCGCGACCGCCGCCTTCCAGATCGAGGGGGCCGCCCACCAGGACGGCCGCCGGGACTCGATCTGGGACGCCTTCTGCCGGGTGCCGGGCGCCGTCATCAACGGCGACAACGGCGATGTGGCGTGCGATCACTACCACCGCTACCGCGATGACGTGGCGCTCATGAAGGACCTCGGGCTGCAGACGTACCGCTTCTCGACGTCGTGGTCACGCGTGCGCCCCGACGGGGGCCCGGTCAACGCGCAGGGCGTCGACTTCTACAAGCGCCTGGTCGACGAGCTGCTCGGCGCCGGCATCCTGCCGTGGCTGACGCTGTACCACTGGGACCTGCCGCAGGCCCTGCAGGACACGGGCGGCTGGGCGAACCGCGACACCGCCGACCTGTTCACCGAGTACGCGCTGACGATGCACGACGCGCTCGGCGACCGGGTGAACGTGTGGACGACACTCAATGAGCCGTGGTGCTCGTCGTTCCTCAGCTACACGGCGGGCCTGCACGCCCCCGGGCACTACAGCGTCGAGGAGGGCGTGCTCGCGGCGCACCACCTGCTGCTCGGTCACGGCCAGGCGGTGCGCGAACTGCGCGCCCGCGACGAGTCGCTGAACCTCGGCATCACGCTGAACCTCACCGTCGCCGACCCCGTGGACGCGGCCGATCCCGCCGACGTCGACGCCGCCCGCCGCATCGACGGCCAGTTCAACCGCTGGTTCCTCGACCCGATCTTCCGCGCGCAGTACCCGGCAGACATCGTCGAGGACTTCCGGAAGGTGGATGCCGCGGCCGTCGCCGCCTGGGAGGCCGCGGTCCGCCCGGGAGACCTCGAGGCCATCGCGACGCCCATCGACACGCTCGGGGTGAACTACTACCACGGCGAGTACGTCGGCGGGCACGAGCCGGTGAACCCGCCCGTCGGCGGCGACGCGCCCACCGATCGTCCCGGGCGCTCGCCGTTCCCGTCGCATGAGGGCATCTTCTGGCACGAGCGCGGGCTTCCCCGCACGCCGATGCAGTGGGAGGTGCAGCCCGAGGGGCTCACCACGCTGCTGCGCCGCGTGTGGGACGAGTACGCCCAGCCCGCGGGCACGGTGCTCTACGTGACCGAGAACGGCGCGGCCTACGACGACGAGCTCGTCGTCGAGCACGGCGAGAAGCGGGTGCACGACGCCGACCGCGTCGAGTTCCTGCGCGGCCACCTCGACGCGATCCTCGATGCGGCCGAGGCCGGCGTCGACGTGCGCGGGTACTTCTACTGGTCGCTCCTGGACAACTTCGAGTGGGCGTGGGGCTACGAGAAGCGCTTCGGCATCGTGCGCGTCGACTACGACACCCAGGAGCGCACGCTGAAGGACAGCGCGCGCGAGTACCGCCGCATCATCGCCGCCCGTGCGCTCGCGCCGGGCAACGCCGAGGTCGCGTCCGTCCCGTCATGACGGGTGGGATGCCGCGTCGCCGCGTCGCCGTGGTCCACGGCGTGCCGTAGCATCCGGGGGGAGGGACAGATGGGTACCGAGACGATGCGATCGGCGGTGACGATCGAGGAGGTCGCCGCCGCGGCGGGCGTGTCGCGGTCGACGGTCTCGCGCGTGGTGAACGGTTCGACGGCGGTGAGCCCCGAGGCGCTGGAGTCGGTGCAGCGGGCGATCGCCGAGCTCAACTACGTCCCCAACCGCGCCGCGCGCTCCCTCGCCAGCCACAAGACGCACGCCGTCGCGCTCATCGTGCCCGAAGACACCACCCGGTTCTTCGGCGACCCGTTCTTCGCTGCGATCGTGTCGGGCATCAACTCGCGGCTCAGCCGCTCGGACTACGTGCTCAACCTCTTCATCGCCAGCGACGACCCCGGCGACAAGACGACCAGCTACGTCCGCAGCGGCGCGGTGGACGGCGCGATCGTGGTGTCGCACCACACCAGCGACACCTTCATCGACCGCATCGCCAGCGTCGTGCCCGTCGTCTACGGCGGTCGGCCCGCGCGCGAGCGGGAGCGCGACTACTACGTCGACGTCGACAACGTCCGCGGCGCGTACGACGCGACGGTGTACCTGATCGAGAACGGCCGCCGCCGCATCGCCACGATCACCGGTCCGCGCAACATGCCCGCCGGCGTGGACCGCGTGCAGGGGTATCGCGACGCGCTCGCCGCGTGGAGCCTCGACGAGGTCGCGGTCGAGGACGGCAACTTCACCGCCGACGGCGGGGCCGACGCGATGCGCCGGATCCTCGCCTCGGGCGCCGCGCCGGATGCCGTCTTCGTGGCCAGCGACCTCATGGCCCGGGGTGCGCTCACGGTGCTGGCGCAAGAGGGCCTCCGGGTGCCCGAGGACGTCGCGATCGTCGGGTTCGACGACTCCCCGGTGGCCACGTCGGTCACCCCGCAGCTGACGACGGTGCGCCAGCCCTCGTTCCAGCAGGGGGAGCGCATGGCGTCGGTGCTCATCGACCTCCTGGCGGGGAGGCATCCGCGGCACGTCACGATCCTCGAGACGGAGCTCGTGGTACGCGAGTCGGTCTGAGCCCCGCCCCGTCGGGCCGGCGAGCCCGTCGAGACCGGGGTTTGCCCGATGCCGCCGCGGCGGGGAGCGCCCGCCGAGACCGGGGGCTTACCGGATGCCGCCGCGGCGAGAGCGCCCGCCGAGACCGGGGGTTTCGGCCGAGACCTGGGGTGTCGTCCCCTGGCTCGGCCGGAACGCCCCGTTTCGGCGGCCCCGACGCCCCGGTTCGGCGGGCGCCGACGCCGCGTTTCGGCGCAACGCCGCCACCGCACCGGGGATGGCGGCGCCAGGGCACGCGGGTCAGCGGGCTGCGGCGTCCTGGGGATCGCCGCCGAGCTGCCCGACCGCCGGGATGGGACCGCCGTCGTCGGCGCCCGTCCGGCGCCAGCGGGCGATCGCGTTGCCCACGTGGTAGATCAGCAGCGCGGCCGCCGCGCCGAGCACGATCGCACCGAGCTGGAAATCGCCCCACTGCATCGTGAACCCCGCGATCGCGATGACGAGCGCGACGGCGCCGGTGTACTGGTTCACCGGGCGCGAGAAGTCCACGCGGTTGTCGACCCAGATCTTGATGCCGATGATGCCGATGAGCCCGTACAGCGCGGTCGTCACGCCGCCGAGCACACCGGCGGGGATCGAGTTGAACACCGCGCCGACCACCGGCGACAGCGAGAGCAGGATCGCGAAGGTGCCGGCGACCCAGTACGCCGCGGTGGAGTACACGCGGGTGGCGGCCATCACGCCGATGTTCTCGCCGTACGTCGTCGTGCCCGAGCCGCCGAAGGTGCCGGCGAGCACGGTGGCCGCGCCGTCGGCGATGAGCGCGCGACCGGTGTACTGGTTGACGGATGCCTCGGTCATGGTGGCGACGCCGCGCACATGGCCCACGTTCTCGGCGATGAGCACGAGCACGACCGGCAGGAACATCGCGATGACGCTCCACGTGCCCGGAGAGCCGAAGTCGGCGAGGTGGAACGTCGGGAGCCCGACCCACTGGCCTTCGGCGACGAGCTCGTTGACCGCCGTGAAGTCGACCTCGCCGCGCACCAGCGCCACGAGGTAGCCGACGATCACCCCGAGGAAGATCGAGATGCGGCCGAGGAACCCGCGGAACAGCACGCTGAACAGGATCACGGCGACGAGCGTGATCGTCGCCGTCAGGGGCGCCTGCTGGTAGCTGTCCCATGCCACCGGCGCGAGGTTGAACCCGATGAGCGCCACGATCGCACCGGCGACCACCGGCGGCATCAGCTTCTCGATCCAGCGCAGACCCGCGAACTGCACCACGAACCCGACGAGGGCGAGGAGGACGCCCACCGCCACGATGCCGGCCAGGGCGGAGCCCATGCCCTGCGACGCCGTCGCGGCGGTCACCGGCGCGATGAACGCGAACGACGACCCGAGGTAGCTGGGGAGGCGGTTCTTCGTGATGAGCAGGAACAGCAGCGTCCCCAGGCCCGAGAAGAGCAGCGTCGTCGACACCGGGAAGCCGGTGAGCACCGGCACCAGGAACGTCGCGCCGAACATCGCGACGACGTGCTGCGCGCCGATCGCGACGGTGGCGGGCCAGTTCAGCCGCTCCTCGGGCTTGACCACGGTGCCGGGCTCGACGGTCCGGCCGTTGCCGTGCAGGGTCCACAGAGGCATGCGCGCTCCTTGCTCGGGGTGAGGGTGCGTCCATCACCCTAGCGATCGGCGGGGGCCGAGTTGCCCCGGCCCCGCGGCATCCGAAAGGCTGGGGGCCCCGGTTCGCACCCGGGCCCTCGACGGACGGAGAGACGTGACCGACCCCGCGATCCCCCCGACGCCCGCCCGAGCATCCGAACCCGCCCCCGCGCCCGGCGCAACGACCTCGGTACCCCGCACAACCTCCGACGCCACCCCGGCACCCGACACTTCCCCCGCCGCAGCCGGCCCCGCGCCCGACGCCGCGCTCGAGCTCATCGGGCTGCACAAGCGGTTCGGCGAGAAGGTCGCGGTCGCCGATCTGCACCTGCGCGTGCCGTCGGGGTCGTTCTACGGCCTCGTCGGGCCGAACGGCGCCGGCAAGACGACGACGCTGTCGATGGCGACGGGCCTGCTGGCGCCGGATGCCGGGCGGGCGCTCGTCCACGGCGTGGACGTGTGGCGCGACCCGGTCGCGGCCAAGCGCATGCTCGGCAACCTCGCCGACGGCGTGAAGCTCTTCGACCGCCTGACCGGCGAGCAGCTCGTCACCTACAACGGGCTCCTGTTCGGCGTGCCGCGCGACGAGATCGCCGAGCGCACCGCCGACCTGCTCGCGCTGATGGACATGACGGATGCCGCGGGCACGATGGTCGTCGACTACTCGGCCGGCATGACCAAGAAGATCGCGCTCGCCTGCGCCTTGGTGCATGCGCCGCGCCTGCTGGTTCTCGACGAGCCGTTCGAGTCGGTGGATCCGGTGTCGGCGGCGAACATCCAGGACATCCTCACCGGCTACGTCGCCGGCGGTGGAAGCGTCATCATCTCCAGCCACTCGATGGATCTCGTGCAGCGCATGTGCGACCACGTGGCGATCGTCGCCGCCGGGCGGCTCCTCGTCGCGGGCAGCGTCGAGGAGGTGCGGGCCGGCCAGTCGCTGCAGGACCGCTTCGTCGAGCTCGTCGGCGGACGCCGCCACACGGAAGGGCCGGAATGGTTGCGACGCTCCTGAGGCTGCGCTTCCGGGTGCTCGGCAATCAGCTCGCGCGAAGTCCCTGGCAGCTCGTCGGCTTCCTCCTCGGCGCACTCTACGGCCTGGGCGTGCTGGCGGCGATCACCGTCGGACTGGTGCTGCTCGGTTTCGCCGGCCTCGCGACGGCGTCGGTCGTCGTCGTGGGCGCGGGGTCGCTGGTGACCCTCGGCTGGGCGCTCGTCCCGCTCGTGGCGTTCGGCATCGACACGACGCTCGACCCCGACCGCCTGGTCGTCTTCCCCATGACGCTCCCGCGCATGATGGTCGCGCTCACGGTGGCAGCGGTGAGCGGCATCCCGGGCATCATCACGTCGCTGGCCGCGCTCGCGACGGTCGCGACCTGGGTGCACTGGCCCGCCGCGATCGTGGCCTGGGCCGTGAGCACGCCGGTCGCCGTCCTCACGGCGGTCGTCGCGTCACGCACCGTCGCGACGCTCGCGGCCGGGCTGGGCAGCGGTCGGCGCTTCCGCGAGGTGGCGGGCATCCTGATCTTCATCCCGCTGATCCTCGCCGGGCCGATCATCGTCGGCGTCGCGAGCGGGTTCGCGGTGAACGCCGACACGCTCGTCGAGCTGATCCCCCTCCTGGGCTGGACTCCCGTCGCAGCGGCCTGGGCCGTCCCCGCTGCCGCCGCCGCGGGCGACCTCGCCGGGGCAGGCGTCCGGCTGCTGATCGCGGTGGCGACCCTGGGCGTGCTGTGGCTGCTGTGGCGCGCCGCGCTCGGCCGCTCGCTCTCCCGCCCGCGGCACACCTCGGCGGCCGCCGTGCGCCCGGGGTCGCTCGGATGGTTCGGCCGTGTGCCGACCGGTGCCGCCGGCGCGGTCTTCGCGCGATCGCTGACGTACTGGACCCGCGACCCCCGCTACCTCCGCCAGCTGATCGGGGCGCCGCTCGTTCCGGTGCTGCTGTGGTTCTACGCGCGCGAGGGCGATCCGCTGGTGGCGCTGTCGTTCTCCGGCCCGATCATCGCGATCGTGATCGGGATCGTGGTGTACGCCGACATCTCGTACGACGGCACCGCGTACGGCACCGAGCTCGCCACCGGCGCTCCGGGGCGCGCGGACCGGCTCGGGCGCAGCCTCGGCGCCGCCGCCGTCTCCCTGCCGCTCGTGCTGCTGGCGGCGATCCTGCCCTTCGCGTTCTCGGGGGAGTGGAGCCTGTTCCCCGGCATCCTCGGCATGGCCGTCGGCATCCTCCTCACCTGCTACGGCGTCTGCGCGGTCACGTCGGCGTTCTTCGTCGTGCCGGTGGCGGCATCCGGCGACAACCCGTTCAAGCGGGTGCCCGGCACGACCTTCCTGCAGGGACTGGCGTTCTTCGGCATCTGGCTGGTCGCCGTCGCCCTGTCGGCGCCCGCGGGCATCATGGGCACCGTCGCGTTCTTCACCGGCGACGCCGTGCTGAGTGCGATCGCCTGCGCTGTCGGCATCGTGCTCGGCACCGGGATCCTCATCGCCGGCATCCTCGTCGGCGGGTCGACGCTCGATCGCACCGGCCCGAGGCTGCTCGCGCGGCTGAAGGCGATGAAGAACGCGTGACGGACGGATGCCTCGGGCTCGGGCGTGCGCGGACGGCACACCTGACTCACCCCGTGATTCCCGGGTGGCGCCCAGGTCAGGCGGCGGTGAGGCGCTCCAGCAGCTCTCGGTAGCGGGCCGCGGTGCGCTCGACGATGTCGTCGGGGAGTGCCGGCGGCTCGCCCTCGCGCGGCGGCGCCCAGTTCGCGGCGAGCCAGTCGCGCACGATCTGCTTGTCGAAGCTCGCCATGCGCTCCTCCGGGGTGGTGCCCGAGGCCCAGGCCGCGGCATCCCAGTACCGCGACGAGTCGCTCGTGAGCACCTCGTCGGCGAGGGTCAGCACGCCGTTGGCGTCGACGCCGAACTCGAACTTCGTGTCGGCGAGGATGAGGCCGTGCGCCTCGGCGGTGCGCGCGGCACGCGCGTAGATCTCGAGGGAGAGGTCGCGCAGTTCGGCCGCGCGCTCGGCGCCGACGAGCTCGACGGTGCGCGCGAACGAGATGTTCTCGTCGTGCTCGCCGAGCGGGGCCTTGTATGCGGGCGTGTAGATCGGCTCGGGCAGCCGGTCGCCGTTGGTCAGCCCCTCCGGCAGCGCGATGCCGCACACCGTGCCGCTCTCGCGGTACTCGGCCCAGCCGGATCCGGTGAGGTAGCCGCGCACGACGCATTCGACCGGCAGCATGTCGAGACCCTTCACGATCATGGAGCGCCCGATGACGGCATCCGGAATCAGGCTCTGCAGGTCGTCGGGCGTGTTCGCCTCGCCGTCGCCGCCGAGCGTGAGCGTGTGCGAGGCGGCGAGATGGTTCGGGATGCCGCGCCCGCCGTCCGCGCCGGCGAGACGGTCGAACCACCACAGACTGAGGGTGGTGAGGAGCGTGCCCTTGCCGGGGATCCCGGGCGAGAGCACGTGGTCGAAGGCGCTGACCCGGTCGCTGGCGACGACGAGCATGCGCTCGGCGGGTGCGCCGGTCGCGTCGCCGCCGGCCGTCGCGGCGTCGTCGGGGACGTACAGGTCCCGCACCTTCCCGGAGTAGACGTGGCGCCAGCCGGGCAGGTCGAGGGAGGTGGGGGTGGAGTCCGTCACCCGCCCATTATCCCGGAGGCCCGATCCGCGGCGTGCGGCGGCTAGACCCGCTGAGCGCGGTTGTCAAGAGCTTGGCCCGCGCCGCGCGCGAGCGAAGGATGGAGGACATGACCGGACTCGCAGTGACCCTGCTGATCATCGGAATCGTCCTGCTGCTGCTGGGCGTCTTCGTCGAGGCGGTCCAGTTCCTGCTGTGGATCGGCCTGGTGATCGTCGTCATCGCGGTGATCGCGTGGCTGATGCGCTTCATACGTCGTCAGACCTGAGTCCCCCAGCTCAGGTTCTCCGGACGCCGGTCCGGATCGCACAGATCCCCGGCGTCATCCGGACGCCGGCTCGCCAGTCTCCCCAAGCTCGCGACGCCGGCGTCCGTCTGTCAAGCGGGAGGCGAGCCGCGCCTGTGAAGTGGCCGCGAGCCGCCCTCCCCCATCGTCGGCGGGCGTAGCCTGAGAGCGCGTCCTGGACCTCGACGCGGCGGCCTGCACGATGGTGCGGCCTGATGAGGATCGAGGTCGATCACATGCCCGCACACTCCGGCACCGGCATCCGCAGCACCGTCGCCCGCACGGACCGCGCACCCAACGACTTCACGGGCCTCGCGAAGATGATCGCCGCGAGCGGCCTGATGCGCCGCCGCTACGGCTACTACTGGACGAAGCTCATCGGCGCCGTCGTGGTCCTGGCAGCCGCGATCACCGGGTTCGTCCTCATCGGCGACACCTGGTGGCAGCTGTTCACGGGGGCCGCGCTCGCCATCCTGTTCACCCAGATCGCGATGCTGGGACACGACGCCGCTCATCGGCAGATCTTCGTCTCGGGCCGGTGGAACGACTGGACGTCGATGGTCCTGGGCAACCTCCTGGTCGGCATGAGCTACGGGTGGTGGCAGCACAAGCACACCCGGCACCACGCCAACCCCAACAAGGTGGGCTCCGATCCCGACATCGAGCTTCCGGTCGTGTCGGTCACCCCGGAACAGGCCGACCGTCGCGCGCGGAGGTCCGGGCCGGTGCTCACGTGGATCATGGCTCATCAGGGCGTGTTCTTCTTCCCGATCCTGCTGCTGGAGGGCCTGTCCCTCCACGCGTCGAGCGTGCGCCGAGTGCTCTCACGCGAGCCGCTGCGCCACCGCGCCGTCGAGATCGCGTTCCTCGCGGTGCGGATCGGCGGCTATCTGACGCTCGTCTTCCTCGTGCTTTCGCCGGGGATCGCGGCGGTGTTCCTGGCCGTCCAGCTGGGGGTCTTCGGGGTCTACATGGGCCTGTCGTTCGCGCCGAACCACAAGGGGATGCCGATGGTGCCGGCATCCGTCAAACTCGACTTCCTGCGGCGGCAGGTGCTCATGAGCCGCAACATCCGCGGCAACCGGCTGCTCGACACGGTGATGGGCGGCCTCAACTACCAGATCGAGCACCACCTCTTCCCGTCCATGCCGCGGCCGCATCTGCGGCGGGCGTCGGGCGCGATCAAGGAGTACTGCCGGTCGCGCGGAGTGCCGTACACCGAGACCGGGCTCGTCGAGTCTTACCGGATCGTCACGCGCTACATCAATCGCGTCGGGCTCGGGGAGCGCGATCCCTTCGAGTGCCCGCTGCTGCAGCAGCGGGCTGCGGTGTGACCCGCTGTCGCACGCGGGCGGGGCGCCCTAGACTCGCGTCGACATGGAAGCCGGCCGGGAGGGCGCACTCGTCGACGCCTTCGTGAACCTCGCCGACACGCTCGTCGCAGAGTACGACGTCGTCGACCTCCTCAGCACGCTGTCGGAGTTGAGCCGCGACCTGCTCGACGCCACCGACGCCGGGATCCTGCTGACTGACGGGCAGGGCCGGCTCGAGGTCGTCGCGGCGTCCAGCGAGCGCAGCCACCTCATCGGCCTCATGCAGCTCGCCGCCGACGAGGGCCCGTGCGTGGACGCCTGCCGGACGGGTCGGATCGTCGCCGTGCACGGCTGGGCGCCGATCTACGCGTCCTGGCCCCGCTTCGCCGCGTCGGTGCGAGAGCTCGGCTACGAATCCGTGCTGGCGGTGCCGATGCGCCTGCGCGACGATCGACTGGGGTCGCTCAACCTCTTCTTCGACCACGACGCACCCGTCTCCGCGGCCGACATGAAGGCCGCGCAGGGGCTTGCCGACGTCGCGACGATCAGCATCCTCCACGAGCGGTCGCTGAAGGAGCAGACGCTGGCGCGCGAGCAGCTGCAGCGTGCGCTCGAGAGCCGCGTGGTGATCGAGCAGGCGAAAGGCGTGATCGCGACCGCCGAGAACGTCGACATGGACGAGGCCTTCCGCCGGTTGCGCGCGCGTGCCCGCGACAGCCGCGCGCGGATCTCCGAGGTCGCCCGTGAGCTGATCGCCGGCTCGGCAGGCGCGGGCGGTCCCTCGGGGAGCCCCGGCACGCCCCAGTTCTAGGCGAGCCCGAGCCGCCGACGCGGGCGCTGCCTCACAGGCCGGCGGCGACGCGCGCGGCGATGTCGGTGCGGTGGTGACCGCCCTCCAGCTCGATCTGGCCGAGCGCGCGGTAGACGCGCTCGCGCGCCTCCATGAACGTCGTGCCGACTCCGACCACGTTCAGCACGCGGCCGCCGGTGGCCACGAGCCCGCCGTCGGTCTCGGCGGTGGCGGCGTGGGCGAGGTGCACACCGGGGACGTCCGACGCCTCGCGCAGCCCGGTGAGTGCCCGACCGGTCACCGGCGCCGCGGGGTAGCCCTCGCTGGCGAGCACCACCGTGACGGCGACGTCGGTGGCGAAGGCGGGGCGCGGCAGATCTTCGAGCGTTCCGGATGCCGCGGCCAGCAGCAGCTCCGACAGCGGGTCGACCAAGCGGGGGAGCACCACCTGGGTCTCGGGGTCGCCGAAGCGGGCGTTGAACTCGATCACCTTGACGCCGCCGTCGGTGAGGATGAGGCCCGCGTAGAGGAGTCCGATGAACGGCGTGCCCTCGGCATCCAGCTGACGGATCACGGGCTCGGCGATGTCGCGGGTGACGAGGTCGACGAACTCCTGCTCGCTGCCGAACCGGCCGTCGAGCCACGGCAGCGGCGAGTACGCACCCATGCCGCCGGTGTTCGGGCCCTCGTCGCCGTCGAGCAGGCGCTTGTAGTCCTGCGCGGGGCTCAGGGGGAGCACGTGGTCGCCGTCGCTGAGGAAGAAGAGCGAGACCTCGGCGCCGTCCAGGTACTCCTCGACCAGCACCGGGCCGGAGGGGAGATACTCGTCGGCGTGGGCGAGCGCCGCGTCGCGGTCGGAGGTGACGATCACGCCCTTGCCGGCGGCGAGCCCGTCGGCCTTCACGACGTACGGGGTGCCGAGCTGGTCCAACGCCGACTCGACCTCGCCGCGCGAGTAGGCCCGCACCGCGCGCCCGGTGGGGACGCCCGCGGCCTCCATGATGCGCTTGGCGAACGCCTTCGAGCCCTCGAGCTGAGCCGCCGCCTTGCCGGGCCCGAACGCCGGGATGCCCCGCTCCCGCACGGCGTCGGCGACCCCGGCGACGAGGGGAGCCTCCGGGCCGATGACGACGAGCGCGATGTCGTTCTCGATCGCGAAGTCGGTGACGGCGACCGGGTCGTTGGCGTCGAGTGAGACCAGCTGCGCGTCCTGCGCGATGCCGGCGTTGCCGGGGGCGGCGAAGATCTCGTGCTCGGCCTCCTCGGACCGCAGCGCCAGGATGATGGCGTGCTCGCGCGCGCCCGAGCCGAGAACCAGGATCTTCACGCGTTCCAGCCTAGCGGCGGCCCTTCCGGGCGTTTCGGGCGCTCCACCCACCTCCGGCAGCCGCATTCCCCGAGTCCTCGACCGGGCGACCCGGCCGCGGCAGGTTCGCGAGAAAGAACCGGGCAGACGTGCGGTCGCCGGCCTCCTGACAGCGGATTCGGCGATTCCTGCCTGGGGTTTCACGCGTAGCGTGGAGGCGTGGCACGCAGGATCTCGACCGACGACGGCCGCGCGGCGCTGGACGCGGTCGCGGCGGCGGCCGCGACACCCGTCCCCGCGTCGCGCGCCGACAAGGCGACCGCGGTGCGCTTCCTGCTGCAGCTTCTCGCCGAGAAGGCCCCGGGCAACTCCGTCGAGGTGCGCGTGCCGCCGTTCGGCGCCGTGCAGGTCGTCGAGGGGCCCCGTCACACCCGGGGCACGCCGCCGAACGTCGTCGAGACCGACCCCGCGACCTGGATCGCGGTGGCGACGGGGGCGGAGCACTGGACGGATGCCGCGACCGCCGGCCGCATCGTCGCATCGGGCACGCGCGCCGACATCTCGCACCTGCTGCCGCTGCGCCCCTAACCGGCCCGCCGTCCCGACCCACGGGCCGCTGCGCCCCCAGCCACGGCCCCCGGCACCGGCGAACCGCCCGAGCCGCCCAGGCGCAGCGGTGGGACAATGGCACCATGACCCGCGCGCGCACCGGCGCAGCCGGCGACGACGACCCTGACGAGCACGTCATCCACGAGGAGTGGGAGTCCGTCGGGATCCGGCGCGCCCCGCGCATCGGCCGCATCATGATCTCGGGCATCGTGTTCGGCGTCGTCGCGGCGGGCGTCCTCACCGCGATGGCCGCCTTCTCGGAGGAGCCGGGCGGGCCGCTCTCCACCGGCGCCTCGGGGTTCCTCCGGGTGTTCGGCGTCATGGCCGTCGTCTGCGTCGGCTTCGGGCTCCTCGTCGCGGGCCTCATCGTCATCGTGCTCGACCGTGTCGTCGGCAGCCGCGACCGCCCCGCGATCGCCGAGCACTCCACGAGCCTCAGCGACGACCTCGTCTCGCCGGTCACCGACGACGTGCCGCAGTGGGTGCGCGATCGCGAGATCATCGAGGCCGAGCGGGGCGAGGGCTCCGGACCGCACCTGCCCGCGACGGACGACCCGAGCGGCCGCCTGCCGAAGGGATAATGGAGGCATGCCCGAGCACAGCCAGGATCGCGTCGAGACGCTGCGGGTGCGGCGGGCCCCCAAGATCTCGGTCTTCCTCATCGCCGGCGCCGCACTCGGCGTCTTCGTGGCGATGATCCTCACGTTCGCCTTCGACGGCACGTCCCAGGTCAGCCCCAACACCGGGGTCGAGTACGCGCAGACCCAGGTGTTCGGATTCCTCGCGCTGATCTGCGCGCCCATCGGCATCGCGATCGGCGCCCTCGTCGCCCTTCTCCTCGACCGCCGGTCGCGTCGCCACACCCGCGAGGTGTCGGTCGACCACGCGTCGGTGCAGGTCGATCCCCCGTCCAGCGACGACGCCGCGCGCTGAGCCCGGCCGCCGGGCGTCAGGCCAGCTCGGCGATGATCGGGTGGATCGCGGCGTCGAACGCCGCGACGTCTCCGCGCAGGCCGTCGGTGACGGCGATCGTGAGGGAGCCGATCCACCACACGCCCCGCTGGTTCAGCGGCAGCACCTGCACGTTGAGCTCGAACGAGTGCGCCCGGCGGCCGACCTGCCGCTCGTGCTCGGCGATCGCCCCCGCATACGCGCGGTAGGCCGTGCCGGTGCTGTGCGAGGCCTCTCTGCGGTAGCGGTCGTGGGCCGCCCGGGCGAACGCCATCGCGTCGGCGGCATGCGGGGTGAAGGCGTAGCGCAGCTCGTCGCACCCATCGACAGGCAGGGCGAGCGCGGTGTCGAAGCCGTCGACGAGGTCGAGCGGCACGGGCGACGGGTGCGCCTGCGGCTCGACCGTCATGGCCCAGAACTCCCGCCACTGCCGCTCGAGCACCGCCTGCGCCTCGTCGGAGCGATCGTTGGCGCGCGGGGGGATGCCGCGCAGATGCGGCAGCTCGTCCGGGGAGCGGATTCCGAGCACCTGTCGCAGATAGAGGGCGAGAAGAACCGGCTGACCTGCGTCCTCGCGGATCAGCCATTCCGGTGAACCGGCGCCGCCCATGCCGCCATTGTAGATCCGCCCGCCGACGTCGCGGCCGGAGCAGCGCGGGCGCCTCCCGGCAGGCCGGGGGACGGATGCCTCCCCCGCCGTAACAGCGCCAGGGTGCGGCATCCGCTCATCCGGGCCGCCGGTAGGCTGGTAGCCGTGGCCTCCTCTGAACGCGACGCCCTCTCACGCCCCGAACAGCCGGTGAACCCGTACACCGCTGCCGGCGTCGACACCGCCGCCGGCGACCTCGCCGTGGAGCTGATGAAGTCGGCCGTGCGCCGCACCCACGGGCCCGAGGTGCTCGGCGGCGTCGGCGGATTCGCGGGCCTCTTCGACGCCGCTGCGCTCAAGGCCTACGACCGGCCGCTCTTGGCCACCAGCACCGACGGCGTCGGCACGAAGGTCGCCATCGCGCAGGCCATCGACAAGCACGACACCATCGGGCAGGACCTGGTCGGCATGGTCGTCGACGACATCGTCGTGGTCGGCGCGAAGCCGCTGTTCATGACCGACTACATCGCGTGCGGCAGGGTCTTCCCCGAGCGCATCGCCGACATCGTCCGCGGCATCGCCGCCGGCTGCGCCGAGACCGGCACGGCCCTCGTCGGCGGCGAGACCGCCGAGCACCCCGGACTTCTCGGCGTCAACGACTACGACGTCGCCGGCGCGGCGACCGGCATCGTCGAGGCCGACCGCGTGCTGGGCGCCGAGCGGGTGCGCGACGGCGACGTGGTGCTGGCGCTCGCGAGCTCGGGCCTGCACTCCAACGGCTACTCGCTGGTGCGGCACATCGTCACCGGCGCCGGCATCCAGTACGGCGCCAACGCCGCGGACTTCGGCACGACCTGGGGCGAGGCGCTGCTCGAGCCGACGCGCCTGTACACCCAGCCGCTGCTGAAGCTCATCGCCGATCACGGCGACCGTGTGCACGCCCTCAGCCACGTCACCGGCGGCGGCATCGCCGCGAACCTCGCCCGCGTGCTGCCGCAGGGCACGTGGGTCGAGGTCGACCGCGCCACGTGGTCGCCGCCCGCGGTGTTCCGCGTCCTTGCCGATCTCGGCGACCTCGACCTCCCGTCGACGGAGGGCACCTGGAACCTCGGCATCGGCTTCCTCGCCGTCGTGGCCGCCGACAAGGCCGAGGCCGCGGCATCCGCTCTCTCCCGCGGCGGCATCGCCACCTGGCAGGTCGGCGTCGTCCGCGACGGCGCACGGCCTGACGGCGACTGGGAGCAGGGCGCCAAGGGCGTCGACGGCGGCGCGGTGCGCCTCGTCGGGGCGTACGCAGACCACACGGCTCGCTGAGCCGCACACCGAACATACGGAGCGAGCAACACCCATGTGCGGAATCGTCGGGATGGTGGGCCGCGGGTCGGTCAATCAGGAGATCTACGACTCCCTGCTCCTGCTGCAGCATCGCGGCCAGGACTCCACCGGCATCGCGACGGCCGAGCGTCACGGCGTCGTCCATATGCACAAGACGCGCGGGCAGGTGCGCGAGTCGTTCCGCACGCGCGACATGCGGGCGCTCCTCGGCGAGATCGGCCTCGGGCACGTGCGCTACGCCACCAAGGGCACGGCCTCGAACGAGGAGGAGGCGCAGCCCTTCTACGTGAACGCGCCGTACGGCATCGTGCTGGTGCACAACGGCAACCTCACCAACACGCGCGAGCTCACGCAGGAGCTCTTCCACCGCGACCGCCGCCATCTCAACACCAGTTCCGACACCGAGCTGCTGGTCAATGTTCTCGCCAACGAGCTGCAGTCGTCGATCTCCGGGCTCGAGCTCGACCCGGAGCAGGTGTTCCACGCGGTCACCCGCGTGCACGAGCGGGTCGAGGGCTCGTACGCCGCGATCGCGCTCATCGCGGGCTACGGGCTGCTGGCGTTCCGCGATCCGTTCGGCATCCGCCCGCTCATCCTCGGCACGCGCAAGCACGCCGACGGGCACTACGAGTGGGTCGTGACGAGCGAGTCGCTCGTGCTCGAGAACGGCGAGTTCGAGGTGGTGCGCGACGTCGATCCCGGCGAGGCGGTCTTCATCGACCTGGAGGGCAACCTCCACACCCGCCAGTGCGCGGCCGATCCGCGGCTGGTCCCGTGCTCGTTCGAGTACGTCTACCTCGCGCGGCCCGACTCGGTGATGAACGGCATCTCGGTGTACGAGGCGCGGCTGCGCATGGGCGACCGGCTCGCCGACACCATCGCGAAGTACACGCCGCGCGAGGCGATCGACGTGGTGATGCCGATCCCCGATTCGTCGCGGCCGGCGGCCATGCAGGTGGCGCGCAAGCTCGGCGTGGAGTACCGCGAGGGCTTCTACAAGAACCGCTACGTCGGCCGGACGTTCATCATGCCGGGGCAGGCGGTGCGCAAGAAGAGCGTGCGACAGAAGCTCAACGCGATGTCGACCGAGTTCAAGGGCAAGAACGTGCTCCTCATCGACGACTCCATCGTGCGCGGCACGACGTCGAAGGAGATCATCCAGATGGCGCGGGATGCCGGTGCCAAGAGCGTCACGTTCGCCTCGGCCGCCCCGCCCGTGCGCTACCCGCACGTCTACGGCATCAACATGCCCTCGCGCCACGAGCTCGTCGCCCACGGTCGCACCATTCCCCAGATCGCGCAGGAGCTCGGCGCCGACTTCGTGGTGTACCAGGAGGTCGAGGACCTGAAGGCCGCGATCCTCGAGGGATCCGACGTCGAGGACCTCGACATGAGCTGCTTCGACGGGCGCTACGTGACAGGCACCGTCACCGACGAGTACCTCGCCTGGGTGGAGGGCTCGCAGGAGAGCTGACCGGCGACCTGACGACCCGACGGTGGGCCGGAGGCATCCGTCGCCGTCATAGGGTTGGAGGAGTGACCTCATCCCCTGCCCGCCCGCTGTGGCAGGGACGCACCCTGGCCCTCGTGGGCATCGTGCTGTTCGCGTTCTCGCTGCGGTCCGCCGTCGCGTCGCTGTCGCCGCTGTTCGACCACATCTCGGCGGAGTTCGACCTGCCGGCCGCCGTGATCGGGCTCATCGGGACCGCGCCTCCGGTGTGCTTCGCGGTGTTCGGGCTGCTCACCCCCGCGCTCGAGCGCCGGCTCGGCCTCGAGCGCCTGGCGGTGATCGCGATGGCGGTTGTCGCCACCGGGCTCGTCGCCCGCAGCCTCGCGCCGAACTGGGCCCTGCTGCTCGCCGGCACCGCGCTCGTCTTCGCCGCAGTGGGGACGGCGAACATCCTGCTGCCGCCGCTGGTCAAGCGCTTTTTCCCCGACCGCATCGGGCTCATGACGACGGTGTTCTCCACCACGATGGCCGTCTCGACCTTCGTGCCGCCGCTGCTCGCCGTGCCGGTGGCGGATGCCGCGGACTGGCACATCTCGCTGGGGCTCTGGGCGGTCTTCGCGCTGGTCGCGATGATCCCGTGGACCGGGCTCGCGCTGCGGCGTCGGGCGAACGGCGCGGATGACGACATCGAGCAGGCGAACCCGCGCGTCTTCTCGCGGATGTGGCACGTGCCGCTGGCGTGGGCGCTGCTGGTGGCATTCGCCGTCTCGAGCACGATCGCGTACACCTCGTTCGCCTGGATGCCGCGGATGCTCGTCGACATCGCGGACGTCACCCCGGCCGCGGCGGGCGTGCTGCTGGCGCTCTTCGCGTTCATGGGGCTGCCGGCATCGCTCGCGGTGCCGCTCCTGGTCACCCGCTGGAACGCCACCCGGCTGCTCTTCGGCGTCGCCGTCGTCACCGGCTTGGCCGGCATCGCCGGACTGCTGCTCGCGCCCGCCGCGGCGCCGTGGCTCTGGGTGGTGCTGATCGGCCTGCCGCCGCTGCTGTTCCCCCTCGTCCTGGTGCTCCTCGGCCTGCGCACACGCACGCACGAAGGCACGGTCGCCCTCAGCGGGTTCGTGCAGAGCGGCGGCTACGCGATCGCTGCGGTCTTCCCGCTCACCATCGGCCTCCTCCACGATGCGACGGACTCGTGGACCGGCCCGCTCCTGCTGCTCGCTCTGGTCGTAGCCGCCGCGATCCCGGCCGGCGTGGTGGCGGCGCGCCCGCACACCGTGGAGGACGACTGGTCGCGCCGCCATGGGCCGTGGTGACCGCGGGGCCGTTCCGGATGCCGGTCCACCGGCATCCTGCCGGGTGACGCGCCCCGCCGACCGGCCTCACACCGGGTGACGCGCCGGCGCTCTGTGCCGCATGCACGTCGAACCCCGCGTGCAGCGGCACGCGGGGTCGGTTCGACGGACGGCGAGGCGGTGCGCCTCGCCGTGCTCAGGCTTGGGACGAAGAGACGGGCGAGGTCTCGTCCTCGTCTTCGTCGTTGTACTGGTCGGCCCACTTGTCGACGTACTCGTCTTCACTGTGGTGACCGAGCTCGCGCTCGAGTGCGGAGTAGTTCACGCTGTACGTGTCGTACTTCAGCTCTCGGGCGATCTTGGTGTGCTTCGCCTTCTGACGGCCACGCCCCATGCGAGACCCCCTCATTTGAGTTGCGGGTTTCTGCGGGCTTTTCCGCCGCGCCACCCGGGCATTCACGAATCCGGCTTCGAACCGGTAAGAGTAGCATTCAGGATAACACGGAGCCCCCTGGCCCGGCTGTCCCGGGGCCCGGCGGTGCGGGAGGAGCGCGGACGTATGACTGACGAGGCATCCGAGCCGGAGGTCGACGCCAGGAGTGATGCGAGCCTGCGCGGAGCGGTGATCGCCGGAGTGATCCCCGACCAGTCCCCGCGCGTGCTCAAGGAGGCCGTGCGCTACGCCCGGCTGCTGCAGGCGCCGCTGGTCGTGGTCCACGTCGACGTCACCCGGTTCGTGACGTACGAGGACCCCGACGGGTACGTGCACTCGGCGCCCATCGACATGAACATCGCGGCGGGCGAGGGGGAGCTGACGAAGGTGCAGGATGCCGCGGCATCCGTCCTCGCCGACTCCGACGTGGACTGGACCGTCCGCCAGCTCGTCGGCGATCCGGCGATGGCCATCAAGCACCTCGCCGAGGACATCGACGCCCGGCTGCTGGTGGTCGGCACCCGCAAGCGGGGCTTCGGCGAGTCCGTGCGCGAGTTCTTCACCGGCTCGGTCGGCGCCCGTCTCGCCCATCGCCAGCATCGCCCCATCCTCGTGGTGCCGCTCGGCGAGCCGGTGCCCGACGACGAGGAGATCTGGCCCGCCTGACCGCGGCGCTCGCCTCCCTGCGCCCTCGCGGGGAGGGCGCAGGGACGGATGCCTCGGCTCAGCCGCGCAGCGCGCGCGTCACGTCGCGGGCGACGCGGTCGAGTTCGCTCGCGACCTGGTCGACGACCGTGGCGGCGAGCTCCCCGCCGCGCGCGACGTGGACGCGGACATCGCCGCGCAGCGTGGCGCGGAACTCGTTGACGAGGGCGTCCAGGCGCTGCAGCTGCTCGCGGCTGCGCACGCGGGGGTCGTCCTCGCGCGGCTGCTGCGGCGTGGTCTCGCGCTCTTCGCGGGAGGCGGCGGCGAGATCGGCGCGCAGGCTCTTCATCGCCTCGCGCACGCTGCCGCGCACCTCTTCGGCAATGAGCCGCACCGAGTCGGCCAGTCCCGCCTCGATGCCCTCGAGCTCGCCCGCGCGGGCCTGGACCTCGGCGTGGCCGGCCTCGGTGATCGCGTAGACGGTCTTGCGGCCGTCGACGGTCTTGGTCACGAGACCCTCCTCTTCGAGCTTCGCCAGACGCGGGTAGATGGTGCCGGCGCTGGGGGTGTACGTGCCCCCGGTGCGGTCCGACAGGGCCTGCATGATGTCGTAGCCGTGGCGCGGCCCCTCGTCGAGCAGGTTCAGCAGGTACAGGCGCAGGTCGCCGTGGGAGAAGACCGGAGCCATCACAGCTCCTCTCGGTCGGTGCGGGTCTCGGCCGGCGCCGGGGCGTCGCCTCCGAACGGGGTCTGCGCGGTCGGGGTCGCGTCCTGCGCTGACGCCGGGCCCGCGGGCTGCGTCGACGCCGGCTCTCCAGTCGACGCCGTCGACGCGGTTGATGACGCCGACGCCGACTCCGGCGCCGAGCCGACAGCGGCAGCGGCGGAGGCATCCGTCACCTCTCCGGACGCGCGGCGCAGCACGGTGATGTCGCCCGAGACGCTGTGGGCGCGCACGTCGGCGAAGCTGCCGCTGAGCTCGCCCACCGAGCCGGCGTAGTTCGTCGTCGGGCCGGTTCCCTGACCCGAGCGCACGACGCCGTCGATCTGCACGCGGCCGCTGACGCTGCGGATGACGTAGTTCGCCGGGTAGCCCTCGTCCAGCCGCACGGTCGAGCTGCCGCTGACGGTGTTGAGCCCGACCGAGACGATGTCGCCGCTCGAGTCGACGAGCACGGAGCCCGACACGGTGTCGACGGTGGCCTTGCGCAGCGACCCGGTCGCCGCGACGTCTCCCGACACGCTGTTGGCGTTGAGGCCGCCGACGAGGCCGCGCACCTGCACGTCGCCCGAGACGGCGTTGACCGAGAGGTCGCCGGTGAGGCCGTCGACGATGATGTCGCCCGACACGGTGTTGAGCGAAGCGCCGGCCTGCAGGCCCGAGACGAGCGCGCTCGCGCTCACGACGCCGAGGTTGAGGGCGACGTCGCGGGGGACCGCGACGCTGATCTCGGCCTTGGGGCCGCCGGCGCCGAAGTTGCGGAACACCTCGAGGAAGTTGTCCCAGCGCAGCTGCGGGTGGTCGATCTCGACGCGGTCGTCGGTGACCTCGATGCGGAGGTCCTTCACCGTGACGTCGTGCACCTCGATGCGGACGCCCGGCTCGTCGTGGGCGATGACGTCGACCTGGCCGCCGACGAGGCCGACCTTGAGTGCGCGGATGCCTTCGATGTCGATCACGCGTGTCTCGCCCGGGTGGATGATCCACTTCTCCAGGGTCATGACTGATTCTCCTGCCTATCGGGGTGGAATCGCGATATATCGCGTGCAGGCAGGATAACACGATATATCGCGACTCTGTCAAGCCTGCGCCGGTCGGGCGGATACCGCCGCTTGACCTTGACGCAACGTCAACCTTTAGTGTGATCAGCGACGCCCACGACCGACGAGAGGAGACGGCCATGGCGGACCAGGAGTGGTCGATCCAGCAGATCGCGAAGCTCGCCGGCACGACGAGCCGCACGCTGCGCCACTACGACGACATCGGTCTGCTCGCGCCGTCGAGCGTCGGTCAGAACGGCTACCGCTACTACGACCAGGGCGCGCTCGTGCGGCTGCAGCGGATCCTGCTGCTGCGCGAGCTCGGACTGGGGCTGCCGCAGATCGGGGAGGTGCTCGACCGCGAGGCGTCCGAGGCACCCGCGCTCGAGAGCCACCTCGCGTGGCTGCGGCAGGAGCAGGACCGGCTGGCGCGGCAGATCGCGTCGGTCGAGAGCACGATCAGCGCATTGAGGGGAGGTGAACGACTGATGGCAGAGAACATGTTCGACGGCTTCGACCACACCCAGTACAAGGAGGAGGTCGAGCAGCGCTGGGGCAGGAAGGCCTACGCCGACAGCGACCGCTGGTGGCGCTCGATGAGCGCCGACGAGAAGGCAGCGTGGCAGGAGCGCGTCTCCGACCTCGGTCGCGACTGGATCGCGGCGGCGGAGGCGGGCATCGCGCCCGACGGCGACGAGGCGCAGGCGCTCGCGAAGCGTCACGTGGAGTGGCTCACCGGCATCCCCGGCACGCCCGCGGCGACGCCGGGCGGCGACGTGAAGGGCTACGTCCTGGGCCTCGGAGAGATGTACGTCGCCGATCCGCGCTTCGGCGCGAACTACGCGACGAGCGCGGGAGGCACCGCAGGCGCGGAGTTCGTCCGCGACGCGCTCCGCGTGTACGCGGAGGCGAACCTGTAGGCGCACCTCGACCCTGCAGACAGGCGGATGCCGCGGCCGACCTTGGCCGCGGCATCCGTCGTCTTCAGCTGGTGAAGCGGGTCAAGCTCGTCGGTTCCCGCTGATCACTCGGAACAGCCACACGATCAGCGCGATGATGCCGACGATGATCGCAACCCACAGCAGCCAGTTCAGCGCGGAGTTGAGGCCGCCGACGATCGCGAGAATGATCGCGACGACGATGATGATGATCAGGGCGAGGTTCATGGGATCTTCTCCTTCTGCGTGTCCCCTGCATGGTCTGCAACGGATGCCTCCTGGGCACGTCTTCACAGTGGCACCGCTGGGCCCGCGACCCGAGGGGGTTGACGGCGTGTCGGCGCCGGTGATAGCCGAAGCCCTGCCGTTAGGGGCGTCATGCGGGGAAGTCAACCCCCGTGAGCGCGCCCCGGGGCACGCCTAGCGTGCCGGTATGAGTTCATCGTCGCCCCAGGACCCCACGACCGCGCACCACGACGAAGGCTTCCCGGCGCAGGAGCAGGAGCAGCCGGGACTCACCGACCAGACGAGACCCGAACCCGACCACGGCGAGGAGTCGTATCGAGGATCGGACCGCCTCACCGGGCGTCGAGCGCTCATCACCGGCGGCGACTCGGGCATCGGCCGGGCCGTGGCCATCGCGTTCGCCCGCGAGGGTGCTGACGTCGCGCTGGTCTACATGCCCGAAGAGGAGGAGGACGGCGAGGACACCGCCCGCCTCGTCTCCGACGCCGGCCGCAAGGCGGTGACCCTTCCCGGCGACCTGCGCGACGAGCAGTTCTGCGCCGACATCGTCGACCGCTCCCTCTCGGAGCTCGGCGGGCTCGACGTGCTGGTGCTCAACGCCGCGTACCAGAAGGACCGCGAGGGCATCGACACGCTCGAGACCGAGGAGATGGAGCGGGTCTTCCGCACCAACCTCTTCGCGCAGATCTTCACCCTGCGCGCGGCCGTGCCGCACCTGAAGCCCGGCGCCTCGATCATCCTCACCACGTCGGTGCAGGCGTTCAACCCCTCGGCGGGGCTGGTCGACTACGCGATGACGAAGGCCGCGCAGGTCGCTCTCATCAAGGCGCTGGCCGAGGAGCTCGGCGAGAAGGGCATCCGCATCAACGGCGTCGCACCCGGCCCGATCTGGACGCCGCTCATCCCCGCCACCGGGTGGGACGAGGAGCGCCTGGCGTCGTTCGGGCAGGACACCCCGCTCGGCCGCGCCGGCCAGCCGGCCGAGCTCGCCGGCGCATACGTGTACCTCGCGTCCGACCTGTCGACGTACACCTCGGGCGCGATCGTGCCGGTGACCGGCGGAAAGCCGCTCTGACCGGGCGGTGCAGGGCCCCGCACCCGGGCGGTGCGGCGACGGAAGGAGCAGGCGATGCCACAGGGACGCGGATCCAATCTCAAGGATCGCGAGCTGTACGAGGAGCTTCGCAAGGACGGAGCCTCCAAAGAGAAGGCGGCGCGCATCTCGAACGCGGCCGCCAACCAGGGCCGCAAGACCGTCGGCCGCCGCGGCGCCAACGCGACGAACTACGACGACCGGACGGTGCCCGAGCTGCGCAAGCGCGCGAAGGAGCTCGGACTCTCGGGCTACTCGGGCAAGAGGAAGTCCGAGCTCATCGAGATGATCCGGAACCACTGAGGATGTGGTCGCCGGGCCCGTCGGCCGATGCGCCGGCGGGACCGGCGGTCAGGGGAGACTGAGCACATGCCGAAGCTCACGCGTGTGCGTCCCTTCCAAGACCCGGGTTTCCGGCGCCTGCGTGCGGGAGCGGGATTCCGCTACCTCGACGCCAAGGGCCGTACCCCCGGCGAGCGGCATCTGGAACGCATCCGGGCGCTCGTCATCCCGCCGGCCTGGCAGGACGTCTGGATCAGCGCCCGCGCCGACGGCCACATCCAGGCCGTCGGCACCGACGACGCCGGGCGGCGGCAGTACATCTACCACCCGGCATGGACGGCCGGGCGCGACAAGGGCAAGTTCGCCCGCGCGCTCGCGCTCGCCGAGGCGCTGCCGCGTGCCCGCGCCAGGGTCACGACGTCGATCCGCCGCGACGACCTCGACCGTGAGCGGGTGCTCGCCGTCGCGTTCCGGCTGCTCGACAACGCCGCCCCGCGCATCGGCTCGGAGCGCTACCTCGCGCAGAACGGCAGCCGCGGCCTCACGACGCTCCATCGACGGGATGCCTCGGTCGACGGCTCCGTCGTCACCCTCACGTTCCCCGGCAAGAGCGGCAAGCTGCAGTACCTCGAGATCGACGACGCCGAGCTGGCGGCGGTCATCGAGCTGCTCGTGCCGGGCCGCCCGCGCTCGCCGCTGCTGGCCTTCAACCGCGCCGGCCGCCGCGTGCCGCTGACCCCCGCCGAGGTGAACGCCTACGTCCGATCGCTCACCGGTGGAAAGTTCACCGCCAAGGACTTCCGCACGCTGCGAGGAACGATCCTCGCGGCCGAGGCTCTCGCCCACATCGGCACCGTCGACACCAAGACCGACCTGAAGCGGGCCGAGGTGCTCGCGGTGCGGGCCACGGCCGAAGCGCTCGGCAACACGCCCGCCGTCGCGCGCGGGTCGTACATCGACCCGAGGGTGTTCGTCCGCTACCGCGAGGGGAACCTCCTGGACCTGTCGCGCACGCCCGAGTCGGCGATCCGCCAGCTGCTGCGGCCGGTCCGCGGCGAGACCGAGCCGGAGGACGTCGTCGAGGTGGCCTGAGCGCACCGCGAGGGCGCGGGAGCCTGGCCGGGCGCGGCTCAAGCCGGGCGTACGGCGGGAGTAGCGTGGACGGATGCCTCAGCCGGTCGACGCCCGTGTGCTCGGGGTTGTGGTGGCCGGCGGGGCGGTCGGCGTGCTCGCCCGCGCGGCCGTGATCGTCCCATTGGAGGACCCCGCGGCGGTGCCGTGGGTGACGCTTGGCGTCAACGCGGTCGGCTCGCTGCTCCTCGGTATCGTCGTCGGATGGCTCGACGGAAGGCGGCCGCTGCTGCGCGCGTTCCTCGGCACCGGAGTGCTCGGCGGGTTCACGACCTACAGCGCGTTCGCCGTGGCGCTGGCCGCAGGGGCGGCAACGCCGTGGCTCGTCGCGGGGCTGGCCGCGGCATCCGTCATCTCCGGGGTTGTGGGAGCGGTCGTCGGGCTCGTGATCGGACGCCGGATCGCCGACACTCCCGGCCGCATCGAAGCCGTCGAGGACGCCGAATGACGCCGTGGCTGCTGGTCGTCGCGGTCGCGGGCGGGGTCGGCGCGGGTCTGCGTCACCTCGTCGACCGGCTCGTCACACCGCGGGCCGGCGCGCGGTTCCCGGTGGGCATCCTCGTGGTCAACGTGTCGGGATCGTTCGCGCTCGGCCTGCTCACCGGGCTCGGCGCCGCCGTCGCGCCGGAGTGGTCGCTCGCCCTCGGAGCCGGGCTCCTCGGCGGCTACACCACCTTCAGCACGGTGTCGGTCGAGACGGTGCTGCTCGCCGAGCGGAGGCGGTGGCGGGATGCCGCGCTCAATCTCTTCGGCACGCTCGCGCTCGCCGCGGTCGCGGCCGGACTCGGGCTGCTGCTCGGGGCCGCCCTCGCGTGAGACCGCCCGTCTCGACGCTCAGGCGGCTCACATGAGAGGTGCATGAAATACTGACAGCCGATACATCTTCGTATCGTGCGGGCTCCCGTATTCGACGCACCACCTCCCCCAGCGAAGGCATCCGTGTCCAACCTCGCCGTCCTGAGTCTGAAGAACCGCGCTCTCATCGCGCTCATCACGATCGTCGCCGCCATCTTCGGCGGCCTGGCCCTCACCAATCTCAAGCAGGAGCTCATCCCCTCGATCGAGTTCCCCGCGCTCATCGTGGTGTCGACCTACCCGGGCGCCTCGCCCGAAGTCGTCAGCAACGACGTCTCGGTGCCGATCGAGAACGCCATCCAGGGCGTGCCCGGACTCGAGACCTCCACCGCGACGAGCACGACGAACGCCTCGATCGTGCAGGCGTCCTTCACGTACGGCACCGATCTCGCGACCGCCGAGCAGAAGATGACGCAGGCGATCAACCGCATCAAGAGCCAGCTGCCCGAGAGCGTCGATCCGAGCGTCATCACGGCGAGCATCGACGACTTCCCGGTGATCCAGCTGGCGGTGACGGGGTACGACGACGAGGAGTCGATCCAGGCCGAGCTGGAGGCATCCGTCATCCCCGACCTCGAGGATGTGGCGGGAGTCAACGCCGCCCAGATCGTCGGCGGAGTCGGTCAGCGCGTCACGATCACGCCCGACCCCGCGGCGCTCGCGGCCGCCGGCTACACGCAGCAGGCGATCCGCGACGCGCTCGAGCAGAACGGCGTGCTGTTCCCGGGCGGCGAGATCACCGAGGGCGACGAGACCCTCACGGTGCAGACGGGCGCCAAGATCACGACCGTCGACGAGATCGCCGCGCTGCCGCTGGTGCCGTCGACGCCCGAGCAGTTCCAGGCCGGCGCCGCGACGATCCAGGACGTCGCGACCGTCGCCGAGGAGGCCGACCCGGTCACCACCGTCTCGCGCGTGAACGGAGAGCCGGCGCTCACGATCGCCGTGACGAAGCTGCCCGCGGCGAACACCGTCGACGTGTCGCGCGGGGTGCTCGACATCCTGCCCGAGCTCGAGGAGTCGCTGGGCGGCGCGGAGTTCACGGTGGTGTTCGACCAGGCGCCCTACATCCAGGAGTCCATCGACACGCTCGCGAAGGAGGGCCTGCTCGGCCTCGTGTTCGCGGTGCTCGTGATCTTCGTGTTCCTGCTGTCGGTGCGCTCGACGCTGGTCGCGGCGATCTCGATCCCGACCAGCGTGCTCATCACATTCGTCGGCATCCAGGCGTTCGGGTACTCGCTGAACATCCTCACGCTCGGCGCGCTCACGATCGCGATCGGGCGTGTGGTCGACGACTCCATCGTCGTCATCGAGAACATCAAGCGGCACTACGTCGGCGACGCCGACAAGCGCACCGCGATCCTCCGCGGCGTGCGCGAGGTCGCGGCGGCGATCACCGCCTCGACGATCACGACCGTGGCGGTGTTCCTGCCCATCGCGTTCGTCGGCGACGTCACGGGCGAGCTGTTCCGGCCGTTCGCACTGACCGTCACGATCGCGATGACGGCGTCGCTGTTCGTGGCGCTCACCATCGTGCCGGTGCTGGCGTACTGGTTCCTCCGGCCCGGCAAGCCGATCCTCGACGAGCGCGGCGTCGCGATCGACCCCGAAGACCCGGCCGCCCCGCCCAGCCGCCTGCAGAAGTCGTACCTGCCGATCCTCCGGTGGACGATGAAGCACTCGTGGGCGACGCTCGGCCTCGCGCTGCTCGTGCTCATCGGCACGATCGCCGCGGCGCCGTTCATGAAGACGAACTTCCTGGGCGACTCGGGCCAGAACACGTTCACCATGACGCAGGACATCGGCCCGGCGCCGTCGCTCGAGGCCGAGAGCGCGGCCGCCGAGGAGGTCGAGGCGGTGCTGCTCGACATCGAGGGCATCGAGACCGTGCAGGTGTCGATCGGCTCGAGCGGCTCGGCGCTGCGCGACGCGTTCTCGGGCGGCGGCAGCGGCATCACGTACTCCATCACCACCGACCCGGGCGTCGACCAGGTCGCGCTGCGCGAAGAGGTGCAGGCGGCGGTCGCCGAGCTCGACGACGCGGGCGAGATCACCGTCTCGACCGCGGGCGGCGGGTTCGGCTCGAGCGACATCGAGATCGACGTGACGGCTCCCGATTCCGGCACCCTGCAGGAGGCGACGGATGCCGTCGTGGCGGCCGTCGACGGAGCCGAAGGCGTCGGCCAGGTGTCGAGCAACCTGTCGGCGTCGCTGCCCTACATCGCCGTGACGGTCGACCGCGAGCGGGCGGCGCAGCTCGGCCTGTCGGAGGTCGCGGTCGGCGCGCTGGTGTCGAACACGATGCAGCCGCAGTCGATCGGGTCGGTCGAGATCGACGGAACGTCGCTGACCGTCTATCTGGCGGCATCCGAGACTCCCGCGTCGCTCGACGAGCTGCGCGCGCTGCCGGTGCCGAGCGCGACCGGACCCATTCCGCTCTCGGACGTCGCGACCGTCGAAGAGAGCGAGGGGCCGACGTCGATCACGACGCAGCAGGGCCAGCGCACCTCCACGGTGACGGTCACGCCGTCGACCGACGACCTCGCGAGCGCGTCGGCCGCGGTGACCACCGCGCTCGACGAGGCCGAGCTTCCGGCGGCGGCGGATGCCTCGCTCGGCGGTGTCGTGACGCAGCAGCAGGACGCGTTCACGCAGCTCGGCCTGGCGCTGCTGGCTGCGATCCTCATCGTGTACATCGTGATGGTGGCGACGTTCAAGTCGCTTCGCCAGCCGCTGCTGCTGCTGATCTCGGTGCCGTTCGCGGCGACCGGCGCGATCCTGCTGCAGATCATCACGGGCGTGCCGCTCGGGGTCGCGTCGCTCATCGGTGTGCTGATGCTCATCGGCATCGTGGTGACGAACGCGATCGTGCTCGTCGACCTCGTGAACCAGTACCGCGAGAAGGGCCTGTCGGCCCACGACGCGACGATCGCCGGCGGTTCGCGACGTCTGCGCCCGATCCTCATGACCGCGCTCGCGACGATCTTCGCGCTCACGCCGATGGCGCTCGGCATCACCGGCCAGGGCGGGTTCATCTCGCAGCCCCTCGCGATCGTCGTGATCGGCGGGCTCGTCTCGTCGACGGTGCTGACGCTCCTCGTGCTGCCGACCCTGTACAACCTCGTCGAGGGTGCGCGCGAGCGGCGGGCTGAGCGGCGGGGCGGGTATGGCTCCGGTGACCCCGGGTCTGGCGGGGATGGGCCGGCGGGTGGGACGGATGCCGCGGCCGTGCCGGCGCTCGTCGGGGCCGGGGGTCTTGGGGCTGAGGTGCCGCGTTCGTCGGGTGCCGGTTCCGGCTCGGCTTCCGGTGTCGGTGTCGGCGCTGCTGTCGGTGCCGCGTCGGCTGCGGCGTTCGAAACGCGGCGTCAGCGACGCCAGCGCGACGGCGGCGTATCGACCGCGACGTCGGAGATCTCGGTGCCGGTGATCGAGGAGGGCCCCGACGTCGAGGTGTCGGACGCCACGCCGGCGCCGGCTGCCGTTGCCGCGGAGCCTGCCGCTGATGGCTCCGTTGGGATGGACCAGGGTCGGGAGGTGGTTTCGGGCGGTGGCGCGGAGGCGGTGGACACTGAGTCCGCTGGTGCTGCGGACATTGCTCCGGGGGCTGTTGAACAAGATCCCGATGTCGAGGTGTCGGAGTCGGCGCCTGCCCCGGCGAGTGCGTCGGTTGACACCGTGGAGGGCGGCGAGGACTCTGCAGCTGGGACTGTGGACGCCGGAGCTGCCGAGCAGGACGGTGGCGTCGATGAGGCGTCGGAAGAAGCCGGGCCCGAGTCGTCGGCCGACACCAATGACCTGACACGGGCAGACGAATCAACCGACGCCGATGAGCAGGCGTCGGACGAGAGTGCTCAGGAGCTTGAGGACCCGCAGCCGCATGAGAACGCTGACGGAACCTCCGACACGGACGGGCATCAGCCACCGCGAGAGTGACGCCAGCGCCGGTCGCGCAGGCCGCACGCATAGGCGGCCTTCCAGTGCGACATCACCGCGCCGGGTAAACGGGCACGTTGTGCAACGCCAGGGGTGCGCGGTGCGGAACGCGGGGAGGGCGCGCGGTGAACGACCGGCGATCGGACACGGGAGATACACCTGGGGAGGAGTCGGAATCTCCGCGACCTGGTTGATTTGTGAGCATGGAGATTGTGTCGATCCTGAGGAGCGCTTCGATCGCGTCGTTTGCCTGAGCGAGGATCACCGCATCGACACCGTGCTGCGTCTCATTCCAATGGCGGAGGAAAAGGGGGCGTGAAAAAAGACGCACCTGGCCGAGTCACTCGCGATCGCGCATCCCGGCGTGACCAGCGCATCCTAGGGCCACCGCACCATGGCACCTCGACGACCGGCCCGAGGTGAGTCGGTGTCGTTCTCGGCGACCGTGCGTTGGACCCGGATCGACGAGGTCGCGACTAGGCGCCGATGTCGGCGCCCTCGACATGGTCTATCGGCCGCCGGCGATTTGCGTCGAAATCTGCTTCGCCGATCGGTCGCGGACGGCGACATCGCCCGCTGAGCGTAGGAGCTGTCCACCGTCCGGCTGAGCGGTCAGCCGACTGGTGTTGGCTGAGACGGGTCGGCGGCGGGCACGCAGGATGCAAGGGTCGTGCCGAGGGCGCGGTTGTCGCCGGGGCCGAGGTGCTCGCCGAGCACGTCCTGCATGGTCCGTAGCCAGTATGCGGGGGATCCGTATTGACCTGCCCGCGGGTCGGGTGCCGTCAACGCGTCGCGGAGATCGCTGCGGGTGACGTCCGACAGCACCCAGCCGAGTGGTGCCTGTGCGCTGGGGGCGTCCGACGGCGTGATGCCGATGACGCAGTTCTGCGCGTGTGAAAGCAGAACGGTTTCGCGGGCTGCGGCTTCGATGGCACTGGGCGCACTCAGCGCCACTCCCAGCGGGAGCAAGGACTCACCAGCACGCCCACCGGGCATCCGGAACAGCCCTGCGAGCGAGCTCGAGTATTCATTGTTGATCTCCAAGACGACTACGGCGATCGGGTGTGCGGGCGTGCGGGCGTTCTGCTCGAGCACGAGTCGGCGCAGTTCGGGCCAGATCTGGGAGACGGTCAGCATGCCCGAATTGTCGATGTAGCCGCCATCGACGAGCTGCGTTTCGCAAAACGCGGACCCTGTCGCGCAAGCGGAGTCCCTTTCCACTACCGGGATGCTGCTGCCGGGATCGACCCCGCAGTTTCCTGCGATCCGCCCGGAGGGGGACACGAACGGGAAACGCGCCGAAAGTACCGCGGCGGTGGAGAGTCTGAGGTCGGACGAAGTGCACAGCATATCGACGACGTCGACAGCGCCGGCAACGGGATGGGGCAGGGATCGGCCGGTCAGCTCGCCTGAACCGGGCAGGTACACCGGCCAGGTCGACAGGTCGACGGGGGAGGTGATCGCACGGTGGGGGATGTTCGGTGTCGACGAGTTCAGCACCAGCAGCGGTGGCACGGCGACCCCGTCGACGGTTTCGGATCGTTCCCGCCACGATTCGCGCAGCAGATGGGTGCTCCCGCCGCCTACTCGATCGATCGTCTGTTCCAGAACGGCTGCCCGATCCTGGATCAGGCAGTGGCTCTGATAGGGAATCGTGCAGACCGACGGTGATCGGGGGTAGGTGCCAAAGAAGTGGTTGGGGAGGTCGTGGAACAGGCCCCAGCCGACGACGGGCGAGAGCAAGTCGGCGTTCAAGCGCCGGTCGACCCATCCGGCTGTCAGTGTTTCGTTGTCGAGCAGTTCCATGCTGTAAGCCGCCAGCCCCACGGAACCGCCGGAGACACCGCTGGCCAGAAAGAGCCGCCCGGCCGCGATCTGTTGCTCTGCCGCGCTCCGGCGCGGTCCGGCGCACGTGTCCACGTCATCGGGTTCGTAGGGCCCGGGCAGCGTCATCTCACGGGCGACGATGCAGTCGAGGACCAGGGCGGTCCAGTAGGACGCGCGAATGCCGCCGCCGTGCGTCGCGACCACGACCAGCGGGACAGGGGATGCAGCGGTTGCGCCGTCCACAGACAGCTCGGCGAGCTCAGGTTGCGCGGCCACCCAGGCGTTGAAGGCGTCCGCGAGCGTGCTGGGCGCTGCCGTGGAGGTGCTTGCGGTAAGGCGGACGTCGTGCATCTGTGCAGGAGCCACCAGCCCGGCCAGCACCCACCAAATCAGGAACAGGCTGATGATCGGAAATCGGGTCATCCCCGCCCAATGCAGAAAGTCGGGCGGAGGGTAGCGGTCTGCGCCGGCGACGGCCGCGTAGCCGAGGGCGATGATCAAGGCCGCGAAGAGCGCCACCAGCGTGACCGCACCCAGGTTCCAGCCGGTCAACCGAGGCTCGATGTGTACAGCGATCGCGATGGCGACGCCCACCAGCAGGGTGAAAGGCAGTGCGTAAGCGAGGGACGGTTTGCCGATGGACGCGGAGACGACGAACACTGCGACCAGCGCGAGCGCGATCAACGCCGCGGCGACCCAAGTCAGGGTGGGATCGGCGGGTAGTCTCGCGGCCAGGACGGCCAGACCGACCGTCACCACCACCAGCATGATGAGACCGCCCCGGCGGCGTGGCCTCGGTACCAGAGTGGGCGAGCCGAACCCAACGAGCAACGCGCTCGACAGGCCGAGCAGCAGCCCGACGGCGAGGACGAGGACAGTGTCGCTCGAGTATCCGGATTCCAGAACGATCACGTCCAGCTCCGAGGCCAGGATGGTCGCGCCCATGACCAATGGCGGGGTCGCGGCGAGGACCCACGGCAGCCGTTGGCGGGCGGCACTGAGAGACGATGTGAGGTCTTGATCGTTGCCGTCCGAGCGTCCCGTCGTCGTGCCGCTGCGTTGCGTGTTGTTGGGGGACTTCGTGTTCGCGGGTAGCGCGAAACGCTGCAGCAGCGCTAGGACAAGGAGGAGAGCGGCGAGCATGAGCAACCCGGGTCCGCCGCCGAGGACCCAGACGAGCCCGCCGAGCAGCCCGACGCCGACCCCGGCAACCAGCCATGCCCACGCCGATATCGGCTTGCTCTTGGTCTGTGTGCGCTGGTTCAGCCGCAGCGACGTATACAGGACGACGGCGGCGAGAGTGGTCGTTCCCGCGACCAGCGAGGCCAACTGCGCCCGCGACTGGGCAGTCTGTACGCCCAGGGAGCGGACGGCGTCCGCGATCTGTTGCTGGGCGATGGGCGCTGCGAGGAGGGCGGCTGACCAGATCAGCAGCACGACGACTGTCACCCGATGGTCCGCTGTCATCGCTTCGATCGATCGCCAGAAATTGCCCGCGGAGCCGGGGTATGCCCGACGCCCCAGTAGGAGCAGGCAGGCGACCAGACCGGCAACAGCGATCGCCGCCGTGACTCGAAGAGCCCACGGCGACAGGTTGACGCCGTTCGCCGCAAGGTAGCGAACCAGGGACGCCACCATAAACATCGTCAAGGTCAGCACCGCGACGGTGAAGGTGGTTCGTCGGCCCCGGGACTCGGAGACATGCCTCTCCACCTTGCGGACCAGCACCCACGAGAGGGCACCCATCCCGAGCGAGAGGGCCAGGTACACTTCGGGCCAAGGGCCGCTCATCCGACGGCAGAAGTTCTCGTCACAGTAGAACAGTCCCAGCGTCGGCCCGGAACGGCGTGCGGTGGCTTGCGGCTCAGCGACCCAATCGGTCGACATCGCGGTGAGGACAGCCTCGTCGAGTCGCGATAGGACAACGAGCCCAAGGACCACAGTCACGGCGAATAGCGCCCACCCCAATGACGGCCTTTTTCCCCAGCGCATCTCGGCTCCCCAGCCTGCAGATTGCTTGCAGGATAGGGCCCCGGCGTCCGCTTGGACAAGATGCCGCCGGGCGAGTGTCGACGACGCGATGAATTCTCGCGAGGATCGCGACACTTCCTAGATCATGGAGGTCGTGTTGACATCGTCTTGTCGTGTGAAGAAGGATCCGGGGCGGCGTCAGCTCTCCGGATCAACGTCGCGGTTTATGGCTTCGGAAGCGCGGGTGGAGCGTCCGCCGGGCAGCGACGAGACCGCCGGCGACTTGGAGCCAGTTCGCTGAGTCACCCCGTGGGCCAGATAGTTGCGTGGGTGCAGGCCAACCATGTAGCCATCGCCAACAATTGCGTCATCGCCGCCCGCTGAAACGACCCGCCGGCGTGCGGAGGAGACAGTCGAATTATTGGCCCACCGCGACGGGGTCAGCTTCGACACGACGATGTGACGCGGCGGTCGATCCGCTAGAGCGCACCCCTCGCGCGCAACTCTGCGTTGAACCACTCATCATGACGATCAGCGATTCCTTCGAAGAACGACACGTCGGTTAACTCATCACTTATCGCATCGCCCCGTACGTACGCGTTCATTATCTGTACGGCTTTCTTCAGGAGAAGGTCGACAAGCTCACCCAGTTCCCAGATCGCGCCGGGCCAGTCAGACGATCCCTTCGCGAAGACTGGCGCGCGGTCAATGTGCTCGAGAAGGCGCGACACGGCCTTCCTCGTTCGGTCGTCGGGAATCAGCCCGGCTCGAAGGTGAAGCGCATCCTGTCGATCACTGGTCCATATCCGTCGCCAGGCACCGGAATCATTCTGGATGGTCGGCGTCAGCCGGCGGAGTTCGATGAATTCCGCGAGGATCGCTCGACAGTCCGCCATGCCGTCCGCGCGCCGAGCCTCGGCGCGGTCGTGTTCGCGCGCTTCTCGGTCGCGCGCAGCTTGAGCCCTTGCCTCACGAGCCTGTGCCCAGATCGCAAACAGACCGCCGACAACCGCACCAATAAGTGCGGCCAGGCCGGCGACCAAGGCTTCCCAAGTCATCTGGTGGCTTTCACGCTCTATACAAACAGTCGTCTCATCATCGGCAATGATGCCGGAACTCGGGGCGAGCATCTATACGCACCTATGTCGCGACGTCGGGACACGCAGGATCCATCGTCGCCGCGGATGCAGCGCTCGCCATGCGGGTCAGGTGGTTCACGCCGCGAGCGACTGACGATCAGGGAAGGGCGCGCCGACATAGATCGCGGCTCGACTGCGCTCAAGGCGACCGGATCTCGCGCGCTGGGCCTCTAACGAGCGCTGTATATCGAGACAGAATGTCGGCCGTGCGAATCACCATTCCTGCGATCGTTCTCGGGGTCGCTTCCGAATATCTGCGCGCTCAACGACCCACAACCGAACTCACTCCGGCCGGCACGCCACGCGCCTCAAGCGCGCACTGCCCTTGCGCCGACCGCGTGGAGCGTGCCGTCGAACACTCCCTGGCGCCGGCGGACTTTGCGCCGCCGAACGGCATTCGCCGAAGGTTGTCGCCACCTGAGGTTCAAGTGGCGCCGGCGCGCGCACCCTGATTTCGATTGTCCCCGACGTCCTTCGCGCAATCTGGAGAAGCGAGCCTTGACCTAGAACCAGTCGTCCTCAGGTGGTTTCCGTGGTTCGGTCAGGTGCTTCCACCGACCTTCGAAAAGGCTTCCGAGCAGGGGCACTAAGAACCAACTCACGGGAACGAGGATCATGCCGAGACCCAACACAAAGAGATCACGCTGTATGAACTGGACACCGAAGTAGATCAGGAACCACGCCACGAACGGGGCACAGATCATCGCGATGGCCATGAGGAGGCAACCGACCCTCGCGTAATAGTGGAGTCGACCCTCAGATGTGCGAAGAACGGTGGTCTCGTAAAGGAACGCCATTCCTGCAGCGCCACAGAACGCGAGCAGGGGGACGGTAATTGCGCCCAGACCGACCATGACCCACGCCTGCCAGTTCCAGTCGGCCGAGACGATGGGTTCGCCGAGGAAGGCTGCAACGATCCACTGCAGGATCCCCGCGCTAATGATGATTGGCAGCGTGTACATGCTCGCGTTCCACCCGCGGGCTTCCTCATCGCCATTCGCGCACCAGGACGAGACCGAAAGACTTACCCAAGCACAGACGACAATGACGGCAAGTGTCGCGCGTCAGACTTTGTGGCAGGACGATTGATTGAGTCCTGAGCGGAGAGTTTGACCATGGGTAGACCACCAGTGATCCCGGTGGAGAAGAAGGCGAGGATCGTGCTGAGCATCCTCGCTGGCGAGATGACGATCGCCGAGGCGGCTCGGCGTGAAAAGGTCAGCGAGCTTCACCCTGCAGTCGCGCGATCTCACTGAAGCTGAGCGGAACCGCTACAACGACGCTTTGCGCAAGCGCGCTGTTGAAATCAGCCGCAAGCGGGCTGGCAAGCCCAAGACGCAGACATGGCCGATTTAGCGAGCGCCTCCCGTCCTTGGGCTTGAAACTGAGCGATCCGAATGCGGGCAGTGCACCCGCAAGGGGCGTTGGGGGCTCGCCGCATGTAGCTCGTTTGGTTACCCTCACGGTCCGAGTGGCCAACTCGAGTTCAGGAGTTGGAGTTTCGCGAGCGTCGTACGCCACGAATCGGTCATTATCGCTCCTCCTGGTGTCGGGGTCTCGACGCTATCGAGCGCTTCCGACATCGCGGCTAAGGCGACTGGATGCACGGCGCCCGCCACACCCCCGCCAGCGTGCACCGCCCGCATACGGATCCTCGAACCGCGGGCTGACGCGGTGCGGTTGGGGATCGTCCCTGCTGGTCACCAGGATCCACGACTCGAGTTGTCGGCGGACTCCCTGGGAGGCATACACTGCCCGCCGCTCCGACCGGTTCGCCCTGAAGCGCGCGCCGACGGGAACCATGCTCGGTGCGGGGGAACGCTATCGGGTGCGCATCTCGGCATCCACCGGTCAGTTCGGAGGGTGGATCTCGTACGGGATGCCGTTCTCCCTGAGCCGTTCGAGCACCTGGGGGTCCGCGCCGACAGTTCCCGACTTCTCGCTCACGTAGAAGTGGTAAGCGACGCTCTTGATCTTTCCGGACTTGAGAGACTCGACGTCGCGGGCAATCTCTTCCCGGATGTGCGTGCTCCACGGCGCGTACCCGGCTTTGACCTCCGCGCACGACAACTCCGTAGCACCGCCGGAGCAGACATCAAACTTCCGCGTGGGCCGTGGGCCGCAGGCCGCGGTGCACGAGTCCGGCACGTCGACCGTCACCTGGACCTTGACGTTCTCGGCACCCTCAGCGTCCAGCTTCGCGGCATGGGCCAACTCAGCGTTGCGGCCAATTTCGTTTCGAGTGTCCCCGGTGATCGCCGCCTGTCGCGACCCTATGGACGACGGGCGCTGCTGGACTTCCTCCATAAGGTTCGCCCGTCGCGTCGGGCCCATGCGGGTGAGATCCGCATCGGTGAAGCCGCGTGACGTGAGGTTGTCCCAATTGGAACCCCACACCGCTTTGCGCAACGTGAGCTGCCAGCTGTAAGGGACGTCGATGCTGCCGACCCACTTGTCGACCTGGACGCGGAGCTCCGGTAGTCGCTTGACGAACTTGACAACCTTGGGTGTGATGGCCGTCAGCCCGATCACGGGCACCAGGCCCAGCGCCGATAGCGTGGCATCGGCATAATCGCCCCGTAGGGCCTGCGCGAGCGAGTCCCTGAAATCTCCGACGGCCCCTATCGCCTCGCCGACGCCGGGAACGACGATCGTGCCACCTTGGGTGACGTTCCCAGCAAGCCAGGCGACGGAATCACGCTCGTCCCAGGCACCGAGGACCGCACCGACGTAGAAGTCCTCAGCCAATCGCGCGGGGTCAGGAGGGATGGCCGGTTCGAGGGGATCGTACGCATCGGCCGCGTGCGAGATCTCGTAATCGTCGTTGTATCCATCGCCATCCGAGTCAAGTGCTCGGGGGTCGGTATCGTACGCAGTCACTTCGCTGAAGTCCGAGCGCCCGTCGCCGTCCGTATCGCGGGCCCACGAGTCGGTACCCAGGTCGTACTCATCGAAATCCGTCAGGCCGTCGCCGTCGGAGTCCGCAACTAATGGGCTTGAGATCGCCTCGTAACCAGCGCTCCCCGCCTCCAGGAGCACCCCACCGGCCTCCTCGGCATCGGTGACCCCATCACCATCGGTGTCCGGGTTCATCGGCTCGGTCAGATAAAGGACGCCCTTCGTCGTCCGCCACCCCTCTACTTCGGTCCTGTCCTCAAGCCCGTCGTCGTCGGAATCAGACTTCGTAGGGTCGGAGATACCCGCATAGATCGTCCTGCCCGGTGACTCGGAGACAGCCTCGCCGGCCTCTTCGGAGTCGTCTAGGCCGTCACCGTCCGTGTCCGCGTAGTGCGAATCGGTGACATACACTGTGCCACCGCTAGTGCGCCATCCCGATTCCTCGACCGCATCGCTAAGCCCATCGCCATCACTGTCGCGCGGGATCGCCACCAGCCCCCCGACCACGACAACAGCAGCCACGACGCCAGCGAGCAGCGCAAGAAGCCAAGCCAGCCCCCGCTTCCGAGTGGTCGTCCGGGGCGGCAACGGGTACTCGTGTTGCGCCGGCTCGGCATGATCCCTCACCCGCCAATCATCCATCACGCCACCGACTCCACCTCCGCAGAGGGCGTGGTCGAGACCCTGTACGGTCGCGCGTCGTCGTCGTTGGGCCTCGACGACGACTCGTGCAAAGTCCGCATCGAGGTGCCGGTATCGACTCGATGCACGGTCACGTTGCCCGACGGAGCCTCGCACGATGTCGCGAGTAGGGTGCACGACTTCACTTGCGTAGGCAGGCGCACAGCCACCGAACCCGTGGCGTCCTAACAGCGCCAGCGTCGGATTCGCCCGGCAGGGTTCGGTGTCGACGGCGCTCGAACACTGGTCAGTAACGGCGCCGAAAACGTTCAGAGTTCACGCGCCGCCGACATTCGGCACCGCACAGACGCGCAGGACGGTCGCAGCACACGTGCGCATCTTCAGGGCACCGTGTCGTGTGCCCGCCACATTCCCTCATCGTGCGTTGCGCGTAAGGGGATCGAGGTGAGGCTCGCGGTTCAGTCTCGCTCCCTTACGGCCAGCGCACAGTCAACGTAGCTCCCTTGCTGCCAGCGTTCGTATGGACAACAACCATGTCTTCAATCTCCTGGATGCGCGACCCCGTTATCGGTCCGTCGATGATTACGTCGAAGTAGACGGTCGCATTAGCTCTAGGTGCGTACGAGCCAACGTTGATCCCCGTGTCGACGATCTCGTCACTGCTCGCAGGGTGCCTATCCGTGGATGCGTTGGACCATTGCGTGCTGCCAGTGACGTAGTGCATGTTGTCGGGCAAGTCGACGGTGAACGTGACATCGTCCTGCATCGTCGTACCCGTATTTGTGTAAGTGCCCGCGACGGTTACCTGCTGTCCCGGGATTCCAACGAATCGGTTCGCCCATTGATCTGTGCCGTCTATTTCAGCCAGCGCCTCGACGTCGAAGTCGGGCCGGTCAATTCGGATCTTGAAACTCACCCAGCTGTTGCATCGCTCCCCGGCGGGTAGAACGCCATCGAGGGCGTCGCAGCCGATCAGCACGCCTTCCTCGAAGAGTGAGTCCGAGAGCAGTGCGCCGTTCGCGTCACCGCCTGTGTGAAGCATTGCGGAGTCGCTCACGTAGCGAAGCGCGTAATCGACACCTTCGGTCTCTGCCACCCAAGCCATCCCGGCCCAGATCTTTTCTGGTGAGACGTTGGACGCTGTGACGAATGCCTCGGACGCCGCATCGACTCCACTGGCCACTGCGGGTATCTCCACGCGTACACGAACGCCTTCGGCAGCCTCTCCTCCCTCGGACGCGTCGTTGTTGACGATAACGGCCACGTCGTAGACCATGCCGGGAACCGCGACGACGGAGCTCGACCATGTGGCGTCATCATCGTCAGCCAGCCGCACAACCATGAACCCGCGCTCGTCCCCGAAGCTCGGGTCGTCCACGACAGAGTTGAGCATTGCCCCCTGTGGGCGGGCGTCGTGTTTCGCGAGGCTACGACTAGGCCCCCACCCGCCCAGCGGAACGGGCGTGGTCGTCGGAATCGGCGTGGCTGATGGCGTTGCGATGGGAGTCGACGCGGTCGTGGGCCCAGGCCCCGGGCCGGGTTGCGTCTGTGACTGCAGCCCGATTACTCCGACCATGATCGCGAGTACCCCGGCCCCCAGGCCAATGCCGCTGCCCCACGCTGCCCACGGATGCCTGCGCACTGATTCCTTGAATCGCCCCCATCCTGAGCCATGCGGGGGTCGGTGCCTCCACAGGAAGGTGAGGAGTGCAATGACGATCGCGGCGGGAACGCCGAAGACGATCGTCGTGCCGCCGATCAGCAGCAGATCGAACAGCCAGGCCATGGACGGAGCATATCGGGGGCAGGAGGACCCGGGTTCCCCCCCCGCTCGCGCACGCTTCCCTTGCGACCGGCGCCCGCTCGAGCATCACGCACGCAGTCAATCGCGGTGGAGGATCTGCTCGATCGTCGCCGCCCTGAACATCAGCGCCGCCAGCGCCGCAAGTGGCTGAGCTGGCGGGACCGGCACCGCTAACGCGCGCGTCGGGTGCGCGTCTTCTTCCGCTCCGCTTCACGCGGCAGCCGTATCGGTGGCCGGCGGCGCGGGCGGCCGATCGGATCCAGCGCAACGAGGACCGCAACGAACCACACGAGGACCCACCCGGCACCCGCCAGCACGCCGAATATGCTCGCGCTGACCGCACCGTCGAACGAGTAGATCAACGCGAAGATGATCGCAAGCGGGATCAGTGTGAGATACAAAGCTGGCCAGAACCACGACCGACGCGGAACGCCCCACCCTGGCGCCGGTGGCAGCGGCTTCTTGTTCAGGTTCAGATTCGCCAAGTCTTCTCGATCCAGTCCGAAGGCGGAACTCGACCTTATCGATGGACTGCGCGATTCGCGCGGTGTCCGCGTTGGAGATCCTCATTGAGGCGATTGCCCGCCCATGGTGCCGCTTGCGTCCTACGCCCGCCCTAGCTCAAGGACTCACCGCCGCAACCCCTCGAGCGGTCTGGCCCGGCATCAGGCCGCGATTGGTTCGAATGCTCGAGAGCGGGACGGCTTCCGATCGTCGCCCGCTTAGGGATCCGACAGCCAGCAACCCAGGAGCCGTCTGAGTGGCGGGAGTCCGCCGCTCGGCGGGTTGACTCGCGCCTCCCCCCACCTTCCGCGCTCCAGCGCGCCGGGGCACGACTCTAACGCCGCCCGCAAGACAATAGGGTGATGACTCAGTCGGCGTTATATGGGCGTGATGGCGACCGTGCCGCAATCACCGCATCGCCCAATGGACTGCTGCTCGTTGTGGGTGATTCTGGCATCGGCAAGTCGTCGTTTCTCTCCAGTCTGACGGCGTGGCCGGGAGAGCCCCTCGTTTCGCGTCCTATAGTTCTGCGTTCAGTTGAGGGATCACTGCAGACGGCGCTCGCGGATGCGATTAGTGATTGCATTACCCAATACCTCGACAGCGCGACCGATGTTCGTGACGCATGGGTCGTGGTGAAGTCGATCGCCGATCGAATCGGAACCGTCACGGGGCGAGAGGTTGGGCGGGCGGTTGTCGCGGGCGCTCTCGCTTACGCCGAGTCGAAGCTGGGTAAGGAAGCAGTTGCGATTGGCAAGAAGGTGCTTGGCGATATCGCTAAGGGCGGCGTCCTGGGTTTCGACGATCAGCTCGCAGCCATTCGAGTCCCTGACCGTGCAAGCGAGCTGTGTGAGATCGCCGCTGGACTGAGCGAAGCTACAGGGCGGCCGGTCGTGTTGCGGCTCGACAATGCCGAGCGCCTCTCACCTGGGGACCACGGCCTGCTGGCGGAACTCGCTGGGTGCACCGTGGGCGACGTGCGGATCGTCGTATGTGTAACGCCGCATCACCAGGCCGGCGACGAGATCATCCGCCAGGTGACCCTGCGCGGTATCGAGCCGCATTTGCTGGGCCCCCTCGACCGCCCAGCAGTCGAGCAGTGGCTGCAATCCGAGCAGATACCACGCGGTAGGTGGGACACGATTTCCCGACTCTCTAGCGGGTACCCCTTCTTCATTGCCGATGCTGTTCGGTTGACCGGCGCGGGGGAGTCGCTGGACGGGATCACCGCGCCCGACGGGTTCGAGGCACTCCTGCGCGCGTCATGGCGGAGCATTCCGGAAAGCATCAGAGCGACGGTGGCGAAATTGGCGCCGTTCGCCAACCCGCCCAGCGACGACTTTATCCGCGAGTACCTGGGGTACGACGTTCTGCAGTGGGGGATCCTGACAGATTCGCTAATTGATTCGGGGATCTTCGTCCACCGGTCGGACGGTGAAGCATGGTTTCACGATCGGCGGCGAGCATTCATCTGGGACCGGGTGCTCACAGCAAAGCAGCGCGCGCACGTCGCCGAGTCGGCGTTCAATGCGGTCGCAAAGTGGTTGGAGAGCAGGAGCGAAATCGAACCGTGGGTTCCGTCGGCGACCGCGGTTCTCGCGCGAGAGACGAAGCCTGCGGCGGGGAGCCTGATTGGCGAACTCCTTGCGTTGCCAGACGACGCCATCGCCTTGCTCTGGGGCCTTATCGAGGTAATAGAACCAGGTTCCGCACTAGCCCCCTTCGCAGAGATCGGCGAAGCGGTGCGCCACGCCGAATCGCGTTCTGGTCGAACGATCGATGCGCTCCGAGTCCTGACGCAATTGGAATCACAGGGCCTGGTCGAGACGAAAGAGGCCGAGGATGCACGGCTTGTTCGCAGCATGGTTCGTCACAACACTGAGTATGCAGCGTTGCTCGGCGAGGTTCTGCTACGTTTTCACGCCTCCCCGCGGCCCCGGTTCGCGTCAGCGGCTTTCGATGCCTTCATTCGTCCAGCCCTCGGAACGTTCAGTGCGGCGATCGTTACGTTGGGCAGCTCAACCCTGGTCGAGCACAAACATCACCTGAGGCTGCTTAGAGACCCCCAATCGATTGGGAGTAGCGAGAAGCTATTGGCCCTCGGCGGAACCGTGACCATCGAAGACCAGCAGCTGAGCTTTACTGTTGCGCTCCCTACTCGCGAGACGAGAGCCGAAGCGGAAGGATCGATGCGCGCGATTGGCGAGCTCGCCTCCCGTGTGCAACTCGATCGATTACTAGCGCTGCCGCAGCCGCGGTTGCGGTATGCCCGCTACCGCCTGGCGGTTGAGGCGATGTCTCCCGATCTCGGAAGCACCCTACAGCCACACAAAGGCGAAGTCATGGAGAGTCTGGACCAAAGGACGAAGCTCGCACAAGCACTCGCATCGGTGAGCACAACTGATGAAATCGAAATTCTAGGGCTTGGGCGCCGACGCTTTCTCACTGCTGCGCGAGGGGCTCCGCAATCCTGGACAACGTTCGAGGTGAGAACCGAGATGCCTCAGGCCACACTGGATATTTCAGAGCTAGAGCCGCGACGCCACGACCCGCTACTTGAACTGAGGCTACGCGAGCATGGCATTCTCGACGGCCGTGAGCGGATGGCGACAACGGTCCACCGCTACGGGAAGAACCTATCGATGCCGCATCCGCTGGCAGCATTGCTGGACGATATCGATCAGGCCGGCGAGAAGTACAACTCGGGGCTTCGCTCAGTGCTCTTTGCGCCGGACGCCGACACGCTTCACCGGGAGATTGTCGCGGAACGGAAGCGCGTCGCCGAGGTTATCGGTGCATTGGAATCGGCGGGCGTAGTAAACGCGACAGTTCCTGGGCGGTCCCTCCTCCTCGCGTTCTGGGAGGATAGCGACACCGGTTGGGTAAGCGACTTCGGCAGCTGGACCGCTTGGGCTCTCGAAGTCGACGACGGCCAAGACACTGTCGTCGTGCTGCGGCTCCCACATCCGCCTGATCGTATTTCCCGGTGGCCCGCGAAGGTGCCGGACGTGTTCGTCGATCAGGTCGGCGCGAAGGTTGTCTCCTCGCAGGACGGAGATGCGAGTTCGATCATCGCGCCGCTCTTGGGCTACGCCGATCGAGACGCTCGGATGATGGACCTTGAAGGTCCTCTAGGCAGGATAGTGCGCAGCACCTACGACATCGTCGGCGACAGCGAGTGAATCCCCGGTCCGACCGAGAGCGCGCCCGCGCTGATGCAGCACAATCACGGACCTGCCTGCCAGCCGAGTTCGACTACGAGGCGGCGGAGCACTGGCCGCACCGGCGCTTATCGGTCGAACGCCTGCTGTCCGCCCCGCTTCCGCCCAACGCCCGCAAGCGGATCGCTCGGGATGAGGCGGCGGCATATGGTGGCGGTGTGGCGAAGAGGACTGAGAGCGACGAGCACTACGTCCTTGATCTATGCGACGCAGTCCTCGCGGCTGCCGGCCACCGGCAGGCCCGGTTCGACTGGCTCCGTGGTGATTTGTCACCGACGTCAGGCCGTGCAGCTCGGTTGCCGGTAGACGGATATTGGCCCGAGCACGGGTTGGTCGTGGAGTTCCAGGAGAAGCAGCACACCGAGTCAGTGCCGATCTTCGATCGGCGCGCGACCGTGTCCGGCGTTCCTCGCGGTGAGCAGCGGCGGCTGTACGACGTGCGCAAGGCCGAGCTGATCCCCGCTCACGGCGTTCGGCTCGTAGTCATTCACAAGAGCGAGTTTGAAGTTCGGCGCGACCGAATCGTCCGCACTCCCGACCGCGATACAGCTGTCGTGAGACGCAGGCTCGCCTAATAGCCCGCGCGTCGCGTGCGCGGGTGGGCCCCTCAATCGGTCACCGCCCGATTGAGGATCCCTATTCGGGCATTGCCCGCTAGACGTCGGTGGCGAACGGCCTGAGCGCGTTTGTTCGACATCCCTGAGTGGGCACTGAATGCCGACTAGGTGAGAGCCGTCCCCGCGGTGGTGTGTGCAGGAGCTCGGTGTTGATGCGACGCGCGGGGTGGGGTGGTTCGGCCTCGGCATCGATGGTCGTGATGTCTTGAATTACGACCCGAAATGTTCGAACTCGACAAAAGCTGTGAGGCTGGATCGAGCGTCGAAGCTGAAGGGGTCGGGCATGTCATCTGGAACGAATCGCTGGGTCGTCGATCCCGGGACTGGCGGTCTCCTCAGAGGGACGGAGCCAGCGTTGCTGCTCGGCGGTCAGGTGCACAATTCCTCGAGTTCCTCGGCCGCGTCGATCCGTGAGTCTTTCGCGCACGTCCGGCGTATGAACGGCAACACCGTTCTCGCGCCCGTCAGCTGGGCACTCAGCGAGCCCGAAGAGGGGAGATTCGACTTCACGCTCGTCGACCACATGATCGAGCAGGCGCGGGCGTCGGGGTTGCGGCTGGTGCTGCTGTGGTTCGGTGCCTTCAAGAATGCCGCGTCGACCTACGCGCCCCGATGGGTCCGCACGGACGAGAACCGGTTCATGCGGGCGGTGATCGAATCGAAGCAGAAGGGCAGCGCGTTCCACTATCGGGGAGTCACCCCGACACCCGTCCTGTCAGTCTTCAGCAGCGACCTGCGAGAGGCGGATGCTGCGGCGTTCGAGGCGTTCATCACCCAACTCGCGGAGAACGACACCGACGACGTTGTGGCTCTCGTCCAGGTGGAGAATGAGTCCGGCATCCTGATGGACAGCCGCGACCGAAACGAGCTCGCCGAGAAGGCGTGGCGCGACACTGTGCCCGCAGATCTTGTCCGCGCCGCATCGGTCGCGCCCGCGGGATCGCCGCTCAGCACGCTGTGGGTCGATGCCGGACGTCGCGACTCCGGGTCGTGGGCTGACGTGTTCGGGAACAGCAGCGCGGCCGACGAAGTGTTCATGGCCTGGGCGGTCGCCACCTACGTCGAGGAACTCGCCGCTCGTGGCCGGGCGATCAAGCCGATCCCGATGTACACCAACGCTTGGCTAGGACCGCAACCGGGCCAGGATGAGCCCGGCCAATGGCCGAGCGGCGGACCGAGCAGCCGCGTCATCGACGTCTGGCACACAGCCGCACCCTCGCTCGCGTTCGTCGCACCGGATATCTACGTCGACGACGCCGATCCTGTCATGCAGACGTACGCCGCGACTCAACCGTTCTTCGTTCCGGAAAGCCGGCTTCGCGCCGGTGAGCTCGTCCGCGCAGTGGGCACCTACCGGGCGATGGGCTGGTCAGGATTCGGCATCGACGGTGCCAACCCCGACGGACAGGTCGCGGCCACGTTTGCCTACCTTGTCGCTCTCGAGACTGCGATTGCAGCCGCTCAACAGACTCAGCGGATCGCGGCGGTGGTCGTTGAAGGCGACGAGACTGCCACCGCCGAAGTCGGCTCGCTCCAGATCAGCGCGCGCGGACTGAACAGCATCGTCAGGAACTTTCTCCTCGACGTCGGCGTACAACTACCCGACGAGGCCGTGCCCGTCCCGGACGAGACACTCCCGGGCGAACCTGTTCCCACCCCAGGGGAGCAGCGACCATTCGCGCTGATGTTCGCCGAAGAGGACGACACCGTCGTGATCGTGGGCCAAGGCGTCAAAGTCGATTTCAGGGCCGGGGGCGCCGGTCGAGTCGAGATCGACACCGTGACCGAGCTCCTCATCACCGACGGGCGGATCGAGGACGGTCGGATCCTCAATGGAGACGAAAGACTCCAAGTCGTGCCCGTCGACCACGTCGGTGCCGCCCGGGTGACGCTCCTTCAGCTGCCATAGCCCGCAACGGCTGTCGCATCGCAAGTAATCCCAGCAACCCGCTTCGTTGCGGATCCCTTTGCGGGCGGCGCGCGAAAGCGGGACCCCGACGTGCACCCGGCGGAGGACCGGCGGATCGAATGAGCTGACTTGACCTCGGCCCCAGGAGGACGGTTGGCGCACGACGTGTTCAAGAGCTGCGGCGAGGCTGCGTCAGTGTGGCCGGTGAACAGGCCGCGAAACTCTAGGCGGTGCGGCCAGATCTTGACATAGCGTCGGCGAACCCGTCCAGCAGGAGCTCGAGGCCGTACTCGAACTCTGCCGCGTCATCCTGTGCGAGAAGGGTTGGCGTGATCTCCGTTACAAGCGGGAGGAGCTTGGCTGCCGTGGGCGTGTCCATGCTGTCGCGCGTCTCCGATGTGATCGTGCGCGTCTCGGGCGAGAAGTATCCGCCCAATTCGATGTCGAGTGTGCCCAGCGAATACGCAGCCAGAGCGCGGTAGCAGCGTGCGGTGCTGAGCTCGTCGAAGCCGGCGCGGCGGAAGCTGCGGAACCCCGCTTCCACGAAGGCCAGAGCGTCGGGTGTATGCGGTGGGAACTGGTTGATGAGTCGCGAGGCGTTCGGGTGGCGCATGGCGACGTGTCGCACGGACCGCATGATGAAGCGCATGGCGTCGCGCCAGTGGATGTCCTCAGGCGGCGTGTCGACCTCGGCGAGCAGGAGTTGAGCGACGCCGTCGAGCAACGCGTCCTTGTCCGGGAAGTACGTGTACACCGCCATCGGCGACGAGCCGAGGCTCTTCGCGAGCTTGCGCATGCTGAGCCCCTCGATACCGTCCGCGTCGATAGCGGCCAGGGCCGCCTGTGCAATGCCCATCTGTGTGAGTTTTTCTGCCATTGCGGCCTCCCTGCTTGACAGCTTACATCGTACGGTGCAATCTGTACGACGTATCCGTACATCGTAAAGGCAACAACTGACACCGTAAGGAGCATCATGATCCACATCCGACAGGTCGGCCCTGGGGATGCCGTGGCCCTGGACGAGATGGTGCGAGAGCTCGCCGCGCACGAGGGCGACCTGGAGCACGTTCACGTGGACGCGGAGGCGTGGCGGGAGCTGCTCGCGCGCCCCGACGTGCGCGTCCTGATCGCCGAGGATGACGCCGGCGCGGTCGGCTTCACCAGCACCGTGCGCCGCATCCATCTCTGGACCGGCGGCGACCTGCTCGCGCTGGACGACCTGTACGTCCGACCGGGACACCGCGACAAGGGCATCGGCAGCCAGCTGATGACCGCCGTGGCCCGACTCGCCGCCGAAGACGACCTGCTCGTGCAGTGGGGCGTCCGCCTGAACAACCACGCCGGGCAGCGCTTCTACGCGCGCCTGGGCGCCACCCTCAACACCAAGATGACCGCGTCCTGGACGCCGGCGCAGTACCGCCGACACCTCGCCGCTGCCCGCTGAACTGCTAAAGGACACACACCATGAGCACCACATTCGCCATCGAGGCCACCGACCTCGTGAAGACGTACGGCACCGGCGACACCACCGTCCGGGCCCTCGACCACGCCAGCCTCAGCATCCGCCGTGGCCGGTTCACCGCCATCATGGGCCCGTCCGGGTCCGGCAAGTCCACGATGATGCACGCCATGGCGGGGCTGGACACCGTCGACTCCGGCAGCATCCGCCTCGGAGAAACAGAGCTCGTCGGCATGAGCGAGAAGCAGCGCACCTTGCTTCGCCGCACCCACGTCGGCTTCATCTTCCAGCAGTACAACCTCGTGCCCGCCCTCACCGCGGAGGAGAACATCGCCCTCCCGCTGCGCCTGGCAGGTCAGAAGGTCGACAAGGACTGGATGCTGGAGCTAGCCGCGACGCTCGGCATCGCCGACCGGCTCACCCACCGCCCCTCCGAGCTCTCCGGCGGCCAGCAGCAGCGCGTCGCCGTCGCCCGCGCCCTCATCTCCCGCCCCGAGGTCGTCTTCGCCGACGAGCCCACCGGAGCACTGGACTCCCGCTCCAGCCAGGCGCTGCTGGCCTTCCTGCGCCGCGCTGCCAGCGAGCTGTGGCAGACCATCGTGATGGTCACGCACGACCCGTCGGCCGCGGCGTACGCGGACCGGGTCGAGTTCCTCTCCGACGGCGAGGTGATCGACGGTCACGACAACCCGACCGCCGCAACCGTCCTTGAGCGCATGGCGCGCTTCGACGCCGAGCGTCAGGGGGTGGCGGCATGATCCGGTTCGCGTTCGCCCAGGTCCTCGCCCACCGCCTGCGACTGGCTCTCACGGTGGTCGCCGTCATGCTCGGCGTCGCCTTCGTCACCGGCAGCCTCGTCCTCAACGACACGGCCCAGAAGCTGTTCGACGACCAGTTCGCCACCGCCTCCGCCGGCGCCGACGTGACCGTCCGCACCGCCACCGCATTCGACTCCGGAATGGGCGTCGAGGTCGAACGGGACCCGCTTCCCGCCGCAACGCTGGACTCCGTCCGCGACGTGGACGCTGTCACAGATGCGGTCCCGGTCGCCAAGGGCGCCGCCCGCCTCGAGCAGGGCACCACCGATCTGGGCAGCGTCCAGCTGAGCACCTGGGTCGACGAGCCCGTCGGCGCATACCCGCTCCGCGACGGCGCGGCACCCACCAGCGACGGCGAGATCGTCATCGACAAGAACACCGCCGACGCGCTCGGCCTGCGCATCGGCGACGCTGTCACCGTCGTCGGCGACACCCGGGTCGATGCTCGTGTCGTCGGGCTCGTCGGGTTCGGTGACGGTGACGGTCCGCCGGTGGGGGCGGTCGCGCTTTCGACCCTCACCACCGCGCAGAGCGTCCTCGGCCTCGGCGACGGCCTGTCCGAGATCCTCGTCACCTCGGAACTGACCGCCGGTGAACTGCAGCCGCTGCTCGCTGATGTACTCGCTGACGACGTGCAGGTCGCTACGGCGCAAGACCTCGCCGCAGCCGGCGCCGAGCAGGCTGCCGCGAACCTCGAGATGCTCCAGGTCGTGCTCATCGCGATGAGCGTCGCGGCGCTCATCATCGGCGCGTTCCTCATCGCCAACACCTTCGCCATCGTCATCTCGCAGCGCACCCGTGAGCTCGCGGTGATCCGTGCGACCGGCGCGACCGGGAAGCAGGTTCTTGCGTCGGTGCTCGTCGAGGCGCTGCTCGTGGGCGCCCTCGCCTCGACCGTCGGCGTGCTGCTGGGCATCGTGAGCACCTACGGCCTGCGCGCACTGGCCGGAGTCTTCGGGGTCAGCATCCCCTCCGGTGAGCTCGTCATCGAGACCCGAACCGTCATCATCGCCCTCACCGTCGGTGTCCTGGTCACCCTTGTCTCGGCTGTCGGCCCGGCTCGCCGTGCCGCGGCGGTCTCTCCGCTTGCCGCGATGCGCAGCAGCGCCGCCGAGACGCGCGGTCTCGGTCGCGGGCGCCTCATCACCGGCACGGTTCTGCTGGTGGCAGGCTCCGCCGTCGCCGCCCTTCCAGGGTTGGCCGCGGGCCCGATCCTGCTGCTCGGCGCGGGATTGGTGCTCGCCCTCGTCGGTGTCGTGCTGATCGCGCCGTCCGCGCTGCGTCCGCTGGTCTCTCTCGTCGGCGCGGCCTCCGCGCGGACAGTGCCCGGGCAGCTGGCCCGGGAAGCAGCGCTTCGCGCACCGCGTCGCACCTCCGCGACGGTGATGGCGCTGGCGTTCGGGCTCGCGCTGATGAGCTTCGTGTCCATCGTCGGCGGCTCGGTGAAAGCGGCCACCGGTGAGCAGTACCGCGAGGTCATCGCCGCGGACGTCGTCATCGAAAGCGCAGGGCAGGAGATGCTCGGCGGGGTGCACGCGGCCGTCTACGACGAGGTCCGGGCGGTCTCCGCTGTCGGCGTTGCCACCCGGCTGAAGTACGGGCATTGGAAGGACGGCAGGACGACCAGCGCGCTGACCGGTCTGGACCCTGAGCTCATCACCGAGGTCGCGCAGATCCGGATGGTGGACGGGGACATCGCCGCACTGAGCGCCGGAGGCGTCGTCATCGCCGAACGCGTCGCCACCGAGCGTGAGCTGGCGGTGGGCGACGAGCTGCCGATGACGTTCGCGCGGCTGGGTGAGACCATCCTGCCCATCGTCGGCATCATCGCCGACGGTCCCGCGCAGGCGCTGCAGACCGACTTCTTCGTCTCCCTGGACACCTACGGTGCCCTCTTCACCGAGGACATGGATGCCAGCATCTTTGTGCTGGCAGCGGCCGGCACCTCTCCTGCGGAGCTCTCCACCGCCCTGGAGACCGCGCTCGAGGACCACCCGACAGTACAGGTGCGAGACCAGGCGGCGGTCATCGCGGGACGCACACAGACCGTCGACCAAATCTTCGGATTAGTCACGGTGCTCCTCGCGTTCGCCATGGTCATCGCCGTGCTCGGCATCGCGAACACCCTCGCGCTGTCCATCGTCGAACGCACCCGCGAGATCGGTGTCCTCCGCTCGGTCGGCATGTCACGCCGGTCGGTGGCGCTGATGGTGCAAGCCGAGGCGGTCATCGTGTCGGTCGTCGCCGTGGTCACCGGGCTGCTCCTCGGTGTCGCCGCCAGCGTCGCCGCCATCGGCGCGCTGTCCACCATCGCCCCGCTGCGCATGGAAGTGCCGGTCGCGCAGTTGGCAGTACTCGCGGGAGTCGTCGCCGTGGCGGGCCTGCTCGCCGGGATCGCGCCGGCCGCTCGCGCCGCGAAGCTGCCGGTCCTGGAGGCGATTGCGCATGCGTGACCGGACCCTGCCACTGGTGCTCACACTGGTGGCCGCTCAGCTGGTCGTGATGCTCGACTCCAGCATCCTCATCGTCGCGCTGCCTTCCATCGCCGAAGACCTAGATCTCACCGCAGTCGGGACAGCGTGGGTGCTCAACGCCTACTTCCTGACCTTCGGCGGGCTGCTGCTGGTCTCCGGTCGGGCCGCTGACATCGTCGGCCGCCGCCGGATGTTCCTCACCGGGGCGACGGTTCTCGTCGCCGGCTCACTCCTGGGCGGCTTCGCCAGCACGGACGCCGTGCTGGTGACCGCCCGCCTGATCCAGGGCGGCGGCGCTGCGATGCTCAGCCCCGCCGCCATGGCGGTGATCCTCGCCACATTCACCGGCACCGCCCGGACCCGCACGATGGCCTGGTGGGGTGCGGCGTCCACCGTCGGCGGCGCGCTCGGCGTGAGCGTCGGAGGCATCATCACCAGCGCACTCGGCTGGCAGAGCGTCATGTTCGTCACCGCCGCCGCAGCCGTGCTTGTCGGCATCGCCGGCTGGGCTCAGCTGAAGCTTGACCACCCCACCACCCGCCGACCATTCGATGCTGCGGGTGCGGCGCTCGTGACCACGGCGGCGGGTGCGGTGGTCTTTGCCGTGCTGAGCCTTCCGCATGCTGGGGTGGCCTCGGTCGAGGTGCTCATCGCGGCGGCCGTCGCCGTGGCCGCCGGGACCGGCTTCGTTCTGGTCGAGCAGCGCAGCCGGGACGCTGTTCTGCCGCTTCCGGCACTGCGGGAGCCGCGCGTCGCAGGTGGCATCGTCGTCAACGTGCTCGGTGGCGCCGCCCGAGTCGCGTGCTTCGTGCTGGTTGCCCTGCTCATTCAGCAGGTACTCGAGTACGACCCGGCGGCCGCTGGGCTGGCCATGCTGCCAACATCGGTGGCCGGCTTCGCCGTCAGCACACTGCTGCTGCCGCGCGCGCTCGCACGGTTCGGTCCCGAGAAGGTCGCGGTGCTGGGGCTCATCCTCCTCGTCACCGCCCACCTGATGTTCGCCTCCCTCGACCACGGGATGCCGTACCTCGCACGGGTGCTCCCCGTCCTCCTGCTCGCAGCCGCGGGCGTGGCGTTCAGCTTCACCCCCACCACCCTCGTCATCGCAAGCGGCATGACCGCAAGCAACGCAGGCGTCGGGTCAGGACTCGCATCTTCCACCGCCCAGATCGGCGGAGCCCTCGGCATCGCCGCATTCGGCGCCATCGACGCGTACCCACGCGTAGCCGTCCTCGCCGCAGGGGGAAGCGAGCTGGCCGCAGCGGAGGCGGGCCTCTCCGCCGCTCACCTGGCCGCAGCCACCGCGGCGGCCGTAGCAGTACTGGTCGCCATCGCCGCCTTCCCGTCCGTCAGGCCGCGGTGGCTGCTCGCTGCGGTGTCGAACTTCGCGGGCCACCGGAGCGGAACGACAGTGGCCAGTTGATGCACCGTCCTGCTCAGGATGAGGACAACATGCCCTCAGAAATCAAGACACTTGGGCCGACTAGACGGCATTCAGTTCGGGACGGGCTCCTCGCCCGCCCGGTGCTGCTGTGGGCGCTGTTTCTCGTGGCGATCACGGCGATAGGGATCCTCGCCAAGTGGCTGACGCCCACCCTCCGACCACGCCCTGGCGGCGTCGGCCCGGTCCAGGTCGCATTGCAGCTCGGGATGCTGCTCATGATTCTCCCGTTCGCCGTCCGCGTCGGATGGGATGCGCTGGGCCTTCGGCGACTGCCGGCGTCGCGCGACCGGCTCGTGCTGATGTTTCCGACCCTCACTGTGGTCGTCGGCTTCTTCGCCGGCTTCCGACACGTGGAGGTTTCGACACTGACCCTCGCGTTCACGTCGGTAGTGCTTGCAGGCGTGGTTGAGGAGACGACGTTCCGCGGGATCCTGCTCACCCGGCTCCTGCCACGCGGACCGTGGACGGCGGTGCTGCTCTCCTCCGCCCTCTTCGGGTTGCTGCACGTTGCCAACCTGTTCCTCGGCTCGCCCTGGCAGACCGTTCTGCTCCAAGTGACGTTCGCGGCGATGGCGGGCACCGGCTACGCCGCCATGCGTATGCGCACCGGCTCACTCTGGCCGCCCGTCGTGCTGCACGCGCTGTTCGATCTCACCTTCCGAGTCACGGCGTTGGAAGCGGGCACCCCCTTCCACAGCGCCATCCAGATGCTGCACGGAGTGGGCTGGCTTATCTACGCCTTGATCGCATTGCGGCGTGCCGCACTTGTGGAAGAGCAGTGCAACACCTCGCTCAGCCGTTCAAAAGCGTCGACGTGACAGGCCGTCAGTGCGATCCGCAGCCGAGCACTGCCCGATGGACGTATATCGCGTGCGGCTCCCAGCAGGCGCAGTTGTCGTCCCTGAACGGGCGGTCCTACCGAGCGAAGTGCATCCCGCGCGCGCTGAGTTCCTCCGCGAGGATCCGAACCGCCTTCGGGCCGACACCGTGAATGTTCAGTACGTCGGATGTGGTGAGCGATGTGAGTTGCTGGAATCGAGTGATTCCGTGGACGGCGAGCTCGCGACGCGCGACCTTGCCGAGAGTGACCGGGAACTCAGAGTCAGATTCCACGCCGACACACTACCCGCGGCCCAGGTTCGCATCGATCCTCAAACGAGCGGCCCCGCGATCCAGCACGCCACTCGGGCGTTCAGCCCTCGCCGCGTGGGTGAATGCGAGCCGTTCCCCAATTCGCCGGGTGGGTCGGCACAGAGGAGCGCGACAGGACTCCTCGACCGCGAGCCGATCCAGCGCTATCGTGACGCCGAGGCGAAGCATCGGGGCTACGCCGAACTGGGGGGCTGTCATGGTCGAGATTCTGGACAACTCTGCCTCAAGCGCAACCGAAGCGAGTCGCCGTGGTTTGGCAGAAGCGGTAGCGGAGGCCGCGGAGTGGAGGCTGTTCGACTCGCAATTGTCCGTATCGGCCGCTCTCGAAGCGGGGTTCAATGTAGGACAGATCTCGGCTGGTTATCAGGCGCGAGTGATCGTCCGCGAACTCAGTAAGAGCGTCGAGAAGGACGTGGCCAACGGCGTTGAGAGGTGGGGGACCGCGATTCGCTTAGTTATCGTCGCGGAGAGCAAGTCTTTCGATGGCCAACTGTCAGTGCCCATGGTCACCGCGAAGGCTGAGCTGAGTCAACTGTCCGCGCGGTGCGAACTCTTGCTCCGAGGCGTCGATGAGAACGACAACAAGCCTTTCGAGCTGATCCCAGACTTGAACACGCTCAGCGTCGAAACTCTCCCGAAGTATTCGGAGGCGATGGACGCGATCCGCAAATACCTAGGTAAGACTCCCGGTGCGATCAAGCCGGCCCGTCTCTCGACGATCCTGCGCAGTGACCAGGAGCAGATACTCCTAAAGAACGCTGCTGCCAAGTTGATGATGCTCGCGGGATTGTTAGATGGATACTCAGGATCCCGGTACTACAGCCGCATAGACAACGAAGCGCTCAGGAGGCGGGTTGCGGACGAATGGGCAAGTTTCGATCCTGCGTCAGCGAATGACCAGCGGCCAAGTGCGGAGGCCGTACGGCGTGCGGATCTCCTGTACCGCGCCGCCTACTCGTAAGTCATACCCATGTACGACCCGCGTCGAGGAGCGATCGAGCCCGCGCGTACCATCGGCGCCCCGGCGCCTTCCTTCCGCGGGCGATGGCTGTCGAGGATTCATGTCGGGTGGTCTCCATAGGATCGAAGGGTCGGCTGTCCGACCAAGAGACCCTAGGAAGTTCCTCGTGAAGATTCGTGGTGCGATCGTGTCGCTCATCGTCTGTTCGGTGTTCGTGCTGGGCGGTTGCTCCGCTGGCGGGGACAGTGCGACAAACAGCTCGACCTCCTCACCCGCCGCCGTCGAGGTCGAGGAGGAACTAGTGACCGTCGATGTGCGGATCGCCCGGTCGTTGCTGGACCAGAGTGGGTCGCTCACCGACGAACAGATCGTGGCCGGCGCAGGCGAGAAAGGCATCGCGGCGGATGTTGAGGGCGACACCGTCGTCTACACGATGACGAAGCCGCAGCGCGACGAGATGCTCTCGCAGATGCGCTCGACAGTTCAGGACGCGGCCGATGAACTGATTGCGGATGAGGCGAACTCGGTAACCGCGGTCGAGTTCAACGACGAGATGACGTCATTCGAGGTGTCGGTCGACGCAGCGAGTTACGGTGCGCTCGAGAGCTTGCTCGCACTCGGGTTCTACATTCAGGGGGCGCTGTACCAGCAGTTCAACGGAGTCACCCCCGACGACATTGACGTGATCGTGGAGTTCGTCGATGATGCGACTGGCGAGGTGCTGGACACGGGGTCATACCAGGAAATGCGCGAGAACCGCGGCGAGTAGGTCTGCCCGCTCGACCCCGGCCGGTGCGGGTAAATCACCTGGCGTTTCAGTCCCCGATTACGAAGCTCCCGGGCTCCCTCTTCGCGGGCTGGCGTAAACCTAAGCCAAACTCGCGTGATTGATGAGGCCCCTCTCATAAAGTTGCGCTAGCTCGCATATGCCCGGCGAGCACTCGTGCCTGGGGTCACGGCGTAGACCGTGTGCCCTTGTGTGAAAGGAACGCCTTGACCGATTCGACGCCTACATCCGCACCCGCAGGCTGGTTTCCTGCAGGCGTTCAAGGCCAAGAGCGCTACTGGGACGGCACCTCGTGGACCGACCAAGTTCGTCCTGCCGGCGGCATCGCCACCGCGACGGGCGTGGTTCCGGGCCCGCCGACCGCTCCGGCGCCCGAGAAGAGGCCCCGCAACATCCTCGGAATCGTCGCCCTCGCAGTGGCCGCCGTGGGCTTCATCTTCGCCTGTATTCCCGGCGCTCTGATTGTCGGGTGGATTCTCCTGCCGATCGGCTTCTTCCTTGGCATCATCGCCCTGTTTCAAAAGGACAAGCCAAAGTGGCAGGGGCTGACCGCAATCATCGTCTCCGTTGTCGGCACCATCGTCGGCGTGATCGTGTTCATGGCCGTGGCGGCCGGCGCCGTCAGCGATGCCATCAACGCCACCGTCACCGAGGAAGTCGGCACTTCCGACGTCGCCGACGAGGAGACATCGGCCGACGAGGAGCCGGCCGTCGAGGAGGAGCCGGCGGTCGCGGACGCCGAAGATCTGGTGCTGGGGGAAACCGCGTTCGGCGTTGACACCGAGAGCGGCATGGGCTGGTACGCCGTGCAGGTCACTAACCCGAACGAGGACTACATCTTCGCCAGCGCCGGCATCGACGTGGAGGCGTACGACGCGAACGGCGTGCTGATTGACACCGACAGCACGTACGGCACCATCCTGTCGGGCACCTCGTGGTACGTGGGAGACTTCTTCGACATCGGCTCGGCGCAGATCAACCACATTGAGGTGCGTGGGCCTACCGCTGACGCGGCGACTCACTCGCCTGCCGCCGAGACGGGATCGTTCACCATGGGGCCGATCACGACCGGCTCCGAGTACGACTACATGACAGTCAACGGCACCGTCACCAGTAACTTCTCCGAGGACCAGGACATGGTTCGCATTGATCTGATCGCCCGCGACGGCGGCGGAAAGATCGTAGGCGTCGACTTCACCTACACCGACCGCGTGCCTTCCGGCGGCACGGCGGCGTGGAACGTCGACTTCTGGAAGGTGCCGCTGGACAGCAAAGTCGAGGCTCACCCTCACCTCTGATCACCTGTACGAACTGCGCGACCTAACCGAGGTCGCGACGAGAAGGGGGCGCCTTCGGGCGCTCCCTCCTCGTTTACGGCTCCATTGGCGTACCGGGCGAGCGCTTTAAGGCGACACCGCCTTCATGCACTGCCCGGAAAACGATCCAACCCGCGTGCGCGTGCGCACTCTCAGTGGGACGCTCGCGGCATGAATGGAATACAGATTGGCTATGCCAGAGTCTCCACCGCCGATCAGGACCTCACTTCGCAGCGGGACGCCCTGCTGCGACTGGGAGTCCTCGATTCGAACACCTACGTCGATCACGGGCTGACCGGCACCAACCGGGCAAGACCCGGACTGCGCGAAGCGCTCGCCGCCGTCCGCGAAGGCGACACCCTCGTGGTCACCAAGCTCGACCGGCTTGCCCGATCGGTCAGGGACGCGCGCGACATCGCCGACGAGCTGACGACGAAAGGCGTCGCGCTCAGTCTGGGCGGCAGCAGATACGACCCCACAGATCCGGTGGGACGGCTCCTGTTCAACGTGCTCGCCATGGTCGCCGAGTTCGAACGCGACCTGATCAGCATGCGCACGAAGGAAGGTATGGCGGTCGCCCGCGCGAAAGGTCACCTGAAGGGCAAGCAGCCCAAGCTGTCGACCACGCAGCGCAAGCTCCTGTTCGACGTCCAAGACCGGGGTGAGTACACCCAGACCGAGATCGCCGAGCTGTTCAACGTGTCCCGTGCCACCGTCTACCGCGAACTCCAACGCCGCCGGGTGGCGTTCCTCGCCACCTGCGAAGCGCACATCTTCTGACAACCCACGGCTCCGTCCATCCCCCGCGGAGTCGATCTCGACCGACGAGCGCTCAGCGGCGTTGGTACGCGTCCCGACGATGCTCGATGGTGACGATCTCGATGACCAGGCGGTCGTCCTCGATCCGATAGAGCACTCGATACTCGCCGCGACGCGCTGAGTACAAAGGCGCGAGCGGCTCACGCAACGGATTGCCCAGTCTCGTCGGGTTGGCTGCCAGCGGCCCGACGATGAACTCGAACACCGCTGCGGCGACGGATTCGGGGAGCGTGACCTCGAGCGCACGCCTCGCCGATCGTGTGAAGACGACCTCGTAGGGCCCGATCACTCGGCAAGCCGACCGCGCGCGACCATAGCGGCACGAACCTCATCTGCCGACGACACGTCGCCCGACTCGAGCTCGGCGATCGCCTCCCTCAACGCTGCGACCTCGTCAGGACGGCTCAAGATGTCCACGGTCTCCACGAGCGCGTCATAGTCCTCAGCGCTCAGCAGAACCGCGACTCGAGCACCGTTGCGTGTGATCTCGAAACGCTCATGAGTGGTCGCCGCCGATTCGATGTGCTTGCTCAGCGATGCGCGCGCATCCGCGAGTGACAGTACCGTCATGTACAGAATTCTAGCGCGAATGCACTTGTGCGGCCTCGTCCGACCACGTCGCGGCATCGCGCTGCCCGCATACGGATCGCCGTGTTCACGGTGCAGTACACCAATGCGGTCGTGGGGCACCCCCGCCGTCGGCGGTGGTCGGGCTTGTGGTCTGGGCCATCACTGCCGACCCGTCGGTATGGAAGGACCACGCGTGCGAGGTCGCCGGGCGCGCGCTCACCGAGAGCGAGTGGCAGGCATACATCGGTGAGATCCCTTATGACCCCGGATGCCGGGGTTGACGGAGAGACCCTGTGGCGCAGGGGCGGGGCCGCGTCCGGCCCCGTCCGCACGCCGGATCAGCGCCTGCGGATCTTCGTCAGTTGCACCTTGGGGGAGCTGGCGTAAGAGCGGCGGGCCGCTCGTGCCGCGATCGAGCGCCTCGCCCGCGACGTCGCCAGCTCGCGCGCTTCACAGCGGCGATCGCCCAGCGGTCGGATGTGAGCGATGCCTGTGACGTCGGCGGCGTACGCTCGACACATGCAGCCGGCGAACCTCTTCACAGCCCGATTCGACGAGGTGGCCACCGGTGGCCAGCGCCGCGTCACCGTCGGTGTCGAGGTCCGCGACCGGGAGGCCGACGGGTCCATTCCCACGGCCGCGTGGTTCCGAGGAGAGGAATACCGCCTCGACATCGAGGATGACTCGGGCGGTGCGATCTACGTGAGACGCTTCTAGACCGAGTCTCTCATCGGTGGCGGCACGCGGCCGAGTGGACGGCGCCAACAGCCCTCGCCCGCCCTGCTGGGTAGCATCCAACTCATGAGCATCAAGTTGGAGAACGTCGGCATCGCCGTTCGCGATCTCGAGGCGGCCATCGCCTTCTTCACCGACCTGGGCCTGACGGTTCTCGGTCGTGACACGGTGAGCGGTGAGTGGGCGGACACAGCGGTCGGCCTCGACGGCAACCACGCCAAGATCGCGATACTCCAGGCGCCGGATGGTCACGGCCAGATCGAGCTCTTCGAATACATCCATCCCGACGCGATCGAGACGGAGCCCACGCTCCCGAACGAGATCGGAATGCACCGTGTCGCCTTCTCCGTCGACGACATTGACGACGCCCTCGAGATCGCGGCGAAGCACGGGTGCCATCCGCTTCGCGGAGTCGCGACGTACCAGGATGTCTACAAGCTCACCTATCTGCGCGGCCCGAGCGGCATCCTCGTGATGTTCGCCCAGGACCTGACGAAGAACTGAGCAAGCGCCGGGCGCAAGCCCGCTCGGTGTCTGTCAGACGCGCTTCGCCCGGTCGTGGCGGACCCGCGTGATGACGGTGGCCACGACGATGAGCGCGACGGCGATGATCGCCGCGATGGCCGTGGTCGGAGAGTAGGGGTCATCGGCGTACCGCGCGACAGCGACCCACGCGATTCCCCAGCACAGCGACGCCGCGGGTGCGAGGCGGCCCCCGCCCCAGAAGGCGAGTGCGATGCCGATGGCTGCGGCGGCGCCGAGCACGAAGGACGACCAGATTTCGGGCGCGATGCCGAATCCGTCGAAGCCGGCCGCTACGAGGATCGCGGTCGCGTTCGCCGCTGTGGCGATGATGATCCAGCCGAGATACAGGCCGATGGCGCCGTCGGCGACGATGGTCTCGATCGTGTTCTTCGGGGTGGTGCGACGCAGGATGACGAAGATCCGGCAGAGCACGATCAGCAGCAGCACGATGACGGGAAGACTCAGATAGAGCAGGCCGGCCTGCACGACGCCGATCCAGACCGCGTTGAGGATGAGCGACGCTGCCACCCACCAGCCGATGCGCTTCTGCCGCTCATCGCTGCGCTGCCCGGGCAGTGCCTGCCAGATCGCATAGGCGAGCATGCCGGTGTAGATCACGCTCCAGATGCGGAAGGCACCCGTTCCCGGAGCGATGAGCGTCGAGTCGGCGTCGAGGAAGCCGCCGGACGCCTGCTGGATCGGCGTTCCGAAGAACGCGCCGGACCCGACGAAGGCGGCGACGATGGCGAGCACGGAGCTGACGAGGATGAGCACCTGTCTTGCGATGTCTCGCGTGCGGGCGCTGCCGTGGTACGTCGTCGTTGTCGTGGACACTGTGCCTCCTCGGCTCGCGGTGGGTCCCCTCGTCAAAGCATTCTCGAGAATCACACCGCGCGGATGCATCGTCCGTGCCGTGATCGCGCAGTGACGGGATCGGCAGGGGTGCCGCCGCTACGGCGTCCACCACGGCCGCAGCGGAAGGTCCGCGTCGTCGTTCCCCTGTCCGTTGACGGCCAGCACGTGGTGCAGTTCGATCCCGCCCGATTCGAAGGCGAGCCGTGATCCGGCCATGTACAGACCCCACACCTTCGCGGCGGGCAGCCCGATCTCGGCGACCGCCTCGTCCCAGTGCTCAACGAGGTTCGCGCACCAGTCGCGGAGCGTGAGGGCGTAGTGCGGGCGCAGGTTCTCTTCGTGCAGCACCTGCAGACCGGCATCCTGTGCCTCCGTGATGATGCGACCGGAACCGGTCAGCTCGCCGTCCGGGAACACGTAGCGGTCGATGAAGCCCTGCGCGGCGGGCTGGGTCTTGTTGTCGCTGCGGGTGATGCAGTGGTTGAGGAGCAGGCCGCCCGTACGCAGACGCGAGCGCAGGAAGCGGAAGTACGCGGGGTAGTTGCGCACGCCGATGTGCTCGAGCAGCCCGATCGACGACACCGCGTCGAAACCGGTCTCGGCGATGTCGCGGTAGTCGCCGTAGCGCACCTCCGCATGCTCGCCCAGCCCTTCGTCGGCGATCGCGCGCTGCGCCCACGCCGCCTGCTCGTGCGACAGCGTCACCCCCAGCGCGTGGACGCCGCGACGCGCGGCGTAGCGGACCATGCCGCCCCAGCCGCAGCCGACGTCGAGCAGCCGGTCACCCGGCTTCAGGCGCAGCTTGTCGAACACGAGCCGGTACTTGTTCTCCTGCGCCTCCTCGAGCGACGCGTCGAGGTGCGGGTAGCACGCGCACGTGTAGGTCATCGACGGCCCGAGCACCCATTCATAGAAGGTGTTCGAGACGTCGTAGTGGTGGTGGATGGCCTCGGCATCGCGCGACTTGCTGTGCCGCAGGCCCCCGGCGATGCGCTTCCAGCGCGAGGGCACCTCCTGCGGCGGCGGCGCGACCGGGCGCAGATGCTCGACGCCGATGGAACGGACGATGCGGGCCATGAGCCGCGGCGACGGTCGCGTGAACTCCAGGCTCTCGAGCGTCTTGAGCAGCTCGTACGGGTCGCCCGGATGCACACCTCGCACCTCGAGATCGCCGGCGATGTAGGCGCGCGCGAGCCCGAGATCGCCGAACCCGGTCGCGAGATAGGTCGTGCCGCGGGGTGTCTTCAGGTCCAGCGCGAAGGGCGCGTCCTCGGGTCCGGCCGTGCTGCCGTCGTACGCGGTGAAGCGCAGCGGCAGCCGGCCCGCCGTGAAGATCTCGAGCACCTCGGCGAGCGTCAGCTTGCCGGACTCGTCGTCGGCCGTGCCCGCCGCGTCGCCGGCTTGCGAGGCATCCGTCCGCTCCTGGGATGTGGTCATCGTCGTTGCACAGCCTTCTGATAGAGGTCGAGCAGTCGCCCGTCGGGGTCGTACCGCGTCTTCGCCGCCCGATACTCGGCGCCGCCGTAGAGCGCGTCGAACTCGTCCCGCGAGTAGAACGCGTCGGAGTACAGCGACTTGTGCCCGTCGAGGTCACACACCTTCCGCTCGATCCGACTGTTGGTCTCGCCATCGGTCGCCCCGATCGGCACCGTCGACCAGAAGCCGACGTTGACATACGTCTCGGTGGGATGCAGCGGGTACAGCGGCCAGGCATCGTCGGCGCGCAGGCGGAGCGGACAGAGCCAGATGGGCGTGATCGGCACGTTCTCGAGGAACCAGTGGATGAACTCGGTGCACCGGGCGATCGGGACTTCGATGTCCTGGATCACGCGTTCGCGTGCCGGGCGGCCCTTCAGCTTCTCCAGGCGGTCGCCGATGTCGAATCGGCGTTCCAGCCGCATGAGCCTGCTGTAACTGGCGCTGCGGAGGTACCGGCGGGGCCAGAAGCGACGGATGAGCGGATGCTGCGCACCGAACGCCGCCGAGCACCAGAACCAGTCGGTGTCCCACCGCCAGAGATAGTCGTGGACGGTGAGCCGGTCTGTCTTGACCGCGTCGTCGTGCTGGATCGAGCGGTAGTAGATGTGGCGGCCCGTGTAATCGCTGACCGGGCCGGGTGTGGCCGTCTGCGTGCCGACGCACAGGTAGCTCTCGTCGGCGCTGAAGACCACGCCGTCGAGGTAGTCCACCGGCACATCGTCCAACCGGCGCGTCGCGACGAGGCGGTCCATCGCCCCCATGAGGTCGGTGAACGTGTGGAAGCGCAGGTGCCGCAGGGCTACGAACGGCTGCACCCTCTCGAGCTCGATGCGCAGACGCACCGCATAGCCGAGGGTGCCGTAGGAATTGGGGAAGGTCCGGTACAGGTCGGCATGCTCGCGCGGAGATGCCGTGATGACCTCGCCCGCACCCGTGAGGATGTCCATCTCGAGCACCGACTCGTGCGGCAGCCCATTGCGGAACGAGGTCGACTCGATGCCCAGGCCGGTCACCGCGCCGCCGAGGGTGATGGTCTTCAGCTGCGGAACGATGAGGGGTGCCAGCCGGTGTGGCAGTGTCGCGGCGACGAGATCCTCGTACGTGCACATGCCGGCGACGTCCGCCGTCCGAGCATCGGGATCGACGCGGATGACTCCCGTCAGCCCCGACGTATCCAGGCCCGGGGCGGCAAGTGCCGAGCGGGAACGGAACAGGTTGGAGGTGCGCTTGGCAAGCCGGACCGGCGCACCCTGGGGCAGCGCCCGGTAACTCTCGAGCAGCCGCCGCACGCCGGCGGCGTGCGCGGTGCGGGCGTCGGTCGCGGGTGCGGACACGACCCCACGCTAGTCCGCGGCGAGGCTCGGGTGAAGGATGCCGCTCGCCTACGCGTTGCCGCCCGCACGATGGCGGGAACGGCCCGCGACGATCGTCTCCACCACCCGCGCACGCAGGAGCGCATCGGGACCGTCGGCGAACGGGTCGGTGTCGAGCACGACGATGTCGGCTGCGAACCCGGGCGCGATCCGGCCGCGCCAGGCGCCGTCGCCCACCGAGGCTGCCGCGTCGCGGGTGGCGTGCCCGATCGCGCGCTCGAGCGGCAGCGCGTACTGAGGATGGGTGGCCGGCACCGTGGGGTCCAGGGCCGACGCGCGCGTCGACGCGACATACATGTTCGCCAGCGCGCTGTGCGGCGCCGTGGGTGCGTCGGTGGAAAAGGCCAGCAGCGCGCCCGCGTCCTCGTACTCAGGCCACGCGAACGCCCGCTGCACGCGCTCGTCGCCGAGCATCTGCGCCCAGTTGTCGAAGATGGCGGGGTCGGAGTGCACGGGCTGCATGGATGCCGTGACACCCAGCGACGCCATGCGCTCCGCGGTTCCGGGTGCTGCGTACTCGAGGTGCTCGATGCGGTGACGGCGGTCGCGGTCGCCGTTCACCGAGATGGCGTGCTCGATGGCGTCGAGCGCAATCTCACTCGCGTAGTCGCCGATCGCGTGCTGCGCGATCTGCAGTCGCGCCGCATCCGCCGCGGCGACGACGGGCTTCAGCTGCGCGAGCGGCCAGATCGGCTCGGCGTTCGTGCCGTCGGAGTACGGTCGGCGCATCGCTGCCGTGCAGGCGTCGATCACGCCGTCGAGGATCAGCTTGATCCCCACGACGCGGAGCCACGGCGACGACGGGCTGGCGGCGAGCTCGGCAGCCCGGCCGACCTGCGCCAGGTTCTTCTCATCGTCGCCGGTGTTCTCGATGAGCCAGTGCCCGGCGACGCGGATCGGCAGCTCGCCGCCGTGACGAGCCCGAGCGCGCTCGAACGCGGCGAGAGCGAACTCGTCGAAGGCCATGTCGATCGCACCGGTCACGCCGCTGGCCAGGTAAGCGTCGATCGCGCGCTGGACGGCGTCGTCTCGGTCGGCATCCGTCGTCGTCGCGTCACGGTGCGCCCACGCGTACTGAACGGCCGCCGTCTCGTAGAGCATGCCGGTGGGTTCTCCGTCGGCGTCGCGTGCGATCGCGCCGCCGAGCGGATCGGGGGTGTCGCGCGTGATTCCGAGCGCGGCCAGACCCGCGCTGTTGACCCAGCAGGAGTGGTAGTCGTTCGCGTCGAGGAACACCGGGATGTCGGCCACCGCCGCGTCGATCATCGACGCAGTGGGTGCCCCGCCGGGAACGGAGTCGAAGAGCCATCCGCGCCCACGCAGCACCGCGGCATCCGGAGTCTGCTCCCTCGCCGTGCGCAGCCGGGCCTGGATCTCTTCGAGCGAGCGCGCGTCGGTGAGGTGCACCTGTCCGAGGGCCGCGCCCATCATGAGCAGGTGCGTGTGCGCATCGGTGAACCCGGGCACCACGAGCCGGCCCTGCAGGTCGACGGTCTCATCGGCCGTCGGAGCGTCGCCGCCGTCGCCGACGTGCACGATGACGTCGTCGCGCACGGTGAACGCGTCCGCCCAGGCGCTCCCGGGCGCCGGATCGGCGGTGAAGACTCTGCCGTTGACATAGCGCGTGATCATGGGCGGCCCTCCTTCCCGAGCGGGGTGCGCAGCAGCCCTGCGTAGAGACCGGCGGCCACCAGCATGCCGGCCGGTACCGAGAGGTCGATGTAGCCCGTCGCCTCGGCGACAGGGCCCGACCAGACGGTGGTCGACAGGCACAGTGCCGTGGCGAGGCCGCCGGCGAGAAGTGCGACGATGCCCGGGATGCTCCAGCCGCCGGAGTACCAGAAGCGCCCGCCGGGCTGGTCGTCGAACAGCTCGACGCCGTCGTAGCGGTAGCGCCGGAGCATCACGTCGACGACGTAGATCGCCATCGCCGGCCCTGACACGATCACGAGGAACTGCAGCATCAGGTTCGCCGCTTCGAGCAGGCTCGACGACAGCACGAGGTAGATCGTCAGGGCGGTGCCGACGACTCCCACGATGATCGCGGCGGGGATGCGGCGCAGCCGGAAGCCGATCGCCTGCAGCGCCATGCTCGAGGTGTACGTGGTCATCGCGTTGAGCGCGATGGTGTTGATCACGACGCCGATCACCAGGACGGGGGCCAGCCACGCGGGCAGCAGGTCGAGCAGCGCGATGTCGAGTCCGGCGTCGAAGGCGGCTGCGTCGAGACCCGTCGCGAGCAGCACGCCGACGCTCGTGAAGGCGATGAACGGGATGCCGCCGCCAAGGCCCGTCGCCAGCGCGATGTGCGAGGGCTTCGTCGACCGCGGCAGGTAGCGTGCGATGTCGGGGCTGTTGATGAACGACAGGGGTGTCGAGGCGAGGATCGTGAAACCGATCGTCATCGCCGACCAGAGGGCGACGCCCTCGAGCGGCTGCGCGGCGGCGTACTGCCAGTCGACGGTCGGCAGGATGAACCCGGCGACCAGCAGGAAGATGACGAAGAGCGCCGCGGCCATGTACGAGTAGGCCCGCACGATCAGGCCGTGACCGAAGATCGCGACGAGCACCGTGATCGTGGCCACCACCACGGTGACGCCGATGGGCACCCACACCGGGTCTTCCAGACCCATGCGGCGGAGCAGGTCGGCTCCCATGAACGACGAGGCCAGCCATGTCAGCGACAGGAACACCGCGCCGATGAACCAGCCGACGAAGGCGACGAAGAGCCGGTTGCCGAGGATGCCGTACATCGCCCGCGTGACCACCGAGCCCGAGGTGCCCGAGGCGGGGCCGCTGCCGGCGATGAGCCCGGGGAACACCCACAGCAGCGAGGCGGCGACGATGACCGCGACCGCCTGCCAGAGCTCGAGGCCGAGCAGGATGAGGGTCGCGCCGATCGTGAGATTCAGGATGCTGACGTTCGGCGCCGCCCAGATGAAGAAGAGGTCCCGCGCGCGGCCGTGGCGCTCCGCGTCGCTGACCAGCTCGATGCCGCGCGTCTCGGGTCGCGAGGCGGTGTCGACGAACTCATCCTCGAGTTCGGTCTGAGGGTGGGTCACGGTGTTCCTTCCGGGTCAGCGTCATCGCTATTGGTCACATGCCCAATGGACTATTGGTCACACATTCAATAACATGGGCGGCGTGACGTCAAGCGGAATCTCGGTGCGCACGCGAAAGCGGCCCGAGGAGCGCCGCGAAGAGATCCTCGAGCACGCCACCGCGATCGCGCTCGACGAGGGACTCGAGCGCATCACCCTCCGCGCCGTCGCCGACCGGCTGGGTGTGCGCCCCGGCCTGATCACCCACTACTTCCCCGCCGCCGAGACGCTCGTGATCGAGGCTTTCGCCCGCGCCGCCGTGCGGGAGCGCGAGCGCTTCTTCATCTCGGCGGGCGATCCCGTGCAGCGGCTCGCTCACTTCGTGAACCACATCGAGCGCGGCGCATCCGAGCCGCTCGCCCGCATGTGGCTCAACGCGCGCCATCTGGCCCGGTTCAGCCCGGCGCTCGATGAGGCGCTGCAGCACCAGGATGCGCTCGACCGCGAGCGCCTCATCGCCATCATCGAGGACGGCATCGCGACCGGTGATTTCCGAACCGCGGATGCCGCGGCCGCCTGTACCCGCATCCTCATCGCCGTCGACGGCGCCGGCTCCTACGTCAACACCGCGGCGCCGCCGTCCCAGCGCGCCCACCAGCAGGTCGTCGCCGACGTGAGTGAGTGGGCGCTGGGGATGGAGCCGGCGGTCCTGCGTGCGGCCATCGACGCGGAGAGCGCGCACTGAGCCGTCGCTCTGTCGCATCGGGGCGCGCACCGCAAGCCCTGGCCGATGTGCATCCCGTACCACCACCTGGACCGGCCGAAGATCGCGATCCCCGACCGTCCGCAGGCGGACGACTACGAGCGGCCGCCCATCGAGCAGTTCAGCTACGTTCCCGACATCGCCTCCCGACTCGGCAAGAAGACGGCGAAGAACACGTAGGACTCCCGGCGCGCTCACGCTCCTGCTACAAGAGAATCTGTCCCGCGTTGGTCCGGCTCAGCGAAGGGGTCTTCTCATGCGCGCTGCTGACGGTCGCGCAGCGGTGACCGATGCAACGCACCCCCGCCTGCGACGCCAGTACGATGCGGGAATGCCGTTGATCCGAGCCGTCGTCCTCCCGGCGCTCGGTGTGATCGCCGGGCTCGTTGCGACGGGGAGGGCGGTACGCCTTCTCGGCGGGGACGACCCGCCTGAGGACCGGGCGCTGCGTGCCCTCCAGCACGCGTTCGGGCACTCGCCCACCGACAGCGATGCTGCCGCCACCACGGACGTCGACCCGACCGAGGTTCGCGAGCCGATCGACAGAGTCACCGCGCCGCTGTCGTGGTACTCGGGGGTGCCGCAGACCATTGCGAACGGAGCGGTCTGGTGCGGCGTCAGCTGGTTCTTGACGCGCAACCGGCGCGCAGCGGTGGCTCCCGCGGCGGCGCTCGCCCTCGAGACGGCGTGCTTCGTGGCAGCCGCAGCGCTCGTGGGACGGCCGCGACCCCAGCGCGTGTGGCGCCCCGAGCTGCCGCACGCGACGTCGTCGTTCCCCTCCGGCCACACGGCGGCCGCCTTCGCGCTCCACGGCACGCTCGCCGACCTGCTCGATCGCCACGGCGCCCGTGGCGCGCGGTTCCTCGGCCCCCTCCTTCGATATGGGATACCTGGCGCGATCGCGTTCTCGCGGATCTACCGCGGCCAGCACCACATCTCGGACACCGTCGCGGGCATCCTGCTGGGACGGTGGAGCGCCGGTGTGGTGCGGGACGAGCTGATCACGCCTTAAGCGGCCGGCGCGTGCCCGACGGCAGGACGGTCCGACCCCTCACCCGAGTTCGAGGCTGGTGATGCCGAAGAGTCCGCCGTGGTCGATCCCGGGCGGCTCGCCGGTGTACATGCGCGCGGTCTCGAACGACGGCGCCCACCCGGCATCCTGCGCCCAGGAGACGGCGGCGGGATTGACGCCGGGGACGTCGACGGCGACGGTCGCGGCATCCCTCGCTCTCGCAAGAGAGCTGACGAGAGCATGCGCGATCGAGCCGTCGGCGGCGAACAGCGGACCGATCCGTGACGCCGCGTGCGCGTCGCGCAGCACGGCGAAGCCGACGATGTCGCCATCGCGGACGGCGACACGCGCGCTGCGCGCGGGCAGACTGCTCCACGCCGCCAGGAACGCGTCCCGCGGTGCGCCGAAGAACCGCCGGTCGTAGGCGGCCAGCAGATCGAACGGGATGTCGCGTGCATCCACGATTCGGATCCCCGGCGGCGGCTCCACCTCGGGGGCCGGCCCTTCGAAGCGCACGCTGGTCCACGCCAGCTGGAAGCCCGATCGACGGTAGTTCTCCTGCTGGGCGACCACGCCGTCGAGTCCGACGGTTCTTCCCGCCAGTCGTGCCATGCCCGCCTGCCAGGTTTGATAGCCGAGCCCCCGCCCGCGCACGTCGGGGCGCGCGATGTAGATCCCGAGGAAGCCGAACGCCTCGCCGTACCGCACCACCGAGATGCACGTGACCGGCTCCCCATCCATCCGCCCGACGAGGAAGCCGCGCGGATCAGCCACGACGAAGGCCCGAGCGTCGGTGAGCCCGGGGTTCCATCCCTCGCCGGCTGCCCATTCCGCCATCAGCGTCACGTCGGCCGCGCTGGCCGCGCCGATCTCGAACACCATGGCCAGACCGTACCGCTCGCAACGCGGGTCGGCGACACCTCATGACATGCCGCTGACGGCATGTTGTTGCGATACGGCCGCAGCAGGTCGATGCTGTGAGCGGCTGGTCCTGATGCCGGGAGACGGAGGCGACGGTGCGCGCACAATCGATCGAGTTCAAAGGGTTCGCGTCCGGTGAGACGGATTTCGCGCAACGGTACGCGCGCTACCACCCCGGCTCGGCGGAGCGCGCCGAACTCGACGCGGCCGTCGCCGACATCGCCGGGATCGTCGATGCGGGCTCTACCGGCAGTTCATTCGTCGCCATCGCCATCGTCGGATTCTCCGACAGGAACGACTCCGCTGCGCTCTCGTGCGACGACCGCCGCAGGAGCGAGTCGAACGCATCGTTGACCCGCGCGGACTCCGCGTTCGCGTGGCTGAAAGATGCCGTGACCGCGCAGCTCACGACGTCGTGGTCGGACTGGCCGAACGACTCCGACCGGGTGACCTGGATCATGGTGCCGACCGGCGCGGCGGTGCTCGCGCACGACCCACCGGCGAACGAGGCGCACCGGGCGGAGAACCGCCGCGTGAAGTTCGTCTTCAGCTTCTTCTGGGGGTGACCGCGACCGCTCTTGTTCGCGGCATCCCGAGGTCCTAGCCTCTCAGGCGGGGAACCACATGCAGTGCTCGGCCCAGTGAGGCGCGCGATGACACAGTGGGAAGATCTGCCGGATGCCGCGAAGAACGGCGGTGTCCTGACGGCGCTCGAGACCGCGCTGAGGGCGGGGGGAGCGAGCGGCCCGACATCCGACGGCGACTGGCGGGTGTGGACCAAGGACTATCGCGCCGACACCCTCGTGCAGCTCGACGGCTTCGGCGGCGTGCCGGGCGGCGGGACTCCGATCGAGTTCGTCGACCCGAATCTCCGCATCGAGATCGGTCTGCACCAGAGCGGCGGTGTCGATGACGGCGGATGGCGCGTCGTGGTGACGAGCCCGGTGGTGGCCGTGCACCTGCCCTTCCTCACACCGGCGAAGTACGATGCCGCCAACGCGCGCCTCCTTGCCGATCCTTCGGTCGACCGTGTGCGGATGATCGTCGGCGGACTGCGGCTGCGCCTCATGCAGCTGGCAGGGCAGGTCGTGCAGTTCGACTTCCTCTCGGCCTCGACGACCGGCAGCCCCGCCGACCGCATCTACGACCTCGTCCGGATGGAGCCGCCGTACGCGATGGTCGGACCTCAGGGGGTGGTGGGGATCGGCTTCCGCTCAGCGGTGCTCGATCTCAGCTCCGAGTCGGGGCCGGCCGGGCTACCCGCAGGTGCGCGCGCGATGCCGGCCTCCTGGCAGGGCTTCCACCTGCCCGAGGCCCGGCTGTTCGTCCAACCGCCCGGCCTCGAAGATCTCTACATCACCGCGGCCGCGCGCGACGTCTACATCGGGACGGGAGCCAGTGCAGGTCTCACCGCGATCTTCGAAGCGGAGGTCGTCGATGCCGCCGAGCTCGTCGTTTCGGCCCACTTCCTCACCGAGACCGGCACCCACATCCCCGTGGTCGTCACCGACCCGTCCGCCGATCCCGCCCGCGGCACGGCGACCGTGCCGGCGCTGTCGACGCTCTTCATCGACACCCGCGGAGGATCGGGCGCCAACAGCGTGACGATCTCGCCGTCGAACGCCTCGACGGTGCTCGGAACGCGAGCCGCCATCACCACGCCCGCGGGCGGCACCACCATCGAGGTCACGGTCGTCGACGCGGCCGCCGGCATCACGAAGCATCTGACGGTGCGGACCACGCTCGCGGCGGCAGGCGGTGGGGGCGGTGCCACGGGCGGGGGAGTGACGTCGCTCTCGGTCACGCCGACCAGCGCCCTCACACCGTTCCGCCTGATGGTCGTCTCGCTCGACCCGGCAGTGGTCAGACTCGAACCCGAGCCGCCCGTGACGGCGACCATCGCCTGGACGAGTTCGGCCGTGTCCATCGTCGGCGCCGCGGACGAGGCATCCGTCACCCTCGACATCTCCGCACTCAGCGCGACCAACCCTCTGACGAGCGATCTGACCGCGACGGTCACCGGGCTTCCCGCCGTCGTCAGCGACTGCTATTTCCTGTTCGACCACCCGAAGAAGGGCGAGCTGACCGATCCGCACTGGGCGCTGAACCGGGCGAACACCCGCGACCAGAAGTCGCCCCGACGTGACCAGCACGCCGCCTCGCGCAGCTACGTCGATGCGGCGCGGGATCTCGCGACGTACATCGACAAGACGACGGAGCTCACCGTCGACGGCTACGCGTCCTACGAAACGGATCAGGCGCAGTACAACAAGGACCTCAGCCAGCGGCGACGCGATGCGGCCATCGCCATCCTGCGCGATGCGGGCTTCACGAACGTCACCCCCGGAACCCCGTTCGGTGCCGTGAACGCCCGCGACGGCGTGCCGCCTCGGCCCGACCCGGCGACGGCGAGCACCCCAGCGCAGGGCGACGGCGCCTGGTGGCGTGCCCGCGCGTGGGCGACGGCTGCGCCGACCACGATCGTCACCGCCGATCTCGAGGCGCGGCGTCAGACCTGGGCGGGGGACAACACCCAGAAGGACCCCACACCGTCGCGGCCGCCGCAGCCGGACTGCTTCCGCCGCATCGGCGCGCGCGTCGAGATCCTCCGCGACACCTTCATCCGCGCCGAGATCTGGGGCGAGTTCGACCTCTCCACCGCGGCCGAACAGGCCCGGCCCGGTCTCGGCCTGACGGCACAGCAGCGCGCCGACAATCCGGCCGATGGAATCGTCGACTTCCTGGTGCGCCTGCGCATCAGCGAGGACCGGCAATCGTGGCAGACGGATGCCGAGTTCCGAGCGCACGACGCTGACAAGGACGGTCTGTACCGACGACGGCGAGGCGACGGCATCCCGGACCTCGTCATCGACTCGGTCGGCGCTCTCGCGATCCTCGCCCCGCTGACAGCGGGCGTGGCCGATCTCTCACCCTCCGCAGGCGCCGTCGTCGCACTGGGCACGGTTGCGGTCGGTGCATTCGGAGTGATCGACACGCAGCAGATCATGCTCAACGGCGGACAGCTCGCAGTGAGCGACGGCATCGTCAGCGCCGACGGCTCCACGGGCGACGCCGCGGCGGGCTACACGGTGAGCATCTTCTTCGACGTGGAGACGAAGTTCGACTTCGACCTGAAGATCATCCGCACGGCCGACGGGAAGCCGATGAGCGCCCGATACAAGGCGATCGGCGTCGGCGCGCAGTGGGGTGGCGCGGCCGACCCCGGGTTCGCGCCCCGGGCCGTCTTCGACCCGAGCAAGGGCTACACGATCGACGCGCCCGACGGTTCGCTCGTGGCCAAGCCGCCGCTGGACCGGATCCTGCGGATCTTCGGCTTCAAGGTCAGCCGCGACAACCCGATGTTCGTCGAGGTGCAGTTCGGCCTCGGGCTCGAACTCGGGATCCTCACGATCGACACCGCGACGGTGCGTGCGGCGTTCGCCGGCGACGGGACGCCTGACATCAGCATCTCGCGGCTGGCCGCGACCCTCGACGTGCCCGGTGTGCTGCACGGCACCGGGTTCGTCGCGATCTCGGAGGACGCGATCAGCGGCGGCTTCGACGTGTCGGTGACCTCAGTCGGGATCCGCATCGCGGCGACGCTCACGATCCATCCCGATCCTTCGGGCGGTCCGGCCATCGGCATCCTCTTCGGCGCGGCCGTGGAGTTCCCTGCACCGATCCTTCTCGGTGCATCAGGACTCGGCATCTACGGCTTCCTCGGCGGAATGGGCATCAACTTCGCGCGGACGTATGACGAGACCGCGGAACTGCCCGCGCTGGACTGGGCCATCACGCATCTGCGCGACGACGATCTCTTCACGCCCGCCGCCTGGCACTACGCCAAGGACGCCTACTCGTTCGGCGCGGGCCTGGTGCTCGGCACGGTCGACGCCGGCTTCACGCTCGATCTCAAGGGCGTGCTGCTCATCTCGGTTCCCGGGCCGCAGCTGACCCTGATGGCCCTCGCGAACGTGCTGTCGCCTGCACTGCCGGGATTGCTCGGCGATACGTCGGCCACGATCCTCGCCGTGATCGACCTCGACTTCGGCCGCGGGACGATCCTTGTCGCGCTACGAGTCGACTACCGCGTCGGCCTGTTCCTGTCGATCACCGTTCCGGTCACGGCGTTCTTCGACACGCGGCGGACGTCCCACTGGTACCTGGAGCTCGGGAGCCACGACCACCCGGCGACCGTACGGGTGTTCGACACCTTCGAGGGGTCGGGTTACCTGGAGGTGCATGGCGACGGACTGACGCTTCCCACCCAACCCCCGCTCAGCTCTGACGGGCTCGTTTTCGCGACGGGCTTCCACATCGACGCCGTGCTGATGGGGAGCACGCACCTGGGGCTCTACTTCCGCGCGGCCGCCGGATTCGATGCGCTCTTCGCCCCCGACCCCCTGTATGTCGGGGGGATCGTCGCGGTGAGCGGTGAGCGGTGAGCTGCGGCTCTGGATCGTCAGCATCACGGCGAGCGCGAAGCTCGACGTGATCTACCGTGGTTCCACCGACGCCCTCTGGGTGCACGGCGAGGTGCGCGGCAAGGTGGATTTCTTCTTCTTCAGCGTCGAGGGCTCGGTCGAGCTCACGATCGGCAGCCAGCCGCCGACCGATCCGCCGCCGGTGCAGGATCTGGTGACGGGCGTCGGGCTCGTCGCCCGGTCGATCCACGTTCTGCTCGAGGGTTCCGCGGCGGGCGAACCCGTCGACGGCGTGATCGCCAAGGCCGTCGAGGGGACGGGGCCGCTGCCGGTCGACGTCCCCATCGACGCCATCCCCGTCGTCTCATTCCTCACCCTCCCCAAGGCGGATCAGGCGATGGTGCTCGGTGCCGTGCTCGGGAGCTACGCCGGCGCGCCCGCCAACCCGTGGATGCAGCTGGGCGATCACTGGTGGCGGTACGAGGTCGTCGCGGTGCGGCTGACCGGCGGGCCGCTCATCCCGCCCCCCGCGCCCGGCGCGTCGACGGCCAGCGTGTGGTGGGTGCAGAAGAACGACACCGAGTCGACCTCGCTGCAGTTGGCGCTGCTCAACTGGACGCCCGACGCCCACCCGGCCGCGGTGCCGTACGGCGAAGCACTGACCACGACGGTCCAGCACCGCTGGGGAAGGTTGTGCAGCCGGGCGGCCTGCCCAGCGCCGGTGCTGTGGACGTTCGACGGCCAGCCTCTCGGCCCGAGCACATCCGGCTGGGAGCTCATCGGAATCCCGTGGCCGGATGAGCCGGACACCGTGCGCACCGCGCCGCCGTCGACGCGACTGCGCGTGCGCGAAGCGTGGCGGATCGCGCCGCCGGTGGACGCACTGCAGGGTACCGACCCGGCGGCGGTCGTGGGCGATGCCGTGCCCTGCCTCGACGGAAAGGAGCGCGACGACGTCGAAACGCTCAAGATGTCGAGCACGCCTGACCGCCTTTCGGGCTTCAGCACCCGGTGGTGGCCCAGCGGTGAGGCGGCACTCGCCGAACTCGCTGCGCATGCGGCCCAGGACGGATCGCTGTTCGACTTCCCGGCGGTGCGGCAGGACACGGCATGGGATCCCGACGTCGTGTCGGCTTTCGCGCGTGCAGCGGGCGGCCGCGACCGGGCCACTCCTGACGCCGGATGCTTCGGCCAGATCCTGCGGTCACCGGCGGGTGACTCCCCCAAGCCGGCGCCGGACGGAGACTCGCAGACGGAGAGCCTTGTGAGTGACGCGTGGCAGGCGTCCGCATTCGTGCCGCACGAGCTGCGCGACACGGTCGTCTTCGGGGCGGGCGACGAAACCTCGCCCGACGCGTTCGAAGACGTCGGCATGCTCTTGCTCGTGCCCCGCATCGGGCTCGAACACGGGCTCATCGTGTGGGCGCGCGATGCCGAGGGTAACGAGGTGCGCAGGGAGACGGTGACCGGCGCACACCAGGTGCCCACCCAGGCGTCGATCCCGGCCGACTGGTCGAAACCGGGGTACCCCTGGGTCGAACCCGTGCACCGGGCGACAACCCTCGGCGGGCGGGTGGCGGTGAGCGAGGGCCTCTTCGAGGCCTACGTGCACCTGGAAGGCTTGAGCGGCAAGGCGACGAGCATCGCGATCGGCTGGGAGCGGACGGAGGAGCACCCGCCGTTCCCGCCGTACTACGTCGTCGCCGTCGAAGCGTGCTTGTCGTCCGAGACGCACCGCTTCCAGTGGGACGTGACGACGCTCAACGCCGACCAGCAGGCGCTCAGCACAGCGCTGACCCAGCCGGCCGGCAGCGAACCGCTCCTCAGCCCGGGCACCAACTACGCGGTCGAGGTGGACTGGACGGCGACGTGGATCCCGGTGACAGGCGACCCGAACAGCCCGCTGCCAGGCCAGCCCCCCGCTGCCACACTGGCGCCGTCGGACCTGCCCGCTGCGCAGACCGTCGCGAAGTCGCAGAGCTTTGCCTTCCGCACGAAGCATAAGGCCGGCATCCCCTCCGACGTGGTCACGGACCTGTCGCCCTGGGTACTGGCCACCATTCCCGCGAAGGACGAGATCGGCGTCTTCACTCGCGCCGGCGTGTCGCTCACCTTCTCATCGCAGCGCGTCGCGGCGCTCTTCGACGCGTATGACCTCGAGCTGTTCGCGGTCGTGCATGCAGCTTCCGGCATCCATCCGCGCCTCGCCGACGGCAGTTCGCCGCCCGCCCCGCACGTGCCCCTCACGCCCGCATCGCCCTTCGCCACGCTGGCCGATCCCTACGGCGTGACGTCTCCGTGGCGTGAAGCCGTCGAAGGTCTCGTCGTGGAGCTCGGATGCCTCGACGCCTCGCATTTCGATCGCAGCACGTTCACCGTCACCATCCCCTACGTCTTCGAACCCCTCACCGAGTACCTGCTGGACGTGCATGCGCGGAAGAAGGCTGCGGGCGGTCGGGGCGACATCGTCTACCGAGTGCCTTTCCGTACCGGCCGGTTCGCCGACGAAGCGGAGCTCGCCGCGTATGTCGGCCAGTCGCGCGCAGAGGGCCGCGGCGTGCTCGTGCCGTCGGCACTGTCGGGTCTCGTCGGCGAGGTCTCAGGCGCGGCCATCGACGACGCTTTCGAGAAGGCGGGTCTCGGCGCGCCGCAGGTACCGGGATTTCCTGCCCTGCAGGTGCTGTGGAGCACTGACACCGAGCCACAGCCGATCGCGATCGTGGTGGAGTCGAGCGAGGAGGTGGTGCGCTCACGGTCGATGCCGCAGAAGGTTCCGGCGACGGCCGCCGATCCCGACCCGACCCACCACTATTGGACGAGTGCGCCGTCGCGCTGGCTGCGGGTCGCGGCATCCGTCTCCGCTCCGGAACCGGGTTCGACCGACGCGGCGATCGACCGCATCGTCACGGCACCGGGCGGCACGCGCGTGATCGTCTTCCTGAAGTCCGGCTCCCGCGGCAAGCGTCTGCGCCTGGACCTCGTCACCGACCCTGACGGCCCGGCCGGACCCGCCGAGAAGCGGACGCCGCTGCTCTCGGTCCCGCTCGGGGCCGCGCCGTGGGAGGTGGAGGACTGATGGATCGCCTCGCGAACCCCGAGTTCTTCCGGGCGGAGGCAGTCGCGATCGACTGGAAGGCCATCGTGACGGCGCACGAGGGCGTGGAGGAACGTCGCGAGGAGGATCAGCGTGAGTGGACCCCGAGGCTCTCATGGGCGTGCCACAAAGACCTGGGCGTGCCGCACGGGGTCTTCACCGTCTGGGCTCGAACGGCACCAGACGAGGTTGCCGAGTCGGTCGAGGTGGACCTCACGCCCGTGGGTGACGGGATGCAGCTGTCATGGAGGGAGCCGGCCGGCCGGGTCCTGATCGATGTCGCGGCCGTGAGTCAGACCAGCCCCGTGACGATCACGCTGTTCTGGCGCACGCGCACGGAGGAGTCCATCACCGCCATCCGCTCGGTGATGCCCGCAGGAGGGAGGGTGCGCGTCGACATGCGCACACCGGGCGCCACCTGCGCTCTGCTGACGAACGTCTCGAGCGGTGACGACCCCGTCGTGCAGATCGTCTCGCTGAACGCGATTGTGGATGCCGACGACTGGAAGGAGATCGAGCACGTCGGCCTCCCGATCGACGAGGCGGGCCTTGCGGGTACCGACTACGACGGGTGGAAGCAGGGTCTGGTCGCAACCCCGCAGGAGGCCCGGGATGCCGCTGTCGATCGCCTGGCGCGCGGGGCGCCCCGGGCAGGATGGTTTCCCGCACTGCCGTCCGGCATGGCGGCGCCACCATGGCAAGCGCCCGACTCGGCGCGGCTCGTCGACCTGCTCCAGCATGAGTTCTTGAACCGGATCGCGCCGCTCTACCGAGCGGGACTCCCAGAGAATGAGCAGGCCGCGCTGCGGAACGCCATCGAAGTCGACGGCCCCGCGGGCGCCGGGCAGCCGGCGGTGATCGATGCGGCTCCCTGGCCGCTGCTGGTCGTGCCCGCCACGACCGACCCCTTCATGAACCTCGCACTGGGCTTCGGCACCGCGTACCCCTCGGCAGGGATGCCCGAGGGCGTGCGGCTGCCCCCGCTGCCCGAGTTCCTCGTCACGGCCAGATACACCCCGGGACCGGTCTTCCGCGCATCCGGACCCGGCTGGAACGTCGAGGTGCAGCTCCCCAAGGGGGAGTACGCCGCCTACGCGCCGCTCGCACCCCACAGCCAGACCCCGGCGCCGATGCCGTTTGTGCCGTCGCGCTACTCGTCGCAGCCCCCCGTGAGCCGTGACGCCCCGTGGCGGGAGAACGTGCGGAGCACATGGCCGCCGCTGCCCGCCGCTGCCGGCAGCGTCCACGTCACGCAGTTCGCGCCCGTGCGCGCGTCGCTCGGCGCCTTCGAAGCGGAAGCGCTCTTCCCGTTCGACGCCGACTACGACGGCTGGCGCATCCCCAATCTCCCGCCTCTCGCCCCGGGAGACGTCCTGCACTCGTCGGTCGACCCTCTGGCTGAGATCCCGCTCGGGAGCGGCGGTCGGCAGCAGGTCTACGCTGCGGCGCACTCCGACGTCTACGGCGTGTGGTCGCCGTGGAGCGAGGGCATCTACTCCGGCACCGAGCCGGCGGCGGCCCCGCCCATGCTCGCGAACCTCACGCTCGTGAGTCGATACGCCGGAACTCCGCAGTGCCCGGCCACGCTCGACGTCGAAGTGGTCGTCGAGTGGCGCGAACGCTCGACGTCGTCGGTCGACCTGTCGGCGGTCTTCTACCCCATGAGCTCCCCCTCGGCTCAGCCTCCCGCGGGGATCGGCCCCGAGACGGCACCACCGGGCGCCTTCGGGCACTCGTTCTCCCTGTCCTTCGCGGGCGACGTGCCCACCGGCGTCGGATGCACCGTCTCGCCTCTCGACGCGAACGGGGTGCCGGCCGCCACGTTCGGAGCAGGGCAGGGGGAGCCCCGTCGCTACGCCGTGCACGTCGAGCTCCCGCCCCTGGATTTCGCGGTCACAGACCGTTGGGGCGTCGACCTGTGGGCTAGGAGGTCGCTCGTCGTAGGCCCGACCCCCAGTGTGTGGGGCCCGACCGATCCGGCTCGTGCGATGGTCAGTTCTGTGGGCAGCCCGGTGCCGGTCGTCCCGGCAATCACACGCTTGCCCGGCGTCCCCCTTGCAAGCCTGCCCGATTCGGACGGCCGCTCCCACGCCGCCGTCGTGTGGGGCGCGCCCTCGCCGAACAACGCCAAGTCCTTCGTCATCTGGCAGGCGAGCGAGGAGTACCTTCGCGAACGATGCGGAGTGCCCGAACCGGACCCGCGCACGGTAGCCGGGGCGAGGCTCGTCGCCCTGAGACAGCTCCTGATCGACCGGCCCGAGGCGTGCCGGCTCGCCTTCCGGCGCGTGCTGGAGGTTCCCGGCGACCGGCGCGAGGCTGACATCGCTCTGGCTCGTGGGTCGCGCAGCATCCAGTTCTTCGTCGTCACCTCGACGACGCGGGCCGGGGCCGACTCGCCATGGCCCATCAACACGGCCACGCAGGACTTCACGCAGGTCTTCATCGCACCGCGGGTCGTCGTCCCCGGTCAGCCGCTCGCTCGCCCTGTGATCACACCGGCGGGAGTGGAGATCGACCTCGAGGTGCCGAGCGAGGTGCCTGTCTCGCGCTTCCGCGTGTACCGCACGCAGAGTTTCGATGCGGCGCGGCGAGCCGACTCGATGGGAGCGCCGCAGCTCGTCACAGCCGCTGCACCTGCCGACCCTCCCGCCGCCGGCGACAGGGATCTCGTCACCGGGCTCCCGCTGTATCGCGCCCGCTGGTCGGACGCTCTCACACCGAGCTGGCGGACCTGGTACGTGCGAACCACGGCGGAGCCTGACACGACGACCATCCCGGAGCGAGGGTGGCGGGGTCAGCTCTCGCCCGCGTCCGACATCGTGACCGTCCGCGTCCCGCCGTCCACGCCGCCCGATCTCGATCCGCTCGTCGTGGAAGCCGTGACGCCCGACCGGACCGTGCTCGTCGCGCGGACGTCGACCGCGGCGCCGATCCCCGACACCGACTTCGGTCCTCACCTGATCGCGGCGGCGACGGGCGATTCCGTCACCGCGGCGACGCTCGAAGCCGTCGTGCCTTCCTCGCTCTCGGCGGTCTCAGCGACCGAGCCGCCGCCGGCTCCCGCACCGGGGGTCGCCGTCGTCACGCGCGGGACGAGGGTGGACGGTCGGACGCCGTTGGCGATCTGGTTCACCAGAACGGATGCCTCGGACCCGGTCGATGTCGGGCTCCGGCTCGTCGACCCGCTCGGTCGCTCGTCGGTGGAGGTCACGACCGTTGCCGGGTGGACGGCGCCCCAGCCGCCCGACTTCGCGCTCGTAGGGGTCAAAGCCGTGTCGGCATCCGTGAGCGTCGTGACGGTATCGAGCACGGTCCCGAGGACCGCGACCCCGCCGTACACCCTCGCTGTGTCGGCCGCTCGGCGCGGCACCTTGCATCTCCCCACCGGGCCAGTTGTTGTTCCGGTGCCCAGTCCGTCCCTCGGCCCGGCGCTCACGGCCTCCATCGCTCTGAGCAATATCCGCATGGACGGTGGCGGGTCGCTCGAGCTGCCGCTGCGTCCCCTGTATCCGGCGGGCCGCCGTATCCGCTTCGCGTACCGGAAGGGGCCGCACGGTGCCACGCTGTACGACATCCTCATCCCGCTGGCGTCGCCGTTCGCCGCCCGGTTGATCCTGACCTCCCCGGCAGGAGCCCAGGCGTCCCTGCGCGCCACGGGGTAGCGCGCGGCCGCAAGCCGCGTTCTCAGATCCATCTCCCAGCCCGCGCGCCGCAACGCAGGCGTAGCCTTTCCCCATGGATAGGCGGCATCCGCGCCGGTCACCAGCCCCTTGGCTTCCGATCACCGGCGCATTCGTTCTCGCCGGGGCCGTCGCCGCGGCCGTGGTCATCCCGACTGCTGCCGATGCCCAGGTGAACCTCCCCGACATGACGCCCGCCGAACTGCTCGAGTTCGCCGCCGCGAGCGATGTCACGGCGCTGACGGGCACGATCGAGCAGACGTCGGAGCTCGGTCTGCCGGACCTCTCGAGCATCGTGGGGTCGGACGACGAGGATGCGAGTACCGGCGCCGATGACGCCATCGATCTGCTGACGGGTTCGCACACCGCCAACATCTACCTCGACGGCGACAAGTCGCGGCTCCAGGTGCTCGATCGCCTCGCCGAGCGCAACGTGTACGTCGACCGGACCGCCGGCGAAGGCTGGTTCGTCGACTCCGAGGCCCAGACCGCGACGCGCTACACGGTCGAGATCGACCCGGGCATGCCGCAGCCGCGGCCCGACGCGCCGGTCGAGACCCCGCAGCAGATGCTCGACGACGCGCTGGCGACGCTCGACGAATCCACCGAGATCTCGGTCGGAACCGACGGGCGAGTGGCCGGGCGTGAGGTGTACGAGCTCGTGCTCGCGCCGGACGACGACGCCAGCCTCATCGGCGCGGTGCGGTTCGCCATCGACGGCGAGACGGGCGCTGCGCTCGCGGCATCCGTCACCGCCCGCGGCGCTGACCAGCCCGCGTTCGAGATCGCCTTCACCGACGTCTCCTATACGGCGCCTGACCCCGCGGCGCTCACGTACACGCCTGCTTCGGGATACACCGTCGAGGAGAAGACCCTCTCCGCACCCCACCACGATCACCCCGGTGACAGTGAGGTCGACACCGATGCCGCCGCCCGGCCCGTCGTGCACGGTGAGGGCTGGACCGCCGTCGTCGAGCTGCCGCCGGCGCCCACCAGCGGTTCCGGCGTCGAGGGCATGGACGGGGCGAACCTGCAGAGCCTGACGCGTCCGGTGACCGGCGGACGCGTGCTCGAGACGGCGCTCGTGACGGTGTTCTTCGCCGACGACGGGCGCGTGTTCGCCGGAGCCGTCGACGCGGATCACCTCGCGCAGGTCGCGGCCGGCGACTGAGCCCGCGGTGACCGACCTCGCCATCCAGACCTCCGGGCTGACCAAGCGCTTCGGCGCGCAGGCGGCCGTGGACGCCGTTGCCCTGGACGTGCCGCACGGCTCGGTGTTCGGGTTCCTCGGGCCGAACGGATCCGGCAAGACCACCACGATCCGGATGCTCCTCGGCCTTATCCGTCCGACCGCGGGGGAGGCCCGCATCCTGGGGCGGCCCGTGCCCGACGCCATCCGGGCGGTGCTGCCGAGGGTGGGCGCGCTCGTCGAGGGCCCGGCGTTCGCGCCGTTCCTCACCGGTCGACAGAATCTGCAGCGGTTCGACGCGGCCGGCCGGCATGCGGCATCCGCCACCCGTCGCCGGCGCATCGAGGACGCCCTCGAGCGCGTCGGACTCACCTCGGCCGCCGACAAGAAGGTGCACGCCTACTCGCTGGGCATGAAGCAGCGCCTCGGCATCGCCAACGCCCTGCTCACTCCCCGCGAGCTGCTGGTGCTGGACGAGCCGACCAACGGGCTCGACCCGCAGGGCATGCGCGAAGTGCGCGGGCTCATCCGCTCCCTCGCCGAGGAGGGGGCGACCGTGTTCGTCTCGAGCCACTTGCTCGCCGAGGTCGAGCAGGTGTGCACGCACGCCGGCATCATGAGCGCGGGGCGGCTCGTGGCATCCGGCACCCTCGACGAGCTGCGCAGCGGCGACGGCACGGGTCGTCTGCAGCTGCAGACACCCGATGTGGCGAGGGCGAGAGAGGTGCTCGCGAGCGCGGGGATCCAGACGACGGATGCCGCGCCCCACACGTTGGTCGGAACACTCGGCGCGCACGGGCCCGAGCCCGAGGACCTCGTCGCGGCCCTCGTGCGCGCGGACGTGCGCGTGCGTGGCATCACGGTCGAGCGGACGAGCCTCGAGGACCGGTTCGTCGAGCTGACGGGGCAGGGTTTCGATGTCGTCGCGTGATGCTCCCGCTCGCCCGACCGACGCCCCGCCGACGGCGTCGGCTCCCGGTCGCGGCGGCCGCGGGAGCGGCATCGCAGGTCTCCTCACGAGCGAGCTGGCGACGCTGTTCCGCCGCCTGCGCACGTGGATGATGCTCGGAGCCCTCGGGCTCATCGGCGTGCTCCTCGGCGTCGCGGTGCTCATCGCGGGCGGCGCCCGTGCCGGGCGTGGGCCGGCGTTCCTCGACCAGATCACCGAGAACGGCGTCTTCGTCGGACTGGCCGCGCTGACGATCGCGATCCCGCTCTTCCTTCCGCTCACCGTCAGCGTCGTCGCCGGCGACACGATCGCCGGCGAGGCGAGCCTCGGCACCCTTCGCTATCTGCTGGTGGCACCCTCGGGGCGCGTGGCGCTCCTGGCCGTCAAGTACGTCGCCGCCGCCGTGTTCTGCGTCGTCGCCACCTTCACGGTCGTCGCGGTGGGCGTGATCGTCGGCGCCGTGCTCTTCGGCGCCGGACCGCTGACCCTGCTGAGCGGCACGCAGGTGAGTCTCGGGGAGGGGCTGGCCCGGTGTGTGGCCGTGGTCGCCTACGTGTCGGTGTCGATGCTGGGGCTCACGGCGATCGGTCTGCTGCTCTCGACGCTCACGACCGTGCCGGTCGGCGCCATGGCGGCCACCGCGATCCTCGCGGTCGCGGCGCAGATCGTCGGTCAGATCCCGCAGCTGTCGGCGGTGCACCCCTACCTGTTCACCGACCGCTGGCTGGACTTCGGCGACCTGCTGCGCTCACCCATCTCGTGGGACTCGTTCCTCGACAACGCCCTGCTGCAGGCGGTGTGGATCGCACTCGCGGGCGCACTCGCCGTCTGGCGGTTCACCACCCGGGATGTGCTGACATAGCCTCGCAGTGTCCCGCCCGCCCGGCGCGGGGCAACCATATGTGGGCGGCGGAACCGCGCGGTCTCACTCCTCGCGGGCGGTCATCCGGAGTTCGAGCCGCGAGGGCACGACCTCGACCGTCGACATGTGAATGATGGCGTCCTTGCGGTCGCGGGCCACTTTGTCGATCCTGATCAGCGCGTCGTGCTCTGGGCGGTCGAGGAGCAGCGCCGTTTCGACGGTCGTGAAGCTGACGCCGATCCGGCGTTCGACCTCGTGGAAGTGGACACCAAACGTCTCGCGGAGGACGCGGTACGTCGACGTCGCGTCGTCGATCATGGTGTCCAGGCCGGGATACCGCTCAAGCGAGTAGGAACTGTCGTCAAGCGACAGCGGAACGTCGTCCAGCAGGAACACGCGGATCAGCCGGAAGACGGGAGATCCTGCCCGCACGCCGAGCCGCTGCGCGGTGGCCTCGTCTGCGGCGGTCGTGGTGGCTTCGACGATGCGACGGGAGGTCGGACCGGCAGCGCTGAGCTGGTCGGAGAAGCCACCCATCGCCATGGTCCCCAGCGACGGGCGCTCTGCGGCCACGAACGTGCCGCGCCCCTGACGCCTGGTCACCATGCCCATCTCTTCGAGGTCGGCAACTGCGCGACGAACGGTGATGCGGCTCACGCCGAATCGCTCGCACAACTCCGGTTCGGTCGGCAGCTTGCCGTCTCCCGCGAAGACGCCGGTCTCGATCTCGAACAGCAGCGTGTTGCGCACCTGCTCGTGCAGCGACATCGCAACGGGCTGGACCATCGTGCGCCTCTCTAGACGGACTCGTATCGGCGAACCAACTGGGCACGCGCGTCGTCGCCTGCCTCGACAGGGTAACCGAACGCGCCACGGTACGTGCACGCCAGGGCGCCCGCCGTCGCGGCGATTTCGAGGCATCCGTCGATGTCGTCCCCCGCGGCGCGAGCCGCAAGGAAGCCCGAGATGAACGCGTCGCCGGCACCGAGCGCATCGACCGCACCGACGGGCGCCACCGTGGCGACGGCCCGAGCACCGTCGGTGTACGCGCTCGCACCCCGGGATCCCCTGGTCACGACGGCGACGCTCATTCCCCCTTCCAGAGCGGCCTGCCCGAGGTCATCGATCTGGGATTCGGTCAGCGCCCCGCTGGAGAAGAAGCCGACGTCGATGTGCGCACCGATCCGAGCCAGCAGCCCGGCGGGCGCATCGTCCGAGAAATCGAACGACACCCGGATGCCGCGTTCCGTGAAGGCGGGCAGCTCCGGCTCGATGGCCGAGTACACCGACGTGTGCACCCGGTCGTATGACTCGAGGTGGGCGAAGTCCTGCTCGGTGAGCCGCAGGCGGAGGCCACGCTGGACACCGCCATAGTTCGAGCCGACGAAGCGTCGATCCCCGTCGTCGTCGAGCGACACGAAGGCCATGCCGTTCGGGCCGTGGGCTCGACGAACGCACTGATAGTCGACGTGAAGCTCGTCGAGGACGCTCATCAGGTGCGTCGCGAACCGGTCGTCGCCCAAGATGCCCACGAAACCCGCGTCCGCCCCGAAGAACAGCCGACTGTAGACCGCGACGTTCAGGGCGTTCCCGCCGGGGTACGCCAGGTCTTCGTGCAGGTAGCAGTCCAGCACGTTGTCGCCGATGCCGACGAGGGAGGGCGCGGGGACGGAGGCCAGGCGGTCGCGAAGCTGCGCCGGGGTGTACACGTGATCAGCCTTTCACGCTGCCGGCGGCGACACCGGCGACGAAATAACGTTGCAGGAACAGGAAGACGATGACAATCGGAAGCGCCGCGATCACAAGACCCGCCAGCAGCACACCCCAGTCCGTGGAAAGCGCGTCGCGGAAAGCCATCAGGCCGGCGGGGATCGTGCGGACAGCATCGGCGTCGACGTAGACGATCGCGAACAGGAACTCGTTCCAGGCGAAGTACGCCGTCAGGACGGCCGCAGTGACGAGGACCGACCGGCTCAGGGGGAAGTAGACGTGCCGAAGGACCTGGGGTGACCGGCATCCGTCGATGGTCGCGGCGTCGACCAGCTCCGTCGGTACCGCAAGGAACACGGAACGGATCAGGATGACCGCCATCGGCAGACGGAACGCGACGTAGGGAAGGATCATCGCCCAGTACGTGTTCAGCAGCCCGAGCGAGTCGAGCAGTCGGTAGAGCGGGATGAGGCTCACCTGCGGGGCGACGACCAGCCCGCCCAGCATGACCACGAGCACGATGTCGGCGAAGCGGTTGGCTAGGCGCACCATCCCATAGGCGCACAGCGCCGCGACCAGCACCGTGATGGCCGTGGACAGGATCGTGACGATCAGCGAGTTGAGGAAGTACTCCGAGATCCCTCGGTCCCACGCGGCGGCGTAGTTGCCCACCAGCCAGGTGCCGGGAAGCCCCCAGGGGTCAGCGTAGATGTCGGCCGACGCCTTGAACGATGAGACCACCATCCAGAACAGCGGGTAAGCGATCGCCACCGCATAGGCGGCGAGCACGGCGTAGACCGGGATGTTCCACACGCTCCACCGATTGACGCGATGGCGTCGGCGGCCGCGATCTCGCCGCGGCTTGCGGGTGGTGATGGTGACCGTGTCGAGCGGTGCCGTGCGGGGCGAGTCGTCGAGCACGGCTAAAGTGGCGTCGCGCACATTCGAAGTCGACATGTCAGTCCTTTCCGCTTCGGAACGAGACCAGCTGGATGACCGAGAGCACGAGCGTGATGACGAAGATCAGCGTCGCGATCGCCGAGGCGTACCCCATCTGGTTCTGGAAGAAGCCCTGGTTGTACATGTAGGTGGCGAGCACCTGGGTTGTGTTGCCGGGGCCACCGCGCGTGAGGATGTACGGCTCGTTGAAGACCGTGAACGCGCCCGACACGGTGAGGATCATCGCGACGAAGATCATCTCCTTCGCCTGGGGCACGGTCACGTGCCAGAACTGGCGCACACGGCCGGCGCCGTCGAGGGAGGCGGCTTCGTACAGCTCAACCGGGATCTGCTGCAGCGCGACGACGTACAGCATGCAGACGTACCCGACGCTCTGCCATTGGGAGACGCTGATGACCGCGCCCATCGCAGTGTCGACATTCGCCAGCCACGCGGTCTGCAGACCGCTGAGACCGATGAGCTCGAGGAACGCGTTGAGCAGGCCGCCGCGCGCGTCGAACACGAAGGTGAACAGGAGCGCGATGACCGTCATCGAGATGACGGCGGGGATGAAGTAGACGCTCCGCAGGAACGACCCCATCCGCGGCCCGAGCAGATGGGTGAGCCAGGCGGCGACGACGAGTCCTCCGATCACCTGGAACACGATGGACACGACGGCGTACAGGGTGTTGTTGCCCAGGGCGGTCGCGATCACCGGGTCGGTGAACAGCCGGGTGAAGTTCTCCAGCCCGACGAACTGCATGTCGCCGGACCCGGCCGAGAACCGGAAGAAGCTGTATCCGACATTGGACACGAGCGGGTAGTAGACGAACAGCCCGATGAGGGCGAGAGCCGGGGCGATGTAGAGAACGTTGAAGGTACGGGCGCGAGTGTTCATGCGCCTTCCTCTCGGTCGGTGAAATGCTCGGATGTCGGCACGTTCATACCGGGGCTACGGAGCCGCCGCGCGGGCACAGGTCGCGCGGCGGCTCCGCCGGCTGGTCAGGACTCCGCGCGCACTCGGGCTGCGGCGTCCTGGACGGCCTTCATAACACCCGCGGGCGTCTGCTGGCCGTTGAGCATGAGCTGCGTCTCGGTCAGGTACGCCTGAACGATCTGCGGGTCGTAGGCGTTGTCGAGCCAGGTCGTCATCGCCGTGGCGTCGACGATGCCCTGGGCGAGCTCCTTCGTGATCGGAGCGACGTCCGCCTCGTCCACAGCGCCGTCCACCGCGCTCAGCTCCCCAGTCGCCTCCGTGTACCGCATGCCGTTCTGCTTGTTCACCAGGAACGCGAGGAGCCGCAGCGCCTCCTCCGGGTGCTGCGTCGTCTCCGACACCACGAACCCCTCCGGGGCGCCCGTGAGCTGGCCCGGATCCCCCTTGCCGCCGTCGACGGACGGGAAGTTGAACGTCGCGTACTCGAACTGCGCGTCGCCGAAGTAGCCGACCTCGGCGCTCTGCATGTACATGATGGGCGCTTCGCCCGCGATCCATGCGTTGCGCGCAACCTCATGGGTCACCGCTGTCATGTCTTGATTCATGTAGGACGAGAGCTCCTGGAAGCGCTCGAGTGCCTCGACGTAGCCGGGGTCGGTGAACTCACCTGTCGCGGGATCCTGATCGCCCTCGAACACTTCGGGATCGACGACACGCTGGTTGAGCGTGCCGACGTAGTGCGCGATGGTCCACTGATCGGCTGCGCCGTACTCGATCGGCGTCATCCCGGCCTTCTCGATCTCATCGAGCACATCGAGGAACTCGTCCCACGTCGTCGGTGCCTCCAGGCCAAGCTCGCCGAAGACGTCGACGTTGTAGAAGAACAGCTTCGAGTGCATTCCGAGCGGCAGCCCGTACTGCACGCCGTCGATGCTCATCGGCTCCATCTGGCTCTCGAAGAAACTGTCACGGACGTCGGCGTTCTCGTCGAGCCACGGGCCGAGGTCCATCACTGCCCCGCCCTCCACGAGCTCGTTGAGGAAGGAGCCGCTCCACGAGAACATCACGTCGGGCGCGTTGTCCGACCCGGCGACGACCTTGACCTTGTCCTTGTACGCGTCGTTGAGGACGCTCTCGACGTTCACCTTGATGTCGGGGTTCTCGGCCTCGAACTCCTCCACCAGTGCGGCGAAGTAGGCGTTCTTCGGCTCGTTCGGCCAGCGGTGGAAGAAGTCGATCTCGACGGTGTCTCCCGATGCCCCCGCACCTCCCCCGGCGCAGGCTGCCAGCGGAAGAACGAGTGCAGCGATGCCGACGGCGGCGGCGGCAATGCGAGCACGTGTGCGCATTGTGCGGTTCCTTTCGGTTCAGTAGTCCATGCGCCACATGTAGCGACGCACGCTCAGGGGGTGTCCACGGTGATCGGCGAGCGCGTCGGCGTACGTGCGCAGCACCGGATTGAAGAGGAGATGCGCGGAGATGCCGCGGACCGATTCGTGGACGCCGTCCAGTCCGAAGTCGGCGGCGTCGATGATGAGCGCCTTCTCGGTGTGCTTCGTGAGGAAGTCGACGGCGCGCTGCTCGACCGGGCGGGTCTCGTCCAGGCCGAGGAGAGCGATGAAGGGCACATCCACGTCGGTGATCTCGAACGGGCCGTGGAAGTACTCACCGGAGTGGATCGCCGCCGAGTGAACCCACTGCATCTCCTGGAGGAGGCAGATGGCGAACGAGTAGGCGGTGCCGTAGTTCGAGCCGGCGGCCATCGTGTAGATGAGCTCCTCGCGTCGCGAGGCGAACGCCCAGCGGTCGGCAGCTTCGGTGTGAGCGGCTCGCGCGGCCGGCACGAGGTTCGGAAGGGACGCGACCACGGCGTCGATCGGCTCCACGAAGGACCCACCCTCGCGATCGTCGAGGATCCGGGCGATGAGACGCAGGAGAAGCGCCGGCGCCACGTATGACTCGCTCTTCTCGGCGCCGTGCTGGTAGCCGATGACGAACTCGGATGCCTGTGCGAGCGGGGAGTCCAGCTCGTGAGTGAAGGCCACGGTGAGCGCACCCCTCTCGCGGGCGTGCTGGGCTGCCGCCACGGTCTCGGGTGTCGTGCCCGAGTGCGAGCACAGGATCACCACGGTCTGTGCGTCGACTCGCGCCGACGCACGGGAGATGAACTCGGCCGCGTTGAGGACGACGGACTCGAGGCTGCCAGCGGACGTGCCCAGGAAGTACTCGCCCGGCAGCATCACGGCGAATGAGCCCCCGCAGGCGCTGAGAACCACGCGGGAGAGGCCGGTACGTGAGGCGATGGCCTCACGGGCCGCGGCCAGTTGCTCCTCGATGACAGACGATGCGGTGGAGACGACAGTAGAACTCACGGTTTACCCTTCTCGTTATAGAACGTATCTAGACGTTATATGACGTTATAGGACTGCGCAAGCATTTCCTCGGCGCACCGTGTGGCGAAGATCACCACATGTGGTGATGCGCGGTCACCACATCGGTCCGTACGTTGCTCGGCAGAACCACCGCTCGACCAGCTCGACGAACCGCCTGGAGATGACATGAAAGCTGCCGTGTACCGCCGATTCGGAGGACCCGACGTCGTCCGCATCGAGCACATCGCCGACCCCCGACCGCGCCCGGACGAGATCCTCATCCGGGTCCACGCCAGCACGGTGAGCGCTGCCGACCACCGCTCGCGCTCCCGCGACATCCCTGCCGGCCTGATCGTCCCGAGCTCGCTCGTGCTCGGCTTCTTCCGCCCCCGCAGGCCCGTCCTCGGCATGGACGTCGCCGGCGTCGTCGAGCGTACCGGTGCGGACGTGCAGGGCTTCGCCGTGGGAGAGGAAGTGGTGGCGATGCTCGGCAGTCGCTTCGGCGGCCATGCCGAGTACGTCGTCGTGAAGGCCGCCGACGCGGTCGCGCGCAAGCCGCGCGACCTGGCGTTCGACGAGGCGGCCAGTCTCGTCTTCGGCGGCCTCACCGCTCAGTCCTACCTGAATCAAGTCAGCGTCGGGGCCGGCACGCGGGTGCTGGTCAACGGGGCATCCGGCGCCGTCGGGACCGCGTTCGTGCAGATCCTGAGTGCGGTGGGCGCTGACGTGACGGCCGTCTGCAGCACTGAGAACCACGACCTCGTGACCGGCCTCGGAGCGCGGCGGACGATCGACTACCGCTCGGAGGACTTCACCGCCGACGGCGCGACTTACGACGTGATCGTCGACTGCGTCGGCAACGCCCCGGTCGACCGCGTGCACGGCGCGCTCAACCCGGGAGGCGCGGTGCTCCTGGTGGCAGCGGATCTCGGCTCGCTGCTCCGCGCCAAGCGGGACGCCCGGCGGTACGGGATCACCGTCGTCACCGGCCCCGGCCGCTATCGTGCCGCAGACCTCGAGCACGTCATGCTCCTCGCCGAGCTCGGAGACCTTCGACCCGTCATCGACCGGTCCTACCCTCTGCACGACATCGTCGACGCCCACCGCTACGTCGACACCGGGCACAAGCGCGGCAGTGTCGTCCTCCAGATCACCGACGCGACCGTGCCCGCACAGCGAGCAGCGCGCCGGACGCCGATGGACGCGTTGCGCTCCGAGTAGCAGACGGCCCGCGACTCGACGAGGGACGAACTCCGATGACTCTCCACGCTTCACGCCCCGCGACCGGTGCCCGGCCGCCGCGTCGCCGCCGCCCCGGCTGGTTGCTGCCCGCCGGCCTCATCACGCTCGGGCTCCTTCCGATCGTCGCCAACGCGCTCCGGCGGATAGCTCTGGCGGTCGGTGCGCCCGAAGCCGCCTCGGCTGGCGCGGGCGCGATGTCGCTCCCCGTGGTGCTGCACGTGCTGGGCGCCACCGTGTTCGTCACCCTCGGCGCCCTGCAGTTCTCCGCCGGTTTCCGGCGACGCCGGCCGACGTGGCACCGGATCGCCGGCAGGGTCGCGATCCTGGGGGCGCTGCTCGCGGCCTTCTCCGGGCTCTGGCTGGCATTCGCGACGCTGCCGGATTCGTCCGTCCTCCTGTTCGCGTTCCGCCTGCTTGCGGCGACGGGCATGGCCGTCTCGATCGTGCGGGGATTCCTCGCCATCCGGCACCGGAAGCTCCCACAGCACCGAGCCTGGATGATCCGTGCCTTCGCCCTGGGGCTCGGGGCCGCGACGCAGGTGTTCACCCTCGGCTTCGGTGAGCTGCTCTTCGGGAAGGGCGAGCTCAGCGTGGCCCTGCTCAACGGTGCCGGCTGGGCGATCAACCTCGCGGTGGCGGAATGGGCGATCCGCCGGCGGGCCGCGCGGGTCCCGAGCCGGCGCGGCGGTGCCGGAGCGGAGGCAGGGCGATGACCGCGGGGCGCCGTAGTGACGAACCCTCCGGCTACGAGCTCCGCGTCGACCGGCACCTCGACGATCGCTGGGGCGAGTGGTTCGGTCCGCTGACACTCACGCGCGAAGCCGACGGCACGACCACGCTGCGCGGCTGTCTCGCCGACCAGGCCGCACTGCACGGCATCCTGTGCAGGATCCGCGATCTGGGCGTGATCCTCCTCTCCGTCCGCGCGATCGAAGTCATCGACCGGCAACCGTGACGACAGGGCACGGATGCCGCGGACTCGCGGGTACCCCGCGGCCGACCATGCGCTACGCCGACGAGGACCCGCGCCGGCCCCTCGCCGACAACTCGCCCAGCTCCTCGGCGCGCAGCACTGCGGCCCGTCGGCTGTTGACCCCGAGCTTGGTGTAGATCCGCTTCGTATGCGTCCTGACCGTGTTCAGCGACACCACGAGCAGGCGGGCGATCTCGGGACCGCTGAGCTCAGTGGCAAGCAGCTCGAGAACCTCCCGCTCCCGGTCGCTCAACGGCTCGGTGAGACGCGCCTCCGTGGGCGGGATGGCAGAATGCGAATTCCTCGCCATACTCACGAGGCGGCGCGCATACGCGGCTACGACGCCGCGCGCCGCGACAGCGTCGAGGAGCCGGGTCACCGCGGCGCCCTCGTCGAGGAAGAGGTGGGCGTAGCCCTCGGGTTCGGCGAGCGTCAGGCTCCGCTGCAGCAGCGTCACCGCCTCGTCGAGGTCGCGCCGCGCCTGATGCGCGTGAGCTTGGAGCAGAAGGATCTCGATGAGACTTCCCGTCCGTCCTCCCGCCTCTGCGGCGTCACGCAGTCGGTCGAGGAGCGCCAGTGCGTCGTCCAGCGGCCGCTCCTCGCCGGAGCGGTGGTGCTGGGCGAGCAGCGCCCGGGCGAGTGTCACGTGCTCGTACTCGCGCAGATAGCGGAGGTCGTCCTCCGGGGTCAGTTCGGCCTCACGCGCCCACGCGAGGGCTTCGGCGACCCTGCCCTGCCGGAGCCAGGCGCGCGCCCTCGTGGCGGGCACCGGACGAACCAGCGGGGCCATGTCGGCGACGAAGAAGCGCTCGGCGTCGTCGATGAGTTCGACCGCGCGATCCAGGTCGCCCCGCGACTGGAGGATCTGGGCCCGGGCCAGTGCGTAGCGGTAGCGGTACTTCGGCAGCCCGGCGGCGTCGCCCAGCATGTGGGCGCGGTCGAGATGGGCGGTCGCGGCATCCAGGTCACCGCGCTCGGCCAGGATCGTGCTGATGCCGACGTGCATGTCGGGGATGCCGCGCCGCACCTCGGTTGTCTGGTCGAGCGCGAGCTGCAAGGCGCCCTCGTAGCTCGCCAGCGCGTCGCTGAGCCGGCCCTGCGTCAGCCGGATGTCGGCGAGGGTGATGGTGCATCCGAGCACATCGGCGATGTGGCCGGACCGGCGGAAGCTCGCCACCGACTCGGCGTACCCGCTGTACGCGCCGTCCAGGTCGCCGCGCCCCCAGAGCGCCAGCCCTTCCAGCGCGGCGGCCGCGCCTCGCCGGTACTGATCGTCCTCGTCGAGCAGGCTGAGCGCGCGCCGCGCCTGCTCCACGGTCGTGCCGGCGTCCCCGAGCGCGAGAGCGAGCCCGGAGCGGTAGATCGCGATCGAGCCGGGCAGGCGCCGCAGTTCTTCGGGGTCGACCACGACGGGCGCATCGCCCTGCGCGACGGCGGCGGCCGTGGCATCCGTCCACCGCTCCGCGTCCCGCAATCTCGCCTCCACCCCATTTACCTCGCCGGTGGACAGCAGGGCACCGGCGAAGCTGAGGCTCAGCACCGGATGGGTGCGGAAGATGTCCGCCGGGAGCGCCTCCATCCACCTCCGCAGGGCCGCCTCCCTGCGGTCGCGACCCATGGCGGGCACGGCCGCCTCGATGAGGCGCGCGGCCAGGGCGTGATCCGGCGCCGCGAGCGCGTGCTGGACAGCGGCGTCGGTCTCGCCGTGCTCCGCATACCACGCGCTGGCCCGGCGGTGAAGCCCGGGAACCTCGTCCGGCTGCTCGTCGGTCAATCGTGCCCGGAGCACCTCGGCGAAGAGGTGGTGGTAACGAAACCAACGGCGCCGGTCGTCAAGGGGCACGAGGAAGAGGTTGGCGTGATCCAGCGCCTCCAGCATCGCGCGGCCGTCGTCCCGAAGGGTCAGGGCGTTGGTGAGCGACGCGTTCATCCGCGACAGGATCGAGGTCTGCAGTAGGAAGGCCCGCACCTCCTCCGGCTGGTTCTCGAGCACCTCCTCGACGAGGTAGTCGACGATGTAGCGGTCGTCTCCGGCGAACTCGGCGACGAACGAGCTCAGGTCGTCGCGTCCCCGCATCGACAGCGCCGCGAGCTGCAGCGCGGCGATCCACCCCTCGGTCCGGTCGTCGAGGGTCGACACCTGCGACGCGGTCAGCGGCAGCTGCATCACGTCGGTGAGGTAAGCGGATGCCTCCTCCGCCGTGAAGCGCAGATCCGCCGCGCGCACCTCGGTGAGTTCGCCGCGCGCACGGAGCCGGGCTAGCGGCAGGGGAGGATCGGCGCGGGTCGCGAGCACGAGATGCAGGTTCGGAGGGGTGTTGTCGATGAAGAAGGCGACGGAGTCGTGCACCGCTGCCGCCTCGATGAGGTGATAGTCGTCGATCACGAGCACGACGTCTCGTTCGAGGGCGGCGAGGTCGTTGAGAAGACCGGTGAGGGCGCCCTGCGTCAAGCCGACGCCCGACGTTTCGAGCGCGGCGAGGGTGTCGGCTCCGACATCGGGCGAGACGGTTCGCAGCGCCCCGATGACATACGCCCAGAACAACGCCGGATCGTTGTCGCCGGCGTCGAGCGAGAGCCAGGCCGCTTCGCGACCCCCGGCTCCGCTTCCGGCGTGGTCCGCGAGCCAGGCGCCGAGCACCGTCGACTTGCCGAAGCCCGCAGGCGCCGAGACGATCGTGAGGCGCGATTCGGCGCCGCGGTCGAGCTGCTCCGAGAGCCGAGGTCGGGCCACGGCACTGCGCCGCGGCCTCGGCCGGTACAGCTTGGTGTCGAGGAGGATTCGCGACGACGCGGCCGTGGGCGGCTCCGGCGTCGGCCGGGCTGACGCATCCACGACCACAGAGTAGCCTCAACCTCCGTCGTGCGCCGTGGGGCGGCATCCGAACAGGACCTGGCGTCGAGCGCATTCCGCGGCTCTCCGCCTCCGCAGTGGCGGCGCCCATCGGATCGATGGTGCAATCGGCGGGTGGAGGCAGACCGCGAACCGCTCGTCGACCGGTCCCGCGTGTGGCGGGCGGTGCTCGCCGGCGCGGGCGGGCTGTGGGCCCTGCTCATCCTGCCGTTCCCCGCCACGGAGTTCGGGGTGACCCTCTGGAGCTGGGTCTTCCGCTACCGCGCGTACTTCTGGGCGCGGGAGGGAGTGCACGATCCGTACATCGTGTTCGGCGCGCTCGCCGCCGTGTCCTTCCTGGCGATAGGGCTGGCGCTGCTCCCCGACCTTCGCCGAGCGGGCTGGGGCGGCGCGGTGATGGCCTGGCTGGTGATCCTGGGCGCACCGGTCACCGCGCTCAGCTATCTCAACACCCCCCAGGAGGCGCCGTTGCACGCGCTCTGGGGCGCGGAGGCGTTCGTGCTCATCGCCGTCGGTCTCGCCGGCATCCTCGCCGCCGTCACGGCAGGACCCGGCTGGCCGCTGTGGGTGCGCATGATGCTGGGGCTGACTCTGCCGGTACTCGTCGTGGGCACCCTCGCCACCGGATACTGGCCTCACGGCCCGCTGGTGCTGCTCGCCGTCGAGGCGATCGCCATCATCCTCGCCGCGCCGCCTACCCAGGGATCGGGCCGACCCCGCTCGTCGCCTCGGCGGGTGACAGAGCCTGGTCGCGCCACTGGCGGGGGGTGACACCGAACCGCCGGCGGAACCGGTCGGCGAAGTAGCTCGGGTTGCTGAACCCCCACGTGCTGGCGATCTCGGCGATGGAGCGGTTGCGGGCGCTGGAGGAGGCGAGGGCGGAACGGGCACTCAGCAGCCGCTGTTCGATGATGGTTTGCGGCGGGTAGCGGCATCCGTCCCATCACGCAAGGCACCTGACCGCGACGTGAGGCGTTGCGCAGACTGTCGTCTCCAGCCGGCGTCGTCGGGTCGGCGGGGGAGCGACACGAAGGAGCCTCGATGAGCAGCAGCGACCGGCCGAGTCCGGTGACCCCGGCAGGCGACGACAAGGGACTTTGGCTCGCGGTGCTCGAGCAGGGAGCCAATGCCCTGCAGAGCGCGGCGCCGCTGAAGCACTTCGACGTCTATGTCAGCGGGTTCCACCCCGCGAAGGACGATCCGTCGATGCAGATGGAGGCCCATCACTACTGCCAGGTCGTCAACGACGACTTCATCCAAGCCGCGCTGTTCGACGGCAACACCGCTCACGCGAACCTGATCGGCGTCGAGTACATCGTCTCGGAGCAGCTGTTCGACGCACTACCCGAGGAGGAGAAGAAGTACTGGCATCCGCACAATTACGAGGTGCTGTCGGGGTCGCTCGTCGCGCCGGGGCTGCCCGCGGCGGCCGAGAAGGCGCTCATGAAGCGGCTGATGAACAGCTACGGCAAGACGTGGCACACGTGGCACACGGGTCGCCATGACATCGGCGGCGGCCACAGCCTGCCGCTGGGCGACCCGATGCTGATGTGGTCGTTCAACCGCGACGGCGAGTGCGACCCGCGGCTGGAAGCGGACCGCGAGCGGGCGATGGGTCTGGACACCCCGAAGACGCGGACACAGCGTCAAGGCCTCGTCGAGCTGGCGCACCCGCAGCGGGGCGTCGGCCTGCTCGCCGACCGCTTCAGCGGAACGACGCCACTGGACGGGGTGCGCGACAGCGGTCAGTGACCCCCAGAGTCAGGGGCCGGCCCACTCCATCAGATCCACGTCGAACGGCTCGCATTCCCCCGCAGAAGCTTCCTCTTCGATGAGCGTGCGCTCGATGACCACCGGGACGCCGGGGCTGATCAGCACCGAGACGCTGGTGTGAGGTCGAAGCGCGGGCAAGCTCACAACCGCGCCGCCGGCGTGGACGGCGTCCGTGAGCTGTGCCAAGACGGCCTCTTCGTCGGCGCCCCGCGGCAGGCGGTGGACATATTCTCCGATGATCAGTTCGATGGCGTGCATCGGATCCTCCTCCCCCGCTGATGTTCTCGGGGCTGTCTTCGACGCTACGCTCGCGCGTGCTACGGCCGTTCCACGGGAGCGTCTCGCGCAGGCCACAGTCTCGCCCGCGGACCGCCGGCATCCAGATCAGGTGGAGTGGGAAACGCCCAGGATGCTACGGCGCGATCGGCTCCCAGATCAGCTCGGCGACGTCGAGCACGAGTTCGGGCGAAGGATGCCCCGGATCGCTGGACGCGCGCACCTCGCCGACGCACACGCACACCACGTCGTTGAGCCGGCGGTAGCGAGGGTGATCGCTGACGTGCAGCACCGAGGCGACGACCTGCCGCCTGCCTGCCGGATGAGCACGTCCGTACCCGCGGCATTCGAACATCACCGTGGCGTCGTCGTCCGTCTCGATCACGCCGCGCATGTCGGGCAGGAACGGCCCATCGCTCGTCCTTCGGAGCGGAGAGTTGGCGGCGCGGAATCGACCGCTGATCTCACCCTCGCAGGACCCCTCGGCGAGATAGAAGTGCTGCTGCCATCCACCCTCGAGTCCCACCATCCACCCCTCGGGGTAATGGAAGCGGATGCGATAGAGGTGCTGGGTTCGCATCGCGGGGACCCAGACCTCAGGCGCCGAAGTACTCGCGGGCCCGCCGGGTGTAAAGCAGGATCAGGCCGATGATCGAGAGGATCGACCCGGCGAGCGCCGACCACAGGCTCTCGCCGTTGAACATGCCGAGCAGTTCGAGCACGATGTTGGCGACGAAGACGATCGTCGCGATCGTGCGGGCGGTCGGGTTCCCGCGCCACAGGCCCACGCCCACGAAGAGCGTGACGAGCCCGATGATGAGGCTGATCCAGCCCAGGATGGCCGGGCCCGAGAAGAATCCCGTGGTGATGATGATGATGATCGACGCGACGCTCTGCAGGAAGCCGGAGAGCCAGGCGATGATGGCGACGAGGGTGACGCCGAGCGGGCGCTGAGCCATGCGAGGTCCCTTCATGGGCGGGTGGGCGAGTGCACCGGCCCTCACAGTAGTGACAAAGGCGTCGCCGGCGCGAGGTCTGCGTGTGTTCCGGGGTCAGGCCGGGGCCGACCGACGATCGTGCCGACTCAGCGGCGCGAACGTTGACCCGGCGGGCCGTAGACGATGATCGCCGTCACCGGCCGACCGCTAGGTCGCAGCCGTTGGCGGGTGTTGCCGCCAGGCACGTCGTCGTCCAAGCTACTTCGATGACCCACGCGTTGGATGACGGCCCGTTCTTCCATGGCACCAAGGCCGACCTGCGGACCGGCGATCTGCTCACCCCGGGATTCCGGTCGAACTACCGGCCCGAGGTCGTGATGAACCACATCTACTTCACGGCGATCGTCGACGGCGCCGGGCTGGCAGCGGAGCTCGCGCCGGGCGACGCCCCACCCCGCGTCTACCTGGTGGAGCCCACTGGCGACTTCGAGAACGATCCCAATGTCACCGACAAGAAGTTCCCGGGCAATCCGACGCGCTCGTACCGAAGCAGGGCGCCGCTGCGCATCGTGGGCGAAACCCTCGATTGGCCCCGTTTGACCGAGGAGGCGCTCGCGGCCTGGCGCGAACGCCTGGCCGAGCTGCGCAACGACGAGCGCGGGCAGATCATCAACTGACGCATGCCACGGCGGGCGGATGCCGCCGCCCGCCGACTCCTCACCGCCTCAGCCGGTCGCCGGCGGGACGGTCTTGCGCATGACGGTCTTGCTCGTGCCGATGTGCCGCTCGAAGGTGAAGCCGGCTTTCTCGAACATCGCCCGCGTGCCGTTGTGGAGGAACGACGACGATGTCCGCTTTCCTTGCGGCAGCTCGTTGGGAAACGACACGACCTCGCCGCCGCCCGCCTGCGCGATCAGCGCGAGGGCGCCGTCGAGCGCCTCGCGCGCCACCCCGGAGCGCCGGTGATCGCGGTCGACGAAGAAGCACGTGATGCGCCACGGAGCGGGGTCGGTCTCACTCGCGTCGTACTGCTTGCGGTGATAAATCCGCGGCAACTCCTCGGGGCTGCCGTATTCGCACCAGGCGATCGCGGCGTCACCGTCGAAGACGAGCGCGGCGTGTGCCACCCCCTCGTCGACGAGCCGCCGCTTGAAGGTCGGTCCGTCGTACTCGCTCTTGACGGTCTGCTCGGTGTCGCCGTGGAAATACGAGCAGTAGCACCCGCCCCACACCCCGTTGTGCTTCTCGGCGAGCGCCAGCCATGCCGGAAACGTCTCGGAGGTGAGCGGCTTGATCACGTGCGCACCCGTCGCTGCCATCGGCACCCGCCCTTCGCCTCGATGGGAGCAGTCTGCCGACTGCCTCGTCCCGCGACAAGAGGCAGGCGAGGGCCATTGCGTCGACGCTCAGCGCCCGCCGGTCGGCGGCTGGTCGAGGCCGTGACGGCCCGGCGGTTCCGGCTCGGCGGCGGTGTCGGGGCTCACCGCTGACGGATCGGTGGCATCCCCTGTGCCGGGGTACCGCGGCTCGGTCGGATCAGTCGCCTCGTCGCGCTCGTCCTGCGGGGGCTGGTGGTCGAGCGGCTGCTTGACGTCGTCTCTATCGCTCATGCACGCCAGCTTGCGGGGCATCCGGCCTCTACGTGCAGGGGGTTGCCATCCGCGCCGGACCATGTTCGAGCGCGGGTGGCGGCATCCGTTCGCACGCCGGCTCGCCCCGTTTCTCGACCGAGTGTGTCCGTCAGTCGGATGCGTCGGGCCACGCAGCGATGTCGACGCCGTGGTTGTCGGGCGACGCGAGCGACCACCACGACGGCGCGTACGAATCATCGGCCAGCCTGCCGCCGGCCGCGATGGCCGCCTCCACTCGCGCCTTCGCCTGATCGGCGGGCACGAAGACGTCGAAGTGCGTGCGGCCGCGACCCGGAGCGTCGCCGGTGATCGGGTTGAACGCGAGCTGGGGTCCGCGGCGCAGCGGGTCGACGGCATCGGTTTCTCCCCACGGGGCGTAGCCCAGCGCCGCCTGGAAGAAGGGGCGCACGTCGATCTGCGAGTGCTCGGCGACGTAGACGCCGACCGACTGCACGCGCGACGGGTCGGCGGTGAGGCCCAGCTCGACGGCCGACTGCGACACCGACGCCGCGAAGGTGATCGCGCTCGCCGGGACGCCGTTGTCGTCGGCCGGAATGCGGACCACGACTCCCTCAGGCCGCAGATCGACGTCCGGTTGAATACCGGTCCGGTCGGCGGACGCGGCGATCGGCGGGACAAGCTCCGCAGCGCGCGAGAACGAGCCTGCCGTGAAGACGGCTTCGGGGCCGAAGGGAGTGACGCGCCAATCCGACGCCTCCTCCGCCCGGCGGAACTCCGCCGTGGAGATCCGCCCTGATCCGCTCGTCGAGTCGTCCATCGAGATGCTCCTTCGCGGTCGGACGAACGCGCCCCGCATGGCCGCAGCGGTGCGTCCACATCACGGTACTCCTCGCGATCGCGATCGCTACTCGGATGCGTCGCGCGCGAGATCCGCGGCCTGCTGACGCAGATAGCCGGCGTACCCGCCGGGGGTGCGTCCGGTGAAGCGGCCCGACGTGACGACCTCAGCGTCGTCGCTGGCGACGATGACGGCACCGCGATTGCGGCAGCGTGCCACCAGGTCGACGTCTTCGTGCTCGCCGAGCGGGGCGAACCCACCGGCGTCCAGGTAGGTGAGGGCGCTGATCCCCAGGTTGGCGCCGTGCACATGTCCGTTGGGTCGGCCGCGGGTGTGCGTGCGCAGCCAGAGTGCCCGCTGTGAGATCGACAGGTCGGCGAAGTCGGGTCGCACCGTACCGACGCAGATGTCGGCTATCGGCGAGCAGTCGTGGAAGTTCGAGAGCCATCCGGCGGGAACCCGGGAGTCGGCATCGGTGTTCGCGATCCAGATGCGCTCGAGCGGCACCCCGGCGAGAGCGTCGAGGGCGTCCGCAACACCCAGCGCCCTCGCTGCGCCGACACGTCCGGCGGCCGTGGTGAGCGTGCGGAACGGGAATCGCGCCGCGATGTCGGCGGAGGCATCCGTGCACCGGTCGAGCACGACCCGGACGGCGGTTGCGATGCCGGCCGCCGTCGCGCGGTCGACCGCGGCGGCCAGGGCAGACAGGGATGCCGAAAGGAGCAGCTCCTCGTTGCGGACGGGGACGACCACGACCATGGCGTCGGCACGCGGGCGGTTCATACGAGGCCTTCTGCTTCGGCGACCGAGCGTGCGGGACGGCGCGCGAACACCTCGAGTACGAAGTCGCGCTCCAGATGGAGGCTCAGCGTCTCCCACGCGGCAGCCGCTCGCAGGGCGACGTGCACCTGGTCGCCCGTCTGCGGATACTCCTCGACCGGGTGGCGCCAGTGGCACGCGACGAAGGAGCCGCCGTCGGCGAGCGCGGCGTCGATCCGCACGATGCTCTGCTGCAGGTCTGCGGGCGAGAGGTAGTAGCCGACCTCTGAGAGCACGATGGTGTCGAACTGGCCGTCGGGCCAGTCGGCCGGCACGCTTCCCAGCTGCACCGACACCTTCGGCTCGCCGGCGAGCCGGGACCGCGCCGTCTCGACCGCGGCGGCTGCGGCATCCCACGCGACGACTCTCCTCGCGCGGGCGGCGAGGTCGATCGTCAGCATGCCGGTGGAGCAGCCGATCTCGAACACATCGCCGAGTTCGGCGGCCGGCAGCGCGGCCATCAGCAGGGCCCGCTTGCGCCGCTCGTACCAGCGCGACTCGAAGCCCCAGGGATCCGGGCCGTTGCGGCCGTAGAAGTCGTCGAACCACTGCGCGTCCAGGCTCTCCGGCGCGGTCGCGGTGGGGGTATCGGCGGGATCATCGTCGTCCCGGGCGTCCGCGGACACGAAGACCTCGACGTCGCGGTCGAAGTGCGCCAGCATGCCCGGGTGCAGCAGCACCTCATCGCCGGGCTGGTCGGAGAGCGGCGCGATCTGGGTGGTGTGGCGTGCCAGCGCCTTCCGCTTCGCGCTGCGCTCCTCATCGGTCAGGGCAAGCTGGACCAGTCGTTCCCATGGCAGGTCGTCGGGCGTGCCCCAGTGCCAGGCCCACACCGGGTAGGCGAGGTGGATGAGTCGGCCTCGAGCCGCGAGCGCGCCGGTGACCTCGGCGGCGACGCGGTGATCGCGGTGGCGGTCCCCCTTCCATGGAGCGGCGACGACGACCCGCCCCTCCGTCGCCAGACTTTCGAGGACGGCCGTGAGCCGGGCGTCGAGTTCCGCTCGGCTGCGGTCGAGGCCGCCGTCCGGGAGTCCGAGGAATCGCACCTCTGCGTCGGGAGCGAGAAGGCACACGGCCTCGCGCACCTCATCGCGCCGCAGGCGCGCCAGCGTGGCGCGGTCGTGTGTCGGGGAGTCGGGATGGGATGCCTCGCCGTCGGTCGCGATCACGACCACCGTTCGCGCGCCTGCGTGCGACGCCCGGCGCAGGAGCCCGCCGGCACCGAGCGTCTCGTCGTCCGGGTGGGCGGCGACGACGACGAGCGCGTCGAAGGACGCGTCGAACGGCCGAAGGCGACGTTCGGCCAGGACGTCGGTCCATACCGATTCCGCCGTCCCGGCGTCGAGGTGGCTGAAGCCGGCCATCAGCCGCGCTCGCCCTCGAGACGCAGCCTGCCCAGGCGTGCGGCATCCCGCAGCCCATGATGCTGTCGCAGGTACAGGTGCAGGTCGGCCGCCCGGCGCGCGTGAGCGTCGTCCGTCACCAGCGGACCCGGGCCCAGAGCCGTATCGGCCTCGGCGAGGACGACGGCCGCCGCCGTGGCGACCGCTGCACGCACACGTTCGGCCAACAGGCGAGAATCGCCGCCAGGCCTGGTGTCGATGAGGTCGGCTGCTTCGCGCAGCGTGGCGCGGGCGGCCCACAGTACGGCGTCCGCACGTCCGAGGTGCACGAGCGCGACCTGGTCGGCGCGCTCCGACGCCGCTGCGGCGCGCAACCCGGCGACGAGGCCCACCGCCGCGCCCCACCAGCATGCCGCGACCGACATCCCGCCCCACGCGAAGCCCGGGCGGGTGAGATACCACCCGGCCGGACCGACGGGCACCGCGCGGGCACCGTCGAAGTCGACCGGAGCGCTGACGATGCCGGGCAGGCCGCGTGCCACCCAGGGCCCGTCATGGGGACGCACCTCGGGCGTGCGCAGCGCGACGGCGAACAGCCGGCGCTCCTCGCCGACGAAGGCCGTCACTAGGGCGTGTGAGAGCTCAGCCGCGAGGGAGCACCACGGCTTGGTCCCGGTGAGGGTCCAACCCGAGGCAGTCTCCGCCGCGTCCAGCCGCATGCCCGCGCCCTCCGCGGCGAACACGCCCCAGGACGACGACGCGTCCGCGCCGATGTCCGAGACACCCACGGGACCGTCGCCCGCGCCGACGCGCGCGTCGGCCTGACGGAGGATGCCGAGCGCATCGAGGTGCGGTTCCAGCATCCGTGCCGCGGCGACGTCCTGCAGCGCCGTGGCCGCAAGCAGGTCCCACACCTCACCTGTTCGCCCGCCTCCCAGCGGCGGCGCGCCGGCTCCTGTGCGCACACACCAGTCGATCGTCGCCGGAAGGTCACGCCCGAAGTCCGGGATGCGCGCGGCCTCCGTGAGCGGGGCCGCACTCCACCCCTCGCGGGGAAGCTCCGGCGCGATGAGCGATCGGCGCTCGTCTCGGGTGTCGTCGGGCACGGTCAGGCCGCCGGGGCGGTGTCACCGAGGCGCGAATGCGGCGTACGTGCCACGTCAGTAGACCTCCCCGTGCGGTGCTCGATCACGAGGAGCGTAAGCAGATGGCCCCCCGCGCCGCGCGGACTTGACAACCCGGGCCCGAGGTGGGCCCGCGATCGTGGGCCCACGGCTGCTAGTCCCCGTCGGCGTCGCTCACCGCGCCCGCGGAGCCGCCGCCCGCCTCGGCGGCGGAGAACTCGCGGTCTTCGACGATGTACGCCGTCGCAGTGCTCGGCGCATCGCCGGGGCGAAGGTTCGCGCCTTCGAGTGCCCTCTCGATCGCGAGGTCGATCTCGCTCCCGGGGTCGACATTCCGATCGGTGTCCGCCATGGCGCCTCCTCGTGCCGCTGCGCCCACCCTAGCCGCGCAGCATCCGCCGTCGTCAGTCCTGGCGTCCGGCGACCCCCAGGAAGCGGATGAAGACGGCGATCCACCCGAAGATCAGCGCGAACACGATGATCTCGAACGCAGTGAGCGAGAAGAAGCCGACGGCCGGGATGAAGAGGATCACCGACGCCACCATGGCCGCCAGGAACGCCCACGACGCCACGAAGTAGGTGCGCGGCATGCCCTGGAGGAACCGCGGGCCGCCGATCAGCAGCACGAGGAACATCGCGGCCATGCCCGATGCCGAGATGTTGTGCGCCGGCATGTTGACGTCGACGGGGAAGATGCCGACGCACGCGAGCATGACACCCATGATCACGAAAAGCGCCGGCACGGTGCGAGGCGCCCGCGGGTTCTCGAGCACGCCCGCCGCGGCGAGCTCGCGCATGTCGTTGGCGATGTAGACGGCGAAGGTCGTCACGAGCAGACCCGCGGCGATGAGGGTGCCGTTGAAGACCCAGCTGGAGAGGTCGTCCTCGAAGGTGCCGAGGTGGCTGAAGTGGACGGTCCACCACAGCGGGTCGGGCGTCGTCACCATCGCGGTGAGCGTGCCGATCGCGATGAACGCCATGAGCAGGCTCGACATGCGCTGGGTGGTCATCGCCGAGACCGACAGGAACACGATCCACGTCGTGAGGCCGAGGGTCACCGCCATCAGCACGACCGACCAGAATGTGACGATCGGCAGCCCGATGAAGCCCATCGCCAGCACGCGGTACAGCGCGTAGACCGCGACGAACGCCAGCGCCGCGTGCACGATCACGACCGAGACGGTGTTGACGATGTACTTCCACGACGGGAGCGACTGCCGCCACTCCTGACCCGGGCGATGGCGCGCCCGCCAGTACTCGAACGTCGATGCCGCGGCGGCCACCACGGCAGCGCCGGCGGCGGCCCAGACGGCGAATGAGTCGGCTTCCCCTGCCAGCTGCAGATCGGGGGCGAGGATGCCGACGAGAAGGCCGTAGACCGCGCCGACCACACCGGCGGCGAGGGCGGCGTAGACGGCTTCGGATTCGGCACGGCGACCGGGTGTCGGGGCTGCGGCACCCGGGCGCGGCGAGGTGTTCACGGTGCTCACGACGTCAGGGTACGACCGGCCGAGGATCGGGGGATCGTCCGGCGCGTCAAGATTCGGTGACGGTTCTGCCCCGCCGAGCACGCCGGTGGGAGGATGTGAATCGCAAGGGCGCGGGGGAAGGGGTGATCCCGTTGTCGCGTCAGGGTGCTTCCAGGCGGCGGACCGTCGCGCGTCATGCGCCGCTCCGCTCGCCGACCCCGCTCGGCCAGGCGCTGACCCTCGCGGGCGTCGTGGCGATGACGGTGCTCGTGGCCAGTGCCGCGGTCGTCGCGTTCTCGCTGTACGACCTCCGCGCGAGCTTCGCCGAGGATGCGGTCGTCCTTCACGACCAGACGCCACTGCCACCCCCGCAGATGGGGCCGATCGAGGGTCCGTTCGACCTGCTCGTCGTCGGCACCGACGAGTGCGAGCCGGAGCTGATCGCCGCGTTCGGGGCACGCTGCACCGGACCCGACTCGATGAACGAGCTCAACGACGTCAACGTCCTGCTGCACGTCTCGGACGACCCGCGACGGGTGACCGTGGTCTCGTTCCCGCGTGACCTCATGGTGCCCGTTCCTTCGTGCACCCAGGCCGACGGCTCGACGGCCGAGCCGATCTCCAAGCTTCAGATCAACGCCGTGTACCGGCTGGGCGGACTCGCCTGCGTGACGAAGACCGTGTCGAACCTCACGCAGCAGAACATCCAATTCGCCGCCAAGGTCAGCTTCGGCGGCGTGGTGGCGCTCACGTCGGCCGTCGGCGGCGTGGAGGTGTGCATCGGCAACGACGGGATCCGCGACCCCTTCACCGGCATCGACTGGCCACCCGGCCCGCGCACGATCGCGGGTTTCGAGGCGCTGCAGTTCCTGCGCACCCGCTACGGCGTGGGAGATCAGAGCGACCTCGCCCGCATCGGCAACCAGCAGCAGTACATGTCGCGCCTGGTGCGCAAGCTCACGAGCGAGGAGGTGCTCACCAATCCCGCCACGCTGTTCCGGCTCGCCGCGACGGCGGCCGACAACATCACTCCGACGCAGTCGCTCGCCGATCCGCTGCGCATGGTGCAGCTCGCGCTCGCCGGCAGGGACGTGCCGCTGGACCAGATCGTGTTCGTGCAGTACCCGGTGATGGAAGACCCGTCCGACCGCAACCGGGTCGTGCCCGACGGCGACTCGGCGCAGCGGCTGTGGGACGCGCTCGCGGCCAACCGGCCCCTGCAGGTGTCGGGCGAGGCCGGAGCGAACGGCGGTGTCATCGAGGTCACGCCTCCCGAGGCCGCCCCGTCGGTGCCCAGCCCGGACCCGACGGCTACGCCCACGCCGGCCGAGGAGCCCGTGGTCCTCCCCGAGAGCATCACCGGGTCGACGGCGCAGCAAGAGACCTGCTCGGCGGGCAACCGCTGAGTCAGGCGGCCGAGGGCCCCCGCTGCAGCCAAGGGCGCAGCATCCGTGTCACCCACGGCAGCACCGCATACGTCATCACAGGCGTGAGCAGCAGCGTCGCGAGCAGGACTCGCAGGATCAGCGGCCACTCCGCGAAACCCGGGACGAAGCCGAGGAGCCACGACGCGAGAAGGTTCGTGGGGAAGAAGCCGAGCCAGATCGTGACAGCCTGCTTCCAGCGTGCGGGAGCGGGCGGGATGGGCTGCTGCACAGGACCGGTGGCCGGTCCCGATGAGCGATCCGGATGCCGCGGCTCGACGACCGTGGCGAACGGAGCGTCGAACCACCCCTCGATGCCAGTGCGTCGCTCGACCCTGACCTCGCGGGCGAAGGCGCGACCGGAGTCGAGCCACCACGAGCGCTGCGGGGAGCCCTCCCAGCCTTCGAGGGTCGGGATGTCGCGGAACCGGTAGAGCATGTACCAGAGGTCGCTGCCTTCGCCGGCGCGGACCCACCCTGAGCCGAGGAAGCCGGGGAAACCGGCTGCGAGATCGGTGCCGGCCTGCATCCAGCTCGTGGCTTCGACGGTGCGGGAAGGATCGATGCGTCGTTCGATCGCGACGGTGATGGGGTGGGCCACGGGTTCTGCCATGGCATCCATTCTCCGGTCGCGCCGGCATCCCGCCGCACCGGTTCGGCGGCCGTCACGGGCGCCTCGCGGTGCGCGAGCGCGCGGGGGAGCGAGAGCAGCCAGATGCCCATCGAGACGAAGGCGACGAACTCGAAGAGAGCGAGCGTGATGAAGCCCGCGGTGAGCACGACCATGCCCGTCGCGAGAAGACCGACGCAGAAGAGGGTGGCGCGGCGGAAGCGCCGGCTGCGGCCCGGGATCGCGAGTCCCGTGGCCACGGTCGCGAGGAACGACAGGCCGAGTCCTGACGCGATGATGTCGTGCATCACGGCGCTCACCGGGATGGGAACGAGGCCCACGGCGGTGAGGTGCAGCCCCGCCGACACCACCGAGCCCCGGAACGCGCGCGACGGCCGGCGCCCGATGCCGGCCGGCAGCGCGAGCGACAGGAACACGCCGTAGGCGGCGAGGAAGAACCCGGAGAAGATGACGATCGAGTTGAAGGTGCGTCCGGACAGGTCGGAGTGCGTGCCCAGCTGCGAGAAGTGGAGCTGCCACCAGGTCGCATCGCCGGTGGTGAGGATGGAGACCAGCACGCCGAGCGGCAGTGACAGCACCGCCAGCTTGCCGATGCGGTGGGCGATGAGCGCGGGGTCGGCGACGGGGCGGATGCCGCGCAGGGCGGCCGGTGCGGTGGTCGAGACGGTCGTCGGTGCGAGGGCGATCGCGCGTGCGGTGCTGCTGACGACGGGCACGATGATGTCGCGCCGCGTGGCCTGTGCGGGGGCCGTGTCGGCCGCAACCTGTGAGAGAGTGGCGGTGGCAGCCGTGATCACGGCGCCTGCCGGTACCGGTGGGGCGCTTGGTGCATCGCAAAGGGTCGTGGGAGACATTCGAGACTCACGATCGGTTCGGTGCATGAGCCCGGTGCCGGTCGTCCCCCCATAGAATCCCCGGTCCGGGGCCCATCGGTATACGACGACTACTCCCCAGAACAGCCCTCCCAGGCTGTTGAGCGGCAAGCCGCCTGTGGTAACACTAACCTGCCAGGCCGGGCAAGCGCTGACCAGAACTTGCGCCGATCCCCTCGAAAGGGGTATCTGCGGGGCGCGAGCGGCTCCCGACTACGCTGGGGAAGCCGGGGCCGACCCGCGCCGACGGCGGTGCGGATGCCCGCGGAACCGCGAGAAGGAGCCGGATCCGGATGCCCAAGAACAAGAAGCCCGGCGGCGGTCGTGCGGCCAAGAACTTCGACCCGCGGTACAACCCGAAGTATCGGGCGGCAGGCGGGTCGCGCGGCGGCCGGAGCACGGGCGCTCAGGGTGACGGGGGTCGCGCTGCGGGCGCCGGTGTGGGAGGCGGGGGAGCCGGCGACGACGCCAAGCGGCGTCCCGGGCAGTCGTCGTCCGGCAAGCCCGGCAGTCGCAGCCCGGGGCATCGCGGTCACCGGGATCACGCCGCCGAGCCGCCGGCCAAGCGCCGCTGGTCGGAGCAGGAGCGGGCGGGGCGCGATGAGGCGCGGGCGATCCGCGGTCACGCCCGCGACGACCGCGGAGGCGCCGAAGGCCCGCGACGGGGTGCCGGGACCAGCGGTCGCGCCGGGGGCGAGCGCGTTGCCGGAGGTGAGGCGAGCACGCGGGGCGCGGGCGGCGCGCGGGGCGCCGGCGCTGCCCGGCCGAGCGGAGGTCCGCGTCAGGACGGCGGCCGGCCGGCGGACGGCGGCCGGCCCGACGTGGTGCACGAGCGGCTCGAGGCCGCGACGGTGTCGCCCGCGGAGGGCGAAGGCGCGACCTTCGCGGACCTGGGCCTCGGGCAGAACATCGTCAAGACGATCGGCGAGCTCGGGGCGAGGCATCCGTTCCCCATCCAGGCGGCGACGATCCCGGCGATCCTCGACGGCCGGGATGTGCTCGCGCGCGGCCGGACCGGCTCGGGCAAGACCATCGCGTTCGGAGCGCCGCTCGTCGAGAGCGTGCTGCGCTCGCAGGCCGGGCAGAAGCGCGAGGTCGGGCGCCCGCCGCGCGCGCTGATCCTCGCGCCGACGCGCGAGCTGGCGCTGCAGATCGACGCGACGATCCAGCCGATCGCGCGAAGCGTCGGCCTCTTCACGACGCAGATCTACGGCGGCGTGCCGCACGCCCGGCAGCTCGGCGCGCTGAAGAAGGGCATCGACATCGTCATCGGCACGCCGGGGCGCATCGAGGATCTCGTCGAGTCGCGCGCGCTCGACCTCTCGCACGTGCAGGTCGCGGTGCTCGACGAGGCCGACCACATGTGCGACCTCGGCTTTCTCGAGCCGGTGCAGCGCATCATGCGCCGGACGCCGCGCGACGCGCAGCGGCTGCTGTTCTCGGCGACGCTCGACGGGCAGGTGCAGGCGCTCGTGCGGGAGTTCCTCGCCGAGCCGGCGGTGTTCGAGGTCGCGGGTGAGACGCAGCGCTCCGGAACCATCGACCACCGCGTGCTGGTCATCGACCATCGCGACAAGCCGGAGATCCTGCGCTCCCTCGTGGGCGCGGCCGGGAAGTCGCTGGTGTTCACGCGCACCCGCGCCTACGCCGAGATGGTCGCCGAGCAGCTCGGCGAAGCCGGCGTCCGCGCCTTGGCGCTCCACGGCGACCTCGACCAGGCCCGCCGCACCCGCAACCTCGAGAAGCTCACCTCGGGTCGCATCGACGTGCTGGTGGCGACGGATGTCGCGGCCCGCGGCATCCACGTCGACGACATCGATCTCGTGGTGCAGGCCGACCCGCCCGACGAGTACAAGACGTACCTGCATCGCGCCGGCCGCACCGGACGCGCCGGTCGCCCGGGCACCGTCGTGACGCTGGTGACGCGGGCTCGTCGCGCCCGGCTCGCCGATCTGCTGGACCGCGCCGACATCGACGCGCCCTTCGACGAGGCCCGCCCGGGGGATCCGCTGCTGCCGCGCTGACCGGGCCGGGGACGGATGCTACTCCCCGCCGCGGCATCCGTCCCTCCTCTCGCCCCGGCCCTTGTGGCGGGCGGGCGGCGCGCCTGCGTGCTCGTGTGTCGCGAGTTGCGGCGTCGCCTTCGCTTGACACGTATTGCGCCGTCCGGGGCCGCCGTGCCGCGTGTCGTGACAGGTGAGCGGCGCGCCTGCGCGCTCGTGTGCCGCGAGTTGCGGCGTCGCCTTCGCTTGACACGTATTGCGCCGTCCGGGGCCGCCGTGCCGCGTGTCGTGACAGGTGAGTGGCGCGCCTGCGTGCTCGTGCGTCACGAGTTGCGGCCTTGCCCTCGTGTGTCACAAACGGCGTCCGCCACCCCTCGAGACATGGGGTTCGCGCCGAGACCCAGGGCGACACCACTTTTCTCGGCGGGAACCCCTTGTCTCGGCGCCAGCGTCTGCGGCACCGACGACGCCCGCGCCAGCCCCGGGGCCCAGCGACGCGAAGCGAAGCCACACCGCCCGGCCGCGACCGCGGTCCTCCGAGACCGCCATGCGGCGGCACGGGGCGGCGGGCACCTCCCGCGCGCTCAGGCGCGCGCGGCGAAGGCCTCGAGCAGGCGGGCGGCTCCGGCGGCCCCGCCGAGCGACCGGAGCTGGGCGCCGACGCGGGCCGCGGCATCCCGCATCGATCGATCCGCCGAGACGCGTTCGTACGCGCGTGCGACCTGGGCCGCCGTGGGCGTGCCGGTGCGCAGGTCGATGCCGGCGCCGGTCCACGCGACGCGCGCCGCGACCTCCGGCTTGTCGAGGTCGCCGCCGGCGATGATCAGCGGGACGTCGTGGCTGAGTGCGGCCAGCGTGCCGCCCCACCCGCCGTTCGTGATGACGACATCGGTGCGCGGCAGCAGCTCGTCGTACGGCAGGAACCCCGCCACTCGCGCGTTGCCGGGCACCGCGAACGGCAGCTCGTCGCGACCGCGCACGCCCGTCGACACCACGACGAGGAGGTTGCGATGGGCGAGTGCCTCGAGGGCCGGGCGGATGAGGTCCGCGGGATCGATGTTCTGCGTGCCCTGCGTCACGTGCACGACGGTGCGGCCGTCGAGGTCGCCCCACCACGGCGGGAGCGGACCGGGAGCGGATGCCGGTGGCGCCAGCACGCCTACGAAGTCCAGGTGGTCGGGGCGATCGGAGCGGGCGAAGTCCAGCAGGGGCGCGCCGGTGGCGAGCACGCGGTCCGGCGAGTACGCCGCCTCCTCGAACCGGACTGCACGCGGAGGCAGCCCGACGGCCTCCCGGGCGCGCGCGAGCGGACGGGCGAGCGGCCGCATCAGCAGCGGCGCGGCACCGCGAAGTGCCGCATCCCTCGCCCAGGTGATGGGGTTGCGACCTGGCGCCAGGCCCAGCCCGTTCGGGGCGCCCCGCCGGCTCGGCAGAGCCAGCGGCAGCACGGCGACCGTGGCCCAGGGGCATCCGTTCCGCTCCGCGAAGAGTGCCACGCCGACGGAGGTCTCGTCGGCGACGACCGCATCCCACGGCTCGCGGTCCCACTCCGCCTGCAGGTCATCCACCTGCGCGGGGGCGGTGTTGATCATGACGTCTTCGAGATTGGCGAAGACCTGCCGTATTCCCTTTCTGCCCTCGAGCCGCGGGAAGGTGGCACGCAGGTCGTTCTCGTCGAAATCGGGGGCGCGGCGCCAGGGCATGAGGGCGGCTCCGGATGCCGCGACCCGGGCCTCGAACGCGGCACCCGTGTAGAAGCGCACGTGGTGGCCGCGCTCCGCGAGAGCGCGGGCGACTGCCCGGAGCGGGTCGACATGACCGGTGAACGGCATCGCCGACAGCAGGAAGCGCGCCATCCCGCCATCGTCCTCTCCCTCCGGGCCGAGTTCCAGGGCCGCGCGTGGCGGCCGGCTTCGGGCACGCCGCATCCCGTTGCCGAAGGGGGCGCGGGGTGGCTGCGGGATGCTCTGTGCGGTGCGGCCCCTCGCGAACCAGCGGGACCGGATGCGGGAGAGCGGCGCCGGTCAAGTGGCCGGGGTCGCGCCGATCGTGGCGATGAGCTCGGGGTCGCCGCCGAGCGACGTCAGGCGGGCGCGCACCGCGACAGCGGCACGCCGATACGGTTCGTCGCTCGCGTAGAGGAGCGACCGGGTGTTGGCCGCCTCGAGGAACGACACGAGCTCGAACGTCAGCTGCCGCGCGTCGTCGAGGAGCGGCAGCTCGCCGGCGGCCATCGCATGCTCGATGCTGGCCGTGAGGTAGTCCTCCCACTCGCCGGACGCGGCGACCACCGCGTCGCGGACCGCGCCGGGCTTCGCGTCGAACTCCACCGAGGTCGCGGCGAAGAAGCAGCCGCCACGGAAGACGCGGTCGCGCGAGTACGCCACCCATTCCGCGAGCAGCGCGCACACGCGCACCAGGCCGCGAGGGGTGCGGGCGCGGGCGGGTGCCACGACGCGATCGACGAAGACCTCGCGCGCGGCGGCGACGACGGCGAGCTGCAGCTGCTCCTTCGAGCCGAACAGTGTGGCGATCCCGCTCTTGCTGTGCCCCGAGGCATCCGCCAATCGTCCGATGGTGAGTCCGTCGAGCCCGTCGACGGTCGCCGTATCGACCGCGTGTGCGAGCACGGCGCGACGGGACTCGTCGCCACGCAGGCGACGGCGGTCGACGGGGGCTTGTGCCATGGGGCGAGGTTACCGTACGATCGTTCGTATTCATAAGTACGACCGTTCGTATTCTTGGATCGGAGCCCCCATGAGCCTTCTCGTCGCCACCGCCGGGGCATCCGTCCGCGCCGCGGGCGCGCTCTCACCCCGCTGGGGCGCCGCTCTTGCGATGCCGCTCTTCGGGCGGGTCGCGAAGCCGCGGCCCGTGCACGCCGACCACGAGCCGACGATGGCACGCGCGCGTCGGGGCAGCGTCACGATCGCCGGCATCGACCGGCGCGGTGTCGAGGTCGACACGTACGAGTGGGGAGCCGGCGACCGCACCGTGCTGCTGGCGCACGGCTGGGACGCGCGCGCCAGCCAGTTCGCGCCGCTCGTCCGCGAACTCGTCGCCGACGGGTACCGCGTCGTCGCATTCGATGCCCCGGCGCACGGCGGCTCCGCCGGACGGCGGACCTACCTCGTCGACTGGATCCACGTGTTCGCCGCCCTTCAGCAGCGCCACGGCGACTTCGAGGCGGTCGTCGGGCACTCGTTCGGCGGCCTCGCGGCGCTGGTCGGCGTCGCGGGAGGCATCCGCTCTGCCCGCGTCGTCACGATCGCGGCCCCTGCCGACGCCGACGCGCTGCTCGCGGGGTTCCAGGCGGGACTCGGATACTCGGATGCCGTCTCCCGACGCATGAGGGAGCTGTTCGCCAGCCGCTACTTCGCGGGCGATCCCGACCCGTTCGCGTGGCTGTCGAGCGTGCGCCGGCCGCTGCCGGCCGCCGTGCCGCTGCTGATCGTCCACGACCGGGGCGACAGGCTCGTCCCCTTCACGGAGGCGGAGCGCATCGCGGCCGCTCACCCGGCCGCGCGGCTGCTGCCGACCAGCGGCCTCGGCCACAACCGGCTGCTCGCGGCGGACGTCGTGCTCGACGCGGTCCTCGCGCACGTCGCCGGCCCTGTGGCGGACCAGGCGCCGGACGTCGCGCCGGTCGACGTCGAGACGCGGCCCGAGCCCGCGCTCGCTGCGTCGACGCGCTGAGACGCCGCACGGCAGCGGGTGGCGTGCGGGCGCCGGTGGATGTGGCGCGTGTTGTCGCATCGGGGTCGTCGAAGCGGCCACATGCGCCACATCGGCCGCCCGGGCGCCGGAGGATATGGCAGTTGTTGTCGCCTCGGCGCCCGCGAAGCGGCCATATGGGCCATCTCTGTGGTGCAGGCGGCGGCGCGGGTGGATGTGGCAGGTGTTGTCGCCTCGGGGTCGTCGAGGCGGCCACCGGCGCTGCGATCGCCAACTCCGACGCGTTCAAGGCGAGCGTCGCCAACGTCGTCACGGCGATCAGAACCAAGGCCCCGGCGGCACGCATCGTCGTCACCGGGTACCCGCTGCTGTTCTGGGAGAACACGTCGGGCGTCAACCCGAAGTACACGTGGGCCGACGAGGTCAACGATCAGACGGTCGTGCTGAACGACGTCATCGAGACAGTCGTGCTCGCCAACGGCGCCCGCTTCGTCGACGTCGAGGACGACTTCGCCGGCCACGGCATCGGCAGCCCGGCGCCGTGGATCAACGACTTCCGGTGGCTGAGCAGTCGGAACGCCTTCCACCCGAACAGCGCGGGTTATGTGGCGTACGCCGGGGCGATCCGCGGGATCCTCGCCGGCTGACTCCGGGTCCGGAGGTCAGAACAGGCGGTCGGATGCCTCGGCCCTCGGTGTCGCGAGCGCCGGCGTCGCCGGGCGGAGAGCAGCGGCGGCGGCTCGGCCGCGTGAGGTCGTGACGATCGTCGCAGCGCGGGTGGCGGCGCGGTCGGCGAGACCGGTCACGGTCATGCCCCGACCGTGCTCCTCTTCGGCTCGCCCGTCCAGCCGGTGCGCGCGCAGCAGCGGCCGCACGCGCTGCGCGAGCCACGCGCGGTAGGCCTTCGGCGCGTTCGCGGTGACGCCGGGGTACATGCCGCGATACGCCGGAACGAGCTGCGGATGCCTCTCCTCCAGCCACTGCATGAACCACTGCTTCGCACCCGGCCGGAGGTGCAGCGCCCCGTAGACCACGCGGATCGCACCGGCTTCCTTGATGCGGGTGAGCGCGTGATCGATCGCAGCACGGGAGTCGGTGAGGTGGGGGATGATCGGCATCAGGAAGACCGTGACGCGGAAGCCCGCGTCGGTGGCCGCGCGGACCGTCTCCAACCGCGCGGACGCGGTGGGCGTGCCCGGTTCGATGAGGTGCTGCAGCTCATCGTCGAACACCGCGATCGACATGGCCAGGGTGACGTGCACCTGGGTGGCGGCATCCGTCAGCATCGGCAGGTCGCGTCGCATCAGCGTGCCCTTGGTGAGGATCGAGAACGGGGTGCCCGACTCGGTGAGCGCCGACACGATGCCGGGCATCAGCCGGTAGCGGCCCTCCGCACGCTGGTAGGGGTCGGTGTTGGTGCCGAGCATGACCGGCTGCCGCTGCCAGCTGCCGCGCCGGAGCTCCTTCTCGAGCACCTCGGCGACGTTGATCTTGGCGACGACCTGCGTGTCGAAGTCGCGCCCGGCGTCGAGGTCGAGGTACTCGTGCGTTCCGCGGGCGAAGCAGTACGAGCACGCATGGCTGCACCCGCGGTACGGGTTGACCGTCCAGTCGAACGGCATCGCCGACGCCGTCGGCACGTGGTTCAGCGCCGACCTGCAGAGCACCTCGTGGAACGTGACGCCCGCGAACTCGGGGGTGGTGACCGAGCGCACGAGGCCGTTGAGCTGCTCGAGCCCGGGCAGGGCTGCGGCATCCGCCACTCCCAGTTCCTGACCCTGCCATCTCACCTCCCCATCAGAACAAAAGTTCGAAGACACGTCAAGACTGGGTGACGGCGTGTCGAACATGCCCGAGCGAGAGGGTCGGCCGCGGTGGCGGTCGCGCCCCAGGCCAGGAAGAATGGCAGGCGTGACGGAGCCAGGCCGGCTCGCCACCCCCCGAGCCGTCCCCGAGACTCGTCGTGCTGCCCGAGAGCTGCGCGAGGAGGCGGCGCGGCGTGCCCGCGAGACCGCTCCCGCCCCCCATTCCGTCGCAGATCCACCCGCCGCCGCGCCCGCACTGGCCGCGTCCGCCGCCCGCGAGTCAGCGCCGACCACGCCCCCCGCTCCCGCCGCGCCCCTGCCCGCCCCCGCAACGCGGCGCGACCGGAAGGCCGCGACCCGCAACCGCCCGGCGACGAGCGAGCGGCGCGCCGCGCGCGGGGCGGAGATCCTCGCGGTCGCAGAGGACGCGCAGCCCGTCCGCCACGCCCGCCCGCGTCGTCTCACCGGCCGCATCGCCGTGGTGGCGGGACTCACCACCGGCGCCGCGCTGTTGCTCGGCTCGGCGGCGATGACGGCGGCCATGCTGCCGCCCGCACCCGAGGCCGACGCCCGAGCCGCGCTCACCACGGCCCCCGAGACGCGCGAGATCGAACAGCTGCCGGTGCCCGCGGTCGAGCAGTCCCCGCTCGCGGCCGACCTCTGCGCCATCCCCGAGTTCCTCACCGCGCTGCAGTCGGGCGCCGACGAGCAGGCGATCGTCGCGGCGGGCGGTGGCGAGGCGTTCCGTGCGGCGGTGGTCGACGGGCGCGCGCCGTGCGTCGACCTCGGCGACTCCGCACGCGTCTGGGCGGTCGTGGACAAGCTGCGCCCGGCCTCACCGGTCGACTACCGCCCCAGCGGGCTGGTGATCCCCGACGGCGTGCGCAACGTCGACGGAGGCGCGCTGCGCAGCGATGCGGCATCCGCTCTCACCTCGCTCGTCAACGCTGCCCGCACCGCCGGCGTGGGCGAGATCGCCCTCGAGAGCGGCTTCCGCTCGTATCAGACGCAGCAGCAGACGTACGGGCGGCACTTCGCCGAGCGCGGCGACCGGGCAGACCAGGTGAGCGCGCGACCGGGGTACAGCGAGCACCAGCTCGGTCTCGGCGCCGACGTCGTCGCGTGCGCCGGCGGGTGCGGCACTCTCGACCAGCTCGCCGCGTCGCCGCAGGGGCAGTGGGTGGCTCAGCACGCGTGGGAGCACGGGTGGATCGTGCGCTACGTCGAGGGCGCGACCGACATGACCGGCTACCTTCCCGAGCCGTGGCACCTGCGCTACATCGGGCCGGAGCTCGCGAAGGCCTACCACGACGGCGGATGGACGTCGCTCGAGGCGTTCTTCGCCCTCGAGCCGGCACCCGACTACCGGCAGTGACCCGCCGCGCCGCCGCCCGCCGCGGAACTGAATCCCACCCTGGGTGAGACTCAATGTCGCGGGCGGCGTAGGATCGAGGTACCGGGGCGGCGACGGGACGCCGACCCGACGAAGAGAGAGGTTTCGCCTGCGATGGAGCGGGATATCTACGACGAGGACCACGACGCCTTCCGCGACGTCGTCAAGGAGTTCATCAAGCGCTACGCGTCGGACGAGAAGCGCCGGCAGTGGGACCGCGACGGCGAGATCGACCGCGCGACCATGCTGGCCGCGGGCGAGGCCGGGATCATCGGCCTGTCGGTGCCCGAGGAGTTCGGCGGTGCGGGCATGCTGCAGGACTACCGCTTCCGTGCGATCGTGCTCGAAGAGACGATCTCGGCCGGGCTCGGCTCGCTCGCCGGGGCCCTCGGCATCCAGGACGACCTGGCCGTGCCGTACATCGTGCACATGGGCACGCAGGAGCAGAAGGAGAAGTGGCTCCCCGGCATGGCGACCGGCGAGATCCTCGGCGCGCTCGCGATGACCGAGCCCGGGGCGGGCTCCGACCTGCGGGGCATCAAGACGACCGCCAAGCGGGTCGAGGGCGGATACCTCGTCAACGGCGCCAAGACGTTCATCTCGTCGGGCAAGACGGCCGACATGGTCGTCACGTTCGTCAAGACCGGCGAGGGCAACCGCCCCGACGCCTTCAGCCTGCTGATCCTCGAGGACGGCATGCCGGGCTTCGACCACTCGAAGAAGCTCGAGAAGATGGGCTTCCACGGCTGGGACACCGCCGAGCTCTCGTTCACCGACGTGTTCGTGCCCGAAGAGAACCTGATCGGCGGCAAGGAGGGCCTCGGGTTCATCCAGCTCATGATGAACCTGCCGCTCGAGCGCCTCTCGATCGGCGTCGCCGCGGCCGCCGCCGGCGAGGCCGCCTTCGTGTGGACGCGCGACTACGTGCTCAGCCGTGAGGCCTTCGGCGAGCGGATCGCGGACTTCCAGAACACCCGGTTCAAGCTGGCCGACATGGCGACCACCGTCGACGTGATGTGGGCCTACACCGACCGCGCGATGATGCTCTACAAGGACCAGAAGCTCACCGCCGAAGAGGCGGCCAAGGTCAAATTCTGGACCACCGACCGCGAGGCAGAGCTGCTCGACATCGGAGTGCAGCTGCACGGCGGCTACGGCTACATCACCGAGTACCCGATCGCCCGCGCCTACCTCGACGCCCGCGTCCACCGCATCTACGGCGGCACGAACGAGATCATGCGCGACCTCGTCTCGCGCCAGATCGTCGGCAAGCGCTAGCACGGGAGCGGATGCCGCGACCCCGCGCCTTTCGCCGGCGCCGGGCCGCGGCATCCGTCGTCTGTGCCGTCCTGGGCGCCGCCCCAGCGCGAGGCGGGCCCGGGGTGGTCACAGCCCCCAGGGGAAGAACGCCCAGAGGATCGCGGCCGAGACCGCCCAGAACGCCAGGACGAACACGGTGTCGCGCACGCGCCAAGGCACGAGGTGGCGCTCGGTGCGGTCGGGATGGGCGCCGAAGGCGCGCGCGTCCATCGCGAGCGCGACCCGCTCGGCGTGGCGGATCGCTCCGGCCAGCAGCGGCACGATGTAGCCGAACCAGCGCGCGACGGCGGCGAAGGGCCCCCGCCCGCCGTGGGCGCCGCGCACGCGATGCGCCTGCCGGATGACGTCGAGCTCGTACCCGAACCGCGGCACGAAGCGGAACGCCGCCAGCGCGGTGTAGCCGATGCGGTACGGCACGCGCAGCTGCTGCACCGAGGCGCGCACGAGATCCGGGCCGGTCGTCGACAGGCCGACGATGAGGGTGAGCGCGAGGATCGCGGCCAGCCGCACGGCGGTGGCATACCCGACCGCGAGCGCGCCCCCGTACATCGACCAGCCGCCGATCTGCCACACCACGACCGACTGGTCGACGCGCGACACGTCGGTCCACAGCGCGAACCCGAGGCCGATCACCAGCACGCCCAGCGGCAGCGCGACGAAGAGGAGCGCCGCCAGCCGGCGGGTGAACCTCACCCCGACGAGCAGCACGGCGTACGCGAGCAGCAGGAATGCCGCCGGAGTCGCGGCATCCCGCACGAACACCAGCACCGCCATCGCGGGCAGCGGTGCGGCGAGTTTCGCGAGCGGATTGAGGCGGTACAGGAACCGGACAGCGGATGCCTCGACCCGTGCGTACGGATCGATCGTGCGGCGTGCCGCCGTCGCGACGGTGAGGGGGCCGGTCTCGGTCACGGCGCACCTCCCCCGGGCATGGCCGGAGGCGGGGCCTCCGGAACCGGAGCCGCCGCCGCCGGGGCAGCCGGAACGGGGGGTGCCGGCGGGCCGCCGGGGAGGTCGGCGAGGCGCGCGATGCGGGCGAGCTCCGGGTGGTTGCGTACCCCGCGCAGCGCTCGGCGCAGCGGGGGCGGCCGCAGGCCGGCACGGGCGATGAGCGCGTCGTCGGCGAAGACATCCGCCGTCGCCCCGTCGGCGAGCACGCGGCCGTCGGCGAGCACGACGGTGCGGTCGGCGTAGTCGGTCACCAGCTGCATGTCGTGCGACACCACGACGATCGTCGTGCCCTGCGCGTTCAGCTCCGACAGCAGGGAGAGCAGCTCGTCGGCCCGTGCGCGATCCTGGCCGAACGTGGGCTCGTCGAGCACGAGCACCGAGGCACCGGCGACCAGCGCCGTGCCGACGGAGAGGCGCCGCTTCTGCCCGCCCGAGAGCAGGAACGGGTGACTGTCGGCTTTGGCGGCGAGTCCGAAGCGGGCGAGCAGGGCGTCGGCGCGGGCCCGCACCTCGGCTTCGGGCAGCCGCTGCAACCGCAGGCCGTGGGCGATCTCGTCGAAGACGGTGTGCGCGATGAACTGGTGCTCGGGGTTCTGGAACACGAACCCGATGCGCCGGCTCAGGGTGCGCGAGTCGGTGCGCCCCACGTCGAGGCCGTCGACGTGCACGGTGCCTCTGGGCGGCGCGATGACGCCCGCCATCGCCTGGATGAGGCTGGTCTTGCCTGCGCCGTTGGCTCCCACGATGGCGACGAACGCACCCCGCGGCACGTCCAGGTCGACGCCCCGCAGGACCTCGGTGCGGCCGCGCCGCAGCGTGAGGTCGCGCACGGTGATGACCGGGACTTCGGTACCTGCGCCCGCCGACGTCGTGCGTTTCGACAGAACGGAGGGGGGAGGAGGGGAGGGCGCGGGCTCCGCGTCGAGCGCCGCGCGCAGCTCGTCGGGGGTGAGTGGCAGCGGGTCCAGCGCGAAACCGGCTCGGCGCAGCCGCAGCGCGGCGATGGCCGACACCGGAAGCCACACGCCCATCTCGTGCAGATCGTTCGCCCGCCCGCGCAGCACGTCGTCGACGCTGCCGTCGGCGGCGAGGCGGCCCTCGTGGTCGAGCACCACCACCCGGTCGACGAACCCGACCGCCGCGTCGAGGTTGTGCTCGACCAGGAGGACAGCGCGGTCGCCGGCCGCAACGAGCTCGCCGAGGGCCGCGTAGACCTCCTCGATCCCCGCCGGGTCGAGGTTCGCGGTCGGCTCGTCGAGCACCAGCAGCGGTGACCCCATCGCGAGGGCGCACGCGATCGCCAGCCGCTGCCGGCCTCCGCCCGACAGCCGGTCCGGGTTCTCGGCGCGACGCTCCCACAGGCCCACGCGGCGCAGAGCAGCCTCGGCCCTGGCCAGCACGTCGGGCACCGGCATCCGCAGATTCTCCGGGCCGAAGGCGACCTCGTCGAGCACCGTGCCGGTCACCAGCTGAGCGTCCGGATCCTGGAACACCATGCCGACCCGCGTGCTGAGCTCGGCGACGGCGGAGACCTGCGTGTCGATCCCGTCGACCTCCACCGAACCGGTCACCGTCGCGGGCACCGCGTGCGGGATGAGTCCGTTGAGCGCGAGCGTCAGCGTCGACTTGCCCGAGCCGCTGGGTCCCAAGAGCAGCACGACTTCGCCGGGAGCGATGTCGAACGACACGGATGCCGGTGCCGGAGCGGTCTCGCCGTCGTGAGTGACGCCGAGCGCACGCACCCGCAGCAGCGGCGCGGCAGTGGACACGGGCATCCGATCGTCAAGGGAACTTAGCGTCCCCTAACCTACCCCGTCCGCCGGGGCGGAACCCGGTCCCGGCCCCGTGCGACGGTCAGGCGCGGCTGCGGCGCGCGACGCCGGCGCGGCGCAGCGCGGCGCCGATGGCGAGCCCCACAGCGGTCCACGCCACGGGCCCGACGATGAAGAGCGACACGTAGACGACCTGACCCCACAGCGGGAACCGCGAGACGTCCGCCGCGAACCAGATGGACACCGCGATCACGGCGCCGACGATCACCGCGGAGACGAAGAACCGCCACGGCTCCCAGCGCTTGTAGCGGGAGGCGGCGGCGATCAGCTCCTGCAGCGCGCCGACGAGCAGCGCCGTGCCGATGTATCGGCCGATCCACAGCGGCACGACCGCGCTCGCGACCAGCGCTGCGATGAGGTGCGTGATCAGCGCGACCCACGGACGCCGGAGCAGCTCCTGCGCCACCACGCCGGGAAGGACGTGCACCCCGAGAACGAGCCCGTAGAGGATCGGCGCACCCGCCGAGACGAAGCCGCTGATCGCACCTGCGCCGGCCTGCAGAACACCGGTCGCGACACCGATCGCCGCACAGGTGAGCAGAACGCTCGTCGAAAGTCGGACGCGTTCAGCCACCTGACAAGTCTACCGACGGGAGCCATCGCTTTTCTCACAAAGATCTCATTAACCGGGAATTGACCGAGAGTTAGGTTTGAGGTCGTTGCGCCCCGAAGAAGTGGCGCGACTTCTCCCCACAAAATCCACATGGAGGCCACGAATGGGTCGATCCTCCGTCAGAGCAGCCGCGGTCGTCACACTCGCCGCCCTGTTCACGGGCACTGCAACAGCCAGCTTCGGCGCGGCCCCGGAGGAGGTGAAGACACCCGCTCCGATCGATGCGCCCTCCGGCCGCTACATCGTCATGCTGAAGGACGCACCGCTGGCCACGTACGAAGGCGGCCAGGCCGGCATCCAGCGCACGAAGCCCGACAAGGGCAAGCAGCTGGACGCGCACTCCGCCAACTCGCAGAAGTACGTCGCGCACCTCAAGAAGGAGCAGGAGGAGGTCGCCGCCGACGCGGGCGTCACCCCCGCCGCCACCTACCAGGTGACCCTCAACGGCTTCACCGCCGACCTCGACGGCGCGCAGGTGGCCAAGCTTCAGGGCGACAAGAACGTCCTCGGGGTGTACCCCGACGAGATCCGCCACCCCGACGCCGTCCCCTCCACCGAGTTCATCGGGCTGGGCTCGGGCGACGCAGGCACCGGCGGCGTGTGGGATGCCGTCGGCGGCGTCGCCGAGGCCGGCAAGGGCGTCGTGGTCGGCGTGGTCGACACCGGCATCGCCCCGGAGAACCCGGCGTTCGCGGGCGACAAGCTCATCGGCAAGCCCGGCACCGGCAAGCCGTACATCAACGGCGACAACGTGGTCTTCAAGAAGTCCGACGGCAACGAGTACCGCGCCCGCCGCGTGGCCGCCGAGGATGAGGGCTGGACCAAGCAGCTCTACAACACCAAGCTCATCGGCGCGCAGTACTTCGCCGACGGCGCCGCGGCCACCGGGTTCGACTTCAGCTACGACTACCTGTCGCCGCGCGACGGCGACGGCCACGGCTCGCACACCGCGAGCACCGCGGCCGGCAACTTCGGTGTCGAGACGTCGGTCGAGGGCATCGGCTTCGGCGACATGTCCGGAGTAGCGCCCGCCGCGAAGGTCGCCTCCTACAAGGCCTGCTATGTCGGACCCGACGACCTCGTGACCAGCGACGACATCTGCGCGCTGAGCGACCTGCTCGCGGCGATCGACAAGGCCGTCGCGGACGGCGTGGACGTCATCAACTACTCGATCGGCGGCGGCTCGGCCACCACCGTGCTGCAGCCGGAGGACATCTCCTTCTTCAACGCGGCGGCGGCGGGCGTCTTCGTCGCGGTGAGCGCGGGCAACAGCGGCCCGGGAGCGGCTACGGCCGACCACGCCTCGCCGTGGTACACGACGGTTGCGGCATCCACCATCCCGACGTATGAGGGCACCGTGCAGCTGCCGAACGGCTTCCAGGCCGCCGGCGCCTCGGTCACCGTGCCGTTCGGCGAGAGCGTGACCGGTCCGGTCGTGTACTCGGGCGACGTCGCCAAGGCGGGTGCAGCTCCGAACGAGGCGGCGCTGTGCTTCCTCGGCACGCTCGACCCCGCGAAGGTCGCGGGCAAGATCGTGGTCTGCGACCGCGGCACCAACGCGCGCGTCGAGAAGTCGCAGGAGGTCGCCGCCGCCGGCGGCACCGCGATGATCCTCGTGAACGTCACGCCGGGCTCGCTTGACAACGACTTCCACTCGGTCCCGACGGTGCACATCGACGCGCAGTTCCGCACGGCGCTGCTCGACTACGTGCGCAACACCCCGGGCGCGACGGCGACCCTGGTCGGCGACAACGTCACCGGCAAGGAGACCCCGACCCCGCAGGTCGCCGGCTTCTCGAGCCGCGGCCCGATGCTCGCCGACGGCGCCGACGTCATCAAGCCCGACGTCTCGGCTCCGGGTGTCGCGATCGTGGCCGCCACCCACAACGGCCCGACCGAGGCTCCGACCTTCGGCTTCAAGTCGGGCACGTCGATGTCATCGCCGCACGTCGCGGGTCTCGGCGCGCTCTACCTGGGCGAGCGTCCGCTCGCGACGCCCGCTGAGATCAAGTCCGCGCTCATGACGACCGCGTACAACACGGTCGACGCCGACGACAACGACGTCACCGACCCCTTTGCGCAGGGTGCCGGCCATGTCGACCCGACGAAGTACTTCGAGCCGGGCCTGCTCTACCTCAACGGCCCCGCCGACTGGGCGGGCTACCTCGAGGGCGCGCTCGGTGAGGACCTCTTCGACGGCATCGAGGCGACCGACCCCAGCGACCTGAACCTGGCGTCGTTCGGAATCGGCACGTTCCCCGGCCCGCAGACGGTGACCCGCACGGTCACCTCGACGCAGGCCGGAACGTTCACCGCGTCGGCATCGGTCCCGGGCATGAACGTCACCGTCGAGCCGAGCACGCTCACCTTCGGCGGCGCGGGCGAGACCCAGTCGTTCTCGGTCACCTTCACGAAGGGCGATGCTCCTGTCGAGAAGTGGACCACCGGCTTCCTCACGTGGACGTCGGGCGACACCGAGGTGCGTTCGCCGATCGCGGTGTTCCCGGTCACGGCCGCCGCTCCCGCGCAGGTCGAGGGCGAGGGTGCCGACGGCAGCGTCGACATCGAGATCACGCCGGGCCTCACGGGTGACCTGCCGCTGAACGTCGCGGGCCTGGCTGCGGAGGACGTCGTCATCGACGGCACCGAGGCGACCGGTGAGGCTGATGGCGGATTCACCTACGAGGTGGTCGAGGTGAAGGACGGAACCGAGCTGGCGCGCTTCGCGCTGGACTCGTCCGACGACACCAACTCCGACCTCGACCTGACGGTCTACCGCGTGGTGAGCCCGACCCAGTGGTCGTACTACGAGTACTGGCAGTCAGCGTCGGCCTCGGCCGACGAGGCGGTCCAGCTCGTGGCTCCGACCCCGGGCTACTACCTGGTCGAGGCGCACGTGTACTCGTACACGCAGCCGTTCACCTGGCAGGCCACCTCGGCACTCGTCACGCCGGACGGACTGGGATCGCTCACCGCGGCCCCGAACCCGCTGCCGGTGACCGAGGCGACGCCGACCCAGTTCCAGCTGTCGTGGTCGGGCCTCGAGTCGGGCAGCTACCTGGGCGTCGTGCGCTACGGCGACTCCCAGGTGCGCACGGTCGTCTCGGTCGACGTGCCGTAACCGCTCCATCCACGGGAGGCGTCCGGGCTGCGGCCCGGGCGCCTCTCGGCGTCTGGGGGGCGGGCGCCTAGAGCCGGCGTCGGCGGCGCGTGAGGCGCACGCCCGGCATCGGCGGGGCGGGGATGCGCTCGTCGCCGTGGTCGACGACGCGACCGAACCGCTCCGACCCGGCCTCCCAGGCCTCGCGCGCCTCGACGATCTCCTCGTGCGAGCGGCCGACGAAGTTCCACCACATCACGACGTCCTCCTCGAACGGCTCACCGCCGAGCAGGAAGAGCGTGGCGCCGTCCGCGCTCGAGATGACGACGTCGTCGCGGCGGATCCCGAGATACAGCAGGTGGGAGGTGTCCAGGACGACGGATGCCTCGCCCGCGGCGTCGCCGCCCGCGATCTCGGCCGCACCGGCCACCGCGATGAGCGCGTGCTCCCACTCCGCCTGCAGCGGCACACGGACCGTCGCGCCCGGCGGGATGCGGATCTCTGCCCCGACGATGGGCGTGTACACGGTGGCGGGCGATGCGACCCCGGCGAGCTCGCCGAGGACGACGGTGGCGGCGCCGGGTGTCCCGAGCAGCGCCGGCAGCTCCACGTCGGGCAGCACCGCGTGCTGCTCGAAGTCGGGAGCGCCGTGGCGGCGGGAGTCCGGCAGCGCGATCCACAGCTGCAGCGCATCGAGGGGCGTCGGTCCGTCGCCCACGGAGTACTCCGAGTGCGAGATGCCCGCGCCGCTCGTCATCAGGTTGAGGGCTCCGCGGCGCACGACGACGTCGCTTCCGACCGAGTCGCGGTGCCGCACGTCGCCGAGGTACGGCCACGTCACCGTCTGCAGTCCGATGTGCGGATGCGGCTCCACGCGCATGCGCGTCTCCTGCGGGCCGAACCGGTCGAGGAAGCACCACGCTCCCACCAGCGGCAGGTCGCGCTGCGGCAGCGAGCGGCGCACCGACATGGCGCGCACGCCGCCGAGCGGAACCTCGCGCGACTCCAGGAGCAGGGTGCGCGGGCCGGAGCACTCGACCGCGGAGGCAAGCTCCATCGCGTCCGGACGCAGCCCGCCCGCCGTCGAGGACGCGTCCAACCGGGTCATCGACGCGCTCCGCTCACTCGGGGTGCGGCTTGTCGGGCCACGCGATGTCGAGGCCGGGAACCTCGTTCTCGCGCAGATACTTCGCCACGACCGGGCAGTGCGGCACCACGGTGTCGCCGCGGCGCGCGGCATCCGCCATCGCCTCCGACACGACCGTCTGCGCCAGTCCCTGCCCGCGGAACGCCGGGTCGATCTCGGTGTGGGGGAAGAGCACCCGGCCACGCGAGTCGGCGCGGAAGACGGTGAAGCCCGCCAGCACGTCTCCGACGTGCACCTCGTAGCGGTGGTCCTCGTCATTGCGGGTCACGGTGGTCTGTTCGGTGTGGGTCACCCGGTCTCCTTCCGTCGCTTGACTCAACGTACGTGTCGCGCGAGTGATTCCGCCAGCGCGCGACCCCTCTGGCGGGGCGCGGTGGGGAGGTCTATCGTCGGCATCGTCCGCGGCGTGTGCGCGCAGCGAGAAGCGCGCCGACGCATCGGCGGACCGATTCCTGGGGGAATCGCTTCATTCGCTGGGGATTCAAGGGGGAATCATGAAACGACGCATTCTCGCCGTGCTCGCGGCCGTCGCTGTCGGAGCCGGGCTCGTGGCAGCCGGTGGGTCGGCTGCCGCCGCGCCGACAACGGTCGCCAAGTATGTCGCCCTCGGCGACTCCATCGCCGCCGGACAGGGCGGTGGCGTGCCGCTCGACGCCTGCGCCCGCACCGACGGCGGCTATGCATCTCAGCTCGATGACGTGCCGAAGGTGAATCTGCTGCGCCACCCCGCCTGCAGCGGGGCGACGATCGGCGACACCGCCGCGCAGCTGTCGCAGGTGAACCGCGGCACCACCCTCGTCACGCTCACCGTCGGCGCGAACGATCTCGGTCTCGATACGGTCTACGCGCAGTGTGCGACGGTTCCCGCCGGCGGCGACCTCAATGCATGTCTGATGGCGGTTCAGACCGTCATCGACGACGCGCCCGGTCTTGTCCAACCGCTCGCGATGCTGATCGGCGCGATCGCGCAGCGCGCCCCCAACGCCACCATCGTCGTCACGGGGTACCCGCACCTGCTCGAGCCCGTCGACGTGCAGGCGTGCGCGCTGGTGGCACCGGTCGAGCAGTGCTTGGCGCTGGCCGCCCTCGCCCAGGCCGTCAACACAGCCGCGGACGCCCTCAACGCCGCGATCCAGGCAGCGGTGGCAATGGCTGCCGCGAACGGTGCGAACGTGGTCTACGCCGATGTCGTGCAGGCGTTCCTCGGTCACGGCGTGCAGCTGCTGCCCGGCGCGCCGAGCGATCCCTGGTTCGGCGTCGACCCGGTCAACGACCCGGCCGGCTTCCTGCATCCCACCTACGAGGGGTACGCCGCCTACACCCAGGTCATCCTGTCGAAGCTGAACCCCTGACGCCTTGAACCGGTGACGGATGCCGCGGCCCGCGGCATCCGTCGCGTCCCGACGCTCTTGCGGCGGGCGCTTCGGCACGCTCCGGCGCAAGGGCGGCCGCCGCCTGGGCACCTGGCAGACTCGGACGGTGACGACGCTTCTCGAGACGATCGCGGCCGCGGCCGAGGCATCCGGGTCCGGATCCGGATCGCCGGACGCCGACGCGGTCTACGACGCGTTCGTCGAGTGGGCGGGTGACCAGGGTTTCGCGCTGTACCCGGCGCAGGACGAGGCGGTCATCGAGATCGTGTCGGGCTCGCACGTGATCCTGTCGACGCCGACCGGCACGGGCAAGTCGCTCGTCGCCGTCGCCGCGCACGCCGCCGCCGTCGCCCGCGGTGGCCGCACCTACTACACCGCCCCGATCAAGGCGCTGGTGAGCGAGAAGTTCTTCGCGCTCGTCGACATCTTCGGCGCCGCCAACGTCGGCATGGTGACCGGCGACTCATCGGTGAACCCCGACGCGCCCATCGTCTGCTGCACCGCCGAGATCCTGGCGAACCTCGCACTGCGCCAGGGCGCCGACGCCGCCGTCGACCAGGTCGTGATGGATGAGTTCCACTACTACGGCGATCCGGACCGGGGCTGGGCCTGGCAGGTGCCGCTGCTCCTTCTGACGGATGCGCAGTTCGTGCTCATGTCGGCGACCCTCGGAGACGTCACCGACATCGCCGCCGACCTCGAGCGCCGCACCGGGCGCGCCGTCTCGCGCATCACCGGGGTGGAGCGGCCCGTGCCGCTGCACTTCTCGTACGCCCGCACGCCGATCCACGATACGGTCGAGGAGCTGCTGCAGACCGGCGAGTCGCCGGTGTACATCGTGCACTTCTCGCAGGCCGCCGCAATGGAGCGGGCGCAGGCGCTGTCGTCGATCAAGGTGGTCTCCCGCGAGCAGCGCGACGCGATCGCCGAGGCGATCGGCGGCTTCCGGTTCACCACGGCGTTCGGGCGCACGCTCTCGCGGTACGTCCGCGCCGGCATCGGGGTGCACCACGCCGGCATGCTGCCGCGCTACCGGCGCTTGGTCGAGACGCTGGCGCAACGCGGGCTGCTGCGGGTCATCTGCGGCACCGACACGCTCGGCGTCGGCATCAACGTGCCCATCCGCACGGTGCTCATCACGGCGCTGTCGAAGTTCGACGGCACGAAGATGCGGCAGCTCTCGGCGCGCGAGTTCCACCAGGTCGCCGGCCGTGCCGGGCGCGCCGGCTTCGACACGTCCGGCACCGTCGTCGTCATGGCGCCCGAGTGGGAGATCGAGAACGAGGCGGCCCTGCGCAAGGCAGGGGACGACCCGGCCAAGCGCAAGAAGATCGTGCGCAAGAAGGCTCCGACGGGCGTCGTCAACTGGGGTCTCGGCTCGTTCGAGCGCCTCGTCGAAGCCGAGCCCGAGCCCCTCGTGCCCCACCTGCAGCTCACCGCCGCCATGCTCATCAACGTCATCGCACGAGGCGGTGACGTGTTCCAGAACGTCCGCAGCCTCGTGTTCGACAACCACGAGCCCCGTGCCCGGCGCTACGACCTCGCGCGCCGCGCCATCGCGATCTTCCGCACGCTCGTCGCCGCCGGCGTGGTGGAGGTCGACCGGTCGGCGGATCCGGCGACCGCGGGAGGCGGCATCCGCCATCGCATCCGCCTCACCGTGGATCTGCAGCCGAACTTCGCGCTCAACCAGCCGCTGTCGCCCTTCGCGCTCGCCGCGATCGAGCTGCTCGACCCGGAGGACCCGCCTGCCGACCGGCGAAACTCCACGGATCCGCATGCGAGGCCGGGCGAAGAGCCGGATCCGGCCGCGACGGGCCCGAATGCGTGGAGTTCTGCGCGCGCCGGGACCGGGCACTACGCGCTCGACGTCGTCAGCGTCATCGAGGCGACGCTCGACGACCCGCGGCCGATCCTGGCGCAGCAGGAGTTCAAGGCGCGCGGCGAGGCGGTCGCCGCGATGAAGCAGGAAGGGATCGACTACGACGAGCGCATGGCCCTGCTCGAGGAGGTCACCTACCCCAAGCCCCTCGAGGAGCTGCTGACGCAGGCGTACGAGGTCTTCGCGTCGAGCCAGCCGTGGGTGCGGGACTTCGCGCTGTCGCCCAAGTCGGTGGTGCGCGACATGTTCGAGCGCGCGCTGTCGTTCTCGGAGCTCATCTCGCTGTACCAGCTGGCCCGCAGCGAGGGCCTGGTGCTGCGGTACCTCTCCGACGCGTACCGCGCGATCCGGCAGACCGTTCCCGCCGAGGCGCAGACCGAGGACCTCCACGACCTGGTCGCGTGGCTCGGCGAGGTGGTGCGGCAGGTCGACTCCAGCCTTGTCGACGAGTGGGAGGCGCTCGTCAACCCCGTCGACGACCCTGCCGCCCCGGTCGTGCCGCCCGCCCCGCCGTCGGTGCTCACCAACCGCCGCGCCTTCGGGGTGCTGGTGCGCAACGAGCTGTTCCGCCGCGTGCAGCTGGCCGCGCGGCAGCGCGACGACGAGCTCGTCGAGCTCGACCCCGACGTCGACTGGCCGACCGCCCTCGACGCGTACTTCGAAGAGCACGACGAGATCCTCACCGGCGGGCCCGCCCGGTCGCCGCGCCTCGTGACCGTGGATGAGACGGATGCCGCGGCATCCGGTCTCTGGCGCGTCGAGCAGACGATCGACGACCCGGCCGGCGACCACGACTGGCGCATCCGCGGCGTCGTGGACCTCGCGGCGTCGGAGGAGGCGGGCACCGCCGTCGTGCGGGTGACCGAGGTCGTGCGGCTGTAGCGGCTCGGGTGTCACGGGTCCGGGCAGAATCGGCAGGATCCGCGAGAGGCGCGATTCTGCCCGGTTCCTTCACGTCGGCCAGGGTCAGCCGAGCCCGAGCCCGCCGTCGGTGGACAGCACCTGGCCCACCACCCACGCGCCGTCGGGGCTCGCGAGCCAGCCGATGAGGCGCGCCGGATCGGCCGGCTCGCCGTAGCGGCCGAACGGCGTCGTGCGCATCCACGCCTCGATCTCGTCGAGCGGGCGGTCGGTCGTCTCGGGGTCGAGGTAGCCGGTGTTCACCGGCCCCGGGTCGATCGTGTTGAGGATGATGCCGAGCTCGAGCAGCTCCGCGGCCACGGTCTTCGTGATCCCGGCGAGCACGGCCTTGCTCGCGGCGTACGCGACCTCGCCGCGCATCGGCCCGTGGATCTGGCCCGACGTCATCCAGAACACGCGGCCGGTCGGCTCGGTGAACGGACCGCGCCGCCCGATGCGCTCGCCCGGCCGCGCGCCCGGGCCGGCGCCCGCGTGCAGTGCCGCGAACTCGCGGGTGAGCAGGATCGTCGAGCGGGCGTTGGCCTGCCAGAACCCGTCGAGGCGGTCGGCGGTCATGTCGAGGATCGACCCGTCGTCGCCGGACTGCGCGTGGTTGCACACCAGGATGTCGAGCCGGCCGGTGACGCCCCGGGCCGCCTCGATGACACGGGGGACGGATGACGCGTCCCGCAGGTCCGCGCTGACATCGCCGAAGCGGGCGCCCGGGGCCAGCTCCGCGCGCAGCGCGTCCCGCACCGCGTCGAGGTCGTCGCCGCCCCACGGCAGCACCGTGTCGTGCGGGCGGAAGTGGTGGACGAAGACGTCGGCGCCCAGCCAGGCGAGCTGCGACGCGACGGCGAATCCGATGCCGCGGCGGCGTGAGACGCCGGTGACGAGGGCGGTCTTGCCGGCAAGGGGGAGAGCAGAAGAGGAGAACATGCGATGCCTTTCGAGGACGCCGGGGTGCGGCATCCGTGTTCAGCGTCCCGGCAAGCGCAGGGACGGATGGTGACGGAGACGGGTCACGGGCATTGCATGACGACGACGATAACGGATGCCTCGTGTCGGCGGCATCCGGAATGATGACGTCATGCCCACCTACGTGGCGTTCCTCCGCGCGATCAACCTCGGTCCGAACCGCAAGTTCCCGAAGGACGACATCCGCCGCGTCGTGGAGAGCGTCGGCTTCACCGGCGTCGAGACGCACATCAACACCGGCAACGTGCGCTTGACGACGTCGCTGCGCTCGCGCCCGAAGATCGAGGGGCTGCTCGAGCGGGCCTTCGCCGCCGACCGTGGCTTCGACGTCCCGGCGATCGTGTTCACCACCGGCGAGCTGGCCGAGATCGCGCGCGAGGCGGCGGAGCTCAACGCGCAGCATCCCGGGCTGGAGCGGCACTACGTCTACCTGATGAAGGACGAGCCTTCGCCCGAGGCCGTGGAGCGGATCACCGGTCTCGCGTCGGCCGAGGGCGAGATGGTCGTTCGCGGCCGGGTCGCGCATGCTCTGCTGGGACCGGGGTACCAGGCGGGCTCGGTCGATCCGCTGGGGGCTGCCAAGCTGCTGGGCGTTGCCACGAACCGCAACCTCAACGTCGTCACCACCATCGCCGAGAAGTGGTGCTGACCTTCCTCCCCCGCACCCTCGTGCGGCGGGCCGTCCCCCGGTGCGGAGGTCGCGGGGAGCGGCGTCGGAAGCCGCGGTTACGCTGGACCAGATGACGATCCCGCAGGGCGACCCGTACGCCGGTCTCGCGTGGGAGGCCGATGAGTTCGCGCCGCCCGACGACGCGTGGGCGCCGCCGGAGGACGGCTGGGCGCCGCCGCCGGATCCGTTCGCCGCCGGGTCGGCGCCGCTCGATCCGTTCGCCGACGCCGGTCCGCGGCGCGATTTCACGGGCTTCGACGCGCGAGCCGTGCTGAGCGAGGTGTACGGGTACGACGCGTTCCGCGGGGAGCAGGGCGCCATCGTCGACCACGTGATCGCCGGCGGAGACGCCGTCGTGCTGATGCCCACCGGCGGCGGCAAGAGCGTGTGCTACCAGGTGCCCGCCCTGGTGCGACCGGGCACCGGGCTCGTCGTCAGCCCCCTCATCGCCCTCATGCACGACCAGGTCGACGCCCTCGTCGCCAACGGCGTTCGTGCGGCCTATCTCAACTCGACCCAGGCGCCCGCCGAGCGGGCGGCCGTCGAGCGCGCGTACCTCGCCGGCGACCTCGACCTCCTCTACGTCGCTCCCGAGCGGCTCAACACCGAGGCGACCCTCCGGTTCCTCGGGCGGGGAAGGCTGAGCGTCATCGCGATCGACGAGGCGCACTGCGTCTCGCAGTGGGGTCACGACTTCCGGCCCGACTATCTGGCGCTCGGTGCGCTCGCCGACCGGTTCCCCGGGGTCCCGCGCCTCGCGCTGACCGCCACCGCGACACCCGCGACGCATCGCGAGATGACCGAGCGGCTGCAGCTGCCGAAGGCGCGGCACTTCGTGTCGAGCTTCGACCGCCCGAACATCCAGTACCGCATCGAGGCCAAGTCCGACCCGCGGCGGCAGCTCGTCGCGTTCATCCGCGCGCAGGGCGCCGGCGCGGCGGGCATCGTCTACGCGCTCAGTCGCAAGTCGGTGGAGCAGACGGCCGAGTTCCTGTCTGCCCAGGGCGTCGACGCGCTGCCGTACCATGCGGGACTCCCCGCCGAGACGCGCAGCGCCAATCAGGCGCGGTTCCTCCGCGAGGACGGCGTCGTGATGGTCGCGACCATCGCGTTCGGCATGGGCATCGACAAGCCCGACGTCCGGTTCGTGGCCCACATCGACCTCCCGAAGTCGGTCGAGGGCTACTACCAGGAGACCGGGCGAGCGGGCCGTGACGGCGAGGCATCCGTCGCCTGGATGGCCTATGGGCTCGGCGACGTCGTGCAGCAGCGCCGCATGATCGACCAGTCGCCCGGCGATCGCGCCTTCAAGATGCGGCTCGGGCAGCACCTCGATGCGATGCTCGCGCTGTGTGAGACGGTCGGATGCCGCCGCCAGAACCTGCTCGCCTACTTCGGCGAGCGCTCGCAGCCGTGCGGGAATTGCGACACGTGCCTCGAGGCGCCCGAGACGTGGGACGGCCTCGTGCCCGCGCAGAAGCTCCTCTCCACGATCGTGCGGCTGCAGCGTGAGCGCGGCCAAGCGTTCGGCGCCGGCCACCTCATCGACATCCTCCGCGGGGCATCCAACGACCGGATCCGCCAGCAAGGGCACGAGTCGCTCTCCACGTACGGGCTGGGGGCGGACCTCAGCGAACAGGACTGGCGCAGCGTGATCCGGCAGCTCCTCGCGCGCGGGGTCCTGGTCGCCCGCGGCGAGTACGGCACCCTCGCGCTCGGCGAGCCGGCCGCCGGCGTGCTGCGCGGCGAGACCCCGGTGCCGCTGCGCCGCGACGTCATGGGGCGGTCGGGCGGGGTGGCCCGCGTGCGCAAGACGAATGCGCCCGACACCCTCAACCCGGCGGACGCGGGGGTCTTCGAGGCGCTGCGCGCGTGGCGCGGCGTCGTGGCCAAAGAGCTGGGCGTTCCCGCGTACATCGTGTTCGGCGATGCGACGCTGCGCGCCCTCGCCGAGCGCCGACCCGAGTCGCTCGCCGATCTCGACGGCGTCGCGGGCATCGGTGCCAAGAAGCGCGAGGCGTACGGCGAGGCGGTGCTGGCTGTCGTCGCGTCCGCCGCCTGACCCCCGAAGTCTCCTCACCCGTACTCGACGCGTGGCGCGCCGCCGCCCGCCGTCGGACCGCGCCTCGCCGCGGTTCGTCCGACTCCCGGTCGCGCCCCCGACGTCCGACCGCCCGTCGGCGCGGCGCGGGCCGGACGAGTGCACGCCTTGGCGCCGAGCGCACGGCTTGGTCCTGTGCCCAACCCGTGCGCTCGCCGACAACCCGTGCAGCGGGCGCGGGATGCGCGCTCCCCGGGGTCAGAGCTCCTGCGAGTAGAAGAACGCGCGCTCGTCGGTGTCGGGATCGACTCCCGAGAAGCCGTGGCGCTCATAGAAGCGCTGGGCATCGACGTCACCCTCGTCGACGTTGATCTCGATCGCCGATACCCCGGCGCGGCGGCAGTCCGCCACGAGGCGGTCGACGATCGCGCCGCCGACGCCCCCGCCGCGCGCACGGGGTGCGACGTACATCTCGTCGAGCAGCGCGACCGGTCCCGGATACCAGACGTTGGGCCGCACGGTCACGAGCGCGACGCCGACCGCCGGCTCGCCGCCGAGCAGCGCGAACGTCTCGGCGCCGGCGAGGAGGACGCGGAGGCGCTCGGCCAGCACTGCCGTGCCCGGAGAGGGCGTGTCGAACTCGCTGTTGAAATCGTGCAGCAGCGCGGCGACGACCTCGGCGTCGTCGACCGTGGCTCTACGCACCGGCGCCACCATGGACACCACCGTAAAGACCCGAGGGCGTTCCCCGCCAGGGTTTCCCGGCAACGGCGGCGGAAACCGGGACGGCGGCAGGCGAACCCCTAGGCTGACATCGGCGGACGACGGAGCCCGCCGTGGGGAGCGACGGTGTCCGCGAGCAACATCGAGATCGCACAGCAGGCCGAGCTCTGGCCGATCACCCGGATCGCCGAGCGGCTCGGCATCCCGGACGACGAGCTCGAGCCGTACGGCCGCTACAAGGCGAAGGTGTCGCTGAATCATTTGCGCACGCTGCGCGACAAGCCCCGGGGCCGCCTGGTGCTGATGACCGCCGTCTCGCCGACGCCCGCCGGCGAGGGCAAGACCACGACGACCGTCGGCCTCGGCGACGCGCTCACCCGCATCGGGGAGCGCGCGATGATCTGCCTGCGCGAGCCGGCGCTGGGGCCGGTATTCGGCATGAAGGGCGGGGCTGCGGGCGGCGGGTACGCGCAGGTCGTGCCGATGGAAGACATCAACCTCCACTTCACGGGCGACTTCTCGGCCATCGCCATCGCGACCAATCTGCTCGCGGCGCTGATCGACAACCACGTGCACCATGGCAACCAGCTGGGCATCGACGTGCGGCGCGTGACGTGGCGGCGCGTGCTCGATGTCAACGACCGCGCCCTGCGCGACACCGTCGTCGGGCTCGGCGGCCCTGGCAACGGCTATCCGCGCGAGGCGGGCTTCGACATCGTCGTGGCCAGCGAGGTGATGGCCATCTTCTGCCTGGCCACCGACCTCGCCGACCTCAAGGAGCGGCTCGGCGAGATCGTCGTCGCCTACACGCGCGACCGCCGGGCGGTCCGCGCGCGCGACCTGCAGGCGCACGGCGCGATGGCGGCGGTGCTGCGCGACGCCCTCGCACCCAACCTCGTGCAGACCCTCGAGCACACGCCGGCGTTCGTGCACGGCGGGCCGTTTGCCAACATCGCGCATGGGTGCAACTCGTACCTCGCCACCGATTCGGCGCTGCGCATGGCGGACTACGTCGTCACCGAAGCCGGATTCGGTGCGGATCTCGGCGCCGAGAAGTTCGTCGACATCCTGTGCCGCACGACGGGCCTGCGGCCAGACGTCGCCGTCGTCGTCGCCACCGTGCGCGCCATGAAGTACCACGGCGGCGTCGAGGTGGCCGACCTCGCTCGCGAAGACGTCGCCGCCCTCGAGCGCGGAACGGCCAACCTCGTCCGGCACCTCGAGACCGTGCGCGAGACGTGGGGCATACCCGCCGTCGTCGCCATCAACCATCGCGCGGAGGACACGGATGCCGAGATCGCGGCGCTCATCGCCGCCGCCGACGCGGTCGGGGTGAAAGCGGTCGTGGCTCGGCACTTCGCGCAGGGCGGCGCCGGCGCCGAGGAGCTCGCACGCGAAGTGGTGCGGCTGTGCGCCGAGTCGGATGCCGCGCCGGTCGACGCGCGAGCGCCGAAGAGCGGGCTCCGATTCACCTACCCCGACGACGCGACGCTCTGGCAGAAGATGACGGCCATCGCGACACGCATCTACGGGGCATCCGAAGTCACGGCCTCGACGACGGTGCGCGCCCAGATCAAGCGCCTGCAGGACGAGGGGTACGGCGGCTACCCGGTGTGCGTCGCCAAGACGCAGTACTCCTTCTCCACCGACCCGAAGCTCCGGGGCGCCCCGACCGGGCACGCCGTCGACGTCCGCGAGGTGCGCCTGGCCGCCGGCGCGCGGTTCGTGGTCATGGTGTGCGGCGACATCATGACGATGCCCGGCCTTCCGGCCGTGCCGGCGGCGAACAGCATCGACGTCGACGCGGACGGCAGGATCGTCGGGCTCTTCTGACGCCCGGGCTCGGTGCGGACCCCGTCATGCCGGCGGGAAGGAGCGGACGCGCTGCACCCGCAGCACATGCGGGAGTGCGGAAGAGTCACGGATGCCGCCGGCCCGCGGGAACTCGTACACGTCGAGCATGAGCTGCACGGGGTAGTCGATCCTCTGCTGCACCGTCTTGACCCACCGTCCGTCGATGAAGAAGCGCAGCTGATCGGGTGTCCACTCCACCGCGTAGTCGTGGAAGTCCGTCAGGTCGCCGTCGACGCGGATCTTCTCGAAGTCCTCGCGCAGCCGCGGGTCGTTCTGCGGCTTGACGCCCACGCCCACCCAGCCGCCGTCGTCGTCGAGGTCGCTGCCGAAGATCTCGGCGATGCAGATCTCGCCGCAGTCCTCGGGGCGATCCTCGAAGCCGATCGGCCAGAACGCGACCATCGCGTCGGGATGCCGGATGGCGGCGAGCCTGACCTCGATGACGCCGTGGCGCACGAGCCAGAGCCGGCGCTCCGGCTGCTCCTGCCGCACCGTGAGCCCACGCCGGAAGCGGTGCTGTCCGATCCCGCTGCCCGGCGGCCCCGAGTGCTGCCCGGTCTGCAGGTGCGACACGCGCAGCTCGCCGTCGAGGTCAGGCGCCCACGGCGGGGTGTCGGCGTCGATCCTCAGCTCGAGACCGCCGGACCCGAGCTGCCACCGTGCCGCCGCGGCATCCCGCGTCGACCAGTGCGGTGTGTAGAACGGCCACCAGCGCTGGGAGTCGAGTGTCGGCGACGCGAACGTCTCGTCGACGTCGGGCACGCGGCCGGTGAGGTCGAGCGGGGACATGTCGAGCACCATCGGATCCATTGTCGGCGGGACCCCCGACATCCTCGGCGGCGCCGGCTCAGCGGTCCGTGACCAGGATGGTGTTGCCGTCGGGGTCGGTCGCCGTGAAGAAGAGGCAACGACCGGGATCGCCGAGCACCTCGCTCGGGTGTGCGCCGAGGCGGGCGAGCAGTTCGTGCACCGGTTCGAGGTCGTCGACGCGGAAGCTGCATGTCGCCCACGGCAGACCGGGGACGACCTCGATGCCGCTCCTGGGCCCCATCAGCGTCACCTGGCCGTGCGACCCGGCGAGCACGCTCGAGAAGTCCGACTCCTCGACGATCTCGAGGCCGAACACGTCCGCGAACCAGTGCGCGCCCGCCCGGGGGTCGCGCACCGGGATGAACGCCGTCGTGATGGCCGTCGGAGGGGGCGTCATGCGCCCAGCCTACGAGCGGAGGTCGCCGCCCGGAATGCGTGGTGCATCGCCGGCGACGGCGACACGCCGATGGCCGGCGCCTCCGCGCGGCGTGTCGCGCGACCGAGCATGCACGGCGCACGCGCGGAGGCCGGATGCCGCCGCTGTGCCCCTCGCACAACGCGAGGCCGAGGCATCCGCCCTGGAAGTTGTAGACATCCGCTATTCGCGTTGATGACCGCTTGTGGGAGTTCTACGGTCGAAGAGAACGTGATCCTGTCCATTGCACCGAGAGGTGATGCACATGGCTGACGCCGCCGTCCGCACCAAGAAGCCCGCCACCAGCAAGCGCACGCCCGCCGGCGGCGCGCCTGTCGCGCCGCACACCGCGGCTGAGGCATCCGAGCCCCGTATCGACATCGCCGCGGTCACCGACCTGCTCCTGGGCACCTGGGCCGACACGCGCCGCGAGGCACGCGAGATGATCAAGGACCCGGTGTTCTGGCGTATCGAAGGGCAGTCGATGTCCGAGCAGCGCGAGCGCGTGCTCGCCCAGTTGCGCCTGCTCGTGGACCACGGCGGCTCGCGCCGCGCGTTCCCCGAGAAGTTCGGCGGTCTGAGCGACAACGGCGCGAACATCGCCGGCTTCCAGGAGCTCGTGCTCGCCGACCCCAGTCTGCAGATCAAGTCGGGCGTGCAGTGGGGCCTCTTCGGCTCGGCCATCTTCCAGCTCGGCACCGAGAAGCACCACGAGGAGTGGCTCCCCGCGGTGATCGACGTGAGCCTCCCCGGCGCGTTCGCGATGACCGAGACCGGGCACGGATCGGATGTGGCGGCGATCGGCACCACCGCGACCTATGACGTCGACACCGAGGAGTTCGTGATCCACACGCCGTTCCGCGGCGCCTACAAGGACTACCTCGGCAATGCGGCTCTGCACGGCAAGGCGGCGACGGTGTTCGCGCAGCTGATCACCGGCGGCGTCAACTACGGCGTGCACTGCTTCTTCGTGCCCATCCGCGACGACGAGGGCAACATGATGCCCGGCATCATCAGCGAGGACGACGGCGTCAAGGGCGGCCTCAACGGCATCGACAACGGGCGCCTCGCGTTCGACCAGGTGCGGGTGCCGCGCTTCAACCTGCTCGACCGTTACGGGCAGGTCGCGGCCGACGGCACCTACACGTCCGAGATCGCCAGCCCCGGCCGCCGCTTCTTCACCATGCTCGGCGCTCTCGTGCAGGGCCGCGTCTCGCTCGACGGCGCCGCCACGACCGGCGCGGCGCTCGCGCTCCACATCGCAGTGACCTACGCCAACCAGCGCCGGCAGTTCGACTCCGGCGCCGGCACCGACGAAGTCGTGCTGCTGGACTACGGCAAGCACCAGCGGCGCCTGCTGCCCCTCCTCGCGCAGAACTACGCGCAGTTCTTCAGCACCGACGAGCTGTTGAAGAAGTTCGACGGCGTCTTCTCGGGCCGCCACGACACGCCCGAGGAGCGCGAAGACCTCGAGACGCTCGCCGCGGCGCTCAAGCCGCTGTCGACGTGGAACGCGCTGGACACCATCCAGGAGGCCCGCGAGGCGTGCGGCGGCTCGGGGTTCCTCGCCGAGAACCGCATGGTGGGCCTCCACCACGACCTCGACGTGTATGTCACCTTCGAGGGCGACAACAACGTCCTGCTCCAGCTCGTCGGCAAACGCCTGCTGGCCGACTACGCCACGCAGTTCAAGGGAGCGGATGCCGCGACCCTCGCCCGCTTCGCCGTCGGCCAGACCGCGGGCAAGGTGTTCCACGGTGCGGGCCTGCGGCAGCTGGGCCAGGCGGTGGCCGATTTCGGCTCGACCGCACGCTCGGTGGAGCTGGGCCTGCGGGCCGACCAGCAGCACGAGCTGCTCGCCGGTCGCGTGCAGCAGATGGTGGCCGACGTCGCCGCCGCACTGCGCCCCGCGTCGAAGCTGTCGCCCGCCGAGGCGGCAGCCCTGTTCAACAGCCACCAGGCCGAGCTCATCGAGGCGGCCCGCGCGCACGGCGAGCTGCTGCAGTGGGAGGCGTTCACCGACGGGGTGAACGGCATCTCCGACGAGGGCACGAAGCGCGTCCTGACGTGGCTGCGTGACCTCTTCGGCCTGCACCTCATCGAGAAGCACCTCGCGTGGTACCTCATCAACGGCCGGCTGTCGGCTCAGCGCGCGGCATCCGTCTCCCGCTACATCGACCGGCTCGCGGGGCGCCTGCGGCCGCACGCGCAGGATCTCGTCGACGCCTATGGGTTCGCGCCCGAGCACGTGCGCGCGCCGATCGCGTCCGGCGCCGAGCAGAAGCGTCAGGACGAGGCGCGCGAGTACTACCGTGCGCTCGCCGCGTCGGGCGAAGCGCCGGTCTCGGAGAAGTCGCTCAAGAAGAAGTAGACCGCGGGGCGAGCGCACGGCCTCGTCGCGACTGCACGAGCAGCGCGCGCCGCGGCGCCGTGCACTCGACGGCAGATCGTGCGCTCGCGCGGCGAGGTCGGGGCGGATGCCTCGCAACCTCGGTCAGTCGGCCGACCAGCCGCACATGCCGCACTCGCCCGTCGCCGAGACCTCGACGAAGCAGTTCGGGCAGATGGCCCGCTGCCGTTCGGGCACGACGGGCTTCGCGGGACGACGCTCGGCGGCGGGGCGCGATGAGCTGCGGGAAGCGCTGCGCACGCCGGGCGCGGCCATGGCCGGGGCGGGGCGCTGGATGACCGGGCGGTGCTCGGCGCAGTAGAACCGCACGTAGCCGTCGTGGTTCTTGGGGTGGCGGTGCTTGTACGCCCACAGCTCGGTGCGCGGCAGCGGCTCGGAACCGGCGCCGCACGTGAAGCACCGGGTGGGGTCGCCGGGAACGACGTCGGCGACGAGCACCAGCGTGTCGAAGGGGATGGCGTCGCGCCAGTCCGACGAGGCGACGATCTTCACGGCGGTTCCTTCCTGCGCCGGGCTGAACGGCCCGACGTTCCACGGTACGCGACGTGCCGGGCATCCCGGAACCGGGAGCGCACGCCGGTGCGCCGGCCCGGACGGACGGATGCCGCGGCGATGCGGTCTCCCGCACCGCCGCGGCATCGCATGGCAGACGTCAGGCGGTCTGGCCGGAGTGCGTGCCCTCGGCGATCTCTTCGACGACCTTGGCATTGAAGGCAGGAAGGTCGTCGGGGGTCCGGCTCGATACCAGGCCCTGGTCGACCACGACCTCTTCGTCGACCCACGTCGCCCCGGCGTTGCGCAGGTCGGTCTTGAGGCTGGGGTAGCTCGTCAGCGTGCGGCCGTTCACGACGTCGGCCTCGACGAGCAGCCAGCCGCCGTGGCAGATGACGCCGACCGGCTTGTGCTGCTCGAAGAACGCCCGGCCGAACGCGACGGCGTCCGCGTCCATCCGCAGGTGGTCGGCGTTGACGACGCCGCCCGGGAGCACGAGCGCGTCGTACTCGGAGGCATCCGCCTGCGACGCCGACAGATCCACCGACTGCCGGTGGCCGTTCTTGCCCTCGATCTCGCCACCCTCAGGCGCCACCATCACGGCGGTGGCGCCGGCGGAGGTCACCGCCTCCCACGGGGAGGTGAGCTCACTGTCTTCGTACCCGTTCGTCGCGAGGAACGCGACCTTCTTTCCGGTGAGATCAGTCATGCCGCCACGTTACGTGCGGCACCCTCCCCGGCGGAGGGGCTTGACAGCCTCCGCAGCGGGGGCACCCCTAGGCTGGCGCGGTGAGCACCGACGTCCGCCTCGGCGCCGACGGCCGCGCGCGCTGCGCGTGGGTCGGCGACGACCCCGAGTACGCCCGCTATCACGACGAGGAGTGGGGCGTTCCGCTGCACGGCGACCGCGCGCTGTTCGAGAAGATGAGCCTCGAGGGCTTTCAGGCTGGCCTGTCGTGGATCACGATCCTGCGCAAGCGGCCGCGCTTCCGCGAGGTGTTCGCGGGATTCGAGCCCGAGGCTGTGGCCACGTTCGACGACGACGACATCGAGCGATTGATGACGGATGCCGGCATCATCCGCAACCGCGCCAAGATCCAGGCCACGATCTCCAACGCCCGGCTGCTCCTCGACCTCGCGCCGGGCGAGTTCGACGCCTTCATGTGGTCGTTCGCCCCCGCTGCGCATCGTCGTCCCGCGACGCTCGCGGACGTGCCGGCGACGACCCCCGCGTCGGACGCGCTCAGCAAGGCGCTGCGCAAGCGCGGGTTCCGGTCCGTGGGACCGACCACGATGTACGCCCTGATGCAATCGGCGGGCATGGTCGACGATCACGTCGGAGGCTGCTGGCGCACGCACCGTTGACCCGCATCGTGACGTCGGCGGCGCCCTCGGGCGCGACGGTGCTGAAAGGGGAAGAGGTCGAGCAGGATCGAGGAAGCGCGGTGTCCGCATTGCCGGGCATACTCGTGCGCATGGCATCTCATGTCGCCGATTCGCACGAGGTCATCCGCGTCGTCGGAGCCCGCGAGAACAACCTCAAGAACGTCTCCGTCGAGATCCCGAAGCGCCGCCTCACGGTCTTCACGGGCGTCAGCGGGTCGGGCAAGTCGTCGCTGGTGTTCGGGACCATCGCGAACGAGTCGCAGCGCCTCATCAACGAGACGTATCCGACGTTCGTGCAGCAGTTCATGGGGCAGCTCAGCCGCCCCGAGGTCGACGCGCTCGAGAACGTGAGCCCGGCGATCATCGTCGACCAGGAGCGCATGGGCGCCAACGCCCGCTCCACCGTGGGCACCGCGACCGACGCCCACGCCATGCTGCGGCTGCTGTTCAGCCGCATCGGCTCGCCGCACGTCGGCTCGCCGCAGGCCTTCTCGTTCAACATCCCGTCGGTGTCGGGTGCCGGTGCCGTCACTTTCGAGAAGGCCGGCAAGAAGGTCAAGGAGCGCCGATCGTTCGAAGTGACGGGCGGAATGTGCCCGCGGTGCGAGGGGCTCGGCGAGGTGAGCGACGTCGACCTCGACGAGCTGTACGACCGGACCAAGTCGCTCGCGGGCGGCGCCCTGAAGATCCCGGGCTACAGCGTCGACGGCTGGATGGTGAAGGCGTACACCGAGTCCGGCTTCGTCGACCCCGCCAAGCCCATCCAGGACTACTCCGAGCAGGAGCGCGCGGACTTCCTCTACAAGGAGCCGACGAAGGTCAAGATCGCCGGGATCAACATGACCTATGAGGGCCTGGTCCCCAAGCTGACGAAGTCCATGCTGCAGAAGGACCGCGACTCGCTGCAGCCGCACATCCGCGCGTTCGTGGACCGCGCGGTGAAGTTCCTGCCGTGCCCCGAGTGCGGCGGCACGCGGCTCAACGAGGGGGCACGGTCGTCGAAGATCAACGGGATCAGCATCGCGGATGCCGCGGCCATGCAGATCACCGATCTCGCGGCGTGGCTCGACACCGTCGACGACCCGTCGGTCGCCCCGCTCATGGTCGGCCTGCGCCAGACGATCGCGTCGTTCATCGACATCGGCCTCGGCTACCTGTCGCTGGACCGCGCCTCGGGCACGCTGTCGGGCGGCGAGGCGCAGCGCACGAAGATGATCCGGCACCTCGGGTCCCCCCTCACCGACATCAGCTACGTCTTCGACGAGCCGACGGCGGGATTGCACCCCCACGACATCGCCCGCATGAACCGGCTGCTGCAGCAGCTGCGCGACAAGGGCAACACGGTGCTCGTCGTGGAGCACAAGCCCGAGGTCATCGAGATCGCCGACCACATCGTCGACCTCGGTCCCGGCGCCGGTCGTGCGGGCGGCGAAGTGCAGTACGAGGGCGATGTCGCCGGACTGCGCACGTCGGGCACCATCACGGGCCGTCACCTCGACGACCGCGCCCGGCTCAAGCGCTCGACCCGCGGGCGCGCCGGTGCGCTCGAGATCCGCGGCGCGACGCAGCACAACCTCAAGAACGTCGACGTCGACATCCCGCTCGGCATCCTCACGGTCGTGACGGGGGTCGCCGGTTCCGGAAAGTCGTCGCTCATCCACGGCAACGTGCCGGCGTTCGACGACGTCGTGGTCGTGGACCAGTCGCCCATCAAGGGCAACCGGCGGTCGAGCCCGGCGACCTACACCGGCATCCTCGACACCGTCCGTTCGGCCTTCGCGAAGGCCAACGGCGTCAAGCCCGCCCTCTTCAGCGCCAACTCCGAGGGGGCATGTCCCGCGTGCCGAGGCCTGGGCGTCATCATCACGAACCTCGGATTCACGCAGACCGTCGAGACCCTGTGCGAGCTGTGCGAGGGCTCGGGCTTCAGCGACGAGGTGCTCGAGTACACCCTCGACGGCAAGAACATCGCCGAGGTGCTGGCGATGTCGGCCGACGAGGCATCCGTCTTCTTCGCCAAAGGTCCCGCGCACACGATCCTCACCCGCATGATCGACGTGGGACTCGGATACCTCACCCTCGGGCAGGCGCTCAACACGCTGTCGGGCGGCGAGCGGCAGCGTCTGAAGCTCGCGATCTCGATGGCGAAGAAGGGGGCGGTCTACGTCCTCGACGAGCCGACGACGGGTCTTCATCTCGCCGATGTCGACAACATGCTGGGAATGCTCGACCGCCTCGTGGAGGCGGGCAACAGCGTCATCGTGATCGAGCACCATCAGGCCGTCATGGCGCACGCCGACTGGATCATCGATCTCGGTCCGGGCGCCGGGCACGACGGTGGCGAGGTGGTGTTCGAGGGCACTCCGGCCGACCTCGTCGCGACCGCCGACACCCTGACCGCCCGGCATCTGCGCGAGTACGTCGGCGCTTCGCTGAGCTTTCCGGCGGGTGGGTGATTGTCCCCATCGTCTGCCTCTGATCTGGGCGATTAGCATCGAGCGATGACACTGCCCGTCCCATTCCCGCGATGGGCCGGGTTAGGCTGGATCGTCCCCAGGTTTCTGTGAGCGCCCGATGCCCCACGTCGGGTCCCGACGCCACGTAGAGACGCACGACACCCCGGAGGAGGCCGAGGTTCGATGAGGTCTTTCGCATGGCTTCGCGCGCGCCCGCGCGCCTTCGCGTCGGCAGGCGCGGTCACAGCCGCAGCGGTGACGCTCACCACCCTCGCCTTCGTCTACCAGGGCGTTCCCACTACCGAGGTCGACCTCCACGACGGCGGCGTGTGGGTGACGAAGCAGTCGAGCCTCATGGTCGGGCACTTCAATCACGAGTCGCAGGTGCTCGACGGCGGACTGCGCACCACCAGCGACGACTACGACATCCTGCAGTCCGGCTCCGACGTGCTCCTCGTCGACAAGGCGAACTCGGCGGTCAGCGTGATCGACCCGGGCATGGTGGCGCTCGCGGGGGCAGCGAGCCTGCCCGGCGATGCCGAGGTCGCACTCGGCGGGTCCACCGTGGCGATCCTCGATCGGGCATCGGGCGACGTCTGGGTGCTTCCCGTCGAGAGCGCCGGCACCTTCCAGATCGAGGGGTCCGACCCGGTCGCCAACGCCGGGAAGGGGGCGGATGCCGCGGTCGGCGTCGACGGCGTCGTCTACGTCGCCTCCTCCGAGACCGCCGAGCTCATCACGATCCGCATGGGCACCGACGACACCCCCGAAGAGCCGGTGCGCACCGGGCTCGCGGGCATCGACGACACGGCGGAGCTGAGCGTCACGGCCGTCGCCGACAAGCCCGTCGTGCTGGACGCGTCGACCGGCACGGTGATCGCCGACGGGCGTGAGACCGTCGTCGACGGGGGACGCGGCGCCGTGCTTCAGCAGCCGTCCGCGGCGGCGGACGCCGTCTCGCTGTCGACCGAGTCCGCGCTCGTGCGCGTGCCGTTCGACGGCTCCGAGCCCGCTGCCCTCCCCGCCGGCGGGGACGGCGCGCCGGCCGAGCCGGTGTGGCTCGAGGGCTGCGCCTACGCGGCCTGGAGCGGCTCGGGTCGTTTCGTGCGCGACTGCGCGGGTGATGCCGACGACCTCACCGTCGGCATCGAGGGCATCGAACCGACCTCCCTGCTGAAGTTCCGGGTGAATCGCGACGTCGTCGTGCTCAACGACGTCATCGGCGGCGCGACCTGGATGGCCGCGGAGGACATGCAGCGGGTCGACAACTGGGATGACATCACCCCGCCGGAAGGTGAGACCGAGGACAGCGAGCAGACGACCGAGGAGACCACCGAGACGGTGCTGCCCGAGCGGTCGGAGGTGAACACCCCGCCCGACGCCAACGACGACGATCTCGGCGTCCGGCCCGGGCGCACGACGATCCTGCCCATCATGGACAACGACAGCGACCCGGACGGCGACGTGCTGACCGCGCGCGTGCTCGACGGCGATCCGTCCATCGGCGAGGTGCAGTCGATCGACAACGGCCGGTCGCTGCAGATTGCGGTGGCGGAGGATGCCTCAGGCTCGGCATCGTTCGCCTACGAGATCTCGGACGGCCGCGGCGGCACCGACACCGCCCGCGTCGCCCTCGCGGTGCGCGGGTGGGACGTCAACGCCGCGCCGGTGCAGAAGCGGGTCACCACCGTCGCCGTCGAGGCCGGGGGCACGATCACCTACAACGTGCTGCCCGACTGGATCGACCCCGATGGCGACGACGTCTTCCTGGGGTCGGTCGCGCCGGCCGAGGGTGATGAGGCCGACTTCACCTCCGACGGCCGCATCACCTACCGCGCGGTGGGCGGCACCCAGGGGCGCAAGGACGTCGAGATCACGGTGTCGGACGGCTCCGACGTCGCCGTCGGCATCATCCGCTTCGACGTGCGGCCCGTGGGATCGATCGACCCGGTGACCAACGCCGACTACATCGCGGTGCGCACCGGACAGACCGCGACCGTCGCCCCTCTCGCCAACGACGTCGGGGCCGGCCGCGAGCCGCTGCGCCTGGCACGCGTAGACCCCGTCTCGGGCGCCGACATCGTGCCCGACTACGCCAACAAGACGTTCACCTTCCGCTCGGCGACGCCGGGGACCTACTACGTGCAGTACATGGTCGCCGCGGGCGCGGCGGGCGTCCCCGGCATCGTGCGCGTCGACGTGCTGCCCGAGGGAGACACCGAGCTCCCGCCCGTCGCGGTGCGCGACGTCGCGCTCCTGCCGAGCGGCGGCGAGGTGCTCGTCAACGTGCTCACCAACGACTCCGACCCGTCCGGCGGCATCCTGGTCGTGCAGTCGGTCACCGTCGAACCCAACTCGGGCATCGCGGTCGCGGTGCTCAACCACGAGACCCTGCGGATCAGCGACCAGGCCGCGCTCTCGGAGCAGGTGCGGATCACGTACCGCATCTCCAACGGCTCCCAGTCGGCCGAGGGCGACGTCATCGTCATCCCGATCCCCGCACCCTCGCAGCTGCGGCCGCCGGTGGCCAACGACGACCAGGTCGTCGTGCGCGCCGGCGACGTCGTGACGATCCCCGTCCTCGACAACGACTACCACCCCAACGGCGACGCCATCCACGTCGCCCCCGACCTCATTCCGCCGCTGGTGGAGCCGGAGGACGGCGAGATCTTCGTCTCGCAGGACACCGTCCGCTTCCGCGCAACGGACGAGCCCGGCACCGTCTACGCCACCTACGAGGCCGTCGACAGCACGGGGCAGAAGGACGCCGGGTACATCACCATCCAGGTGCTGCCGGTGAACGCCGACACGAACGCCGCCCCACGCCCCCGCGACCTGACCGCCCGCGTGCTCGGCGGCAGCCGCGTGCGCATCGCCGTCCCCCTGGACGGCATCGACTCCGACGGCGACTCGGTGCAGCTCATGGGCCTGGCGTCCTCGCCGGGCAAGGGACGCGTCGTCGAGACCGGCTCGGACTACCTCATCTACGAGGCATTCGACGAGACCGCGGGGGTGGATGCCTTCACCTACCGTGTCCGCGACCGCCTGGGCGCCGAGGCGACCGCGTCGATCCGCGTCGGCATCGCCCCGCCCGAGGGCGTCAACCAGGCGCCGTACGCGGTCAAGGACGCGGTGCTGATGCGCCCCGGCCGTGCGGTCGCGGTGCCGGTCCTCGCGAACGACTCCGACCCCGACGGTGACGAGTTCGGGCTGATCCGCGACGGGCTGATCCTGCCCGACGTCCCGGGTCTCAAGGCGAAGGTCGACGGCAACCGCGTCGTCGTCACCTCACCGTCCGAGCCCGTCGAGACCTCGCTGCAGTACACGATCCGCGACGCGCGCGGCGCCGAGGCGAAGGCGGTGCTGCAGATCACGGTGGCAGAAGACGTCCCGCTGCAGCGCCCCATCGCCCGCGACGACTACGTCCGCGCCGCCGACGTCGAGGACGGCGTCGTCGACCTCGAGGTGCTCGCCAACGACGAGGACCCCGACGGGACCGTCGACGATCTCGAGCTGACGGTCGCCGACGCCGACGCCCGCGTCCTCGCGGACGGCACCGTGCGCATCACGCTCGGCGACCGCGACCGCCTCGCCGGCTACACCATCACCGACCGCGACGGGAACGAGGCATCCGCCTTCATCCACATCCCCGCGCTGTCGTCGCTTCCGCCGACCCTCATCAGCACGGACCCGGTCGAGGTCGAGAGCGGCGAGACCGTCGAACTGCCCCTGGGGGAGCACGTGCGTGCGGCCGGCGGCGGCACGGTGATCATCACCGAGGCGGCCAAGGTCACGGCGGCGCACAGCGACGGATCGTCGCTCGTGAAGGATCAGACGACGCTCGTGTACACCTCGTCGGCCGGCTACTTCGGGCCCGACGCGATCACCTTCGAGGTGACCGACGGAGAGGGCCCCGACGACCCGCAGGGCCGCAAGGCGACGCTGACGCTGCCGATCACGGTGCTCCCGCCCGAGAACCAGCAGCCCGCCTTCGTCAACGGGCAGATGGATGTCGCGCCCGGTGAGGACCCGGCCGTGCTCGATCTCGCGGGGCTCACCACCGACCCCGATCCGGAGGACGCCGACCGGCTGCGGTTCGAGATCGTCGGGGGGTCGCCCAGCGGCATGACGGCGCGCATCGAGGGCGCCGAGCTGCAGGTCAGCGCGGCCGCCGACACCCGGAAGGGCACCGGCGCCACGATCGAGCTGCGCATCACCGACGGCACGACGGATCCGATCGAGGGCTCCGTGAGCGTGCGCGTCATCGCGTCGACGCGCGAGCTTCCCACGGCGAACGATGACATCGTGCCGGAGGCCGACCAGGGCAGGACCGTGTCGGTGCCGGTGCTCGAGAACGACGTGAACCCCTTCCCGGACACCCCGCTGAAGATCACCACCGCGCTCGTGGAGACCGGGCAGGGCGACGTCGACTTCGCCGGCAGCGATGTGCGGGTCACGCCCGACGCGAAGTTCTTCGGGACCATGGTGGTCCGCTACCGCGTGCAGGATGCGACCGGCGACCCCGACCGCGAGGTCGAGGGACGCATCCGCCTCACCGTGCAGGGCAAGCCCGACGCTCCCGGCACGCCCGTGGTCTCCAGCGTGCAGGACCGCACCGTCGTGCTGTCGTGGACGCCCCCGGCGAACAACGGCGCCGAGATCGAGCGCTACCTCGTCACCTCCACAGCGGGGAACTACGAGAAGGAGTGCCTCGCCACGACGTGCACGCTGGACGGTCTCACCAACAACGTCGAGTACAACTTCGTCGTCGTCGCCGAGAACCGCGTCGGCCCGTCCGACCCGTCGGCGCCGTCCGAGACCGCGCGTCCCGATGCCCGGCCCGACACCCCCGCCGCCCCTGCGCTGCAGTTCGGCGACCGCAGCCTCACGGTGTCGTGGGCGACCCCCACCACGCCGGGCTCTCCGGTGGAGAAGTACACCCTCGAGATCTCGCCCGCCCCGCCGTCGGGGATGAGCCAGAAGGCCGATGTGGTGGGCAACTCCCTGGTGTGGGACGGCCTGCAGAACGGCGTCGCCTACCAGGTGCGCGTGCAGGCGCACAACCGCGCGCCCGAGCCATCGAGCTGGAGCACGTGGTCGGTGAGCGAGATCCCGGCGCGCGCGCCGGACGCCCCCGGCGCGCCCTCGGTGAACCGCCTCGACCCGGTCGGCGACCAGGCGCAGCTGGAAGTCGTGTGGAACCCGCCCGCCGACAACGGCGACGCGATCTCGAGCTACGAGCTGCAGGTGCTGCAGGGCTCCTCGGTCGTGCGGACGATCACCGGCATCCCCGGCTCGCAGACCCGCCAGGCAGTCAATGTCACCACCTCGACGACGGACTACACGTTCCGGGTCCGCGCCTCGAACAAGGCTGGCTGGGGCGAGTGGGGCGCGTCCTCGGCTCCCCGTCGCGCGTTCGGCGTGCCGGGCGCCCCGACGAACGTGCAGGCATCCACTCCGCGCGGCGACAGCACGATCGACGTGACGTTCACACCCGCGGCCGGAAACGGTGCGAACGCCGGCGAGCTGCAGTACGAGTACTCGCTCAACGGCGGCGGATGGCAGGCGTTCAGCGGTCGCACCATCGGGGGCGTCGGCAACGGCACCACGTACACCGTGCGGCTGCGCGCCTACACCGCACTGGACGGCGTGCGCTACAACGGCGACCCGTCCGCGCAGTCGAACGGGGCGGTGCCGTACGGGCCGGTGCGCAATCCCGGCGTCTCGGCGACGCGGGACGGCACGAACATCACGTTCCAGTGGAGCGCACCCGCCGAGAACGGCCGCAGGATCACGCAGATGCAGATCCGCATCGACGGCGGCGGCTGGCAGAACGTCGCGAACAACGGCTCCCGCACCAACAGCTACGGCTACAGCGAGCGCCACACGATCGACGCGCGCGCGCAGGATGCCGAGGGCCAGTGGAGCAACGTCGTCTCGGATGCCGCGACCACCGTGGACCGCCCGCGGCCGACGGCGCAGACGGTCAAGGGCGCGTCCGGCAGCTGGGGCGACTGCTCGTCGGCATCGTGCGCCTACATGGCTGTCGACGTGACGAACTTCCCGGCCGGCAATTACCGTCTGCAGTGCAACGACGGCAACAGCTCGTGGGGTGGCGGCAGCACGACGTGGGTGCCGGCGAACGGCCGAGCCCGCGCGAACTGCTACCACGGCTACCCCGGCGCCCGTGTCTGGGTGACCATCGTGGGCTGGGGCGACGCCGCGCCGATGAACTGGTACTAGCCGCGGCATCCGCCATCTGCACTTCCCGCAACGAGAGAACGAGACGAACATGACGATGACCCCCGAACAGGCGGCCTGGTTCCAGAGCACCTTCGCGCGACTGGTCGACAACGTCGATCAGGCCCTGATGGGCAAGCGCGAGGTGGTGGGCCTGGTGCTCTCGGCCATGCTCGCCGAGGGCCACGTGCTGCTCGAGGATGCCCCTGGCACCGGCAAGACCAGCCTGGCCAAGGCGCTCGCGGCCACCGTGCAGGGGACGAGCAGCCGCATCCAGTTCACGCCGGACCTCCTCCCCTCGGACGTCACCGGCGTCACGATCTACGACCAGGCCTCACACCGGTTCGAGTTCCACCGCGGTCCGGTCTTCGCCTCGATCGTGCTCGCCGACGAGATCAACCGCGCGTCGCCCAAGACCCAGTCGGCGCTGCTGGAGGTGATGGAGGAGTCTCGGGTCACCGTCGACGGCGTCGCCCACGACGTCGGCCGGCCGTTCCTCGTGATCGCGACCCAGAACCCGATCGAGCAGGCCGGCACCTACAAGCTGCCCGAGGCGCAGCTGGACCGCTTCCTGGTGAAGACGTCGATCGGCTACCCCGACCTCGCGGTGGCCGAGCGCATCCTCGCCGGCGCGGCCGACCGCAACCCGTCGGCCCACCTGCCCGCGATCATCACGACGGGCGCCGTCGCCGACATGGCCGATCTCGCCGCGACGGTGCACGTCGACCCCGCCGTGCTGCGCTACACCGCGCAGCTGGCCGAGGCGACGCGCGACGACGCCGCGACGCGATTGGGCGTCTCGGTCCGCGGCTCGCTGGCGATGATCCGCGTCGCCAAGGTCTACGCCGCCGCGCAGGGTCGCCACTTCGTGCTGCCCGACGACGTCAAGGCGCTCGTCGCGCCGGTGTGGACCCACCGCATCGTGCTCGACCCCGAGGCCGAGTTCGCCGGAACGACGGCCGAGACCGTCGTCGCACGCGTGCTGGACGCCGTCGCCGCACCGCAGGCGAGGTCCGCGGCCTGATGGCGACGGAGGCACTCGGGCAGGCGACGGTCGCAGAGGATCGGCGCGCGCAGCAGGGCGAGCTGGCGCTCGCCGCGCTGCGGCGCGCCGGTGCCGTGCTCGGCCGCGTCTTCGGGGTCGTGCGCCCCGCCGCCTGGGTGCTGATCCTCGGCGCGATCGCGCTGTGGGTCTTCGGGCAGGCGCTCGGGTGGTGGGAGCTGACCGCCGCCGCGGTCGTGGTGGCCGCCGTGCTCGTGCTCTGCCTGCTGTTCCTCATCGGGCGCACCGCGTACGACGTCTCGCTGGACCTCAACCGCACCCGGGTGGTCGTCGGCGAGCGTGCCGTGGGAGCGCTGACGCTCGCGAACACGGGCTCCCGCGCGATCCTGCCGTCGCGCGTGGTGCTGCCCGTCGGCAACGGGCGCGGCGTGTTCGACGTCAACCGGCTCGCGGCCGGTGAGTCCGCCGAGGAGCTCTTCGCCATCCCCACCACCCGCCGGGCGGTGGTCAAGGTCGGACCGGTCAGCGTCGTGCGCGGCGATCCCCTCGGCCTCTTCGAGCGCGTGCACCGCCGGGACGAACCCGTCGACCTCTTCGTGCACCCGCGCACCGTGCTGTTCGACGGCCAGTCGCTCGGCTTCCTCCGCGACCTGGAGGGCCTTCCCGCCGCCGATCTCTCGCCCGACGACGTGTCGTTCCATGCCCTGCGCGAGTACCAGCCGGGCGACGACCTGCGGCACGTGCACTGGAAGTCGACGGCGCGCACCGGCCACATGATGGTCCGGCAGTACGAGGAGACCCGTCGCTCCCACTTCGTCATCGGGCTGTCGACGAACCCTGCGGACTACCGCGACGACGAGGAGTTCGAGCTCGCGATCTCGGCGGCCGGCTCGCTGGGCCTGCGGGCGCTGCGCGACTCGCACCGTGTCGAGGTGCGGGTGCAGGAGCGCGCGCTCCCGTCCGGCACGGGCAAGCAGTTCCTCGACTCGCTGTCGGCGCTGCAGGCGTCCAAGCCGCGCGGCGGACGCATCGTCGAGCTCGCCGGCTCGGTCGCCGCCAGCCTGCCGCTGGCCAGCGTGGTGGTGCTGGTCTGCGGCAGCCGCGTCGACGCCAACGACCTGCGCACCGCGTGCAGCCGCCTGCCGTTCGGCGCGCGCGTGCTCGCCGTCGTCGCCGCGTCGTCGCAGACGTCACCGTCGCTCCGGCGCATCGGGGAGGCCGATGTGGTCACCCTCGGCACGCTCGAGCAGCTGCCGCGCGCGCTGCGGAAGGTGCTGGCATGACCGCCCCCGCCTCGCTGCGTGCACGCGGCTCCCGCCAGGAGCGCACGTCTCCCGCGCCGATGCCGCGCCCCGTCGCACCCCCGGTCGAGCCGCTGCCCGTGCGCCGCTGGATCCTCGACCTCGGGGCCGTGGTCGCACTGCTCCTCGTGCCCATCATCGGGTTCCAACCGACCTTCGACGGCCCGAGGTACCTCGTCGCTGCGCTCGGCGCGCTCCTGCTCGGCGTGGGGATCGCGGTGCTGGGTCGCGTGCTGCGGTGGGGCATCCTGCTCCTCGCGGGCGCGACGGTCGTGGGGTACTTCCTCTTCGGCGGGGCGCTCGCGCTGCCGCACACCACCGTCGCGGGCGTCATCCCGACCCTCGAGACGCTCCGGCTGCTCGGGCTCGGCACCTTCACGTCCTGGAAGCAGCTGCTGACAACGATCGCGCCCGTCGCGACCGGCGACGGGCACCTGATCGTCCCGTTCCTGCTCACGCTCGTCGCCGCGGTTCTCACCGCGTCGCTGGCGCTGCGCCTGCGCTCGGCCGGATGGGCGCTGATCCCGGCCGCGGCGTTCCTCGCGATCGAGATCGCGCTGGGCACGTCCGAGCCGATCGTGCCCGTCGTGCAGGGCATCGTCTTCGGGCTCGTCGCGGTGACGTGGCTGGCGGTGCGGCAGGCGTGGCAGCCGCAGACGGCGGCGATCTCGGTCGGCGAGGGCACCGGCGCTCGCGGCGCCGGCACCCGACGGCTGCTGATGGGGGCCGGCGTCATTGCGCTCGCCGCGGTGATCGGCGCCGCGACCAGCGCGTTCGCGGCGCCGACGGCACCCCGGTACGTGCTGCGCGACATCGTGATCCCGCCTTTCGACGTCCGCGAGTTCGCGAGCCCCCTGCAGTCCTTCCGCGCGTACGTGCGAGACCACCCCGACGAGGCGCTCTTCACCGCGCGCGGGCTCCCCGAGGGGGCGCGCGTGCGCCTGGCGACGATGGACGCCTACAACGGCACCGTCTACAACGTCTCGGATTCGGGCACGGGCAGCTCGAGCGCCTTCACTCCCGCGCGCACCAACATGTCGGCGGACGCCGAGGGGACGCCCGCGACGGTGCACGTCGAGATCGGCGCACTGGAGGGCGTGTGGATGCCGGAGGCCGGCGCCGTCCGCAGCGTCACGTTCGACGGCGCCCGGGCCGACGACCTCCGCCGCACCGCCCACTACAACGAGTCGACGAAGACGGCCGTGGTGACGGCCGGGCTGGAAGCGGGCGACGAGTACACGCTCGAGGCGGTCGTCCCGGAGGTCCCGAGCGACGCGCAGCTCGGAGACCAGGCGTTCGCGCCGCTGAAGATGCCCAAGCAGGAGGGCGTGCCCGAGTCGCTCGCCGAAATCGCGTCGGAGGCCGTCGCGGAGGCCGAGACCCCGATCCAGCAGGCGCGCGCGCTGCAGCAGATGCTCTCGGAGGGCGGGTACTTCAGCCACGGCCTCACCGGCCAGCCGCTGTCGCGCGCCGGGCACGGCGCCGAGCGCATCTCGACGCTGCTGGGATCGCAGCAGATGGTCGGCGACGACGAGCAGTACGCCACGGCGATGGCGCTGCTTGCCGGCCAGGTGGGCATCCCCGCACGCGTCGTCATGGGTTTCTATCCCGCCGAGGACGAAGCCGCACAGGGCGTGTTCACGGCCACGGGAGACACCCTGCACGCGTGGGTCGAGGTCGCCTTCGAGGACGCCGGATGGGTGCCCTTCGACCCGACGCCGCCCGAGGACCAGGTACCCAGCGACCAGACGACCAAGCCCAAGGCCGATCCCAAGCCGCAGGTGCTGCAGCCGCCGCCCCCGCCGCAGGAGCCGGTCGACCTGCCTCCGACCGTCGCGGACGACCGCGGCTCGGAGGACGAGAACGGCTTCGACGCGGCGCTGCTGTGGACCATCGTCAGCATCGGCGTCGGGATCCTCGGCCTCCTGGCCGTGCTCCTCGCGCCCTTCGTCGTCGTCGGCGCGTTGAAGGCAGCCCGCCGCCGCCAGCGGCGCGAGGCCGCGCGGGCCTCGGACCGCATCTCGGGCGGCTGGGACGAGCTCGTCGACCGCGCGTCGGACTTCGGCGCTCCGGTGCGTGCCGGCGCGACGCGTCAAGAGGATGCGGGCGTGCTGACCGCGGCGTTCGCCGAGCCGCGCGTGACGATGCTCGCCTCCCGGGCGGACGCCCAGGTGTTCGGCCCCGCCGAGCCGACGCCCGACGACATCGAGGCGTTCTGGACGCAGGTCGACGAGATCGTCGGCGGAATGGGCGCCGGCAGATCGCTGTGGCAGCGGCTGCGCGCGCGGCTCAGCATCCGGTCTCTCCTCGCGGGCACGCGGTTCGCGCTGCCGGCCCGCGCGCCCCGTCCTGCGCGGCCGGCCCGCGCGGTGCCGATGACGGATGCCGCGTCCGCCGGCGCCCCGCACGCCGCGCCGACGGCCGAGGCGCGGGCGACGCGCGCCTCGCGCCGTCGATCCGCCCCGACGCGGAAGGCATCGGAGCCCTCCGCCCGTCCTGCACAGGAGTCCGAATGAGCGTGAGACCCACCGGGCCGGTCGCCGACCTGGCGTGGCTGTTCCACGACGCCCGAGCGGCGGCGGCCGGAGCCCGGCCGGCGACCCGTCCGTCCCTGGCCGGAGCAGCGACGCCCGCCTCGACCTCGGCGCGCGAGGCGACGGTCGTGGGGCACCCCGACGACGACGTCGAGGCGACCCACCCGGCCGCGCCGCCGCCCGCGCAGCGCGCAGCCCTCTACCCCGAGGCGCCCGTCGTCGTCGTGCTCACCTGGGACGACGGCGCGCGGATGGCCGTCTACGGCCGCACGCGGTACGGGCGCAACCCGGCGCCGGCGCCCGGGGCGGTGGCGATCGCGGTGCGTGACGAGACCCTCTCGCTGTCCAAGGAGCACTTCGAGATCGGTGGCGACACCGCGGGGGCGTGGGTGACCGACCTGCACTCGACGAACGGCACCGTGCTCGTCCGCGACGGCCACCGCATTCCCCTCACGCCGGGCCTTCCGACGACGCTCCGCCCGGGGGACGGCCTCGAGCTCGGTGATCGCCGCCTCACCGTGGGGGCGGGCCGATGACCGGATCGGTGCCTCCCATCGCACTCGCGTTCGGCGCGGCCACCGACCCGGGCCTGCGACGCCGGGTCAACGAGGACTCCTACCTCGCCGCCGCCCCGCTGTTCCTCGTCGCAGACGGGATGGGCGGCCACAACGCCGGCGAGATCGCCAGCGCGACCGTGATCGAGGAGTTCGCCGCTCTGGCGGGCCGGGACAGCCTGGCGATCGACGACGTCCACACCGCGGTGCGGGAGGCACGCCGACGCGTCGCGGCGCTTCCTCCCGGCGGCGGCGCGGGGGCGGGCACGACCCTCGCCGGTGTCGTCGTCGCCGACGTCGACGGCGAGGGCTACTGGCTGACGGTCAACCTCGGCGACTCCCGCACCTACCGGCTCAGCCGCGGCCGGCTCGAGCAGGTGAGCGTGGACCACTCGGTCGTGCAGGAGCTGATCGACAGCGGCGAGCTCGCGGCCGAGGCCGCGCAGCGGGACGCGCGCCGCAACGTCATCACCCGCGCCATCGGGGCCGGCAGCGACGCCGAACCGGACTACTGGCTCATCCCCGCCGAGGACGGCGACCGCATCCTGGTGTGCTCCGACGGCCTCTCGGGCGAACTCGAGAAGGACGCCATCCACGGCATCCTCGTCACCGAGTCCGACCCGCAGTCGGCGGCGACGAGGCTGGTGCACGAGGCGATGGTGCGCGGCGGGCGAGACAACATCACCGCGATCGTCGTCGACGCGCTCTCGGTGCGGAGCCGGGCGAGCGGGGCTGCCGAACGCGATACGGTGCCGGTGAGCGCCCCCACCGCTCCCGTCGCCGACATCGACGGCGACACGCTGCCGCGCGCAGCGGCCACAGGAGGTCTCTGATGCCGACGCTGTACGCCCCCGGCCCGACACCGGTCGCCGTCACGCCGCGCGGGTTCGTCGCGCTCGAGGCGGGCGCCTCCGCCGCGCTCCTCGCGCGGATCCGGTCGCAGCTGGTGGACGGCCGCGGCCTCGGCGGCGTCATCGAAGCCCTCACCGGCGCCTACGGTGCGTCGCTCACGGCCATTCCCGCGTTCGCCGTCGCCCTGTGGGAGGGTGACGGCGTCCGCGTCGCCGTCCGCGGCGACTTCGCGTTCGACCTCACGGCGGCAGCGGCCGAGCAAGTTTCGGGCGCCGGCGTCACGACCTGGACCGAGCGGGTCATCCCGGACGTTCAGCGCATCGCGCTCGCGACGCCGCAGACGGATGCCGCCCCCGCCGAGTTCGAGATCGCCGACGGTGTCGTGCTGGCGGGCAGCGTCGCGTGGGCTGTGCCCGGAACGGGCGACCGTCACGAGGCGAGGTCGACCGGCGGCGTCGCGGTCGCCCCGGCCGCGGCCCCGGCCGCGCCCGAGGACTCTCCGAGCGTGCCGACCCCCGCCACGTCCGAGCCCGTGGCCCCTGCTCCCCCCGTCACCGCCGAGCCCGTCGCGCCTGCGACCCCCGCCACGGCCGCGCCCGCGATCGCCGCCGCGCCGGTGCTCCCCACTGCGACCCCCGCCGTGCCCGCGACCCCCGCCGCACCGCCACCTGCGGGCCGAGCGGTCCCGGTCGCGCCGGGGGTGACGCTCATCGACTCCGGCTCGGTGCCGTCGGTGGCCGACGCCGAGACGCTGCTGCCCTTCGACTCCGCCCTGCACCCCGCGTCCACCGACAGCGCGGGCGCCGACGACGCGGAGCCCGACGACGACGCCGGCTTCGACGCCGAGGTCGGCGCCACCGTCCTGCGTCCGCTCGACGAGCCCGGCCCTGTCCGCGGCGGCGGGGGGTCCGCGCCCGGAGTCCCCACGGCGGTGATCGGCGACCACGACGGCGCCACCATCTCCCTCGCCCAGGCTCGCGCGCTCCGCGCCGGAGCCTCCGATGAGGCCGCGGGTGAGGCATCCGCTCTCCCGTCCGATTCCGCCCCGGCACCGCTCGCTCCGCCGCGTCCTCCGGCCCCGGGGCGTGTGCGGCTCTCGACGGGCCAGCTGGTCGCGCTCGACCGCACCGTCGTCATCGGCCGCCGCCCGCGCTCCACTCGGGTCAGCGGCACCGACCTGCCGCACCTCGTGGCAGTCGACAGCCCCCAGCAGGACATCTCGCGCAGCCACGTCGAGCTCCGCGTCGAGGGCGAGAGCATCGTCGCGACCGATCTGCGCACGACCAACGGCACCACGCTGCTGAGGCCGGGCGCCGACCCGGTGCGGCTGCACCCCGGGGAGGGGACCGTGGTGGTCCCCGGCGACGTGCTCGACCTCGGCGACGGCGTGACCGTGCACATCGAGGCGCCGTCGTGAGCGCCAAGCGCGCGCCCATGGCGCCGCCGGAGCTCCCCGGCTTCACCTACGTCGACCTGCTCGGCTCGGGCGGTTTCGCCGACGTGTACCTCTACGAGCAGCAGCTGCCCAAGCGCCGCGTCGCGGTCAAGGTGCTGCTGACCGAGCGCATGTCGAGCGGCTCGGTCGAGGAGTTCACCGCCGAGGCCAACGTCATGGCGATGCTGTCGACCCACCCGGCGATCGTCACGATCTACCAGGCGGGCGTCGCCGGCGACGGCCGGCCCTACCTCGTCATGGAGTACTGCCCGCGGCCGAACCTCCAGGTGCGGTATCGGCGCGAGGCGTTCTCGATCGCGGAGTCGCTGCGGGTCGGCGTGCAGGTCGCCGCCGCGGTCGAGACCGCGCACCGGGCGGGCGTGCTGCACCGCGACATCAAGCCCGCCAACATCCTCGTCACCGAGTACAACCGGCCGGCGCTGACGGACTTCGGCATCGCCTCGACCACGAGCGCGGCCGCCGAGTCGGCCGGCCTGTCCATCCCGTGGTCGCCGCCGGAGTCCTTCGCCGATGTGCCGCGCAGCGACCCGCGCTCGGACGTGTGGGCGCTGGGCGCGACGGTGTACACGCTCCTCGCGGGCCGGTCGCCGTTCGAGCTGCCGGGGCAGCGCAACGGCGCCGCCGAGCTCATCCACCGCATCGAGACGCAGCCGCTGCCCGCGCTCGGGCGGGCCGACGTGCCGGCCTCGCTGCAGCGGGTGATCGAGCGTGCGATGGCCAAGAACCCCCCCGATCGCCACGAGAGCGCGCTCGCCTTTGCCCGCGCGCTGCAGACCGTGCAGATCGAGCTCTCGCACTCGGTCACGCCGATCGACATCCTCGACGACCAGCTGCCCGAAGACGTCGAGGCCGATGAGGACGACGGGCTCACCCGCGTGCGCGGCGTCGTCAGCATCAGCCCCGAGACCGCGCCGGCGGCCGGGGCGACCAGGCCGTCGGCGACGACGGCGCCGAGCGCCGGATCCCCTCCCGCGTTCGGGACCACCGTCGACGCCGAGACGGTGCTGCGCGCCGCGCCGACCCGACCGGCCTTCGACCAGGCCGACATCGACGAGACGGTCCGGCGCGGGGGGTCGGGCCCGGCGCTGCCCGACGAGACGGTCCTGCGTCCGCCGGCAGCGCCCGCCGTGCTCGCGCCGGGCCCGTTCGAGACCGCCGCCGCGCCGCCGGCGGAGACGGAGACGGACGCTGCACCCCGCCGCCCCCGCACGGCGCTGTGGATCGGGCTCGGCGCGGCGGCCCTCGTCGTCGTCGCCGTGATCATCGGGGTCTCGCTGCCCGGCATGCTCTCGGGGACCGGCCCGGCCGCGACCGAGCCGACGGCCACCTCGCGGCCGCAGGACCCCATCGCCGCGGTCGTGCCGCCGGTGGTGGGGGTCGCCGGAGCCCCGGCTGATGGGGGCGTGCGGTTCACCTGGACCAATCCCGACCCGCAGGACGGCGACTTCTACATCGTCGAGCTCGTCGACCTCGCCGACAGCACACCCGCTGTCGAGACCGTCGAGACCACCGAGATCATCGTCCCCGCGGCCGCCGCCGGGCAGACGTGCGTCGACGTGACACTCGTCCGCGCCAACGGCACGCAGCAGCAGGATCCCGAGAAGACCAGGGGGTGCGCGCCATGACCGTCGCGGAAGCCGACGCGCTCACCGTCGAGTTCGCCGGCGAGGAGTTCTCGGTCGAACCCGACACGGTCTTCACGGTGGGCCGCGAGGGCGACCTCGCCATCGACGACAACCTGTTCCTGCACCGCAACTTCCTGACCATCCAGAACGTGGACGGACTGTGGCTGCTCTCGAACGTCGGGTCGCGGCTGTCGGCCACCGTCACCGACTCGGGCGGGCGGGTGCAGGCCTGGCTCGCACCCGGCGCGCGCCTGCCGCTCGTCTTCGCCGCGACATCCGTCATCTTCAGCGCCGGCCCGACCACCTACGAGCTGACGATCCACGCGTCCGAGCCGACGTTCCGCGAGTCGCAGCCCCCGGCCGAGGACGACGGACTGAGCACGATCGGCGAGGTGCCGCTCACGCACAGCCAGCGCGTCATGATCCTCGCGCTCGCCGAGCCCGTGCTGCGGCGGGACGGCACGGGCATGAGCGAGCTGCCCACGTCGGCGCAGGCCGCCGAGAGGCTGGGATGGACGCTCACCCGGTTCAACCGCAAGCTCGACAACGTCTGCGACAAGCTCGACAAGATCGGCGTGCCCGGCATGCGCGGCGGGGTGCGCTCCTATGCCACGAACCGGCGCGTGCGCCTGGTCGAGCACGCGATCGCCGCGCGCCTGGTCACCCGCGAGGATCTGCCGCTGCTCGACATCGAGCGGGAGGCCTCGCTCGGCGGCCAGGGCACGCCTGCCGACGACGACGCCTGAACAGCCTCGACGGGCGGTCCGTCAGCGCCCGGCGTCGTAGAGGTGCCGGCCGCCGTGGCTGACCACCTTGACCACGACGCCGCGGCGGTGGAGCTCGGCGACCGTCCGGGTCTCCTCATCGATGTCGCGGCCGAGCGCGTGCACGTTGGCGACGACGAGCACGTCGCCCCGGCCGAGCGTGCCGAACAGGCGCACCAGGCGCTCCTCCCACGACTCCAGGGTCTCGGGCGCCGGGTGGCGGAAACCCTCGATCGGCACGCCGAAGCGCGTCAGCTCGTTGCGCTGCTCGACCACCGAGGGCATGTCGTCGCGGGAGATCACCAGCCCGACCAGGCGAGACCCGGCAGGCTGGGCCTGCCACCAGTTGCGGTCGCGCTGCAGCTCCGTGAAGCACTTCGGGCAGGCGGCGGCGGGGTGGGGGAGATGCAGGGGTGCGGTGTCGGCACCGGCCGAGTGCGCCGTGGCGGCAGCGTGGGTGTGCGCGGCATCCGGCGTCTTCGTCGTGTCGGTCATTCAGGGCCCCTTCGCTCGCCCCATTGTCTCACCCGGCGGCGTCACTCCTCGTCGTCGAGTCGCAGCTCCAGGCTGAGCTGGTCGGCGTCGAGCTCGGCCAGCGCGTGCCGGAGCGCCTGCGTGCTGTAGCCCCCGCCCGACGACACCGCGATCAGCCGCACCCGCATCGCCTCGATCATCGCCAGGCGCAGCTCGAGCAGGTCGCGCGTGCGGGGAGTGTCGGCCTCGTCGGGCGGCTCGACGAGACGTCCGCCGATCCGCGCCAGCAGCTCGTGATCGAACGCCGTGCCGTCGCGGCGACGGAGGTCCGGGCTCGACAGCGCGCCGACCGCCGCGTCGCGCAGCTCGTCATCGAGCGCCGCCTGCTCGGCCCTGTCGAGCCTGTCGTCGCCAGGGCGCTCCAGGTGCAGCAGCCGCACCAGCCCGGGGAGCGTGAACCCCTGCAGCATCAGGCTGCCGACGGCGACGGCGAACGCGATGAACACCAGCAGCGCCCGGTCGCCGGTCTCGTCGCGGGGAAGCGTCTGCGCGGCCGCGAGCGTGACGACGCCGCGCATGCCCGCCCAGACGATGACGGCGCCGTGCTTCCACCCGAGCGGTGAGGCCTGGTAGTAGTCGAGATCGCCGAGGGCCCGGGCGATGCGGGCGCGCATCGCCGCGACGCGGCGCCGGGTTCGGGGATTGCCGGGGTCCGGCGCCCGGCGCCGGAGCGCGGGCGTGGCCGGATCCGCCGCGGCGGCAGGTGAGGCCGGGCCGTCGGCGTCACCGGCGGGCGAGGCATCCGTCTGCCCTTTCCCGCCGGGTGGTCCGGCGTGACCGGTGGCCACTTCGTCGATGCGCGCCGACATCGCTTCGAGCCGCCGGCGCTGGCGCCCGCGGGCGCGGCGGCTCTGCAGCCAGACCAGCAGCGAGACGTACGCGGCGCGGACGGCGAGGATGATCGCGAGCGCCCCGGCGGCGATGCCGATCCCGGTGCCGATGCCGTTGTGCTCCCGGATGTTCGCGCTGACGATGTCGTAGAGCTCGAGGCCCATCACCAGGAAGACCGCGCCTTCGAGGACCAGCTCGATCGTGTGCCAGTTGTGCTCGTCGGACCGGCGCTGCTCGGGCGTGAACCAGCGCGCGGCGCCCTGTCCGGTGACGATGCCCGCGACGACGGCGGCCACGAGGCCCGAGCCGCCCAGCTCCTCGGTCGGGATGTAGGCGATGAACGGCACCACGAAGCCGATCGCCGTGGTGGCGGCGGAGTGCCGGATGAGGGCGCGCAGCCGCAGGTTCAGGTAGCCGACGACCGCGCCGACGGCGACGGCGACCACGACGCCCCACGCGAACGCCGGAAGGAAGCCGACGGTGAGCGCCCCGTCCCCCGTGGCCGTCGTGGCGACGGCGCCCGCCGCGATCATCGTGCGCAGCAGCACCAGGGCGGTCGCATCGTTGAGCAGGCTCTCACCCTCGAGCATCGTCACGACGCGGCGCGACACCCCCAGTCTCTTGACGATCGAGGTCGCCACGGCGTCGGTCGGGCTGAGGATGGCCCCGAGCGCCACCGCGATCGCCGGAGAGATGCCCGGAATCACGGCGAGGAGGAACAGGCCGAGCACGACCGAGCTGATCAGGACGAGGAGGAACGACAGCCCGGCGATCGGGCCGAAGTCCCGGCGGAACTCGAGCGCGGGAAGCGAGACGGCCGCGGAGTACAGCAGCGGTGGGAGGACGCCGACGAGGATGAACTCCGGGTCGATCTGCGGCACCTCGACGAAAGGCAGCAGGCTCACCGCGCCGCCGATGACGACGAGGATCAGCGGTCCCGCGATGCCGACCTTCGGGGCGATCGCCGTCGCCAGGGCGATGACCAGGATCGCGGCGATGACGATGACCAGCGCTTCCACGCCTCAGAGCCTATTGCCGAGGCTCCCCCGGCTTTCGAAGAGCCCACTCGGCGCGGATTCGGGGTCCAGGGTGCGAGTACCTGATGCGAAACCGGGAGAGTCGCTACAGCACCCCCAACGCACGGACGGCGTCGCGCTCGGCGACGAGCTCGTCGACGGATGCCGCGACCCGCTGTCGCGCGCGCTCGTCGAGGTCGAGCCCCTCGACCACCTCGTACCCGTCGCCGCGCGAGATCACCGGGAACGAGCACACCAGCCCCTCGGGCACGCCGTACTCGCCGTGCGAGACGACCGCCGCGGACGTCATCCCCCGGCGTGTGCCGAGCTGCTCGTCGCGCACGTGGTCGATGGCGGCATTGGCGGCGGAGGCCACCGACGACGAGCCGCGCACCTCGATGATCTCGGCTCCGCGCTTGGCGACCCGCGGGATGAAGACGTCGTCGAGCCACGCGGTCGCCGCGTCGCGGCCGCCGAGGCGCTCCGCCAGCGCCTCGAGCACCGGCATCCCGTCGGGCAGGATCGCGTGCGAGACGTCGGGGAACTGCGTCGCGGAGTGGTTGCCCCAGATCACGACGTCTGCGATCTCGCCGGCGCCGACCTGCAGCGTCTCGGCGAGCTGGCCGACGGCGCGGTTGTGGTCGAGGCGGGTCAGCGCGGTGAAGCGCTCCACGGGCACGTCAGGACCGGCGGATGCCGCCGCGATGAGCGCGTTCGTGTTCGCCGGGTTGCCCACCACGACCACGCGGACGTCGTCGTCGGCGACCGCGCCGATCGCCGCTCCCTGCGGACCGAAGATGCCGGCATTCGCGGCGAGGAGATCCGCCCGCTCCATGCCGGCCGAGCGCGGACGCGCGCCGACGAGCATCGCGATGTGCGTGCCGTCGAAGGCGGTGAGGGGATCGTCGGTGATCTCGATCTCACGCAGCAGGGGGAAGGCGCAGTCCTGCAGCTCGAGCGCCGCCCCCTCGGCGGACCGCATGCCGTGCGGGATCTCGAGCAGTCGCAGCCGCACCGGGACGTCGGGTCCGAGCATGTCGCCCGCCGCGATGCGGAACATGAGGGCGTAGCCGATCTGGCCGCCGCCCCCGGTGATGGTCACGGTCGTGGGCCGGTTCGTCATGGCACGAGCCTATGCCCGCGGCATTTTACCCGTTCGCAGAGATCCGGGGCAGGTTCCCGGGCGGACGGCGCCCCACGCGGTACCGTGACTGCCATGACGTTCAATGAGAACGCCAACGTCGGGGGGAACCGGGCGAGGCGTCGGGGAGCCGGGGCGGCGGTCGCCGGCGGCGGCATCGCCGGCATCGGGGCGATCGCGGTGCTGCTGTTCCAGCTGTTCACCGGGCAGGACCTGTCGGGCCTCGTGCCCGCGCCGCAGACGGGCTCGGGAACCGAGTCCGAGATCCAGCAGTGCGAGACCGGCGCCGACGCCAACCGCGACGACGCGTGTCGCCTCGCCGCCGGCAGTCTGGTGCTCGACGAGTACTGGGAGACGCAGGTGCAGGGCTACCGGGCGCCGGAGCTCATCATCGTCGACGGCCAGACCGGCACCCAGTGCGGCACCGCCTCGAACCAGACCGGGCCCTTCTACTGCCCGCCCGAAGAGACCGTCTACATCGACCCCACGTTCTTCGGCCTCCTGCGTGAGAGGTTCGACGCCTCCGCCGGCGACCTGGCGCAGCTCTACGTGCTCGCCCACGAGTACGGGCATCACGTGCAGCACATCACCGGCGTGATGGAGCGGTACCCGAACAACGGAACGGGCCCCGACAGCAACGGAGTGCGCATCGAGCTGCAGGCCGACTGCTTCGCGGGTGCCTGGGTGGGCGACATGACCGAGCTCGAGGACGACAACGGCGTGCCCTACCTCGAGACGCCGACCCAGCAGCAGATCGCCGACGCCATCAACGCGGCAGGGGCCGTCGGCGACGACCACATCCAGCAGGAATCGGGCGGCTTCGTGAATCCCGAGAGCTGGACGCACGGCTCCAGCGAGCAGCGGCAGCGATGGTTCGAGACGGGGTACCAGAGCGGGCCGTCCGCGTGCGACACCTTCGGCGTCGCCGGGGGCAGTCTGTGAACGAGCACCTCGACGAGATCCTCTATCCGGCCATCGAGCCGTACGACGTCGGCACCCTCATCGCCGGCGAGGGCAACCGCATCTACTACGAGCAGTGCGGCAATCCCGAGGGCAAGCCCGTCGTGTTCCTCCACGGCGGGCCGGGCGCGGGTGCCTCGCCATGGCACCGTCGGTTCTTCGACCCCGAGCGCTACCGCGTCATCCTCATCGACCAGCGCGGCTGCGGCCGCTCGACGCCGCATGCCGGCGACCCCCACGCCGACCTCCGTCACAACACGACGTGGCACCTCGTGGCCGACATCGAGCTGCTGCGCAGGAACCTCGGCATCGCCAAGTGGCAGGTCTTCGGCGGATCGTGGGGCAGCGCCCTCGCCCTGGCCTATGCCCAGGCGCACCCGCGCGCGGTCAGCGAGATCGTGCTGCGCGGCATCTTCACCCTGCGCCGCCACGAGCTGGAGTGGTTCTACGAGGGCGGGGCGGCATCCGTCGTCCCGGACCTGTGGGAGGACTTCGTCGCCCCGATCCCGATCCTCGAGCGGTCCCAGATGATGCAGGCGTACCACCGCCGCCTCACCGACCCGGATCCCGAGATCCACGTGCCCGCCGCCATCGCCTGGTCGCAGTGGGAGGCCGCGAACCTCACGCTGCTGCCCGACCCCGAGCTGATCGCGTCGATGACCGAGACGCGGGCGGCCGTCGCGTTCGCCCGCATCGAGAACCACTACTTCCTCCACGGCGGCTGGTTCGACGAGGGCCAGCTCATCGCCGGCGTCGAGCGCATCCGGCACATCCCCGCCGTCATCGTGCAGGGTCGCTACGACCTGTGCACTCCGGCGATGACCGCGTGGGACCTGCACCGGGCATGGCCGGAGGCAGAGTTCACGATGGTTCCGGATGCCGCGCACGCGGCGTCCGAGCCGGGCATCGCTGCCGCCCTGCGCGCGGCGACGGACCGGTTCGCGTCGCAGGCCCACGCGGACGCGGCCCGCGAGCCCCATGCCGAGAACACTGCCGCCGACGCCCCGGAGCATCACCCGGAGTCCTCGACGGAGCCCGGCGACGAAGCATCCGTCCCGGCGGAAGCCGACGCTGCGCACGACTCGCACGGCGAGCTGCAGCCGGGCGCCGTGTAGGGGCCCGCCGGCGGCGCCTCGGCACGGCCACCCTCTTTCCGTGCCGAAAGCCTGGTCGATCGCGCGACACGCCGCGGCGGCGGGTGCCTTCCGGGCGTGTCGCGGTGGCGGGCCGGGTTTCCGGCAGCCGCGCCGCTCGCCGGGCAACGTCCAGCCGGGCCCTGGTAGGGTGGAGAACCTTGCAGCGCTCCGATGCGCTTCTCGCGTCGTAGAACGCTTCCCTCGCCGGCATCCGGACCCCGATCCGCAGAACCGCGCTGACATCTTTCGTACGGCGACCCGCGGGCGAGATACGCCCCGGCCACCGACAGGGCACCCGCGTGCCCGGAGAAACTCCTCATGACCGAAACCTCATTCGGCGCGCTCGGCGTGCCGCAGCCCCTCGTCGACGCGCTCGCCGCGTCCGGCAAGACCACCGCGTTCCCGATCCAGGTCGACACGCTCCCCGACACGCTCGCCGGCCGCGACGTGCTCGGCCGCGGCAAGACCGGCTCGGGCAAGACCCTCGCCTTCTCGATCCCGATGGCCGCGCGCCTGGGCGGCAAGCTCGCCGGCGGCAACCGCCGCAAGGGCCGCCCGCTGGGCCTCGTGCTGGCGCCGACGCGCGAACTCGCCACGCAGATCGATGCGGCCCTCGCCCCGCTCGCCAAGGCCTACGGCCTGACCACGACCACGATCTTCGGCGGCGTGAACCAGAACCGCCAGGTCAACGCCCTGAACGCCGGCGTCGACATCGTCGTGGCCTGCCCCGGCCGCCTCGAGGACCTCATGAAGCAGGGCTTCGTGCACCTCGACGCCGTCGAGATCACCGTGATCGACGAAGCCGACCACATGGCCGACCTCGGATTCCTCCCCGGTGTCACGCGCATCCTCAACGCGACGCCCGCGGGCGGCCAGCGCCTGCTCTTCAGCGCGACCCTCGACAACGGGGTCGACAAGCTGGTGAACCGCTTCCTCCAGAACGAGGTGCTCCACTCCGTCGACGAGGCGCATTCGCCGGTCGCCGCCATGACGCACCACGTCTTCACGCTCGCCGACGCCGACGCCAAGAGGGACGTGGTCACGGCGCTCGCTTCGGGCACGGGTCGCCGCATCCTGTTCATGCGCACCAAGCACCAGGCCAAGAAGCTCGCGAAGCAGCTCACGGGCCAGGGCATCCCCGCGGTCGACCTGCACGGCAACCTGTCGCAGGCCGCCCGCGACCGCAACCTCGCGGCGTTCTCGTCGGGCGCCGTGAAGGTGCTCGTCGCGACCGACGTCGCGGCCCGCGGGGTGCACGTCGACGACGTCGAGCTCGTCATCCACGTCGACCCGCCCATGGAGCACAAGGCGTACCTGCACCGCTCCGGCCGCACCGCGCGCGCGGGAGCCGAGGGCGCTGTCGTCACCCTCGTGCTGCCCGAGCAGCGCCGCGATGTCTCGCAGCTGCTGCGCAAGGCCGCGATCTCGGTCGACTTCACCGCGGTCACCGCTGCCTCGCCGGAGGTCGTCGAGCTCGTCGGCGAGGTCGCCGCGTACGTGAAGCCGGTCCCGGTCGCCGACGTCCCGCGCGGCACCAGCCAGGGCGCGAACGCGCAGCGCAAGCGCGCCGCGCGCGAAGGACGAGAGGCGGATGCCGCCACCGGCGCCCGCTCGGCAGGCTCCGGCTCCGGCGGCGGCCGTCGCCGTCGCGGCTCGGGTCAGGGCGCGGCGGGCCAGGGTGGCTCGGGGCAGGGCGCCGCCGCGCGCTCGCAGTCGGGCGGTCAGCGTCGCGACGCCGCGTCGGCCCGCGACAAGGCCGCCCACCAGCGTCACGACCAGAGCGCCGGCCACTCGCGTTCGGCGCAGCCTGCGGGCAACCCCCGCACGCCGGGTCGCCGCGCCTCGTCGTCGGGCACCGGCAAGCTCATGGTCGGCTCGGTCGTCCGCCCCAACGGCACCAACCGCCGCGGGGGTCGCTGACCTCCGCGACCGGTCGCTGACCTCCGCGACCGGCCGGCGTGCTGCGTGCGCGTCGCGCGGGCGCTTGCGCGCGTGATGCCGAGACGAGGGCTTCGCGCCGAGGCAAGGGGTATCACCCTCGGTTTCGGCGGCAACGCCTAGTTTCGGCGGCGCCCAGGGGCGAACGCACCCGTACCGCACACGCCGGCGCGCAGCGGGTCACCGACGCCCGCGGAGCAGGTCGGCCGCGACCTCGCCGATCACGATCGCGGGGGCGTTGGTGTGGCCGCGGATGACGGTGGGCATGACGGATGCGTCGGCCACGCGCAGCCCCGACACCCCGCGCACCCGCAGTTCCGGGTCGACGACGGAGGCGGCATCCGTCCCCATGCGTGCCGTTCCGACGGGGTGGTAGAGCGTGTGGGAGTAGCGCCGGATCGACAGCTCGGCGCGCTCGGCCGGAGTCATGCGCTCGCCGTGCTCGGGCAGCACCCACCCGCCCGTGGTCACGGCCCGCAGCGCGGCGGTGTCGAGCAGGCGCTCGCATTCGGCGAGGCCCGCCCGGAGCGTGGCCTCGTCCAGCCCGTCGGGGTCGGACAGGTAGCGGGGGTCGATGAGGGGCTTGTCCGCGGGATCCGCGGAGGCCAGACGGATCGTGCCGCGGCTGTGCGGGCGCAGCAGGATCGCCGCGAGCGTGAGGCCGTGGCCCGGCGACGGCACCAGGCCCTCACCCACGTACGGCACCGCTGCGAAGAGGATCTCGATATCGGGCAGGCCGTCGGGCGTGCCGGAGCGCTCGGCCATCCCGGTGCGGACGAACCCGTACGCCTCGGCGACATTCGACGTGAGCATGCCCCGGCGGCGGGTCACATACCGGGCGAGCTCGACGGCGCGGGTGGCGTCGTGGAGCGTCCCGCCGCGGGCAGCCGGCGCGAGGCCGGCGACCAAATGATCCTGCAGGTTCGCGCCGACCCCCGGCGCGTCGACCACCACACCGATGCCATGCTCGCCGAGGTGGTCGGCGGGACCGATCCCGCTCAGCATCAGCAGCTGCGGAGTGTTGACCGCCCCGCCGCACAGCACCACTTCGCGCCGCGCGCGGATGTGGCGGGTGATGCCGTCCAGATCCACGTACACGCCGGTCGCGCGGGGCTCCGCATCCGCCTCCGCCTCGAAGGTCACGCGCCGCACGAACGCATCCGTCAGCACCCGGAGGTTGCGGCGCCTCCTCGCCGGGCGCAGGTACGCATCGGCGGTCGATGCGCGGGCCCCGCGGCGCTGGCTCACCATGGTCTGCGAGAACCCCTGGCCGCTCGGAAGGTTCGGAGGGGTGAGCGGATGCCCCGCCTCGGCCGCGGCTGCCAGGAACGCCGCCGTGTGCGGCCGCGGGTCGCGCTGGTGCTCGACGGACTGGGCGCCGTCGACGCCCTGCGAGTCGTCTGCGGGATCGGTGGTGCGCTCCACGCGCCGGAAGTAGGGCACCAGTGCGTTCCACGACCACCCAGGGCCCGCAGCATCCGCCCACTCGTCGTAGTCGGCGGCGAACCCGCGGATCCACATGAGCGCGTTGAGCGACGACGACCCGCCCAGCGTCTTTCCCCGCGGCCAGTAGACCGTGCGGCCCTCGAGCGCGGGCTGGGGGACCGTGTCGTAGCTCCAGTCGTAGGCGCTTCGGAACAGCTTCGAGAACGCCGCCGGGACGTGCAGCTCCATCGCCCGGTCGGGCCCGCCGGCCTCGAGCAGCAGCACCGAGACCGTCGGGTCCTCGCTCAGCCGGGCGGCCAGGGCCGCCCCCGCGGAGCCCGCGCCGACGACCACGACGTCGGCCGAGAGATCGACCGGCCGGCGCCTCATGCGCGCAGCGACTGGACGATGGTCCGGCTGAACCTCGCCCAGTCGTGGTCCATCTGGAAGCGGGTGAAGCCCTCGCTGACGGCCGCTGCGGTGCGGGAGCTCGCGAACCACGGCGGCTTGGCGAGCACCGAGACGATGCCGGTGCCGCCGAGTGCGCTGAGCGAGCGCGGGAACGGGCGGAACGGCCCGCGCACGACGCTGCGCTCCACGCTGTCCAGGAGGAGCGCGTTGTGCACCACCCCGATGCCGCTGCCGACGTCGTCGAGCGTCGCGCCGGGGAAGCCGCCCCACGTGTGCGCCGCGTTGAGGTAGCCGAAGGCGGTCCAGGTGTTGACCGCGATCGAGCCGTAGCGGAGTGCGGCGACCGCGCGCTCGAAGCCGTCGCCCAGCGCGCGCTCGGTCACCGGGTCGATCATGATGTTCGCACCGAGGGTTCCCGCGAGGCGGTCGTTGGCGTGCGCCACGGCGGTGTCGAGGAACTCCTGCCCGAGGCCGGGCAGCGTGACGACGCCGAGCACCGGCGCGAAGTACTCCGTCTGCTGCAGCGGCGTGGGATCATCGCCGGGGCCGAGCTCGACGAACGCGCGATCGTGTGAGGCATTCCAGTGCGCGTCCGGATAGTCGGATGCCGCGGCCGCCAGCTGCTCGTCGGCTCGCGGGTACCAGACCGGCCGGCTCGGCATCGCGTCGTACGCGGTGCGCAGGGCGGCGAGGAACGCGTCGCGCTGCGGCCAGTCCTCGCTCACGATGACCACCTGGGCTGCGATGCAGTTGTGGCCGCTGTTGTAGAGGCGCATGGTGGCGGCGTGCTCGGCCTGGAAGCGCAGATCCGCCTCGGTCCACCGGCCGGGGACGACGATGATGGGCGAGACGCCGCCGAGCTCCGCCGTGATCGGCTTGCGCAGGCGCGGCCGGTGCTCGCGGCGCCGGCGCGCCGTCTGCGCCGCGCCCGGGCCGGTCGCCGGGCCCCACACGATCGCGTCGAACGTGGCGGCGGCGCCCGTGATGTGGACGTGGCCGATGGCCGCGTGCTGGGTCAGGTACTCGCCGACCTCCGGTCCGCCCGTGACGATGCGCAGCAGACCGAGTTCGACGAGCGGCGCGAGCGCCTGGGTCAGCAGCGACACCAGCTCGTCCTGCGTCGGGTTCACCTTCAGCAGCACCACGCGGTTGCTCGCGACGAGCTCGTAGAGCACGTCGAGGACGGGGATGGAGGACTGATTGCCGGCGCCCAGCACCAGCCCGATGCCGCCCGGCTGGGTGGGGGTCAGCTGACCGAGCCCCGCCGCCCGGACGGCTTCCGCCGCCGTGACGCCCGGCTGCAGCCACACCTCGCCGCGGAAGCCCGAGAGCAGCACGCGGTCGGTGGCGCCGGCGGGGAACACGTGCACGCGGACGCGACCACCCGGCGCCTCGTCGATGCGCACTCCGTCGAGCGGGCTGCCGCCCGCCGCCAGCTTGCGCAGCGTCGCGACGTAGCCGTCGAGTGCGACGAGGGCTCCGTACGGGCTGCCCAGCCACTCCTCGCCGACCAGCGGGTGCGAGGCGTCGAGCCCCTTGGTGCGGGCCGAGGTCGTGGCCCACTCCTCGGCGTGCGAGACGACCGTCGCCCGGACGCGCTCGAGCAGGCGCGCCCGCTGGTCGAGTGTGAGTTGGGTCCACACGGCCGCGCCGGTGGTGAGGTCGGCGATCGCCGACTCGAGGGCCGGCGCCCACACGGGGGCTTCAGCGGGTCGGCGCGGCGGCGCGGACGCCTTCGCAGTGGACGGCACGGACGCTCTCCTTCGGGCGGGTGTGGTCCAGCATAAACGCGGATGCCGCGGCCGTGAGACTCGGTGCCCGTGAGCGCGCTACCCGGTTCCACCCCGCGCCACCGCGCGCACCGCCGCGTCGACCGCCCGCAGGCCCGCGAGCGTCTCGGAGAACGACGTCGACAGCGGCGACAATCCGATCCGCAGACCGCCGGGGTCCCGGTAGTCGGGGATGACGTCCCGGGTCCACAGGCGCGCGGTCACCGCGCGCATCTGCGGATGCGCCAGCGTGACGTGCCCGCCCCGCAGCTCGGGGTCGCGGGGAGAGGCGATCTCGACACCCTGAGGGGCGAGCAGCCGGTCGGCGACGCGGACGGCGAACTCGGTGAGCCGGATCGACTTCGACCGGAGGGCGCCGATCCCGACCTGCTCGATGAGGGCCAGCGTGTCCTGCATGGCGAGCATGCCCACGATGGGCGGCGTGCCCGAGAGGAACCGTCGCATGCCCGCCGCCGGCCGGTACTGCGGACCCATGGCGAAGACATCCGCAGCGCCCATCCATCCCTGGATCGGCTGGGCGAGGCGCTCCTGCAGGTGCGACGCGACATAGGCGAAGGCCGGAGAGCCCGGCCCGCCGTTGAGGTACTTGTACGTGCAGCCGACGGCGACGTCGAACCCCCAGGCATCCGACTCGACGGGCACCGAGCCGGCAGAGTGGCACAGGTCCCACACCGTGAGCGCGCCTGCGTCGTGCGCGATGCGGGTCAGCGCCGGGGCATCGGCCAGGTACCCGGAGCGGTACGCGACGTGCGAGAGCACCACCACCGCCGTCTGCGGTCCGACGGCGGCGCGCAGCGCGTCCGGGGTGACTCCCGAGGCCAGGTCGACGTCGATCCAGCGCACGCGTCCGCCGCGCTCGGCGGCGATGCCCTCGACGAGGTACCGGTCGGTGGGGAAGTTGTCGCGGTCGATGACGATCTCGACGCGCGCCGGGTCGGCCGCGACAGCCGCATCGAACGTCGCGCGCACCAGCTTGTACAGCAGCACGGTGGTCGAGTCGCCGATGACGGTCTGCCCGGGCGCCGCCCCGATCGCGGCGCGTCCGACGGCGTCTCCGATGCGAAACGGGAGCTCCATCCACGACTCGTCCCAGCCGCGGATCAGCCGCCCGCCCCACTCGTCCCGGGTGAAGGCCGCCAGGCGCTCGATGCTCGCGCGCAGGGGCCGGCCGAGCGAGTTGCCGTCGAAGTAGACCAGCGAGGTCTCGGCTCCGACGAAGGCGTCGCGATGCGCGCGAAGCGGGTCGGCCGCGTCGAGGGCGGCGGCCTCGGCCTCCAGCGTCTCGGCGGACGCAGCAGGCAGGGGGTCAGTGGTCATCATGGACGAGCTCCTCGGTGGGGACGACGGTCGCGCCCCGCAGCCACCCGGCGACCTCGTCGGCATGGTGGGGCGGGGGACCGGGCACGAACGTCCGCACGCCCGACGGCGGCTCGGCATGCGGCCACGGGTCCGACATCGCTCGGATCAGCGCCGGGCCCCGCACGCCGGCGCGGTCGAGGGCGGTGACCTCGTCGGCGTTCACCCCCACCGGCTGCTCGCCGTTGCCGAGGTCGGTGCCGTACAGCACGCGCCCGCCGGCGGCGGCGAAGCCGGCCAGGTTCACGCGCGCGAACTCCGCCGCCTCCTCGTCGCCGCGGTGGATCGCAAGCGTCGAGATCCACACGTGACCGGCTGCTGCGGAGCGCGCGAGGAAGGCGCGGCCGACGTACTCGCTGAAAGGCGCATGGGCGAAGCCGCTGACCCCCGCATCGAACGCGAGTCGCGGCATCCGCTCGCCCTCCGCGTGCGCGATCACCGCCAGACCGCGCTCCCGCGCCACCGCCACGACGGCCGACAGCGTCTCGGAGTCGAGCACGGGACCGGCGGTGCTGTTGAGCGCGACCTTGATGACGGATGCCCCGAACGACGCCTGCTCGTCGACCGCGGTCGCCGCGCCGCCGGGGACGCCGGGGTGGGCGGAGGGATCGCTGATCTCGCGGGTGATCTCACCGGGCGCCCAGGACCTGCCGACGGGGTACCCGCCGGGTGCGGTCAGAAAGGCGCCGGCGTATGCCACGCGGGGAATGCCGTGGTTCTCGCGCCGCGCGAGCGCGACCGGGTCGCCGCCGAGGTCCACCGCTCCCGCGATCCCGCCGGCGGCGAGCCTGGTCTCGTCGAAGAGGTGCAGGTGCACGTGGTGGTCGGTGAACGGCGGGAGTGAGACGCCGTGCTCGCCGGTGATGGCGCGGTGGCAGAGCTCGGCATCCTCGCCGAGGAGGGCGCGCAGCGCGTGCGGGTCGTGTGCCATCACAGCTCGGTCCGCACCGCGTACAGCTCGGGGAAGAAGGTCAGATCGAGGGCGCGCTGCAGGAACGGCGCGCCGCTCGAGCCGCCGGTGCCGGTCTTCAGGCCGATGATCCGCTCGACCGTCTTCAGGTGGCGGAAGCGCCACAGCTGGAAGTTGTCCTCCAGGTCGACAAGCTCCTCGCACGTCTCGTAGGCCGCCCAATGCGCTCGGGGATCGCGATAGATGTCGACGATCACCGGCACGAGCTCCGGCGAGTACGTCCACGCGGCGGTGACATCGCGCTCGAGCACGGCGGCAGGGACGGGGTAGCCCGACCGGGCGAGCAGGCGCAGGAACTCGTCGTAGAGGCTCGGAGCCTGAAGCGCCGCGGTCACGAGCGCATGAGCCGCGGGGTCGGACTCGAACACCCGCAGCATGCCGGCGTTCTTGTTGCCGAGTGTGAACTCCACCGCGCGGTACTGCGCCGACTGGAAGCCGCTGGCATTGCCCAGCACGGCGCGGAACTGCCCGTACTCGGCGGGCGTGAGGGTCGCCAGCACCGACCACTGCTCGGTGAGGGTCTGCTGGATGTGCTTCACCCGGGCGATGCACTTGAGCGCGGGTGCGAGCTGATCCTCGCGCAGCAGCCGGCACGCGGCGCCGAGCTCGTGGAGCACGAGCTTCAGCCACAGCTCGGTCGTCTGGTGCTGGACGATGAACAGCAGCTCGTCGTGGTGCTCCGGGTCGCTGAGCGGACGCTGCGCCGAGAGCAGGGTGCCGAGGTCCAGGTACCCGCCGTAGCTCATGCGGTCCTGGAAGTCGGTGACCACCGACCCCTCGATCGCCCTGGTGTTGCGTTCGACGCTCACGGCCTCAGCCTAATGAGGAGGAGCCTCCCGCCGTCAGGCCCGTGCGCCGCGTCGGCCTCAGATGAGGGAGAGCTCGCGCAGCTTCGCCTCGACGTCGGCGTTCGACGGCTCCACGTGGTGCGAGGCGTCGGGGTAGACGACGACCGGGATGCTGGTCCGGCCGGAGATGTCCCGTGCGACCTCCGCGGCGGCGGGGTCGGCGACGAGGTCGACGTACGTGTACGAGACGCCCAGCTCCTCCAGCTGCTTCTTGGTGCGGATGCAGTCGCGGCACCAGTCCGCTCCGAACATGGTGAGGGTCGCAGGAGAAGTCATCGTTCCATTCTCCCCCGGGAATCCTGGACGGGCGCCGCACGCGGCGTGAAAGGATATGCCGCAATGCAGCTGTCCATCATCGTCCCGACCTTCAACGAGGCGCCCAACGTCGCGGAGCTCGTGCGCCGCATCGCGGCGGCGCTCGCGCTCGTGCCGGGCGGCGTGGACGCTGAGATCCTGTTCGTGGACGACAGTACGGATGCCACGCCCGACGTGATCCGCGGCATCGCGGCCTCCGCGCCGCTGCCCGTGCGGCTCATCCACCGGGAGCGGCCCGCGGGCGGTCTCTGCGGCGCTGTCCTCGAAGGGCTCGCCGACGCCGGCGCCGACGCGTGCCTCGTCATCGACGGCGACCTGCAGCATCCCCCCGAGAAGATCCCCGAGCTGTGGGAGCGGTTCGGTCACGGCGACGTCGACGTCGTCATCGCCTCGCGCTACGCGGGCGGCGGCACCGCCGGAGGCCTCGCCGACCGCACCCGCGTGATGGTGTCGAAGGCCTCGAACGCGCTCACCCGCGCGATGTTCCCGGTCCGCCTGCGCGATGTCAGCGATCCGATGACGGGCTTCTTCCTCATCGACCGCCGCAGCGTCGACCAGGCGGCGCTGCGACCCCGCGGCTTCAAGATCCTGCTCGAGATCCTCGCGCGCCGACCCCTGCGCATCGCGGAGGTGCCATTCGACTTCGCCGGTCGCGGCGCCGGCGAGTCGAAGGCGTCGATCCGGCAGGGCGTGCACTTCCTCGCGCAGCTGACGGCCCTCCGGTTCGGCAAGATGTCGCTGTTCGCCGTCATCGGGGGCCTGGGCGCCGTCGCGAACGTCGCCATCGTGTGGGCGCTCGTCGGCCTGGGGGTGGACTACATCATCGCGGCGATCATCGCCGCGGAGGTGACGATCATCGGCAACTTCCTGCTGCAGGAGCGCTTCGTCTTCCACGACATGCGCGCGCAGGCCTCGGGTGGATGGCTGCGCTTTGCGAAGTCGTTCGCGTTCAACAACACCGAGGCGCTGATCCGCATCCCGATCATCGCGCTCATGGTCGAGTCGTGGCACTTCTCCGCGGTCGTCGCGACCGCCATCACCCTCGTCGTGGCCTTCTTCGTGCGGTTCGTGTTCCACTCGCTGGTCGTCTACGCGCCCCGCAAGCCCGGCGTCGCGCCCAGCGCGGTGCGCCGCTTCGTCGAGGAGGTCGACGCCCAGGCCACCGCGCCCGGCGAGCTGTAATGTGCTCGGGGCCGCGTGCGGCGGCATCCGTCACCCGATGAGGTTGATCAGCGCGTCCAGGCGCATGCCGTAGTTGATGCGCACCGTCGGGAGGGCCAGCTTGTCGGTGCCGATCGTGACGTAGCCGGGTTCGATGGTGCGCGCCATCTCGAAGCCGGCCTGGCGGAGGCCTTCCTTCGCGGTGTCGTTGTAGTGGCCGAACGGGTAGGCCATGACCTCCTTGACGCCGAGGATTCCGGCGGAGGTCTCCATGTCGGCGACGATCTCGGGCACGCCGAGGTTCGTGATCAGTCCGTCGCCGTTCGCTCCGGCCCGGTGCATGTCGTGGGTGTGGGAGCGGCGCAGCACGTAGAGGTTCGGCGGCGGATCCTGCCGGTAGGCGGTGATCATGAACGAGGTCGACAGCACCTTGTGCTTGTCGACGACGGGCGCGGCCAGATCGAACCACGTCTGATCGGCGTCGTCGTCGGTGACGATCACGGAGTGCGTGGGCAGGAAGAGCCGGCCGTCGATGAACGCCGAGAGCTCGTCCCACGTCGGCAGGTAGAACCCCGTCGTCGCGATGTGGTTCATGTGGGCGTCGAAGTCGCCGATGTAGGCGTAGTTGCCGCGCAGCCAGCCGCTCTCGCCCTCGGGCTTCGTCGTGAACTGGTGGTACATCAGGATCGGGATGCGGGCGTCCTCCGCGGCGTTGCGCTCCGGGTTCACCCACCCGCCGTGCAGCGTCACCCGCTGATCGGTGCACACCACGGGCTCCGACCCGTTGACGCGTCCGGGGATCGCGAGGGCGGCCGCGTCCTCCGGCGTCGCATACCAACCGGCGAAGACGAACCCGTCGTCGCGGGCGGGGATCGGCAGCGCCGCGTACAGCGTCCCCTGCGTCTGCAGCATGGGGGGATCGGCGACCCCCTCACCCGCGAAGGTGACGGCGCAGGCCGCCGGATCGGACGTCGAGGCGAGCAGCTCCTCCTCCGGCGTGAGCGGGGTGGGCTTCGGCGTGGGAGTCGGGCCGGGCGACGTCGGTGCCGCGGCAGCTGCCGTCTTGCGCCCTTCGGCGCCCGCCCGCGCGAGGCTCACCGCAGCGATCGTGCCCCCGACGACCGCGAGCACGACGGCGGCGCCCGCGACTCCCGCGAACAGGCGCCGGCGACGGACCCGCGCCGACGGTCGCCGGGATCCGGAACCCGATGTGGTCATGCGACTTCCCAGGAGTCCGCGCCGCGCGTCCCCACGCCCGGCTCTCGTCGCCGATGGTATCGGGTGGCGCGGCCGGGGCGCGGTGACACTCGTCATACGCGCAGAACGCGCGTGACGACGGGCAGGCGGGCTCGCTACGCTCGGATGCCGTGACGCCCGCCGACTGGATCGAACACCGTCGCGCCGACGGGGAGCTGCTGGGCTGGATGCGCGCGGACGGCGAGGGCTTCCGCGTCTTCGACCTGCTCGGCCGCGAGCGCACGTCGCCCGACGCCGAAGGCCCGATGGACTGGCTCGAGGCCGAAGAGCTGCTCGAGGACCTCGGAATGGGCTACCTCGCCGACCGGTGGACGCTCCGGCTGCCCGACGGCAGTGAGCGGCCGGTGCGGATCGCCGAGGCCGGTGCGGACGGCATCACCGTGGTCGCCGACGAGTTCGGCGCGGCGTCGGCCGTCGGGGCGAACCCCGAGCGGTTCCGGCTGCCGTTCCCGGTGTCTGGCGAGCTCGTCCCGCGCTGACCACGGTCGCTCGTCGACGCCGATGCCGTGCGACGCGCCGCGCGGCGCATCGGTACAGTGAACGCATGACGACGCTCGTGCTGACCGTGGTCGGCGACGACCGGGCGGGGCTCGTCGCCGCCGTGGCCGACGTCGTCGGCGCACACGGCGGCAACTGGGAGAACAGCCGGCTCGCCGAGCTCGCGGGGGCGTTCGCCGGCATCATCGAGGTGTCGGTTGCCGCCGAGCGTGCCGGGGAGCTCCGCGCGGCGCTCGCCGAGCTCGACGGGCTGTTGAAGGTGACCGTGCACCCGGGTGGGGTGACGGAGGCGGATGCCACCACCGGCCGGCCCCTCGCGCTCCAGGTGATCGGCAACGACCACCCCGGCATTGTGCGCGACGTCTCCGCCGTCCTGCGGGCGCACGGGGTGAGCATTGACCGGATGACCACGCACACCCGCGAGGCCGCGATGTACGGCGGCCGGCTCTTCGAGGCGACGATCATCGCCCGGGTCCCGGCATCCGTCGATCTGGCCGATCTGACCGGCGAGCTGGAGCGTCTCGCGACCGAGATCCAGGTCGACGTCACACTGGAGCCCTGAGTTCTAGCCATTGTGGCGGCGGCTCGCCGGGTCGCGTCGAGCTCGGTCGCACCGTACGGGATGCCACAGCCGGGCGTCCCGCGCTCCTCCGGGCGGGCAGTGTATGGGCCTCGCCGAGTGAACGGGCGGATCTGCTCGTCCACTCGGCGGGCGCATGCTCCGGTGGGGTCAGCTGGCGGGCGCCCACGGACCCCGCTGCGCGCTGGGGGTCTGGTTGCGTGTCCACCATTTGGCTTCGTAGCGCCTTCCGTCGTGCACGACGAGGTCGCCGGAAACGAAGTTGCGAGACGGGGTCCACAGCGCCGTCCCGGTCTCGTCTGTGGCGATCTGCTGCCACGGTCCGTACGGGTCTCCGGGTTGCTGTCCGCGCGTCCACCATGTCGCCTGCCACAGATTGCCGTCGTGGGTGACCTGGTCGCCCGCAAGGTACGTGGTGGTCGTCGACCATGTGCGCGCGACCGGCAGTGCGAGCGCAGCCGCGGCGGTGTCGATCGTCGCGGCGCGCGAGCCGTTGAACGCTGCTGCATCGAATGCATCCGGTGTGATCGTGCCGGCTGCTAGTGCCGCAGCGTCGACGGCCACCGTTCGGGTCGAGACGACGATGGTGTCGCCGGCAGCCAGCTCACCGTCGGTGACCCCGGGTGCTTGGACGGCGGTAAGCCGCACGTTGCCGGTATTGGTCAGGGTGCTGGTCCAGGTCACCGTGTCGCCGACGTTCGCGATCCCATTGCCATTCGTGTCGTTCCACTCCCCGGTCACCGCGGCGGCCAGGCGCGGGTCGCGATCGAGCACGTCGATCTCGCCGCCCGGCACCGCGATCTCCGCGGTGCGCTGGCCGGTCGCGCTCACCGTCCACGTCGTGTCAGCGACGAAGAAGCCGTCGGCGAGATCGCTTTCGGTCACCGTGTGCTTCGCGGTGGTGCAGTCATACCCCGCGAACGCAGCGAGGTTGAGGTAGCGGCAATTCCCGGAACCCGGCGGAACGAACGGGGCGAACGGTCCGGCTGTGGGTGTCACGTTGGCTGCCATCGGCGACGTGCTGTCGACGCGGAAGTGATACGGCAGTGCCTCTCCCGCGGCGTACGGGTGCGTCGCCAGATCGCGCCCGGCATCGGCGCGATCGCCGGTGATCGTCGCGTCGAGAACGCCGTCACGGAGGACGACGGGGGAACCCGAGTGGCGGACGACGAGGGTCTGCGACGTGTCGCTCATCGGGGCGACGGTGAAGCTGAACTCAGGGGTGTACCAGCCTCGCGCGAGGTCTTCCGCGGTGAGGGTGCGTTTCGGGGTGGTGCAGTTGTAGCTCCCGAACGCGGCGAGGTTCTGCCAGCGGCAGGCGGTCGGCTGGAAACCTGCCGTGAAGGTGGTCTCGTGCGGCGTCACCAGCGTGGCCACGCTCGCCTTGCTGGTCACGCGCACGCTGAAGCTGAGAGTCTCGCCGACGCGGTAGGGATCGGCGGTGACATCCCGTGACGGGCTGGTGGCCGTCGCTGACAGCGTCAGGTCGAGCGTGGACGCCTGAGGCAGGCGGAGCGTGGCGGTGGTCTGGCTCACTCGGCCGTCACCGACGGTGAACGTGGCCTGCAGTCGGTGCGCGCCGGCCGCGCCGGTGGGGGCGGTGACGTCCACGGTCACGGTTGCCGAGGCGCCCGGTGCGAGAGAGGTGATCGGGGCGGAGGTGGCGGACCACCCCGAGGGGGCGGCGAAGGTCACGACGCCCGAGAGCTCCTCGGTCTCCTGGTTGGTGACCGTCACCGACACCGGGGCGGTGGTGCCTGCGGTGAGTGCGGTTTCGGGCACGGTGAGCGGTGCGCAGGCGTAGTTCAGCCACTTCTCATCGAAGGTGGAGAACTGGATGTCGTTGACGTAGCTGCGCTCCCACAGCACGCCGATCCGTCCTTCGTCGAGCGTGGTCGCAGAAGAGTACGCGAACGAGCCGGTGTCGATCGAAGCGAGCCCGGGCCAGGTTTCGCCGTCGTCGCACGACACGCGCGCGGCCCCATTGACGCGGTTGCCGTTGGCGCCGTTGTTCGAGTTGGTGAACAGCAGCTTGCGGGCATCGGCAGAGCCTTCGGCGGCGTCCGGGTGCAGGCGGATGATGGAGGCGTTGTTGGTGGGGTCGGGCAGTTCCGGATCCTGGGCGACCGGACCGTAGGAGTGGCCGCCGTCGGTCGAGATCGCCACCTTGCGCAGGCGACCGTTGCCGCTGTCGCGGGAGTTGAGCAGGACGCGGCCGTCGGAGAGCTCGACGGCCTTGTTCTCATCCATCCCGACGCCGACGTTCTCGCCCTTGTGCCACGTCTCGCCGTGGTCGTCGGAGTACACGGAGTAGGCCTGGAGCTTCTCGGATCCGTCGCTCTGGCGCACCCAGCCGGCGTACTGCTGGAGGAGGCGGCCGGCGTGCGGGCCGTACCGCAGCTGGATCCCCTCACCCGAGGTCGCGAACGTGCTGCGCACGTCGCCTGTGGCCGGAGAGGCAGCCGTTCCGGCGGCAGGCTTGGCCACCGACGTGATCAGGCGGGGCTGGCTCCACGTGACGCCGCCGTCGTCCGAGTGCTGCACGGCGGCGCTGATGATCTGTCGGTCCGCGTCGTCGTTGCCGTAGCGGGAGCCGTGGAAGCCCTGGTCCTTGGAGTAGACGAAGAACGCGAAGACCCGGCCGGTCTCACGGTCGACCACATAGCTGGGGTCGGAGTAACCGAACTGCGGTCCGCTCGCGTCCGCGACCTTGCCTGCCGCGATGATCTCCAACGGACCCCAGGTCTGCCCGTTGTCGGTGGAGCGGCGCTGCACGATCGAGTTGGGGTTCGGCGCGTCGGCGGCGCTGCCGGGCCGAGCGTCCCACGAGGCGAGCACCACCCCACCGCCCAGGTGGGCGAGCGCGGGGATGCGATAGAAGTAGTTCGCTGCGGTGCGGTCGGCTGCGAGGTTCGTGGTGGTGAACTCACCGACCGACGGAGCCTCGGTCGCGCCGGCGGTGGCGCCGCCAGCGAGGCTCAGCGCCAATGTCAGTGCCGCGGTGGCGGCGAGGGGGGCGATCAGCGACCGCCTGTGGGGGAGAGAGCGCACGTGGATCCTTCCTTCCAGGAAGTACGACGTCTGATGTCGTACTTCCGCTGAAGGTAGTGGAGAAGCCATTGCCGCGCAACCGACGGGACCTCGTCCGACGCCGCAGAGTGACGGCGAGGATCGCAGCTCTGCTCAGGCGGTCGCCTGAGCTCCGCCGCCCGTGATCTCGGAGACGGAGACGGTGCGCTGGAGGCGGAGCGCGAGCATCATCGCCTCGGCGGTGGCGATGGAGGCGCGGGCGGCCGAACCGTCGGTGAGAGCGCTCAGACGGGGGTCCACAGCCCTCGCCCCACTGGCCACGCCATCGAAGTAGGCGAGTTCGGCCCGCATCGCCTCGCGCAGCCACCGCGGCGGCCGGACCGTCGGGTCACCGTAGGTGACGCCGCTCCCGTGGGTGACGGCCCGGTTGTCTCGCGTGCGTTCCTGGTCGACCTCGGCGGCGGAGTGAAGCGGGAACCGTTCGACCCCGTTCGCGCGCTGCAGTGTCACTCCGACATCCTGCAGGTCGACGGTGAGGTGACCCTCGCTGCCTTGGACGATGATGGAGTGCTCCGGGCGCCGGAAGACCGAGCCCCACTCCATGGTCGCGTAGCGGTCGCGCGCGAACGTCGCGGTGGCCAGCAGGATGGCATCCTCGTCCCCGATGCGCGGGCCCGCCTGCGGGGCGCCGCCGCCGGTCATCGTCACAGTGGTCGCCGGGCCGAGAAACGCCTGCAGGATGTCGAGCTCGTGGATGTGGTGGAACAGATGCCCGCCGGACAGCGCCCGGGTCTTCTTCCACGTGGGGGCGGCCGATCCGTCCTCCCACCCGGTACGAGCGGTGCGCCCGACGATCGGTTCCCCGATCGCGCCGGCGCGCACGAGGTCGCCGGCGCGCTGGAGGCCGGGCATGAAGTGGAGGACATGGCCGGCGAGGAAGAGGGTCCCTGCCTCCTCGGCGGCACCGATCATGACGTCGCAGTCGTCATAGGTGAGCGCGACCGGCTTCTCGCAGAACACGTGCTTTCCGGCGCGCGCGGCTGCGACGGCGGGATCGCGGTGCGCGTGGTTGGGCGAGGCGATGATCACGGCGTCGACGGCATTCACGAGAGCGTCGATGGACGGGGCCTGGGTGCCGCCGGATTCCCGGATGAGATCTGATGCGTCAGACGGCGAGTACACGGACGTCAGGGTGGCGCCGGGCATGGCGTTCAGGATGCGCGCGAACTCACGTCCGAAGTAGCCCGCCCCGATGATGCCGTACTTCACGCCGACCGCCGAGCCGATGCGTGGGTCAGTGAGCGCTGCAGTGGAGCGTAGTGATCGATGACCGCCCGTCGGTACCGGTCGAGATCACCGCTGCGGGCAGCTTCCAGCATGTCGGCGTGCGCCTGTGCGGTCAGTTCGATGTCGGCGGGAAGGGCGAGCCCGAGCTGGGGGAGGACGGCGGTGTGCACGTCCCAGAAGGCACCGACCAGCTGCACCGCCAGGTGGTTGCCGATCGCATCGAACAGGGTGGTGTGGAACGCACGGTCAGCGTCCAGGAAGGTCTCCCCCTGCTCGGCGCGCTCGATCATCTCGGCGACCATCGCGTCCAGCTCCGGCGTCCTGGCTCCGTCCAGCGCCGAGACCACGCGGTCCGACATCGCCAGATCCAGCGCAAGCCGGATCTCGACGACCTCGCGCAGGGCGTCCAGGGAGCCTTCCGGCGCCAGTACGCCACGGAACACCAGTGCCTCGACCATCGGGTCCAGGGACATCCCGCCGACGTAGGTGCCGTGACCATGGCGGACATCGACGATGTCGAGAGTGGAGAGTGTGCGGATCGCCTCCCGCACTGAGGATCGAGAGACATCGAGCGTCTCGCACAGCTCGGCCTCGGTGGGCAACGGGTCGCCGGGCCGCAGGTTTCGCTCCAGGATGAGCTGCTTGATCTGATCGGCTGTGGTCACTCGTCGCATGCGCGAGCTGCGCTTGTCGATCAGGCTCATCGCCGGCTCCGTTCCGTAACGAGTTCGTGTCGCCCCATTGTGCATGGGCCGTGAATGTGTTTATAGTACGTCAGACGTCTGATCTCCTCAAGCGTCGCCCCGAACACCTACTGGAGCACACATGAACCGATCCACTTCTCGTCGCCGGACGGGTCGTCTCGCGGTTGTAGCGGCAGGCACCGTGGCCACTGCGCTGGTGCTGGCCGGTTGCGGCTCGTCCGCAAGCCCGCAGCCGGACGCCGACGCCGCCGCGTCGACGGCAGTCGATTCCGACGCGATCATCGAAGCGGGTATCTCGTACTCGCTCGGCGGCAGCTTCGATCCGATCCTCGCCTCCGGCGCGGTGACGCAGGCCGCGAACTGGCACATCTTCGAGGGACTGGTAGACCTCGACCCGGTCACCCGCGAGCCCTACGCTGCTCTGGCCGCGGACCTTCCCGTCGAGGTCGACGAGACGACCTACGAGATCGACATCCGCGAGGGTGCGACGTTCCACAACGGTGACCCGGTCACGACCGAGGACGTCGTCTTCAGCTTCGAACGGACGATGGACCCGGCCCAGAGCAGCTTCTTCGCGAGCTTCGTCGACTTCATCGACACCGTCGAGGCTATCGACGAGGACACCGTGCGCATCACCACCGACTATCCGTTCTCGCTCGTGAACGAGCGTCTGGGCGTGGTGAAGGTCGTGCCGAAGGCGCTCGTCGAGGAAGACCCCGACGCGTTCGGCACCACCCCCGTGGGCTCCGGTCCTTACTCGCTGGTCTCCGCGACCCCGAACGACGCCGTGGTCTTCGAGCGGTACGACGATTACAACGGACCCCGTCCGGCGCTGGCGGCGGGCATGAACTGGAACCTGCTGGGAGACCCCGCCGCTCGCGTCACCGCCATGTCGTCCGGCACCATCCAAGCCATGGAGGACGTCCCGTACATCGACGCCGATGCATTGTCCGCCTCCGCCGAGGTGGCGACGGAGCAGTCATTCGGCCTGCTGTTCATGATGTTCAACACCAAGGTCGCCCCCTTCGACGACCCGAAGGTGCGCCAGGCGCTGCTCTACGCCCTCGACATGGACAAGATCATCGAGACCGGTCTTCTCGGCAACGCTGAGGCCGCGACATCCTTCCTGCCCAAGTCGCACCCGAACTACCACGAGGCGTCCACTGTCTACACCTACGACCCGGAGAAGGCGACGCAGCTTCTCGAGGAGGCCGGGGTCGACGGCATGGACCTGACCCTGCTGACCACGGACACCGGTTGGGTCAAGGAGGTCGCGCCGCTGATCAAGGAGTCGCTGGACGCGATCGGCATCAACACGACGCTCGACATCGGCCAGTCCCCGGCGCAATACACGAAGGTGGATGCGGGCGACTACCAGGTGATGGTCGCGCCCGGCGACCCCTCGGTGTTCGGCAACGACCCCGACATCCTCATGCGCTGGTGGTACGGCGACAACGTCTGGCCGAACACCCGGTTCAACTGGGCGGATTCGGCCGAGTACGCCGAGCTCACCGAGCTGCTGGATTCCGCCGTGCAGGAATCGGGCGACGCGCAGCAGGAGACCTGGAACCAGGCGTTCGACCTGCTCTCCGAAGAGGTTCCGCTCTACCCGCTGTTCCACCGCAAGCTGCCCACCGCATGGAACCCCGACGCGCTCGTCGGCTTCCAGCCGGTGAACACCACCGGACTGTCGTTCCTCGACGTCGGCGTGGCCGCGCAGTAATCCAGAAGACCGGGGCGGGCGCACGCCCGCCCCGGTCCCAGATCGCCGCACCGCTGCGGCACCCCCCGAGCCGGAAGGACGGACCGTGGGCAATACGCTCCGACTCATCGGGCGCAGGCTTCTGCAACTGCCCCTGATGATCCTGGGCATCACATTCCTCGTCTTCTTCGTGATGTCCTTCTCTCAGATCGATCCCGCGATCATCGCTCTCGGCGAAGGCGCGTCGGTCGAACAGCGCGAAGCGTGGCGCGAGGAGAACGGGCTGAACGAGCCCCTCCTTGTGCGCTACGTCGCGTTCCTGGCCGGGCTTCTGCACCTCGACCTCGGCACCTACTCCGCCCGCCAGCTGCCCGTGATCGACGAGATCGCCCGCGCCTTCCCGATCACGCTGCAGCTCACCTTCCTCGGCCTGTTCATCGCGATCATCGGCGCGACGCTGCTCGGAGTGGCGGCGGCGCTGTACCGGGACCGGTGGCCCGACCAGGTCATCCGTGTCCTCTCCATCGGCTCGTTGTCTATGCCGTCGTTCTGGCTGGCGGTCCTGCTGATCCAGGTCGTGACGCTGCAGCTGGGCTGGCTGCCCGCATCCGGACCGCTGCCGGCGTTCACGGAGGATCCAGCCGGCTGGCTGGCGCGAATGACACTGCCCGCGATCGCCCTGGCAGTCCCGGTGATCGGCCAGCTGTCCCGCGTCGTCCGCACGGCGATGGCGGAAGAGCTCGATCGCGACTATGTCCGCACAGCACTCGGTGCGGGTATCCCGCGTCCGGTCGTGATCTCGCGCAACGTGTTCCGCAACGCGCTCATCACCCCGGTCACCGTTCTGGGCCTGCGGGTGGGGTACCTGCTGGGCGGCGCGGTCGTGATCGAGATCATCTTCGCCCTCCCCGGCATGGGCACGCTGATCCTCCAGGGGATCACCAACAACGAACCCAACATCGTGCAGGGAGTCACGCTCACCGTGGCGCTCGCGTTCGTCGTGATCAACATCATCGTTGACCTCCTGTACGTCCTCATCAACCCGCGCATCAGGTCGGTGTGACATGCGACGCAGCCTCACAGAACGTCTTTCCCGCCCCGGGCTCGCCCTCGGCAGCCTCTCTCTGAGCGCGAGGATCTCGCTCGGCTTCCTGATCCTGGTGGCCCTCGCCGCCATCTTCGCCCCGCTGATCGCCCCTTACGATCCGCTCGCCTCCGGCCCGCCCGTGCAGCCGCCCAGCCCCGAGCACTGGTTCGGGACGGACCGTCAGGGTCGTGACATCCTGTCCCGGCTGCTGTACGGCGCACGCTACTCGCTCGTCATCGGTCTCGGCGCCACCATCGTCGCGCTGATCGCGGCGGCGGCGCTCGGCACCGTCGCCGCCACCGGTCCGAAATGGCTCTCCGAGATCGTCATGCGCGTCATGGACGTCATCATGTCGTTCCCCGGGATCGCTCTGGCCGCGGTCTTCGTGACCGTCTTGGGCCCGTCGCTGCCCGTTCTGGTGATGACGATCGCCTTCCTCTACATCCCCCAGCTGACCCGCGTGGTTCGAGCGAACATCCTCGACCAGTACGGGGAGGACTACGTCTCCGCGGTCAAGGTGATGGGTGCGTCCACTCCTCGCATCATCGCCAAGCATGTCGCGCGCAACTGCATCGCCCCTGTGCTGGTGTTCGCCACGGTGCTGGTCGCCGACGCAATCGTGCTGGAGGCGTCGCTGTCGTTCCTGCAAGCCGGCGTGCCCGCCCCGGAACCGTCGTGGGGCAACGTCATCGCCGACGGTCGCAACCTCGTGATGAGTGGGTACTGGTGGGCGACGTTCTTCCCGGGCCTGCTGATCCTGCTCACGGTGCTGAGTCTCAACGTGCTCTCCGAGGGCATGACCGACGCGATGATCACGCCGCGGGCGCGCAAGCTCACCATCGATGCCGCTTCAACCGAAGAGGCCACTCACGACCTGGAGGAGGCGCAAGCACCGCTTCGCGAGGGCGCCACTCCGGAGGAGGTGGCCGCTGGCCTCGACGAGCTCCCCGAGTCGGCGCTCCCACAGCAGGCGGGGACAGCGGATGCCGAGCCCGACGTGCGCGCCGCAGTTTCCACAGTCGCGCTGGACGAGCGACTCGCGCAGCTGCGCGCCCGGGAGCTGCAGCGCAACGACCGGCTGGTGTACGGCTCGGATGCCCCACCCCTGCTGGAGGTGCAGGACCTCCAGATCTCGTTCCCTCGTCACGGCGACGTGGACGTGGTCGACCACGTCAGCTTCACCGTGCGGCCCGGCGAGACGATGGCGCTCGTCGGCGAATCGGGATGCGGGAAGTCGATCACGTCGCTGTCGATCATGGGCCTCCTGGACCCGAAGGCGAACATCCGCGGAAAGATCCTGTTCGACGGGCAGGACCTGCTCGCGATGCCTCCCGCCGAGCGCACCGCCCTCCGCGGAAACGACATCGCCATGATCTACCAGGACGCGCTCAGCTCACTGAACCCGGCGATGCAGATCCGCGCGCAGATGAAGCAGCTGACGGCGCGGGGTGGCACACGGACCGCAGAAGACCTGCTGGAACTGGTCGGCCTGGACCCGCAGCGCGTCCTCGCGTCGTACCCGCACGAGTTGTCGGGCGGTCAGCGACAGCGCGTGCTCATCGCCATGGCACTGACCCGCGACCCACGGCTGGTGATCGCCGACGAGCCCACGACCGCCCTCGACGTCACCGTGCAGGCCCAGGTCATCGAGCTTCTGAATCGTCTGCGCGAGGAGCTCGGCTTCGCGATGCTGTTCGTCTCGCACGACCTGGCGCTGGTGGCCGAGCTCGCCCACCGCATCACCGTGATGTACGCCGGCCAGGTCGTCGAGCAGGGCACCACCACGGAACTGCTCACGCAGCCGGTGCACGAGTACACCCGTGGCTTGCTCGGGGCGGTGCTGTCCATCGAAACCGGTTCCGACCGGCTGCATCAGGTGCCGGGCATCGTTCCCTCGCCGAAGGACTTTCCCTCCGGCGACCGGTTCGCGCCGCGCTCGTCCGACCCGACGCGCAACAGCGGTGTCACTCCGGTTCGCCGTCGGATCGCGGGAACCGACCATTACTACGCTGCGCATCCCGACGATGCGCCGGTCGAGAAGATCGGGGTGGGACGATGAGTGAAGCCGTCATCGAGTTGAAGGACGTCCACGTGCGCTACAAGGCGCGCACCTCGACCCTCACGAACAAGCAGTATGTGGATGCCCTTGCAGGAGTGTCGTTCACCGTCCGACGCGGTCAGACCCTCGGGATCGTGGGCGAGTCCGGGTCCGGGAAATCCACCGCTGCGAAGGTGCTGGTCGGGCTGGAGCAGCCGACCAGCGGCGGGGTGGTCTTCGCGGGGGAACCCGTTCGCAGCTTCAACCGCGGCGTCCGCAAACGCCTGGGCCGGATCCTGTCGGTCGTGTTCCAGGACCCCGCGACGGCTCTGAACGCGCGCATGAGTATCCGCGATGCTCTCGTCGACCCCATGGAGGTGCACCGGATCGGCAGCAAGGCGCAGCGTGCCGCGAAGGTCCGCGACTTGATCGGCATGGTCGGGTTGCCGGCGTCCGTCCTGGACGCCGTACCGAGCCAGCTGTCCGGTGGACAGCGGCAACGCGTCGCAATCGCCCGGGCTCTGGTGCTGGACCCGCAGGTGATCGTGGCAGACGAGCCGACCTCGGCGCTCGACGTCTCCGTGCGGGCGCAGATCCTCAACCTGCTCACCGACCTCAAGAACGAGCTGAACCTCGGCATGGTGTTCATCTCGCACGACATCCAGACGGTCCGCTACCTCTCTGACGAGATCGCCGTCATGAACAAGGGACGAGTGGTCGAACTGGGCACAGCCGATCAGATCTTCGATGATCCCGCCGACGAGTACACGCGCTCGCTGCTCGGCGCCGCGCCCTCGCTCCTCGCTCCCCACATTCCCGCCTGACCGCATCGACAGGACCCCACACCATGACTACGTCTTCAACCGACCGCACCGCCCGCTTCGCCGGAGTCGTCCCGCCCGTGGCGACGCCACTGCTTCCCGATGGCACAGTTGACCATGCGTCCTTGGAACGACTGGTCGACTACCTCGTCGGTTCGGGCGCCCACGGGCTGTTCGCCCTCGGCTCGACCGGTGAGACCGCGTACTTCACCGACGCGCAGCGTGCCGAGATCCTCGGCACGATCGTCACCGCCGCCGCCGGCCGTGTGCCGATCATCGCCGGCGCCATCGAACTGACGGCCCCGCGCATCATCGACACCGCGCGCCGACTGACCCATGTCGGGGCGGACGCCGTCGTCACCACTGCGCCGCTGTACACGCTGAACTCTCCGTCGGAGGTCGATGCGCATTTCCGGACGATCGCCGCGGCCATCGACGTGCCGCTGTGGGCGTACGACGTGCCCGTCCGGGTCCACTCGAAGCTGTCGCTCGACCTTCTCATGGGCCTGGCGGCAGACGGGGTGATCGCAGGGGTCAAGGACTCGTCAGGAGATGACGTCGGGTTCCGTCGGCTGGTCGCCGCCAACGCGGCGGCGGGTCACCCGCTGCAGCTGCTGACCGGGCACGAGGTCGTGGTCGACGCGATGCTGCTCGCCGGCGCTGACGGTGTGGTGCCGGGCTTCGCGAACGTCGAGGCGCCCGGCTACGTCCGGTTGTGGGATGCCGCCACGCAGGGAGACTGGGAGGCCGCGCGTGCCGAGCAGGAGCGACTGAACCGCGCGTTCGAGATCGTGTTCCAGCCGACCGGACTGTCAGGAGACGCCACCGGCGTCGGGGCGTTCAAGGCGGGCATGAAGGCGCGCGGAATCATCGATCATGCCACCATGGCGGTCACGGTCGAGCCGCTCAGCGATGACGCCGTCGAGAAGATCGGGATGATCCTGAGCGACCTCGACCTGCTGCCCGCACCGCACGCTCGATGACCGCGTCAGTCATCGCCGTCGACATCGGCGGCACCAAGACCGTCGTGTGTCTGGTCGACAGCCGGGGTCAGATCCGGAGCTCCCGCCGGGCGCCTTCGCGGGCATCCGATGGTCCCGGTGCGGTGATCGGAACGGTCGTCCGCCTCGCGCGTGCGGTCGCCCAGCAGCACGAAGAGGACATCCGTGGAGTCGGAGTCGCGACCGCCGGCGTCGTGGACGCCGGTGCCGGACGCATCGTGTCGTCGACCGACACGTTCGCCAGATGGGCGGGCACGCCGGTAGCTGCGCTCCTCCGCGCGGAACTCGCCGACCTGATCGGCGCGGAGGGTGTCGTCAACGTTCAGAATGACGTGGACGCGCACGCCCTCGGCGAGGTGACGAGCGGCGCCGGCACCGGGGCCCGCAGCGCCCTCGTGGTCGCGGTCGGCACGGGTGTCGGAGCAGGGATCATCATCGACGGCAAGCCCTTCCGCGGCGCACGCCATGTCGCCGGAGAGATCGCTCACATCCCGATGCCGGGCGCCGAACACCTGCGCTGTCCCTGCGGGCGTGATGGGCATCTGGAAGCGATCGGGTCAGGCGCCGGGTTGCAGCGTCATTTCGTCTCGCTCGGCGGATCACCCGAGTACGTCGACGGTCGATCCGTCGCCGATCTCGCCCGCCGTGGCGATGCGCTCGCGCTGCGGGCCATCCAGGACTCGGCCGCAGCAGTCGGACGCGGCATCGCCGCAGCGGCGACGCTCCTCGATCCGGAGCGGGTCATCGTGACCGGAGGGCTCACCCAGATCGGCGAACGATGGTGGAACGCCATGGATGAAGCGTTTCGCGCCGAAGTCATCGACGCCCTCGCCGATGTCCCCCTTCTCCCCGGTCGGCTGGGCGGTGACGCCCCACTCATCGGTGCGGCAGCCGCGGCATGGCAGCAGTGGGGAGGGCGGCCATGGCCCGCAACGCAGAAAGCGTCCTAGAGCACCTGCGAGGCGGCTTGATCGTGTCGTGTCAGGCCTACCCCGGCGAACCGATGCGTCACCCCGAGACGATGGCGCAGATTGCACGCGCAGCCGTTGTCGGCGGAGCCGTCGGCGTCCGCCTGCAAGGGATCGCCGACATTCGCGCCGCGGCCGACCTGGAGGTGCCGATCGTCGGCCTGTGGAAGGACGGCGATGCGGATGTCTTCATCACACCCACGCTCGAGCACGCAGCGGCGGTGGCCGAGGCAGGCGCGAACATCGTCGCTCTCGACGGCACCCGCCGTCCGCGCCCCGACGGGCTGTCCCTCGCCGAAACCGTCGCCCGGCTGCGGGAGCGGCATGACGTGCTGGTGATGGCGGACTGCGGCTCTGTCGACGACGCCATCGCCGCGGAGGCTGCGGGCGCCGACCTCATCGGAACCACCCTCGCGGGGTACACTCCCGATCGCCCAAAGACGGCCGGGCCCGACCTCGCGCTCATCGAACAGATCGCGAGTGTCTGCGAGCGGCCGATCGTCGCAGAGGGGCGCATCCACACGCCGCAGGACGCCGCCGCGGCACGTACCGCCGGCGCTTACGCGGTGTGCGTGGGTACCGCGATCACGCACCCCGCCACGATCACGACCTGGTTCGTCGCTGCCATCAATGGAACCGGGACGGACTCGGACCGGAAGGACGAGCACTGATGGAAGTCATCATCACGTCGGAAGGCTCGATCGGAGAGCTGGTCGCGGACGACATCGCGGCGCTGCTCGCCGGGAAGCCGGATGCGGTGCTCGGACTCGCAACAGGATCCAGTCCGTTGCGGATCTACGACAGCCTCGCCGCGCGGGTCCAGCGAGGCGACGTCTCGTTCGCACGCGCGAGGGGATTCACGCTCGATGAATACGTCGGGCTGCCGGCCGGCCATCCGTGCGGGTACCGCACTGTCATCGACGACGAGTTCGTCTCGCGGGTCGACTTCGCCGCGGGGGCCGTCCGGGCGCCCGACGGAGCGGCGTCCGATCTCGCGGCGGAAGCCGAGTCGTACGATCGATCGATCACCGAGGCCGGGGGAGTGGATCTGCAGATCCTCGGCATCGGCACCGACGGGCATATTGCATTCAACGAGCCCGGGTCCTCGTTCGCGTCCCGCACCAGGGTGAAGACTCTCACCGAACAGACCCGTCGTGACAACGCTCGGTTCTTCGGTGGCGACATCGACGCGGTCCCCCGCCATTGCCTCACCCAGGGCCTCGGCACCATCATGCAAGCCCGGCGCATCATTCTCGTCGCCATCGGCAAGGGGAAAGCCGAAGCGGTGCACCAGCTCGTCGAAGGCGCGGTATCGGCACTGTGGCCGGCGACGATCTTGCAGCATCACCCGCATGTCACCGTGCTCATCGATGCGGCCGCAGCCTCCCGCCTCCAGCTGGCCGGGTACTACCGGTACGCGTACGCCAACCGCGTCGCAGTGGCGTGACCACGGGGACGCCATGATCGACGGGCTCGTCGTGGGGGCGTACGCCGCCTCCCCCGCGCACCGCGTGTGGGATCCGCGCGCCGAGACGGAGTTCTTCGAGGGGTTGGCCGCGGTGGCGGGTGTCGGAGCGATCGAGTTGCCCTGGCTGGGGCGCATGCATCCGCACGACGATGCCTGGCTGGAGGCGAACTACCCGATCAACCTCTCCGCACTGATCACCGACATCCCTCATGTCATGTCACGGATCGCGGCCCACCCCTCGTATGGCGTTGCCTCCCCCGACCCGGAGGGGCGCGCGGCCGCGATCGCCGACGCTGCTCGCCTGCGCGACGGAATCCACCGCCTCAACGACGCGCAAGCCCGTCAGGTGATCAGCGCCGTCGAGGTGCACAGCGCCCCGCGCGGCGTATCGGCGTCAGTGAACGCGCTCACAGAGTCGCTGCGGTTGGTCGCGGCATGGGACTGGGATGGAGCGGAGCTGGTGATCGAGCACTGCGACGCCTGGCGCGACGATCACACCCCGGAGAAGGGGTTCCTCGACCTCCACGATGAGATCGCGGCGATCGAGGCTTCCGGAACCGGGGTCGGCATCTCACTCAACTGGGGAAGGTCGGTGATCGAAGGACGTCACCCCGACACCGCCGTCGCCCATGCACGCGCCGCGGCGGAGAGCGGGCTCCTCCGCGGTTTCATCGCCTCGGGGGTCGCCGACGTCGACACCGACTTCGGTTTCGCATGGATCGACGCCCACCTGCCGTTCGCTCCGTCTGCGATCACACCGCTTGGCACGCCGGGGTCGCTGATGACCGTCGGGGCGATCACGGACGTGCTGACCGTTGCTGGTCCCCTCGCATGGACCGGGGTCAAGGTGGGCGTCGCCCGCGATCTGGCTGTCAGGGATCGCCTGGCGATCGTCGCTGAGAGCGTCGACGCTGTGCGTCGGATCCGCGCAGCTGCACTGTAGAAAGACGAAACCCCCGCGATGTAGAAGCTACGCGGGGGTTCCTGGGGTGACTGTAACGATCACCCTTGTGGCTCCGACCGGCATCGATCCGGTGACCTTTCGATTTTCAGTCGAACGCTCTACCAACTGAGCTACAGAGCCGCACGGCGGTTTCTCTCGCAAGACCTGCCGCGTCCTAGACGAAAGGCCCTCTTCGAGAAAAGGGCCCGTCGCTCGGAGCGACCCTGACGGGACTTGAACCCGCGACCTCCGCCGTGACAGGGCGGCACGCTAACCAACTGCGCTACAGGGCCATGCTTATTGAGTTGTGTGGAGTGACCCCAACGGGATTCGAACCCGTGCTACCGCCGTGAAAGGGCGGCGTCCTAGGCCGCTAAACGATGGGGCCGGGTGAACCTTTGGGGGCTCACTGCCGAGGACCAAGCATACGTAATCGCCGTGCAAAACGCGAATCGAGGGCGCGGCGCTCTTGTCAAACGGCCGCAGGAGGCGCACACTGGCGCAATGACCGCCGCCCGAGGCGGGCGGTGGTGATGCGCAGGTGGGGGCTTGCGCATGTTACCGATGTTGCTAGTGTGAAACGAGTGACGCCGCGAGGGGAGGGTCCGGTGCAGCTCGACCGAGTCAGCGCGAAGGTCATCGTCGACGACGCCGTCGACGACTGCGGTTGCGCACCGACACCGGCCGAACAGCGGCGCCTCTGGCCCGCGATGAACCGTCGCACCGCGCTCGGACTCGGCATCCTCGGTGTCGCCGCGCTGGGCGCAGGCGGCGCGGTCCTCGGCCCGCTGGTGAGTCCCGCATTCGCCGCCGACTATCCGTCGTGGGACGAGGTCGCCGCCGCCCGGGCGAACGAGGCCGCCAAGGCCGCAGAGATCGTCAACATCCAGAATCTCATCGCCGGCCTCGAGGCCGAGGTCGCCTCGAAGCGCCAGATCGCGCAGCAGCTCGCCGACGAGTTCTACGTCGCCCAGCAGGAGTACTTCGACGCCGCGCTGCGCGCCGACCAGCTGCAGCAGGAGGCCGACGCGCAGGCATCCGCCGCGGTGGACGCCGCGAACAAGGCCGGCCGCGTCGCCGCCCAGCTCTACCGCAACGGCGGTGACGACACGTCGCTGGAGCTCTTCTTCGCCGGCTCCGCGTCGTCGGCCGATGACCTGCTGGCGCGCCTCGGCACGATGGACAAGCTCGTCGAGCGCAACCAGGCCGTGTACGCGCAGGCTGTGACCGCGCGCGACTCCGCCCAGAGCCTCAGCGACCAGGCCGCGGTGCAGCGCACCGAGCGCGACAGGCTGCAGAAGATCGCCGAAGAGAAGATGGCCGCCGCGCAGAAGGCCGCCGACGAGGCGCAGGCGGCGCTGGACGCGCAGAACGCCAAGCGCGGCGAGCTCGAGGCGCAGCTGGCAGCCCTTCAGGACACCACCGCCAAGACGGTCGCCGAGTACGAAGAGGGCGAGCGCGTGCGCAAGGCGGCGGAGGAAGCCGCCCGCGCGGCGGCGGCAGCGGCCGCACGGGCCGAGGCCGAGCGCATCGCCCGCGAGCAGGCGGCCGCGAACGCCGGCGGCGGTGGTGGTGGCGGGGGCGGCGGCGGAGGCGGCGGAGGCGGCGGCGGTGCTGTCGTCGGCTCCGGCTGGGCCCGGCCCTCGTGGGGCTGGCGCAGCTCCGGGTACGGTCCGCGCACCGTGCAGTGCGGCAATACGTACTGCTCCAGCGGCTTCCACTACGGCGTCGACCTGGCGGCGGGCTGCGGGTCAGGCATTTACGCCGCATACGCCGGACGCGTCGTCTACGCGGGCTGGAACGGCGGGTACGGCAACTACATCAAGATCGACCACGGCGGCGGCATCGGAACCGGCTACGCCCACATCCGCTCCGGCGGCATCTTCGTGGGCGTGGGCCAGTGGGTCGGTGCCGGCCAGCTCATCGCCAGCGAGGGGAACACCGGCAACTCCTTCGGCTGCCACCTGCACTTCGAGACCTATTGGTACGGCTCCCCCGTGAATCCCATCATCTTCATGGCCGACCGCGGCATCGGCGTCTGAGCACGCACCCGGACGCGCCGCAGAAGACGAAGACCGGATGCCGCGGCATCCGGTCTTCTCGTGAGGCTCAGGTCAGAGCGTGTTCGGCGCGACGCCCTCACCCTGGGTCTTGGTCTGGCCCTCGTGCTCCGCGAAGCGCGCGAAGGCCTCGTCGACGAGACGCTCGGCCTCGGCCGCGTTCGCCCACTCATCGACCTTCACCCACTTGCCGGGCTCGAGGTCCTTGTAGTGCTCGAAGAAGTGCGTGATCTCCTTCTGCGTGTACTCCGGGATGTCGCCGACGTCCTGGATGTGCGCCCAGCGGGGGTCCTTGGCGAGCACCGCGACGACCTTGTCGTCGCCGCCGGCCTCGTCGCTCATCTTCAGCACACCGACGGGGCGCACCTTCGCGAGGATGCCCGGGGCCAGGTCGTGGTCGAGCAACACCAGCACGTCGAGCGGATCGCCGTCCTCGCCGAGCGTGTTCTCGAAGAAGCCGTAGTTCGTCGGGTAGCCCATCGGCGTGTACAGGATGCGGTCGAGGAAAACGCGGCCCGTGCCGTGGTCGACCTCGTACTTGATCTTGCTGTTGCGCGGGATCTCGATGACGGCGTCGTACGCGCCCATGTTGTGCTCCTTCGACTGGATTGCCGCGACAAGCCTAGTTCCGGGCGTCGCGCGGTCCACAATTCAGTCTGCGCGCGCGGCGGCGCGGACACGTCCCCGGAATTCCGCGGCTGCCACGCCCGCGTGGGCACGCGCAGACTGAATCCTGAACACGCGCGGCCCGGTACCGTGGGCGCATGACCGACCGCAGGCCCGGGCTGGACCCCGCCGTCGCCGAGGTCCGGCGGGCCGTCCGCCGGGTGCTGGGCGGCCTTGAACCGGGTGCGACGGTCCTCGTGGCGCTGTCGGGCGGCGCCGACTCGCTCGCCCTGACCGCGGCGACCGCGTTCGAGGCGCCGAGGCTCGGCCTGCGTCCCGCATCCCTCACGATCGACCACGGGCTGCAGGAGGGATCGACGGATGCGGCCACCGCCGCAGCCGCGAAGGCCGAGGCCCTCGGGCTCGACGCCCGTGTCGCGCGCGTCGAGGTCGGCACGGCCGGCGGACCCGAGGCGGCGGCACGCGACGCGCGATACGCCGCACTCCGCGACGCCGCGCGAACGGAGCGGGCGGCGGCGATCCTCACCGGCCACACACTCGACGACCAGGCGGAGACGGTGCTGCTGGGCCTGGCCCGGGGCGCGGGCGCGGCGAGTCTGCAGGGCATGGCCGAGGCGTCCGACCTCGACGGCGTGCCGCTGCTGCGCCCGCTGCTCGGCGTGCGGCGCGACACGACGAGGGCGGCCTGCGCGGCCGAGGGGCTCCAGCCGTGGGACGACCCGCACAACGGCGACCGCCGCTACGCGCGCGTGCGCGTGCGCCAGTCGGTGCTGCCGGTGCTCGAGGCCGAGCTGGGGCCGGGGATCGCCGAGGCCCTGGCCCGCACGGCGGCGCAGCTGCGCGAGGACGCCGAGGCGTTCGACGAGATGATCGACGAGACGATCGAGGATCTCGTGGAGCATGCCGAGGCGGGCATCTCGGTCTCGGCCGCGGCGCTCGCCGCGAACCCGGCGGCGCTGCGCCACCGCATCATCCGCCACGTCGTCGCCAGCGAGTTCCACGAGAGCCTCACCCGCACGCAGACGCTCGAGGTCGCCCGGCTCGTCACCGACTGGTCGGGCCAGGGACCCATCGATCTGCCCGGATGCCGCGCCCGCCGCCTCGGCGGACACATCGAGTTCACCGCTCGGTCCTGAATAGACTCGTCGCATGCGTGCGGCAGACGTCTCCAGCGAGATCACCGAAGTCCTCGTCACCGAGGAGCAGATCCAGGCCAAGCTCGAGGAGATCGCCGCGCAGGTCGCGGCCGACTACGAGGGCAAGGACCTGCTGCTGGTCGGCGTCCTCAAGGGCGCGATCATGGTGATGGCCGACTTCTCGCGCCACCTCAAGACCCTGGCGCCGATGGACTGGATGGCCGTCTCCTCGTACGGCGCGGGCACGAAGTCCAGTGGCGTGGTTCAGATCCGCAAGGACCTCGACACCGACATCCTGGGCAAGCACGTGCTGATCGTCGAGGACATCATCGACTCGGGCCTGACGCTGAGCTGGCTGCTGGAGAACTTCGCGGCCCGCGGCGCGGCATCCGTCGAGGTCTTCGCGCTGCTGCGCAAGCCCGAGGCCGCCAAGGTCGAGGTGCGGTGCAAGTACGTCGGCTTCGACATCCCGACGGAGTTCGTCGTCGGCTACGGCCTCGACTACGCCGAGCGGTACCGCAACCTCCGCGACGTCGCGGTCCTCGCGCCCCACGTGTACTCCTGAGCCCGGGCTCCGATTACGCCCGAGGCGAATGCACAGTCAGCGCCTAGGAACCCCGCGATACCCTGATTCAACCGTCGACGGGGGGTTTCCCGTCTGCGGCGGCACGTCGACGAAAGGGGTCGGGCTCGCGCCCGCACCATGGACTTCAAGAAGATCACTCGCAACCCGCTCTTCTACGTCCTGCTGATCGGGGTCTTCCTCATCGTGGGGTTCTCGCTCATCTCGAGCCTGAACGGCGCGAAGCAGATCTCCACGCAGGAGGGGCTCGAGCTCCTCTCCGGTGACACGGTCACCGAGGTCGTCAACACCGACGGCGACCAGCGCGTCGACATGACGCTGTCCAAGGAGTACGACGGCGCGACCGACGTGCAGTTCTACTACGTCTCGGCGCGCGCCGACGAGGTCGTCGACGCGATCAACTCCGCCCAGCCCGAGGACGGCTTCAACGACGCCGTGCCGCGCGCCACCTGGTTCGACGGGTTCCTCTCGCTCCTGCTCCCGATCCTGCTGCTGGGTCTGCTCTTCTGGTTCTTGCTGTCCAGCGCGCAGGGCGGCGGCAGCAAGGTGATGCAGTTCGGCAAGTCGCGGGCCAAGCTCGTCACGAAGGAGATGCCGCAGGTCACCTTCCAGGACGTCGCGGGCTCAGACGAGGCGATCGAAGAGCTCGAAGAGATCAAGGACTTCCTGAAGGACCCGTCGAAGTTCCAGGCGGTCGGCGCCCGCATCCCCAAGGGCGTGCTGCTGTACGGGCCGCCGGGAACCGGCAAGACCCTGCTCGCGCGCGCCGTCGCCGGCGAGGCGGGCGTGCCGTTCTACTCGATCTCGGGTTCTGACTTCGTCGAGATGTTCGTCGGCGTCGGCGCGAGCCGGGTGCGCGATCTGTTCAATCAGGCCAAGGAGAACGCTCCGGCGATCATCTTCATCGACGAGATCGACGCCGTCGGCCGCCACCGCGGCGCGGGCCTGGGTGGCGGGCACGATGAGCGCGAGCAGACGCTCAACCAGATGCTCGTCGAGATGGACGGCTTCGACCCCAAGGCGAACGTGATCGTCATCGCGGCGACCAACCGCCCCGACATCCTCGACCCGGCCCTCCTGCGCCCGGGACGCTTCGACCGCCAGATCGGCGTGGACGCTCCCGACCTCAAGGGACGCCAGAAGATCCTCGAGGTGCATGGCCGCGGCAAGCCCCTCGCCGACGGCGTCGACCTCGAGGTCGTCGCCCGCAAGACACCCGGCTTCACCGGCGCCGACCTCGCGAACGTCCTCAACGAGGCGGCGCTGCTGACCGCCCGCTCCAACGCGCAGCTCATCGACAACCGCGCGCTGGACGAGGCCATCGACCGCGTCCTCGCCGGCCCGCAGCGCCGCACCCGCGTGATGAAGGACAAGGAGAAGCTCATCACCGCCTACCACGAGGGCGGCCACGCGCTCGCGGCGGCGGCGATGAACCACACCGACCCGGTCACCAAGGTCACCATCCTCCCGCGCGGCAAGGCCCTCGGGTACACGATGGTGCTGCCGCTGGACGACAAGTACTCCGTCACGCGCAACGAGCTGCAGGATCAGCTCGCATACGCCATGGGCGGCCGCGTCGCCGAGGAGATCGTCTTCCACGACCCGACGACCGGAGCCTCCAACGACATCGAGAAGGCGACGAACATCGCCCGCAAGATGGTCACCGAGTACGGCATGACCGGCGACATCGGGCCGGTCAAGCTGGGCCAGTCTTCGGGTGAGGTCTTCATGGGCCGCGACATGGGACACGGCCGCGACTTCTCGGAGCGCATCGCCGAGCGCGTGGACGCACAGGTGCGCGACCTCATCGAGCTGGCGCACAACGAGGCCTACCAGGTGATCAACGAGAACCGCGACGTGCTGGACAGGCTCGCCCTGGCCCTCCTCGAGAAGGAGACGCTGGATCACGTCGAGCTCGCCGAGATCTTCAAGGACGTCAAGCGCCTGCCGCCGCGCCCGCAGTGGCTCTCCAGCGAGCAGCGCCCGCCGTCGACGCTGCCGCCGGTGGACGTGCCGCAGCGGCGCGGCGAGGCCGGGCTCGCCGCGAGCGTCGAGGCCGAGCAGCCCGCGGCCGAGAAGGCGGTCAAGCGCCGCCCGAGCGGGCAGGCGCGCCCCGCGACCGCGTAGGCTCGGCCCGTGGCCGTCGATCGGGAGCGCGTCGCCGCGCTCGTGCGGGAACTGCTCGAGGCGATCGGTGAGGACCCCGAGCGCCCGGGACTCAAGCTGACCCCGACGCGCGTCGCCGACGCCTACGCGGAGTTCTTCGCGGGCGTCGGACAGGATGCCTCGGCGCCGCTCGCGCACACCATCTCGGTGACCCGCGGGCCGGCTCCCGACACGCTGCCGTCGGGGGCGGTGATGCTGCGCGACATCCTGTTCCGCTCCGTGTGCGAGCACCATCTGCTGCCGTTCCGCGGCCACGCGCACCTGGCGTACCTTCCGGGCGAGCAGGTGGTGGGGCTCGGCGCGCTGCCGAAGGTGGTCGACATCCTGTCGTCGCGTCCGCAGGTGCAGGAGCGCCTGGGGGAGCAGATCGCCGATGTGATCGCCGCTTCACTCGATGCCCGCGGCGTGCTGGTCGTGCTCGAGGCGAGCCATGAGTGCGTCACGATGCGCGGCGGACGACAGCCGGATGCCTCGACCGTCACGATCGCCGCCCGCGGCGAGTTCGCCGAGCCGGCCGCCCGCGCTGAGCTGGTGGCGCTGATGGGGGCCGGCCGGTGATGACGACGCTCATCATGGGGATCGTGAACGTCACGCCCGATTCGTTCAGCGACGGCGGTCGCTATGCGGATGCCGACGCCGCCGTCGCCCACGGCCTGCGGCTGCGCGCCGAGGGCGCGCACCTCCTCGACGTGGGCGGCGAGTCCACGCGGCCCGGCGCGGAGCGCGTGGCGCCGCGCGTGGAGCAGGACCGCGTGCTGCCCGTCGTGCGTGCGCTCGCCGAGGCCGGCGCCGTCGTGAGCATCGACACCATGAACGCGTCGACGGCTGTGGCGGCCGTGGAGGCGGGTGCCCGCATCGTCAACGACGTGTCGGGCGGGCTCGCCGACCCCGACCTGCTCGCGGCCGTGGCGCCGACGGGCGCCGACGTCGCGCTGGGCCACTGGCGCGGCCCCTCCACCGACATGTATGCGCGCGCACAGTACGACGACGTCGTCGACGAGGTCGTGCGCGAGCTGCGGGGAAGGGTCGAGGCGGCGGCATCCGCCGGCATCGCCCCGTCGCGGGTGATCCTCGACCCGGGGATCGGGTTCGGCAAGAAGGGCGCCCAGAACTGGGCCGTGCTGCACGAGCTCGACCGCCTCGTCGGCCTCGGACCGCGGCTGCTCGTGGGCACGAGCCGCAAGCGGTTCCTCGCCGAGACGCTCGAGCCCGATCCGGCCGAGGTCGATGAGGCCCGCCGCGATCTCGCGACGGCTGTCACGAGCGTCCTCGCCGCCCAGGCGGGGGCGTGGGCCGTGCGCGTGCACGATGTGGCCGCCACTCGCGACGCCCTCGTCGTCGCCCGTGGCTGGCAGGAAGGGATCCGATGGACGTCGTCGACGAGATCACCCTGACGGGGGTGCGCGCCTTCGGGTATCACGGGGTGCTCCCCGAGGAGAGAACCCGCGGCCAGGAGTTCGTCGTGGACGCGACGCTCTACCTGAGCACGGCGTCGGCGGCGGCATCCGACGATGTCACCGACACGGTGCACTACGGTGAGGCCGCCCAGCGCATCGCGGCCGTGGTGGCCGGAGAGCCCGTCAACCTCATCGAGACCGTCGCCGCGCGGATCGCCGACGAGCTGCTCGCCTACGACCTTGTCAGGATGGTGTCCGTGACGATCCACAAGCCGCAGGCCCCGATCCCGGTGCCGTTCTCCGACGTGTCGGTCACGATCCGCCGCGTGCGAGCCGGTGCGACCGTCGGGACGGCGGCGCCGTGAGCCGCCGGCTGGCTCAGGGGTTCGAGGGCGAGAGCTCGCACCGCCGCCGCGACGCCGTGGAGGCGGTGGTCGCGCTCGGCGCGAACCTCGGCGACCGGGCTGCGACGATGACGGTGGCGATCAAGGAGCTCGCGCGACTGCCGCTGGTCGGGGCGGTGCGGGTGTCGGAGCCCATCGAGACCGTCGCCGTGACGAAGGACGGGCCGGATGCCTCGGCCCCGGCGTACCTCAACGCGGTGGCGGTCCTCACCACCCGGCTGGCGCCGTCGGTTCTGCTCGCATACCTGCACGCCATCGAACAGCGCCACGGGCGGACCCGATCGGCCCGGCGGTTCGCGAACGAGCCGGGGTGGGAGGACCGCACGCTCGACCTGGACCTGATCGCGTACGGCGACCTCGTCAGCGACGACCCGAGCCTGTTGATCCCCCACCCCCGCGCGGCCGAGCGCGAGTTCGTGCTGGGGCCGTGGCTCGCCGTCGACCCCGATGCGGTGCTGCCGGGCGTCGGCCGGGTCGACGAGGCTCTCGCGCGACTCCGGGAGGCGGACGGGCAGGCCGACGAGGCGGGTCGATGAAGCGCACGAGCGCCGGCGTCCTGCTGCTGGCCGCCGCTCTGGGGCTCGCGGCCGGCTTCCTCGTGGACCAGCTGCTGACAGCCGCCGGACGCCCGACGTTCACACCGGCGGTCACCCTCCCCATCCTGCTGGTGCTGCTCGGCGCCGTGGTCGTCGTGCTCGCCCTGCCCATCCGCCGGGCCACCCGCCGGGGGTCGACGTCGGCGGTGAACCCGTTCCGCGCGGTGCGCATCGCGATGCTCGCGAAGGCGTCGAGCATCGTCGGCGCCGTCATCGGGGGGCTCGGCGGCGGGCTGTGGATCTTCCTCGCGACCCGGCCCGTCACGCCGTCGATAGGCTCGTGGGGAACGGTCATCGCGACGACCGTGTGCGGCGCCCTGCTGGTCGCCGCCGGTCTTATCGCGGAGCACCTGTGCACGATCCGGAAGGACGACGATGACGAACAGCCCGGAGGCGACGACCCCGGACTCCACCCCCGCCTCCACGACCACTGACGCGGGTTACGACCGGATCGCCGAACCGCGGTCGGAGAACCGCCTCGTCCTGACCGAGGGCGTCTGGCACCAGATCTCGCCGAAGTACGTGAAGGTGCAGTTCATCTCGTCCGGCTCGTTCCTGCTCGTCGTCATCGCGGCGACCCTGGTGCTGACGCTCCTGATGCACCAGCTGTGGGCGTGGATCCCCGGCGTCATCATGACCGTGATCATCGGATGGACGCTGGCGATCCTGCCGCGCCAGGCGCGCTCGATCGGCTACCAGCTGCGCGAGGACGATCTGGTCTTCCGTCGCGGCATCCTGTGGCAGCGCTTCGTCGCCGTCCCGTACGGCCGCATGCAGCTCATCGACATCACCCACGGCCCGCTGGACCGCGGGTTCGGCATCGCGCAGCTCAAGTTCGTCACCGCCGCGGCGGCGACCGGTGTGACGATCCCGGGCCTGGAGCAGGCGACCGCCGAGACGCTCCGCGATCACCTGGTGCAGGTGGCCGAGAGCAGGCGCACGGGCCTATGACCGCCATCGGGCCCAGCGCGCCACCGCCGCAGCTGGTCCGCTCGCCGCTCAGCGACGGCGAGTGGCACCGGCTGCACCCGCTCACCCCGCTGCTGCGCGGGGGGCTCTTCCTCATCGTGATCATCGGCATCGTGCTGGCGAACCTGCGCGATCGGCTGGTGTTCGTCTTCCTGCCGTGGCTCGGTCCCGACGTGCAGGCCGAGGTGGGCGAGTGGGACGGCGCCACCGGCGACCCGATCGACTTCATCATCGCCAACGACCTCTACGTGCTGGCCGCGCTCGGAGTGCTGGCCGCTCTCATCATCCTGGTCGCGGTGTTCTACACATCGTGGCGCTTCCACACCTTCCGCATCACCGAGGACGACGTCGAGGTGCGCAGCGGCATCCTGTTCCGCACGCAGCGCCGGGCCCCGCTGGACCGCGTGCAGGGCGTCAACCTGACGCGTCCGATGATCGCGCGGCTGCTGGGCATGGCCAAGCTCGAGGTCGTGGGCGCGGGCATGGACGCCAACGTCAAGCTCGAGTACCTGTCGACCGCGAACGCCGAGGCCGTCCGCGCCGACATCCTGCGCCTGGCGTCCGGGCGCCGGCTCGGAGCGGGCAGCTCGCCCGCCGACCACCGCCACGCCGGTCGCGTCGCGTCCCTCGGGCAGACGGTCGGCCGCGAGATCACGGGCATGATCGAGGGGCCGGAGGCTCCCGTCGCCGAGCTCGAATCGGTCGTGAACATCCCGGTCGGCCGGCTCGTGGCATCCCACGTCCTCAGCATGTCGACGGTCGCGCTGCTGTTCGCGGTCGTCGCGATCGGGATCGGCGTGAGCCAGGGCGTGACGTGGCTGCTGCTCGGCTTCGTCCCGGCGATCATCGGCTTCGGGGCGTACTGGGTGCGCTCGATCGTGCGGTCGCTGCGGTACTCGATCGCCCCGACACCGGACGGCGTGCGGATCACGTTCGGCCTGTTCACCACCATCACCGAGATCGTTCCGCCCGGCCGCGTGCACGCCGTGGAGGTGACCCAGCCGATCCTCTGGCGGCCCGCCGGCTGGTGGACCGTGCGCATCAATCGTCTGACCGGCCGCAGCGCCTCGGACTCGGCGACCGACCAGTTCACGACCGTGCTGCCGGTCGGCACCGCCGCGGACGTGGAGCGCGTGCTCGGGCTGCTGCAGCCGTCGCTCCCCGGTGCGGAGCGGGCGCTCATCGTGCGGGAGGGCATGCTCGGCCCCGGTGACGAGGACACCTTCACGAACACCCCTCGGCGGGCGTGGTGGATCCGCCCGCTGTCGTATCGACGCAACGGCTTCCGGCTGACCGCCGACGTGCTGCTCATGCGTCGGGGCGTGGTGTGGCGCAAGCTCGCGATCCTGCCCCTGGCGCGCCTGCAGAGCATCGGGCTCTACCAGGGGCCGCTCGACCGGGCGACGCGCGTGGCGGGCGTGCGGGCCCACGTCGTCACCGGGCCGGTCTCGCCGTTCCTTGCCGCGGTGGACCGCGACAGTGCCCTGGCGCTCTTCGGCGACGTCGCCCGCGGGGCGGTGCGCGCCGCCTCCGCGGATCGCACCCACCGATGGGCGCAGGATGCGGACGGCCCGCCGGCGGGTGCGGGCGCGACGGTGCGCGGCGATGGATCGCCGCTGGCCGAGGAGAGCGTGCCCGCGAGCGGGTCGGCGCAGCTCGGCGAGGCGCCCGGCGGGCCGGCGGAGCGCGTGACGGGAAGGGACGACGCGTGACGGCTGTGCGAGACGGGCGCCTCGGCGTCGGAATCATCGGCGCGGGCCGTGTCGGCCCGGTGGTGGGCGCCGCCCTCGGCGGTGCGGGCCACGCGATCGTGGGCGTCACCGTCGGCTCGGACCCCGAGCGTGTGGAGGCGCTCCTGCCCGGCGTTCCCGTGCTCGACGCACCCGAGATCGTGCGGCGCAGCGAGCTCGTCATCGTCGCGGTCCCGCACGATCAGCTCGAGGGACTGGTCGCCGGCCTCGCCGAGGTCGGCGCGTGGCAGCCGGGACAGCTCGTGCTGCACACCGACCCGGGGTGGGGGACCGCCGTTCTCGCGCCGGCCGTCGTGAAGGGCGCGATCCCGCTCGCCGTGCATCCGGCGATCGAGTTCACCGGGACGTCGATGGACCTTCGCGCGCTGTCGAGCTCTTACGCCGCGGTGACCGCGCCGGGGCCCGTGCTCCCCATCGCGCAGGCGCTCGCGGTCGAGCTCGGCTGCGAGCCGGTGGTCGTGGAGGAGGCGGCGCGGGCGGCCTACGCGGAGGCGATCGCGACGGCGCGGGACTTCTCGCGGTCGATCGTCAGGCAGGCGTCGGCCCTGCTCAGCCGGGCGGGCGTCCCGAACCCCGGGTCGTACCTGTACTCGCTCGCGCACACGACCATCGACCATGCGCTCGCCGAGGCCGGGTCGGGAACCGCGGACGAGCCCCCCGCTACGATCCAAGGATGATCAGCACCGTCGACGAGCTGCGCGCGGCGATCGCCGAGGTCCGCGCCGCCAGACCCGACGCGCGCGTCGCGCTCGTCTCCACGATCGGATCCCTCCACGACGGGCACATCGATCTCGTCCACCGGGCGCGCGAGGTCGCCGACGTCGTCGTCGTCTCGCTGTTCGTCAACCCGCTGCGCTTCGCCACCCCCGCCGAGTACGCCGCCTACCCGCGCACGCCCGACGAGGACGCCGAGCTGCTCGCCTCGCTCGGCGTCGAGATCGTGTTCGCACCGGATGCCGCCGAGCTGCTGCCGAACGGATCGGCCACCACGAAGGTCAGTGCCGGCGACCTCGGTCTGCGCTACGAAGGACGCGCCCGGCCGTTCTACTTCGACGGTCTCCTCACCGTCGAGGCGAAGCTCTTCCACCTCGTGCAGCCGGATGTGGCGGTGTACGGCGAACGCGATCGGCAGCGGGTGTTCCTCGTTCGCCGCATGATCCGCGACCTCTTCTTCGACGTCGATGTCGCGACCGTCGACACCGTTCGCGGCGACGACGGACTGCCGGTGTCGACGCGCGTGGGGATGCTCGAGCCGCGCGACCTGGCCGCCGCCGCCCTCCTCCCCGCCGCCCTCGATGCCGCCGCGGCGAACGCGGACCGAGGGGTGGATGCCTGCATCGCCGCCGCGCAGTCGGCGCTGATGGGCGAGCAGCGTATTCGCCTGGAGTACCTGAGCGTGGTGGACCCCGCCACCTTCCTCCCCGTCGACGAGGGCAGCAGGGGACCCGCGGTCGCGCTCATCGCCGCGACGGTGGCGGGACACCGCTTCATCGACAACACCGACATCTACCTGGGCTGAGGGCCGCGGGATCAGCGGGCGCCGTCCGTTGACCGCGCCCGCGCCGGGGGCGCCTGCCGTCGCATCGCTGCGCCCGCTCCGAGCGTCGCGACCAGCACGATGGCGGAGAAGACGACGAGCACAGCCGTCTCCGGGGCGAAGGTGAGGCTCCATCCCACGAGGAGCACGGGGACCACGAGCCCCGCGTAGGCGATGAGGAACAGCAGGGCGAGCGTTTCGCCGCGGCGTCCGGGTGCGGCCAAGGCGCCCGCCGCGCCGATCGCGGAGCGGAACATGATGCCGGACCCGGCCCCCGCCACGATCCCGCCCAGGATGAACAGCGCCAGGTTCGGCAGCAGCGCGCCGGCGGCGATCAGGGTCAGCCCGATCACGAAGCACGCGAGGGCGATGCCGAGCTGCGTGCGCTGGGCGACGCGAACCAGGACGATCTGGGCCAGGGCTGCGGCGCCGAACACCGCGAACACCGTCGCACCGTCGACGAGGTGGTCCGACACGCGGAAGGTGTCGTGCAGGAAGGTCGGCGCGAGTGAGGTGAAGAGTGCGAAGAGCGCGAAGGATGCCGCCGCCCCGATGCTCGCCGCTGCGAATGCCGCCCGCGAGGCGGGGGGGAGCGCCAGCCGCTGCGGGCGGTAGCCCTCGTGCGGCGCGGCGGTGTCGACGGTCTCGGGCACGCGGCGGAGCACCACGGCCGCGACGATGAAGAGCACGAAGAACACCACGTGCGGCAGCTCGAGCGGGTCAGGGAGGAACTCGGCGAACAAGCCTCCGATCAGGGGACCGAGCGCCAGTCCGCCGATGTTGGCGGCACCCGCCACCGCGGCGGCGACGGTCGGCGATTCGTCCGGTCGCTTTCGCGCGCGCAGCTCCGCGAGATGGGCCGTCGCGGCGGCGGTCAGCGTGCCGACGCTGACGCCGTCGAGGAACCGGGCGGCGATGAGCCCGGGCACCGCGCTCCACAGGATGAAGAGGATGCTCGCGCCGGCGGACAGGAGGAGCGCGATGATCGTCATCCGTCGCCTGCCCGCCCAGTCGCTGATGTGCCCGATGAGGAACAGGCTGAACACGACCCCCACCGCGAACGCGGCGAAGATGAGGGTGACCACCGGGACGGGGAACCGGTCGGCCTCCTGATAGAGCGGATAGAGCGGTGTCGGCACCGTCGCATAGGCCGTCACGGTCGCGAATGCGATCGCCACCACCCAGAATCCGCTGCGATCCGACATCGTGGCGTGAGCTCGCGACATGATCTCGATCCGTTCGGTCGAGGGGCCTCCCCGGAAGCGCCTCCGACCCTACTCGCGCGGGGCGGGCCGGCCAAGGGGCGGTCGTCCGTCGTGCAGGTCGAAGCACGCTCCGGCGAGCTCGCGGCGAGCCGTCGGTAGACTTGAGGGTCCGCGTGCCGCGGAGACACCCTCGAGGAGCCCATCCGTGACCGACACGACCTCGCCCGCCGAGCCCACCGAAGCCGACGTCTTCGAGCAGAAGGCGGTCCGGCTCGCCAAGCGCGAGCGGCTGATCACGGAGCGCACGGACGCCTCGGGCGGGCCCTACCCCGTCTCCCTCCCGATCAGCGACACGATCCCGCAGCTGCGCGAGCGTTTCGGTGAGCTGGAGGCCGGGGCGGAGACGGGCGTCACGGCGGCTGTCGCAGGCCGCATCGTCTTCAGTCGCAACACCGGGAAGCTGTGCTTCGCGACCCTTCAGTCCGGCGACGGCAGCCGCATCCAGGCGATGGTGTCGCTCGCGGCCGTCGGCGAGGAGTCCCTGCAGGCGTGGAAGGAGCTCGTCGACCTGGGCGACCACGTCTACGTGTCGGGCGAGGTCATCTCGAGCCGCCGCGGCGAGCTGTCGATCATGGTGGCCGAGTGGCGCATCGCGTCGAAGGCCGTGCTGCCGCTGCCGAACCTCCACTCCGAGCTGAGTGAGGAGACGCGCGTCCGCAGCCGCTTCCTCGACCTGATCGTCCGCGACCGCGCGCGCGACACCGTGGTGGCGCGGGCCAAGGTCAATGCGAGCCTGCGTGACACGTTCCGTTCGCACGGCTTCCTCGAGGTCGAGACGCCGATGCTGCAGGTGCAGCACGGTGGGGCATCCGCTCGTCCCTTCATCACCCACTCGAATGCCTTCGACACCGACCTGTACCTGCGCATCGCGCCGGAGCTGTTCCTCAAGCGCGCGGTCGTCGGGGGCATCGACCGCGTCTTCGAGATCAACCGCAACTTCCGCAACGAGGGTGCCGACTCGACGCACAGTCCCGAGTTCGCGATGCTCGAGGCGTACCAGGCCTACAGCGACTACCACGGCATCGCCGACCTCACGCAGGAGCTCATTCAGAACGCCGCGGTCGCGGTGACGGGCTCGACCACCGTGACGTGGGCCGACGGGACCGAGTACGATCTGGGCGGCCAGTGGGACCGCCTGTCGATGTACGACTCGCTGTCGCAGGCCGCGGGGCGCACCATCACGCCGGAGACGCCGTTCGAAGATCTCGTCGCGCTCGCCGAGGCGGAGGGGGTGGAGCTGCCGCCGCATGCGATCCACGGGAAGCTCGTCGAGGAGCTGTGGGAGCACTTCGTCAAGCCGCGGCTGGACCGCCCGACGTTCGTGATGGATTTCCCACTCGACACCAGCCCCCTCGTGCGCGAGCACCGCTCGATCCCCGGCGTGGTCGAGAAGTGGGATCTGTACACCCGCGGCTTCGAGCTCGCGACGGGGTACTCCGAGCTCGTGGATCCCGTCATCCAGCGCGAGCGCTTCGTCGAGCAGGCCAAGCTGGCTGCGCGCGGCGACCTCGAGGCGATGCGGATCGACGAGGAGTTCCTGCGCGCCCTCGAGCACGGCATGCCGCCCACCGGGGGCATGGGCATGGGCATCGACCGGCTCCTGATGGCGATCACGGGCCTCGGCATCCGCGAGACGATCCTCTTCCCGCTGGTGAAGTAGGGCTCTCCCGCACAGCATCACGCGGGCGGTGACGCGCGGAACGCCCAGTCGGGCAGGTGGCCGGCGCCGACGAACGACAGCACGATCTCGGACAACCCGTGCTCGGGCTCGATATCGAGGGCGCGCTCGGCGTACGACGCCGCGTGGGTCGAGCGTCCCAGCGCCCACGACAGCCACGCGCACATCCCGAGCGCTCCCGGCTGTGACCGCTCCGGCGCCATCGCCGCGGCGTGGCGCGTGATCTCGAGCGCCGACTCCAGACGGCCGGCGTCCGGCCGGTCGCCCTCGCCCCACATCCGCATCGCGAGGTGGGAGGGGTAGTCGGCCCCGGCCTCCCACCGCAGCTGAGCGTCGAGGGCCTCGTCGCCCTGCGCAGCATCACCGCTCCACTGCACCAGCGCGACGTCCCGCAGCGACGGGCGCGCGAGGCACCAGATCAGGGCCGCCCACTCGTACGCATCGCACATGGCGGGTGGGGCGCTCAGCGCCTCCTCGTACAGTCCGGGCAGATCGTCGAAGCGGCACGCCGTGCTGAGCGCCCGCGGATCCACTCGGCCCCCGGACTCCACCGGACAGCCCGTGTCGAAATCGTCGCTGACCGGCGCGGGAACGGGTCCGAGATCGCAGGCGTACGTGGCGGCCGCGAGCTCGGAGTCGGCCCCCGCGTCGGCACTCGCGGTCAGGGTGCTCGCGGCGTCGGCCGCTGCCGTCGTGCGATGGGCGGTCGCGCCGACCGCTTCGGGACCGCAGAGCAGGGCGACAGCTCGATCCAGCGCGTCGAGCGCCTTCGCGACGCGCTCCCGCTCCTCAGTGGTGCACTCCGGAAGCGCCGCGCCCGAGGATTGATCGCCGTCCGGGGCGGGCAGGCCGGTGAGCCCGGCAGAGGTCGCATCGAGGTCGTCCAGCGACCGGCCGGCCGGCGGGCACGCGGGATCCAGCGTCGACCCCCACGCATCGCCCGCGACGCACAGCAGGTCGGTGAGCCGCAGGCCGCACGCCTGGGCGCGGCGCTCGAGGGCGTCGAGCAGCGCGCGATGCGGCATCCGATCGTCATCGTCGAACCGCCGGTCGGTGTACACGATCGCCGCCACGGCGTCGGCGTCCGGCAGGCGGCAGGCCGTGCCGAGGACGGTGGCGGCGGTGCTGTCGGCCGCTTCGCCGGGCGGCAGATCGAAGCGCATGGCACCGAGGCTGCGCCCGTGGTGGAAGGGGATCAGCACCAGGCTCTCGGTGGGGATGTACCCGAGCATGCGGGGGACGAAGGTGAGGAACTGTGCCGCGTCGGCGGCTCTGACGACTGTTGCCGGGGTCATGGGACGACTCTGTCGACGTCGGACCCGTCATGGCCGACGAGGATGCCGCTCGCGGAACAACTCGGCTCGAACGATCGTTCCGGCCGCCTGGGGAGGAGCGGGCGCGGAGTCGTCGCCGGCGGACGGCGTATCCTGGAGGGCATGGATTACTGGGTCGCGGTGGTGTGGACACTTCTGCCGACCGTCGTCGTCTCGCTCATCTTCTTCTTCGTCATGCGCGGGGTGATGCGGGCCGACCGCAACGAGCGACGTCTGTACGCGAAGGTCGAAGCGGAGGAGCGCGCCCGCCGCGGCCTGCCGCCGGCGCCCACCGGTGCGGCGCCCGCCGATCGCTGAGCCCAGATCCCCTCTCGAGCCGCCGGTCGCCACGATGCGCGGCATGTCGGTCGTGCCCCGATACGCTGGGCTGACCGTCCCGCCGCGACGTCGAGAGGCACCCGCCGATGATCACCATCACGTTCGATGCGACGTGGTGGGCGGTGCTCGTCCTCGTGCTCGATCTGACGATCCGCATCGCGGCGATCATCATCGTCCCTCGCAACCGCCGGCCCACCGCCGCGATGGCGTGGCTCCTCGCGATCTACTTCATCCCCATCATCGGCGTCTTCCTGTTCCTGCTCATCGGCAACCCGAGGCTGCCGCGCAAGCGCCGGCGCAAGCAGGAGCGCATCAACGAGTACATCCACGACACCAGCGCCTCGCTGGACTTCGGAACGCTGCGCCCGCACGCCCCGTCCTGGTTCACGTCGCTCGTCACACTCAACCGCAACCTCGGCGCGATGCCGCTCGCCGGCGACAACTCCGCGCAGCTCATCCCCGACTACCAGGAGAGCCTCGACGCCATGGCCGACGCGATCCGGGCGGCGGAGCGGTACGTGCACGTCGAGTTCTACATCTTCCAGGCGGATGCCTCGACCGACAACTTCTTCCGCGCGCTCGAGGAGGTCGCGGCCCGCGGTGTGCCGGTGAGGGTGCTGCTGGACCACTGGGCCAACCGCGGCAAGCCGAAGTACCGCCGCACGATCAAGCGCCTGGACGCGATGGGCGCGCAATGGCGCCTGATGCTGCCGGTGCAGCCGCTGCGCGGCAAGTACCAGCGGCCCGACCTGCGCAACCACCGCAAGCTGCTCGTCGTCGACGGCCGGGTCGCGTTCACGGGCTCGCAGAACGTGACCGACTCGACGTACAACCTGCGCAAGAACATCCGGCGCGGCCTGCACTGGGTCGACCTCATGGCGCGCATCGAAGGCCCGGTCGTGGCATCCGTCAACGCGGTCTTCCTCAGCGACTGGTATAGCGAGACCGACGAGGTGCTCACCGACGACATCGACCTGTTCGACGTGCAGGCGGGCCCCGGCGACCTCGACTGCCAGATCGTGCCGTCGGGGCCGGGATTCGAGTTCCAGAACAACCTGAAGCTCTTCGCCGGGCTGCTGTACGCGGCGCAGCGGCAGATCATCGTGGTCAGCCCCTACTTCGTGCCCGACGAGGCGCTGCTGCTGGCGATCACAACGGCCTGCCAGCGCGGCATCCATGTCGAGCTGTTCGTGTCGGAGGAGGGCGATCAGGCGATCGTCTACCACGCCCAGCGCAGCTACTACGAGGCGCTGCTGCGCGCCGGCGTGAAGATCTGGATGTACAAGCGGCCGTACATCCTGCACACCAAGAGCCTCACGATCGACGACGAGGTCGCGATCATCGGCTCCAGCAACATGGACATGCGCTCGTTCGGTCTCAACATGGAGATCTCGATGCTCGTGCGCGGCGAGGAGTTCGTGCGGCAGATGCGCGGGGTCGAGGACATGTACCGCTCCCACTCCCGCGAGCTCACGCTGGCGGAGTGGGAGAAGCAGCCGCTGCGCTCGACGATCCTCGACAACCTCGCGCGGCTGACTTCGGCGCTGCAATGAACGCGGTCCACACCGCCCGCTTCCTCGCGCGAAGCGAGGTCGTCGCACTCGTCGCGCTGGTCCTCACTGCCCTCATCTGCGGCGCCGCAGCGGCCGTCATCGTGCCCCCGGGCCTGCCGTATGACGAGCCAGCGCATTGGTCGAACGTGCTCTTCTACGCGAGGGAGCGCGCGTTGCCCGTGCTGGGAGAGGAGGGTGTGCTGTATCAGGCGCAGCAGGCGCCGCTGTACTACGCCGTGGCGGCACTGATCATGTCGGTCGTGGGGGAGGGCGGGGAGGGGCTCCTCGCGGTTCGTCTTCTGGGAGCGCTCGGTGGCGCGGTGGTCGTCGGGGTGACGTTCTTCCTCCTGCGGGCAGCAGTGCCTCGCGACCGGCTGGTGGTCGCGACCGGGACCGCTTTCGTCGCGCTCAATCCGATGCTGACCGTGATGGCGGCGTCGGTTCAGAACGACTCGTGGGCGCTGGCGGCCGGCTTCGGTGCCGTGCTCGCAGCAGTGGTCTCGCGACCGTGGAACAGCTGGGCGGCGGGTGCTGCCATCGGCGCACTGAGCGCAGCGGCGATGCTCGTCAAGGTCAGCATGGCGCCGCTCGTGGTGGGCATCGTCGCGTGGCTCCTTCTGCACAGGCGGGTGCGGACCGCCGTGGTGGCGACGGTTGTCGTCGCCGCCTCGACCGCATGGTGGTTCGTCCGCAATCTGCTGCTCTACGGCGATGCGACCGGTCAGGCGGGGGTCGAGGCGGCGGGTTTCGAGTTTGGAACCGGCGGGCTATCGGTGGATGCGCTGGCGCGCTCGGTTCTCACGTACTTGAGCGTTCCCACCGAGTACTTGCGCAACACCCTCGTCTCGCCCTGGTGGGCGGACGTGCTCATCTTCTTCATCGCGGCGGCGATCGCGGCGGGAGGAGTCATGCTGCTGCGGCGGGCCCGAGAGATCGGCGACCGTGCGCCACTGCAGCTGGTCCTCATCGTCGGCGCCGCGTCGGTGACGGCGTGGCTGCTGCAGGTGAACCTCGGCTGGCAGGTCGCGTTCCGGACCGCTTATGGAGTGATCCCTCTCGTCGCGCTGGCCTACGGGGGAACCACCCTGCTGGCGAGGCGTCCTCTCGGACGGATCGCGGTGGCTTGCGTCGCTTGCGGATTGCTGCTGGTCCTCGGCGCGTGGGTGGCGACCGCCCTCGTCATCACTTCGCCACCGGCGATGCTGCCCTTCTGACTGAGCGTTCGCAGGCACCGTTAGGCTGGCCCGGTGAGCGACGGGCTGGGTCGGGAGGCCCCGGTGAGCATTCCCTCGGTGGTGCGCGTCAGGCTCGCTCGTCCTGCCGTGCAGCTCATCGCTGACGAGGTCGGGGCCGACATCCTCCACATCAAGGGCGATGCCGTGGACACGTCGCTCCGAGCCGTCGCCCAGCCCGGAACGGATGTCGACGCGCTGGTTCGTCCGTCCCAGGTGGCATCGCTGGACCGCGGTCTCAAGGCTCACGGCTGGCAGGTGTACAGCACCTTCCGGTATGGCTCGCCCTTCGGTCACGCTCAGACCTACCTGCACCCCACGTGGGGTTACTTCGACCTCCATCGGTCGTTTCCCGGCGTGCGGCGTGACGCTGAGCAGGCGTTCGAGCTTCTTTGGCGGGAGAGGAAACGGCTGGAGATGCCGGGGGCGCGCGGCAGCGCGCCGGCTCGGGAGGCGCAGGCGGTGCTGCTCGTGCTCAACGACGCCCGGAATCGAGCCCGGGTTCCCGATCCCGTGAACCGGTGGATCGACGGGGGCCGCGTGGATGCCGATGCCGTCTCGGCGTGGGTCGACCGACTCGAGGCGCGTGTCGGATTCGCCGCCGCGACGGGAGACCTCGAACGCTACCGAGGAGAGCCCGACTACCCGCTGTGGCGCGTGACCACCCAGGGTGGTACCCGCGTCGCAGAATGGCGCGCCCGAATCCGTGCCGCGCCGACGTTCGCCGAGGCGATCCGGATCGCCGCCCTGGCACCGGTCGTGAATGTCGAGCAGCTCGCGCATCGCCTGGGCCGCTCTCCCACCCGCCGAGAGATCGTCGCCGGCTTCTTGGCGCGTCCGCTGACGGCGATCAGGCAGCTCCCGCGACGCCGTACTGGTGGGGGAACGCGGTGACGGGCTTCGTCCCAGGGCCGGGCGTCGGCTTCGTTGTGGAAGCGGGCGACGTCTACGTCGCCCGCCTTCCGGACGGTCCGATCCTCCAGCTGACCGACACGGCCGCCCTCATCTGGGAGGCTGCGCTGGCAGGTCCACGGCAGACGCTGGTGATGCGGCTCGCCGAGCTGGTCGCGGCCGAGCCGGCCAATATCTCCGGAGACGTGATGGACTTCATCGATCGACTGACTCGCGAAGGGCTGATCAGACCTGCCCCGGTGGGAGATACTGAACCCATCGGATAGCCAGGGGGTGATCCCATGCAGACGGCGATGTGGCGGGATCGCCTCGCACAATGGTGGGCGGGGGCCTGGCGGTGGGTGTTGATGGCGGCCGGTGCGGTCGTCGCCGTCACCGTATTGCTCGGACAGCAGTCCGCGATGGGGCTGGTGACCGCCTCGGCGATCGCCGGTCTGGTGATCGCCGCCGCATTGACGCCGCGTGTGCCCCTCGCTGTCGCCCTGATGGCGACGCCGGCGTTGTTCATTCCTGTGCGCGCGGGTCTGGGCGGTGCGGATCTCTCCGTCTCGGACGTCGCCCTCGCGGCCGCCTTCGGCACCGCGATCCTCCTGGGGCACCGGCCCTACAGCCGCCCTTTGCGGCAGATCTTGTGGCTGAACCTCGTCTATCAGTTCGCCACGCTGTTCACCGTCATCGTCAATCCCTACGCCGCGAACACGGTCGAATGGTTCCACGCGTGGCTTCTCGTCTCGGGAGCGATCATCGTGGGGTGGGCGCTCGGTCGCGCCGGCTATGCCCGCCCGGCGCTGATCCTCATGATCGGTGCGGCGTGCATGATCGCCGTCGGAACGATCGTGACGGGTCTCATCCAGTTCTCGCGCGGCGACCTCGGGCCGGTGTACCCGTCCTGGCCCGTGGAGATGCACAAGAACTTCGCCGGCACGGTGATGGCGTTCGCCGCAGTCGTCGCCTACGCGAATCCTCAGTGGCTCTCGCTGACACGTGGGTGGGCGCGAGCCGCCTTCTGGCTCCTCTGTGTCGGTATCGTGCTCACCCAGTCGAGGCAGGCGGCGCTCGGCCTGATCGTGGCAGTCGTCGTTCTGGCGCTCCGGCGCGGCGCCGGAGGCAACCGGCACTCGCGCCTCGTCCTGCTGCTGCTGGCTCCAGCGGTGTGGTTGATCGCGGTCATGGTCTTGGATCAGGTCAGCTCCGACAATCAGTTCAACTCGGCCAACACCCGACTCGAGTGGCTGCGAGCGATGTTCGCCTACTGGAAGGAGGCGCCCGTCTTCGGACACGGCCTCCGGTATTGGTACCAAGGGGGATGGGCGGACTTCCAGCCGCCGCAGGCGGAGGTCGAGGTTGCCGTGTCGGCCGGGGTGGTGGGCCTGATCGGCTTCATCGTCATGTGGCTCGGCATCCTGGTGATCCTCTGGCGTGTGGATCCGGTTTACGGCACGCTCGCCTTTGCCGTCCTGCTGAGCCGTCTCGTGCAGTCGCAATTCGATCTGTTCTGGGTGGCCGGGCAGGTGTCGATCCCCTTCGTGATCGCGGGCATTTGCCTGGGCGCGCAGGCATCGGCGGCCGAACGCCGCGAGAGTTTCACCGCCGACCTGGCGGCGCCGGTGGCGCGACGGTGACCGGCGGGGCCGCCGGCCGTGCCGCAATCCGGGCAGGCTCGGCGAGCGGCCCGATGCGTATGATCGACACCAGCGCCACGTGAGAATGCGCCTCGTCGCGTGGGGTGGGGGCGTAAGCGTGCCGGGGTTGGGGGAGCTGTATGGAACTGCGGGACTACGTGCGGGGATTGCGACGCCATTGGCTGGCGATCGTGATGATGGTTCTCGTCGGATTCGGCGCCTCTTTCGTCTGGGTGCAGCTGCAGACGCCCGTCTATGAGGCGGCCGCCGATGGCATCGCCAAGCTCGATCAGAGCGAGCTGGACGAGCAGAGCATCATCCAGATCGGTGACCCGGCGGCGGCGGCCAAGGTCCCCTCCTTCCTCGTGATCGCGGGATGGCGGGATGTCGCCCAGTACGTGATCGAGGATCTTGGTCTCGACACCACCCCGGAGGAGCTGATCGAACGCGTCGCCGTGAGCAACCCGGAAGGTACGACCATCCTCCGCGTCGTCGCCCAGGCGGACAGCCCGACGGCTGCGCGCGAACTGGCGGAATCCTGGCTTCGTGGCATGGTCGACACCATCGACCAGGTCGACGGCAACGGCAGCCCGGGCTCCGCTCCTGTGAACATCGTGGCGGGCGACTCGGCCTCGCTGCCGTCAGAGCCGATCTTCCCCGACCTTCGCACATCGCTGATCGTGGGTGGTGTGATCGGGCTGGGTTTCGGCGTCGGCTTCGCTCTCATGCGAACGGCATCCGATCGCCGGGTGCGCACCGCCGACGACGTGGAGAAGAAGACCGAGGTCGCCGTCGTGGGCACCCTCCCCTTCGCCAAGCAGTCGGGGGCGGAGACGCGTCTGTTCGATCCCGACGCCGCGCGAGGCGGCCCGGGATTCGCGGTCGCGGAGGCGCTGCGAACCCTTCGCACCAATCTGCAGTTCATGGATGTCGACAACCCTCCGCGGACCATCGTCATCACCAGCCCCCTGCCTGGAGACGGCAAGTCAACCGTGGCGTGCAATCTCGCCCTCACGCTCGCAGCGAACGGCTCGCACGTCGTGCTGGTCGACGGCGACCTCCGACGTTCCAAGGTGGCCGAGACGATGGGCGTCAGCTCCAGCGCGGGCCTCAGCGATGTCCTTGCGGGGCGCGCCGAGGTCGTCGACGTCCTGCAGCGTGCTCCGCAATCGAAGAATCTCTTCGTCCTCGCCGCCGGAAGCCCACCGCCGAACCCCAGCGAGGTGTTGGGCTCTGCGCGCATGAAGCACCTGCTGGATGACCTCGCCGAGCACTCCACGGTGATCATCGACGCCCCGCCGCTCATCCCCGTCACGGACGGCGCCGTCCTGTCGCATCAAGCCGACGGAGCCCTGGTCGTCGTGAGCCTCGGCAAGACGACGTTCGACCTGGTGGAGAAGGCCTTGGACACCCTGCGAAAGGCACGGGGACGCGCTTTGGGGATCGTCTTGAACAAGGTTCCCCTCCGGGGCGCTGATGCATCGCCGTACTCGTACGAGTACCAACGCCACTACAGCGCTGGGCACGCCAAGCGTGGCGCGCCGGCCGCCGCAGCCGAAGCGGTGCCGTCTGCCGCCGACGAGCCACTCTCGAGCAGCGGTGGGCGCCCAGTCGATCACACCCGCCCGACCTTCCTCGCGGCAGCTTCCCTCGACGCCGCCGCTTCGGATGAGGCGGGTGCCATGGATGACGTGGGGGGCCTGGATGCCGAGGCGGCGGAGGTGCGTCCGACCGCACAGCCCTCCCCCCGGAACAGTGGGGCAGCGCCCGCCTCCGCGAGCGCGCCCGCCGAGGGTGGGGGCGTCTTCGACGAGCTGTTGGCTCCGGACCACGACGGCTCCGCGCACGGTGAGCAGACAGGGGCGCCTCGCCGGCATCGGGCACGGAGAGGCTGAGGGGTGTCGCTGGAACTGAGAGCACGCGCCGTCGCCTTCTACCTCCCCCAGTTCTTCCCCATCCCCGAGAACGACGACTGGTGGGGGCCTGGGTTCACCGAGTGGACCAATGCGGCCAGGGCCCGGCCGCTCTTCCGTGGGCATCAGCAGCCGACTCTGCCTGCGGACCTCGGGTTCTACGACCTTCGGGTACCAGAGACACGCCAGGCGCAAAGCGACCTTGCGCGGCAGTACGGCGTGGAGGCATTCGCGTACTGGCACTACTGGTTCGGCGAGGGCGATCGGATCCTCGACCGTCCGTTTCGAGAGGTGCTCGAGAGCGGTGCGCCGGAAGTGTCCTTCTGCCTGGCGTGGGCCAATCAATCGTGGACGGGCATCTGGCACGCGGCAGGAGACAAGGTCCTCAAGCACCAGCGCTACCCGGGCCCGGAAGACGATCAGCGGCACTTCGACGCGATCCTGCCGGCCTTCCGCGACCCGCGCTACCTCCGTGTGCGCGGCAAGCCGGTGTTCTACGTCTTCCGCCCGGAGGAACTGCCCGATGCCCGTGCTTTCGTCGACCGCTGGCAGCGGATGGCAGAAGCTGCGGGACTGGACGGCATCTATCTCGTCGCCGAGGCGAGCGATCTCCTCGGGGAGGGTTCGCGATACACGAGTGCGGAGCAGGACGGCTTCGATGCTTCGGTCTACATGCGGCTTCCCGCGAGAGTCACTCCGGCAACCCGACTGAAGATGCGCGCTCGGCGGCGCCTCCGCGGCGGGCCCGAGATCTGGCCGTACTCCGACTCCGTCGTCGACACGTTCCCGCGGCACCCGCAGGTGCAGCCATGCGTCTATCCGAACTGGGACAACACTCCGCGCTCCGGCCGTCGCGGTCTGGTGGTGACGGGAGCGACTCCCGACGGTTTCCAGCGCAACGTCGAGGCGGCTGCCGCGCTGCTGGGCGATCGCCCGCCGGAGGAACGACTGCTCTGGGTCAAGTCCTGGAATGAGTGGGCCGAAGGCAACCATCTGGAGCCGGATCTGCGCGACGGCCACGGATGGTTGCGCGCCCTGCGAGCGGGGTTGGCGACATGACGGACGCCGAGCCGGCGTCCGTTCCGTTGCGGATCGCGATGATCTCGTACTACCTGCCCAGCGAGAGCAAGATCGGAGTCGGCTACCAGGTTCACGCCCTGGCCAATGAGCTCGTACGGCGCGGTCATCACGTCGACGTCTTCAGTCCCTGCGCTCCCGTCGACGGCGCGCTGTACGGACATGTCCACTTGCCGCTCACCGGATCTCTTCGCACCTTCCGGTTCGCGTTCGTGATGCGCCGACAGGATCTGTCCTCCTACGACGTGCTTCATGCGCACGGCGAGGACTACTGGATGTGGCGGAGACGGGTCCCTATGCACGTCCGGACTCTGCACGGCTCCTGCTTCGAAGAGGCGATACACATCCGCGGGATCGGCGAGAAGCTGCGCATGGTGCTGCTGGGCTTCACCGAAGTTCTGGCGAGTGTGGTCGCTGATCACACCGTCCTCATCTCGCCGCAGACCCGTCGGTGGACGCCCTGGGTTCGCACGGTCATCCCGAACGGAGTGGATGCCGCCCGCTTCGCGTCGGACGGTTCAGCCCGGGCTTCCCAGCCCACGGTGCTCTTCGTCGGCACATGGCATCAGCGCAAGCGCGGCGCGGAACTGGCGCGCATCTTCTCCGAGCAGGTGCGCCCTCACGTTCCGGATGCCTGCCTCCGGATGGTGACGCAGGATGCGCCGTCCGAGCTGCCCGATGGTGTGCAAGCGCTGGGCCGCTTGTCCGACGATGAGCTCGCACAGGAATACCGCCGGGCGTGGGCGTTCTGTCTTCCCTCGGCTTACGAGGGATTCGGCATCCCCTACGCCGAAGCGATGACCGCCGGCCTGCCGGTCATCGCGACTCCGAACCCGGGAGCACGCTTCGTGACCGGCGACGGCCGCTATGGTGTGCTCACCGACATGGCCGGGCTTGGAGCGGAGTTGACGGCGGTGCTGAGGCATCCGTCGCTGCGTGATCGTCTCGGTGCTGCAGCGAGAGAACGTGCGCGGGACTTCGACCTGCGTCTTGTTGCGGACGCGTACGTCGGCGTCTACCGCGGACGCACCCGCGCGCGCCACGGCGGCGGCGCTTGATCGCCAGCGCCAGGCGCTTGAGGGCAGGCGGCTTCTCGGCGATGATCCGAGCCCAGCGCGGAAGACGGTCGAACGGCCGAGAGCTCACGACCCGCCCGCTTCGGCAGGGGAGAAGACTCCGATCGGATCCCAGGTCCGCCATCGGGTGGGGCTGTCCACGATGATGCGCTCCGTCGGCGGGATCGGCCCGTCGGCGCCGACGCCATCGTCGGAGAGATATCGGGCCCAGAGGTGCTGTCGCTCTTCACCATTCAACGAAGCCCAGTACCGCCAATGGGTCGCAATCGATGAATCCATGCCCGCGGCTTCGAGCGCCGCGACGCCGTGCTCGACCTTTCGGCTGTACTGCTCGATCGATCGATACGAGAAGTGGAGCATGTGCAAGCCGCGAACTGGCGTCTCGGTGGAGTCACGAAGGGCGTGGTTGCCCTCCCCCACGAATGCCCAGCGGCGGGCGCGGAAGGTGATGCGAAGCCATCGGCTCTCGCGTCGCTCTACCTGCACAGGTCCGGGGGTGCCGAGCTCGATACGCCGCCTCGACACCGTCGGGTAGACGTTCCGGAAGTCGCACCATACGGCGTCTACGGTCTGACGAGCCAAGAAGGAAGCGACGCTCTCGCCCTCGGCGAACCAGAACTCGTCGGCATCGAAGGGAACCACCCAATCGGCTCCTGCGCGCCAGGCGAGGTGGGACAGGTACGACACCTTGCCGCCCTGATGAAACCCCACCTGGCGATCGGTTCCGACGTGGACGCGATGGTCGTCGGCCGCAACCCGATCCAGGACCGAACGCGTTGCATCGGTGGAGAGGTTGTCGACCACGATGACGCCGGCCAAGCCCTGCGAGAGCATATGGCGCACCGTGTGCTCGATGATGTCTTCCTCGTTGCGCGCCATGCAGACGCCCCACACGGAGCCGGCGATCCGCGGGCGGCGGGCCAGCCCGGGAACGGTGATCATCGCATTCGTGCGCCGCTGAGTCGGCCCGAACCGCTCCAACTGCAGGCGAGACAAGATCTTGGCCCGCTGCAGGCTCGAGAGGACCGTCGGCGGCAGGATCGCGATGAGGCGCGCCTTGAGCGACTTCACGTTCGGCGTCCGGGGACAATGCGCCGCAGCATTCTCTTGCCCCACCGGGCAAGCCAAGTCGTGCGCGAGCCCCGAGGAACCGTCAGAACCAGAAGCGCCATCTGCTCGGCGGGCGACAGCTCGGTCTCGGAGAGCCCCAAGAGGAGGTGTTCCACGTTGGGCCCGATCTGCGGGTGGGTGGGGAAGACGCCTCCAAGGCGGATGCTCGCCATGGCTGAGAGAAGCGGACCGGCCATGGGCGAGGTCGTCGTCGCCGATGCCGGGTGCACGCGATACAGGAGGTCGCGCGTGTCTATCCGGTGGATGCCTCCCGCCATGCGGGCGACATTCAGATTCAGGATGTGGTCGTCGAGGGCTCGCGCGTGCGGGGTGCAGCCCCCCGCCGCGATCGCGATCTCGCGCTCGTACAGCACGGACGTGGTCAGCATGGCGGCGCCCATCATGAGGCGCTGCACGGTGATCACCTCGGTTCTTTCTGCGACGGAGGGATAGGGCGCCCCATGGATCAGAGTGCTTTCCTGGCCGGGGTTGATCCACAGTTCGGGCCACCGCTCTCTGCCGTCGCCGACCGCTTCGAGGGCCGGTCGGTCAGACGTCACCGCGAACGGCGTCTCCGTCGAGGCGACGGCCGCCACCCCGGCTGTGTGGGCGTAGTCCACCAGATTCCGCACGCGATCGTGGCGCCAGAGGTCGTCCTGATCGAGGAAGGCCACCCAGCGCCCGCGCGCATGCGCGAGGCCACGATTTCGCGCGACGGCCACGCCGAAGTTCTCCTGGGCGAGAACCGTGCGGGCGACGCCGGATCGCCGTGCGATGTCGAGCGAGTCGTCGGTTGAGCCGTCATCAACGATGATGACCTCCAACTCCGTATAGTCCTGCGCGCCGAGGCTCTCCAGTGTGGCGGCGAGATGCTGAGAGCCGTTGTAGGTCGGCACGATGACCGTGACGAGGTCATGCGGTGTGGACGGCATCGACGTCCCGTTCAGACGAATCGCTTGGCGTACCCCAGCCGGTACGTCAGGTCACGCGAGCGATGGCGGATGAAGCGAGCGGGATTCCCGCCGACGAGGGCGAACGGCTCGACGTCCTTGGTCACGACGGACCCGGCAGCCACGACGGCTCCTCGCCCGATCGTCACTCCGGGCAGCACGATGGAATGGCTGGACACCCACGCGTAGTCTTCGACGATCACGGGCGCACCGACCTCTGCGAAGTCTGCCGAGTCGACGTCGTGCTGTCGCGTGTATACGGTCACATGGCTGCCGAAGTTGACGCAGTCGCCGATCGTGAGACCGCTTCGTCCGTCGAGGAACGCGGAATCTCCGATGGTGCAGTACCGGCCGATGCGAATCGACTCGGGCGCATAGAACTCGGCGCGCCAATGGATGCTCGACGTCGGGTGCATCTGCAGTCCGGCTCGGCGGTAGAAGTACCCGCGCACGCGGTGCGACGGGAAGTATCCAAGGTCGGCGAGGAGGCGAAGGCGGAGGTCACCCCACACATCGCGCCATCTCCCGACGGCGGACCGCACGGGTGTCGGGGCGATCGCTTTGATCGTCTGGCGAACACTCGACATAGAGACCCCCTTTCGAACCTCGGCACCGATCGGTGGACTCGAATCTAGTTGAATGGAACCGGTGCGAACAGCAGAGGGGGCTGCCATGACCAGGCGCATCGGCGCGTACATCCTCCCCGCCGACGTCGTCTGGCTCGAGAAGACGCTCGGGCGCTACTACGGTCTGGTCGATGTGATCGTCGTGCCAGTACCCGTCGACGGCCGCGGCTGGACCGGCGCGCCGATCCCCGTCGACGCGGCGCTCGCCGTGATCGATCGGGTCGACGAGCGACGGATCGCGCGCCGTCTCGAAGGCCGGTGGACAGACGAGGCCAACCCGATGCGGGCCGACACAGCGCAGCGTCAGGCAGCGCTTGACGCGCTCGCCGACGAGGTGGACTGGGTGATCCAGCTCGACAACGACGAGCTCCTCCCCGACACCGCCGCGCTACTGGGAGCGATCGATGAGGCGGAACGTCGGGGCCTAGACGCGGTGGAGTGGCCGATGCGGGTGCTGTATCGTCGCACGACGCGACGCGTGTGGGAGGTCGTGGGGTCCCGCCTCGAGCCACGCTACGACTTCCCTGGTGCAGTCGCCGTGCGTCCCAAGGTCCGCCTCACCGACGCCCGTCGGGTGGAAGGGTCGTTCCTCCGGCCTGTTGTTCGCGGCGACAGTTCCTCGCTGCAGCTCACCCGCCCGGCCGAGGACGGCGAGCATCGCTGGATCAGCCTTCCGCCGGAGGCAGCGGTGATACACAACTCCTGGGCGCGGCGGCCACATGAGATTCGCCAGAAGACCCGGTCGTGGGGGCACGCCAACGGGTGGCGGGGAACCCTCTACTATTTCGCCGTCTGGCTCCCGGTGCCGCTCACCTGGCGATGGCTGCGCGATGTGCACCCGTTCGCGCGCGGCCTGTGGCCGCGGTTGCAGCCTCGCCCTCTCTCGCCACCAGAGCGCGACTGACGGCCGGCACTTAGACTCCCCCCGTGGAGCCCGCACGATGACAGGCACCCGGATACCGTCGCCGATGCCTACGCTGACGACGCCGGTTCGTGGGCGTCGCGAGCTCGTCGCGATGGCCGCTGTCGTCGTCGCGTTCGCCTGCGCGGTGCGCCTCGCGTGGCTGGACCGGCAGAGCTACTGGGTGGATGAACAGTGGTCCGTGGGTGTCGCATCTCTACCCCTCGCGGATTCGCTGCACACGATCAAGACGGAGGTCCACCCGCCGGTCTATCAGCTGTTGTTGTGGGCTTGGGTGCATCTCGGCGGGACCGACGCCGCATGGACGCGCGCCCTCAGCACCGCGTTCGGCTTGCTGGGCGTGTTCCTCGCATACTGGCTGTTGCGGAGAAGTGAGCTCGACCTGCGACTGCGGCTTCTCATCGTGGCCGGCAGCGCCGCAGCAGGCATGGCCATCGTCTACGCGCAGGAGGCGCGTTCCTATTCCCTCCTCTGGTGCTGTGCTCTGGCGGTTACAGCTCTCACGATCAGACTGACGGCCGCCTGTCCTCACCAGCCTCAGCGCGGGCTGGTGGCGGGGTGGGTTCTGTGGGGCGCGGCGTTGTCGGCCACGCATCTCTTCGGCGCTCTGCTGCTGGTCGTCGCCGGAGCTGTGGCCCTGGGGTGGCGGCGGCTCCGACCGAGCCTCATCACCGCCATGACTGGTCTCGCCGTGGCGCCTCAACTCCTCTGGCAGATCTGGGGAGTCTTCACCCCGCAGTTCGGCGGTGCCACCAGCTGGATCCCGCGGCCCGCGTCAGGCGAACTGGCAGAGCTTGCGACCACTCTGTTCTCGGTCGACGGTCTGGAGATGACCGATGGCGGGTTCGCGTGGAGGTCGTGGGCGGGTGTCGTCTTCTGCGCCGTGGTCGCTACGATCCTCTGGTCTCTCTCGTATCGAGGGGGCGCGCCGTCCGCCGTCGACGTCGGCCCGCGGTCCTCGGCTCGAGACGCTGCGACGACGCTGCTACTGATCGCCATCGTGGTCACCGTCCTCGCCTGGACGGTCTCGCAGTTCGTCCACGTCTGGACGCTTCGCAACCTGATCGTGATCCTCCCCGCCGCTACGTGGGGCGTCATCGCGGCTCTGTTCGCCGTTGCGGCGCGCGCTCGCCTCGAGTCGGTTTTCACGGCATTTCTTCTCGCGTGCCTGGCTGCGAATCTCGGGTGGGTCGCCGCGAACCTACAGGCGCCGTACAAGACCGATTTCGACGCGGTGTCCCGGTACCTGGACGCCGAGCGGCGGGCCGACCCTGACGCACTGTTCGTGGGCAACTTCACGCCGAACTGGTTGCTGTCGAGCGGGCTGCCGACTGATCGGCGCTACCGCGAATGGCTGATGTCGCCGTCGGTGCAACGGGATGCTGCCGATCTTGCAACGCTCGAGACCCGCCCGGGCGTGACGGTGTACACCTACTGGGTCGGAAGCGGGGACGGGGTCGAAGATGCGGCTGAAGTGTTGCTGAGCCAAGCGTCGAGCCATGCTGAATGCGAGAGGCTACCGATCTTCGGCCTGGTAGTCGTTCGCTGCGAGTCTCCGCACGTTCCTGGGTACGATCAGGTGCCTACCGAGGGAGATCGGAATTGAACGTCGAGCCAGTCGAGTTTGTTGTGAACTGCTTCGAGCGCAACATCGTCCAAGTGACCCGTCCGGGGGCTCTGGAAGCCGCAGTGGCACAGCACCGATATCCTTTCGCCCTACGCACCCTGCTCGTGAACAACGTTGCGGATCGCCCCCTCGCCGCCCGTCTGGCTCAGGCGGCCGTCGATCGCGGCGAGATCGACCGGTTCGCGTTCGTTGAGGATCACCTGGACCGCGCGCTGAGAGTTACAGGGCTTCGGAGGTCGGATTTCGGCCGCTATCTTCATTGGTCAGATTGCTGCCTGGTTGCACTCACGCTCGATGGGCCGGAACTGTTGTGCTACGTGGACGTGGATCTCGCACTGCGCGGCGATGGCAGCTGGGTCTCCGCGAGCCTCGCTGCGTTCAAGACCGACTCCAGGCTCTGCGTCGCAAACCCGAATTGGCGAATGGCAGACGGCGCTACGTCGGTGGCGGAGGAATCTGACGAATCAGCCGAGGGCATATTCATCGGCTACGGATTCACGGATCAGGTCTTCCTGTGTCGGCGGTCGGATTTCTGCCGGCCACTGATGAACCGTTGGCTCCCGCTGGTGCTCTCCTCGCCTGCATCAGCGCGGTACTTCGGATGGCAGGCGCCACGGCACAACACGCTCTTCTTCGAGCAGATCGTCGACGCATTCATGCGGCGGAAGAGGATGATGCGCCTGACCTTGACCGGATGGGAGTTCGAGCCGATTCCGCTGAGCTCGTACCCGGCGCGTGGCTTGGTCGAACGGGCAGCAGGTCGTTTCAACGGCGTCGCGCTCCGCATCATTCGGTGGGGTCGACGTAGGTTCGGGTGGACGGATCCACGACTGCGCGTGTCTGGTCTTCTCGACTCTGCGTTCGCTGTCTCTGGCGCTCAGCAGACATGACGTCTGGTCCGTCGGTTAGGCGCCCGACGCTCGATGCCCCATCGGGCGTACGCTCAGGCGAGCTCGGAAGGCGGGGCGGTGTGCTCCGCGAATCGAGGTGTTCTCGATGCACGTCGCGATCGTCCTGAATTGGCATGGACGAGCTGACACGCTGGAGTGTGTGCGATCCATCCTGGACGGGGATGCCGACACCGAGGTCCTCGTGGTCGACAACGGCTCGTTCGACGGGGTGGTGGAAACCCTGGCGGGGACACCACGCGTGAGTACGTTGCAGCTCCTGCGCAACCTCGGGTTCTCCGGAGGCATGAACCGCGGTATCGAGTGGGCCCTCGGACACGGCGCGGACACGATCACGATTCTCAACAACGACACCGTCGTGCCACCTGGCGCGCTGCCTCGCCTCGCCTCGCTCGCGGCCGACGCCATCGCGGTCAGTCCAACCGTCTTCTATAGGGACGACCCCGGCCGCATCTGGTTCGGCGGCGGCACCCTCGACATGCCCGACGGCTACCCGCATCACACCGCCCAGGCCGACTTGGCGTCCTGTGTGAACGGTGTTCGGGTGACCGACGTGCTCGCCGGATGCTGCATCACGGCGTCGGCTCCGACCTGGCGGGCTGTCGGGCTCTTCGACGAACGATTCTTCCTCAACTTCGAGGACTCGGAGTGGAGTTTGCGCGCGCGGTCTCGCGGCATCCGTCTGCTCGTCGCTTGCGACGTGCGTATCCTCCACGCCGTATCGGCATCGTTCACCGGGGCCGCGGCGACGCTGGGAAGCTTCTACTTCCTCCGCAACGGGCTGCTCTTCTCAAAGCTCGCGGGTGCCGGCCCCGCGGCGCGGGTGCGCTTCCTGCGTCGTTTCGGTCTGGCGGGGCTGCGCCGGCGTTCGTGGCGTGGCCGAAGCCGTGGACTCGTCGTCGCGGGCTGGGCGGCCGCCTGCTACCTGACGCGACGATTCGGCGAAGCGCCTGGGGCGTTGCGTCGGCGCGTCACTCGCTGGGCCTCTCAGCCGACCGTGTAGGTGAAGTCGCTGAGAACCGCGCCGCCGGCAGTCGCCTCGGGGTCGGAGAACTCGGGATAAGGCAGGTCGGGAAGGATCTCGAATGAGGCGGCCGCCTCCCAGGCGTCGAGGATGCCCGCACGGCACACGAACACGTCGACGGAGTAGCGCCCCGGCCGCAGCCACAGACCGTCAATAGAAAGGCTCAGGCGCTGAGGGCGCGCCGGATCCAGCCAGACATCATGCACCCTGGAGTCGCATTGTGCGAGGACGACGCCGTTCGCATCGTTCACGTGCGCCGAGACGTAGTACGGGCGGCCGCCCGCCGAACCCGCGGCGACCTCGATCTGCACCATCTTGGTATCGGCCACGTGGAAAGTACCGTCGGTGGTGACCGCCGCCGCCCGCACTTCCCCCGATCCCGGGCGGCGGGATGCCTCGACCTGAGCGGTCGCGAAGTCATCGAACGACTCGCGATAACGCGCCATGACGTCCGCAACGGCGCCCTGCGCTACAAGGCGCCCGGACTGCAGGAACATCGCCGAGGTGCACAGGTTGAGCACCGTCTGCATCTGGTGGCTCACGTACAGCACCGTCCGGCCGTCCCTCGCGGCATCCCTCAGCTTCGCCAGCGACTTCCGTTGGAACTCGGCGTCGCCCACGGCGAGCACCTCGTCGATCGCCAAGATCTCGGTGTCGAGGTGCGCGGCGACGGCGAACGCGAGGCGCACGTACATGCCCGACGAGTAGCGCTTGACGGGCGTGTCGAGGAACTTCTCCACACCTGCGAAGTCCACGATCTGGTCGAAGCGGCGGATGATCTCGCGGCGCCGCATGCCCAGCAGTGTGCCGTTGAGGAAGATGTTCTCGCGACCGGTCAATTCGGGGTGAAAGCCCGTTCCCACCTCGAGCAGACTTCCGACGCGGCCGCGCAGCTCGATGCGGCCCGTGGTGGGAGCCGTGATCCGGGTCAGCAGCTTGAGGAGCGTGGACTTGCCGGCCCCGTTGCGACCGATGATGCCGACCGCCTCGCCCGCGGGAACCTCGAAATCCAGTGCGTGAAGGGCGTCGAACAGCTCCACGTCCGTGCGGCGGAAGGGCCGTTTCGCGAACTCGACGATGGCCTCGCTGGCACGGTTCGGGCGGCTGCGGTGGCTGATCCGATACGTCTTGGAGACGTTGGAGGCGATGATCGCGGCGGTGCCGTGCGTCACGTGGCCCTCAGCTTTCAGGTCGACGAGATGACGGGTGTGTTCGCCTGGGGAATTACGGTATCATCGCCAGCATCGCCGTCAGTGGCGCGCTGGGGTATTCGATTCTTGGGGCATCGAATCGTCTGGGTCATATCACACTGTCCCGTACAGCCATAGAATGTCGTCCGCCGCGAACAGTCGTTGCGGCAGACTCTGGGGAGGGTCGCGATGAGCGAATTCAACGAGCAGGAAAAGTCGGGCGGCGTCAGCCGACGGACTGTCACCAAGGCGATGGCGTGGGCGGTTCCCGCGATCGCGATCGCAGCGCCGGTACCGGCGTTCGCCGGGGCGAGTCAGGGCACGATCCAGCTCACGGGTCAGAACTGCAAGCTGCCGGGCAACTCTGTCGGCGCCTTCTCCGACGGCGCGGTGTTCCTCATGACGATCACGAATACCACGGCTCAGCCGGTCACCATCTCGATCACCAGCGTCGTGCGTGGCAGCGCGACGCAGAGCGGCGCCCAGGTCAACGTCGTCAAGGTCGGCCCCGGAAACCAGACCGGGTGTTGCACCCTTCTCAGCACGACCTTCACGGTCGGCGCGAACTCGTCGGGCACCTATGCCCTGGTCACGAGCGACTGGGGCAACAGCGCCAGCAACGACGTGTCGGTGAACTACACCCTGCAGGTGGGTGCGAATCCTGCCGTGCCGCAGCCGCCTGCCACAGGCACCGCAGGCGGCCTTCCGCCTATGGGATTCAACAACACGTCATGCGGCCAGAACACCGGAAGCTGCACGTTCAGCGAGGCCCGTCAGAGGTGCATCCTCGACGCCTTCCCCGAGTTCACCTGCACGCCGGCGTGCACCAACTCGTGAAGTCGTGTCCGTCCGTTTTTCACTTCCGGCTGCGCGGGTGCGCGTCGCCGTAGCATCGACGCATGCCTGACGCACTCCTGGCGGCGTTCCCCCTTGTGCTGGCAGCCGTACTCATCGCCAGCGGTGTCAGCAAGCTGAGAAACCCCGAAGACCTGCAGGGCTGGGCCGACCTGGGCGTGCCCCGTGGCCTTCGGCGCGAATGGCTCCTCCGGTTCCATCCTGCGGGGGAGATCGTCCTCGGTGTCGCGCTGGCTGTGCTGGGCGGCATCCTCGGACTGCTCGCCGCGCTCGCGGCGGTGGGCCTCATGAGCGCCTACACCTGGCTGGTGGTGCGGGCCGTCTCGCGTGACGAGGACACCAGCTGCGCGTGCTTCGGCGTCCGGAAGAAGGTGACGCGCGTCACCGTGGTGCGCAATGCGTGGCTCACGGCGATCGCCGTCGCCGCCGCGTTCAGCATCTGGACCGCTCCGACTCTGGGCGGCGTTCTGGTCGCGGGCTGGCCTGTGGTGCCCGCCCTGGCGCTGGCTGCCGTCACAACGGCGCTGGTGATGTGGCCTGACGATGCGCCGCAGTTCGCACGCGACAGCGGACCCATGGCCGATGCGGCTCAGAGTCCTCGGTCCGAGAGTGCCGACGAAAGCGACGAACTGGATTACATCCGCACGCGGACACCCGCTGTCTCGGTGACGCTCGCCGACGGGACGGCTACCGATCTGCGGGCGCTCACCGAACTGCGGCCAGTCCTTCTCCTCCTGGTCTCGCCGACATGCGGATGGTGCGAACCGATCGTCGCCCAGCGTCAGGCGTGGCGCGAGCTGCTTCCGGAGGTCGACGTGCGGCTGCTGCTCACCGATCCGCCCGAGTCGAGCCCGTGGACCGAGACCGATGAACCGCAGTCGCTCCATGACACCGGCGGTCGTGTCGCAGCGTCGCTCGCCGACTTCATCCCGTCGCCGAGTGCGGTGCTGCTCGGCGCCGACGGTCTGCTTGCCGGTGGGCCGGTGGTCGGCGACGCCATCAAGTCCTTCATCGACGACATCTACGAGAGCTTGCACGGCGTTCGGCCGCCGGTTCCAGCTTCGGGTAAGGCTTAAGCGCGAATCATCAGCCCCGCGTCGACGAGCTCTGCGAGCGATGCCCGGACGAGGCTCGCCGCGTCCACGCCGTCGGGGTGTCCGTGAACGCTGATGGCCATGCCGACGAGCGCGGTCACGGGCGTCGGCTGCGCCGTCGCGTGCCAGAGCGAGGGTGCGATCCCATCGAGAACGACGACGCGGGTGGATGCCTCGTGGTCTCGCACGAGGAGCGCCAGGCGACCGTCTTCCAGCGCGAGCCAGTCCAGCGCCTCGACACGACGATAGGAGGAAGCAGCGAGCGGACGGGAAACGACGGCGACAGCAGCCGGCTCTACCGGGCCGGCCACGGGCCCGGGCGGTGTGGGCTCCCGCGCCCCCAGCTCTTGCACAACCGCCACGAGGCTCTCGGCGTCGCTGTAGACGACACGCTGCACGCCGCCGACCGACTCCACGTGCGAGGCGATCACATGCAGTGGCGCGGGCAGCGTCCCGAGAAAGCTGCTCTGCTCGGCGAGGGCTGTGATGCCCTCCGCGAGGTCGACTCGCTCGGAACGCGGCGTCGTCGCGGAGTCATCCCGCTCCAGCAGCACAAGGGCGGCCAGCCGCAACGGCATGGTCGGAAGCGGCAGAAGGTTCAGCTCGGTCGGACTCCGCTGGACCTTCAGGACCTGGTCATCCTCCATCAGCGACAGCGGCTTCCGGTACGGATGCACCGTGCCGTCCGCAGCGATGCCGACGGATTCATCGGAAACATAGCCGAAGCGGGTCCCGAGAATGCGCGAAGCGGTCGTCTTCCCACGTCCGGACGGGCCGACGAGCGCGACGACCCTGCCGTCTGCGGTCGCGAGTCCGGCGGCGTGCAGCATGAGAAGTTCCCCAGCTCGTGCTTCCAGTGCCGCGAGCGTCACCTCCGTCGACAGCGCCGAGAGCATCGACCGCGTCGGAAGAGAGCCATGCGCTGGGACAGTCGCGGCCGTGTCGACAGCGGCGCGCTCCACAACGCCGTCGCGCCAGGCGGCCTGCGTCGCCGCCCACGCTTCGTCGGACAGGGCTGAGCCGTCGATGCGCACCACCGTACCGAGGGCATCGACGGACAGGGTGCGGGTCACTGCGACAGCCTAAGGGCTCAGATGAGGTCGGCGAACACCCGTTCGTATCGCTGGAAGATCGCCGCGCCGACGAAGAGCACCAGAACGGCCACGACGACCGATCCGACCAGTTGCCAGACGGGTGGTGCGGTCGTTCCGAGCGTGGACCAGCGGAAGCCGTCGAGCATCCAGGCGAGGGGATTGGCGAGGAACAGTGGCTGGAGGGCCGGCGGGATCGCATCCGTCGCGTATGCGACCGGCGTCGCGAACAACGCCACCTGCAGGATCCACGGCAGCACGTACTGGACGTCCCGGTACTTGACCATCCACGCGGACGCCGCGAGCCCTGCACCGACGGCCGTCGCAGTGATGATCAGGACCCAGATCGGAACGAGCAGCACCGGCCAGCCAGGGTTCACCGTGAATGCGAACAGTAGGACGACGCCGAAACCGAAACCCACTGCGAAGTCCAGCAGCGTCGGGCCTGCCGCGGACAACGGAACCAGCATGCGGGGGAAGAACACTTTCGAGACCAGCGCCTGATTGGCCACCATCGACGACGCGGAACGGGAGAGCGTGCTGGCGAAAAGGGTCCACGCGAGCATGCTCATGTACGAGAACAAGAAGTACGGAACGCCGCCGGTGGGCAGCTGCGCGACAGCGCCGAACACGATCGCGAAGATGCCGGCAGCTGCCAGCGGCTGCAACAGCACCCACGCGACTCCGATGAAAGTCTGCCGGTAGCGGAGCACGACGTCACGCTGAGCGAAACGCAGGGCGACCTCACGCGCATCCCACAACTCCCGCCACGGCGGCAGCGCCAACCGGCCGGGAGGCGTGATGACGGTCGGGCGCACGTGTTGATGGTACCGGGGGATGTCGTTAGAGTGCCGCGAGGCGTGGTCGTGCCTCACCGCGACCGGGCTGTCAGGAGGCGTGCACCCGGGTGAGCACGCCCCGCATGGCTGCGGCGCGGTCATCCCACCCGGCGACCGCTACGTCGGTCCCGTCGGGAAAGCTTGTGGCGGCGGGCACCAGCTCCGCGACTGCGGCAGGGAACCCGGATGCCGCAACCACACGGACGCGCGGATCGTCTGCGTCGCGGAAGCCGGCGACCGGGGTCGAGACGACTGGACGGCCGACGGCCGCGTATTCGTAGAGCTTGATCGGGTCGAGACTGTCGGTGAACGGCGAGACGACGTGCGGGACGACGAGCGCGTCGGCGTGCTGCAGGTATGCGATCACGTCTTCGTGTGGACGCGGGCCGAGCAAGACGACGCCGGCGGCGCTGAGGCGGGTCGTCGCGGCGGAAGTCAGCGCGTTGGGGCCGACGAGCACGAGTGATGCGCGGAGCGACAGGGCTGCTGCGGTTCGCACGCAGAGGTCGAGGTCGAGCCGGTCGGTGTGCAGGGTGCCGACGTAGACCGCCGCAGCTGCCGGCAGGTCGCGGGGGCGAGGTTTCTTTGCGCGGTAGGCAGCGACGTCGACCGCGTTCGGGATCAGGTGGATCGCCCCGCGCCGCGCGCCGGACTTGCGTCGCATGAGCTCCGGTGAGCAGACCACCACCTCCCGCGCGTGCCGCAGCAGCCAGTTCTCGTCGGCGCGGATGCGATCGATCTCGGCGGACGGGCGATCCGCGGCCACCCAGTCGTCGGTGACGTCGTAGAGCGTCGGCCAGCCCGTGAGGCGGGCGAGCGGGGCCGCGCTCGGATCGTTCAACCACAGCACAGCCTCCGAGAACCCGGCGCGCCGCGTCGCCTCGAGCACGCTGCGCGCGAGGCGCTCATCGGCGCGAGCATCGATTGATCTGGGCAGGAGCTTCACCGGCCGGAACCGCAAGAGACGGCCGTCGAAGCCCGACTCCTCGGTGAGGCGCTGCCCGCGCCGCGGCAGTCGGCGCGACACGACGTCGTGCAGCGGGTCTGCCGCCGGCTCGACGAACAGCACGCGGAGGGCCGGATCCGTGTGAAGCAGCCGGGACACCAGATGCTGGTTGCGCCGCCATACGTCGTCCCATGCCTCAAGGGACACGACCACGAGGTTCACCCGCGAGCCCTTCTCATGCGTCCGGCGATCGCCGCTCGATATACCGCGTCGGTACGGGCGGCCTGAGCCGCAAGTGAGAACTCCGCCCGCTGACGGGACTGCCCCGCCGAGCCGAGCGCTGCGCGCCCCCCGTCGTCGTCGGCGAGTTCCCGCAGGTTCCGTGCCGCGGCATCCGTGTCCTCCGGGGAGTACAGCGCGCGAGGATCGAGACCCTCCAGGATCTCGTGGTGCCCGCCGGCGTCCGCGGCAATCACGGGAGTTCCCATCGACATCGCTTCGAGGACGGCCAGACCGAGTCCTTCGGCCGTGCAGGGGGCGAGAAGCATCCCTGCGCTTCGCATGAGGAGCGGAACGTCGTCGCGGAAGCCGAGGAAGCGGACTGTCACCCCGAGCTCTGCGGCGAGCGACTGGAGGGCAACACGCTCGGCACCGTCCCCGGCGATCTCGAGCATCCACCCACGATCCTGCAGGTGTGAAGCCGCGAAGGCGCGCAGGCCGAGATCGGTGCGCTTCTCCGCCTCCAGCCGTTGAACCATGAGAACAGTGCGCGCGCGAGGGAGGGGCGCGTTGCCATCATCCTGCACACCGGCGTGCACGACCGTACTCGGTCGGCCCAGAGAGGCTGCGACGGCATGACTGATGGCGATCTCGGCATCGATCCGGTCGCCGATCACTCGGTCGAACGGAATGCGCGTACCGCGGCCACGGACGCCGACGAAGTGTCTCGTCGACACGATCGCGGGAGGGCGGCGGTAGCCGGCGAGCGCAGCCACCGCCGCGACGTCGGCTGCTGTCATGTGGGTGTTGACGACGTCCGCGTCATGCGCCTCGCGGATCGCCCGACATGTCGTGATCGTGCGCGCGGCAGGGGTGAACGCGATGCCGTGGGCGGCGAGGGTGCGCTCCATCCGCTGGGCAGCCCCGCCGATGACGCGAACCTCATGACCGTCCAGCGCCTGCCGGGTCGCCAGCCGCAACACGAACTGCTCAACTCCGGCGAAGGCGCCGGAGCGTGTGGCGTGGACGATGCGCAGGCGGTCGGTCATCGGCGCCGGGGTTCCTTGGTGCCGGGGCCACCGCGTCCGACGGAAGGGGCGCTGCTCGCCGCTTCCGCCGCCCTCTCCGCCTCGATCTCGCGGGCCAGCTCCAGATACTGCTCGGCCACTGCACGCCAGGAGTAGCCGGTCACGCTCGCCCGTGCACGTGCGGCGAACGCGCCGCTGGGGTGTGCAGCCAGGCGTTCGAGTCGATCGCCGATCTGTTCCGCGTCACGGTCGACCAGGTAGCCGTTCTCCCCGTCGACGACGACCTCCGGCGCGACTCCTACCCGTGTCGCGACGAGCGGGAGTCCGGAGGCGAGCGCTTCGAGGAAGACGAGCCCGCTCGATTCGTAGACGCTCGGCAGCACGAACATGTCGGCTGCGGCGTAATACGCCTTCAGGCCGTGCTGCTCGCCGAGCAGGAGGACGCGGTCTGCCACGCCGAGCTTCTGAGCCAGGCGTCGGGAGTCGTCGACCATCTTGCGCGCGCCTCCGACGACGAGAAGAAGCACGGTGGGGGCATGCGTGAGCGCCTCGATGGCGAGGGGAAGGCCCTTCCGATCGAACTCATGGCCGACGAAGAGGGCGACCCGGTCCTCCTCGTCCAACTCGAACACTCGACGGGCTTCGGCCCTTTCGTCGCTTGTCGGGGGTCGGTACTCATCCAGGTCGACCCCGTTGGAGATGATCCTCACCGGCGGACCGACGCGCCCGTACGAGGAGACGAGTGTCTGCTCTTCGGCTGCCGTCAGCACGACGATGCGGCGGTGAGCGTGCCCACGGTAACGCTTGCGGTCGCGAAAGTGCACATATATCCGGGAGGGATCCTTGAGCAGCCTCAGGCCCGCCCGGCCACGGGCCCGCATCGCCGCGAACAGCACGCCGTGATTGACGTACACGTCGCCGATCGTGACGTTGCTGTGGACGATCGACACCGCATCCGGTCGCTCGGCGAGAAAATCTCTCGCTCGTCGCGTGCCCTCCGTCGACATCCACACTACGCGCCACGAGGACGCGAGCCGGGCGGTGCGCCTGCCCCGGACCGCGATCGGTTCCCGCTCGCCGGCGCGCGCCTGCGTGTAGGTGTAAGCCTCGACGTCGGCGCCGAGGCTGCGCAGCGCGCGATCGAGATTCCACGCCACTCCCGCGACGCCTGAGCCCGGTCGCATGAAGGGGACGATCTGCACGATGCGGGTCATGTGCGCCCTCTTCATCTCGATCCGGGCTCGGTGCCCTCAGCCTAGCTGCGCCGTCGCCACGCAACGCGGTGACCTGAGATCCATGGTCAGCGGTAGCTGATCGAGTCCGCCCCTACTCATCTCTGCCGATGGGGGCCCGCGGAGGCCGCACCGCGGCTCGCACGTGGCCGTTTCGGACGTCCCGTCACCCAACCGAGCAGCCACTCGACCGGCCCCGTGCCCACGAAGCGCCACCAGGCCCAACCGACCAGGACCACGAGCGGCACCGTGAGCACCCACCCCAAGAGGATGGTGTCAACGGGGAGGCCGAGGCTGCCCGCCCATACCGCGATGATCCCGACGTGCAGGAGGTAGAGGCTGAGGGCGACCTCGCCACAGGCGCGGATCGGCACGAAAAGACCATCGATCACCCGGCGTGGACGGGGGCGCGTGACTGTCGCGAGCCAGACCACTGCCACGTACGTCGCGAAGACCAGACCCACGTCATGAAGCGTGTCGGGATAACTGCCCGAAACTTCGGGCCAGCCGAGCATCCGCTCCCCGAGCGGGCGCACGAGGTAGGTGATCGGAGCGGCGACCAGCATCCACTGCAGCCATCGGTCCCGACGGAAGCCGTGACGCAGGAGGAGCGCCCCGAAGAGAAAGAAAGGGAGCAGATTCGTGAGGCGGTACGACGTGCCGAGCGCCGCCCACGTCGCAAGCTGCTGTGTCGCCCAGTGCCACTCGGGGCTCGTGGACGCGAGCCCGCGAGCCCAGGCGTTCAGCGGTGCGCTCACGATGACGGCGAAGATCGTGGCCATGACGAGCCAGCCGGTTCGCAACTTCAGCAACGGCACGCCGACGATCAGCAGGAGTCCGAGGTAGGCCAGGATGATCACGACCCACGAGCCCCATGTAGCCATCCACAGCCCCAGGACGATCAAGGCGAGCCCGCGGAGCCATTGCTGACCGAGCGTCGGCCACCAGCGCGGCGCCCGATCCCAGACGATCTGCGCGGACATCCCCATCACCAGTGCGAACAGAGGTGAGGCCAGGTCGTTCACGTTGGCGACGACGAAGACCATCGACGCGCTCGCATCCGGGAAGAAGAGCATGGCGTGGGCCAGCAGCATCGCGATGATCGCGACGCCGCGAAGGACGTCCGGCACGACCAAGCGCCCCGCAGGCGCAGGAGGAGCGGTGATCACGGACCCCACCAGGGCCGCGACGCGCGCCGTGAAGAGTCGTGGCGCGCACTCATCGCGAGGACAGCCTGCGCTCGACTCGCACGGGCCCCAGCCGGTACAGGGCCGCGCGGCGCCTGGCCTCGCGTGCTCGATCTCTGTCCAGCATGATGGCGCGAGCCATCGCGCCGAACCACACGCCGGCGCGCGTCACCTGCCACCCCACGGTACCGAAGTGCTTGCGGAAATAGCGTTCCTGGGAGGCGTGGAACTGTGCTTCGCGGAGTCGGGCGTCGTTGCTGGTCGCCGCGCCCTCGTGCACCGCGGCGACGTCCGTCACGACTGCGTGGCGCCAGTCGAGGCGATGCGCACGGTAGGCCCAGTCCGTCTCCTCCGCGTAGAGGAAGAACCTCTCGTCGAGCCCGCCGAGCTGCGACAGCGCCTCGGCGCGAAGCATCAGCACTGCTCCGATGACGTACGAGCCACCGCGTTGGTAGGCGCCCAGTCCGAGAGCCTCCAGCCAGGAGTTCAGGGGCGAAGGGAACGGCCACGCGACGCGGGCTCGTCGGCCCGCGGCATCCGTCTGCTCCGGCGCGACGCTTGCGAGGCGCGGATCGGCCCGTAGCGATGCCTGCAGCTCGGCGATCCTCGCCGGCTCGATGCGGGCATCGGGATTGAGCAGCAGCACGTCGGCATCGGGGAGGAGCCGGTTCGCCAGCCCGTGGTTCACACCGGCGGCGAAGCCGCCGTTGCGGCCTGGGTCGAGATAGCGGACTCCGAGTCGCGCGCACAGGTCGGCGATCTCGGCTGACGACGAGTTGTCCACGACGGTCACCGGCAGAGCAGCGACCGGCTCGAGCGCTTGGCGCAGGAGGCCGGGTGCTCCGTAAGCGACGACGATGATCTCGACATCCCGCGGAGCGCCGTCGACGTCGTGGAGAACGGACCGGTACAGGTCCAGGTACTCATCGGCGACCGACTCCCACGAGCACTCGGCGGCACGCTCGAGCCCGAGGGCACGCAACTCCGCTGCGCGAGCAGTGCCTGCTTCGATGAGGGCCGCTGCAAGACCGGGGACATCAGGATCCGCCGGATCGAGCGGCACGACGATGCCCGCGCCTCCCACGACGTCGGGCAGGGCGCCCGCGGCGCTCGAGACCACCGGCGTTCCGCACGCCATCGCCTCGACGGCGACCCTGCCGAACTGCTCGGTCCACGTGGCTGTCGGGAGGGATGGCACCGCGAGGACATCGAGCGATCGATAGAAGGCCGGCGCATCGGAAGGCTGTATTCCGCCCAGCATCTCGACGCGGGCGTCCAGTCCTCGGCTGCTGATCTGACGGTCCAGCTCGTCCTGAAGGGGCCCGCCGCCGGCGATGCGCAGGCGGAGACCCGGCTCGGCGGCGACCGCGTCGAGCAGCAGTCCGATCCCCTTCTCGGGCACCAGGCGCCCGAGGAAGCCGACGACGACGGGCGGGCGACCCGGGGCAGAAGGACTTTCACCCGCAGCCGTTGCGGCGGCCTCGGCATCTGCGCCCGACGGTCGAGGCGGCTCCGGAGTTGGGGCGAACTCATCGGTGTCTACGCCGAGCGGGATCGTGCGGGCGCGACCGTCGAATCCCTTGCGTTCGGCGATCCTTGCCGCGGCGGCATTGCAAGCAGACACCGCCGCCGCGCTGCGAAGCGCCGCACGCTCCAGCCAGCGGAAGGGGACCGGATACCTCTTGTCGAGATTCTGCGCCGTGTAAAGGAGGATCGGCGCACGGACGCCTGCCAGCCGGCGGAGCAGGCGCACTTCCGCAGTCGCCAGCGAGAAAGGCTCCTCGTGGATGTCAACGACATCCCATCCCCGGCGAAGCGAGCGCAGGATCGGCCGCGGCTCGTAGAGGAACAGCGCAGGGTGGGTCCCCCACGTCCGCACGGGCGTGACCTTCTCGCCGGGGCGAGGGTGAGGGGTCACCGGGACACCCCCTTCGACCCAGCGCGCGGCGCAGATCACGTCGACATCGACTCCGCGGGCGGCGAGGGCGCGTTCACGGCCGCGCCAGGCGTCCACCCCGGCGCTGTGCGAGATCCTGAGCACCCGCACCCGCCCACCCCCGTACACTCGACTGGCGAAACTCTATCGGGCGACGTGCCTCGCGGAATGAGGCCGACCAGCAGACCGGGAGGTCGAGTGGACGACCGAGGCTTGTCCGCGCGCATCCTCTTCCTGAGCCATTCGACCGTCGCCGGCGGTGCGGAACTCGCTCTCGTGAGGATCCTCAACGCCGGACCGCGCTGGAACGCGGTCGTGCTGCTCCCGCGGTCGCCGGCCGGACGCGGGGCATTCCGCGCCGTGACGAGCGTGCCGGTCATGTCCACCGGCGTCGGCCAGCGCTTCGGCGCGAGTACCGCCGGTGTGGTCCCGCAGATCGTCAACGCGGCGCGTCTCGTCATCCAGGCAGCGGCGACGCGCGTCCACCCCGCGTTCCGGTCGGCAGACATCGCGGTGGCCAACTCGACACGCGCGTCCGCGTACGGTGCGCTCGCGGCGATCACCTCCCGCACGCCGTTCGTCGTGCATGTGCGCGACCTTGCGGAGGCCGAGGCGCTCGGCGCCGCGGGAGCAGCGATCATGCGCCGCCTGGTCCTCCCGCGAGCCGATGGAGTGATCGCCGACACCCAGCGCGCGCTCAGTGCAGCGCAGCCATACATCCGGTCCGGCACGTCGAGGGCTGTGATCCCCAGCGCATCGGCACTCGTCCGACGCGAGGCGCGTGCACGTCGGAGCGGCCCCACCGTGGTGGGCATGCTCGCGCGCATCGATCCTTGGAAAGGGCAGGAGCTGCTGCTGGATGCGTTCGCGCGCGCGTTCCCCGACGGGGACGAGCGCCTGGAGTTCGCCGGCGGAGCGCCGTTCGGGCACGACGGCTTCGCCGCGCACCTGCGCCATCGCGCGGAGGAGCTGGGTGTCGGGCCTCGTGTCACCCTCCTCGGTCACGTCGATGACGTCGATGCGGTCCTCCACCGCTGGGACATCGCCGTGCAGGCTTCGCTGCGCCCCGAGCCCTTGGGGCAGAACGTCCTCCAGTACCTCGCTGCGGGGTGCGCGACGGTCGTCGCCGACGAAGGCGGCCCCGTCGAGTGGGTGCAGAACGGGGTGAACGGGCGGCGGTTCGCACCTCGGGATGCCGAGGCGCTGGCGAGCGAGCTGCGGGAGCTGGCGGCCGACCCCGCGCTGCGCCACGCCCTCGGCGTGGCCGCCATCCACACCCCGGGCTTGCGCACCGACGCAGAGATCGCCGCGGAGCACCGGCGCTTCTACGCCGACGTCCTATCGCAGACGCGGAGTCGACGGTGAGCGAGTCCTTCACGGTGCTCACCGTGTGCACCGGCAACCTCCACCGGTCCGCGCTCGCCGCCGAGCTCCTCGATACGTGGGCGGGCTGGTACCTGCCGTCCGACCTGCGAGCGGCCGTGATCGTCTCCAGCGCGGGCACGCACGCGCCCGTGGGCGAGCCGATGGGACCCCGGACGCGCCGCTTCGCCTCGAGCCTCGGTGCGGCAGAGCGCGGCCATCGCGCCCGCCTGCTCACCGATCCACTGGTCGCCGAGGCGGATCTCATCCTGGCGGCATCTCGCGCTCATCATGACGAGATCGTCCGGCGGGTGCCGCGAGCCATGCGGCGAACGTTCACCATCCGGGAGGCCGGCCGCCTCGCAACGCTGATCGGCGCTGGGCCTCCGGCATCCGTTGCCGACCTCATCGGCGTCGTCGCTTCGTGGGCCGAGCACCGCGCCGACGTCGCTGCGACCACTCTGGAAGACGAGGACATCATCGATCCGCAGGGCAAGGACGCCTCGGCGACGGAGGAGATGGTCCGCCAAGAGGTGCCCGCCCTGGTGGCGGTGGCGACCACGCTGTGGGGCATGCCGCGGGGGGATGCCGAGGCCTACGTCCGTGCCGCCGCCGATCCCGCATCCCTGCCCTGATGTGACCGTGCCCCGGGACGCCCTCCCCGGATCGTGACCTTCACGTGATCGGCGCGATGAGATTCCCGCGTGATCTGCGACACCATAGGGGTGACGGATGCTGCGGCAAGCGGCATCCGCGATCCTGAAGGAGGCTCGCATGCCCGTTCGCTCCCGCTCCCTGGTCGCCGGCCTCGGCATGGCGCTGCTGGCCGCGGGGCTGCTGACCGCGTGCGCGACCCCCGCCGGCGACAGCGGCTCGACGTCGGGGACGCCGTCCGAGACGGCGCCCGCCGGCAGCACCGAGATCGAGGTGGAGGCGGCCTGGCTCGACGGCGGGCGCATGATCGGCCTCGTCACCGAGGGGTCTTCGACCTGCGTGCCGACCGCCGGTGAGGTGGCCTACGACAACGGCGTGCTCGAGGTCGAGTTCATCGAGCCGCCTGCCGACACGGCCTGCACCCGCGACCTCGTGCCGCGCGTCACCGTGGTGGGCCTCCCGGAGGGCGTCGACACGACCCGTGAGCTCGAGGTGCGCGTGACCGGCGAGGGCTACCACGGTGAGGCCGATCTCGACCCGGTGCCCGGCCTCGACCAGAGCGGCGAGACGGACTACCTCCCGTCGGCCGGGTGGACCGACAAGGACGGCCAGTTCGTGATCCTCACCTGGGGCTCGTCGACCTGCGTGCCCGTGATCGAGAACGTCGAAGGGGCGGGCGCAGAGGTCACCGTCACGTTCGCGACGCCGCCGGCGGACCAGCCCTGCACGGCCGACATGGCCCCGCGCGGCGTCGTCGCGCAGGTCGAGGGCGTCGACGACGACGCCGAGGTGTTCGCCATCCTCACAGGCGGCGAGTTCGACAACGTGCGCGTCCCGATCATCGGCCACGAATGACGGCGGCGGAGAGCGGATGCCGCACCTCGCGGCATCCGCTCTCCGTTCAGTCCGCGCGCACGAGCAGCTCGCCGATCTCGCAGTCCAGCGCCCGGCAGATCGCCGACAGCGTGGAGTAGCGGATCGCCCGGGCGCGGTCGTTCTTGAGGATCGACAGGTTCACCACCGAGACGCCGACGAGCTCCGACAGACGGGTGAGCGTCATGCCCCGCTCGTGCAGCAGCTCGTCCAGCCGGCAGTGGACACCGCTCGGACCCTCGTCTTCGGCGGGGGTCATACCAGCAGCTCGGTCTCGCGCTGCAGCCGGGCGCCCACGGTGAACACGGTGGTCGCCATCGCGGCGACGAACGCGGCGAGGAACAGCGACGACACGTCCACGCTCATGAGCACGTTGTCGAACGTGCCGTCCGAGATCGAGCGGAACGCGTCGTTTGCGACCATGTTGCCGAAGAACGGCACCCCGGCGATCCCCACGAGCCACGCGACTCCGGCCGTGGCGATCAGGGCCGTGTTGCGCCGGCTGAACACGCGCCCGCGCAGCACCGAGACAGTGACAGCGATGAGGCATCCGACCACCGTCGCGATGGTCGCGACCGCGAGGACCTGCTCGATCACGAGGGCCCCCATCCCGGCGAGCGAGAGCGTGTCGGGCAGGAGGAGGGCGGTCTGCAGCTCCACCTCGCGCATGTCGCCGCCGGGGCCGATCGGCGCCTGGCCGATGGTCCCCGAGAACTCCCCGGGGATCTCGAATCGGCCGTTCACGGCATCGACGACGCGCGCGACGCTGCCGTAGACCGTCCAGCCGACGAGCACCACCCCCACGATGATGAAGAACCACATCGCCAGGGCATCGGCCCGGCTGAGCGTGCGGTCCCGAGCGGGACGGCTCATGACATCTCCTCACATATCGATAAACGTTGTTATCGAAAAACGATAACCGAACGGATGCCTCGGCGCAAGGCCTCCGTCACCGCCGTCGAGTCGTCGCTATGCCCACGGCGAACACGGCCATGCCGCAATGGCCCGCTGGCTACCCTCGATGTAAGGCGCAGTGGGACCTACCGACCCGAGGCGCCCCGGAGGAGTGAACGAGATGTTCGAGAGATTCACCGACCGTGCCCGTCGTGTGGTCGTCCTCGCCCAGGAAGAGGCGAAGATGCTCAATCACAACTACATCGGCACCGAGCACATCCTGCTCGGCCTCATCCACGAGGGCGAGGGCGTCGCCGCCAAGGCCCTCGAAAGCCTCGGCATCTCGCTCGACGCCGTGCGCGAGCAGGTGCAGGACATCATCGGCCAGGGCCAGCAGCAGCCGACCGGCCACATTCCCTTCACCCCGCGCGCCAAGAAGGTGCTCGAGCTCAGCCTCCGCGAGGCGCTGCAGCTCGGCCACAACTACATCGGCACCGAGCACATCCTGCTCGGCCTCATCCGCGAGGGCGAGGGCGTCGCCGCCCAGGTGCTCGTCAAGCTCGGCGCCGACCTCAACAAGGTGCGCCAGCAGGTCATCCAGCTGCTGTCGGGCTACCAGGGCAAGGAGCCCGCCGGCGTCGCCTCGGGCGCGGGCGAGCAGACCCAGGGCACGACGCAGGGTGGCTCGCAGGTGCTCGACCAGTTCGGCCGCAACCTCACGCAAGCCGCGCGCGACAACAAGCTCGACCCCGTGATCGGGCGCGAGAAGGAGATCGAGCGCGTCATGCAGATCCTGTCGCGCCGTTCCAAGAACAACCCCGTCCTGATCGGCGAGCCCGGTGTCGGAAAGACGGCGGTCGTCGAAGGCCTGGCGCAGGCCATCGTCAAGGGCGACGTGCCCGAGACGCTGAAGGACAAGCAGCTCTACTCGCTCGACCTCGGCTCGCTCATCGCCGGCTCCCGCTACCGCGGCGACTTCGAGGAGCGCCTGAAGAAGGTCACCAAGGAGATCCGCACGCGCGGCGACATCATCGTCTTCATCGACGAGATCCACACCCTCGTGGGTGCCGGTGCCGCCGAGGGCGCGATCGACGCCGCGTCGATCCTCAAGCCCCTCCTCGCCCGTGGCGAGCTGCAGACGATCGGTGCGACGACGCTCGACGAGTACCGCAAGCACTTCGAGAAGGATGCCGCCCTCGAGCGCCGCTTCCAGCCCATCCAGGTCGCCGAGCCGAGCCTGCCGCACGCGATCAACATCCTGAAGGGGCTGCGCGACCGCTACGAGGCGCACCACAAGGTGCAGATCACCGACGGCGCGATCGTGGCGGCGGCCAACCTCGCCGACCGCTACATCTCGGACCGCTTCCTGCCCGACAAGGCCATCGACCTGATCGACGAGGCCGGCGCCCGCCTGCGCCTGTCGATCCTGTCGTCGCCGCCCGAGCTGCGCGAGTTCGACGACAAGATCGCCAACGTCCGCCAGCAGAAGGAGCAGGCGTCGGAGGACCAGGACTTCGAGAAGGCCGCGTCGCTGCGCGACGAGGAGAAGTCGCTGCTCGCCGAGCGGCTGCGCCTCGAGAAGCAGTGGCGCTCGGGCGACGTCGCCTCCCACGCGGTGGTCGACGAGGGCCTCATCGCCGAGGTGCTCGCTCAGGCCACCGGCATCCCGGTCTTCAAGCTGACCGAGGAGGAGTCGAGCCGCCTGGTCTTCATGGAGAAGGCGCTGCACCAGCGCGTCATCGGCCAGGAGGAGGCGATCGCCGCCCTGTCGAAGACGATCCGCCGCCAGCGCGCCGGTCTCAAGGACCCCAAGCGTCCGTCGGGCTCGTTCATCTTCGCCGGCCCCACGGGTGTCGGAAAGACCGAGCTGGCCAAGGCCCTCGCCGAGTTCCTCTTCGACGACGAGCACGCGCTGATCTCGCTGGACATGTCGGAGTTCGGTGAGAAGCACACCGTCTCACGGCTGTTCGGTGCCCCTCCCGGCTTCGTCGGCTTCGAGGAGGGCGGCCAGCTCACCGAGAAGGTGCGCCGCAAGCCGTTCTCGGTCGTGCTCTTCGACGAGATCGAGAAGGCCCACCCCGACATCTTCAACTCGCTGCTGCAGATCCTCGAGGAAGGTCGCCTCACCGACGGTCAGGGCCGCGTCATCGACTTCAAGAACACGGTGATCATCATGACGACGAACCTCGGCTCGTCGGCGATCGCCGGAGGCCCGGTGGGCTTCCAGGTCGAGGGCGACACCGGCACCTCGTACGACCGGATGAAGGGCAAGGTCAACGAGGAGCTCAAGCGCAACTTCAAGCCCGAGTTCCTCAACCGCGTCGACGACATCATCGTCTTCCCGCAGCTGAACAAGGAGGAGCTGCGTCAGATCGTGGGTCTGTTCACCAAGCGTCTCGGCGAGCGCCTGCTCGACCGCGACATGACGGTGGAGCTGACGGATGCCGCGAAGGACAAGCTCATCGAGATCGGCTTCGATCCCGCACTCGGCGCCCGGCCGCTGCGCCGCGCGATGCAGCGCGAGGTCGAGGACCGCCTGTCGGAGAAGATCCTCCACGGCGAGCTCAACCCCGGCGACCACGTGAAGGTCGACGCCGAGAACGGGCAGTTCGTGTTCGAGCACGGCCCGCGCGGCGAGAAGGTCGCGGTCGGCGTCGTGCACAACGGCGAGATCACCGCGACGCCGGACCTCGCCGCGAACGCATAGCTCGTGAGTTCACGAGGGGACGGATGCTGCGGCATCCGTCCCCTCGCGTGTGTCCGGCGACCTACTCGTCGTGAACGGAGTGGCCGCCGCTGAGGTCGAGCGCGATCGGAGGGGCACCGACGGCGAGGTGGAAGCGGGCGAGCCCGGTCTCCACCGGCACCTCGAAGATCGCGAGAGCGTCCAGCGCGTGCCCCGCCGTAAGCTCCTCGTCGCTGAGCATCGACACCGTGGGCGCATAGCGCTCGCCGTCCGCACTGAGCGCGACACCCGCGGCGGGGAACTCCATCGGCGCGTCCCCGGCCCGAAGCAGCACCTCGACGGCGACGCGCTTGAACCCCTCGGGAACCGCATCCGACATCGCCATGGACATCGACGGCATCCCCGCCGCGGCGAACTTGTCAGGGTCGTCCGGATGCATGAGCCGCATCGGGTCGTCCATCACCCACGCGGCGTTCACGGTCGCCGTGCCGCCGTCGTACTCGATCGGAACGCCGACGGATGCCTCGGACGTGCGCAGCCAGAAGCCCCAGATCGCGATCGCCGCGATCAGTGAAGCCGACAGCGCCAGCACTGCCCACCACGCGACGGGGCTGCGGCGACGCGTGGTGTCGGCCGCCATGGCAGGCGTCACGGACGTGCGCCGCCGCGTCACAGTGTCGCCCATCGTCCCCCCAGACGTCGGCCGGTCGACCACCCTTACGGTGAGACTGCACATCTTAGGCCATTCATGAGCAATCTGTGCAGATCCTGAGGGCCGAAACTGTGAGAGCCCTTTCATCTTCCTCACTCGGTCCCTATGCTGACGACTGACCGCCCGGCACTGGGGAAGCGACGGAAGCGGTCGCGCGAGAGGCCGAGCCTCACGGGCCTCACGCGTTGGCACTGGGGAGTGCTCATGCAGGCGATGCGCATCCGTGACGGCATTCTCGTCGTTGGACCGGTGGTGGTGCCGGCCGCGTGCGCGGTGCTGCTGGCGACGATCTTCGCCGGCGCTCATTCCGGTCCGGCGACCGTCGTGAACGCGGGGTGGCTGCTTCCGCCGGCCGTCATCGCGTTCTGGGTGCTGGCGGTCTTCACGCGCCGGGGCCGGACGGGATCCCCGGTCCGGGACCGGCTCGCAGGCCTCGCCATCGCCGGCGTGCTCGCGATCGCGTCGACCATCCTTCTCGGCATCGCGCGCGTCGGCGCCGGCGCCGCGCCAGGGCACTCGGGCCACGCGGGTCAGACGCAAGCGGGTTCGCTCGAGGCCGCTGTGGCGGACGCGTCCGTGCTCGCGCCCGCGGTGCTCGTCATCGCGGTGCTGACTCCGTTCGCCGCCGCCGTCGCCCGTGCTGCCCGGTCCGGAGCGGGAGGGATCTCACGGCGTCGGCGTCGGCTGCTCGCGCCCGTCGCCGCGACGGTCGGCGCTCTGCTGGCCGCGACGCTTCCCGCTCTCGTGGCACCCGCTGCGCAGGCATCCGTCCCACCGGCGCCTGCCTGCGACGCCGCATCCGCTGTGCGCGTGTACGACATCGCGGCCGTCAACGCCTTCATCCCGTACTCGCGCTGGCAGAACGACTCGCGCGTGCCCGAACCCGACCCGGTCGTGGACGGCGTCGACCACCTCACTGACGGCGACCCCGGCGGCATGCTGTTCGTGCTGCAGCGCGACAAGCTCGCTGTGCAGAACTGGCACGTGCCGCTGGTGGGCACCGCCGCGGACGGCTACGCCGGTGACCCCGCCGACGGCCGGCGGCTGCGCCCGCGGCCGCTCGTGCTGCGCGCCAACGTCGGCGAGTGCGTCGCGATCACCCTCACCAACGAGCTCGACCCCGAGGCCGTCGCCGGCTTCCTGCCGCAGATCGATCCACGCGTGGCGCTGCGCGCCTTCGGCGTCTCGTACAACGCCGCCTCATCCGGCGGCGCCGCCGTCGGGTACAGCCCCGACGGATCGATCGGCGTGGGGGAATCGCGCACCTACTTCTGGGTCGCTCCGAAGTCCGAGGGTGTCTACCTGTTCCGCGACGAGGGCATGGCCGTCGCCGCCGTCGACGACGGCGGGGCCGCCGAGCACGGGCTGTACGGAGCGCTGGCGGTGCAGCCCAGCGGCGCCCGCTGGTTCGACCCGGTAACCGGTCGGGAGCTGTCGTCCTCGGTTCCCGACCAGCAGTACGCCGCCGTTGCCGACCAGTCCGGGGACCTCTACATCGACGCCGTGATCGCCGACGCCTATCAGCGTCGCTTCCGGGAGTCCGTGATCATCAGCCAGGACATCCTTCCGATGCAGGACCGCGCCGATCTGCCTCCCGAGGAGCTCGCGCTGCTGCCCGAGCCCTTCGAGCGCTTCGGCATGAACTTCGGCTCGGATCCGGAGCCCAAGCGCATCGGCTTCAACCTGGAGGGCACCGAGCGCTGGTGCGAGGACTGCAGCACCGAAGAGACCGTGCTCTCGTCGTGGGTGTACGGAGACCCCGGAATGGTCAAGCTCGCGTCCGGATCCGGGCCGTGGCTGCCCCAGGCGCCGGACTTCGGCGGCGACGACCCGCTCTCTGCGCCCGGCGGGCTGGTCGCCGACAACATCGAGGACTGTGGGCTGCTTCTCACCACCGCCGCCGGCGAGACCAGACCCGCCTCGTGCTACGTCACGAACGTGACCCGTGCCTACCAGGGCGATCCGATCAAGATCCGCTTCGCGCACGCCGGCAACTACGAGACCCACGTGTTCCACCTCCACGCGCACACGTGGCCCGCCGAGCCCGACGACGCGGGACCTGCCGGAACCGTGCCGCCGCGCCCGACGCCCGAGGCTCAGCCGCGCGCGACGACCATCGACTCGAAGACCTACTCGCCCTGGACGGCCTTCACCGCGGATCTCAACTACGGTGCCGGGGCGCGCGTCGGCACCGTCGGCGACGCGATCTTCCACTGCCACCTCTACACCCACTTCTCGCACGGGTTCTGGATGCTCATGCGCGTGCACGACGTGCTCGAGGACGGCTCGAGCGCTCTGCCCGACGGCACTCGGGTGGCGCCGTGGGTGCCGCTGGCCGCGGTGGCTCCCGACCTGGGGATGGCCGCGACCGTGCCGCCGCCGAAGAACCTCCCCACCTTCGATGTGCCCGGCTACCCGCGATTCATTCCCGGGGAATGGGGCGCACGGGCGCCGCAGCCGCCGCTCAGCGTCTGGCAGCGGGAATTCGACGTGAACGGCGACCCCGTGCTCGATGCCGAGGGCGATCCCGTGGAACAGGTGGTGATGCGGCACGCCGGCACCACGGCGCTCGACCCCGCACTGCTGGCGGCCACGCAGGACGTCGTCGTCGACGTCGACGTCGGCACGCTCACCCTGTCGTTCGCCGGCGCCGATGTCGACGTCGCGCTTCCCGCGACCGCCGAGCAGATCGCTGCCGCGCTCGAGTCCCTCGACGACGTCGACCGCGTCACGGTGACGGGGGCGGGAACCGCCGCCGACCCGTGGCGCGTCCGTCTCGACGCATGGCGTGCCACGGCCGACCTCACCATCGGCGCCGACGTGGCCCCGTCGGGCACCGCGACGACCACGCCGAGCGCCGGATTCACGCCCGCCGATCCCGCCACCGCGCGGACGGCGCACCGGCTCGCGGTGGAGCGCAACGTGCAGCAGACCTACCATGAGGCGCGCGGCACTGAGCCCGTGCCCGGCGCTCCGCTCGTCGATCCGTGCCCCGCTGACGCGCGGGTGGTGACATATCGCGTGTCGCTCATCCAGATGCCGCTCTGGTACACCGGCGACGCCGGCAACGGCTGGCGGGACGTGCAGGGGCGCATCCTCGTGGCCGATCAGGACGTCGACGCCGTGCTGGCCGGTGAGAAGCAGCCGGAGCCGCTGTTCTACCGGGTCAACTCCGGCGACTGCATCGACTTCGAGCTGACCAACCGGTCGCCGAACGTCATCGGCGACGACGCCTACCAGCAGCTGATGATGACGAACATGGCCGGGTCGCACATCCACCTGGTGAACTTCGACGTACTCGCCTCGGACGGTGCATCCAACGGGTGGAACTATCAGCAGGCGGCATTCAGCGAGGACCAGGCCGCATACAGCACAGCGCTTCTGGCCGGCGACATCGACTGCGCGGTGGGTGCGGTGTGCCTCCCGGCGATGCCGACGGGCCGCGACCCGGTCGCCGAGGCCGAGGATCCACGGGGCAACTGGCTTCACGAGGGCCAGACGATCAAGGAGCGCTGGTACGCCGACTACGAGCTGCGCACGGTGTTCAACCATGACCACCACTTCGCCGGCACCCTTCAGAATCGCGGATTGTTCTCTGCGCTGCTGGTCGAGCCGGCAGGATTCGACTCCCGGCATCCGTACACGGGCGAATGGCTGCAGCCGATCAACCAGGCGGCGCACGCCGCCGCTGCCGGCAAGCCGCAGTGCGTGGCGGCCTGCGTCGGCGAGGCGCGGGGCGCGGCGATGGACATGATCGGCCCCGCCGTGGCTCCCACCGGTGAGGAGGGCTGGACGCCGGACGACTTCCGCGAGTTCGGGCTCGCCGTCGCCGACTTCGTGCCGCTGTTCACGAAGTCGGCCACCCACGCCGACATCCTCGATCCGCTGAACGCCTTGGAGCCGCCGCATCAGCCGCTGGGGGCGCCCGAGGGCGACCAGGGCGGAATGGCGATCAACTACCGCGCCGCCCCGCTCGCGGATCGGCAGTTCGCCGGGCCGGCGCCGGAGCCGCCCGCTGCGCCCGGGGCGGCGCTCACGGACGAGCAGCTCGCCGCGGCCGGCTGGGTCGACCCGGCGTACGTGTTCAGCTCACGCGTATGGGGCGACCCCGACACGCCGATTCTGCGCGCGAACCGCGGAGACACCGTGCGGTTCCGCCTGATCCAGGGGTCGCACGAGGAGATGCACAACTTCACCGTGCACGGCCTCCGGTGGAAGAACGACCCGAACGATCCCGCCGCCCCGTACATCAACGCGAGGCCGATCGGCGTCTCGGAGGCATTCAACATCGATGCCGTCGGAGTGGACTGCGGATTGGGGGCGGCCGGTCCGTGCTTCCGCCCCACGGAGGGCGATGCGCCGCGGGTCGCGGACTTCCTCTACGGCGGCCCGGGCGTGGAAGACCTGTGGTTCGGTGTCTGGGGGATCATGCGGGTCTTCGACCAGACGGCCGGCAACGGGGGACTCCTGCCCCTGCCCGACAACGCGACCGCACTGCCCGTGGGGAACGCGCTTCCGCCGCCTGACCCGGTCGCTCCGGTGCCGCAGGCCGTGCCGACGCCGGCCTGTCCCGCGGCCGCGCCGGTGAAGTCGTACGACGTGTCGGCGATCAGTCACGACATCGCGTACAACCGCTACGGCGATCACGACCCGTTCGGGCTCGCGTACGTGCTCACCGAAGACGCCGACGCCGTGCGGTCGGGGGCGAAGCCGCTCGAGCCGCTGGTCCTGCGGGTGAACGAGGGCGACTGCATCCAGGTGACGCTGCGCAATGAGGTCGACTGGGAGCACTTCAACACGCACGGCCGGCTCGGCACGCTCGACGGCGACGCGCCCATGCCGCTGGAGCCGGTATGGCCCGAGGAGCGCGCACCGGGTGAGCCGGTTGAGCCGGAACCGGGGAGCGGCGTGCCGTGGGTGGCCGGGAACCGGGTGTCGCTGCATCCGTCCCTCGTGAGCTACGACGTGCGCACCTCGGACGGCACGACCGTCGGCTACAACTTCGACCAGACCGCGGGCCCAGGGCAGTCGGTCGAGTACACCTGGTTCGCCGACGAGGTGGTCTACCAGGACCCCAACGCCGCGCCGGCGCTGACCGACGGAGAGCTGGGCGTCGTGCCGCTTCTCGCCTACGGCGACGTGCGCGGCACCCGCCACCACGGTCTCCTCGCCGCGCTGGCCGTCGGCCCAGGTGATGCGATCTACCACGATCCGCTCACGGGTGAGCGTGTGCACTCCGGCGCGCAGGTCGACGTCGACCCGTTGGGCGAGGGCACTGATTACCGTGACGCGGTGGTGTTCCAGCACAACGGGCTGAACATCCGTGACGCCGAGGGTCGTCCCATGCTCGATCCGATCATCGGTGACTGGCCCGACAAGGGCGAGCGCGCGATCAGCTACGCAAACGCTCCCGTTCACCGCCGCCTCGGGCTGACGCATCCGCTCGTCGACAAGTTCGTCGATCCGCCGATCGACCCCGAGGGCCCGCCGTTCAGCGACGCCGACTTCGGCGACCGGATCGCCAACGTCTTCAGCTCGACCTATCCGATCGACACCGGCGGCGGGCCCGTCCCCATCGGCGACCCGGACACGCCCATCGTGCGCGCCTACAACGGCGACCCGCTGCGGCTCCACGTCGTGGCGGCGGGGGACCGCGCCCGCGTGGTGCAGTACGCGGTGCAGGGCCACAACTGGCTCGAGCACGCGTTCGATGCCGGGTCGGTCCGCGCCGGGACTCAGGGCTCGATCGCGACGGGCAGTGCGCACACGTTCCACATGCCCGCCGCGGGCGGCGACCTGCAGGCCGTCGGCGACTACCGATACGGCGTGGAGAACGGCACCATGGGCCTGTCGGCGGGGAGCTGGGGGATCGTGCGGGTCTACCAGCAGCCCACGCCGCCGATGGCGCGCGTGCTGACACCGCTTGCGCAGTGCCCGAACCCGTTCCTCGGCTGCAACCCGCTACGGGTGCTGAACGAGAGCCTGACGCCGGTGGCGGGGATGCCGCGCCTGGACGTCGGAGCCACCCCGGATGCCACCGCTGTCGGCGGAAACGTGGAGGTGTCCGCTGCGCTCCTGATCGGCGAGGACCCCTCCGGGCCCGGGCGCCCGGTCGCCTTCACGTGGCCCGAGGGAGGGGACGTGCGCAGCGAGGTGCGCACGACCGACTCGTCCGGCATCGCGCGCCTCGACATCGAGGTCGCCGAGTATCCGCCAGGAGGCGTGCTCGAGGTCGGAGCCGCGGCGACCGTTGCGTTCACGGACGGGCGGCCGCCCATGGACGTGGTGGGTGGGGCACGCGTCCTGGTGCTGGATCCGGCGGATACGACCGGACCGCACGTGGTCGCCGTCGAACCGCCCGACGGTGCGAACGGCGTCGCACGCTCAACGCGGCTCGTTCTCAACTTCTCGGAGCGCGTGGATCCGGCTTCGCTCGCCGGCGCTGTCCGGCTGGTCCGTGAAGCGACGGGTGAGGCCGTCGAGGCGGAGCTCATCGAACAGCACGGTGACGACGTCAGCCGGTCCTCGGTCATGCTCACGCCGGCTCAGCCGCTGCACACCGGTCGGTTCCGCGTCGACGTCGACACGGCGGTGACCGACCTTCTCGGCAACACGATGGCGGAAGCGCACTCCAGCACATTCGATGTGGTCCACACCACTCTCAGCCGGATCGGCGGAGGGGACCGATTCGAGACGGCCGCACTGGTCAGCGCCGAGGGATTCCCCGACGGAGCGGGGACGGTGTTCGTCGCGAGCGGTCGCGCATTCCCGGACGCCCTCGCCGGAGGCCCGGCAGCCGCTGCGCTGGACGCGCCCATCCTCCTCGTCGAACCGGATGGTCCAGTGCCGCCCGCGACGGCGGCCGAGCTGTCGCGGCTGATGCCGCTGCACATCGTCGTCCTCGGCGGACCCGCGGCCGTCTCCGATGCGGTGGTCGACGCGCTGCGTGCGCAGCTGCCGCCGGGCGGGACTGTCGAGCGGCGTGCCGGCGCCGACCGGTACGGAACCGCAGCGGCGATCAGCGCCTCGGTGTTCCCCGCGGCGGACCGGGTGTTCATAGCGAGCGGCCGGGACTTCCCGGACGCGCTCTCGGGTGCGGCCGTCGCCGCGGGGCTCGGTGCGCCGGTGCTCCTCACGGCGCCGACGACGCTCCCGGAGTCGACCGCGGCCGAGGTGAGCAGGCTCGCTCCGGCCGAGGTGGTCATCCTCGGCGGGCCCAGCGCCGTCTCGGCGGCGGTCGCGGACGCCGTCGCGGCGACGACCGGGGTATCGCCGCAGCGGTGGGCCGGGCCGACGCGCTACGAGACGGCGGCCGCCATCAGCGCTGAGGTCATCCCGGACGGACCCACCGCCTCGGTCGCGCTGGCGACCGGCGCGAACTTCCCCGACGCGCTCGCGGCGGCCCCGGTGGTCGGTCCGCGTGGAGCACCCATCATCCTGCTGCCGCCGGCCGGCCCGATTCCCGACGACGTGATCCGCGAGCTGCGACGGCTGGATCCGATGACGCTGCAGGTCCTCGGCGGCCCGGCGGCGGTGAGCGACGCTCAGGTCCAGACGGTGCTGACGGCTGTGGCATCCGCTGGCGACGGTCCGCCCGCCGTTCCCCAGTGACGGGGGCGGCCCTGTCCCGAACGCGCACTGTGCCGTTTCGCCCGGCCGGAGACGTCGTGTGCGCGATTCGAGGCCGGGGAGTGCAGGGATCTACGCTGGACGGATGGCAGAGTTCACGGTGCGGCCCGCGCGCACGCGCGACATCCGCCGCATCCAGGCACTCCTCGAGCCGTTCGTGCAGCGACGCATCCTGCTCGGCAAGGACCTCGTCGTGCTCTACGAGGCGACGCAGCAGTTCCTGGTCGCGGAGGACGCCGGGGGCGAGCTGATCGGCTGCGGAGCGCTCCACGTCATGTGGGAGGACCTCGGCGAGGTCCGCACGCTCCTCGTCGCCGACGGGTGGCTGCGGCACGGGGTGGGGCGCGCGCTCGTCGAAGGACTGGAGGAGAACGCCCGCACGCTGGGGCTCTCGCGGCTGTTCTGCCTGACGTTCGAGGTCGACTTCTTCACGCGACGCGGCTTCGAGCCGATCGGCGAGCAGGTCGTCGATCCCGACGTGTACTCGCAGCTGATCCGCTCCCCTGATGAGGGCGTCGCGGAGTTCCTCGATCTCGCGCACGTGAAGCCGAACACCCTCGGCAACACGCGGATGATCAAGCGCCTCTGACAGCGGGCGCCGGGAGGGTCGCGTCGACGTCGTGTCCGGGCATCCGGGGCGTGCCGACCGGCGACGGCGCCGCCCGGAGTTAGCCTGGTCATCATGACCGGCACCACTCCGCGCCGCCGCCACTCCCTGGCGGTCTACCGTCGCCGGCGCCTGGTCGTTCTCGTGGCGCTGCTGGCCATCGCGGGACTCGTGTGGCTGCTGGTCGCCCAGCCCTGGCGCGGATCGGCCGAGGAGTCGGACCCCACCGGTCAGCGCACGTCGTCGCAGAACACGGCGGACTCGCTGCCGGTGCCGTCGCCCGGGCAGACTCCCGAGCCGTCGGGCACCGGGGCGGTGGAGGGCGCGCTGGTCGAGGGCGCCACGCCTGCTCCCGGCGCGACCCCCGTCGCCCAGGAGTGCGTCGCCAGCGAGCTGACGGTGGAGCCCGTGACCTCGGCCGACACGTTCACCGGCGACCAGAAGCCGCAGTTCTCGATCGAACTCACCAACAACGGTCCCGACTGCACGCTCAACGTCGGCACCAGCGCGCAGTCCTTCACGGTCACCAGCGGCGACGACGTGTGGTGGCGCTCGACCGACTGCCAGAGCGAGCCCAGCGACATGATCGTCCTCATCACCGCGGGGCAGACCGTCACCAGCGCGGCACCGCTGGAGTGGGACCGCACGCGCTCCGCCGTGGGGACCTGCGGTGACACGACCCGCCCCGTCGCGCCCGGCGGAGGCGCGTCGTACCACCTGTCGGTCGAGATCGGCGGCATCGCGTCGACCGAGCCGAAGCAGTTCCTGCTGTACTGACGCGGGCGAACGGCGCGCCCGGCGGGTCACCCGCCCGGCGAGGCATCCGTGTCGCCCGTCCCGTCCACCGCGCTCGCCCACACCCAGCAGCGGTACTCGGTGCCCGAGATGCGGAAGCGGATCGCGATCGCCCGAGGCGTCCACATGCAGGCCTCGGCATCGACCTGGATCGGCGTGCCGCCGAACCGCACCCACGCCCTCACGGGCTTGGGCTTCGGATCCGTCGTGCAGGGCAGATCGTCGAGCCGGAGCTCGAGCCGTGTCAGGGTCTCGAGCGGGCCGCCGGCGGCCACCCGCTGCAGGATCCTCTCGCCCATCAGCCGGTCGTAATGGTCGGCGTACCGCCTGTTCGTGCCCACTGCCGGCTCCCTCCTCCGGCCCACCGCCACTCTACCGAGTATCGAAGATGTGTTCTATTCTGTTATGCCATGACGACCTCTCATCTCGAACATGACGCAACCATATGGATGACCGACGACATCCCCGCGCGCATGTTCTACGCGGGTCGCCGCTGGCGCGTCAGCGATGTGCCGACTCGGCTGCGGGAATCCATCTGGGCCATGCCGCTCGAGCGGGGACGCGGCATGTACGGCTGGCGGTTCCAGGCGACCAGCGACGCCGGCGAGGTCGTGATGTTCGACGTCTACCGCGACGGCGTCGACTGGCATGTGCACCACACCTACACGTGAGCATGCGCCCGGACGCCGCGAAGCGGGGCGTTCCCAGTCCGCCCCGCTCCGCTTCCCCACACCGAGGTGTCAGCCGAACACCTAGGTCCTGTCGTCGAAGATCTGTCCCTCCATCGCGTCGTATCCCTCGGCCTGCGGGTCGCCGTGCGCGCCGCCGGAGAGCGCGTACTCCTCTTCGGGAGAGAGCACGAGCCGGTGGCGGAAGAAGAGGCCGAAGCCCACGAGCAGCACCACGTAGACGACTGCGATCGCGATGATCGCCGGAAGGAAGGTCGGGTTCAGCAGGAAGCCGACGAAGATCAGCAAGGCGATCGCCGCCGCGATGACGGCGCCGGGGATGCCCCACGGGCTGCGATACGGCCGCTCCACGTCCGGCAGCTTCCTGCGGAGGAGGACGAACGACACCATCTGCAGGAAGTACGCCAGCACGGCGCCCCACACCGCGATGTTGAGGACGATCGCGCCCGCGACGCTGCCCGAGCCGCCGGTGAACTCGATGATGAGCAAAGCGATGAAGCCGATCACGGCGCCGATCACGAGCGCCACCCACGGCGTCTTGCGCTTGCCGGTGAGCGACAGGAACCGGGGATAGTAGCCGGCGCGCGACAGCGAGTACATGTTGCGGCCGTACGCGAACATGATGCCCTGCAGCGAGGCGAGGAGTCCCACCAGGGCGAAGAGCGCCAGGACCGCGGCCAGGCCGTCGCCGACGATCGCCCGGAAGCCGTCCAGCAGCGGCTCGGCGGCCACGCCCGTGGCCTCGGCGCCCAGCACGCCGGTGTTGAGGAAGAGCACGAGCAGACCGGTGACGATGAGCGTGCCGCGTGCCCAGAACCCGGCACGAGGGATGTCGCGCACCGGGTCGTGCGACTCCTCCGCGGCCAGCGGCAGCTCCTCGATGCCGAGGAAGAACCACATCGCGAACGGCAGGGCGAACAGGATCGGGAGCACGCCGTGCGGCAGGAACTCGGTCTGGCCGGGATCCGGGGCGATGTCCCACAGGTTCGCCCACTGGAAGGCGCCGGAGAAGATCGCCATCGCCGAGAACACCAGGATGATGCCGATCGAGATGACCGAGACGACGATCGCGAACTTGAACGAGATGCTGGCGCCGGCGGCGTTCAGCGCAATGAAGACGGCGTACAGGATGATCCACCACACCCAGCCGGGCAGCGACACCCCGAGCAGCTCGGAGGTGATCGCGTCGGCATACGACGCCGAGAAGAAGACGATGACGGCGGTCGTCGCGACGTATTCGATGGTCTCGGCGGCGCCGGTGATGAGGCCTCCCCAGGGGCCCATCGCGGAGCGGGCGAACGAGTAGGCCCCGCCGGTGTGGGGCATCGCCGCGGCCATCTCGCCGATCGAGAAGATCATGCCGTAGTACATCGCCACCAGGATCACGAAGGCGATGAGCATGCCGCCGAATCCGGCGAAGTCGATGCCGAAGTTCCAGCCGGAGAAGTCGCCCGAGATGACGGCGGCCACGGCGAGGCCCCACAGCCCCCAGACGCCGGCGGCGCGCTTGAGCCCGCGCTTCTCGAAGTACTCTTGGCCGGCGCGTGTATAGGTCGCTCCGGCGACCTTCGCGGATCCTGCGGTGGACGGTGCCGGACGATCCGGCCGTGCTGCACTGCTCGCTTGGGACATCGGTCCTCCAGTGATGGGCGAAGGAAGGGGCGCTCGGGTCGCGCGCTTGCACTTGTCGCAAATTGTGGCGCTATTGGTGGGCTGTGTCTACCTTTGCATCGGATTTTCGTTAGAGTGAGCGCGGGCCCGCGGCTGGGCATGGTGGCGTCGGCGACGCGTCGCACGCCGACACGGAGGAGGACGGATGCCGGGAAACCTCACCGTCGAGCAGCTGAACGACCGGATCGCGACCGGCGACATCGACACCGTCGTCGTCGCGTTCGCCGACGCGCAGGGGCGCCTGGTGGGCAAGCGCGTCTCGGCGCGCCTCTTCCAGGAGGAGGTGCTGCCGAACGGCGCAGAGGCCTGCAACTACCTGCTCTCGGTCGACGTCGACATGAACACCGTCGACGGCTACGCGATGTCGAGCTGGGAGACCGGCTACGGCGACATGATGCTCCGCCCCGACCCGGCGACGCTGCGGCTCGTCCCGTGGCTGCCGGGGTCGGCGCTGGTGATGGCCGATCTCGCGTGGGAAGGCGGCGATCCCGTCGTGCAGTCGCCGCGCGACATCCTCGACCGGCAGCGGCAGCGCCTCGCCGACCGCGGCCTCGTCGCCTACTCCGGCACCGAGCTGGAGTTCATCGTCTTCGACGACACCTACCGCCAGGCCTGGGCGAAGGGCTACCGCGACCTCACGCCCTCAACCGACTACAACGTCGACTACGACCTGCTCGCCTCGGGGCGGCTCGAGCCGCTGCTGCGCGACATCCGCCTCAAGATGGACGGCGCCGGGCTGTACACGGAGGGCGTGAAGGGGGAGTGCAACCTCGGACAGCAGGAGATCGCCTTCCGCTATGCGGAGGTGCTCGAGACCGCCGACCAGCACGCGATCTACAAGAACGGCGCGAAGGCCATCGCCGAGCAGCACGGCAAGGCGCTGACGTTCATGGCGAAGTTCAACGAGCGCGAGGGCAACAGCTGCCACATCCACCTCTCGCTGCGGTCCGAGGCGGGTGACCCCGTGATGGCGGGCGACGGCGCACACGGCTTCAGCCCGCTGATGGAGCACTGGATCGCGGGCATCCTCGCGACACTGCGCGAGTTCACGCTGCTGTACGCGCCGAACATCAACTCGTACAAGCGGTTCGCCAAGGGCTCGTTCGCCCCGACCGGCATCGCCTGGGGCGTCGACAACCGCACGTGCGCGCTGCGCGTGGTCGGGCACGGCTCGTCGCTGCGCGTGGAGAACCGGGTGCCCGGCGGCGACGTCAACCCGTATCTCGGCATCGCCGCGATCATCGCCGGCGGCCTGCACGGCCTCGAGCACGAACTGCCGATGCCCGAGGCCCTCGCCGGGAACGCCTACACGTCGGGCGTCGACCACCTCCCCACCACGCTGCGCGAGGCTGCTGCGCTGTTCGACCGGTCGGCGATCGCGCGCGCCGCGTTCGGCGACGACATGGTCGAGCACTATCTGAATCAGGCGCGCATCGAGATCGAGGCGTACGACGCGGCCGTGACGGACTGGGAGCGGGTGCGTGGCTTCGAGCGACTCTGAACGGCGCAAGCCCGTCATCGGCCTGACGACCTACCTCGAGCAGGCGAAGCAGGGGGTGTGGGATGTCCGGGCGGCATTCCTGCCGCAGGTGTACTTCGACTCGGTGACCGCGTCGGGCGGCGTCGCGGTGCTGCTTCCGCCGCAGCCGGATCCGGATGCCGCCGCCGACGCCGTCCTGGACGGCCTCGACGGTCTCATCCTGACCGGGGGCCTCGACGTCCAGCCCGAGCTGTACGGTGCGGAGCGGCATCCGACCACCGACCCGGCGCGTCCGGAGCGCGACGCGTGGGAGCTGGCGCTCTTCCGCGGAGCGGAGGAGCGAGAGATGCCGGTGCTGGCGATCTGCCGCGGCCTCCAGCTCGTCAACGTGGCGCGGGGCGGCACGCTGCACCAGCACCTGCCGGAGGCGCTGGGCACGGAGCGGTACCGGGTGGGTGGCGGCGTCTTCGCCACCAACGAGGTGCTCGTCGACGACGGCACCCGCCTCGCGGGCCTTGTGGGGGCGGGCCCCATGGACGTGCACAGCTACCACCACCAGGGGATCGACCGGCTCGGCGAAGGCCTGGTCGTCACGGCGCGCGCCGACGACGGGCTGATCCAGGCGTTCGAGTCCGACGGCGACGGCTATGTCATGGGGGTGCAGTGGCACCCCGAGCAGAACCAGGAGGATCGCCGCCTGTTCGCAGGGCTTGTGGCGGAGGCATCCGTCTACGCGTCCCGGGAGGTCCGCGCATGACTGCGACGTTCACGCTCATCAACCCGGCGACCGCGCGGCCGATCCGCGAGATCGCGCGTGCCGATGAGGCGCAGACGGATGCCGCGATCGCGCGGGCCGTCGCGGCGCAGCGGTCGTGGGCGGCGCTCCCGCCGGTCGCCCGGGCCGACGCCCTGCGGGCCTTCGCGCGCGTCGTCGAGGACCACGTCGAGGAGCTTGCGCACCTCGAGGTGCTGAACTCGGGGCATCCGATCGGCTCGGCGCGGTGGGAGGCGTCGCACGTCGCCCAGGTGCTGAACTTCTCCGCCGGTGCGCCCGAGCGGCTGTCGGGCCAGCAGATCCCGGTGGCGGGTGGGCTCGACGTGACGTTCCACGAGCCCTACGGGGTCGTCGGCGTCATCGTGCCGTGGAACTTCCCGATGACGATCGCGTCATGGGGCTTCGCCCCCGCCCTCGCCGCGGGCAACGCCGTCGTCCTCAAACCGGCCGAGCTGACGCCGCTCACTGCGCTGCGTCTGGGCGAGCTCGCCCTCGAGGCGGGACTGCCCGAGGGTCTGTTCGAAGTCGTGACCGGATCGGGCTCGGTCGTCGGCCAGCGCTTCGTGTCGCACCCCGATGTGCGCAAGGTCGTCTTCACCGGCTCGACATCGGTGGGCGTCGACGTCGCCGCGGGATGCGCACGGGAGCTGAAGCCGGTGACCCTCGAGCTCGGCGGCAAGAGCGCGAACATCGTGTTCGCCGACGCCGACCTCGAGAAGGCCGCCGCTTCGGCGCCGGGCGCCGTGTTCGACAACGCCGGCCAGGACTGCTGCGCCCGCAGCCGCATCCTGGTCGAGCGCTCGGCGTACGACCGGTTCCTGGAGCTGCTCGAACCCGCGGTGCGGGCCTGGCGGGTGGGCGACCCGGGCGACGAGAGCACCGAGATGGGGCCGCTGATCTCGGCATCCCACCGCTCCACCGTCGAGGGTTTCCTCGAAGGCGCGAACGTCGCGTTCCGCGGCTCGGCCCCTGACGGCGACGGATTCTGGTTCGCGCCCGCCGTGGTGCTCGCAGAGCGCGGCGACCGCCTCGCGCAGGACGAGGTGTTCGGGCCCGTCGTGGCGGTGCTGCCGTTCGACGACGAAGCCGACGCCATCCGGCTCGCCAACGACACCATCTACGGCCTCGCCGGCTCCATCTGGACCGAGAACCTCGGCCGCGCCGTGCGGGTCTCGCGCGGGGTCAAGAGCGGCGTGCTGTCGGTCAACTCGCACTCGTCGGTGCGGTACTGGACGCCGTTCGGCGGCATGAAGGCCTCGGGCCTGGGCCGCGAGCTCGGCCCGGACGCGGCCGAGCACTTCACCGAGACCAAGAACGTCTTCTTCGCGACGGACTGAGAGGGAACACCATGGATCTGACCGCGAGACTGAAGGACCGGGTCGCCATCGTCACGGGCGGAGCGTCGGGGATCGGGCTGGCGACGGCGCGGCGCTTCGCCGCCGAGGGGGCGCGCGTCGTGATCGCCGACCTCGACCCTGAGGCGGGCGAGGTGGCCGCCGACACGGTCGACGGGGTGTTCCGCAAGGTGGACGTCGCCGACGAGAGCGAGGTCAACGCCGTGTTCGACGGCGTCGCGGCCGAGTTCGGGCGGATCGACATCGCGTTCAACAACGCCGGCATCTCGCCGGCCGACGACGACTCCATCGAGACCACCGAGCTGCCGGCCTGGGACCGTGTGCAGGACGTCAACCTCAAGAGCGTGTACCTGTGCTCGCGCGCGGCGCTGCGCCACATGGTGCCCGCGGGCAAGGGCTCGATCATCAACACCGCGTCGTTCGTCGCCCTGCTGGGGTCGGCGACGTCGCAGATCTCCTACACCGCCTCGAAGGGCGGGGTGCTGGCGATGACGCGCGAGCTCGGCGTGCAGTTCGCCCGGCAGGGAGTGCGTGTGAACGCCCTCTGCCCGGGCCCCGTCAACACGCCGCTGCTGCAGGAGCTGTTCGCCAAGGACCCGGAGCGCGCGCAGCGCCGGCTGGTGCACGTGCCGATGGGCCGGTTCGCCGAGCCCGAGGAGCTGGCCGCCGCCGTCGCCTTCCTCGCCTCGGACGACGCCTCGTTCATCACGGCGACCGCCTTCGTGGTCGACGGCGGCATCACCAACGCCTACGTCACGCCGCTGTAGGGACTGGCCGTGGTGACCTCGTGTGTCATGACTCCACCTCGGCGTGAGGTGCCTTCGCCCCCACCCCCGGTATTCCGCGGCGGGGCCGGGCGTGGTGCGCGGCTCAGGCGGAGTTGCGGCACGGGTGCGCCTCGCCGGCGCCGGCGCGCGCAGATGGACTCCCGATCGGATGCCGGGGCCCCAACGTGACCGACGCGCCGCTGCACGAGGTGCGCAAGGCCGTGTACCGGCCGGTGCGCGAGGGCAACGCGCTCGAAGACACCGTCGCCCGGCTCGCCCAGACCATCCGCCTGGGCGTCGTCGCCCCGGGGGAGTCGCTGCCGTCGGAACGCGAGCTGGCCGTGCTGTACGCGGTGAGCCGCGACACCGTCCGCGAGGCCATCCGCGAGCTCGCCGACACCGGCTACCTGGTGCGCCGCCGCGGGCGCTACGGCGGGACGTTCGTCGCCGACCCGCTGCCGCAGCCGCCGCACCCGCGCGACGTCGCCGCCGCGGAGTTCGAGGACGTCCTCGGCCTCCGCCGCGTGCTCGAGGCCGGCGCCGCCCGCGCCGCGGCCGGACGGACGCTGGACGCGTCGGCCCGCGAGGTGCTGTGGGCCCGGTACGAGGCCGTGGCCGAGGCATCCGCCGCCGACTACCGCCGGCTCGACACGCTGCTGCACTTGACGATCGCCGAGCTCGCCGGCATCCCGTCGCTCGTCGCGCTCGCCGCCGAGAACCGCGCGAAGGTCAACGAGTGGCTCGACACGTTCCCCCTCCTTCCGCGCAACATCGAGCACTCCAACGCCCAGCACGAGCACATCGTGACCGCGATCCTCGCCGGGAGACCGGATGCCGCCGAGGCGGCGATCCTCGAACACCTCGCCGGTTCGGAGGCGCTGCTGCGCGGCTTCCTCGCCTGAGGCGCCGGTCGTCTTGCTCGACGCCGGTGGATCGGCGAGCGGCGCGGACCGGTGTTCCGCCTACGCTGGAGGACGTGGCAGGCAAGAAGCGCGCGAAGAAGTCGACGGAGCCGCTGGAGTTCCGCAACACGCAGCTGACCGACGCGCTGCAGACCCAGGACATGGCGGCGGTGGCGTTCGCGCTGCGCCACGGACCGACCGTCGTGCCGCTCATGCGCCCGGGTCAGCGCGACAACCCGCTCGACGTCGGCGAGGTCTGGACCTACCGCGACCCCGACACCGGCGACATCGCGCTGCTGCTCTTCAGCGACGCCGCACACAAGCCCGCAAGCCTGCCGCCCGGAGTCGCGCTGCAGTCGCCGGCGTGGCTGCGCGCGTTCCTCGGCGCCCACGAGGCCGAGATCACCACGGTGTTCTTCGACATCGCCGGACCGCACCCGCTGCAGGCGGCGCCGGCCGACCTGATCGCCGCGCTCGACGCCTGAGAAGGCCCCGACACTCCGAAACGCAGGTTGCGTCGAGGGGCGCCGCGGGGCAGACTCGCCGGATGGAATTCCTGGTCGTGGGACTCGTCTGCGCCGCCGGTCTGATCATTCCGGTCGCCCTGGGCATGTCGCCCTCCGAGCGGCGACGTCGTCCTCGCGGCCGCTAGCTCGGGGTTGGGCGAGAGCGCGCAGGTTCAGAACTCCGGGATGTCCTCCCCCGGCCGGCCCTTCGCGCGCACCTTCACGTCGCGGACCGCACCGCCCAGCGAACCCGATCGGTGGTCGATGACATCGCGATAGCCGAGCCGGGCTCCTTCGCTGCGGCGCTGCGGTGCCTGGGTCACCGGCCGCACCTCGCCGGCGAGGCTGAGCTCGCCGACCGCGGCGATGTGCCGGGGGATGGTCCACCCCTCGACGGCGCTGGCCACGGCCAGCGCGATGGCGAGGTCGGCCGCCGGCTCGGCGAACCGCACACCGCCCACCGTGGACACGTAGACGTCCTGGTCGGAGGTCTTGATCTCCATCCGCTTCTCGAGCACGGCGAGCACGGTCGCCACACGCGCAGCGTCGACGCCGTTCACGATGCGCCGCGGGTTGCCCGACTTGCTCGCGATGGTCAGCGCCTGCACTTCGACCGGGAGCGCGCGGCGTCCTTCCAGGGCGATCGAGACGCAGGTGCCCGGCTCGGTGCTGCCGTGTCCGAGAAAGAGCGCGCTCGGGTCGGGGACCTCCGCGATGCCGGCGCCGGTCATGTCGAAGCATCCGACCTCGTCCGTCGGGCCGAAGCGGTTCTTCAGCGCCCGCACGAACCGCAGCGACGTCTGGCGATCGCCCTCGAACTGGCACACCACGTCGACGAGGTGCTCGAGGATGCGCGGACCCGCGATGGACCCGTCCTTCGTGACGTGTCCCACGATGATCGTCGGGAGACCGCGCTCTTTCGCGACGCGGATCAGCGTCGCGGCCACCTCGCGCACCTGCGACGGATGCCCCGCCATTCCTTCGGAGAGCGCCGACGACACCGTTTGCACGGAGTCGACGATCAGGAGATCGGGCGCGACGTCGTCGACATGCCCGAGGATCGTGGCGAGGTCGGTCTCGCTCGCGAGGTACAGCTCGTCGTGCAGCGCTCCGGTGCGCTCGGCGCGCAGTCGCACCTGCGCCGTGGACTCCTCGGCGCTCGCGTACAGCACACGCCGGCCCTCGCGAGCCGACTGGGCCGCCACCTCGAGCAGCAGGGTGGACTTGCCGACGCCCGGTTCGCCCGAGAGCAGGATGGCCGCCCCCGGCACGAGCCCGCCGCCGAGGACGCGATCGAACTCGCCGACGCCGGTCGTGCGCCGCGGGGCGTCGGACGTGTCGATGCGCGTGATCGGCTGCGCAGCGCGCGTGGCGCCGGGGGAGACGGGCGCGATCGCGCGGACGATGCCGGTCTGCTCCGCGGCCTCGACCACCGTGCCCCACTGCTGGCACTCGCCGCACCGCCCCACCCACCGTAGCGTCGTCCAGCCGCACTCGGTGCAGCGGTAGGGCGCGGTCTGCGTGGGGCGTCGGGCTGCCATGGCCCCAGCGTACGTCGCGCCGGCGACATCCCCGGGCGGCCTCGCTGCGCGGCCGACGAGTCGAGGCGTTCCGGCCCGGTCGAGGCGTTCCGAGCGTGCGGAACACCACGGATGGAACGGGATGCCTCGACTCGCGGCCCGCGTCGGCCCGCTGCCCTCGCGCGTCAGTCCCGCAGCGAGTCGGCGACCTTCTTGAGCGCATCGGCGGATGCGCGGAACAGCTCGAGCTCGCGGTCGTCGAACTTCGTCTCGCGGATCGGCACGGCGCCGGTCGCGCTCACCACCGACGGGACCGAGAGGGCCACCCCGTCCACGCCGTGGAAGCGGCTCAGCACCGTTGAGACGGGCATGACCGCGCGCTGGTCGTTGAGGATCGCCTCGATGATGCGCGCGCTGGACAGACCGATGGCGTAGTTGGTCGCGCCCTTGCCCTGGATCACCTTGTACGCGGCATCGCGGACGTCGACGGCGATCTGGTCCAGCTCCTCGACGGTCATGCGGTCGCCGCGCGGCGTCACCCACTCGAGGATCGGGACCGTGCCGATGGTGGCTTTGGACCACAGCGGGAACTCGGTGTCGCCGTGCTCGCCGACGATGTAGGCGTGCACGCTCGAGGTCGAGACGCCGGCGCGCTCGGCCAGCTTCCACCGCAGCCGGGAGGTGTCCAGCACCGTGCCGGAGGCGAAGATGCGCTCGGGCGGCAGCCCGGTGTCCTCCTGCGCGAGCACGGTGAGGACGTCGCAGGGGTTGGTGACGACGACGTAGATGGCGTCGGGAGCCGCCTCGAGCAGCTGCGGCATCATCTTCTTCATGATCCCGGCGTTCACGCCGGCGAGCTCGATGCGGGTCTGCCCCGGGTGCTGCTTCGCGCCGGCCGTGATCACGACGACGTGCGATCCCTCGACGACCGAGAGGTCGCTGCCGCCGACGATGTCGCTGGAGCCGGTGAACTGCGTGCCGTGCGCAAGATCGAGCACCTCCGCCTCGACCTTCTCGGTCGCGATGTCGTAGAGCGCGACGTGCCGGGCCGATCCCCGGATGAGGGCCGCGTAGGCCGCGCTGGAGCCGACGCTGCCGGCCCCGACGATGGTGACTTTCGAGTTCTCGATCACAGCCATGCCGCCAGTCTGGCAGTGCCGGGCGGGCTGCGGCCAGCGCGTGCGAGCGCGACGACGGACAGGACGAGCGGATGCCGCCGACCGCGCCGGGTCGCGGCATCCGTCGCTCTCCTCACCCCGGCGGCGCCTCGCTGTCGGCCGGGGGATTGCGGATGCCGAGGAACGACGTGATTCCGCCCGCGAACATGAGCGCGGCCGTGACGATCGCGGCGCGATGGAAGCCGTCGAGGTCGAGGGTCCCGCCGACGATCGTGGCGAGCAGGGCGATGGCGATGAGTCCGGCGACGCGGGCCACCGCATTGTTGACGGCCGACGCAATGCCCGAGCGGTCGGGGCCGATGGCACCGAGGATCGCCGAGGTGAGGGGTGCGACCGTGAGCGCGAGACCGATGCCCATCACGACCATGCTCGGAAACACCTGCCACCAGTACGAGAAGTCCTCGCCGACCGTGAGCAGCAGGAGGGCGCCGACGCCCATCGTGATCGGGCCGACGGTCATGAACAGGCGCGGGCCCCACTTGCCGCTGAGGGCGCCGACGCGCGAGCTGAACAGGATGAGGAGGATCGTGGTGGGCAGGCTCGCGAGTCCCGCGAGGGTTGCGGCCAGCCCGGCGCCCTCCTGCAGGTAGACCACCACGACGAGGCCGTTGAGGGCGAGCGCGCCGTAGATGAAGGTCGTCGCGACGTTGCCCGTCCAGAAGTTGCGGACGCCGAAGAGGTCGAGCGGCAGGATCGGGTTGCGCACCGTGCGCTGGCGGAGGATGAACAGCACGAACAGCGCCGCTCCGACCACGAGCGGCAGCCAGATCGTCGGAGAGGACCAGCCGAAGTTGGGCTGCTCGATGAGCGCGTAGACCATGCCGCCGAGGCCCAGGGTGCACATCGCGGCGCCGAGCCAGTCGATGGCGGCGCCGGGCTTGCGGGTGTCGCGGAAGCCGCCGCGCGCGAGCAGCACCAGCGTCACCCCGATGGGGATCACGTTGATGAGGAAGGCGAGCCGCCACGACCACAGGTCGACCAGCAGTCCGCCGATGAGCGGGCCGACGATCATCGCCGACGTGGTCATGGCCGTCCAGATTCCGATCGCGCGGCCCTGCGCGCGACCGGAGAAGTTGGAGGTGATGAGCGCGAGCGAGCTGGGAACGAGGAAGGCGCCCGCGGCTCCCTGCACGCCTCGCGCGATGATGAGGAACTCGGCGGTCGGGGCCGCGGCGATCGCGACCGAGGCGACGCCGAAGCCGATCAGCCCGATGCGCAGCACCAGCACGCGCCCGTAGGCGTCGCTGACCGACCCCGCGACCAGGATCAGCGCGCCCAGCGTGATGAGGTAGGCGTCGACGACCCACTGCTGCGTCGTGATCCCGCCGCCGAGCTCGTCGCTGATGGCGGGGAGGGCGACGTTGACGATCGTGCCGTCGAGGAAGGCCACGAACGAGCCGAGCACCGCGATCCACAGGACGAACCGCTGCGTCGTCGACATGCGCGCGGCGGCGACGGGCGTGTCGGCCCCTGGCTGCTGGTCGGTCACGACATCACGCTAGACCCGTCCGACGACATCGCGGCGGGTTCGGACCACGCGGTGCGCGAAGACGGGCGGCCGCCGTACGATGACGGCAGCACCGTCCGGTGCCCACCGAACCCTCGCGGGAGCTGCGATGTGTCGTTGGCTGGCCTATACGGGGGAGCCGCTGCGGCCCGCCACCCTCATCCTCGACGCGCAGCACTCCGTCGTCGCGATGTCGCAGAACTCGCCGCTCGGAGCCGAGACCGTCAACGGCGACGGCTTCGGCTTCGGCTGGTACCCCGCAGACGCGGGAAGGACGGATGCCGCGGGCCCGAGGCATCCGTTCGTGTTCCGCAGCATCGAGCCGGCCTGGAACGACCAGAACCTGCGTGAGATCAGCCGCGCGGTCGTCAGCCCGCTCTTCTTCGCGCACGTCCGTGCGGCCGCCGGCCCGCCCATCCAGCAGACGAACTGCCACCCGTTCCGGCACGACGGGTGGCTGTTCATGCACAACGGCGCCATCGCGCAGTTCGGGCTGATCAAGCGCGATCTCACGCTCGCCGTCGACCCCGCGCTGTACCCGCTCATCCAGGGGACGACGGACTCCGAGGTGCTCTTCCACCTGGCGCTCACCTACGGGCTCGCGGATGATCCGATCGCGGCCGTGGGTGCCGCCATCCGCCGCGTCGAGGAGCTGGGCCACGCCGCCGGAGTGCGGTTCCCGATGCAGGGGACGCTGGCGGTGTCGGACGGGAAGACGCTGTGGGCGTTCCGGTACTCGTCGCAGGGACGCTCGCGCACGCTGTTCCACTCCGCGGATGTGCCGACCCTCCGCGCCATGTATCCCGGCGCGGAGCGCCTGTCGCTGTTCGGCGACCACGCCCAGGTCGTCGTGTCGGAGCCGCTCAACGAGCTGCCCGGCGTCTTCCACGAGGTCGGCGAGTCCACCGTCGCGGTGCTCGACCCCGACGGCTACCACCACCGCGACTTCCTTCCCGCCTGAGCTCGCGTCCTGTCCTCCCCTGCCGCTAAGCTCGTCGCCACTCGCCGCTTCCGGCATCCCTCGCGCCCTGCACACGCAAAGGCCCGCCCGTGGATCTAAACGTCCTGCTCGCCTTCGCCCTCGCGGCCGCCGTCGCGATCGCGATCCCCGGTCCCACCGTGCTGCTTGCGCTCGCCAACGGATCCCGCTACGGAGTGCGCCGCGCGACGTTCGGGATGCTGGGCGCCGTCGCCTCCGACATCGTGCTGGTGATCGCCGTCGGCGTGGGACTCGGGGCGCTGCTGCTGGCGAGCGAGACGGCGTTCACCATCGTGAAATGGGTGGGCGTGGCCTACTTGGCCTTCCTCGGGCTGCGGATGCTGCTCTCTCGGGGGGCCCTGCTGCACGGCGATCCGACGGCGGATCCTCGCGGCGCTCGGGGTGCGCTGTTCACCAAGAGCTTCGTCGTCGCGGTGACCAACCCGAAGGGCTACCTCTTCGTGGGGGCGCTCCTGCCCCAGTTCATCGATCCGGCCGCTGCACAGCTTCCCCAGTACCTCGTCATCGGGACGGTGTTCTGCGCGCTCGACCTCACGATCATGCTCGCGTACGCCGTGCTGGGCTCGCAGGCCATCCGCGTGCTCAAGCGGCAAGGGGCGGTGTGGATCGAGCGGGTGTGCGGCGGCATCCTTCTCGCGCTCGCCGCGTGGCTCGCCGGCGCCCGCCGCGCCGCAACGTAGTCCCGTGTCGATGTCCCGGCCGATCGCCTCGATTGGCGGGTTGGCACGGCGTGACGTAAACTCGTCGGCGGTGACGTGTCCGAGCGGCCGAAGGTGCAACTCTCGAAAAGTTGTGTAGGGTAACCCCCTACCGTGGGTTCAAATCCCACCGTCACCGCCATAAAAACCCCAGGTCAGGCCCGATTAATTCAGTTAACGGGAACAAACTGGGAACAAAACGGAAACAGCCGTCGCGACATCATCGCGGCGGCTTTTCCTGTTGATCGGGGATTTGTCGATTACTGACGGGTGCCGCGTTCGCGGCACGCGAGAGTCCCACCATAGGTAGATCACCGCCGCTGCGAGAAATACCTGATCAGTCGCCCTTTCCGGTAGCCCGGATCGGCGTCTCGCGGCCTAAGCGCGATGAATTCTGTTCCCATATTGTTCTCACGTGCCGAACGGCCAGTCGAACTCCCGCGGAATCTCGCGGATTCTGGACCCACTTACGGTGGGTTGGAGCACCACCGCAGTTCTGAAGCGGAACGCTGACAACGTCGGACCAGGTCTCTCATTGGCCCTGGCCGATTTCCAGCCGCCCACTACTGCCGCCAGACGTCGCCGAGCGTCGAACGCCGAGGCACGAGATGCGGCTCTAGCGTGATCGTGCGGTTCGGTGTGCTCGGGTCGTCGATGTGCTGCAGCAGCAGTTCCGCGGCGGCACGGCCCATCTCTTCTCCCGGTTGAGCAACTGTCGTCACCGGAATGGCGCTCTCGGCCGCGAAGTGGTTGTCGTCGTACCCGGTCACTGCGACGTCGACGGGTACTCGGAACCCCGGCGTCTCGTTCAACACCTGTATCAGGCCGATCGCGATCAGGTCGGATGCGGCGATGACGGCGTCGTATTCACCGGCTCCTCGTCGGATGATCTCGTGTCCGGCTTGGCGTCCGTGCTGGAGATTCAGCCCGCCGACCTCGAGCGTGTCCAGCTGCGCGTCGGCGATCTCCGCGACTGCGTGCGCGACGCCTTCCCGGCGGGCCCGCACTGCTGTGAGGAACATCGGCCCTCCCACGAAGAGCAGCCGCCGGCGACCGAGCGCGAGAAGGTGGCGGGCCGCCAGAGCGCCGCCGTGCCCTTCGTCCACGATGACGCCCGCATAGGCCAGTGTCGGCGATTCGTAGTTGACGAGGACGATCGGTGTAGTGGGTGCCGGGAGAAGGGAGGACTGCGCGAAGGGAGTATCGAGCGGGGCGAAGATGATGCCCGCCACCCGTGACGCTTCGAAAAGCTCGAGGTTGCGGACCTCGCGCTCGCGATCCACGTCGGAGTTCGTGATCATCACGTTGAGCGAGTGTCGTCGCATGACCGACTCGGCGCCCCGTGCGATGTCGACGAAGAAGGAGTTGCCGAGGTCTGCCACGACCAGGCCGATGGCGTTGCTCGTGCCGACAGCGAGGGACCGGGCGGCGTCGTTCCGAACGAAGCCGAGCTCGGCAATGGATGCCTGGACCTTGCGCCGAGTCTTGTCCGTGACCTTGTCCGGGCTGTTGAGGACGTTGGACACGGTCCCGATCGACACCTGAGCGTGCGCTGCCACGTCGGCCATACTCGGGCGGCCGCTGCTCGGACTGCGAAGCTGACCCGCCATTGATGCCCTCTCGTCGACTCCGACTCCGCATCGAACCGGATGCCTCGACCTTAGCCCAACGCGAAGCGGCGGAAAAATGAAGCGCTTCACAAACTGATAACGCTGATTGACAACACGAGGCGAGCATGCCATCTTTCATTCTTGAAGCGCTTCAAAGATGGAGCGTCGCTTTCAAGGAGGAACAATGACCACAGCAACGAGGCACATGGGGCGCCTGCTGCCGGTAGTGGCCATCGTCGGCGCGAGCGCATTCGTCCTCGCGGGCTGCAGTGGCAGCGCCGACAACGGAACCACAGGCGATGACAGCGCAGCGGCCAAGAGCGACGGCGAGTTCAGCGTGCTCAGCCAGACGCAGAACACCGTCATCGCGGGAACTCTCGAGGCGCTCGCGGGCGACCAGTGCGAGACGGCTGACGAGACGGCATCTCTCAAGGTCGATTCGGTCGACGGCACGACGTGGGACCAGCAGCTGCAGGTGCTCGCGGGCAACAATGCTCTGTCGGACTTCGGCATGGCGGGCGGCACCCCGGCTCTGATGCAGGAGTTCATCGAGGCCGGCCTCGTGGTCGACCTCAGCGCGGAGCTCGACAAGCTCGGCGTCGCAGATCGCATCGTGCCGGCCGCCGAATCGACCATCAAGGCCCTCTACGGCCAGGACGCGCTCTACGCGCTTCCGACCGAGCTCAACATCGAAGGCTTCTGGTACAACAAGCAGTTGCTCGAGGACGCAGGCATCGAGCCGCCCGCCACCTGGGACGAGCTCGCCGACGCGGCGGCCACCCTGCAGGACGCGGGCGTTCAGCCGTTCGTCGCCGCGGGCAAGGACGGATGGCCTGTCACACGCTTGGTGGGCAACTATCTCTTCCGCTCCCTCGGTGCCGACGCGCTGCAGAAGGTCGCCGACGGTGAGGCATCGCTCACCGACCCCGAGTACGTGGCTGCGGCAGACGCGATCGCCGAGTTCGGCTCCGAGGGCTACTTCGGTGACGCTGCCGGCTCCATCGACTACAACACGGCCATGAACCAGTTCCTCACCGGTGACGGTGCGTTCTTCTACATGGGCAGCTGGGCGCTGGGTAACTTCAACGACTCCGAGCAGAACAAGATCGGGGCCGACAACATCGGCTTCCTGCCCTTCCCCGCCGTCGAGGGCGGCGCCGGCAGCGCCGACGAGGTCCCTGCGAACGTCGGCATCCCCACCATGTTCACCACCAGCGGCTGGGACGAGGGCTCGGCCCAGTGGCTGGAGTGCATCGCGACCGGCTACGGCGACACGGCTCTCAACGAGTTCGGTCAGGTGACCGGCTTCGTCGTCGACAACCCGCCGGCTGAGCAGTCCGAACTGACCACCACCGTCCAGCAGGTCATCGCCGATGCCCCTGGTTCGGTGCTGTGGTTCGAGGCGGCGTTCTCGCCCGAAGCGACCTCCGTCAGCCAGACCAACGGTGGCGGACTCGCCACCGGAACGCTCTCCGGACAGGAGTTCATGGAACTCGTCCAGGCCGCGAACGGCTGAGCACGCACCACCTAGAGGCGGGGTCGGGCCCACGTCCGACCCCGCCCTCCACACCAAGGAACATCCATGCAACGCATGCTCAGCGACTGGCGCGCGATCCTCGTGCTCCTCGGCCCCGCATTCCTCGTCTACACCTCGGTGATGCTGGTCCCCATCTTCTGGTCCGCCGGCTACACCTTCTTCGAGGGCAACGCGATTCGCGGCTTCGAGTTCGTCGGGTTCGCCAACTTCATCGAGTTCTTCCAGGACCCCACGGCGATGCAGGCGGTCGGATTCACGATCCGCTACGCCATCGTGCTGACTCTGCTGCAAGTCACCGCGGGCTACGGCCTCGCACTGCTGTACACCTTCGTTCTCAAGCGCGGCGGCGCGCTCACCCGCACCCTGGTGTTCTTCCCCGTCATCCTTCCCACGGTCGCCGTCGCGTTGCTGTTCAGCCGGCTCTTCGAGGCCGCCCCCGCAACCGGCCCGGTGAACTCGCTCATCATCCTTCTCGGCGGTCCGAACGTGGACTGGTTCGGACAGCCGGACGCATCTTTCTGGGTCATCATCCTGATGGACGTGTGGCGCTCCATGGGGTTCTACGCCGTGCTCCTCTACGCCGGCATCGTGGAGATCCCGGATGAGCTCATCGAGTCCGCGCGACTCGACGGCGCGAACGGCTGGCGGCTCGTCCGCTCCGTGGTGCTCCCTCTCTCGCTGCCGGTGCTCCTCTCCGCACTGATCTTCTCCATCAACGGGACGCTCAAGGTGTTCGACACCGTCGTCGCCCTCACCAACGGCGGACCCGGCACATCCACGACGCCGCTGACCGTCTACATGTTCCGCACCGCGTTCAGCTTCGGCCAATACGGCTACGGAAGCACCGTGGCGCTGATGCTGACCATCCTCTGCCTCGTCGTGACGGTGTTCATCTTCCGCTCCACTCGACGCGATCTCACGAAGGGCTGACCCGTGTCCGCACTCATCGCCGAGCCGACCACGACCGCGTCGCCGACCATCCAACGACCCGAGACGGGCCATCGAGGCCGCGGCATCCGGAAGTTCTTCCGAAAGCTGCCGGTCATCATCGGGGTCTTCATCCTGCTCGTCATCGTCGTCTACCCGCTCGTATGGCTTCTGCTGGGGTCGTTCAAAACGCAGGACGAGTTCCTCAGCGAACCATTCTGGGCTCTCCCACGGCAGTGGGGGTTCGACAACTACATCGAAGCATTCGTCGGTGGCGGCCTGGGCACCTACATCCGCAACAGCGTGCTCGCCGTCTTCCCCTCCATCATCCTCATCGTGCTCTTCGGCACCGCGGCCGGCTTCGCGCTCGAGGTCATGGTGTGGAAGGGCCGCGGCGTGGTGCTGCTGATGTTCCTCGCCGGCATCATGATCCCGGTCCAGATGATCCTGCTGCCCCTGTTCACCATCTACTTCAGGCTCCACCTGACGGGCACGCTCTGGCCGCTGATCATCACGTACGTCGCGATCGGCATGCCGCTGACGGTGTTCATGATGGCCACGTACTTCCGAAACGTGCCGCGTGAGGTCTTCGAAGCGGCGACGATCGACGGCGCGAACATCTACCGCCTGTTCTGGACCGTCGGTCTTCCCCTCGTCCGCAACGCGGTCTTCACCGTCGCGCTCGTGCAGTTCTTCTTCATCTGGAACGACCTCCTCGTCGCGCTGACGTTCGTCAACACGCAGGAGCTGCGCACCATCCAGGTCGGACTGCTCAACTTCACCGGACAGTACGGCGCCATCAATTACGGGCCCATGTTCGCCGGCATCGCCGTGAACGTCGTGGGCACCCTGATCCTCTACCTCTTCCTCAACCAGCAGGTGATGCGAGGACTGACCGCGGGGTCGGTGAAAGGCTGACATGGCACCGGCGATCACGGAGATCTGGCTCGAAAACCGTCGCGGCGGACGCATGGTCGGAATCGACGAGGCGGCTCCCCGGCTGTCCTTCATCCCTTGCGAGCCCGCCACCTCATACGAACTGGAGTTCACCCCCTACGGCGGCGCATCCGTCTCGACCACGGTCAGCGGCACCAGGCTCCTCGCCTGGCCGTTTCCGGCGCTGGAAGCGCGAGGCGGTGGGATGCTGCGCCTGCGGCCCGACGCGGCCGGTGAGTGGTCCGAGCCGATGCGGATCGAACGAGGCATCGGGAACGACTGGCAGGTGGACTTCGTCAGTCCGTCCGAGCGTGCCGACGCCGGAGAACCGCGCCCCGGCTACCTCCTGCGAGCGTCGTTCGACCTCGGCGCCCTCGCCGCGGAACTCATCAGCCGCGCTCGCATCTACTCCACGGCACATGGCGTCTACGAACTCGAACTGAACGGCCGCCCGGTCTCCGACGACCGGCTGGCGCCCGGATGGACAAGCTACCGGCACCGCCTCCGCTACCAGACGCACGACATCACCGATCGCCTGCGCAGCGGCGTCAATGTCGTCGGCGCATGGCTCGCAGACGGCTGGTACCGGGGCCACATCGGCTTCGACGGCGGACTCTGGGACATCTACGGCACCGACGTCGCGCTACTGCTCCAGCTCGAGGTCACCACCATCGACGGAGCGACCTCCGTCGTCCCGCTCACGTGGCGATGGGCACCGTCTCCCATCGCCGCCGTCGGACTCTACGAGGGCGAGACGTTCGACGCTCGCCGCCACGACCCGCTGTGGTCGACAGCGGAATACGACGCGAACGCCTGGCCCTTCGCGACCGTTCTCGGCCGCGAGAGGTTCACCGCCCGCATCGAGGCGCCCACCGCGCTTCCCGTCCGGGAAATCGAGACGATCCCGCCACGCTCCATCGAGCACCGGGACAACGGGCGCATCCGGCTCGACTTCGGCCAGAACATCTCCGGGGTGCTGCGGATCCGGCCGAGGGCAGACGCCGGCCGTGTGATCCGGCTGCACCATGCCGAGGTGATCGAAGACGGCGAACTCGGAACCCGACCTCTGCGCGCGGCGACGTCCGTCGACACCTACATCGCCGCCGGCCACGACGGCGAGGTCTACACCCCGCGTTTCACCGTCCATGGGTTCCAGTACGCCGAGATCGAAGGGTGGCAGGGAGCGCTGACCGCGAACGATGTAGAAGCGGTCGTGATCCACACCGACATGCAGCGCACCGGCGGATTCAGCTCCTCTCACGACGGCCTGAACCAGTTGCACTCCAACGTGGTGTGGAGCATGCGTGACAACTTCGTCGACCTGCCCACCGACTGCCCGCAGCGCGACGAGCGGGTCGGATGGACTGGCGACATCCAGATCTTCGCCCCGACCGCCCTGCGGCTCTACGCCGCGCACGGCACCCTCACCGGATGGTTGCGCGACCTGGCGGTCGAGCAATGGGACGACGGTCACGTGCCGCAATTCGTCCCCTGGGTCGAGTGCGGGTTCCCCAACTTCCCCACCGCGGCGTGGGGCGACGCGGCGGTCATCGTGCCATGGGAGATGTACCGCAACGACGGCGACGTGAAGATCCTCGCCGAGCAGTACGACAGCATGAAGGCCTGGGTCGATCTCGTCGACCGCCTCACCGGCCACACCGGCCTCTGGAATGACGGGTTCCAACTCGGCGACTGGCTGGACCCGAAGGCGCCTCCGCACGACCCCGGCGAATCCCACACCGACCGTCACCTGGTCGCCACGGCCTACCACGTCAAGACGGCACGGATCCTGGCGAGCACCGCCGACCTCCTCGGCCGGAACGACGACGCCACCCACTACGCGCACGTAGCGGCCCGGGCGACCCGGGCGTTCCAGGACGAGTACGTCAGCCCGTCCGGACGCGTCGTGAGCGATACGAGCACCGCGATCGCCCTCGCCCTGGTGTTCGACCTCTTCCACGACGCGCAGCAGGCAGCCGCCGCCGGCGAACGGCTCGCCGAGCTGGTGGAACGCAGCGGATTCCGCATCTCCACCGGGTTCGTGGGCACCCCGATCATCTGCGACGCGCTCGTCCTGGCAGGAAAGCCCGACCACGCATACCGGCTGCTGCTGCAGGACCAGCTGCCGTCGTGGCTGTACCCGGTGTCGATGGGTGCGACCACGATCTGGGAGCGGTGGGACAGCATGCTCCCGGACGGGAGCATCAACCCCGGCGACATGACCTCGTTCAATCACTACGCGCTGGGCGGGGTCGCCGACTTCCTGCACCGGGCCGTCGCGGGGCTGGAACCCGTCGCGCCCGGGTGGACCGCCATCCGGTTCGCGCCCATTCCAGGAGGATCGCTCACGAGCGCGTCCGCCAGCTACGACTCCGTCCTCGGCACGGCCAGCAGTTCGTGGCAGCACGACCACGACACCTTCACGCTGACCGTCGAGGTCCCGGTGGGCTCCACGGGCGAAGTCGTTCTTCCGGGCAGCGGCGAGGCCATCGCGGTCGGTCCGGGAACGCACACCTACACGACGACCCTCCGCGCAGGCGGCCCGGACGGTGCTCACCTCGAGCCGCAGCGGCATCCCATCGAAGCCTGACCCTCGCCAACGGCGAAGAAAGACAGCAATGACATCACCCCGCACCAGCATTACCCCCGGCCAGGTCTGGCTCGACACCTCCGGTGAGCGCATCCACACACACGGCGGTTCCGTCATCACCGTCGGCGACACCTTCTACTGGTACGGCGAGAACAAGGAGCGCTCAACCCCGGGGAGCGGCATCTGGCACTGGGGCGTCCGCGCCTACAGCTCCAAGGACCTCTACAACTGGCAGGACGAGGGGCTCATCATCCCCCCGGACCAAGACGACGAGGAATCGCCCCTTCACCCGCACCAGCTGCTGGACCGCCCCCACATCATCTACAACCAGCACACCGCGAAGTACGTGTGCTGGGTGAAGGTGATGACGAAAGGCTCCATCCAGCGCTCGACCGTGCTCACCGCCGACCACATCCTCGGTCCCTACACGATCGAGCGCACCTGGCTGCGACCGCTGGATATGAGCGCGGGCGACTTCGATCTCGTCGTCGACCCGGAGGACGGCAAGGCGTATTACTACTTCGAGCGCGTCCACTCGGAGATGATCTGCGCAGACCTCACGACGGATTACACGGACGTGACCGGGTACTACTCCACCCACTTCCCGCAGCCGCAGCCTCCGTTCGTACGAGAGGCGCCGGCGTATTTCCGCCGGAACCGCAAGCACTACCTCCTCACCTCCGGAACGACGGGGTACTACCCCAACCCGTCCGAAGCGGCAGTCGCGGCCAGCTACCACGGTCCGTTCGAGGTACTCGGCGACCTGCACCCCACCGACGAGTCACGCACGTCCTTCCACTCGCAGATCTCGTCGGTCTTCAAACACCCCGGCAAGAAGGACCTCTACATCGCGATCGCCGACCGCTGGCTTCCCCGGTACCTGGATCACGGCGCGCGAGCCCATCAGGCCTTCGTCGACCACTTCGCGCCGGGCAAGGACGGCGACGAGCCGATGGAGGAGTTCGCCGACGTCGACACGACCATCGCGGACTACGTATGGCTGCCGATCCGGTTCGACGGTGACCGCCCGGTCATCGACTGGCATGACGAATGGAGAATCGAAGACTTCGACTGAGCAGTGTCCGGCCCGGGCGCGTTGATGCGCCCGGGCCGGTGACGTATGTGCGGACACCGCAACCACAGTGTGCCTCGATGAGCAAAGGAGCTTGTCCATGTCCAGACCTGTCCAAGAGAACCGCCGCAAAGTCGCCGCCGTCGCCGTAGCCGGCCTGGTGGCACTGGCGATCCAGCCCCTCGCGGCTGCGCCGGCCGCCGCATCCACCGGGGCCGGCGGTGCCGTCTCCGTCACGTACACCTCTTACAACGTCGACGAGGGCAGTCATCGGCTCTCGCCGCAACCCGACAAGACGCTCACCCCGATGAGCAACAGCTCGGCGATGACGATCAACGTCGACCCGTCCGTCTCGTATCAGTCCTACGAGGGGTGGGGTTCTTCGCTCGAGGATGCCACCATCTACCACCTGCAGCGGCTGAGCTCGACCAGCCGCGAGAGCGCGCTGCAAGCCCTCGTCAGCCGCGCCAACGGCAACAACATGAACCTGTGGCGCACCACCATCGGGTGCGCCGACTTCTGCCGCACCGCGAAGACGACGGGATTCTGGACATACGCCGACAACAACGGCGTGGCCGACCCGACGCTCTCCTCCTTCTCCATCGCGAGAGACATCAGCGACGGCAAGATCGCCATTATGCAGCGCATGCGGCAGATCAACCCGGAACTCCGCTTCTATGCGTCGCTCTGGTCGCCGCCGGCGTGGATGAAGACCAACAACAGCATCACCGGTCCGGAAGGCTATTTCGGGCACTGCAAGACCGACGGCACCGAACCGCGTGTGCAGCACGGCAACACCGGTCCTCACCACACGGGGTCATCCAACGATTACTACCCGGTGCTCGCCGACTACTACGTCAAGTATGTGCAGGCCTACGCCGCGCAGGGCATCCCGATCTATGCGGTCACGCTGCAGAACGAACCCGACATCCAGATGCCGTATCCGACGACTTGCTTCACCCCCGGTCAGATGCAGGACTTCGCCAAGATCCTCAAGCAGAAGTTCACCGCTGCCGGGATCACGTCGAAGATCTGGGGGATGGACGCCAACCTCACCGGCGACACTTTCAAGTACACCGACGCGCTCCTCGGCGACGCCGCCACCAACCCGGCCGTGGACGGCATCGCCTTCCACAACTACGACAACACCACCATGTGGCAGCCCAACGCTGTCGCGGCGCAGTATCCGACGAAGACTCAGCACATGACGGAGATCACGCAGGGTGCGAACAAACTCATCGAGTTCTTCCGCGGCGGCGTGAGCAGCTACTCCGGGTGGGCGACGATGTTCGAGTACTCGATGTGCAACGCCGTCGACGACACCACGAACGACATCGTGCTGTGCAACGCCGGACCCAGCTGGTGGATGGACCGCAAGGTGAGCACGACCGACCCCGACGCCGACACCCCCTCCCTCATCTCTCCGAGAGCAGGCGACCCGACGCAGTACGACCTCAACGGCTGGTACTACATCTGGGGACAGTTCTCCCGCAGCATCCAACTCGGCGCCAAGCGCATCGACAGCACCGATCGGATGGGCACCATCTCGAACGTCGCCTTCCAGAACCCGGACGGCACCGTGGTCATCGTCGTCGCCAACCGACCCGACGCCACCGGCCTGCCCGAGTCGAACCCGGCCCGCTTCAACACCACCCAGCTGAACACGGCGGCAGCTCCGATCCGGATCGCGACGCCCGACGGCGAGTTCACCGACACCATCCCGGGCGACACGATCGCCACGTACGTGTACACCCCGACCACCGGCAATGCCATCAGCAAAGCCGGGTGGAGCGCGTCGGCGACGAACACATGGGACGCGTTCACCCCGGCTCAGGCCATCGACGGGAACCCGCGAACCCGCTGGATGTCGGGCGTCGACCAGAGCTCCGGTCAGTCGTTCACCCTCGATCTGGGCGCATCGCGCACCTTCGACCAGATCTCGCTAAACCAGATCGCCTTCCCCACCGACTCTCCGGGAAGCTACACGGTGCAGACCTCCCCAGACGGGACGACCTGGAGCGGCACGGTCTCCTACGGCAACGGGACATCCTCGTTCACCAACATCTCCTTCGCACCGGCGACTGCGCGGTACATCCGGATCAACCTCACCGCAGCGGCCGGGAAGTGGTGGACCATCGGCGACGTCAGCGTCTACAACAGCCAGGCAGGGCTGCTGCCGAAGAACGCGGGGGCGGCCACGGCATCACTGACAGGAAGCGGCACGTCGGCGGCGGCGGCCTGGGACGGCACGGCGGGTACACGCTGGACAACCGGTGCCGCACAGGCGTCCGGGCAGTGGCTGCGCCTCGACCTGGGCGCGACCCGCACCTTCACGGCGCTCGAACTGGATGCAGGAGTGTGGTCAGGCGACTACCCGCGCGGCTACACCATCCACGTCTCAAACGACGGAGTCACCTGGGGAAGTGCGGTGGCCACCGGAAGCGGCACCTCCCACATCACCCATATCGCCACGGGCACCCGCAGCGCGCGGTACGTCCGCGTGCAGCTCACAGCAGCGTCCAGCACGAATTGGTGGAGCGTGGCCGAGGCGCGTGTCTACAACGGGGCACGGTCCACCACCACAGGCGTGACGTGGTCCTCGTTGTCTCACACCGGCTGGACGGCATCCGCGTCAGCAGCCTCCGCCTCGGCGGGGCTCGGCATCGACCAGTGGCTGGACTCCCGCTGGCAGTCCGGCCAAGCGCAGAGCAACAACGAGTGGTACGAGATCGACCTCGGTGCCGCCCGCACGTTCAAGGGCGTCCAGCTCATCCAGACCGGCGGCCCCGACAACGGGGGTGGCGACTACCCCCGCGGCTACGAGGTGTACACGTCCAACGACAAAGTCACCTGGACGAAGGTCGCAGCGGGCGACGGGTACGGCGTCGTGAACGCACTGTTCGCGTCGCGGACGGCGCGGTACATCAGCATCCACAACACGGGGACGGATGCCTCGCACTGGTGGTCCGTCGGAATGGTGAACGTCTTGACCGACTAGCGACAGGAGGGCCGGCGTCCCTGATGGGATGCCGGCCCTCTCGTTGCGCTGGAACGTCAGCCCGCGGGGATGACGGTCTTGGTCGTGGCGCGGATATCGGAGGAGGAGCTGCCGATCTCGAGCGTCACCGAACCGGTGGCGGTGGTCCAGGCATCCGCTTCCGTATTCCAGTACTGGAACGCGTGCTCGTCGAGGACAACGGTCACTTCCGCCGACTGCTTCGAGTCGAGCGTCACGGATGCCCAGCCGGCCAGCTGCTTCTCCGGCGATGAGACGCCCGGCAGACTCCCGACGTACACCTGGACCTTCTCGGTGCCCGTCAGCTTGCCCTGGTTGCGCACGGTGACGGTGGCAGTCGTCCGGGTCTCGCCGTCGACAGTGGTGGTGCCGAGCGTGACCTTCTTGTCGTACTTGAACGAGGTGTACGACAGTCCGTGACCGAACGAGAACAGCGGAGCCGCGTCGTTGGCAAGGTATGCCTTGTAGCCGACGTTCAGTCCCTCGTCGTAGCGCACCTCGGGCTCGACGACGGCGAGCGTGTCGAACTCGTTGGTGATGCCGGTGTCAGCAACCTGCGCCTCACTCGCCGGGAAGGTGATCGGCAGCTTGCCCGACGGGTTGGTCTCACCGAAGAGCACCGAAGCGACGGCGTCGCCCTGAGCCTGCCCGCCGTACCAGGCCTGCACGACACCTTCGACGTCGTTCAGCCACGGCATGAGCACCGCGCCGCTGGTGGCGAGCACCACGATCGTGCGCTTGTTGGCCTTGGCGACGGCCGAGACCAGGGCGTCCTGGTTCTGGGGCAGGGTCAGGTCGCCGCGGTCGGCCGCCTCGCCCGTGTAGTCGCGGACCACCACAACAGCGACATCAGCAGCCGCGGCCGCGTCGACAGCTGCCTGCTGGCTCGCCGTCGTCGTGCCCTTCGGCGGCGTCCAGCCGAGGCGGACCATGGCGCCCGCCTGGTCGTTCAGACCGCCGTCGAACTGGTTGGGGGCGTCCGTGGCGTATTCCACCACGACGGGGTAGGACTGACCGGCTTTCAGGCTGAGCTTGGCCTGGTCGGTGCCGTACACGTCGTTGTCGCCCGTTGCCGGGGAGATGACCTGGGTGTCGCCGATGGTCAGCGACGCCTGACCGATCTGCGAGAGCCCGAAGGTGTACTCGCCGGTGGTCGGCGCGGTGATGGAGCCCGTCCAGCGTGCCGTGATGGGTCCGACGGCGAACAGCGCCGGGACGTTCTCGACCTGGGAGGTGTTGATCATCGTGCCGGAGATCCCGGTGCGAAGGTTCACCTGCGAGTCGACGCGGTCGAGCGTCATGCCCATCGTGGTTGCCGTATATGAGACGTTCAGTCCGTCGCCCAGCTCTCCGCCCGACGGGGTGAGGACATCGGACGGCACAGGGGCGAGGCCGGTCAGAGTGTCGCCCAGGCTGACGGGGTCGCCGCCGGCCGTGTAGGTGACCTGCGCGTCGCCCGCGGCCGCCTCGATGCCATCGAGGATGGTGGTGAGGTCGGCCGGGTTCTGCACCGCTCCACTGCCGCCGCCGTCGATGTAGTGGTCCGCGTCGGCGCCGATGACGGCGATGGAGCCGACCTTCTTCCCGGCGTTCAGCGGGAGCGCCGACTTGTCGTTCTGCAGGAGGACGATGCCCTCCGTGGCGACCTTCTCGGCGACGGCGTCGTGCTCGGCGAGCACGTCCGCGGGCAGCGCGTCGGATGCGGGCTGGGGGAAGACATCCCAGTTCGCGGGCGGGTTGTCGATGGTGCCCTGCGAGAAGAGCGCGTAGAGAACGCGGCGAGTGGCGTCATCGACGCGCTCCTCGCTGACAGTGCCGTCGAGCACGGCCTGCTTCAGGTTGCTCGCCGAAAACTCGATCCCGGGGCCGGCCACGTCGAGGCCGTTCTCGTAGTCCGCGAACGAGTGGGTGGCGTTGAAGTCGCTGGAGATGTAGCCCTTGAAGCCGAGGTCGTTCTTCAGGATGTCGTTCTGGAGAGTGCCGTTGCCGCACGAGTACTCGCCGTTGACCTTGTTGAAGGCGCACATCACGGCGCCCGGGTCGGCGGCGATCACCGGCTCCCACGGGCGGGTGTAGACCTCGCGCAGCGTGCGCTCGTCCACGACCACGTTCACGTGCCCGCGACGGGTCTCCTGATTGTTCAAGTTGTAGTGCTTGACGATGGAGTGGACCGGGTTGGACTCCTGGCCGACGACCTGGCCGGTCGCGATGGCGCCGTTGAGCAGCGGGTCCTCGCCGAAGGACTCCCACTGCCGGCCGTTGTACGGGCTGCGAACGAGGTCCATCGTCGGTCCGGCGATGCTGGTGTAGCCGGCGCGCCACGCCTCGTCACCCGACACGTCTCCGTAGGCCTCAGCAAGTTCGGGGTCCCAGGTCGAGGCGAGGGCGACTCCCGCGGGGAGCGCGGTGGTGTCGATGTCGGTCGCGGAGAGGCCGCAGCATCCGTCCTTGCCGCGGATGGCGGGAATCAGGCGCTCGGGCAGGCCCGCGCCGCCGGACTGGATGAGCATGGTGATCTTCTCATCGAGGCTGAGCTCGGCGAGAAGGAGATCGGTGCGATCGTCAGCGGACAGCGACGGGTCCATCCAAGGCACCTCGTCGTTGGCCGCGGACGCGGGCGCGGCCGTCAGGCCGACGAGCAGCGAGGCCACCGCGAGCGCTGCTACGGTGGTCAGCCGTGCGCGCCGCGGGGGCGAAGAAGACATGGGCATGCTGGGCTCCAAGTGGTTGGGGTGGGGAGAGGCATACGAGATCCATATGCCTCTCCCATGCAAACATTCGCAGCGACGACGGAACAAGGCGCAACCGGCTACCGGACATTAGACTCGGCCTAAGGTGCGGGGAGGCGGGCATGCCCGAGTTGCCGGTCAGGACCATCCGCTATGTCGTGGCACTCGCGGAGGAGAGGAACTTCGGCCGCGCCGCCGAGAAGCTCGGCATCGCGACCCCTTCGCTGAGCGTGCAGGTCTCCCGGCTCGAGGCGCTGCTGGGGGCGCCGCTGTTCCTCCGGGCGCAAGGGCGTGGAGCTCACCCGCCTCGGCGAAGAGTTTCTTGTCGCGTCCCGGGCTGTTCTGGACGCCGACGACGACATGCAATCGTGGTTGACCCGCACCATGGGAACCGGAGGCTCGATCCGGGTCGGGCTGGTTGCGGGCGGCATGTTCGATCTGGGCTCGCAGGTGCTGGCCACGCTCCGCGCCGAACGTCCCGACCTCGAGATCACGCTCGTCACCGTGCCGTTCGGTGGAGTGATACCGCACATCCTGAACGGCCAGGCAGACGTCGTGGTCACAGCCGCGCCCTTCACTTCCGCGCCCGATGCCGGCGTGCGAAGCGCTCACATCCGTGACTCGCGGCGTGTGCTCGTAGTGTCCCGGGAACATCCTCTCGCCAAACGGCCCGCGGTGGTGCTGTCTGATATCGCGAATGAGACGTTCGTGGTGCCGACCGGTGTCGACGCGGAGACCCTGGCGTGGTGGGTCATCGACCCGCGACCGGACGGGACGGTGCCCAAGCAGGTGGCTGTAGGACCGGACTTTGAGGGCATCCTCGCGGCCGTGGGCGCTGGCCTGGGTGTCAACATCACCGCCGCGGAAGCCCAGCTCGCGTACGACCGGGCCGATCTCCGATACATCCCCATCACCGATGCGCGCCCGAGCCAGATCGTCGCGGTGTTCGCTGCTGGGCGTCGGGACCCGCTGCTGCGGTCCTTCATCGCTGCTGCGCGCGCGTTCGGCGACCCGCCTCAGACCAGCGCGAGCAAGCGGCGGGCGTGAGGAATGGGGGGTACGCGAAGAGGGGGCGGATGCCGCAGCATCCGCCCCCTCTTTCGGCTTACGGTTCGCTCAGCCCTTGACGGCTCCGCTGGTCATGCCGGCGACGATCTGCTTCTGGAAGAAGATGTACATGATCAGCGGCGGGATCGTGATCAGCAGGATGTTCGTGAACAGCAGGTTCCACTGCGTCGAGAACTGGCTCGAGAAGTTGTAGAGCGTCAGCTGCACGGTGGGCTCGCCCGGCAGGAAGTACAGCGGGTTCTGGAAGTCGTTGAAGACGAACACCGACTGCACCACGATGATCGTGACGATCACGCTCTTGAGCAGCGGGAATGCGACGGTGAAGAAGAGTCGCAGGGGTCCGGCGCCGTCGATCGTCGCCGCCTCGTCGAGTTCCCGCGGGATCGTCGAGATGAACGCCCGGAACATCAGCACGCAGAACGAGAGTCCGAACGCGACCTCGATGAGGATCAGTCCGGGCAGGTTGCCGAACAGCTCCAGACCCTGCAGCACCCAGATCGTCGGTACGACGGCCGGCGGGATGATCAGGCCGCTCAGCACCAGGAAGTTGATCAGCGGGTTGAGCTTGCTCGGCCGGCGCTGCAGCACCCACCCGACCATCGCCGAGAACACCACCATCAGCGTGACGGACGCGACGGTGAGGATGGTCGAGTTGATGAACGCCCAGATGAGCATGAAGTCGCGAGCCGTGACCACCTCGACGAGGTTCTCGAAGAACGCGAACTGCTCGGGCCAGCTGAACTGGAGGAGGGATGCCTCCTGCTGCGGCTTCATCGCGGTCAGCAGGATGAAGCTGAACGGGACGATGAACACCACCAGGGCGACGATGATGGCGATGACGCCGACGACGTTGCGGCGGACGGCGGCGATCACTGCTCGACCTGCTTCCGGTTGAGGGCCCAGAAGATGGGCACGATGACGGCCGTCACGACGAGGAAGAGGATGACGTTGCCGGCGGCCGAGAGACCGAAGAACCCGGCTTGGTACTGCTTGAAGATGACCGACGAGATGACGTCGCTCGAGAATCCCGGCCCGCCCTTCGTCATGGCCCAGATGAGGTCGAACGACCGGAGGCCGCCGATGAGCGACAGGATGATGACCGTCACGGTGGCGGGCTTGAGCAGCGGGAGCGTGATGTTCCAGAAGCTGTGCCATGCACTCGCACCGTCGACCTTGGCGGCCTCGAAGTACTCCTGCGGGATCGCGACGATGCCGGCGATGTAGATGAGGGTCGCAAGGCCGACGCCGCGCCACACGTCCACCATGGCGACCGAATAGATGGCGAGCGAGGGGTCGGTGAGCCAGGCGGGGCCCTGGATGCCGAACACCGCGAGGGTCTTGTTGATCAGGCCGTCGAACGGGTCCATCAGGACCTTGAAGGTGATTCCGACGCCGATGGTCGAGACGAGCACCGGGAAGAAGATGACGGCGCGCAGGAAGGTGCGGCCGATGATGCGGCCGGTGAGCAGCAGCGCGATGAGCAGTCCGAGAACGACCTTCAGGCCTGACGTGACGAATCCGAAGATGAACGTGTTCGTGAAGCCCTGCACCAGGGCCGGCTCCTTGAAGAACTGGACGTAGTTGGCGAAGCCGATGAACTGGATGTCGAACAGCGACCACCGCGTCAGCGAGAAGTAGAAGCTCGCGATCGTCGGGACGATGAACAGGACGATGAAGAGGATGCCGGCGGGCAGGTAGAACCACATCGGGTACTGCTTCGCCATGTTGCCGCCCTGCTTGCGGCGGCGGGAGCCTCGGCGCAGGCCGGGCGCGTCGCCATCGGCGATGTCCTCGGCCTCCTGGAGCGCCGTGGCGGAGGGGGTGATCGACATGATCCGGGTCTCTCGTGTCGGGAATGGATGAGGGGCCGGCCGGCGAGCGCCGACCGGCCCCTCAGTTCAGTGTGACCTAGTCAGGTCGGGCGGGTCACCAGCCCTCGAGGCCGAGCTGCTGCGCCTGCTTGACGACGTCCTCGTCATAGATGGCGGCGCCGTCGGCGGCGGAGCGGATGCCCGATCCGACCTCGACCGTGATCTGCTCGAGCGCCGGTCCCTTGATGGGGGAGAGGAACTCGAGGGCCGGCAGCGAGCCGCCCTCGGTCTCGAAGTACGGCAGCATGTCGGCGACGGCCTTGGGCACGTCGTCGGGAATGGTGCAGCCCTCGACCAGGTACGGGCCGGCGGCCCCGACGGCCTCGGTCTGCGCGTCGCACGCCTCGGTGGTCGCCACGAAGGCGAAGAACTCCTTGACCGCCTCGGGGTGCTCGGTCGTCGCCGAGCCGTACAGGCCCGACGGCGTCCACGCCGTGAGGCCGTTGTCGGGGCCGTCGCCGGGGAGCGCGAAGAATCCGACGCCCTCGGCAGCCTCCGGGTAGTTCTCGACCATCGGCGGGATGGCGAAGGTCAGCATCGGGTAGTGCGCGCCCTCACCGGTGGCGACCATGCGGAGGCCGTCGTCGTAGGTCGCCGAGGCGAAGTCCTCGTTGAGGACGTCGGCCTCGAAGACCTCCTGCAGGTGCTCGAAGCCCTTGATCGCGGGCTCGTCGACGTACTTGCGCTCGTTCGCCGTGTACGCGGTCGCCCAGTCGGCGTCTTCGGCGAGGACGTTGTAGAAGTCGCCCAGCACGAAGAGCTGCGAGGTCCACGTCTCTCCGTACGTCTGGATGACGCCGGCCTTGCCCGACTCCGCGACGGCCTTGCTGTTCGCAATGAAGTCGTCCCACGTCGTGGGGACTTCGAGACCGAGCTCCTCGTAGATGCCGACGTTGTAGAGCACGCCGCCGCCCATGGCCGTGCCCATCGGCACGCCGTAGACGCCGTTCTCGGTCGAGACCGCGCTGACGAAGGTGTCGGAGAGGTTGTCGATGAACTCCTCGCCCTCCAGGTTCAGCACCGTGGAGTCGGGGTTCAGGGCTTGGAAGAGCGAGCCCGAGTTGTACTGGAAGATGTCGGTCATCTCGCCGGTCGACAGCCGGGTCTTGACGACGTTGTCGCCCTCGGCACCCTGCGGGCGGGTCTCGACCTCGACGGTGATGTTGTCGCTCTGGGCGTTGAATGCATCGACGATCGCCTGGGTCGGGCCGAGGGTCGACTCCGAGTTGTCGGCGAGGAGCGTCAGCGTGACGGGCTCGTCACTGCCCTCGTCACCGCCTCCACCTCCGGCCGAGCAGCCGGCGAGCGCGAGCGCGACGATCCCGCCACCGGCCACCAGGGCCAGGGCTGCACGTCGCGGGGTGCGGATGGTCATTGCTTACCTCCATGTAAACATGTGATGCGATGGGCAGGAGTGTTGAAGCGGTTCAACACGAGAGACTGTAGATCGGTGTACATCAGAATGTCAACAGCTTGTCGGGTCACAAGTCGATCACAGCCGCATGTTTCCGCGAACCAGCGATCTCTCTGCCGCGTACGGCACTTGCCGAGCGACCCGCCGATGTGCACAATCGTGGGGTAGCGTTGAAGCGCTTCACTGCTGCAGTGCCGCTGAAAGGATCGTCCCGTGACCGACCTCCCACCGTCCGCCCGCACCGACGAGGGGACCGCCGTCTGGAGCCTTCGCTCCCAGCACCCGGCTGGCTTGCTGGGTGTCCCGCGCGACGGGCTCCGCCTGTCGTGGGAGGTGCGCAGCACCAGCGCCGCCCGCCAGGTCGGCGCGCAGTTCGCGTGGTCCGATGGGGGCGACTGGATCGAGGAGTCTCCGTTCGAGGGCGAGGCCTCGATCGCGGTGCCCGCCCCGGGCGGGCCGCTGCCGGAGGGCGCGTCGCGGCATTTCCGCGTGCGCGTCGCCACCGAAGCCGGCTGGTCACCCTGGAGCGCCGAGCTCGAGGTGGAGGGAGCGGTCGACCGGCTGGAGGCGGCTGTCATCACGGTCGACTCCGACGCCGAGGGTCCCAATCCGTACCTCCGCCGGTCGTTCACTCTCGCCGACGCTCCCATTCGTGCCCGCCTCCGTATCAGTTCGCTCGGGCTCTACGAGGCCCGCGTCAACGGCGAGCCCGTCGACGACGAGCACCTCGCGCCCGGCTGGACTGCGTACCAGGATCGCATCCTCGTCGCGACGCACGACGTGACGTCGGCGTTGCGGGAAGGCGACAACGTCCTCGCCGTCCGAATCGCCGACGGCTGGTACCGAGGACGCCTCGGATGGCGCAACAAGCGTCACCATTACGGCAGCGCCCTGGGGCTGCTGGTGCAGCTCGAGGTCGAGCTTGCCGACGGCAGCATCGTTCGCGTCGACTCCGACGACGACTGGCGCTCATCAGTCGGGTCGCTGCTCATGACGAGCCTCTACGACGGCTGCGACGTCGATCTGCGGCTGGAGCCGCACGGGTGGGATCGTCCCGGTTTCGACGACTCGGCCTGGGGCGGCGTGTGCACGCTCGATGTCGACAGGGCTGTCTTTCAGCCTCGGTTCGCGCCGCCCGTGCGCACCGTCGCCGAGCTGACCGGCACGCTCTCGGTGCGCGACGACCGCACCGCTGTCGACCTCGGCCAGAACATCGCCGGCTGGATGCGCATCGTCGTGCGCGGCGAGGCCGGAGACACCGTCGTCGTCCGCCACGCCGAGGTGCTCGAGGAGGACGGTGCGCTCCACGTCGCCGCACTCCGCACCGCGCGTGCGACGGACACGTACATCCTCGACCGCGACGGCGAGCACGTGCTCGAGCCGGCCTTCACGTTCCACGGATTCCAGTACGCCGACGTGACCGGCGCCGAGGTGATCTCCGCCACCGGAGTAGCGATCAGCTCCGACACTCCCCAGCGATCGAGCTTCCGCAGCAGCGAGTGGGCCCTCGACAAGCTCCACGCCAACGTCGCCTGGTCGCAGAGAGACAACTTCGTCTCGGTGCCCACCGACTGCCCGCAGCGTGACGAGCGGCTGGGCTGGACCGGCGACGCCCAGGCATTCGCGGCGACGGCCGCCACCCTCTTCGACAGTGACGCGTTCTGGCGCTCCTGGCTCGTCGACCTCGAGATCGATCAGGACGACGACGGCGCCGTCGCCGCCGTCGTGCCCAACATCATCGAGGACACCGACTTCGACTCGACCGGACAGTCCCAGATCATGGGACGGGCGGGCTGGGCGGACGCCGCCACCATCGTGCCCTGGGCACTGTATGAGTCGACCGGCAGCGACGAGGCCCTCCGCCAGCAGCTGTGCAGCATGCGCCGCTGGGTCGATCACCTGGAGCGCCGCGCGGGCGACGTCGGGCTGCTCCCGAGCGAGTTCCAGTTCGGCGACTGGCTCGACCCCGACGCTCCCGGAGACCGGCCGTGGGAGGCGAAGGTGTCGGGCGACTTCGTCGCGAACGCGTTCTTCAGCTGGAGCGCCCGCCTGCTCGCGCGCGCCGAGCGACTCGTCGGCGACGCAGACCGCGCCGTCGCCGCCGACGCGCTTGCCGACCGTGTGGCCGACGCGACCTGGCAGCGGTGGGGAGACCACGCGTCCTCGACGCAGTCCGGCTGTGCGCTCGCCATCGAGTTCGGGATCGCGCCGGCGGAGGAGGTCGCCGGACTGGGCGATCGTCTGGCCGCGCTCGTCCGCGAGGAGGACGGTCGCATCGCCACCGGGTTCCTCGGCACACCGCTCGTCCTCCCGGCTCTGACGCGCACCGGCCACCTCGACGAGGCGTACGCCATGCTGCTTCGCCGCGAAGCGCCGTCATGGCTGTACCAGGTCGAGCGGGGGGCGACCACGGTGTGGGAGCGCTGGGATGCGTTGCGACCGGACGGCTCGATCCACCCCGGCGACATGGAGACAGGCGAGGGCATGCTCTCGTTCAACCACTACGCGTATGGGGCGGTGATCGACTGGGTGTACCGGACGGTGGCCGGTCTCGCCCCCGTCGGCGATCGTCCCGGGTATCGCGAGATCCGCGTCGCGCCGCGCCCCAGCGTCGGCATCACGGAAGTCTCCGCCGAGATCCGCTCTTCCCTCGGCCCAATCGGCATCGACTGGCGCCTGGAGGGCAACGCCCTCGTCGTCGACCTGTCGGTGCCCTTCGGCGCCGAGGCCGTGCTCGACCTTCCCGCCGGGCCGGAGTCCATCGTGCGGCTCGGCGACGCCCCCGCACCGGACCGGGTCGGTCCCGGAATCCATCGCCTCACGGTCACTGCCCCCGCCGTGGCCGACCCTGCGCGCGCCCTCGCCCAGCGGAGCGCGGTGTGACGCGCGCATCCGACGAGCGCATCGCCCTCAACGACCTCTCGGGCGGCGGGGCGACCCCCTTCGCCTACGCCGACGGAAGCTGCGGCATCCGTGGCGTCGACGGCGCGACAGCGCTGCCCAGCGCGGTGACCCTCGCGGCGAGCTTCGACCCGGGCCTGGCCGAGGAGTACGGCCGGCTGCTGGGCGAAGAGCTGCTCGCGGCGGGGCACAACGTCCTCCTCGCGCCCGCGCTCGACATCGCGCGCGACCCGCGATCCGGGCGCATCGGCGAAAACCTCGGAGAGGATCCGCTCCTCGCCGGAGAGCTCGGGGGGCGGATCGGCCGCGGCATCCAGTCGCGCGGAGCGCTCGCGGTGGCCAAGCACTTCGTGGGCAACAACGTCGAGCGGCTGCGCACGGGCGCGGGGTCCTTCGCCGAGCGGACCGACGCGATGGACGTGCATGTCGATGAGCGCGCCCTGCACGAGGTGTATCTCGCGCCCTTCCGCCGTGCGGTGGAGAGGTACGGCGTCGCCGGGCTGCTCGGCTCGTACAACCGCCTCAACGGCGTGTACACCTGCGAGTCGGCCGAACTGTGGCGCATCACCCGTGAGGAATGGGGTTTCCGTGGTGTCACGATTCCTGACTTCCTGTTCGCGGTGAGGGATGCCGAGGCCGCCCTGCACGCGGGACTTGACATCCCCGGGCTCGAGGAGTTGGCCGGACGCACGCCCGAGATCGTCGCGGAAGCCGACGATGAGACCCTCGCGCGACTCGGAGAGCACGTGCGAGCCGCTGCGGCGTCCGTCGGACTGGTCGGGGCCACCGGCGTCGTCGACGCCACGCGCCTGGGCACGCCCGAGGCACTCGAGCTGGCCGAGCGCGTCGCCGTCGACGGTGCGGTGCTGCTGCGCAACGAAGACGCGCTGCCGCTGGCATCCGGTGCCCGCGTCGCGCTCATCGGCGGTGAGGAGGTGCGCCACCGGCTCGTCGTCGGCGGCGCGGCGAGCGTCACTTTGACCGACGTGCGCGTCCCCCGGCTGGTGGACGCGCTCGCGGCGGAAGGCCTCGAGCTCGCGGCATCGGCCGACGGAGCCGCGAACGTGCCGCTGCCACCGCTCGCCGCAGGCCCCGGCATCTCCATCGCCGCGACCGTGCGCGATGCCGCCGGGGAGCGACGAGAGGCACTCGATCGCGCCGAGCTCCGCGCCGATCCGGAGCGGCCCGATGCCGCCTGGTCGGCCGAGCTGGCGGTGACCCTGCCCGCGTCGGGCGAGCTTCTCGTCGCCGCGGAGTTCGCGGGTGACCTGGAGCTGTTCGTCGACGGGCGGCCGTTGGCGGCGGGGTTCCGCGAGGCGTCGCCGATGATCGCCGGTCCGCACTACGTCCTGCAGGCCGTCGTCCCAGCGTCCGACGGGGATCGCGTGCTCCTCGCGCGCTACCGCACCGGGTCGGCGATCGCGGTCCCGGCCACGCCGATCATGCCGCACCTCCTCATCGGCGCGGTGCCGCTTGCGCCCATCGTCGAGGCAGCGGTGGCCGCGGCATCCGAAGCCGACGTCGCCGTCGTGCTCGCCGGCCGCGTCACGGGCGAGGCGATGGATGCCGATGACCTCGGCCTTCCGGCCGGCCAGGCGCAGATCATCGATGCCGTGACAGCCGCCGGAACGCCTGTCGTCGTCGTGACCCACGGAGCAGGGCCGGTCGACATGCCGTGGCGCGAGCGTGCCGCCGCGATCCTCCACATGGGGCACTCGGGGGAGAGATTCGCCACCGCCCTGGCCTCGATGCTGTCGGGTCGCCGCGAACCGGGCGGCCGTCTCGTGCTCACGGTGCCAGACGGACACGCGCCGGTCCGGCCGGCCGATCCCGATGCCGACGGCCGCGTGCACTACGCCGAGGGCGTCGACGTCGGCTATCGCGGTTACGAGCGCGGCGGCATCCGTCCCGCCTATTGGTTCGGCCATGGACTCGGATACGCGAGGATCGACCTCGTCGCCGCGGACGCCGACGGCGACGGTGTGATGGTCGACCTGCGTTGCGGCCCTGATCGTGCAGGCAAGGCGGTCGTGCAGCTGTACGCGCGCGCCGCCGACGGTGAGACGCTGAGCCTTGCGGGGTTCGCGGCGGTGCGGCTCGCCGCAGGCGAGAAGAGGCGGCTCCGTGTCGCCGTGGACCGCGATGCCCTCGCGCGCCGCGTCGACGGGGCCTGGGCGACGCCCGCCGGCTCCGTCGAGATCGCAGTCGGTTTCTCGCGCGGCGATCTGGTGCACACCGTAGAGGTGTCCTTGCGATGACCCGCCACGCGCACCACGAGCAGCTCATCGCCGAGCTCGCCGGCGCCGCGCGCGCGGACGAGGTCGCGGCGCTGATCGTGGTGGGCTCGGCCGCGCGCGGCAGCGCACGGCCTGACTCCGATGTGGACATCTATCGCGTGGTCGACGATGCCGCGTTCGATGCCGCGCTTGCTCGCGGTGAAGTGTCGTGGATCGAGCCGCGAGAGGACGCATGGCCCGGCGGCTACGTCGACGTGAAGCTCATCAGCCGCGGTCTGATGGAGCGCGCGAAGACGGAGGCGATGACCCGTTCCGCGCGTCGCTCATCGGGGCGTCCGTGGTGCACGATCGGACCGGAGTGATGCCCGAAGTGATCGCGCGCATCGTGGACCCGCCCGGTGCCCGGTTCGACGGCCTGGCCCGCAGCTTCGGCGATCAGTTCGGGCTCTTCGCCGGATACTTCCTGCCGCACGCCCAGGCGCGCGACGATACTCTCGCGCGCCGCTATGCGGCGTCCCGTGCCGCCCTCGCGGCCGCACGCGTCGTGCTCGCGAGCGACCGCGTGCTGTTCCGCGGCATGAAGTACCAGCGCGAGCAGGTCCTGTCCGCCGCGAGCGGCGGGGCCGTCGTCGTGGAGGCGCTCGAGCGGCTCGTCGACGGCGCAGGCGTGGACGACGCTCGGCGCGTCGCCGGCCTGCTGAGCGCGATCGGACTGACGGTGACGGTGGATGACCCGATGCTCGGGCGGTTCATCGTCGAGAATGAGTTGTCCTGGTTCACCGGCGCACTGCCGCCCGACGCGCGATGACGCGCGAGAGCGGTGAGCAGACGTGCCCCGTCGGAGAGGAGTGTCGGTGAGCGAAGCGGCAGAGGGATCCCCGTCGCGCGCACGCCGCGGTGGCGCCCGGCGCTCGACGCTTTCTGACGTCGCGCGGGTGGCAGGGGTGTCCGTCGGCACCGTCTCGAACTTCCTGAACCGACGCGACAAGGTCGCCCCCGCGACACAGACCGCGATCGAGCAGGCCATCGCGCTGCTCGACTTCGTCCCCAACGGCCAAGCGCGCTCGCTCGCGCGCGGGCGGTCTCGCACGATCGGGATGATCGTCACCGACCTCGCGAACTCCTTCTTCGTCGACATCGCGCGCGGCGCCGAAGAGGCGGCCGCCGACGCGGGGCACTCGCTTCTCGTGGCCAGCAGTGTCAACGCCGAGGGCAAGCAGCGCGAACTCCTCCGCGTGTTCGACGAGGCGCGCTTCGCCGGCATCCTCATCGCGCCGTTCGAATCCGCGGCGGACTATCGAGAGCCCGAGGGGCTGCGCGGTCCCGCGGTCGTGCTGAACGTGGCGCGGCCGGTGCACTACGGCTCGTCGGTCGTGAGCGACGACGAGCTCGGCGGCTACCTCGCCGCGCGGCACATGATCGATCTCGGGCGTCGGTGGCTGCACTTCGTCGGAGGTCCCGACCGCCTCGCGCCGATTCAGCAGCGGCTGGAGGGCGTGAGGCGCGCCGTGGATGAGTCAGACGGCGTCGCGCTCACGTTCGAGCATGTTCCTTTCGAAGATCACCTCGCGGAGGGTGCGGCCATCGGCCGGCGGCTTCGACAGCTCGGCCCTCTGGTGCGACCCGACGCCGTCGTCTCGACCTCCGACCTTGTTGCGCTGTCGATCATCCACTCCGTGCAGGGCGCGCTCCGTGTTCCCGAGGATCTGGCCGTGATCGGCTACGACAACAACGCGGCGGCGAGGGATGCGGCCATTCCGGTGTCGACCGTCGCGCAGGCCGGCATGGAGATGGGCGCGGTCGCGTTCCAGCTGCTTCTCGAGGACCTCACCGGGGCACCGCACGAGCGCCGGATGGTGTCCCTCAAGCCGCACCTCGTGGTGCGTGCGAGCTCGTCAGCGGCCTGATCCGCGGAGTTCACAGCCGATTCGTCCCGAGCTCTTGACAGCGGGCGCTGCTGACTGCGAATGTAGACCGGTCTACAGATCGTAGATCGGTCTACGACCGCCTGATCTCGAGGGAGAGGGACCCGACGATGACGTTGTCCGAAGACATCCGCCCGGCGCATGCACCGCGTGCCCGCCGCCGGATGACCGCGCTGCTGCTGGGCGCGACGCTGATCGCGAGCGGAGGAGTCGTCGCGCTGGGCGCACCGGCCGTCGCCGCCGACTGCGCCACGGTGCCATGGATGGACACCTCCAAGACCGCCGACCAGCGGGCCGAGGCCCTCCTGGCGGCGAGCTCGCAGCACCAGAAGTACCGCTGGCTCGTAGAGCAGCCGGCGAACAGCCCCACCCAGACGACCTGGTCCGGTGGCGTGGTCTACCCGGCTCAGGTCGAGTGCACGCCGACCGTGATCTACGCCAATGGCGCCGAGGGCGTGCACAACCGCGCCGGCACGACCGCGTGGCCCGCTCCCATCGGTATGGCAGCGACCTGGAACCTTGAGCTCGGGGAGGCGAAGGGTGCGGCACACGGTCGGGAGACGTTCGACAACCGCAGCGCGGTCGTCCTCGGTCCCGGTATCGCCAGCCACCGCAACCCGCTGAACGGTCGCAACCCCGAGTACTTCGGCGAGGACCCGCTGCTGTCGGGCCTCTCCGCGGCCGTCAACGTGAAGGGGCTCGAGGAGGGCAACCCCGACAAGCCCGTCATCGCGAACCTCAAGCACTACGTCGCCAACGAGCAGGAGTTCGACAAAGAGCTCAGCACGTCGAACATCGACGAGCGCACGTTCCGCCAGGTCTATGACCTGCCGTACGAGATCGCGGTCAAGGAGAGCGACCCGAACAGCGTGATGTGCTCGTACAACCAGATCAACGGGATCTACGCGTGCGAGAACCCCGTGCTCACGACGAGCCTTCGTGACGAGATGGGCTTCACCGGCTACACGATGAGCGACTTCGGCGCGGTGCACTCCACCGCCGCGTCGCTCATGGCGGGCATGGACCAGGAGCTGAACCGCCCGGTGTACTTCACGCCTGCGCTCCTCGACGCCGCGCTCGCGGCCGGTGAGATCACTCAGGCCCGCATCGACGAGGCCGCGTTCCGCGTCGTGAGGGCGTACATCGACGGCGGACTGTTCGACCACCCGATCCCCGCCGTCCGCGTGCCGGACACCTCGACCCCCGCGCACAAGGCGCTCGCGCTCGAGCTCGCCGAGCAGAGCATCGTGCTGCTGAAGAACGACGACGTGCTGCCGCTCGCGGCCGAGCCGCTGAAGGTCGCCGTCATCGGCCAGACCGCTTCGCTCACCCCGACCGGTGGCGTGACCGCGCGTCAGGGCTGCTCGCAGTTCCTTCCGTTCGGCAGCGCAGGCACCGTGCTCAACTGCACCGCGATGACCGCGCCTCTGACGGCGATCACCGAGAAGGTGACGGCTGCCGGTGGAGAGGTCCTCTACAACAATGGCGCTGACCCCGTCGCCGCCGCCGCCGTCGCCGCTGAGGCCGATGTGGCGATCGTCTTCGGTTACACGAAGATGGGCGAGGACAACGACATGCCGAACTACCGCCTGTCGGTCAACGGCGACGCGCTGATCACGTCGGTGGCCGCCGCCGCGGAAAAGACCGTCGTGGTCCTCAACACGGGTTCGGGCGTCGAGATGCCCTGGCTCGGTGACGTCGACGCCGTCTTCAACGCCTGGTACTCGGGCGAGAAGGGCGGCGTCGCGCTCGCCAACCTGCTGTGGGGCGACGCGAACCCGTCCGGCAAGCTGCCCGTCACGTTCCCGAAGTCGATCGCCGAGAGTCCCGTGGGCGGCTCGCCGGAGCGGTTCCCCGGCATCTTCGCCGATGGCTCGATCACCCGTCCCGCAGGCTCGGAGGAGATCCGTCAGATCAACTACACCGAGGGCCTGGAGAACGGCTACAAGTGGTACGACGAGAACGGCGTCGACCCGCAGTTCGAGTTCGGGTTCGGCCTGTCGTACACGTCGTTCGAGTACAGCGGCCTCGAGATCGAGCACAGCGACGACCCGGTCACCGGCGAGGTGCACTCGACTGTTTCCTTCACGGTGAAGAACACCGGTGCGGTCGCAGGATCGGAAATCCCCCAGGTGTACCTGTCGCTGCCTGCGGCGGCCGAGGAGCCGGGCAAGCGCCTGGTCGGCTTCGACCGCGTCGACCTGGCGGCCGGCGAGAGCACGCGCGTCGAGGTCGAGGTGGACTCGACCGCGAGCAACCAGCCGTTCTCGATCTGGGACGTGGAGGCCGACAAGTGGACGGTGCTCGACGGTGAGTACGAGTTCTCGGTCGGGGCGTCCTCGCGGGACCTTCGCCTGTCGGAGGACGTGCTCGTGGACCGCATCGCACCCGAGATCGTGTCGATCACCCTCGACCGCAGCCAGAAGGTCGTCGTCGAGGCGACCGACGAGCTCAGCGGCGTCGCGCTCATCGAGTACTCGACGCAGAAGAACAAGCAGGAGGCCTCGCCGTGGACCGAGTACACCGCTCCGCTCCAGGTCGACGCCAAGAGCACCGTCTCGTTCCGCGTGACCGATGCGTCGGGCAACGTGACCGAGGCCGTGGAGGTGAACCGCAAGGACCTGCGCTGATCGCCGCGGACGGCCGCTGAGTCGTCCCCCGCGATTGACCGCCCGCCCCGTGGGAACGCCACGGGGCGGTCGGTCGTTCTCCCTCAGGGGCGGTACCGTAACCATGCGAGAGCGCTCCCCTCGCCCACGGAGGAAGTCATGACCGATGCTGCGACCCGGCGGCACGCGACGATCGAAGACGTCGCCGCCGCGGCCGGCGTCTCCCGCGCGGCGGTTTCGAAGGTGCTGCGCAATGCCTACGGCGTGAGCGACTCCATGCGTGAGCGCGTGACGGCCGCCATGACCGAACTGCAGTACCGCCCGCGTGTCGCGGCGCGCGCGATGCGAGGCCGTACATTCACGATCGGCATCGAGATCCCCGATTTCGGCAACCAGTTCTTCACGCGCATGCTCGGCGGCGCGATGCGGGGACTGGCAGGCACGTCGTACCAGTTGGTGATCGCGCCCGCTGAGGCGGGCTCGCGAGAGGGGCTGCGCGCGATCGAAGCGCTCATCGACCGGCAGGTCGATGGCGTCATCGCGGTGTCGCCCCGGGTGGATCAACGCGAACTCGAGCGGATCGCGGCCTCCACCCCGGTCGTGATGTTCGGACGCTACGACACCTCTGCCGAGTACGACACCGTGGCCGGTGACGACGTCCGCGGCACTGCCGCCGCTATGGCTCACCTGTTCGAGCTCGGCCACACCCGCATCGCGCATCTCACGCTGCCTGAGTCCGACGAGGACGATGCGTCACCGCACGGGGTCCGACTGCGGGAGTACCGGGCCGCGATGGCGGCTGCGGGCCATTCCGCGCACGAGTTGGTCCTGCGCTCCGACGAGGGCCAGAATCCGGCCTACGAGGCGGTCGCAGCCGCCCTGCGCGACGGTGCCGGAATGACCGCCGTGTTCGCGGCGCACGACGAGCTCGCGATCGGAGCGCTGCGGGCGGTAGCCGAGACCGGGTCAGACCTGTCCGTCGTCGGTTACGACGACGTCCCGATCGCCGCACACCCGGCCCTGGGATTGACGACCGTGCACCAGCCGGGTGACGAGATGGGCGCGCGCGCCGTCGAACTGCTGCTCGAGCGCGTCGCCGGCCGGACCGAACCCGTCCATGAGGTGTTCCCACCCGAGCTGCGAGTGCGCACTTCGAGCCGCGCGCCGTCCTGATTCATCGAATCCTCACTCAATTCCTCTTGACAACGCGTCCTTCCAGAGCAGAATGTAAACCGTTCCACACAGTTGTGGAACGGTCTACAAGCCTCGAGGGAGAGGGAACCGGACGTGAAGAAACCCCACCGGATGGTCGGGATGGCGATGAGCGCAGCGCTCATCGCGACCGGCGCCATAGTGACGCTGTCAGTACCGGCGACTGCCGTTGACTGCAGCACTGTTCCATGGATGGATGCCTCGAAATCGGCGGACGCCCGCGCGGAAGCCCTGCTCGAGGCCAGCACGCAGCACCAGAAGTATCGCTGGCTGGTGGAACAGCCCGCTGTGTCGCCGACGCGGACGGATTGGCAGCCCGGCCGCCCAGGAGAGGCGCCGGTCGTGTACCCGGTGCAGGTCGAGTGCACCCCGACGATCGTCTACACGGATGGGCCCGAGGCGGTGCGGGCCCCGGGTGTCACGGACTTCCCGGCGCAGATCGCCTTGGCGTCGACCTGGAATCTCGAGCTTGCGTACGAGAAGGGCGTGGCCCAGGCGGACGAGTCGTTCGCGAAGCGCCGCAACGTCATTCTCGCCCCCGGGATCGGCAACGGCCGCACTCCGCTCGCCGGACGGACGCCGGAGTACTTCGGTGAGGACCCTCTCGTGAACGGCCTGTTCGCCGGTGCCCACGCGGAGGGCATCGAGGCGGACGGCAAGGTGCTGTCCGACCTCAAGCACTACCTGGCGAACGAGCAGGAGCTGGATCGGCAGACCAGTTCGTCGAACATCAGCGAGCGCGCCCTGCGCGAGCTGTACAGCCTGCCCTATGAGATCGCGGTCGACGAAGGCAGCCCCGAGAGCGTGATGTGCGCCTTCAACCAGGTCAACGGCGTGTACATCTGCGAGAGCCCGATCATGCAGAGCTTGCTGAAGGACGACCACGGCTTCGACGGCTTCATCATGTCGGACTTCGGATCGGTGCACTCGACGACCGCATCGCTCATGAATGGTCTCGACCAGGAGCTCAATCGGCCGATCTGGTTCACGCCCGAGAAGCTCGACGCCGCTCTCGCCGCGGGTGAGATCACGCAGGAGCGCATCGACGAAGCGGCCTTCCGGGTCGTGCGGTCGTATATCCGAGGAGGGTTGTTCGACAACCCGCTGCCAGCGGAGGCCGCTGTCGAAGCATCCACTCCCGCCCATGAGGCGACCGCGAAGAGGATCGCCGAGGACGGCAGCGTGCTCCTGAAGAACGACGGCGTGCTGCCGCTCGAAGCGGAGGCCGGCCAGACGATCGCGCTCTTCGGTCCCACCGCATCGACGACCCCGACGACGGTCGGCAGCTTCCCGGTCAGCGCCGTCTCGGTGTGCAGCCTCACGCTGCAGCGCAACCCGACGGCCGCTCCGCGCAACACGCTGCCGTGCGAGGACGTCGTCTCGGCGGAGACGGCGATCACCGCACGGGCAGCCGAGGACGGCGCCTCGGTTACGTGGAACAACGGCCAGGACATCGCCGCAGCCGCGGCGCAGGCCGCGGAGGCCGACATCGCGATCGTGTTCGGATACCAGCGGATGGGCGAGTTCAGCGACCTGACCGACCTGCGACTGCAGGGCAACGGCGATGCGCTCATCACGGCGGTCCAGGCAGCCAACCCCAACACCGTCGTGGTGCTGCAGACCGGCAGTGCGGTGGAGATGCCCTGGCTCGATGGGGTCGAGGCTGTGCTGGAGAACTGGTACGGCGGCGAGCAGCAGGGCCCGGCGATCGCGTCGCTGCTGTTCGGCGACGTCGCACCGTCGGGCAAGCTGCCGATGACGTTCCCGAAGTCGCTCGCTGACACTCCGACGAACACTCCCGAGCAGTACCCCGGCGTCTTCTCCGACGGGTCGACCACCCGCCCGGCGGGCTCGAACGAGATCCGTCAGGTGGAGTACAGCGAGGACCTCGCGATCGGCTACAAGTGGTACCAAGAAGAGGGCATCGAGCCGCTGTTCGCCTTCGGCCACGGTCTCACGTACACGACGTTCGCCTACGACCGGGTGCAGGTCACCCCGAAGTCGACGAACGGCGCCAAGGAGATCCGCATACAGTTCAAGGTCACCAACACCGGCGACCGCACGGGCACCGAGATCGCGCAGGCGTACGTGACGCTTCCGGACTCGGCCGATGCCCCCGGCTCGCGACTGGTCGGATGGGAGTCGGTGACCCTCGAGCCGGGTGAGCACCGCAACGTGACCATCACCCTGTCGGCCGACGAACTCGCCGAGCAGCACCTGCTCGAGCACTGGGACGAGGGCGCCGACGATTGGGTGTCCGCGAAGGGCACCTACGGCGTCGCCGTAGGCGGCTCATCCGAGGCGCCTATCGCGACGCAGTTCACCATCAAGTAAGGAACTGCATCACATCGCGGGGGCAGCAGCGCTGTCCCCGCGATGTGCTGTCCGCCCGAAGGATGAGAATGGAATCATGACCGTCACTCACATCGTGCTGATCGAGTGGAAGACGGATGACCCGACCCGACGCGAATCGGTGCAGGCGGCAATCGGACGCCTGCCCGAACAGATCCCTGAGATCCAACAGTTGCGATTGGGTGAGAGCAACAGCCCCGAGGCGCTGGAGCAAGGGTACGACTACGGGTTCGTGATGTCCTTCGAGACCCGGGCGGACCGTGATGCCTACCTCTCTCACCCAGCGCACCTGCCGGTGGCACAGCTCATCGGGTCTTCGGCCAAGCGGGTGCTGGTCTTTGACGTCTGAGATCCCGAAGAGTCAGATCTGTCGAGTCACCAGCCGTGCGGCGTCTTCGCCCCTTCGCTAGCGAGCTCTCGTCGAAGATCGCACGATCAACTCGGGCTGGAAGACGATCTGCTGCGCAGAGTCGGCCCCGTCCACCGCGGCGAGGAGCAGGTCCACCGCTCGTCGGCCGATGAGTTCGCTGGGCTGTCTGATCGATGACAGGGGGACGACGGCGGCCGAGGCGAAGTCGATGTCGTCGTAACCGATGATCGCGACGTCGTCCGGAACGGAGATGGAACCGAGCATCACCAGTGCCTGGAGCACGCCGACAGCGAGCAGGTCGTTCGCGGCGAAGACAGCGTCGGGGCGGTCCCCGGGCTCGCGCCCGCGCAGACGTTCGCCCGCAGCACGACCCTCGAGCACGGTCAGAGCGGTTGTCTCGATCACGTCGAGGGAGGCATCCGGGTTTTCACCAATCGCTCGACGCGCACCGGCGAGCCGGTCCGTGACTTGCCGCGTCGTCAGCGGTCCGCCGACGAAGGCGATGCGGCGCCGGCCGGTGTCGAGCAGATGGCGCACCGCGAGGTAGCCGCCGGCGACGTCGTCGACAGCGACCGATGAGAATTCGCCGCTGTCACTGGGGCGGTCGACCAGGACGGCCGGGATGCCGCGGGAACGAAGGCGCACCAGCCGTGCCGAGACATCGTGCACCGGCGTGATGAGGACGCCCTGCACCCGCTGCTCTTCGAAAAGGTCGAGGTACCCCGTCTCGCGCGACTCGTCGTCGTCGCTGTTGCCGAGCAGGATCGAGAGGTCGCTCTCAGCGGCGCGACGCTCGGCGCCTCGGGCGACGTCGGTGAAGAACGGGTTGCCGACGTCCAGCACCACAAGGCCGATGCTGCGACTTCGCCCTGCCCGCAACTGGCGCGCGGCGTCGTTGCGGACGAATCCCAGCTCGTCGATGGCCGCCTGCACGCGCTGCACGGTCGCCGCTGACACCTTGCCGGGTCGGTTGAGCACGTTGGACACCGTGCCCACCGAGACCTGCGCGAGCGCCGCGACATCCTTGACGCTTACCGACATCCCGACCTCTGCTCTCGACCCGGTTGAGTTGCGTGAAACGATACAGGCAACTATCGTATGAAACGATTCACTACCTTGGAGACCTCGAAGATGAGTACGGCAATGCTTACCCCTGACCACCTCGAGCAACTGGCGGGCCAGGGCATCGAGCTTCCTTCGTGGGCCTTCGGCAACTCGGGCACTCGATTCCGGGTGTTCACGACGCCGGGCACACCGAGGGACCCGTTCGAGAAGATCGCGGATGCTGCGAAGGTGAACGAGTTCACCGCCCTCGCGCCGAGCGTCGCGCTGCACATCCCGTGGGACAAGGTTGACTCCTACGACGACCTGCGCCGCCATGCGGAAGACCTCGGGGTGAAGCTGGGCACGATCAACTCCAACACCTTCCAGGATGAGGACTACAAGTTCGGCGCCCTCACCCACGCCGACGATGCGATCCGGCAGAAGGCGATCGACCATCACTTCGAGTGCATCGACATCATGCACGCCACCGGCTCGCGCGACCTCAAGATCTGGCTCGCCGAGGGCTCGAACTATCCGGGTCAGAACGACATGCGCGCGCGCCAGGATCGACTGGCCGACTCGCTGGAGCAGATCTACGCGCGCCTCTCCGACGAGCAGCGCCTGGTGCTGGAGTACAAGTTCTTCGAGCCGGCGTTCTACCACACCGACGTTCCGGACTGGGGAACCTCGTACGCGCAGGTGGCCGCTCTCGGCGACCGGGCGATGGTGTGTCTCGACACCGGCCATCACGCGCCTGGGACGAACATCGAGTTCATCGTGATGCAGCTGCTGCGGCTCGGGAAGCTCGGCTCGTTCGACTTCAACTCCCGCTTCTACGCCGACGACGACCTCATCGTAGGGGCGGCCGACCCGTTCCAGCTGTTCCGCATCCTGTTCGAGGTCATCCGCGGCGGCGGCCTGAACAACCCCGACGTCGCGTTCATGCTCGACCAGTGCCACAACATCGAGGACAAGATCCCCGGACAGATCCGCTCGGTGCTCAACGTGCAGGAGATGACGGCACGCGCGCTGCTCGTCGACCGCGACGCCCTCGCCGCGGCCCAGGCCGCCAACGACGTGCTCGGCGCGCAGGCCGTGTTCATGGACGCGTTCTACACCGACGTGCGCCCCGCCCTCGCCGAATGGCGCGAATCGCGCGGCCTGCCCGCCGACCCGATGGCCGCGTATGCGGCCTCCGGCTACCAGCAGCAGATCGCGGCCGACCGCGTCGGCGGCACCCAGGCCGGCTGGGGCGCGTAACTTCAGAGACCCGCCGGGGCTGCGGGAAGCCGATCCCCGCAGCCCCGGCGCACCACCCGCTTCCGCTCACCTGTCGCGAACGGCCCGCGTTTGTGCAGATCGTGAGCAATCGAACGAAGGACCCCTCATGACCAACCAGGCAGCAGCCGACCTCATCGCGCGGTCCAACCGCCTCGGCGCCGACCCGAAGAACACCAACTACGCCGGTGGCAACACGTCGGCAAAGGGCACCGAGACCGACCCGGTCACGGGGGAGCCCGTCGAGCTGCTGTGGGTCAAGGGCTCGGGAGGCGACCTCGGCACCCTGAAGGAGGCGGGCCTCGCGGTGCTGCGCCTGGACCGCATGCGTGCGCTCGTGAACGTATACCCCGGCGTCGATCGCGAGGACGAGATGGTCGCGGCGTTCGACTACTGCCTGCACGGCAAGGGCGGCGCCGCTCCCTCGATCGACACGGCGATGCACGGGCTGGTGGATGCGGCGCACGTCGACCACCTGCATCCCGACTCGGGCATCGCGATCGCGACCGCCGCCGACGGCGAGGTGCTCACCGGGAAGATCTTCGGCGACAAGGTCGTGTGGGTGCCGTGGCGTCGCCCGGGGTTCCAGCTCGGCCTGGACATCGCCGACATCAAGGCGAAGAACCCGCAGGCGATCGGGTGCATCCTGGGCGGTCACGGCATCACCGCGTGGGGCGACACGTCGGATGAGGCCGAGGCGCACTCGCTGTGGATCATCGAGACCGCGCAGTCCTACCTCGACGAGCACAGCAAGTCCGCCCCGTTCGGCGGCGTGCGCGCCGGCTTCCAGGCCCTCCCCGAGGCCGAGCGTCGCGCGAAGGCGGCCGCTCTCGCCCCGACGATCCGCGGCCTGGCGTCGACGGACAAGCCGATGGTCGGTCACTTCACCGACTCGGCTGTGGTGCTCGACTTCCTCGCGTCGGAGAAGGCGCCCGCTCTGGCCGCGCTGGGCACGAGCTGCCCCGACCACTTCCTGCGCACCAAGGTCAAGCCGCTGATCCTCGACCTTCCCGCAGACGCCGAGGTCGAGGCATCCATCGCCCGCCTGAAAGAGCTGCACGAGGAGTACCGCGCGGACTACCAGGCGTACTACGACGCCCACGCCACCGCCGAGTCGCCCGCGATCCGCGGCGCCGACCCGCTCATCGTGCTCATCCCAGGCGTGGGCATGTTCAGCTACGGCGCGAACAAGCAGACCGCCCGGGTCGCGGGGGAGTTCTACGTCAACGCCATCAACGTGATGCGCGGCGCCGAGTCGGTCTCCACCTACACGCCGATCTCGGACGCGGAGAAGTTCCGCATCGAGTACTGGGCGCTCGAAGAGGCCAAGCTGCAGCGGATGCCGAAGCCGAAGACGCATCAGGGCCGCATCGCGTTCGTCACCGGCGCCGCGTCGGGCATCGGCAAGGCCATCGCGACCCGCCTGGCCGCCGAGGGCGCGTGCGTCGTGGTCGCCGACCTCGATCTCGAGAAGGCGCAGGCCGCCGCCGCCGAGCTCGGTGGCACCGACGTCGCGATCGGCGTCGCGGCGAACGTCGCCGACGCCGAGGGCGTGCAGGCCGCGATCGACGCGACCGTGCTCGCGTTCGGCGGTATCGACCTCGTCGTGAACAACGCCGGCCTGTCGCTGTCCAAGCCGCTGCTGGAGACCACCGAGAAGGATTGGGATCTGCAGCACGACGTCATGGCGAAGGGCTCGTTCCTCGTCGCCAAGGCCGCCGCGAAGGCCCTCATCGCGCAGAGGATGGGCGGCGACGTGATCTACATCTCGTCGAAGAACTCCGTCTTCGCCGGCCCGAACAACATCGCCTACTCGGCCACCAAGGCCGACCAGGCCCACCAGGTGCGGCTGCTCGCGGTCGAACTCGGCGAGCACGGTGTGCGCGTGAACGGCATCAACCCCGACGGCGTCGTGCGCGGCTCGGGCATCTTCGCCGCCGGCTGGGGCGCCAACCGCGCCGCGACCTACGGGGTCAAGGAAGAGGACCTGGGCCAGTTCTACGCGAACCGCACCATCCTCAAGCGCGAAGTGGTGCCCGAGAACGTCGCCGACGCGGTGTACGTGCTCACCGGACCCGAGCTGAGCCGGACCACGGGCCTGCACATCCCCGTCGACTCCGGCGTCGCGGCAGCGTTCCTGCGATGACCGAGCCGAGCGGGGGCGTCGTTGCGGCCGTCGACCTCGGCGCGACCAGCGGCCGCGTCATGCTCGGCTACGTCGGGGATGGGATGCTGCGCCTCGAGGCGGTCTCGCGGTTCCCGAACGGCCCGGTGGCCGGGCCGGATGGGCTGCACTGGGACTTCACGTCGCTGTACCGCCACGTTGTGGACGGACTTCGTGAGGTGGTCGCTCGCGAGCCGGAACTGGCGAGCGTCGGAATCGATTCCTGGGCCGTCGACTACGGCCTCGTTGCGGGAGGCGAGCTGCTCGCCGAGCCGTTCCACTACCGCGACGACCGCACCCTCCGCGGGGTCGAGCAGGTGCACGCGGTCGTCCCGTTCGAGGAGCTGTACCGCCGCAACGGACTGCAGTTCCTGCCGTTCAACACGCTGTACCAGTACGTCACCGAGCGCGGCCTCAGCGATGCGGACGTCGCCCTCCTCGTCCCAGACCTGGTCGCGTTCCTCCTCACGGGCGCGCGGGTCGCCGAACGCACCAACGCGTCGACCACCGGCTTGCTGGATGTCCGCACGGGGAAGTGGGATGTGGAGCTGGCCGAAGCGATGGGAATCCCGGCATCCGTGCTTCCGCGCATCGTCGATCCCGGTACGCGTCTCGGACCGCTGCGCGGGGCGGCCCGCGAGCGTGTCGGCGCGCCGATCGAGGTCGTCGCCGTCGGATCGCATGACACGGCCTCGGCGGTCGTCGCCGTCCCGCTCAGCTCACCGAACGCGGCGTTCATCTCCTGCGGCACGTGGGGTCTCGTCGGCATCGAGCTGGAAGAGCCGGTGCTGACGGATGCTGCGCGCGAGGCCAACTTCACGAACGAGGGCGGCGTCGACGGACGGGTCCGCTTCTTGCACAACGTCACCGGGCTGTGGCTGCTGAGCGAGTCGGTGCGCACGTGGGAAGCGGAGGACGGCGCTTCGATCGATCTCTCGGAATTGCTGGATGCTGCAGCATCCGTCGACGGCGACATCCCGATCTTCGATGCGAACGATCCGCGGCTGTCGGCGCCCGGCGACATGCCCGCGCGCATCGCCGCGCTGTTCGACGGGGCCGGTTTCGCCGTGCCCCCGTCGCGCGCGGCCTTCACCCGCACGATCGTCGAGAGCATCGCCCAGGCGTTCGCGACCGCGGTGGCTACCGCGGGTCGCCTGACCGGACGCGACATCGACGTGATCCACATCGTCGGCGGCGGCGCGCTGAACCGGCTGCTGTGTCAGGCCACCGCGGACCGCTCCGGTCTTCCGGTGCTCGCCGGCCCGGTCGAAGCGACCGCACTCGGCAACGTTCTCGTCCAGGCCCGCGCCGCCGGGCTGCTGAGCGGCACGCTCGAGACGATGCGTGAGCTCGTCGCGCGCACGCATACCCCCCTCCGATACGAACCAAGGTCTTGAGTAACGAAATGGTCCAAAGACAACTGCCCAACCCCGCGGAGCTGCTCGAGTTGATGAGCTTCAAGAAGCCGGAGTTGAACGGGCGCAAGCGCCGGTTGGAATCGGCGTTGACGGTCGCGGATCTGCGGGTGATCGCGAAGCGTCGGACGCCGAAGGCGGCGTTCGATTACACCGATGGTGCGGCGGAGGGGGAGTTGTCGTTGGCGCGGGCGCGGCAGGCGTTCGAGGACATCGAGTTCCACCCGGACATCCTGCGTCCCGCTGCGGTGGTGGACACGTCGGTGCAGATCCTGGGTGGGCCCAGCGCGTTGCCGTTCGGGATCGCGCCGACCGGGTTCACCCGGCTGATGCAGACCGAGGGGGAGTCGGCGGGGGCGGCGGCGGCGGGGGCTGCGGGCATCCCGTTCACGCTGTCCACGCTGGGCACCACGTCGATCGAGGACGTGAAGGCCGCGAACCCGGGTGGGCGGAACTGGTTCCAGCTGTATGTGATGCGGGATCGGGAGATCTCCTACGGGCTGGTGCAGCGGGCGGCGGCGGCCGGGTTCGACACGCTGCAGTTCACCGTGGACACCCCGGTGGCGGGTGCCCGGTTGCGGGATAAGCGCAACGGGTTCTCCATCCCTCCGCAGCTGACGGTGGGCACGATCGTCAACGCGATCCCGCGGCCGTGGTGGTGGTACGACTTCCTCACCACCCCGAAGCTGGAGTTCGCGTCACTGTCCACCACCGGCGGCACGGTCGGGGAGCTGCTCAACGCCGCGATGGACCCGACGATCAGCTACGACGACCTGGCGGTGATCCGCGACCTGTGGCCGGGCAAGATCGTCGTCAAGGGCGTGCAGAACGTCGCCGACTCGGTGCGCCTCATCGACGCCGGCGTGGACGGCATCATCTTGTCCAACCACGGCGGCCGGCAGCTGGACCGCGCCCCCGTCCCGTTCCACCTCCTCCCGAAGGTCGTCCGCGAAGTCGGCAAGGACGCCACCGTGATGATCGACACCGGCATCATGAACGGCGCCGACATCGTCGCCGCCCTCGCCCTGGGCGCGAAGTTCACCCTCATCGGCCGCGCCTACCTCTACGGCCTCATGGCCGGCGGACGCCAGGGCGTGGACCGCACCATACAGATCCTCCGCACCGAGATCGAACGCACCATGCAACTGCTCGGCGTCGCCACCATCGCCGAACTCGAACCCCGCCATGTCACCCAGCTCACCCGCCTCCAGCCCCTCAGCGACCCCGCACCCACGCGCACACCCGCACGGGCGCGCGGCACGAGCACGAAGGCCTGAGGGCGCGACTTCGCTGGGAACAGAAGCGAGAACAATCGCAGTGAATCGAGGGTGACTCGACGCAGCGTTTGAGAACTTGGAACGTTGATTTCATGCGGCTCTGTGACCTCATGTGATCCCTGTGACCGCATCCCGTATGCGTTCAAATCCCACCGTCACCGCCATAAATCCCTGATCAGCGCTACTTTCGAGTGGCGCTGATCGGCGTTTTGCGAGCATTTCTTGTTCCCGCTAGTTGCGTCGCCTGCCTCAAGATCCGCAGGATTCCGCGGCAAACGGCGTAGTTACCGTGGTTTGGAGCACCACCGTGGACCGAGCGGGTGGGGCGCTCGGGCGCCGAACGTTGGGGGTCGTCGTGGTGGCGACCCGAGCGAGCAGCGGCGCCGATGGAACGCGGGAACCTCCAGGCCTAATTGTCCGTCGTAGACAGCAGCCGCATCAGGCGCTCCATCAGGGGCAGAACGTCGCGCCCAGGGTCGAGAAGCGCCTGTATACGCAGGCCGTCGATCATGGCGAGCACCATGGTGACCTTGTCGTCGGCGGTGAGCTCCTCATGGTCGTCGGCGGTAGCGAGACGGCCCGTGCCGAAGCTGCGACGCATGCGATCCCGCCGTGCGAGGAAGAACTCGTGGGCGGGATGGTCAGGATTGGTGGCCGCCACGGTGATCGCCAGCCAGTTGCGCTGCTGTTCGGGGTGAGCGAACTCCTCGCGCAGGACGGTGGACAGCACGCGCTCGGCCGGGACCTGAGCCTCCATGATGCGCCGCGCCAGCTCCTCGTCCTGCTCGTCCCGCAGTGCGAGGGCGGCGAGAAGGAGCTCGTCCTTGCTGGCGAAGTGCCGCAGCAGCGCAGCATGGGTCACATTCGCCCGAGCGGCCATGTCGCGCAGTGACGCGCGCTCGTACCCATGCTCGGCGAAGCTCGCCGAGGCTGCGCGGACGATCTCCGCTCGGCGCGCCGGCGTGTTCGCGTAGGGCCCTCGGCGGCGGGTAGCGGGCTTCACGGGCCGATCCGACTCGACATCCTCGGCGACGTTCGACATGGCTCCTCCTGTCACGGTCGCGATCACCGTGTCCGGCGACTTGCCAAGTGTAACCGGAGCGGTTACATTCTACGAAGAGTTACCGAGGTGGTTACTTTTGGAGGGCGGCCCGACGCCCGCCTGTCCTCCCGCGCAGCTGCGGGCAGACGACGCACGTTGATGAAGGAGTCATGGTGACCAAGAACGAGCCGAACGCGCGGGCGCTCGCCGAGGGCCTCGCCGCTGCGGAACCGCTGCCGGGGAACGAGACGGCGCTCGACGTCGTCGACGCGCCGGCCGCCGCCGGACCCGGTGAGCCCACCACTCCGATGAGTCGCTCGTACATCCTCTGGCTCATGCTCGCCAGCTTCGGCGCTTCGATGGCGATGATGGTGCCGCTCTCGTACGGCATCGCGGTGCGCATCACCGAATTGGCTCCCGGTCATGAAGAGGTCCTCGGCTACATCACCGGGAGCGCGCAGCTCGTCTATCTCCTCATCAGCCCGCTCATCGGCATCTGGAGCGACCGCACGCGATCGCGCTTCGGCCGCCGCTCGCCGTTCATCTATCTCGGCACCGGCATCGGCCTCGTCGGACTTGTGATCATCGGACTCGCACCGAACCTGCTGATCGTCGGAGCGGGGTGGGTGCTCGGCATGACCGGCTGGTCGATCGCCGGAGCAGCGCTGCAGACGCTGCAGGCCGACAAGCTTCCCGAGAAGCAGCGCGGAAAGGTGTCGGCTCTCACCGGGCTGATGACCCAGATCGCGCCGGTGCTCGGCATCGGCGTGGCCTACGCCGTGTCGTCGAGCACCCTGCTCATCTTCCTCGTACCGGGTCTCATCGGCGCCGTGTTCCTCGCGCTCTTCCCGCTCATCAAGCCGGAGGGCAGCTCGAAGGACATCCCGCAGCGCGACCAGGTGACGGTGAAGTCCGTCGTCACGAGCTATGGCTTCAACGTGCGGAAGTACCCGGACTTCGCCTGGAACTGGCTCGGCCGCTTCGTTTTCTTCATCGGCCTCTACTTCAACACCACTTTCGGCACGTTCTTCTACGCCCAGCGGCTCGACCTGCCCGTACGCGAGGTCGCCGGCATCGTGGCCACCGTGGGCATGATCGGCGTGCTGGCCGCCGCGGCCGGCGCCATCGTAGGCGGCTTCCTGTCCGACAAGCTCCAGCGTCGACGCCTCTTCGTCATGCTCGCGGCGCTGCTCTTCGTCGGAGGCGCGGTCGTCGAGGCCACGGCCTGGTCACTGCCGCAGATCATCGTGGGCGCCGTCCTGATGCAGCTGGCGATCGCGGTGTTCGCCACTGTCGATCAGGCGATCGTCTACGCGATCATCCCCGAGCGCGACCAGGCCGGACGCTACATGGCGGTGATCCAGTTCGCGCAGAAGATCCCGAGCGCCGTGGCTCCGCTGCTCGCCGGCGTCGTCATCACGATCGGGGCTGTCGGCGGCGACAAGAACTACACGCTCCTCTATCTGGCAGGTGCGGTGTTCGCGCTCGTGGGCGGGCTCATCATCCTGCTCAAGGTCAAGTCCGTCCGCTGATCCGCCACCCAGCCGGAAATCCCGCCCATCATGCTGCACAATGCACCCTTCGGTCTGTCGGTCGACAGCGGCGGTGACCAGTTCGCCGTCACCGGGGACCGGCCGCGCCTGTCGTGGAAGAACCCGATCGATTCATCGGACCGGTCCGTCGTCGAGGCGACCGTCGACGGCGGCCTCCCCGTCACCGCCAATGTCGCCGGGCACCGCTTCGTGGAGTGGCCCTTCGGCCCGCTCGGCAGCGGCAGCCGCGTGCAGTGGCGGGTGCGCGAGGATGCACCGGATGCCGCGTGGTCGGAACTCGCGGAGTTCGAGGTCGGACTGCTCGACCAGGATTGGTCGGCCGACTGGATCTCCGCCGTCGAAGGAGACGATCCGGGGTACGGGCAGCGCCCAGTCGCCGTACTGACCGGCTGCTTCGAGCTCGACACCGAGGTCGTCTCCGCCCGGCTGTACGCGACGGCGTTGGGGATCTACACCGCAGCTGTGAACGGACGCCGCGTCGGCACGGACGAGCTCGCCCCCGGTTCCACCTCCTACGACCGCACGCTCTACGCCCAGGCCCACGACGTCACCGCCCTCGTCGGTCCCGGCGAGAACCGCATCGAGGTCGAGCTCTCCGACGGCTGGTTCCGTGGCCAGGTGGGTGCCCACCGCCGCCCCGCGCAGTGGGGAACGACGACGGCACTCCGACTCGAGCTGCACGTGCGCCTGCGCGATGGATCGCTGCAGGTCTTCGGCACCGACGAAACCTGGACCAGCCGCCCGTCCACGATCATCCGTGCCGATCTCATGGCCGGTCAAGCGGTCGATTTCTCGAAGGCGGCTTCGCGGCGGCATCCCGTGCGTGTCGGAGCGATCGACGCGCCGACGATCGACTGGTCTCCGGCCCCTCCGGTGAGAGTGATCGAGACCCGCTCACCGGTCGCCGTGAAGCGTCTGGGCGATGACGTGTGCGTGATCGACTTCGGTCAGAACGCATCGGGCTGGATCCGATGCACAGATCTCGGTGCGGTGGGCACCAGGACAGTGATCGAGTACGGCGAGTACGTCGACGCGACGGGCGACCTGTCCACCTCCCATCTCGACTCCACGCAGCCCGGTCACGACCCGCTCGTGTTCATCCAGCGGGACGAGGTGACCGCCGGACCTGCTGGTGCGGTCTTCGAGCCGCGCCACACGGTGCACGGATTCCAGTACGTCCGGATCACCAGGACGGGGTCTCCGCTGGACGCGGCATCCGTCACCATGCAGGTCGTCCACACCGACCTCGCTCGCTCGGGCACGTTCGAGTCCAGCGAACCCGACCTGAACCGGCTGCACGAGATCGCGGAGTGGAGCTTCCGTGGCAACGCCGTGGATGTGCCGACCGACTGCCCAACCCGTGAGCGGCTGGCTTGGACGGGCGACTACCAGGTGTTCGCCCCGACCGCGACACGGCTGTATGACGTCCACGGCTTCACCCGGAAGTGGCTGCGGTCGGTCAGGGATGACCAGCTCGACGACGGCCGCATCGCGAACTTCTCGCCCGACGGCCGCCAGATCAAACGCCATCTGGACGATCAGTTCGCGATGATGACTGGATCGTCGGGCTGGGGCGATGCGATCGTCGCCGTCCCCTGGGAGATGTACGTCTCCTACGGCGACGAATCCGTTCTCGCGGAGAACTACGACGCCATGGTGCGGTGGGTGGAGTGGGCTCTGGCCCAGGCTCGCGGCTCGCGACACCACGCGCGTGCGCAGGCATCCCCCGACCCAGAACCCTTCGAGGAATACCTCTGGGACGGCACGTTCCACTGGGGAGAGTGGACCGAGCCCAAGCAGCGCGACGCAGACGGCAATTTCATCGACCCGATCAAGCACAACCCCATGGCCTGGTTCATGGCGGACAAGGGCGAGGTGGGGACCGCGTTTCTGCACCGCTCGACGTCGACCCTGGCGCGCATCGCCGAGATCCTGGGACGAGGAGCGGATGCTGCGCGCTACGCCGAGGTCGCCGCCAAGGTCGCAGCCGCCTGGCGTGACGCGTACCTGCGCGAGGACGGAACGACGGTCACCGACACCCAGGCGGCCTACGTCCGCGCCCTGTCGTTCGGGCTCATCCCAGACGCGCTGCGTGCGGCGGCGATCGACCGCCTCGTGGAGCTGATCCGCGAGGCCGGAACCCATCTCGGCACGGGCTTCCTCGCAACCGGCGATCTGCTGCCGGTACTCACGGATGCGGGTCGTGCCGACATCGCGCACGAGCTCCTGTTCCAGCGCACGGCGCCGTCCTGGCTCTATATGGTCGACCGCGGAGCGACGACCATCTGGGAGGACTGGGAGGGTATTGATGAGCAGGGCATCGCCCACGAGTCGCTGAACCACTACAGCAAAGGCGCGGTCATCAGGTTCCTGCACACTCACACGCTCGGCCTGCGTCAGGATTTCGGCTCCGTCGCGTGGGAGAAGGTCGTGATCGCTCCGGTGCCCGCACCAGGGATGACTTGGGCGCGCGGCGCGCATGACGGCCCGCAGGGGCGCATCGACGTCGAGTGGCGTGTGGAGGGCGACCGCATCCGCATCTCCGCGGACATCCCGGGCGGCACCCACGCGCGGATCGTGTTCCCGGACGGAACCGAGCGCCAGGCGGGGCCCGGCCGCTTCGACGAGACCGCCGGGATGCCGGCATCCCTTCCCGCTGTCAGCGTGCGCTGACAACCACACCGATGTGAAAGAGAGCAAGCAATGACGAACTTCCCCGATGGATTCCTGTGGGGCGCCGCGACCGCCGGCCACCAGATCGAAGGCAACAACGTCAACAGCGACTGGTGGGCACGCGAGCAGATGATGCCCGGCATGGAGCTGTCCGGCGACGCCGTGGACAGCTACCACCGCTACCGCGAGGACATCCAGCTTCTCGCCGATGCGGGCCTGACGTCCTACCGGTTCAGCCTCGAGTGGTCGCGCATCGAGCCGGTGCGCGGGCACTTCTCCAAGGCGGAGCTCGCGCACTACCGCCGCATGATCGAGTTCTGTCTCGACAACAGCGTGACGCCGGTCGTCACCCTGCAGCACTTCACAACGCCGCAGTGGTTCGCCGCGCTCGGCGGATGGGAATCGCCCGAGGCGGAGGCGCTGTTCTGCGCATACGTCGAGCAGGCGTGCACGATCCTCGACGGCGTCGAGTGGGTCGCCACCATGAACGAGCCCAACATGCAGGCCGCCATCATGACGGCGATGCGCCATCTCTCCGCCTCGGGAGGCGACTGGACCAGCCCGACCGTCGAGGCCGAAGGCGACGATCAGAAGAAGCAGACGCACAGCGAGTTCCTGACGTACGCCGATCCGGAGATCGGCCGCATGTTCACCCGGATCCATCACGCGGCACGCGCGATCGTCCGCGATCGGACCAGCGCGAAGGTCGGTTGGACGATCGCCGCGGGAGCGCTGACCGCCGCACCCGGCGGCGAGGAGAAGCTGCGGCAGATCCGATACGGCAAGGAGGACGTGTACTGGGAGGGCAGTCGCGGCGACGACTTCGTCGGCGTGCAGGCCTACTCCTCCCAGCAGGTCGACGCGAACGGGCTCGTCCCGCACCCGCCGCACCCCGACAACACGCTCGTCGGCACCGCGTTCCGCCCCGACTCGCTCGCCATGGCGGTGCGCCACGCGTGGGAGATCAGCCAGCACACGCCCATCGTGATCACCGAGAACGGCATCGCCACTGCCGACGACGAGCAGCGCATCCGCTACACGGGCGAAGCCCTGCAGGGTCTGCTCGGCACGATCGCCGACGGCATCGACGTGCAGGGTTATCTGCACTGGTCGCTGCTCGACAACTTCGAGTGGGGGCACTGGGAGCCGACGTTCGGCCTCATCGCCGTCGACCGCGACACCTTCGTCCGCACCCCCAAGCCGAGCCTCGCGTGGCTCGGCCAGGTGGCGCAGCGCAACTCGCTGTCGTGGGAGGCCTGACCGATGAAGATCTCGGGCAAGACGTTCGTCGTCACCGGCGCCGGTAACGGCATCGGCCGCGAGGTGACGCTTCAGCTCCTCGCCACCGGTGCATCGGTCGCAGGTGTCGACCTCAACGAAGCCGGCCTGCGGAGGACCGCGGAGCTCGCCGATGCTGGTTCGCGGTTCACTTCGCATGTCGTGAACATCACGGACAGGGATGCCGTGGAGGCGCTGCCAGCGCAGGTCGAGTCTGCCCACGGCCCTGCCGACGGCGTGATCAATGTCGCGGGCGTGATCCAGAAGTTCGTGAAGGTCACCGATCTGGCCTACTCGGAGATCGAGAAGGTCATGAACGTGAACTTCTGGGGCACGATGAACATGGTCAAGGCGTTCCTGCCGGTGCTGACCTCGCGTCCCGAAGCCGCCCTCGTGAATGTCGCGAGCATGGGCGCTTATGCTCCGGTCCCCGGTCAGGCCGTTTACGGGGCATCCAAGGCGGCCGTGAAGGTGCTCACCGAGGCGCTCTACGCCGAGCTTCTCGACACGTCCGTCGCGGTGACGGTGATCTTCCCGGGCGCGATCGGCACAGATATCGCCGCGAACTCGGGTGTGGCGCTGTCGGACGGGTCGCAGGACGCGCCCGCGTACAAGACGACCCCGCCCTCTGCCGCCGCGGCAGTCATCGTCGACGCCGTGATCAAGGGCAGGTACCGGGCCACCATCGGGAGCGACGCGGCGACGATGGACAAGCTCTCGCGCCTCAACCCAAAGCGGGCAACCACCCTCATCGCCAAGCAGATGGGCGCTCTGCTCAACTGACGGCATCGGGCGCCTGACGAAGGGCTCGCTGGGTGCCCCGCCTCAAGCCGTACGCCCAAATCCCTGGCAGCAGCACGCAAAGGAGCACAATGTCTTTCCCGTTCGCCGACGTTACCAACCGTCCACTATCCGAGCTTCTCTCGTTGCGCGGACGCCGCGCCGTCGTGACCGGTGCTGCCCAGGGCCTAGGCAAGGCCATCGCCTCCCGCTTGGCCGAGGCTGGCGCCGACCTTCTGCTGATCGACCTCAATGCCGACGCCGCCGATTCCGCGGCCACGGAATTGGCGCAGCGCTACGGGGTCCGCGTACTGAGCACGCGCGCCGACGTCGCCGATGCTGCGTCCGTTGTCGCCGCGGCTGATTTCGCCGCCGCCGAACTCGGCGGCATCGACGTCTGGGTCAACAACGCGGGGATCTTCCCGAACGCGCCTGTGACGGTGATGCCGGACGAGATGTGGGATTCCACCTTCGCCGTCAACGCCCGCGGCGTGTTCCTCGGAGCACGTGAGGCCGCACGCCGGATGTCGGCGGACGGTTCGGGCGGGGTCATCGTGAACATTATTTCCACGGCCGGCGTGCAGGTGGCGTTCCCAGGCATGGCCGCCTACGTCGGCTCGAAGCATGCGGCGCTGGGCATGACCAAGTCGCTCGCGGTCGACCTGGCCCCCCTCGGCATTCGCGTGCTCGGCGTCGCGCCGAGCTTCGTCCCGACCGAGGGCAATCTCGCCGCCGCGAAGGCCGGCGCCGAGGCGGCTGCCGCGGCGGGCATCGAGATGCCTCCGCTGGAGGTCATGAACAAGAGCATGATCGGCCGAATGGGCACCCCCGACGACATCGCCCGCGTCGTGCTCTTCGCCGCCAGCGACCTCTCGATGATCATGACGGGCAGCACCCTCATGGCCGACGGCGGCGAGACGCTCTGACCTAAAAGGCCGCGAGTCGCCAACGAAAGGAGACGACGATGCTCACATGGGGGATCATCGGCACCGGCGACATATCGGAGCGGCTGGTGGCCGACCTCATGACGCTCCCGGACGCGCGCGTGTCTGCGGTGTGGGGGAGGTCGGCCGCGCGTGCCGACCACTTCGCCCGGACGCACGGCATCCCTGTCGCGACGGAATCACTCGACGCGCTCCTCGCCCGCGACGATGTCCGCGTTGTGTATATCGCCACGCCAGCCCACACCCACGCCGACATCGCGATCGAAGCGCTCGCGGCGGGCAAGCACGTCCTGATCGAGAAGCCGATCGCGGGAAGCGCCCCGGAGGCGGAGCGCATCTTCGCGGCGGCTCGAGCAGCGCGCCGCTTCGCGATGGAGGCGATGTGGATGCGATTCAATCCGCTCCATGTCGACCTCCTCGACCGGATCGGCGCTGGATTGCTCGGTGAGGTGAGCAGCGTGCGTGCGAGCTTCGGCACGCCTTTCCACCCGCGGGGGCGCGTCCGGAAGCCGGCAGACGCGGGAAGCGCGCTGCGCGATCGGGGAATCTACGCGGTCACCCTCAGCAGCTGGTTCCTCGGTGAGCCCATGCGGATCGCGGCCTCGGGGGTCTTCGACGGCGACGTCGACACGTCGGGCCATACGACGCTCGAGAGCGGGAGCGGCTTCGCGCACTTGTCGTGGTCGGGCACGGAGTTCCTCGACCTGTCGGCGTCGGTGGCCGGGGCCCGTGGATGGGTGACGATCGCTCCCATGTTCTGGGCCGGAACGCGCGCGAACGTGCATGCGGGGTCCGCCGAGGCGATCTTCGGATCGCCGGAGGTCATCGAGCATCCGCGTCTGGGCAACGGATATCGGCCGATGCTCACTGCCGTCGCCGATGCGATCCAGTCGGGGCTTCTCGAGCATCCGTGGCACACGCACGCCGACACGCTCGCGGTCTCTCGCTCGATGGACCAAATCATCTCAGCAATGCGCTCGGCGCAGTCGGTGTCCCCGCCGCGATCCGTTCCGAATCTCTACTGATGCTGCTCGATCCGTTCTATTCGGCGGCTGGTGGCCGAACGTAGCGTTGCGTTCGCCTCGATCGCATCGTGGAATGGGCCACAGCGCCGAGGCGATACCCGAAGGAGTGTGAACGCGATGGCGCGTACCCGAAAGCAGTCAGCCAGCGAGGTCGATGGCGTCGTCTACCGCCGTGCCCGCACGTGGGAGATCGCCTTCTCCCAGCTCAACAACGGCTCGGCGATGATCTTCTACGTCCTGGTCGGGCTCATGAGCTACCTCCAGAACGCGGGCTATGGCATCGCGGTCGCGGTTGCGGGGATCATCCTCACAGTGACTCGCGTCTTCGATGGGGTGATCGACCCGCTGATCGCCTTCGTCATCGAGAGGGTCACGTTCCCCTTCGGCAAGCTGCGGTTCTTCATGCTCGCCGGCTGGGCGATCCGTTCGCTGGCGATCCTTCTGCTCTTCGTCTGGGGATCCGACACTGGGCTTGGCGCGGTCTTCTTCATCGCGATCTACCTGGTGTACATCGTCGGCTCGTCGATGAACGACATCGCGGGCCAGATGTCGGGGCCCGTACTGACGAACGACCCCCGTCAGCGCCCGACCGTGCAGGTGTGGGCGACCGTCTACGCCTACCTCATCCCCGCAGCGTTCACGATCATCTCCACGGTGGTCTTCCTGCCGCGCCACGGCAACGAGTTCACCGTCGCGATGCTCAGCGAGACGGCCATCACCTACGTCGTCTGCTCCTTCTTCTTCCAGATCCTCGCGTGCGTCGGCGTCGCCCGCGTCGACAAGCCCGAGAGCTTCGAGCACCTTTCCGTCACTAAGGCGGACGCGAAAGTGTCCATCCGCGACATGTGGAATGTGCTCGCCCACAACGGATCGTTCGTGCGCTACCTCATCAGTGGCGCCTCGGACAAGCTCGCTCAGGTGGTCAAGTCGCAGGCGGTGATCGGCACCCTCATGTGGGGCATCCTTCTCGGCAACATGCAGCTCGGCACGATTCTCAGCCTGGTCGCGATCTTGCCCGGCATCATCTTCGCCATCTTCGGCGCGCGCTACAACGGCAAGCACGGCTCCAAGGCGGCCACCGTCACCTGGACGTGGATCTGCCTCATCCTGGCCGCCGTACTCCTCGCCTTCTGCCTGGTCATCGACCCCCGCTCCATCCTCGGCAGCCTGCCGCTCACGATCGTGTTCTTCCTCGTGTACCTCCTCCTCAACGGCGCCTCGATGGTCGTCACGGTGGCCCAGGGGGCGATGCGCGCGGATGTCATCGACTACGAGCTGGAGCGCTCCGGGAAGTATCTGCCGGCGACGGTGACGGCGGTGTACAACATCTTCGATCAGATCATCTCGTCGCTGGGATCGACCCTCGCGCTCGGCGCGGTCGCGCTGATCGGGTTCACGACGGTCATGCCCCAGCCCACCGACAGCCCTAACCAGGCGATCCTCCTGATGACGATGGCGCTGTTCTTCGGGCTTCCCATCCTGGGCTGGATCTGCACCCTCATCGCGATGCGGGGCTACAAGCTCGACCGCGTCGAGATGATCCAGGTCCAGAAGCGGATCGCCGCCCGCAAGGCTGCTCTCATCGCGGAGGAGCCGGCAGGGTCGCTCGCCTGAGACGACGCGCCCCGCGGTCGCGCGGCCCCAGACGGGGCTGCCGGTCGCGGGGCTCTCTCAGCGGGAGTGCAGCTCCCGGTAGGCACTCGGTGTCATCCCGTACTCAGCGCGAAACACCTTGACGAAGTAGTTCGCGTCTTCGTACCCGACGAAGACGGCGATATCCCGCACGCTCTGCGTGGTGGTCGCGAGAAGGCGGGCCGCGCGCTCCGCTCGCCGACGGGCGACGTAGCCGACGACAGTCGTACCCGTCGCATCCTTGAACCGGCGAGCCAGTGTCGACGTCGAGACGCCGAGTCGCTCAGCCAGCTCCACGGTCGAGACGTGGTGGCTCAAGTGAAGGTCGATCTCGTCGGTCACCCGACGCACGAGCGGGGGATAGCTGCGCTGACGGTGGCGCCGCACGCCCTGGCAGAAGTCCGTGACCATCTGCGCCGTGAAGCCGAAGGTCCGGCGAGGATCGGACGTGTGGCCGATGCGATGCAGCCGCTGGGCGTATTCCTGCGAGATCGCGTCGATCGTCACAGCCGGCAGGCCTCCGCGCTGCGCCGCGACGCGTGCCATGATGCGCAGGATGGTAGCGCCGAGGAACGGCGTGTTGAGGTAGCCGCTGATCCGCGGCATCCCGGACAGCTTCTGCAGGGCCGCCAGCGCGTCCTCGGCAGAGCCATCGGCGACCGCGTCCATGAACTCCTGCTCCCGCTGGTAGCGCTCCTCCACCACCGCGAACGACGCGGACTGCGGAGCGTCACCCAGCCCCGGCGTGATCGTCCCCGCTTCCGCCTTGACGTGCTGCAGACTCCCCAGCGTGTCCTCGGCGCCGGCGGCACGCAGCAGCGCTGCAGCGCTGCGGTACACGTACTCGGCGTCGAGGATCGGGTAACGCGTTCGATAGAGCTTGTACAGCGAGAGGTGCGCGGTGGGAATGGCGAGCCGGCTCATGAGCTCCTCCGCAGTCCCTGGGTACAGAGGCTCGTGTGTATAGGGGCCGATGAGGAGAAGGCGATCGTTCCAGCGCGCGACGGACACCGCCATGCCGAGCGGCTCCTCGATCTCGTGAACGACCTGAGGGGGCATTCCATCGACGAACGACCGCAGTGCGGCGACGGTGAAGGCCGGCTGCAGCTGGGGGTTCAGGCAGTGATCGCGTTCGAAGGTCGTCAGGGCTGAGTCGATGTCGCTGGTGAGCACCAGGGGGCAGCTGAGCACCTCCGCGAGCACCGCGATGACCGGCTCGAGGCTCGCGTCGCGCTCGGCAGGTGAGTCCGTTGCCACTCCGTGCTCCTCTTCTCAGCGATTGGTGCGAGATCCGTGCTGCTGCTGCGTGACCAGTTCTATCATTCACGCCCCGTGGGTTCCTACGTTGGGATAGCCCGGTATGTGCCGGTGCTGTGCGCCGAAGGAGACCACAATGACGCAGCCTCCCCCCGACCTCGCCCGCCGGGTGACCCCGATCCTCGACGACTGGGCGTTCGCGCCACTCGAACTGGCGGTGGACTCGAGCTGGGACGACGTGGTCGAGGCGGGAGAGCCTGTCACCCTGCCGCACACGTGGAACGCGGCAGATGGTCAGGCGGGCGGCGGATACCGGCGTGGGCGCTCGACGTATGCGCGGCGTGTGTCGGCGGTTACTGACGCCGCGGAGACGTGGGTGGAGTTTGCCGGCGTGAACTCCTCCGCCGAGGTGTATGTCGGTGGCCAGCTGCTCGCCCGGCACGACGGCGGGTACTCGACGTTCCGCGTGGACCTCACGGCCGTTCTTGCCGACGGCCCCGCGACCCTCCTCGTCATCGTCGACAACTCCGCGAACGAGACGGTATACCCGCAGCAGGCCGATTTCACTTTCTACGGGGGCATCTACCGCGACGTTCGGCTGCTGGGTGTGGGCACCGTCCACTTCGCTCTCGGTGAGGCCGGCGGCCCGGGTCTCACCGTGGTGCCCACTCTCGACGGCGATCACGCCGACGTAGCGCTCAGCGCGCGCGTGGATGGCGGGGCTGCGGCATCCGTGCGCTTCCACATAGACCGCGAGACGGCGCAGACCGTCCCCGTCGCAGCCGGCGAGGCGATCGCCACCCTCCGGATCGAGCGGGTGCGCCGGTGGCACGGCCTGCGTGACCCCCACCTCTACACGGCACGTGCCGAACTCCTCGTGGAAGGCGAAGTGGTCGACGAAGTCGAGCTGCGATTCGGATGCCGCGAGTTCGCGGTCGACCCGCAGCGCGGCTTCCTGCTCAACGGCGAGGAGTATCCGCTGCGTGGAGTCTCGCGCCACCAGGACCACGAAGGGGTCGGCAATGCCATCACCGAGGAGATGAAGCTGACCGACCTGGCCCTGATCCGCGAGCTCGGTGCCACGACCGTGCGCCTCGCTCACTACCAGCACGACCAGCGCTTCTACGAGCTGTGCGATGAGGCCGGACTGGTGGTGTGGGCCGAGATCCCCCAGATCACCGTCTTCCTTCCCGGTGCGACGGACAACGCGCGCGACCAGCTCACCGAGCTGATCGTCCAGAACCGTCACCACGCGAGCATCGTCTGCTGGGGACTGTCGAACGAGATCACGCTGGCGGGCGCCGGCGAAGACGTCGTGGCGGCGCACCGCGAACTGAACGAGCTCGCACATCGCCTCGATCCGACCCGGCTCACGGCCATGGCGAACCTGTTCCTGCTCGAGACCGATCACCCGCTGGTCACCGTGCCCGACGTGATGTCGTACAACCTCTACTTCGGGTGGTATGTGGGGGAGGCGGCCGACAACGACACGTGGCTCGATGACTTCCACGCCGCCTACCCCGGCATCGCGATCGGCCTCTCGGAGTACGGCGCCGACGCCAATCCGCAGTATCAGTCGGCGGAGCCGGCGAAGGGCGATTACACCGAGTCGTACCAGGCGCTGTACCACGAGCACCTCGTCGAGATGATCGAGGAGCGCCCCTGGCTCTGGGCCACGCACGTGTGGAACCTCGCCGACTTCGGCTCGGCCGGGCGTGACGAGGGCGGGGTGGCCGGCCGCAACCAGAAGGGGCTCGTCTCCTTCGACCGCACCCTCAGGAAGGACGCCTTCTACGTCTACAAGGCGGCGTGGTCGACTGAGCCTTTCGTGCACGTCGCGGGTCGGCGCAGGGCCGATCGTGCGGAGGAAGTCACCGAGGTCGTCGTGTACTCGAACCAGCCCCGTGTCACGCTCCTGGTCGACGGCATGGAGGCGGGGACGACCGAGGGACGTCGTGCGTTCCGGTTCGACGTCCCGATCTCGGGACAGCACCAGATCACCGCGCGGGCGGGCGAGCTGGTCGACACGATCTTCCTTCGCAAGGTCGACGAGGTGACCGCAGCGGCGGTGCGGCCGACGACGACGATCGCGAACTGGTTCGAAGACGCAGAGCTTCCCAGCCCGACGGGATTCTTCTCCATCCGCGACACTCTCGCCGACATCAAGCAGTCGGAGGATGGGGCGCGCGTGATCGCCTCGGTCATGGAGGCCATGGCGACCAGCCGCGGTGAAGTCGGCCGCGGGGTGGAGATCCCGCCGGCGATGCTCAAGATCATCGATCGGATGAGCGTCGAGAAGCTGCTCCAGCAGGCCGGCGAGGTGCCGATCGAGCAGGTGGCGGCGCTCAATGCTCAGCTGAACCTCATCGCCAAGTGAGCGCCGCGATGACAGCCGGTGGGCGCTATCGCCTCTTCCCCGCAGAGCAGCGCCTGCGCGAGCTCGCGGCGGATCTCCACGACGAGGTCGCGACCGCTCCGATCATCTCGCCGCATGGACACGTCGATCCGCGTCTCCTGGCGGACGATGTGCCGTTCTCCGATCCGGCCGACCTGCTCATCACGCACGATCACTACGTCACGCGGCTGCTCCACGCGGCGGGTGTGTCCCTCCCCGAACTCGGGCTGGACGCGGCGCACCCGGTCGATCCGCGCCAGCCCTGGCGCATCCTGGCAGCGCACTGGCACCGGTTCGCCGGCACTGCGAGCGGCTTCTGGATCGCCGACGAGCTCGCGTCGCTCTTCGGCGTGACCGACGAGCTGGGGCCCGAGAACGCGGACGCCGTCTACGACCGAGTCGCGGCGGCCCTCCGCACCGACGGGTTGCGCCCGCGCGCGCTGTTCGAGCGATTCCGAATCGAGCTTCTCGCCACCACCGACGACCCGCTCGACGACCTCTCCGTCCATCAGCGGCTCGCCGACGACCCTGCATTCCGCGGGCGGGTCGTGCCGACGTTCCGGCCCGACGCCTACCTCGACCCCGAAGCATCCGGATTCTCCGACCGAGTCCACAGACTCCTCGGTGCGACCGGACGCCCCGCCACGTTCGACGGATACCTCGGCGCGATCGAAGACCGGCGCTCCCACTTCATCGCGCACGGCGCGGTGTCGGCCGACCACGGCGTGCTGGAGCCGCTCACCCTCGACCTCGATCCCGGGGCGGCGCAGCGGCTGTTCGCTGACGCCCTGGAAGGACGGATGGATGCCGCGGATGCGCGCGTCTTCCGCGGTCACATGCTCTTCCAGATGGCGCGCATGAGCACGCAGGACGGGCTGGTCATGACCGTCCACCCCGGGGTGCGTCGCAATCATCACCGGCCCACGCTCGACAGGTTCGGGCCTGACACCGGGCACGACATCCCGGTGCGCACTGAGTACACCGAGAACCTGCGTCCTCTCCTCGAGGCCTTTGGCACGGTGCCTGGCTTCCACCTCGTGCTGTTCGCGGTCGATGAGACTGTCTTCTCTCGAGAGATCGCTCCTCTCGCCGGCTTCTATCCCAGCGTCTACATCGGCGCCCCCTGGTGGTTCCTCGACGCCCCCGACGCGATGCGCCGCTGGCGCGCCGCCGTGACGGAGACGGCGGGTTTCTACCGGTCGAGCGGGTTCATCGACGACACCCGCGCGTTCCTGTCGATCCCCGCCCGACATGACACCTCGCGCCGGGTCGATGCCGGCGTTCTCGCACGACTGGTCGACGAGGGCCGCGTGAGCATGCCCACCGCGCGGCGAATCATGCGCGACCTGGTCGAGACCATTCCGCGCGAGGTGTTCAAGCTGTGAGCCCGACCGCTGCACGCCGCGCCGGTGCCGTCGGCGTCCTTCTCGATCGACGGGCGGCAGGGGCGGTCGCCCCGCCCGAACGCATGGTCCACCTCGGGCTGGGCGCGTTCCACCGTGCCCACCAGGCCTGGTATACCGCGCACGCCACCGACGCAGAGCAGTGGGGGATCGTCGCGTTCACGGGACGCAGCCGCGATCTCGTCGACCGGCTGGGGCCGCAGGGCGGCGTGTACACGCTTATCGAGCGCGGCGCCGACAATGACGCGTTCGAGATCATGCCGAGCATCGTCCGCGTCGAAGCGGGCGATGACGTGGACGCCTTCGTCGCCACGGTGGAGCAACCTGACATCGCCATCCTCACGCTCACGATCACCGAGGCCGGGTACCGCGTCGATGAGCGCGGCAGCCTCGATCCGGCCGATCCGGCCGTGAGCGCCGACATCGCCCTACTGGCGACCGCCGTCAGCGGCTCGGGAAGTGATCGCGAGCCCTCCCACCCGATCACCGCACTCGGCCGGATTCTCCTGGCGCTGCATGCTCGCCGCCTCGCCGGTGGCGGCCCGATCGCTCTCGTCTCCTGTGACAACCTCCCCGACAACGGTGGGTTGCTGCAGCGCGCGCTGCAAGACCTCGCCGCAGCGGTCTCGCCCGAGTTGGCTCACTGGATCGACCAATCGGTGTCGTTCGTGTCCACATCCGTCGACCGGATCACACCGGCGATCGACTCGGCCGCCGAGTCGGCAGCGGTCGCCGATGCGACGGGGTGGCTGGACGCGGCGCCTGTGGTCACCGAGCCGTTCTCGGACTGGGTGCTCTCCGGCGACTTCCCGGCCGGCCGCCCGGATTGGGAATCAGCGGGCGCCCGCTTCGTCGATGACCTCACCCCGTGGGAGAACCGCAAGCTCTGGGCCCTCAATGGGGCGCACACCGTGCTCGCTGCGCTGGGTCAGGCACGCGGGCACACGATGGTGAGCACCGCGATCGACGACCTCGTGTGCCGCCAGGTTGTGCGGGCCGTGTGGGACGACGTCGCGCGGCAGCTGCCGATGCTCGACCTCGCGGCCTACCGCGTCGCGCTGGTCCAGCGGTTCCGCAACCGTCGTATCGAGCATCGCCTCGCGCAGATCGCGCTCGACTCGACCACCAAGATGCGGCTGCGCATCGTCCCGGTTGCGCTCGGCGAGCGGGCGGCAGGCCGGTCCGCGGAGGGGTGCGCGGCTGCGGTCGCCGCATGGATGGTCGGCGCGGGCGCAGGTGCGGTGGTGAGCCCTATCGCCGCAGCGGTCGGCGACCGAATCCTCCATCCAGAGGTCCAGCGCGAGCTCCTCGGTGCCCTCGATCCTCGACTGGCGTCCGACGAAGACTTCGCCGCCCGCGTTTCCGTGGCGGTCGACCGGCTCGCGGCATCCGGAGTGTCCTTTTCACCGTCCACAGAAGGAGTCGAACACCCATGATCATCGACAAGGCCGAGGTGATCGTCACCAGCCCCGACCGCAACTTCGTCACGCTGAAGCTGACGACGGACGAGGGGCATACGGGTCTCGGCGACGCCACACTCAACGGGCGTGAACTCGCCGTTGTCGCGTACCTGACGGAGCACGTCGTCCCTTTGCTGATCGGGGCGGACGCGTCTCGAATCGAAGACACGTGGCAGTTCCTCTACCGGTCCGCGTATTGGCGCCGCGGGCCGGTCACGATGGCGTCCATCGCCGCGGTCGACATGGCGTTGTGGGACATCAAGGGCAAGGCGGCCGGGATGCCGGTCTACCAACTGCTCGGCGGCGCCAGCCGAACCGGGCTCATGGCCTACGGTCACGCGTCGGGCAAAGAGCTGCCGGAACTGTTCGACTCGATCCGCTCGCACCAGGAGCAGGGCTACAAGGCGATCCGCGTGCAGACCGGGGTGCCGACGCTCAAGGCGATCTACGGCATCGCCGCCCAGGGCGCCGACGTCGGCGACGCGACCGTGCGCTACGACCACGAGCCGGCCCGCCGCGGCGCGAAGCCGGTCGAGGAGGACTGGGACACCCGCGCCTACCTCAACCACCTGCCGGGGGTGTTCGAGGCGGTGCGCAACGAGTTCGGCCCCGACATCCCGCTGCTCCACGACGGTCACCACCGCATGACGCCGATCCAGGCGGCCCGGCTCGGCAAGGACCTCGAGCCGTACGACCTGTTCTGGCTCGAGGACTGCACCCCTGCCGAGAACCAGGAGGCGCTGCGGCTGGTCCGTCAGCACACCACGACCCCCCTGGCGATCGGCGAGATCTTCAACACGGTATGGGACTTCAAGGACATCATCCGTGACCAGCTGATCGACTACGTCCGCGGCGCCGTGACCCACATGGGCGGCATCACGGCGCTCAAGAAGACGCTCGACTACGCGGCGATGTACCAGATCAAGTCGGGCATGCACGGTCCGACCGACATCTCGCCGGTCGGGATGGCCGCGGCGATGCACCTGGGCCTGTCGATCCACAACTTCGGCATCCAGGAGTACATGAAGCACGGTGTGAAGACCGACCAGGTGTTCCAGCAGTCGTTCACCTGGACCGACGGCTACCTGCACCCCGGCGACAAGCCGGGCCTCGGCGTCGAGCTCGACGTCGACGAGGCAGGCAAGTACCCGTACGAGCAGGCGTACTTGCCGTACAACCGGCTCCTCGACGGCACTGTTCACGACTGGTGAGTTTCGACGCACAGCTGCCGGGCATCGTCGTCATGGGGGTGTCGGCGTCGGGCAAGACCTCGGTCGCCGCGGAGCTGGCTCGGCTCCTGCGGCGGTCGATGATCGACGCAGACGACCTGCACCCGGCTGCGAGCGTAGCGAAGATGGCGGCGGGGCGGCCGCTCGACGACGCCGATCGGTGGCCGTGGCTGGATGCTGTGGCGGATCGACTCGCTGCTCCCGAACGGCCGGTGGTCGCGTGCTCCGCGCTCAAGCGGTCGTACCGTGACCGGCTGCGTGTGGCCGCACCGAACCTGGTCTTCATCCACCTGACCGGCTCGCCCGATCTGCTCGCCGAGCGTGCCGGGGACCGCCGGGGCCACTTCATGCCGCCGTCCCTGTTGCGGTCCCAGTTCGATGCCCTCGAGATGCTCCAGCCCGATGAGATGGGCGTGGAGTTTGACGTCGCGGCATCCGTTGACGACATCGCTCACGACGCGCGTGACTGGGTGTCAGGATTCGTGTGGACCAGCGTGAACGGGGTGGTCTCGTCCGTCCCTCGGGAACAAGAGCGGGAACAACCGCAGTGAATCGAGCGTGTTTCGATGCAGTGTTTGAGAACTGGGAACGTTGATTTCATGCGGTTCTGAGACCCCATGAGACCCCTGTGATGCGGTCCCGTAAGGGTTCAAATCCCACCGTCACCGCCATGAAAACCCCTGTTCAGCAGGGGTTTTCTTATTACCCTGACCGCAGTTTGCCCTCGTCTGCTCAGGGCGCGACGGGCGGCGAACGCGTCGATTGCGCAGGTGGGTCGGCGCTGCGAGCGAGCGCGGTCGTAAGGGTGTCCGCCCTCGACCCGCGAGATTCCGCGGTCTGACGCGGATTTCGTAGACATCACGGAGACCCCGTGACCTCCTGGGTCCGCCCCTACGGTGGGCAACCCCCCACGGTAGATGGTGCCCGCCGAGCCGGGAACTTTCAGACTACGGAATTGCAGAGTCTGGAGGTTGGACCTCGGTGCCTCGCCCTGCTCGGGTTCGCCGTCTCCGCGAGTGGAACGGTCGGGCCGCATAGAGTTGTGCGGATGCCATCAGGCGGGAGGCGGTAATGCTGGTCACCGTGACACTCGAGCCGGCTCGCGACTCGGGGATCGACGCGAGCGTGCTCGGCTTCCTGGTCCATAAGCATCCCGGCAAGGTCCAGATGTTCTCCGCGCCGGTGGGCGACATTCACGTGTTCAACCCGGAGGCGACGAGCGATCGCTGCACGGTGGCGGTGTTGCTCGAGGTAGACCCCATCGGTCTCGTGCGGAACAAGCGGTTTCGTGGCGATGCCGGTGTCCTCGAGCACTACGTCAATGACCGGCCGTACGTGGCGTCGAGCATGCTCGCGGTAGCGATCGGGACAGTGTTCCGCACGGCGATGACCGGGCGGAGCGACTCGTATCCCGATGTGGCGGCGTCGCCACTTCCGCTCCGGATCGAGATTCCGGTGGTCTCTGTTCGTGGTGGCGACGACCTCGTGCGTCGTCTGTTCGAGCCGTGCGGCTGGACGGTCGTGCAGGAGCGGATTCCGCTCGATCCGGATTTCCCTGCGTGGGGTGATTCGAGGTTCAGTTCCGTGACCTTGACCGGCGAGGTTCGCCTCGCCGAAGCGCTGCGCCAGCTCTACGTGCTGCTCCCGGTCCTCGATGACGCGAAGCACTACTGGGTCGGCGACGATGAGGTGGCCAAGCTCGAGCGAGCGGGTGAGGGCTGGTTGGCGCAGCATCCCGAGCGGGATCTGATCACCCGCCGGTACTTGATCCATCAGCGCTCGCTGCTCGCGCAGACCGATGACGTCGCCGATTCGGCTGCGGAGACCCCGCTGAGAGTTCTGCGCGCGGATGCCGTCATGACCGCACTCAAAGACGTCGGTGCGCGCAGCGTGGTGGATATGGGCTGCGGGCCTGGAGCACTGCTGTCGCGGTTGGCGAAGGATCTGTCGTTCACGAAGATCGCAGGAGTCGACGTCTCGGCACGCTCGTTGGAACAGGCGGCACGGATGTTGCGACTCGACTCTGCATCCGACGCCGAGCGTGACCGCATCGAACTCCTCCACGGCTCCGTCGTCTACCGCGACGGCCGTCTTGTCGGGTTCGATGCGATGGTGCTGATGGAAGTGATCGAACACGTCGACCCGTCGCGGCTTGCCGCGGTCGAGGATGCTGTGTTCGTAGGAGCCAAACCCGCCGCGGTCGTGATGACGACGCCGAACGCCGAGTACAACGCCCTGTATCCCACGCTCGTCGACGGTGCGTTCCGGCACGACGATCATCGATTCGAGTGGACGCGTGAGGAGTTCCGAGCGTGGGCGGACGACATCGCGGCCCGGCACGGGTACTCCGCCGAGTTCCGTGCGGTCGGTGTCGAGGATGCGGTGCTCGGCGCTCCCACACAACTCGCCCTCTTCCGGCGGGAGGTGGCCGCGTGAGCGTGCTGGACATTCCCGCGCTGTCGCTCGTGGTCCTCGTCGGAGCGTCCGGTTCGGGCAAGTCGACCTTCGCCCGCGAGCACTTCGGGCCGTACGAAACGCTGTCGAGCGATGTGTTCCGTGGCATCGTTGCGAACGATGAGGCCGATCAGTCGGCGACGACTGCGGCATTCGACGCACTGCAGTACGTCGCGGGCAAGCGTCTCGATGCCGGTCTGTTGACCGTGATCGACGCGACGAGCGTACAGCCCGAAGCTCGTCGCAAGCTCGTGGAGCTCGCAAAGGCTCATGACGTGCTCCCCGTGGCGATCGTGTTCGACCTGCCCGAGTCGATGAGCATCGCGCGAAACTCCGAGAGGACCGACCGCGAGATTCCTCCCGGGTGGTGAAGCGGCAGACCGACCAGCTGCGGCGCAGCCTGCGCCACCTTGGTAAGGAGGGCTTCCGGAAGGTTCATGTCCTGCGTACGCCTGAGGATGTGGCCGCTGTCACGATCGACCGCACGCGCCTTCTGAACGACCGGTCCGACGAGCACGGGCCGTTCGACGTCATCGGCGACGTTCATGGCTGCCGCAGGGAACTCGAGACACTGTTGACCAGCCTCGGGTACGAGTTCCTCCGCGATGACCAGGGGCGAGCGATCGACGCGAGGCATCCCCGCGGACGCCGGGTGGTCTTCCTCGGCGACCTCGTCGACCGCGGCCCGGACGTCGTCGGCGTCCTGCGGCTCGCGATGGGGATGGTGGCATCGGGCGCTGCGCTGGCGGTGCCGGGCAACCACGAGGCGAAGCTCGTGCGCGCGCTGCGCGGCGCTCAGGTCACCGTCTCGCACGGTCTCGAAGAGACGCTCGCGCAGCTGGCGGGTGAGTCCGAGGAGTTCCGCGAGCAGGTCGCGATGTTCTGCTACGACCTCGTTTCGCACCTCGTCCTCGACGACGGCCGGCTCGTCGTTGCTCATGCGGGACTCAAGGAGCAGTACCAGGGCCGAGCCTCCGGCCGTGTCCGCGCGTTCGCGCTCTACGGTGAGACGACGGGAGAGACCGACGAGTTCGGTCTGCCGGTGCGGTATCCCTGGGCACAGGACTACCGCGGCAAAGCTGTCGTCCTTTATGGGCACACGCCCGTGCCGACCGTCGAGTGGATCAACAACACCGCCTGCCTTGACACCGGCTGCGTATTCGGCGGCGCTCTGTCGGCGATGCGGTATCCGGAACGCGAGGTCGTCTCAGTGCCCGCCGAGCGGGTCTGGTACGAGCCGATCCGCCCGCTGGTGCCTCAAGCGCCCGAGCGCGAGCCAGGTGTGCTGAACCTCGCAGACGTGCAGGGCAAGCTCATCATCGAGACGAGCCTGCATGGCCGGGTCGGCATCAAAGAAGATCAGGCAGCCGGTGGGCTCGAAACGATGAGCCGCTGGGCAACCGACCCCCGCTGGCTCACCTACCTTCCGCCGACGATGTCGCCGCCCAACACTTCGGCACGCGAGGGCTATCTCGAGCACCCCGACGAAGCCTTCGCCTACTTCCGCGACCACGGTGTCACCGATGTGGTTTGCCAAGAGAAGCACATGGGATCCCGCGCTGTCGTCCTGGTCTCCCGCAACCCGGCAAAGTTCAACGCACCCGACGGGTGGCGGGGAGTCATCCACACCCGCACGGGCCGCCCGTTTTTCGAACCAGCCGCCGAAGCGGCAATGCTCGCCGGACTGGACGACGCCCTCGACAGTGCCGGCGTGTGGAACGAGTTGGACTCCGATTGGATCCTGCTGGACAGCGAGATCCTGCCCTGGTCACTCAAGACCGGCGACCTCATCCGTGACCTCTACGCATCGGTGGCTTCTGCCGGTACGACGGCCACGACGGCCGCGTCATCGTTGCTTGCGCGGGTGACGGCATCCGGGATCGACGTCGCCGCACTCGCGGAACGGATGAACATCCGGGCCGACAATGCGGCACGATTCCGTGACGCATACCGTCGCTACGTCGGCGCGCCGGGAGAGGTACGGCTCGCCCCCTTCCAGGTGCTCGCAGCTGGGAATGGGACTTTCGAGGGCCGGGATCACGGCTGGCACCTTGCGATCGCAGACCGAATGGCGCAGGCGGCGCCGGACACGGTGGCGTCAACGCGACGTGTCCGTGTCGACCTCGGCGACGACGCGTCCGTGTCGGCCGCGGTGGGGTGGTGGGATCAGCTCACCGATGCCGGCGGGGAAGGCATGGTCGTGAAGCCCTTCGCCAACCTGACCCGAAAGAGCAAGGGTCTCGTGCAGCCTGGCATCAAGGTGCGTGGTCGCGAGTACCTGCGCATCATCTACGGCGCGGACTACACGAACCCGGCCAACCTCAGTCGACTTCGTGACCGCGACACCGGTCACAAGCGATCCCTCGCTGCGCGCGAGTATGCACTCGGCATCGAGTCGCTCCACCGCTTCACCAGCGGTGAGCCACTGTGGCGCGTGCACGAGGCAGTGTTCGGGGTGCTCGCGCTCGAGTCCGACCCGATTGATCCGCGGCTCTGAGCGCATTCTCTCTCACCAGGATGTCAGTCGACAGGGTCGACCAGCGGCATCGATCGATTCGCCGATCCGACCGAATGGGCACGCCTCGCCACGGGCGAGCCTGTCTTCCCGACGGCCCGGGCGTGGTTGCGCTGCGGGATCGTCAACCGGATGGATGCCGGAGACTCGACCGTGATCGCCGCCCACGCCCTCCAGCTTCACGTCGCACGGGATGTCACGCCGGGTGGAGCTGGGAGCGCGCTCGTCTACCACAACCGCTCGTGGCATCGGCTCGGCGCTCATTCCGTGATCGACTGACCCCCACCGACAACCGCGATAGTTCCCGGGAGCACGCTGACGCAACTTGCGACTTCGCGTTACGCCCGGTTCCGGTTCGCCCACAATCACCGCCACGAAAACCCGCGTTTACCAGGGCGGTTCTTGTTTCGCCCGCGTCGGATCCGCGTCGAGCCGCGATGTGCCCAAGTCCGTGCGCATGGAGTTCCACGACCTCGCATCTGTTGAGGCGCGCACCGGAATGACGAGCCACGGCCAAGCACAGCTCGCCATCGGACGCCAGCTCGCGGAGATCTTCTCCGATCCGACACTCCAGCCGGGCGACACCGCGTTCCACGATCGCGACGGGCGCTTCCTGACCCCCGCGTTCATCGCCGATGAGAAACGGCAAGCGGACCTGCTCCATGCCGGCGTCACCCTCGCCGGCGAGGCCCTCACGACTCGATGACCGCGCAAGCCCCGCGAAAAGTGACCTGTGAGGGCGAGAACACCGTTCCCGCCCTCACAGGCCCTCATCTCGGCGCCGGTGACGCCCGAGGCGTCAGCCCCGGAACAGGCGCGGCAGCAAGTCGATCAGCGACTTCTGCCACACGTCCCAGCTGTGGGGACCCGGGATGATCGGAGCGAACTCGTGCTCGACACCGCGGGCCGTCATGCTGCTGATCAGACTCAGCGTCGCTCCATAGGTGAAGTCCTGGACGTCACCGGAGTAGATGCGCAGCAGCTTGGTCCCCTCGTTGATCGCCGCGACGTCCGCACCGGCGGGAACGCTGCCGAACGCCGACATCCCGCTGATGTACGCGAACTCGCCCGGGTGCGCCCAGAGCGTGGTCAGCGTGGCCCCGGAGCCCATCGACAGGCCCGCCAGTGCGCGGTGCTCGCCTTCGCTGCTGACGTTGTACTGCTCCTCGGCTGCCACCGTGATGCGCTGCGTGATCTCGTTGGGGAAGTTCACGCCGTTGCCGTTGGCCATGACGACCACCATGGGGACGATGTTCCCCTTGGCGTAGTGGTTGTCCAGGATCTGGGCGGCGAAGCCGACCTCGATCCAGTCCGTCCACGTCTGCCCGCCGCCGTGCTGGAGGTAGAACACGGGGTAGGCCTCAGCGCGATCGGGGTCGTATCCCGGGGGCGTCCACACGTAGGCGGAGCGCACAGGGTTGCCGCTCGCGGTGCTCGTGTAGTTCATGACCTCGACGTTGCCGCGAGCCTCGGGTGCAACCGGCGTCGTGTACTCACCGCGCAGCGTCTCATCGCCGGGCACCTGGAACGTGCTCCAGTTGGGCTCCGACAGCACCGTCGTCGGGTTGGTGGTGTCCTTGCGGTCCGACCCCTCCACGACGAACTTGTAGTAATACGAACCCGCCTCGACCGGCATCGTCAGACGCCAGCGACCGTCGTCCTGCTTGGTCATGGGCGTCCGCGGCCAGCTGCCGGCGGGCCCGAAGTTTCCCCACACCGTCACATTGTTCGCGTCGGCGAACTCCGTGCCGGTCTCGAAGGTGACCACGCCGTTCTCGTCGATCCACGGCGTGGGGGTCGTGCCGGGCGCCGGCAGGGAGTGCGGCTCGAGCGGAAGGTGGCCCTCGCTCGGACCGGTGTCACCGGCGTCCTGGAAGACGCGCTGCGCGAAGTCATGCAGGTTCTTCTGCCACGTGTCCCACGTGCCACCGGTCTCCGGGTCGGAGCCGTCCGACTGGAACTCGACGCCTGCCGCGCCGAGCTTGTCGGCGAGGCTCACCGTCGCGTTGTAGTCCGGGTCGGTGACGTTGCCGACGTACAGGCGGATGAGGTCGGTCGCGTCGTTGATCTGCTTCGCCTTGCCCTTACTGATCTTCCCGCTGCCGTTGCCCAGGTTGCCCTGCAGGTCGGCTGAGAACGAGCCGACGTTCGAGAACTCCTTCGTGGCGTCGACCAGAAGGCTGAGTGCCTGGTCGGCCCCGCGCCCGATGCCGGCGATCGCGCGATCTTCTCCGTCGCTGGAGACGTTGAATGCGGCTTCCGCGGCCGGAAGGAGGTTCTTCACGACCTCATCGCGGATGCCGTCGACCTCGCCGTCGCCCATCACGACGACCATCGGCTCGGCGTTTCCGTCGAGGGTCAGGTTGTCGAGGATCTGCTGCAGCCGGCCCAGCTCGACCCACTCGCGGTAGCTCTGACCCTCATCCTGCAGCAGGTACAGGACCGGGTACGGCTCCGCGCGGTTCTCGTCATAGCCGGGCGGTGTCCACACCAGCGCCGAGCGCTCGCCACCCGTGACCTTGCTCGAGTAGGTGAGCGGCTCGAGGTTGCCACCGTCCGGTGCGTCGGCGAGCCACTCAGCGCCCGGGCCGTCGACGAAGAGGGTGTTCCACGTCGGCTTGGAGGTCACCTCCTGAGGGCTGGCGGGATTGCGGAAGGGAATGGCGTCCTCACCCCACGACGGCCGCGCCGAATACTGGTAGTAGTACAGACCCGGCTCGAGCGGGCCGATGGTCGAGGTCCAGCTGCCTCCGCTGGCTCCCATGTTCAGAGTCGTCCAGGTCTTGCCCGGCGCGAAGTTGCCTTCGACCGCGACGACGGAGCCGGTGATCCCTGTCGCCGGCTGGATCGCCGAGTTCGGGACCGCGAACCGGTAGACGTCGGGGACGACATTGTCGACTTCGGTCACCCACGGATCCTCAGCCGCTGCGGCGGGCTGGGCCGCGAGGAGTGCGGACACTCCCAACGCGGCGGCGGTGGCCATCGCCACCAAGACACGACCGGAGCGCCTCTCGGTGCCCCGCTCTTGATCTGTCCACATACTCTCGAGTTCCTCTCGTGTGCAGCCCGCACGTCGTCATGCGGGTGCTTCGACACCGGAGGAGCACACCTCCGATGGAGCGGCGACGTGCAGCCGTGGGGACGGTTTACAACGTCGTAATTTCCGTTCCCGACCCATCGTGGCGTCTGAGCAAGCCGAGGTCAAGGATAAATTCCAACGTTGTACTCTGGCATCAGCGCGGGCACGCGGAAGGGAGCCGGCGACCACCGCGACACGCCGTCGATCCAGGGAGCGCTCGTCACCGGCGAACGCGTGGCGAACGCGGTGCTCCGCGACCTCGCCTCGTGACCCGCGTCGTTCAGCGCGCGGCGTCCCTCCGCTGCCGCAACTGCGCCAGCGGCAGCGACAGGCGGGGGTTGCTCGACAGCACGTCCTCGTTGTCTTCGAGGAACCGCCAGTACGCGTCGGTGAACGCCGACTCACGGGCCTCCCGGGCGGATCCCCACCACGACCCCATCTTCTGGAGATAGGCGCCGCCGGACACATACGGCTTCGTGCCCACGAGACCGCCGTCGGCGTACTGGCTCATGCCCATGACGTTCGGCACCATCACCCACGGGTACGCGTCGACGAACAGGGCCAGGAACCACCGGTTCACCTGCCGCGGCGCGTACCCCTGCAGCAGGAACCAGTTGCCCAGCACCATCAGGCGCTCGATGTGGTGGGCGTAGCCCCAGTGATGCACACGCTCGAGCACGGTGCGCACCGGCACCGGGAGGTCGTCCGGCACTCCGCGGCCGGTGCACCACCAGCGCTCCACGCGCTTGGTCAGCCGCAGCTCGTTCGCGCGCTCCAGATCGGGGTGCGCCCGGTACATGCCCCGCATGTACTCCCGCCACCCGATGACCTGCCGCACGAACCCCTCCACCGACGCCAGCGGTGCACCCGGCGATCCGGTCACCGCCTCGACGACCTCCTCGACGGTGAGCAGCCCGATGTTCAGCAGCGGCGAGACCACCGCGTGAAACAGGAACGGCTCGTCGGCCGCCATGGCGTCCTCGTACGGTCCGAAGTCCTCCAGGCGCTCGCGCACGAACCGCCGCAGGTGCGATCGCGACTGCTCCGGGGTGACCGGCAGCCAGAACAGCCCGGCGTCGCCCGGGTGGCCGGGAAACCGCTCGGACACCTCCGCGATGACCTGCGCGGTGATCGCATCGGGAGACGGATGCCGCAGCCCGGGGATGTCGATCCCGCCGCGCGGCAGCGGCTTGCGGTTGTCGGCGTCGAAGTTCCAGCGCCCGCCCGCCGGGGTGTCGCCCGTCATCAGGATGCCGGTGCGGCGGCGCTGCCAGCGGTAGAAGTCCTCCATCGGCGTGCGCGGGTGCTCGGCGAACCAGGCGTCGATGTCGGCCGCCGTGGTCAGGAAGAGGGCGTCCTCGTACCGCCGCGAGTGCAGTCCCAGGCGCGTGCACAGCCGCAGCAGCCGCTCGTCGACCCCGCGGTCGGTGGCGCTCATCCATGCGAGCCGCTCGATCCCGTGCCGCTGCACGAGGCGCTCGACGCCGGCGGCGAAGCCGAGGTCCTCCGACAGCTCGATGCGATGGACGGTGCGTCCCTCCGCCTCGAGCCGGGCCGCCGTGTGCCGCATGGCCGCCAGCAGCAGCACGATCTTGTGCCGGTGGTAGGGCAGCGCCTCGAAGCGGGGAGCCGACTCGACGAACAGGAAGGCGTCGATGTCGGGATCCTCGTACGCCGGATGGTGCGCGAACTGCTGCGTCGCGAGGATCAGCGCTGCCGTGGTGCCCGCCATGGCGCCATGGTCGCAGACCGCGCGGGGCGCGGGGAGGACTTGCGCGCGGTGCCCGGAGCGGTCCCCGCCCGTCAGCGTCGGCCGCTCAGGGCACCTTCCTCTTCGAGCGGACCGCGGATTCTTCCGAGCGGAGCGCGGATGCCTCGTCCTCGGCGGCCAGCGGCGGGTGCGGCGCCGGACGCCGGCCGCCCCGGGTCTTGAGGAGGCTCGCGGCGGTCGCCACCGCGATGGTGGCGGCGATGAACAGGAGCGAGAACCAGATGGGGATCTCGGGAGCCCAGAGCATCGGCTCGCCGCCGTTGATGAAGGGCAGCTCGTTGACGTGCATCGCGTGCAGCACCAGCTTCACGCCGATGAACGCGAGGATGACCGCGAGGCCCTGGGCGAGGTAGACCAGGCGCGCCAGCAGGCCGCCGATGAGGAAGTAGAGCTGACGCAGTCCCATCAACGCGAACGCGTTCGCGGTGAACACGATGTAGGCCTCTTCGGTGAGTCCGTAGATCGCCGGGATCGAGTCGACCGCGAAGATGAGGTCCACGAATCCGATCGCGATGATCACGAGCAGCATCGGCGTGACGAAGCGTCGGCCGGCCTTGACGACGGTGAGGCGGTCGCCGTTGTACTCGTCGCTGACCGGGAGGTGGCGGCGCACGAACGACATGAACCTGCCCTGCGCGGGATCGGCCTCGCCGTGGGAGAAGGCCTGCCGGTAGGCGAGGAAGAGCAGCAGCGCGCCGAACAGGTAGAAGATCCACGAGAAGTTCTCGATGAGCGCGGCGCCGACGGCGATGAAGATGCCGCGGAGGATCAGGGCGATGACGATCCCGATCATCAGCACCTTCTGCTGGTAGATCTTCGGCACCGCGAATCCCGTCATGACGATCAGGAAGACGAAGAGGTTGTCGATCGACAGCGCCTTCTCGGTGAGGTATCCCGCGTAGTACTCGCCGCCGTAGGTCCAGCCCGTGACGACGCCGATGCCGACGCCGAACAGGAGGGCGAGCCCGATGTAGAACGCCGACCACCGCGCTGACTCGCCGATGGACGGCTCATGGGGTTTGCGCACGTGCGCGAAGAACTCGTAGACGAAGAACGCGATCGTGACCGCGATCGTGATGATCCAGACGAGCGGGGTGATGTTCAAGGAGGACTCCAGACCTGGCGTGACCATTGACGCCAAGGTCTTCTCCATCCCCGGTGTCGAGGACCGGCGACCCGGGATGCGAGGCATCCGTAATGACGAGTCAGCAGTGGCGGAGTACTCCCCTTGGAGCTCGCAGAATACGGGGTCTGTCCGAGGGCTACCTGAGAACCAGCCGAAATGCTGCGGTCGCTCCGCACACGCAGGCGGATCGCTCAGCTAACATGCAGTCTCTGCGGTATAAAGTGCAGTTTCTGCAAACACCGAAAGGATCAACATGTCTGGCACCCCGAACGAAGAGCGAGCACTCAACGGTCCGCCCGTTCTGCAAGCCCGCTCCGTCACCCGTAACTACGGCGGGGGCGACAGCGCATTCCACGCCCTCCGGGGCGTCGACCTGGACGTCCGCCGGGGCGAATCCCTGGCGATCGTCGGCAAGTCCGGCTCGGGCAAGTCGACTCTGATGCACCTGCTCGCGCTGCTGGACCGACCGACGTCGGGCCAGATCATGGTGGAGGGGACGGATGCCGCCACCCTTCGCCCCCGCGAGCTCAACGCCCTGCGCAACGCGACGTTTGGCTTCGTCTTCCAGCAGTTCTTCCTCGCGTCCGGGCAGTCGGTGTTCGAGAACGTCAGCCTCCCCCTCGTCATCGCCGGTGTGCCGGCGGCCGAGCGGCGGCACCGCACCATGGCGGCGCTGGACGCACTGGGAATCGCCGACAAGGCCGCGAACCGCGCGGTCGATCTGTCCGGCGGGCAGAAGCAGCGGGTGGTCATCGCCCGCGCGCTCGTGGGCGAGCCGTCGGTGATCTTCGCCGACGAGCCCACCGGCAACCTCGACTCGGCCACCGGCCGGCAGGTCGAGGAGATCCTCTTCGGTCTGCAGCGGGAGCGCGGCATCACGCTGGTCGTCGTGACCCATGACCGCGAGCTCGCCGGTCGCTGCGAGCGGGCGGCCACCATCGCCGACGGCCTGATCACGGCGGATGCCGCAACCACCGCCGGCGCGCTGGGGGTGTCCCGATGAGAACGCGCGATCTGGTGCGCACTGCGACCCGCAACGCCTTCCGCAGCCGGCTGCGCACCACACTGACGGTGCTGAGCCTGTTCGTCGGCGCTTTCACCCTCACCCTCACCACGGCGCTCGGCGCGGGCGTCAACGACTACGTCGAGCGCCAGGTGTCGACCCTGAGCAGCGGCGACGTGCTGCTCGTGAGCCCCGCCGCCGCGGCCGACAGCACCGAGGGTCCGAACGAGTTCGACCCCGACGGGCGGCAGCAGGCAGGCGCTGCCAACCCGCTCACGGCCGGCACGCTGCTGAACGAGGACGACGTGGAGGCGATCGCCGGGATGGACGGCGTCCGGTCGGTCGAGGCGGTCAGTCAGGTGCAGGTCGACTGGGTCGAGGCCTCCGGCACCGCCGACGCCACGAGATTCGAGATCGACATCAATCCGACTTCGTCGATCGGCCGGAGCGATCTCGTGGCGGGCGCGCAGCTCGACCAGGACTCGACCGCGTACGAGCTCGTGATCCCCGAGGACTACGTCGCCGTCCTCGGCTTCGACGACGCGGACGCGGCGATCGGCGAGAGGGTGACCCTGGGCTTCAGCGACGCCGAGCGGGCGGAGCACCAGCTCGAGGCCACCATCGTCGGTGTGGCGCGGACCAGTCTCTTCGCCGCCGGAGCGGGCGCCAACGCGGCCCTCGTCGAGGAGCTCGCCGACGCTCAGTCGGTGCCCGGCCAGCCTCGCGCGTGGCCGCTCGCGGTCGCCTATCTCGAGGGATCGGGCGAAGGTGGCGCGGTGACCGCCGATGACGTCGCGGCGGTCAAGAAACAGCTGGCGGACGCCGACCTCGCCGGGCAGACGGTCGAGGATCAGCTCGGCGTCGTGCAGACGGTCATCAACGGCATCATCGGCGTCCTCAGCGCCTTCGCGATCGTCGCACTCATCGCGGCGGCCTTCGGGATCGTCAACACCCTGCTGATGAGTGTGCAAGAGCGCACCCGAGAGATCGGGCTGATGAAGGCGATGGGAATGTCGAACGGACGCGTGTTCGGGCTGTTCAGTCTCGAAGCGGTCGTGATCGGATTCTTGGGCTCGGCGTTGGGCGCGGTGGCGGCGGTCGCCGTCGGCTCCGCGCTGGCCGCGTCGCTGTCACAGACGGTGCTGGCCGATCTCCCGGGCCTGCAGATCCTGCTGTTCGAGCCGGCGGGCGTGGCGGTCGTCATCGTGGTCATCATGGTCATCGCGTTCGTCTCCGGAGTGCTCCCGGCTCGCCGCGCGGCCCGCCAGGACCCCATCGAGTCGCTACGGTACGAGTGAGCCCAGGAGTGCAGATCATGTCCACGTCACCGAGTCCCCGCCGTCGCGACGCCGTCGCGAAGGCGGCGGCGATCGAGGCCGCCGCGGTGGATCTCGTGCTCGAGCGCGGCTACGAGGCCGTGACGGTGGACATGATCTGCGCTCGTGCCGGCGTGAGTCAGCGGACGTTCTTCAACCACTTCAAGACGAAGGACATGGCGCTCATCGGTCCGGGCGCGCCGACGGTCGACGAGCGTGCGGCCCGCTCGTTCATCGTGTCGACGGGACCGCTGCTGCGCGAAGCGACGCAGCTCATCCGCATCGACGCGGGCGCGATGGCGAGCGACCCGGGGCTCCTCGCCCGCCGCATCCGGGCGGTGGGCACCAACCCTGTGCTGATGGCCCGGCAGATGGAGCGTCTCTCTGCCATCGAGCACGAGCTGCGAGAGATCATCCAGTTGCGGCTGCAGACCCAGTACCCCGGCGAGAACGCGGAAGATCTCGCCGACCAGGCCGACATCGTCACGCACCTCCTCGCCGGGGTCATGCGCTACATCGGCCAGTCGTGGGCGCGTCAGGTGGAGTCCGGCGAGACGCCGGCGATCGATCCGACCGCGATCGGCGACGCGCTGGATCGCGCCGTCGGCAAGCTCGGCTGACCGCCGGTCCGAGGTCGCGGCCGGTCAGCGGGCGACGGTGAGGGCGGCGATCAGCTCGCCGACCGAGTGGCCCGCGTTGGACGGATGCCGCAGCGGCATGTCGACCCGGAGGGTGTAGTGATTGCCGCGCCCGCGCTGCTCGCGCTTCACGTAGCCCTCGTCGACGAGGTCGTTGAGGATCGCGATGGCGCGCCGCCGGGAGATGCCGACCTCGTCGGCGATGTCGCGGATCGTCGCGTCGCTGTCGACGGCCACGGCCAGCAGCACGTGCGCGTGATGGGTGAGGAAGGTCCAGTGCGCCACGCTCCTATTGAACAGCCTCGGGGCGCGGCATCCGCCCTCTCTGCTCATCGGCGCATCGCCCCCTCCCGCCGACGGCGAAGGAGCGGCTGCGCCTGGGCCATCTCCGCCTCGTCGGCGATGCGGAACGCGCCGGCGGGCGCCGCCTCGACCGTCCTGCGGCCCTGCCCGCGCGTGGCGCGGAGGCTCGCTGCGACGGCGACCGCGATGATCGTCGCTACGACGGCGAGGCTCACCGAGGTCGGGATCTTCACCACGTCCAGCAGCAGCATCTTCACGCCGACCCAGATCAGCACCGCCGACAGGCCCAGCTTCAGGTAGACGAAGCGGTGGACCAGATCGGCGAGCAGGAAGTACATCGCCCGCAGGCCGAGGATCGCGAACGCGTTGGCGGTGAACACGAGGAAGGGCTCGGTCGTCACCGCGAAGATCGCGGGGATCGAGTCCACCGCGAAGACGATGTCGGTGAGCTCGACCAGCACGAGCACGGCCAGCAGGGGAGTCGCCACGACGGCGCCCGCTCGGCGGATGAGGAACCGCTGACCGTAGTACGCGTCGGTCATCGGCACGAAGCGGCGGAAGAGTCGCAGGATGCGCGACCGCTCCGGATGCACGTGCTCGTTGCGCGAGCGGAACATCCGCCAGCCCGTATAGACGAGGAGGGCGGCGAAGACGTAGAGCACCCAGGAGAAGTTCTCGATGAGGGCGGAGCCTGCGGCGATGAACAGGCCGCGGAAGAGGAGGGCCCCCAGGACACCGAGGAAGAGCACGCGGTGCTGATACTCCCGCGGCACCGCGAACGCGGCGAAGATGATCGCCCAGACGAAGACGTTGTCGACGGCCAGCGACTTCTCGATGAGGTACCCGGCGAAGTACTGCTGGCCCGACTCCGGGCCCCACACCCACCACACCACGACGCCGAAGCCGACGCCGGTGGCGACCCAGAACGCCGACCAGGCTGCCGCTTCGCGGACCCCGATGACATGCGCCTTGCGGTGAGCCACGAGGTCGACCGCGAGCATCGCGATGATTGCGCCGAGGACGGCGAGCCAGGCCCAGAAGGGAATGTCCACGATGGCACCTCCACGTGTCGTGAAGGTCTCATCGGCCGGACGCCCACCGCACCGGATCCCGCACGGGACCGTACTGACGATGCGGAGCGAGGATTACTCCCCCTCGTCGACTAGTGAACTATAGTTCACCCATCGCTGTCAACCGTTCATCCGGCGAAGCGCCGAAGGACACGCAGCTACACGGGTCGTGCTTCCCGGCCACGGCGACGCGTGGTCGGAGGGCTCGGCGCACGCCGTCGACATGGCGCGGGCGGCGGGTCGGTCGTAGGCCCGGGGCTCCCGCGTCCGATGCTGCGCACCGCCCGGCTAGGTTGGGGAGGGTGCGGGAACTGTCGTCGGCCGGATTCGCGTTCGTGCGCGAGCGCCATCTCGCCACGCTGTCGACGATCGCTCCGTGGGGCGGCATCCATTCCGTCCCCGTCGGGTTCACGCTCCACGGCGGCATCCTCCGGATCATCACGTCGCGCGACTCCCAGAAGGTGCGCAACGTCCTGCGAGACGCCGCGGCCACCATCACCCAGGTCGACGGCGCGCGGTGGCTCAGCTTCCCCGGCACCGCGACCGTGCACGACGACCCTGACGAGGTCGCGCTCGCGGTCTCGCTGTACGCCGGGCGGTACCGTCAGCCACGGGTGAACCCCAAGCGGGTGGCCATCCACCTCGTGCCGTCCCGTCTGATGGGCAGCAGCGGGCTGCTCGAAGACTAACCGCCGCGGGTCACTCCGCGTGTTTCTGCGGCAGGATCAGCGAGAAGCGCGTGGTGGGCGACGCATCCAGCAGCAGGTGCCCGCCCAGCGCCTCCGCGAGCTCCGCGGAGAGCGCCAGCCCGATGCCCTCGCCACCCGCCGTGCTCTTCCCCGGGGTGCGTTGGAAGACGGCGTTGCCGGCAGGGCGGGGTCCTTCGTCGGCCACGCTCACCGTGACGTAGCCCTTCGCCGGCGTCGCCGAGACGCTGACCTTCCCGACGCCATGCTGCAGGGCGTTGTGGAGCAGGACGTCCAGGATCTGCGCCGTCGGCGCCGGGGCGTCGACCGTGGCGACGCGGGCGGCGTCGACGCGGATGTCGCGGTTGCGCGCCGCCGCCTGCGCAGCCCAGCGGTCGGCGGCGTGTGTGAGCATGGGCGCGAGGGGGGTCCAGGCGTCCGCCCCCGGCGTTCCGCCCCGCGCCATCTCAAGCAGCTCGGCGATCGCCTCGGAGAGCCGGTCGATCTCGCGGAGTGCATGCTCGAGCTGCTCGCGCACCGCGGGTGGCGTCTCGGGCCACAGTGAGAGGTCCTCGAGCTCCAGCCGCAGCGCCGTGATGGGGGTGCGCAGCTGGTGCGAGGCGTTGGCGGCGAACTCGTGCTCGCGGCGGATCCGCTGCTCGAGCGTCGACGCACTCGTACGCAGCGCCTGGTCGATCGCGCGGGCCTCGGGGATCCGCAGGTCCTCGGACTCGCGATCGAGCGTTCCCTCGCCGAGCCCCCGCGCGACCGCGGCCAGGCGGGTGAACGGCTGCGAGAGGCGTCGCGCCAGCAGGACGGCCGCGGCGGCCGAGACCGCCAGGAGCGCGAATCCGATGACAATGACCGGCATCACCGCCTCCTGCACCCGCCCGGAGATCACGTCGTCGGAGCGGCCGAACTGCACCGAGCCGCCCCCCTCGACGTCGGCGGTCGAGACGATGTCGTCCGGTCGCGGCGCTTCGCCCGCCTGCACGCGGTTCCCCTCCGCGTCGACGTAGACGATGTGCTCACCCTCGATGAGCAGCGGCTCGAGGAACTCCGCGGTCACGTCTGCTTCGGCCTCGCGTTCGGCCATCAGCACGGCGAGGAAGTCGGCGAGGCGCACCACGCGCCGCTCCTCGCTGGTCTGGATCAGGTCGGCGACGATGTACGCGCGCGGGATGCCGTACAGCGCGATGATCCCCACCGCGAGGGCCACGAAGGCGAGGACGAGGCGTTCACGCATCCGCCGCCCCGTCGTCGAGGCGGAAGCCCACGCCCCGGATCGTCGTGACGCGCACGTCCGCGCCGGACTCCTCCAGCTTCTGCCGCAGGCGGGCGATCGTCACATCGAGGGTCTTGGTCGAGCCGAACCAGTTCTCGTCCCACACCTCGTCCATGAGGCGCTCGCGCGTGACCACGGCGCCGCGGGTGCGATCCAGCTGCGCTAGGAGATCGAACTCCTTGGTGCTCAGCGAGAGCTCGCGGTCGCCGGCGAACACCCGGCGCGCGTCGGTGTCGACGGTGAGCGCGTGGGCGGATGCCGCGGCCGCCGTCTTCTCGGGCGCCCCGGCGCCGAGTACGCCGGCGCTGCGTCGCAGCAGCGCCCGCAGCCGCGCGAGGAGCTCCGCGAGCGCGAAGGGCTTGGCGATGTAGTCGTCGGCGCCGACGTCCAGGCCGACGACGCGGTCGAGCTCGCCGTCCCGGGCGGTGAGGATGATGATGCCGCCCGCGTAGCCCTCTTCGCGCAGCCGACGGCAGACGTCGAGGCCGTCCATGTCGGGCAGTCCGAGGTCGAGCACCACCAGCGAGTACCCGTCGCCGATGACGCGGCTCACCGCCGTCGCGCCCTCGGCCACGCGCTCGACGTCGTAGCCCTCACGGGTGAGGGTGCGCACGAGCGGCACCGCGATGCCGTCGTCGTCCTCCACGACCAGGATGCGCTGACCCACGACGTCGATGCTATCCAGGCCGTTGTCGCCGGCCGCGACACTCCCGACGGGGGTGTCGCCGTGGTCGTCGCTCATCAGAACTCCCGGTCCAGGTTGCCCGTCTCGGTGACGGTGGCGATCGAAGAGGCGGTGCCGCCGAGGTCGGTTGCCGCGCCGGACGGGGTCCACGCCATGGCGGCCGCTGCCGTGGTGGGCGCTGTGCGGAGGGCGCCGCCGCTCGCCAGCGACCCGAGGGTGATCTGCACAACCGTCACCGGCAGGCCGTTCACGGTCGCGGTGGCGGCCGTCATCGTGGCCGTGAACGTCGAGGTCTTGTTGTTCTTGACGTAGTCGGCGCGAAGGTTGACCGAGCCGAGGTTCACCGGGGCGCTGCCGTTCGATGTCAGCACGTCGACGGTGTCGCCGGCGTTTCCGAGAGCGAGCAGGTTGCCGTCGCGCAGCCGCAGCGACACGGCGGTGCTCGCGCCGTTCCAGCCGGGCATGATGCTCGCCGGGTTCATCTGCGTGCTGTATGTGAAGGTGATCGTGTCGCCGGCATCCAGCCTGCCGGCCGTCGCGCCGCCGTTCGCGGTCTGCACGTCCGCACCGCGCACCGCGCGGTTGTCGACGCGCCGCTGCGCGACGACGGTCGAGGTGGTCGTCTTCCCGGCGGAGTCGGTGAGCACGGCCCGGAAGTCGTACGGGCCGTCCGCGACCGTGCGCGTGTTCCACGAGCAGCCAAACGGCGACGCCGTCGGCGCGCACACCGTGCTCCACGTGGTCGTGCCGCTCGGCGCGATCTGTATCGCCACGCTCGCGACGCCGGCCGTCGAGTTCGCCGTGGCGGTGAGGGGCACGGTGCCGGTGAGGAAGGGGCCCGGGTCCTCCATCGCCACGGATGCGACGGTGTTGTCGACCAGGCGCGGGCCGATCACGGCGGACGTCGAGACGTTTCCGGCGCCATCGGTCGCGACCGCGCGGAACGAGTAGTTCCCCCCGGGCAGTGCGGCTGTGGAGTACCGGCACGAGTAGGGGGGCGCGGTGACCGTGCAGGCGTCCTGCCACCCCGTGCCGCCGGCCGACAGCTGAATGACGACGCGGGCGATGCCCGAGGCGGCGTCGGACGCCGTCGCGGCCAGCGTCACGGTGCCGCGCAGCGGCGAGCCCGGGTCGGTCATCGCCACCGCGGGCGCGCCGTTGTCGACGAGCACCTCGGCCACGACGTTCGACACGGTGGTCGCTCCCCCCGTCGTGACGGTCGCGCGGAGGTCGTAGAAGTCGTCCTTGAACCCGCCGGTCGCCCACGCGCACGTGTACGGCGACGTCGTCGTGACGCACAGCGACTTCCACACGGTGCTGCCCGACGGGGCGTACTCGAAGGCCACGGTGTAGCTCGCGGTCCCGGGGTTGTGCAGCGTCGCCCCGAGCGACACGATCCCACGGACGATCTCGGCAGGCTCGGCCAGGACGATGCCCACCGCATTGCCGACCGTCGCCCGGACGCTTGCCGACGTGCTCGTGTAGCCCGCGTCGTCGGTGGCGACGGCCCGCAGGTCGTAGGCGCCGTCGGCGACCGTCCGGGTGTCCCACGGGCAGCTGTAGGGGCTGGTGGTGTCGGTGCACAGCGTCGTCCACGTCGTGGCGCCGGCGGCCTGGACAGAGATCACGACGTTGCGGATCCCGCTCTTCTCATCGGCGGCGACGGCGGTGATCGTCGCGATGTCGCGGAGCGCGCCGGCGGGCTGCTGCACCGCCACCGTCGGCGGCGTCCAGTCCGCGGCGGCGCTCACCCGGTTCGCGCCGTTGCTCGTCTGGGCCGTGAAGGAGGCCGATGAGAGGGCGGGTCCGACGGGGCTGCCGGCGACCAGGAGGACGGCCGCGAGCACGGCGAGCACCGCGTTGCGCAAGGCGGTGCGGGTCATCGGCGTCTCCTGGTGGGGCGGGGCGGTTCCGACGGTACGCGCGGGCGGGTTACAGCCGTGCCACGGCAGCGACTCGTCCGGTCCACAGTCGTCGCGTTCCCGCGTCAGGATGCGGCGGCGGCGACCGCGCCGCGCCGCGGGCTGCTCCCGCGGACCAGATCACGCAGGAAGAGCAGGGCGATGACCGCGGCGGGGACGCCGATGGCCAGCATCCGGATCATCGCATCCGACAGGGCGATGAAGATCCACCCGACGAGCGGCACCCAGCCCACGACGCGGGGCTGCACGGAGCCGGCGAGGGTGAAGGTCCAGGGATCGACGCCCGCGTTGGCGTCGCCCTGGGTGCGGAAGACCCGGGTCGCGCTGCCGTCGGGGCTCGGCTCGATCGAGACGATGCGATGGGTGACGAGCTCGGTGATCCCCGAGTCGGCGGGAGGGAGGTAGGTGATGATGTCGCCGGTGCGCAGCTCCGACACCGGCACCTGGCGCTCCAGCACGAGCGCCCCGCGTTCGAACGTCCCCGACATCGAGCCGCCCGTGATGACGTAGCGGTCCAGCCCCACAAGGCCCGGCACGAACATGAGCGCCGCGATGATGGCGGCCACGACCGCGGCGACCGTGATCGCGGCGCTGCCCACTCGCTGGAACGTCCTCGCGGCGCTCATGTTCGTGCTCCCCTTCCCCAGCTCGGATTACTGGTTGGTGACCGTCGCGGCGGTCTGGGTGGCGTCCCACGTGTAGGTCGCGGTGGCCGTCTTGCCCTGCTCCTCGTTGCCGGCGGTCTGAGCGAGGGCGACGCTGAAGGTGTACTCGCGGGCCTCGCCGGCGGCGAACTGGCCGAGGGCGACCGGGCCGGCCGTGGTGAGGGCGCCGAAGGTGCCGCTCCAGACGGTGGTCGCACCGGTCGTGATGGTCAGCTTGAGGTTGTCCTTGTTGGCGAAGCCGTTGCTGGCGCTCTCGGTGAGCTTGAGGACGGCGGCCAGCGACCCGGAGTTCGTGATCGTGACCTTGCCGTTGACGGTGTCACCCGGCTTCAGGTTGTCGAGGTTGAAGATGGCGCTGTTCGCCTTGGAGTTCTGCTGCGTGAGCGTGCCCGAGCTGTAGGCGTTGCCGGTGTTGACCGAGTTGGCGACGAAGTCCGCTCCCGAACCCACGGTGATCGCCGCGGCGACCAGCAGACCGGCCAGCGGGACGAGGATGCGCTTGCGCGAGCGAACGGGCGCGGCGGTCGGAGCGGCCGGGGCGGTGGTGGTGTCCATCGTGGGTGGGTTCCTGTTCTGAGAAGGGGTCTTCGTGTTGCTCACGACGCTATGCAGGCCCGGGCAACAGCAATCCCACAGCCGTTCCACGACAGCGCCAGGGTTTCGACACAGGCCCGTCGGCGACGGGCGGACGACGGATGCCGCGCCCCGGCCGCGCCGAAGCCGCGCCGGGTGCGCCCGGGTCGGGCAGGATGGCAGGAGCGCCCGCGCCGAGCGGGCGGGATGAGGTCGAGGGTGACGCTTCGCAGTTCGCAGTGGTACGCGGGCGACGATCGCAACGCGTACATCCATCGCGCGTGGATGCGCCGCGGACTGCCGGATTCGGCGTTCACCGGGCGCCCGCAGATCGCGATCGTGAACACCGCCTCCGATCTCACGCCGTGCAACGCGCACTTGACCGAGGTCGCCCAGTCGGTGCGCAACGGCGTCTACGAGGCCGGCGGCATCCCGCTGGAGCTCCCGGCGATCTCGCTCGGCGAGACGAACGTGCGCCCCACGGCGATGCTGTGGCGCAACCTCGCGGCGATGGCGACCGAGGAGCTGCTGCGCGCGAATCCCATCGACGGCGCGGTGCTCCTCGGGGGGTGCGACAAGACGATTCCGGCGCTGCTCATGGCTGCGGCATCCGTCGATCTTCCGGCCGTGGTGGTGCCCGGAGGTCCGATGCTCACCGGCCACTTCCGCGGCGAAGCGCTCGGCTGCGGCACCGACGTCTGGCGGCTGAGCGAGGAGGTGCGCGCCGGCACGCTCAGCGAGGCGATGTTCCTGAGGTCCGAGTCGTCGATGATCCGCTCCAAGGGGCACTGCAACACGATGGGCACGGCCTCGACGATGGCGCTCGTCGCCGAGGCGCTGGGCGTGGTGGTGCCCGGCGTAGCCGGCACCCCGGCCGCCGACGCGCGCCTCCTGGAGGCGGCGCACCTGACCGGCGCACGGGCGGTGGGGCTGGTGGCGGAGGACCGCCGGCCGTCGACGTTCCTCACCGCGGGCAGCTTCCGCAATGCGATCGTGGCGCTCGCGGCGATCGGCGGCTCCACCAACGCCGTCGTGCACCTGCTGGCGATCGCGGGAAGGCTCGGCATCGACCTGACGATCGACGACTTCGACCGCATCGGCGCCGACGTGCCCCTGCTGGTCAACCTGCAGCCGGCCGGCCGGCACCTGATGGAGGACCTGTTCCGCGCGGGCGGATTCCTCGCCGTGATGCGCGAGGTGCGCGACCTGCTCGACCCCGAGGCGCTCACCATCACCGGGAGGCCGTTCGCAGCGTACCTCGACGACGCGCGCATCTGGGACGCCGAGGTCATCACCCCGCGCGAGGCGCCGCTTCAGCCGCACGCCGGGATCTCGGTGCTGCGCGGGACGCTGGCGCCGGGCGGCGCCCTCATCAAGCCGGCTGCGGCCTCCCCGCACCTCCTGCGGCACCGGGGCCGGGCCGTGGTCTTCGACTCCATCGAGGACTTCCACGCCCGTGTCGACGATCCGGACCTCGACGTCGACGCGGACTCCGTCCTGGTGCTGCGCGGCTGTGGCCCGAAGGGCTACCCGGGCATGCCGGAGGTGGCGAACATGCCGCTGCCGAAGAAGCTCCTGGAGCGAGGCATCCGCGATGTCGTCCGCATCTGCGACGGACGCATGTCGGGAACGGCATACGGCACCGTGGTGCTGCACGTGACGCCCGAGGCGGCCGCCGGCGGACCGCTCGCGCTGGTGCGATCGGGGGACGTCATCAGCCTCGACGTCCGCGCGCGCCGCCTCGACCTCGAGGTGCCCGCGGAGGAGCTCGCGGAGCGGATGCCGAGCCAGGCGACGCTCGACGGCTACGCTCGCCCTCGGCGGGGGTGGGAGCGCCTCTACGTCGACCATGTCCTGCAAGCTGACAGGGGCGCCGACCTGGACTTCCTCGTCGGCGCGTCCGGATCCGAGGTGTCACGTGAGTCCCATTGATCCCCAGGCGGCCTACGCCGACGTGCCGTCGCTCGGCACCGCGCAACCCGCCACCGAGCTTGCCCACCACCTCGGCGAGGGACCGACGTGGGACCCGGTGCGCGAGCGCCTGCTGTGGGTCGACATCATGGACGGCGTCGTGCACGAGGGGCGCCTCGGCGAGGACGGCCGCATCGACCACGTCGAGAGCTTCCCGTTCCCCGACACCGCCGGTGCGGTCGCTGTGGCCGGTGACGGAGCCATGGTGGTCGCCGGCACTCACCGGCTGCAGTACCGCGACGCCGACGGCCGGGTCGAGTCCGGGCGCGAGCTCTTCGGCGGCGCGGGTCGCCGCTTCAACGACGGCAAGCCCGATCCGGCGGGGCGGTTCGTCGGCGGCACCAAGGGCCCGGGCGACGAGCTCCTGCTGCGCATCGACGAGGACGAGCGGATGACGGTGTTCGACGACGACCTCGGCATGTCGAACGGCCTCGCATGGAGCCGTGACGGGCGGCGCCTCTTCAGCATCGACACCCCGGCGCGCCGCATCTTCGTGCGCGACTACGATCCCGCCACCGGCGAGGCGGGTCGCCGGAGCGTCTTCGTCGAGCTGCCGCACGGGCATCCCGACGGGATGACGATCGATGCCGAGGAGCACCTGTGGGTGGCGGTCTTCGGCGGCGGCGTCGTCCTGCGGATCGCCCCCGACGGGCGCATCGTCGCCCGCGTCGAGGTGCCCGCACCGAACACGACGTGCCCCGCCTTCGCGGGGCCGGACCTCGCGACCCTGGTGATCACCACGGCGACGGAAGGAATGGATGCCGAGGAGCTCGCCGAGTTTCCGCTCGCGGGGAGGCTCTTCACCATCCGCCCGGGGGTCGCCGGACTGCTCCCGCACCTGTGGGCAGGGCGATGAGAGCACTCGTCATCACGGCGCTCCGCCGCGCGGAGGTGTGCGAGGTCCCCGAACCCGAACCGGCGCCGGGCGAGGTCGTGGTCGACGTCCGGCGCGCGGGCATCTGCGGGACCGACCTCGAGTTCTTCACCGGCGAGATGGCTTATCTGCACACCGGCCACGCCGCGTACCCGATGCGGATCGGGCACGAGTGGATGGGAGTCGTCTCGGCGGTCGGCGCCGACGTCGATCCGGCGTGGGTCGGCCGCCGCGTCACCGGCGACACGATGCTGGGCTGCCGCACGTGCCGGCGGTGCGCGCACGGCCTGCAGCACGTGTGCGAGCGCCGGCTCGAGCTCGGCATCCGCGGAGGCAAGGCGGGGGCGCTCGCCGAGAAGGTCGCGACGCCGGCGTCATCGCTCCACGCGCTCGCGGACTCGGTCGACGATGCGACCGGGGCCATGGTCGAGCCCGGGGGCAACGCCTTCCGCGCGGTGCAGGGCGCGGCCCTGCGGCCCGGCGACCGCTGCCTCGTGCTCGGTCCCGGAACGATCGGGCTGCTCAGCGCCATGTTCGCGCGCGCCGCCGGCGCCGAGGTGCACCTCTTGACGCGCCACGAGGGCGCCGCGGCGTTCGCCCGCTCGCTGGGCATCGACGACGTGTGGACGCAGGACCGGCTGCCGGAACTTCCGTGGGACGCGGTGATCGACGCCTCCAACGCGTCGCAGCTGCCGGCGAAGGCGCTGGAGCTCGTCGAGCCGGGCAAGCGCGTGGTCTACATCGGCCTCGCCGGCACGCCGAGCCGCATCGACACGCGCGACCTCGCGCTCAAGGACGTCACGGCGGTCGGCGTGCTGAGCGCCTCACCGGGCCTCGCCGGCACGATCGACGCGTTCGCGGCCGGCGTGGTCGACCCGCGGCCTCTCGTGGCCGCGACGGTGACCCTGGAGGAGCTTCCGGCGATCCTGGCCGGCGAGCGGCCGGCGGGCGCGGGCCCGGGCCCGAAGTTCCACGCCGTGCTCTGATGCCGCAGTCGGCCCCGGGGTGTGTCGCAAGCGCGCGCGGACGAGCCGCTCGTCGATCCGCTCACGATCGATTCCGCCGCTCACCGTGCCGAGGCCGCCTTCGCGGAAAGGGGCCCGATCGGGTGGTTTCCCGTCGCCGCTGTGCTCATCGCACCATTGTCCCGCGACGCGTGCCGCTCTCGCGGCGGAAGGGGAGAAGCACAGAAGCGGTGCTCTGCGCAAGCCCCCTGAGAGTCGCACTCGGGCGTGCCTAGCATCGCGGCATGATGTCGCAGTCTGTCCACTTCTCGCCCGGTGAACGCGTCCCGGCGCCTGCCGCTGCGGGCGATGCGCGGCGGCAGAAGTCCGACTGCATTCGCCCACCCTCGCCGATCGCCGAGACCGCGTCATGAGCGTGACGTCGCAGAACGACGCGGTCGTCGAGGCCCTCAAGGAGGCCACCGACTCGAGCGCCGACGGCGGCAGCGGCCGCAAGGGCCGTCTGCGCCGCAAGGAGCGTCCGCGCAAGGTCAAGGTCAAGCAGCACTACGACAAGCGCGAGGTGCTCGCCGGCTACCTCTTCATCTCACCGTGGATCATCGGCTTCCTCGTGTTCACCGCGGGCGCGATGGTCTACAGCCTCTACATCTCGTTCAGCAACTACAACCTCGCCACCAACGTCGCACGCCCCGTCGGGGTCACGAACTACGCCAACCTCTTCGAGGATCCGCGCGTCGGCGTCTCGCTGGCGAACACGCTGTTCTACGTGGTGCTCGCGGTGCCGCTCGAGATCATCTTCGCGCTGGTCCTCGCGATGCTCCTCAACCGGGTCGGCCGCGGAGCGGGCGCGTTCCGCACGCTGTACTACCTGCCGAAGATGACGCCGGCGGTGGCCACCGCAGCGGTCTTCTTCCTGCTGCTCAACGGGAACACCGGTGCGATCAACCAGGGCCTGCGGATCTTCGGCATCGAGGGACCGCAATGGCTCGTCGACCCCGCGTGGGTGAAGCCGAGCATCGTGATCATGACGCTGTGGACGGTCGCCGGCACGATGGTGATCTTCCTCGCGGCGCTGAAGAACGTCCCGGTGGAGCTGTACGAGGTCGCCTCGCTCGACGGTGCGGGACCGGTGCGCAAGTTCTTCTCCATCACGCTGCCGATGATCTCGGGCGCGATGTTCTTCAACGTCATCGTGCTCTCGATCGCGGCTTTCCAGGTCTTCGACCAGGCGTACCTGCTGTTCTGGCGAGATCAGAGCAACGCGTCGCCCGAGGCATCCCTCTTCTATGCCATCTATCTGTTCCAGCAGGCGTTCCGTCAGTTCAACTTCGGGTTCGCGGCGGCGATGGCGTGGCTGCTGTTCGTCATCATCATGATCATCACGGTCATCCAGGTGAAGTTCGGCAACCGCTTCGTCTACTACGAGGGGGACCGCTGATGTCGTCGTCGCTGCAGACCCCGGGGGTCACCCGGGCCACCCCCGAGGCCGCGACCGCCGCCGTGACGGTGCCGGAGAAGCGGCGCGGACGCTGGCGCCGCGGGCTCTCCCAGCCGAAGACGCTCGCCGGCCGCATCGTCCTGACGATCCTCCTGGTCGGGTTCGCGCTGCTGTTCCTCTACCCGTTCGCCTGGCTGCTCGCGGCGAGCTTCAAGCCGAAGGGCGAGGTGTTCGACAACTCGCTCATCCCGAAGACGTTCGTGCCGGAGAACTACGTCGAGGTCTGGAACCAGCTTCCGCTGGTGAGCTGGATGTTCAACAGCGTCGCCATCGCGATCCTGGCGGCGGGGACGGTGGCGATCTCCAGCTCGATCGTCGCGTTCGGGTTCGCCTACTTCCGCTTCCCGCTGCGCGGGCTGCTGTTCGGCCTGGTGCTGGCGACGATGATGCTCCCCGGCGCCGTCACCATGATCCCGATCTACCTCATCTGGAAGGAGACCGGGTTCCTCGGCACCTGGGTGCCGCTGTGGGGCATGAACCTCTTCGGCTCCGCCTTCTACATCTTCCTGCAGCGCCAGTTCTTCCTCGGTCTGCCCAAGGAGCTGTTCGAGGCGGCGCGCCTGGACGGCGCGAGCTACTGGGGACTGTTCTGGCGCATCGCGATGCCGCTGTCGATCCCGTCCTTCGTCATCGTGTTCCTCTTCGAGTTCCAGGCGAGCTGGAACAACCTGCAGGCCGCGCTGATCTACCTGAACGCGGGGTCCGTCGACGAGTTCACCGCGCCGCTGGGCATCGCCTACGCGATGACGAAGTACAGCCCGACGGCGGGCGGTCAGGGCGATTACCAGTACGTGATGGTGGCGTCGCTCCTGGTGACGCTTCCCATGCTCATCCTGTTCGCGTTCGGCCAGCGGTACTTCATCGAGGGCGTCGCGACGCAGGGCCGGAAGGGATGACGGATGCCTCGCGCCTGACTCCCCGCTTCTTCACGTCAACCAACCGAAAGGCAAGCAAATGCGCAAGCGCGTGATCGGAATCGCCGCCATCGCGGCATCCGCTGTCCTCCTCGCCGGCTGCGGCGGCGGCGGGAACGGCGGCGGGGGGACGGGCGGCGGAGAAGCCGACTTCGAGGCCGAGCCGACGGGCACCCTCTCGGCCTGGGGCTTCGAGAACGCCGACGACGTCGGACAGTCGCGGCTGGACTATGCCGAGGAGCAGCTGTCGGACGTCGAGGTCGAGCTCGACGCGACGGCGTTCGACGCGCAGAAGTTCACCACGCGCATCGCGAGCGGCGACGTGCCGGACGTCGTGCAGATGGACCGCCGCTACGTGACGCAGTACGCGGCCCAGGACCTCATCATCCCGCTGGACGCGTGCTTCGAGGCACAGGGGGTCACCCCCGACGACTACTGGTACCCCTTCGTCGTCGACGATGTGCGCTACGAAGACGCCATCTGGGCCGTGCCGCAGTTCTACCAGCCGCCGGCGATCATGCTGAACAAGCGGGTGATGGACGAGGCAGGCGTCACCAACGAGGAGATCGACACCTCCAACCCTGAGGCGCTCCTCGGCGCGATCGAGAAGATGTACCAGGAGTCCGGCGGCGTGCCGACGCGGCTCGGGTTCGACCCGGTCTCGACGGGCCAGGCGCCGCTGTGGATCCTCGGGATGGGCGGCCAGCTCACGGACGACGACGGCACGCCGACGCTCGACGACCCGAGCAACATCGCCGGCATCGAGCTGCTCAAGCAGATCAACGACGCTCAGGGCGGCTACGCGGACGTGAAGAGCTTCACCGACTCCTTCGACACGTTCGGCGACAACAACCAGTTCGTCACCGACCAGGTCGGCGCCCAGGTGAACGCGCAGTGGTATCCCAACGTGCTGTCGCCGTACGTCGACCAGGTGCAGATCGAGGCGGTCCCGTTCAAGAACAGCGACGGCGAGCCTTTCTCGGTCGCCGGCGGCTCGGCGTTCGTCATCCCCGCCGGAGCCGAGAACCCCGCCGCCGCCTGCGCGTGGATGATCGACCTGACCAGCGAAGAGGGCTGGGCGGCTGCCGGTGCGGCGCGCGCCGAGACCCGCGCGGAGGACGGCGGCATCAACACCGGCCTGTTCACCGGTTCGCCCGGTCCCGACCAGTCGATCCGTGACGAATATGTCGTTGAGACCGGCAACGCCGGCTTCGACCAGACGATCGCGACCTACTACGACGTGCTCGACTACGGCCGTTCGTTCGGCTCGTCGCCGGCCGGTCAGGACATCCAGAACGAGCTGAACAACGCCGTCACCGCGGCGCTGCTCGGCGACAAGACGCCGGAGGAGGCGCTCGCCGACGCGCAGTCCGCCGCGATGCGCGCGTACGACAACGCGACCGCCGGCGGCTGAGCCACCGGATACCGACGCGGGGGAGCATCGGGGCGGGTCGACATCGGTCGGCCCGCCCCGTCTCCGGTTCGGCCCGCACGTCGGAGGGCCTGAGTAGCCTGCCTCCATGGCGACCGATCCGCGCGTGCTCGACTGGCTGCTGGACTCCGACCCCGCGCTGCGGTGGCAGGTCGAACGCGATCTCGCCGGCGCACCGCCGGTGGTATGGCAGGCCACACGAGCCCGCGTGGCGACGGAAGGCTTCGGCGCCCGGCTGCTCGCGGAGCAGGACGACGACGGGCAATGGGCCGGCGGAGCCTTCTTTCCTGCCGGCTTCTTCGGCAGCCCGGAGGCCGACGAGCCCGGCCAGCCGTGGACGGCGACGACGTGGGTGCTGAAGGATCTGCGCGAGTGGGGGCTGGACGCCGAGGCCCTCGCGGGCACAGCCGAGAAGCTCGCGGCGAACAGCCGGTGGGAGTACGACGACCTGCCGTACTGGGGCGGCGAGGTCGACGTGTGCATCAACTCGTACACGCTGGCCACCGGAGCGTGGCTGGGCGCGGACGTCTCACGGCTGGCCGCCTGGTTCCCCGCGCACCGGCTGGCCGACGGCGGCTGGAACTGCGAGGCCGAGGAGGGCGAGTCGGTGCGCTCGTCCTTCCACTCCACCCTCAATGCCGTCCGGGGCATGCTGGCCTACGAGCGGATCACCGGCGACACCGCCCTGCGCGATGCCCGTCACGGCGGCGAGGAGTACCTGCTCTCGCGGCGCCTGATGTTCCGCGCATCGACCGGCGAGGTGGTCGGCGACTTCGTCAGCCGGTTCGTGTACCCGAACCGCCACCGCTACAGCGCCCTCGCGGCGCTCGATCACTTCCGCGACGTCGCCCTGCTCGAGGGCACACGACCCGACCCGCGGATGACCCAGGCCGTCGAGCTCGTGCGCTCGGCGCGACAGCCCGACGGGTCGTGGCTGCAGACCACCCCGCTGCCCGGCCGCACCTGGTTCCCGGTCGATGTCGCCGAAGGCGAGCCCTCGCGGTGGCTCACCCTGATCGGCACGCGCGTGCTGCAGTGGTGGGATGCCGCGCGCGACGCGCGCTGACGCCCGAGGGCGCGGCCGTGGGCTGCGGGTGGGCGGGGACGCGGTCTCGGTGGGGCGCGGTCGCGGGGCCGCGGCATCCGTCACCTCTGCGCCTGCGAGCGCGGTGCTTTCGCACACGGAGCTTTCGCTTCTGTTACCCGGGTGTTTGTGGCAGAGTTCGCCGCGCCCCTATGATTCCGAACGTGACGGAGACTCTCCGTGAGACGGGTGTGGGGACCCCCGATCTGCACGCTGTGCTGCTGCACGGCAAGACCCAGCCGCCGCCTCCTCGCCCGGGTGCGGTGAGCCGGAGTGCACTGATCGATCGTGCCCGGACGAGTGGTGCCCGCGTCGTTTCGGTCACGGCGCCCGCCGGCTACGGCAAGTCGACGCTGCTGGCCGAATGGGCGGCATCCGAAGATCGCACCGTCGCGTGGGCGTCGCTGGACCGCACGGATGCCGACCCCGCGTCCCTGTTGTCGGTCATCGCGGCGGCCGCCGCGTCGTTCTCGCCGGCAGCGGCCGGCGTGGTCTCCGAGATGCGCGGCATCGGCACCGGCGCGCTGGGCCGCTCGGCCCCGATGCTCGCGGGTGCCCTCGCCGCCGCCCCGGCCCCCTTCGTGCTGTTCGTCGACGACCTGCACTGGGCTGACTCGCACGAATGCCAGGACGCGCTGGAAGTGCTTCTCGGTCGTGTGCCGGCCGGCTCGCACGTCGTCCTCGCCAGCCGGCGCGAACCGGCGCTCGTGGGACGCCTCCGCGTGGCGGGCGACGCGTGGGAGATCACGACGGCGGACCTGTCGCTCGACCACGCCTCGGCGCGCGTCCTGTTCGATCACGCCGGCGCTGCCGACGTCGACGACGCCGATCTGCACACCATCGTGGAGCGCTGCGAGGGCTGGCCGACCGGGCTCTCGCTCTGCGCCCTGGTGGCGCGCTCGGGCGGCGATGCCGCCTCGGTCACGGGGGACGACCGCTTCGTCGCCGACTTCCTCTACCGCGAGTGCCTGGCGCGGCTTCCCGAGGACACGCAGGTCTTCCTCCGTCGCGCGGCGGTGCTCGACCAGTTCTCGGCCGCCTCGTGCAACGCCGTGCTCGACATCGAGGATGCGCGCGCTCGGCTTCGCGACCTCGAGGACGCGAATCTCTTCCTCATCGGGCTCGACCACCACCGCGGGTGGTTCCGCTTCCACGCGCTGTTCCGTGAGTTCCTCCAGACCGAGCTCGAACGAGCCGAGGGCGCCGCCGCCGTCGCCGCGCTGCACCGCCGCGCGGCGCGGTGGCACGACGACCACGGCATGCCGGCGCAGGCCGTGGAGCACCTGCTGCTGGCAGGTGAGATCGAGAGTGCCGCCGAGCGCATCGCCGAGCTGGGACTGCCGATGTACCAGAGGGGGCGGGTGTCGACGGTGCGGCGGTGGCTGTCCGAGCTCGGCGACGGGCTGGTGCGCACATACCCGCCGCTCGTGGTCTCGATGACGTGGACGGCGGTGCTGCTGGGCGAGGTGGCAGCCGGCGAGCGCTGGGCGCGCATCCTCGCCGCGTTCGATGTCGAGTCCCTTCCCGAGGAGGACCGTCTTTCGTTCGAGTCGGCCCGCGCCATGGTCCGCGCCGCGATGTGCGAGCGGGGACATGAGCGGGTGGTGACGGATGCCGCGTACGCGATGAAGCACGAACCGCCGACGAGCCCGTGGCGCGATCAGGCGCTGCACCTGTGGGGATCGGCGCGCCTGCTGGTGGACGATCCGATCGGCGCGCAGGCGGCGTTCGAAGAGGCTGTCGAGGTCGCCGCGGTGGCCGGCAACGCCGACACGGTGATCCTCAGCGAGCCCGAGCTGGCGCTGCTGGCGATCGAGGCCGGCCGCTGGGGAGCCGCGCGCGCGCACGCGGAGCGGGGAGTGGACGCGATCGCTTCGAGCCACATGGACGGGTACCCGACGACCGCCCTTGCGCTGGCGGTTGCGGCCCGCGTCGCGCTCCACGACGGCGACCGCGAGGAGGGGGCCCGGCTGCTCTCGCGGGGCATGCGCGCGCGCGTCGGTTGCACGCACCTGCTGCCCTACCTCTCGATCCGGGCGCGCATGCAGCTGGCGAAGGCGCACATCGCGGCGGGAGACCGGTCGGCGGCGTGGCACCTCCTGAAGGAGATCGACGACCTGCTGCGCAAGCGGCCGGATGTCGGCGCGGTCGCCGCGCAAGCCGCAGAGCTGCGCGTCGCCCTTGCCGCCGAGCCGGTCGCGGGGGGATCCGTTCCGCTGACGCCGGCCGAGCTGCGCCTGCTGCCGTACCTGCAGACGCACCTCACGATCGCCGAGATCGGGCAGCGCCTGTTCATCTCACGCAACACCGTGAGCTCGGAGGTCGGCTCGATCTACCGCAAGCTCGGCGTGACCACACGGGGCGGCGCGGTGGACCGGGCGAGCGCCCTGGGGCTGCTCGGCGGCTGACGCCGGGCGGTCTTGTGGGGCCGCTCAGAGTGCCGGTTCCGGCACCAGGTCGTCGCCGTAGCCGAGGGCCGCGGCGATGCGTGGGGCGGCGGCGACCACGCGTGGCAGTCCCACCACGCTCACCATGCCCTCGAGCACCGCGACGATCTCGTGCAGCGTGACGCCGGCCGTCACCGCCTCGTCGACGGCGGAGCGGATCGACGCGGCCGGCGCATCGGTCGCGATGAGCGCCCCCATCCGCACCAGGGCAGCGGTGCGCACGTCGAGCGCGCCCGACCACGAACCGCCCGGGTCTGCAGCCAGCGCCGGATCGTCGACGCAGAACCGTCGCAGCCGATCGACATCGTCCAATGCCCGCCTCCGCTTCGAAACCCGGACAACTGGACTAAGTGCACAATGTGCGCCGGTGGCGCGCACCATGCAGATCGTATGAACCGGAACGCCGCCCCACCGCGCGGCCGGCGCTTCACACGATCCGAGTGATGTGACGGCGGGATGCCCCCGGCTACCTTGACGCGGGGGTCTCGGGTGGGCCGCCCCGGCGCGCCGCTCGAGCGGATGATCGCGCACTGACGGGAGATGACGATGACCGAGGACGCACGCACGATCGTGGGAGCGCCGCTCCCGCCGAGCAGGACTCTCCCGTTCCCGCCCAAGCCGTCCGGCAGCTACGCGGGGCGGACGCTCGCCGAGTCGACGTATTCGCCGCTGCCGCCCGAGCGCCGCCTGAACGAGGACGCGCCCAACGTGCTCGTCATCCTCATCGACGACGCCGGGCCGGCGCTGCCGGCACCGCTCGGCGGCAAGGTCGCCACGCCCACGCTCGATCGCATCCGCCAGGACGGCATCGGCTACAACCGCTTCCACACCACGTCGATGTGCTCGCCGACGCGCGCCTCACTGCTGACCGGTCGCAACCACCATCGCGTCGGCGCCGGCCAGATCGCCGAGCTCGCCAACGACTGGGACGGCTACTCGGGCCACATTCCCAAGTCGAGCGCCACCATCGCCGAGGTGCTGCGCAACTACGGCTACTCGACCGCGGCGTGGGGCAAGTGGCACAACACACCCGCCGAGGAGACGACCAAGGCGGGTCCGTACGACAACTGGCCGACCGGCAACGGCTTCGAGTACTTCTACGGCTTCCTCGCGGGCGAGGCGTCGCAGTACGAGCCCAACCTCGTGCGCAACACGACGTCGGTGCTGCCGCCGAAGTCGCCGGAGGAGGGGTATCACCTCAGCGAGGACATCGCCGACGACGCGATCGCGTGGCTGCGCGACCACAAGGCGCTCTCGCCCGACAAGCCCTTCTTCATGTACTGGGCGACCGGCGCCATCCACGGGCCGCACCATGTGCACAAGGAGTGGGCCGACAAGTACAAGGGCGTCTTCGACGACGGCTGGGACGTCTACCGCGAGGAAGCGCTCGCGGGGGCGAAGGCGGCCGGCTGGGTCCCGGAGGATGCCGTGCTCACGCCTCGCCCCGACTCGCTGCAGGGCTGGGACGAGATCCCCGACCACCAGAAGCCGTTCCAGGCGCGTCTGATGGAGGTGTGCGCCGGCTTCGGTGAGCACGCCGACGTGCAGGCCGGCCGCGTGGTCGACGAGCTCGAGCGACTCGGGTACGCCGATGACACGATCGTCATCTACATCTGGGGCGACAACGGCTCGTCCGGCGAGGGCCAGAACGGCACCATCAGCGAGCTGCTCGCGCAGAACATGATCCCGACCACGATCGACCAGCACATCGCGGCGCTGGAGGAGCTCGGCGGCCTCGACGCCCTGGGCACGCCGGCGACCGACAACCAGTACCACGCCGCCTGGGCCTGGGCCGGCTCCTCGCCGTACCAGGGCATGAAGCTGATGGCCTCGCACCTCGGTGGCACCCGCAACCCGATGTTCATCCAGTGGCCCGGGCACATCGAGCACGACCCCGTGCCGCGCACCCAGTTCCATCACGTGATCGATCTGGCGCCGACCATCTACGAGATCCTCGGCATCTCCCATCCCGACACCGTCAACGGCATTCCCCAGGACCCCATCGACGGCACGAGCTTCGCCTACTCGATCGACGACAAGACCGCCGAGGGCCGGCACCGCGTGCAGTACTTCGAGATCATGGCGAGCCGGTCGATCTACGAGGACGGCTGGATCGCGTCCACCCCCGGTCCGCGCCTGCCGTGGGTGCCGGGCGTGCCGGCCGGCATCCAGACCTGGACGCCCGACGACGACAAATGGGAGCTGTACAACCTCGACGAGGACTGGAGCCAGGCGCATGACCTGGCCGATCAGCATCCCGAGAAGCTCGCCGCGATGAAGGAGCTGTTCGCGATCGAGGCGGCCAAGAACAAGGTGCTGCCGATCGGCGGCGGGTTGTGGGTCGTGCCCTTCCATCCCGAGCTGCGGATCTCACCTCCCTACACGCAGTGGGAGTTCTCGGGCGACACGTTCCGCGTGCCCGAGTTCTGCGCGCCTGCTCTGGGCAACAAGCCGAACGTCGTCACGATGGAGGTGAAGGTCGGCGACCGGGCCAACGGCGTGCTGTACAAGCTCGGCGGCGCAGGCGGCGGCCTGACGGCGTACGTCGTCGACGGCATCCTGACGTACGAGTACAACCTGTTCCTGGTGCAGCGGACGACCATCGCCGCCACCGAGGCCCTCACCGCGGGCGACCACACGATCGAGATCGAGACCACTTACGTCGAGCCGCGCCCCGGCGGCCCGCTCCGCGTGGTGCTGCGCGTCGACGGCGCCGAGGTCGCGTCGGGCACGGTGCCGGTCAGTGCGCCGCTGCTGTTCTCGGCGAACGACTGTCTCGACGTGGGCCGCGCGTACGGCGGCGCGGTGTCTCGGGCGTACGCCGACCGGATGCCGTTCGCGTTCGACGGCGAGATCGGCCGCGTGCACGTCGCGTACCGGGTGCCCGCCACGGCGTAGTGTGGCCCGGCGGAGGGCGCTTCGGCACGGGAGGAAGTGGACGTGCGCGCCGCCGGCGGCCCCTCCGGTATTTTTGAATCCGGTTCAGCCGTCCTGAACCGGATCCACGCGCCGTGACGGGAGACGACGACGATGCCGGACTCGCACCCCGCGCACGCGCTCGCCCGCGTGGCGATCGTCGGCGACGGCCGCATCGGCCGCGCGATGGTGTCGGCCCTCCGGCAGGCGGGCGTCGACGTGCAGGGTCCCCTCGCACGCGGCGCGACGGGCGAGCACGCCGACATCGTGCTGCTGGCGGTGCCGGATGCCGAGATCGGCGCCGCCGCGGCGCTCATCGCACCGGACCGCGTCGTGGGGCACTTCTCGGGCGCGACGACGCTCGAGCCGCTCGCGCAGCACGAGGCGCTCAGCATCCATCCCCTCACGACCGTGACCGGCGTGACCTCGTTCGAGGGTGTGCCCGCGGCCCTCGCCGGCTCGACCGCGCGGGCGCTCGCCACGGCTCACGCGCTCGCCGACGCGCTGGGGATGAGATCGTTCGACGTCGCTGATGCCGACCGGCCCGCGTACCACGCCGCGGCGTCGATCGCCTCGAACTTCCTCGTGACGCTCGAATCGTTCGCCGAGGAGCTCGCCGCGACCGCGGGCGTTCCGCGCGAAGCGCTCGCACCCCTCGTGCGCGCCACGGTCGCGAACTGGGAGGCGCACGGCGCCGCGGCTCTGACCGGTCCGATCGCCCGGGGCGACGCCGACACCGTCGCCCGTCAGCGCGCCGCCGTGCGCGAGCGGCTGCCCGCCCGCGCCGCCCTCTTCGACGCGCTCGTCGCCGCCACGGAGGACCTCCGCACTCGACAGGAGGTGGGACCGTGATCGTCGTGCGTACCGTGGCCGCCCTCCGGGACGCGTTGCGCGACCGGCGGGCCGGGGCGGTCGGACTCGTCCCGACCATGGGGGCGCTGCACGAGGGCCATGCGACGCTGCTGCGCGCGGCCCGCTCGGCCGACGACACCGTCGTGATGTCGATCTTCGTCAACCCCGCCCAGTTCGACGAGCAGGCCGACCTCGCCGCCTACCCGCGCACCGAGGAGGCCGACCTCGCGCTCGCCGAGGCGGAGGGCGTCGACGTGGTGTTCGCCCCGGAGGCCGCGGAGGTGTACCCCGCGGGTTTCGCCACCACCGTCAGCGTCGCCGGCCTGATCGCCGAGACGCTCGAAGGCGCGGAGCGCGGTCGCTCCCACTTCGACGGCGTCGCGACGGTCGTCACCAAGCTCCTGCTCGCCGCGCTCCCCGACCGCGCCTACTTCGGAGCCAAGGACGCCCAGCAGGTCGCCGTCATCCGCCGGCTCGTCGCCGACCTCGGCGTCCCGGTCGAGCTCGTCGTCTGCCCGACCTCGCGCGACGCCGATGGTCTCGCGCGGTCCAGCCGCAACACCCGCCTCTCGCCCGACGAGCGCGCGCGGGCGCTCGCCATCCCGCGTGCGCTCGAGGAGGTGACGGATGCCGCCGCCGCCGGCACCACGGACCCCGAGGCGCTGCGGGCACGGGCGATCGCCGTGCTCGAGGCATCCGGAATCCACCCCGACTATGTCGCGGTCGTCGACCCGGCGAGCTTCGCGCCGATCGCGCGCTTGGACGGCCCGGCGCTCGTCGCCATCGCGGGCCGGGTGGGCGCGACGCGACTGATCGACAACACCCTCATCGCGCCTTCGGGCGCCCTCGCACCTGGAGGTTCCTGATGCGCGCGCCGGTGACGCTGCAGCGACTCGACGAGATGAAGGCGCGCCGCGAGCCGATCGTCATGGTCACGGCGTACGACTTCCCGACCGCGCGCACCGCCGAGCAGGCCGAGGTCGACATGGTGCTGGTCGGCGACTCGGGCGCGCAGGTCGTGCTCGGGCACGAGTCGACCGTGTCGGTGACCGTGGACGAGATGCTGGTGCTCGCGCGAGCGGTGCGTCGCGGCGTGCGCTCCGCGTTCGTGGTGTGCGACGTGCCGTTCGGCTCTACCGAGGTCTCGGACGAGCAGGCCGTGGCGACCGCGGTGCGTTTCGTGAAGGAGGCCGGCGCCGACGCCGTGAAGCTCGAGGGCGGCGGTGCGGCGCGACTCAGCCGCATCCGCGCGATCGCCGAGGCGGGCATCCCCGTCGTCGCCCACGTCGGCCTCACGCCGCAGACCGCGGTCGCCCTCGGTGGTCTGCGTGCCCAGGGCCGCACCGCCGAGTCGGCGGCGCGCCTCGTGCGAGAGGCGCTCGCCGTGCAGGATGCCGGCGCCTCGGTGCTCGTCATCGAGGCGGTGCCCGCCGACGTGGCCGCGATCGTGCTTCCGGCGCTGCGGATCCCCGTGATCGGGATCGGCGCCGGTCCGGCTGACGGGCAGGTGCTCGTGATGCACGACCTGCTCGGCATCACCGAGGGGAAGACCGCCGCGTTCGTCAAGCGCTACGCCGAGATCGGCCACGACATGGTCGCCGGGGTGACCGCGTACGCGCAGGAGGTGCGCGAGGGGGTGTTCCCCGGTCCGGAGCACGGGTACGCGGCGACCGAGGCCGCGATCGCCGCGGCTCGCGACGCGCTCGAGGCCGCGGCATCCGGAATCGACACCTCCGCCCCCGGCGACCGCTGACTCCGGCCCTCACCCCGGTGTCGAACCGCGCACTGTGCAGCCGGAGCAGGCCGGACTGCAGCGTGCGCGGTTCGAGAGCCGGTGGGCGCGGCGGCCTACAGCGTCGCGGCCAGCGGGTCGAAGTCCGCGGGAAGTGACCCGACCTCACCGAGCGTGCTCTCCACCTCGACGAAGCCGTGGGACTCGGCGGCCTCCTCGATCGAGAGCAGCGTGTCGAGCACGTGGAAGCCGAATTCGCCGGTGGCGATGTGCGGGCGGTCCTCGCGGATCGAGCGCGCCATGTCGAGCAGGCCGAGGCCTCGACCGGCGAGCACGCCCTCCTGCGGCACCGCGATGATCTCCTGCTCGCTGACCGACGCGTCGGTGAGAGGTCGGATGATCGAGATGTCGCCGCCGAACATGTTCGGGTCGGGGATCACGATCGTGCCCTCGGTGCCGTTGATCTCCACGACGCCGTGGCGCTTGAGCGGCGAGTCGGTGCTGTACAGGCTCTGCGCCTGGCCGCCCTTCTCGAAGTCCATCAGCACCGACAGCGTCGACGGGATCTCGACCGGGAACTCCTGGCCGGCCAGCGCGCCCGACTTGACGGTGCGGGTCGGGACGCCCCGCAGGCCGAGAGCCGCCACGGACGCGACGGGACCGAACACGTGCACGAGCGTCGAGACGTAGTAGGGGCCCATGTCCAGCAGCGGTCCGGCGCCCTTCGCGTACAGGAAGGCGGGATTCGGATGCCACAGCTCCGGGCCCTGCCACTGGAACGTGGTCGTCGCGAACAGCGGCCGCCCGATGTCGCCGCGGGCGATCGCGCGCTTGGCGGTCTGCACCCCGGGGCCGAGCACCGTGTCGGGCGCGACGCCGACCCGCAGGCCCGCCTCCCGCGCTGCGTCGAGCAGACGCTGCGACTCCTCGCGGTCGATGCCGATCGGCTTCTCGGTCCACACGTGCTTGCCGGCGGCGATGATCGCCAGCGACACCTCGACGTGCGCGGCCGGGATCGTGAGGTTCACGATGATGTCGATGTCGGGATCGTTCAGCACCGACTCGACGCTGCCGGCGCGCGGCACACCGTAGGCGTCTGCCTGCGCCCGTGCGCGCTCCTCGAGGAGGTCGCCCACGGCGAGGACGCGCACGTCGGGGAAGCTCGTGAGGTGCGTGAGGTACTGGTCGCTGATGTTGCCGGCGCCGATGATGCCGACGCCGACCGGCTGCGTGGCGGCGGCCATCAGGCGGCGCCCTGGTCGCCCTGGCCGCGCTCGTCGAGGAAGCGCCGGCTCTGCTCGACGGCGTCGAACAGGTCGCCGGGGAAGTGGTCGAACTCGACCACCGCGACCTCGAGAGCGGATGCCGCGGCCAGCGCCTCCTCGAGCGGCACGACGCCCCGGCCGGCGGGCACCTGGTCGGCCGGCGGGTAGGCGGCGACGGCCTCGGGGTCGAGCGTGCCGTCCTTGACGTGCACCGCGATCACGCGGTCGCCGAGGGCGCGCAGCAGGGCGGGGGAGTCCACCCCGGCGCGCGCCACCCAGTACAGGTCGACCTCCAGCACGACGCGCTCATCGAGCTGGTCGGCGAAGACCTCGAGGCCCGTCCGGCCGTCGAACGTCGCCTCGAGCTCGTGGGCGTGATTGTGGTACCCGACGCGGATGCCGCGCGCGGCGCCGATCTCGGCGGCGGCGTTCAGCTGCCGGGCGATGTCGGCGATGTGCTCCCGGCTTTGCCAGAGGGCGGGGTCGGTGTAGGGCTCGATCACCGTCGTCATGCCGAGAGCCTCGGCGGCGTCGAAGACCTCCTCGGCCGGAGGGACGGGACGGGTCGTCGTCGTGCCGTCGGGGTTCACGAACGATGTCGAGGCGAGGAAGGCGTGACCGGTGGGGGCCGCGATGCCGTTGGCCCTCAGCGCGGCGGCGAGCGGCTCGGCGCGGCGCACGAAGTCGTAGGGTTCGGCCGCGGTGAAGCCGCGCGCGGCGAGTTCGGCCAGCGTGCCTTCGAGGTCGGCCTCGAGCGCCTCTCGGACGGTGAACAGCTGGATGGATGTCTGGACCGGCATCGGTCGCGCTCCTTCGTTGTCTGCTTCGACGTGGTCTGCGGGCGGTGTCTCCGGGCTGGACCCGGCACCGGGATCACGGTACCACCAAAACCTCCGCATGGAGGTTTTCGTCGGATAGCATGAGCGCATGGCGGACGATGAGCAGCAGCCGGCCCTGCGCGGCTCGTATGCGAAGGGCATCGCCCGTCGCCAGGAGATCCTCGACCGGGCGATCGAAGTCTTCGCGAAACGCGGCTCCGACCGCACCAGCCTCCGCGCCATCGCCGAGGAGGTCGGCGTCACCCACGCCGCCCTCAAGCACTACTTCGGGTCGCTCGAGGAGCTCCTCGTCGCGGTGTACCGGCAGTCCGAGGAGCGCGGGGACGACCGGCATCCGGTCCCGCTCGATGTGACCCCCACCGAGCTGGTGCGACGCTGGAGCGATGCCAACCACGAGGTGCAGGGGCTGGTGCAGCTGTACTCGACCCTCGTCGCGTCGGCGCTGGAGGAAGGCCATCCCGCGGCCCACGCATTCGCGACGGAGCGGTTCGCCCGCGTGCGCGCCGAGCTCGCCGAGCGCGTGCGGCACAACCAGTCGACAGGGAGGCTGCGGCCGGATGTGGACCCGGAGGCGGTGGCGGCACTCGTGGTGGCGGCATCCGACGGCCTGCAGACGCAGTGGCTGCTTGACCAGGACGCGCCGCAGGATGCCGCGCTGCGTCTCCTCGACCGGCTGCTCACCGGCCCCGGAACCCCGCCGGGCGCGGCCGGCTGAGCCTTTTGCGACGCCCGCGCCCGCTGATCCGGGACGTCGACGCGAGCGCGGGCTGCTCGGGTGGCGCGATGTGCGGGTTCGTGGGGTGGGATGCCGCGTGTCGTGACATGTCGACGCGGGCGCGGGCCGTTCGGGTGGCGCGATGTGCGGATTCGTGGGGTGGGATGCCGCGCGTTGTGACATGTCGACGCGGGCGCGGGCCGTTCGGGTGGCGCGATGTGCGGGTTCGTGGGGTGGGATGCCGCGTGTCCTGCCATGTCGACGCGGACGCGGGCGGTTCGGGCGGCGCGATGTGCGGATTCGTGGGGTGGGATGCCGCGTGTTGTGACATGTCGACGCGGGCGCGGGCCGTTCGGGTGGCGCGATGTGCGGGTTCGTGCGGTGGGATGCCGCGTGCCGTGCCACCTCGGCACGGGCGCGGCCGGACGGCACCGCAGCCGAGAGGGGCGGGCGCGGGTGTCGGCGGCATGAGGCAGGGTGGAACCTGTGACCGCGACGACCACGACCCGCGCCGAAGCTCTCGACGTGCTCCGGGCACTGGTGGGTCGCGGCGATGCGGATTTCCACGACGGCCAGTTCGAAGCGATCGAGGCGCTCGTCGACGACCGGCGCCGCGCGCTCGTGGTGCAGCGCACCGGCTGGGGCAAGTCGGCAGTGTACTTCGTCGCGACGCTGCTGCTCCGGCGTCGCGGAGCCGGACCGACGGTGCTCGTGTCTCCGCTCCTGGCCCTCATGCGCGACCAGATCGCGGCGGCCGCGCGCGCGGGGGTGCGCGCGGTCAAGATCGACTCGACGAACGCGCACGAGTGGTCGGATGTGCTCGCGCAGCTGGACCACGACGAGGTCGACGTGCTCCTCGTCTCGCCGGAGCGGCTCAACAACCCTTCGTTCCGCGACGAGCAGCTGCCCCAGCTCGTCGACCGCATCGGCCTGCTGGTCGTCGACGAGGCGCACTGCATCAGCGACTGGGGGCATGACTTCCGCCCCGACTACCGCCGGCTGCGCGACCTCATCGCGCGCATGCCGGCCGGCGTGCCGGTGCTGGCCACCACCGCGACGGCCAACAGCCGCGTCGTCGCCGACGTCGCCGAGCAGCTCGATGCGGGTATGGCGGAGTCGGATGCTGCGTCCGCCGGCGTGCTCACGATCCGCGGGCCCCTGGCGCGCGCGTCGCTCCGGCTCGGCGTGCTCCGCCTCCCCGACTCGCCCAGCCGGCTGGCGTGGCTCATCAGCCACCTCGGCGATCTCCCCGGTTCGGGCATCATCTACACCCTCACGGTGGCGGCGGCGAACGACACCGCACGGCTCCTGCGCGAACGCGGCCACGACGTGCGCGCCTACACCGGGCAGACCGACACCGACGAGCGGGAGGAGTCCGAGGCGCTCCTCAAAGACAACGGGGTGAAGGCCCTCGTGGCCACCAGTGCGCTGGGGATGGGCTTCGACAAGCCCGATCTCGGTTTCGTCGTGCACCTGGGTGCGCCGTCGTCGCCGGTGTCGTACTACCAGCAGGTCGGACGTGCCGGCCGTGCGACCGAGTCGGCCGACGTGCTGCTGCTGCCGGGCACCGAGGACCGCGAGATCTGGCACTACTTCGCCACGGCGTCGATGCCCGACCGCGAGCGCGCCGAGCGGGTGCTCGCGGCGCTCGGCGACGCCCCGGGCCCGCTGTCGACTCCGGCGCTCGAGGCCGTCGTCGACATCCGCCGCACACCGCTCGAGCTGCTGCTGAAGGTGCTCGACGTCGACGGAGCCGTCGCCCGAGTGCGTGGCGGCTGGATCGCCACCGGCGAACCCTGGACCTACGACGAAGACCGTTACCGGCGCATCGCCGCCGAGCGGATCGCCGAGCAGCAGCACATGATCGAGTACGAGGAGACGTCGGGCTGCCGCATGGAGTTCCTGCAGCGCTCGCTCGACGACGACACCGCAGCGCCCTGCGGCCGGTGCGACAACTGCGCGGGCGCCTGGTTCCCGGTCGAGATCGCGGCGGGAGTGACGGATGCCGCCGCCGCTGCCCTCGATCGCGTCGGCGTGCCGATCGAACCGCGTCGGCAGTGGCCGACCGGCGCCGACCGGCTCGGCGTCCCGGTGAGGGGCCGCATCGCCGCGGACGAACAGGCCGCGGAAGGACGCGCGCTCGCGCGTCTCACCGATCTGGGGTGGGGTGGGCCGCTTCGCGACCTGTTCGCCGCCGGTGCCGGGGACGCACCGGTGCCGGCCGGGGTGCTGCAGGCCTGCGTGCGCGTGCTCGCCGAATGGGGCTGGGAGCGCCGCCCCGCCGCCGTGGTCGCGGTGCCCTCGCGGTCGAAGCCGCAGCTGGTTGCCTCGCTCGCCCGTGGCCTCGCCGAGATCGGCCGGCTGCCCTTCCTCGGCTCGCTCGACGTGGTCGACGGCGGTCCGGCGGGCAGTCCCGGCGGCAACAGCGCCTTCCGGGTGGCCGGCGTCTGGGGCCGCTTCTCGGCAGCTGCTCTCGACCTCCCCGACGGACCCGTGCTGCTCGTCGACGACCGGGTCGACAGCGGCTGGACCCTCACGATCGCCGCCCGCGAGCTGCGGCGGGCGGGGGCATCCGAGGTCCTGCCCTTCGCGCTCGCGCTCCGCGGCTGACCGGCCGCGGCGTCCTCTCGCTCACGCGGCCCGCCGGCGCCCTCTCGCTCACGCGCCCGGCGCAGCGCTCACCGTCGACTCGCCATGTCTCGTTCCGGTCGCGGTCATCCGTGCGCGCCGAAGACCCCAACCGGATCGCAACGCCGCGACTCGGCGTGCCGGCCGCTCGACGGCGCGCGGCCCTTGCGCATAGAGTGGTCGGCGTGTTGACCTGTCGCTGTTGTCGCTGAGTGCTCCGGCACGCCTCCGCGACCCCGACACACCCACGCGCCCTGCGCGGCAACACTCCAGGACTCATCGTGCGTTACGCCGAAAGCGTGGCCGACCTCGTCGGCAACACCCCCCTCGTCCGCCTCACCCGCGTCACCGACGGCATCGCCGCGACGGTGCTCGCCAAGGTCGAGTACTTCAATCCCGGCGGCTCCGCCAAGGACCGCATCGCCCGCCGGATCATCGACGCCGCCGAACGAGACGGGCAGCTGCTGCCCGGCGGCACGATCGTCGAGCCGACCAGCGGCAACACCGGCGTGGGCCTCGCGCTGGTCGCGCTGCAGCGCGGCTACCGCATGATCTTCGTCGTGCCCGACAAGTTCTCCGGAGCCAAGGTCGACGTGCTGCGGGCGTACGGCGCCGAGGTCGTCGTGACCGACACGAGCGTGCCGCCCGAGGACCCGCGCTCGTACTACAGCGTGTCGGACCGGCTGGTGCGCGAGATCCCCGGCGCCTTCAAGCCGAACCAGTTCGCGAACCCGAACGGGCCGCTGAGCCACTACGAGACCACCGGGCCCGAGATCTGGCGCGACACCGACGGGCGCGTCACGCACTTCGTGGCCGGCATCGGCACCGGCGGCACCATCACCGGGACCGGTCGGTACCTGCACGAGGTCTCCGAAGGCCGCGTGCGCGTGATCGGCTCCGACCCCGAGGGGTCGATCTACTCCGGCGGGCCCATCCACGGCTACCTCGTCGAAGGCGTCGGCGAGGACTTCTGGCCCGAGAGCTACGACCCGTCGGTGCCGGACGAGATCCACCGCATCCCCGACGCCGAGGCGTTCGCGATGACCCGCCGGCTCGCCCGCGAGGAGGGTCTCCTCGTCGGCGGGTCCAGCGGCATGGCTGTCGTCGCGGCGCTGCGCGCCGCCCGCGACCTGTCCCGCGACGCGGTCGTGGTCGTGCTGCTCCCGGATCACGGCCGCGGCTACCTCAACCGCTTCTACGACGACGGGTGGATGCGCGAGCACGGCTTCGACGTCGAGCCGGAGGCATCCGCCGTCCCCGCCGCCGGCACGAACCCCGTCGACCCCGCGACCCCCGCCGACGGCGCGTCCCGCGCCGGCTCCACCACGCCCGACGCAGCCCCCCACGAAGGAGCGACCGAATGACCGACCCCAGGAACACCGCCGGCTTCGAGACCCGCGCCGTGCACGCCGGCCAGGCGTTCGACCCGGCGACGGGCGCGGTGATCCCGCCCGTGCACTTCTCGACCACGTACGCGCAGGACGGCATCGGCGGACTCCGCGGCGGCTACGAGTACGGCCGCAGCGGCAACCCCACCCGCACGGCGCTCGAGACCCAGCTCGCCGCCCTCGAGGGCGGCGCGCACGCGCTGTCGTTCGCCTCGGGTCTCGCCGCCGAGGATGCGCTGCTGCGCGCGGCGCTCGGGCCCGGCGACGAGGTGCTCCTCGGCAGCGACGTCTACGGCGGCACCTACCGGCTCATCGCGCGCGTGCTCGGCGCGTGGGGGGTCGGCGTCCGCGTCGTCGACATGAGCGACCTCGGCGCGGTGCGAGCCGCCCTCGAGGAGCGCGCCGCGCGGATCCTGTGGGTCGAGACTCCGAGCAACCCGCTGCTGCGCATCACCGACATCGCGCGGCTCTCGGAACTCGGGCACGACGCCGGCGCGCTCGTCGTCGTCGACAACACCTTCGCGTCGCCCGCGCTGCAGCAGCCGCTCGCGCTCGGCGCCGACGTGGTCGTGCACTCGACCACCAAGTACCTCGGCGGGCACTCCGACGTCGTCGGCGGGGCGCTCGTGCTGAACGACGAGGAGCTGTTCGCGCAGGCGAAGTTCCTTCAGTTCGCCGTCGGCGCCGTGTCGGGGCCGCTCGACGCGTGGCTCACCACCCGCGGCATCAAGACGCTGGCGCTGCGGATGCGCCGGCACAGCGAGAACGCGCACGCCATCGCCGAGTTCCTCTCCGGCCACGAGGCGGTCGAGCGCGTGTACTACCCCGGCCTGCCGTCGCACCCCGGCCACGACATCGCCGCCCGACAGATGAGCGGGTTCGGCGGGATCGTCTCGGTGGGGCTGGCGGATGCCGCGTCCGCACGCCGCCTGGCCGAGTCGACGCGGCTGTTCCAGCTGGCCGAGTCGCTGGGCGGGGTCGAGTCGCTCATGAACTACCCCGACGAGATGACGCACGCCTCGGTGCGGGGGACGGAGCTCGCCGTCCCGCCGGAGGTCGTGCGGCTCTCGGTCGGCATCGAGTCGATCGACGACCTCATCGCCGACCTCGACCAGGCCCTCGACCGCCTCTGATGGAGCGGATGCCGCGGACGTAGGCTCGGAGGATGACCGCGAGTCCCGGCATCCGCTCCTCCGTCCTCGCCGAGCCGCTGCGGATCGGGGCGGTGACGGTGCCCAACCGCATCATGCAGACGGCGCACTCGAAGCAGTACTCCGATCGCGTCGAGTCCGGGCGCGAGGCGGCCTACTACGTGCGACGGGCGCGCGGAGGCTGCGGTCTCTTCGTCGCCGGCAATCACTTCGTGCACCCCACCGCGTCGATCCGCGGCTTCCAGGACGCCTACCGTCCGGAGGGCGTCGCCGCGTCGAGGAGGATGACGGATGCCGTCCACGAGGCCGGCGCCCGGATCTTCGTGCAGCTCAACCACCACGGCGCGCAGGCGCAGCCCGACGGCCCCGACGGGCCGCGGGCGGTGTACGCGCCGTCGCGCATGCTCTCGCCGTCGACCGGGCACGCCACGCGCGAGATGGATCACGACGACATCGCGGCTCTCGTCGACGGCTGGGCGCTGTCGGCGGAGCACGCCCGCGACGGCGGCTTCGACGGCGTCGAGATCCACATGGCCCACGGCTACCTGCTGCACCAGTTCCTCTCACCGCTGTACAACGCGCGCGGCGACGAATACGGCGGCGACCTCGAGGGGCGCACCCGCTTCCCCCGCGAGGTGCTGCGGGCGGTGCGCGCGCGGGTCGGCGACGACTTCACGGTCGGCATCCGGATCGTGGCGAACGAGTTCCACCCCGACGGCATCGACGGCTCCGGGATGCGCGAGGTGATCGCGCGGCTGCGTGCGGAGGCGCGCATCGACTTCCTCGACCTCGCCGGCGGCGGCTACCACAACGTGCACTACGTCTTCCCTTCGTCGCCGATGCCCTACGCCTGGCTGCGGGACGACGTCGCCGCGGTCAAGGCCGCCAACCCCGACGTCCCGGTCTTCGGCGTCGGCGCGGCCCGCAGCGTCGAAGAGGCCGAGGAGGTCGTCGCGTCCGGCACGGCTGACATGGTCGCCCTCACCCGCGCGCAGATCGCCGACCCCGACCTCGGCCGCAAGCTGATCGGGCTCGAGGCGGCCGACGGCGTGCGGAGAGGCATCCGTCATTGCATCCGGCTGAACCAGGGATGCCTCGGCCGTGGCAGCCGCGGCCTGGCGATGTCGTGCACGGTGAATCCGCTCGCGGGGCGCGAGCTCGAGCGGGGCGAACGGCCCCGCACCACGACGCCGCAGCGGTGGATCGTGGTGGGCGGGGGACCGGCCGGCATGCGCGCCGCAGTCGAGCTCGCGACCGACGGGCACGCCGTGACGCTGCTCGAGAAGGCGGACGCGCTCGGCGGCCAGCTGCGGCTCGCCCGGCGCGTGCCCGGCCGCGAGAGCGTCGGCCTGCTCGTCGACGACCTCGAGCGCGACCTCGCGGCGGCCGGCGTTGACGTCCGGCTCGGCGTGGCGGCGACCGCCGCGTCGCTGCGGGCGGAGGGTGCCGACGGGATCGTCGTGGCGACCGGCGCTGCCGCCCCGCCGGCGACGTCGCTCGCGCTCGGCGGTGCGTACGCGGACGGCTTCCCGGCGGCGGGCACGGTCGACGCCTTCGCCGCAGCCGCGGCGGTGGCCGCCGCCGGCGCGGGGGAGCGCCCGCTCGGACGCCGCCTCGCCGTCGTCGACGCCGACGGGACCGCGTACGCCGCCGGCATCGTCCTCACGCTGCTGCCTCATGTCGACGAGCTCGAGCTGGTCACGCCGTTCGAGACCGTGTTCCCCCACATCGGCGCGGGGTACGACCGGCCGCTGCTGCTGGAGCGGCTCGGCGCACACGGCGGGTTCCGCCGGCGCACCGCGCACCGCGTCGATGTCGTCGAGCGCGGGGCGATCCAGGTCATCGACGGGTTGACCGGGGTCGCCGACACCGTCGCGGGCGTGGACGCCGTCGTAGCGGTCGAGCCTCGCGCGTCGGTCGGGATCGCCGGTGTGGTGACGGATGCCGCCCCCCGCGTCGTCACCATCGGCGACGCGTTCGCGCCCCGGACGATCGACGCCGCGGTCTTCGAGGCCGTCGAGCTCGCCTACGACGTGGCGGGCCTGGCGGCTCTCCGCGGCTGAGTGTCCCCGCTCGGGGAGCAGCTTCAGCCACGCCGGCCGACAGGTCAACCGGGGTCGTGCAGGAGTCCTCCCTCGCAGAGGCGCCTGTCGAGGCCCGGTCGATCGGTCGAAGCCGCCTGGGACACCGGTTCCTCGGTGCCGACCCCAGCCGTCGGGAGGGCGCCCGAGCTGCGGCGGTGGCTACGCTGGGCGCGTGGACCCCGTCGCCGCGACCCTCGCGATCCTGGGGCTCGCGGTGGCCGCCTTCGTGAGCAACCGCGTGCCGATCGCGGTCGTGGCGATCGGCGTGGCGCTGGCACTGTTCTTCACCGGCGTCCTGACGCTCCCGGAGGCGCTGGCCGGCTTCGGCGATCCGACCGTTCTGTTCATCGCCGCGCTGTTCGTGGTGAGTGAGGCCCTTGACTCCACGGGCGTGACGGCGTGGGCGGGCCAGCGGGTGATCGGCCGGGCGGGCACCGGGCGACGGTCGCTGATCGCGGTGATCTCGCTGCTCGTCGCTGCCGTGACGGCGCTCATCAGCATCAACGGCGCGGTCGCGGCGCTCCTGCCGCTGGTGGTCGTCGTCGCCGCGCGCGCCGGGCAGCCGTCGTCGAAGCTGCTCATGCCGCTCGCGTTCGCGGCATCCGCAGGCTCCCTGCTGCTGCTCACCGGCACGCCGGTGAACATCCTCGTGTCCGAACTCGCCGCCGACGCCGGCGGGCGGGAGTTCGGGTTCTTCGAGTTCGCGCTCGTCGGCATCCCCGTGCTGCTCGGGACCGTCGTCATCCTGCTCCTCGGCGGACGCCTCCTTCCCGAGCGCCCCGGCGGCCTCATGCCCGTCGACCTCGCGCGCCACGCGCGCATGCTGCGACAGCAGTACTCCCTCACCCTCGACACCGGGACGCTGCTCGGACCCACGAGCGGCGTCACGGAGGTCGTCGTCCCGCCGCGGTCGGCGCTCATCGGCCAGCGCGTCTACGCGGGCATGACGACGCCCGACGGCGATCTCGTCGTGCTGGCCGGGCGCCGGGGCGACGAGCACCTCGCCGGCACGGAGTTCGTCCTGCAGGCGGGCGACGCCCTGCTGCTCCAGGGCACATGGGACGACCTCTCGCGGCGCGCCCGTGAACCGGGGATGCTCGCCGTGGACGACCCGGCCCTGCTGCGCCGGTCGGTGCCTCTCGGCCCCGGCGCGAAGCGGGCGATCGGCGTCCTTCTGGCGATGATCGTGCTGCTCGCGACCGGTGTGGTGCCCGCGGCGATCGCCGCGCTGCTCGCCGCGTGCGCGCTGGTGCTGACCCGCACCGTGAGCGTCCCGCAGGCCTCCCACGCGATCTCGTGGACGACGGTCGTGCTCATCGCGGGAATGATCCCGCTGTCCACGGCCTTCATCAGCACCGGAACAGCCGACCTCGTCGCCGGATGGATGCTGTCACTGCTGGGCGACGCGGGTCCTCAGGTCGCGCTGCTCACGCTCGGGCTGCTCACGGTCGTGCTCGGCCAGCTGATCAGCAACGTCGCGACGGTGCTCATCGTCGCCCCGATCGCGATCGCGGTCGCTCAGACGCTCGACGTATCGGTGCAGCCCTTCATGATGGGGCTCGCGGTCGCCGGCGCGGCGGCTTTCCTGACGCCGATCGCGACGCCGGCGAACCTGATGGTGATGGAGCCCGCGGGCTACCGGTTCGGCGACTACTGGCGGCTCGGCCTGCCGCTGGTGCTCTTCTTCCTGGCGATGGCTGTGCTGTACGTGCCCCTCGTCTGGCCGTTCTGAGCCACGGAAGCCGAGACGGATGCCGCGCCAGTCGTTTCGCCGCGCCATTCGCGCCGCGGGCGCCAGCCGCTAGGCTCCTGCCATGGGCAGGTTCATCTACGACACGAACGCGAACGCGGTCGACATCGAGGACCGCACTCTCGCCCACCTCCGCATCGTCATGATGAACAAGCTGCGGCGCTCCGAACCCTTCATGTTCGACGTCGAGATCGGGGACGGGAGCGGCCGCCGCAGCTTCTGGATCCACCCTTCGGTGCCGCTGCAGTTCCACTTCTTCGGCGGACGCCAGCCCCGCATCAACCGGCGCTGGGTCGAAGAGCTCATGCGCACCGCGAGCGGTCCGAACGGGCTCCACGTCGTCCCCGAGCCCGAAGAGTCCGACGCCGACGAGAACGACTGACGCGGGCCTCGGCGCGGTTCATCGCAGAGTCACCCTCACCACACCGCGTCAGAGCCGCGTCCACGCCTCCGTCAGCACGCCGCGGAGGATCTGCTCGATCTCGTCGAACTCCGCCGGGCCGATGGTGAGCGGCGGGGCGAGCTGGATGACGGGGTCGCCGCGGTCGTCGGCCCGGCAGTACAGCCCCGCGTCGAACAGCGCCTTCGACAGGAACCCGCGCAGCAGCCGCTCGGACTCGTCGTCGTCGAAGGTCTCCTTGGTCGCCTTGTCCTTCACCAGCTCGATGCCGAAGAAGTAGCCGTCGCCACGCACGTCGCCGACGATCGGCAGGTCGGTGAGCTTCTCCAGCGCGGAGCGGAACAGCGGCGAGTTCTCCCGCACGTGCTCGTTCAGCCCCTCCTCCTCGAAGATGTCGAGGTTCTCCATCGCGACCGCCGCCGAGACCGGGTGACCGCCGAACGTGTAGCCGTGGTAGAAGGCGCGGTCGCCGTGCGCGAACGGCTCGTAGATCCTGTCGCTGACGATCGTGGCCCCGATGGGGGAGTAGCCGCTGGTCATGGCCTTAGCGCATGTGATCATGTCGGGCACGTACCCGTAGGCGTCGCATCCGAACATGTGGCCGATCCGGCCGAACGCGCAGATGACCTCGTCCGACACCAGCAGCACGTCGTAGGCGTCGCAGATCTGCCGCACGCGCTGGAAGTACCCGGGCGGCGGCGGGAAGCATCCGCCGGAGTTCTGCACCGGCTCGAGGAAGACGGCCGCGACGGTGTCGGGACCCTCGAAGAGGATCATCTCCTCGATGCGGTCGGCCGCCCACACGCCGAACGCCTCGAGGTCGTGGGTGGGCGCGCCCATGTCGTCGGCCCGGTAGAAGTTGGTGTTCGGCACGCGGAACCCGCCGGGGGTCACCGGCTCGAACATGGACTTCATCGCCGGGATGCCGGTGATCGCGAGCGCACCCTGGGGCGTGCCGTGGTAGGCCACCGAGCGGGAGATCACCTTGTGCTTGGTGGGCCGGCCCTGGATCTTCCAGTAGTACTTCGCGAGCTTGAACGCCGTCTCGACCGCCTCCCCGCCGCCGGTGGAGAAGAACACCTTGTTGAGGTCGCCGGGCGCGTAGTCCGCGAGGCGGTCGGCGAGCTCGATGGCGGCCGGGTGCGCGTACGACCAGATCGGGAAGAACGCCAGCTGCTCGGCCTGCTTGGCGGCCACCTCGGCGAGCCGGCGCCTGCCGTGGCCGGCGGCCACGACGAAGAGTCCGGCGAGCCCGTCGATGTACTTCTTGCCCTGGGAGTCCCAGATGTGATGCCCCTCGCCCTTGACGATGATGGGCACGCCCTGGCCGTCGGTCATCACCGACTGACGGGCGAAGTGCATCCACAGGTGGTCCTTCGCCATCTGCTGCAGCTCCGCGTCGCTGCGGGCCGGGCGTCGGGTCACGGACTGCGCGGTGGTGGACATGAGAGGCCTTCCGTCGGTCGTCCTCCCCACGCTACTCGCGTGCCCCGCGCGCCCGGAGGGGACGTTTCGTCCGGTTCGGATGCCGCGGCCACGCTGTCCGTGCGGATCCCTCGCGCCGCGGCGTCAGGTCGAGCCGCGCGGGATGAGGCGGGTGGGGAGCATGATCGGGCCCGGGGGGAGCGTGGCCCCGGCGGCGGCGGCGGTGAGCGCCGTGACGGCGGCGGCCGCCATCTCGCGGATCGGCTGGCGCACCGTGGTGAGGGGCGGTGTCAGCCACCGCGCGCCGCGCAGGTCGTCGAACCCGACGACGAGGACCTCGTCGGGAATGCTCCGGCCCGCAGCGGCCGCCGCGGCGTACACGCCCGCGGCCATCTCGTCCGAGCAGGCGAACACCCCGAGGCGCTCGCCGGCGGGGACCGCGCGCAGCAGGGGCAGCGCCGCCTCGCGGGCGGATGCCGCGCCCCAGTCTGCCTGCAGGGTCACGTGCTCCGCCGCGGGGCGCGCGGCGCGCAGGCCGTCGCGGAAGCCGTCGTGGCGGGCGCGGCCGTACCGGTACGGCGGGCTGCCGAGCACGATCGCGAACCGTGTCGCGCCGCGCGCGGCGAGGTGCGCAGCCGCGGCGGCGCCGCCCTCGCGATCGGTCGTGCGCACGCTGGTGAGACCCCGCGACGTCTCGGCCTGCGGATCCATCAGCACCACCGGGATCTCGGCGTCCGTGAGCGCCACGAGCTGCGACGCGGTGGGTGAGATGAGTCCGAGGACGACGCCCGCCGAGCCCCGCCGACGCACCCGCATCGGCCAGTCGTCGTCCGGGGTGTCGCGCTCCTCGGTGAGCACCAGGTCATAGCCGGCCGCCGCCGCGGCGCTGCGCGCGCCGGCGGTGACCTCGTCGGAATACGCGTTGTGATACCCCCCGAGCACCAGGTCGACCAGCCGCGCCGACCCGGCGGGGCGGCCGCCCACGGCGGGATCGCGGAGGTACCCGAGCGCGCGGGCGGAGGCGAGCACGCGACGCCGCGTGGCGGCGGCGAGGTCGCCGCGCCCCGAGAGCGCCCGCGAGGCCGTCGCCACGCTGACGCCGGCGTGGGCGGCGACGGCGGCGAGGGTGACGCGGGCAGGCATGGATCCAGTTTTGCGCAAGTTTCTCGACCGGTGGGGCGCCGGATGGCATCGTCTGTGGCTGGACGGGCCATCGCCGGCCCGCGCGCCCGAAGGAGGGATCCCGCATGACCCGCACCGCCCTCGTCGTCCGCGGCGGATGGGACGGACACCATCCCGTCGAGGCGACCGACCTCTTCCTGCCGTTCCTCCGCGACAGCGGCTTCGATGTCTCGGTCGAAGGCGATCCCGAGGTCTATTCCGACGCCGAGCGCATGGCGGGGGTGGACCTCGTGCTCCAGTGCGTCACCATGTCCGAGGCCTCCCGCGAGGCCGTGACCGGGCTCCGCGACGCCGTCGCCGCCGGCGCCGGGCTCGCCGGCTGGCACGGCGGGGTCGCCGACTCGTTCCGCGCGAGTTCGGACTATCTGCAGCTCGTCGGCGGACAGTTCGCCACGCATCCCTCCAAGCACCCCGACGAGGTGCACGGCGACGAGACCGACAACTACCTCCCCTACACGGTCGAGCTGACCGATCTCGGGCGCACCCACGAGATCACCGCCGGCCTCGACGACTTCACCCTCACGACCGAGCAGTACTGGGTGCTGCACGACGACCTCAACGACGTGCTGGCCACCACCACCCACCCGGTGCAGCCGTACCACCCGTGGCACCGCCCGATCACCTCGCCCGCGGTGTGGACGCGCGACTGGGGCAAGGGCCGCGTCTTCGTCGCGACACCCGGCCACAGCGTCGACGTGCTCCAGGATCCGAACGTCCGCACCATCATCGAGCGGGGGCTGCTGTGGGCGGCGCGGTGACCCGCGTCGGCATCGTCGGCACCGGCTACATCTCGGGCCAGTACCTCGACACCCTCCGTGGCGTGTCGGGTGTGCAGATCGTCGCGGTCGCCGACCTCGACGCGGCGCGCGCTCAGGCCGCGGCCGACGCGATCCCCGGCGCGCGGGCGCTCACGACGGCCGAGCTGGTCGCCGACCCCGACGTCGACACCGTGCTCAACCTCACCATCCCCGCGGCCCACGCCGAGGTGGCGCTCGCGGCGATCGCCCAGGGCAAGGACGTCTTCGGCGAGAAGCCGCTCGCGGCCACGCTCGACGACGCGGCACGGGTGACGGATGCCGCGGCCGCCGCGGGCGTGCGCATCGGCGCCGCTCCGGACACGGTCCTCGGCACCGGCGTCCAGACCGCCCGCGCCGCGGTCGACGAGGGACTCATCGGCCGCCCGGTGTCGGCGTCGGCGATGTGGATCTCGGCGGGCCACGAGTCGTGGCATCCGCACCCCGACTTCTACTATCGCGAAGGCGGCGGACCGCTCCTGGACATGGGGCCGTACTACGTCACGTCCCTCGTGCAGCTGCTCGGTCCGGTGGCCGCCGTCTCGGGGGCCGCCTCGCGGTCGCGCGACGAGCGCGTGATCGGATCCGGACCGCGCGCGGGGGAGCGCATCGGCGTCGACGTCGACACGCATCTCACCGGCATCCTGCACCACGCCTCCGGCGCGCTGTCGACCGTGACCATGAGCTTCGACGGGGTCCGCTCGACGGCGGCGCCGATCGAGGTGCACGGCGTCGACGGGTCCCTCATCGTGCCCGACCCCAACATGTTCACCGGCGACGTGCAGCTGCATCGCCGCGGCGGCGCCTGGGAGACCCTCCCGCCGTCTGCGGGATACGCCGACGCCGGCCGCGGCATCGGGCTGGTCGACTTCGCCGTCGGTCCGGGCCGCGCCTCCGGCGCGATGGCCCACCACGTGCTCGAGATCATGACCGCCCTCGCTGCCTCCGCCGCCTCCGGCGTGCGCGAGGCGCTGCACACGACCGTCGAGCGCCCCGCCCTCGTTCCCCTCACGCCCGCCGCCGCCTGGAGAGACCTGTGACCACCGCCCGCGCCGTGATCGACCTCGACGTCCCCGGCGACGTCATCAGCCGCCACCTCTACGGGCACTTCGCCGAGCACCTCGGCCGCTGCATCTACGGCGGCTTCTGGGTCGGCGAGGACTCGCAGATCCCGAACGTGCGCGGCATCCGCTCCGACGTCGTCGAGGCGCTGCGGGCACTCGGCATCCCGAACCTCCGCTGGCCCGGCGGCTGCTTCGCCGACGAATACCACTGGCGCGACGGCATCGGCCCGCGCGAGAGCCGCCCGCAGATGGTGAACACCCACTGGGGCGACATCGTCGAGAACAACCACTTCGGAACGCACGAGTTCATGGACCTGTGCGAGATGCTCGGCGCCGACGCGTACGTCAACGGCAACGTCGGCAGCGGCACGGTCCGCGAGATGAGCGAGTGGGTCGAGTACCTCACGCGCGACGGCGACAGCCCGATGGCGCGCCTGCGCCGCGAGAACGGCCGCGACGAGCCGTGGCGCGTGCCCTTCTGGGGCATCGGCAACGAGGCCTGGGGCTGCGGTGGCAACATGACCGCGGAGCAGTACGCGCTCGAGGCGCGCCGCTACGGCACGTTCTGCCGAAACCACGGCGGCAACGAGCTCTATCGCATCGCGGCCGGCGCGTCGGACGACGACATCACCTGGACGCGGGCGCTCATGGAATCGCTCGGATGCCTCACCTGCGGCTCGACCCCGGCCCCGGTGTTCCAGGGCGTGTCGTTCCACTACTACTCGCACGCCGGCGGGGGCATCAACACCGAGTCGGCGACCTCGTTCACCGAGGACGAGTACTACGGCACGATGCGCAAGGCGCTGGACGTCGAGCGGGTGATCCGCCGCCACGAGGCGGTGATGGACTCCTACGATCCGGACCGGACGATCGGCCTCATCCTCGACGAGTGGGGCACCTGGTGGAACGTGGAGCCGGGCACGAACCCCGGCTTCCTGTACCAGCAGAACACGGTGCGCGATGCGCTCGTGGCTGCCGTGCACTTCGACGCCTTCCACCGGCACGCGGGGCGTCTGAAGATGGCCAACATCGCGCAGACGCTCAACGTGCTGCAGGCGATGATCCTCACCGACGACGACGGCGCGATGGTGCTGACCCCCACCTACCACGTGTTCGAGATGAACCGGGGCCACCACGACGCCACCGCCCTCGCCGCCCACGTGCTGTCGGCGCCGACGGTGGCCGACGGCGTCCCGGGACTCTCGATCTCGGCCTCGACGACCGACGGATCGGCGCTGGTGTCCCTGTCGAACCTCTCGCACGAGGCGGCGCTCGACGTGCGCGTCGACCTGCGTGGCCGCGCCGCGACGGTGCGGCGGGCGCGCGTGCTGACGGGGACGGATGCCGCAGCCCACAACACTCCTGAGGCGCCCGACGCCGTCTCCCCGACACCCCTCCCCACGTCGCTCGACGGCCGCGTGCTGTCGGTGTCGCTGCCGCCGCACTCGTTCGCGACCGTGGAGCTCGACCTGGCCTGAGGTCGCCACGTCGGCGGTACTCGCAGACCCCGTCTGCCTTTCGACGGTCACCGGGCTCCCACAGGAGCGCGGCGCCGCTGCGTCTCCTGCAGAGACGCGGCGCCGCCTGGGTCACCGCCCCGGGCGCACGGAGGCGGCCCGGGGCGGTGGGCTCAGCGGGTCTCGGGGACCAGGGCCGACACCGACGCGGTCGCCATGCGGGCGTCACGCGCGGTGACCGCGTGCACGTCGCCGTGCAGCTCGATGCGGGTCTCGGTGTCGCGCTCGGCGCACGACGGGCCGACCCAGAGGTCCACCGCGCCGGGCTCGACGATGCGACGCCCGTCGCGCCCGGTGAACGCCAGGCGCGTCGTGGGCACCGTGAACTCGACGGTCGCCGACTCGCCCGGCTCCAGCGTCACGCGCTGGTACGCGAGGAGCTGAGCCACCGGCCGCGTGACGGATGCGACCACGTCGCGGGCGTAGAGCTGCACCACGTCGGTTCCCGGGCGCCCGCCCGTGTTCGTCACGCGCACGGTCGCCGTGAGGGCACCGCCGGTGGCGGCGTCGGACGCAGCCAGGTCCTCGCGCGCGAAGCGGGTGTACGTCAGCCCGTGACCGAAGGGCAGCGCCGGCGTGTTGTCGGCGCTGGTGATCTCGGTCGGCCCTCCCAGCACCGGGTGCAGGTAGGTGTACGGCTGCGCCCCGGCCGAGCGGGGAAGCGACACCGGCAGACGCCCCGAAGGCTCCGCGGCGCCCGACACGAGGCTGGCCAGCGCGGGGCCGCCCTCCTCGCCGGGGAAGAACGCCTGCACCACGGCGCCGGCGGACGACGGCCCGTCCAGCATCCACCCGATCGCATACGGCCGTCCCGAGACGACGATCACGACCGTCGGGGTGCCGGTGGCCACGACCTCCTCGACGAGGCGGCGCTGCGCTCCCGGCAGCTCGAGGTCGTCGATGTCGTTGCCCTCGCCGACGGTTCCCCGGCCGAAGAGGCCGGCGCGGTCGCCCACCACCACCACCGCCACGTCCGCGGAGGCGGCGGCGCGCACCGCGTCGGCGATGCCGCGGGGGTCGCTGTCCTCCACATCGCAGCCGCGCTCGAGCACGAGCTCGGCGCGCGGGAACTCGGCCCGCAGCGCCTCGGCGATCGTGGGGATCTCGAAGCCGAGCGCAACGCCGGGATGATGCGCGAGCACGTGGTTCGCGAACGAGTAGCAGCCCATCAGGGCTTCCGCCGCGTCGGCGTTGGGGCCGAGCACGGCGATCCGGCGCGGGTCGGCGAGCGGGAGCACGCCGTCGTTGCTCAGCAGCACGAGGGACTCCTCGGCGGCCCGGCGGGCGAGTGCCCGCAGCTCCGGCCCGTCGAGCTCGACCGTGCTCGGCGGCGTCGAGAAGTCGGCGTCGAGGAGGCCGAGCTCCTCCTTCTGCGACAGCACGCGCAGCACGGCGCGGTCGACCACGGCGATGTCTTCGGGGTGGGCCTCGAGCCGCTCGCGCAGCGGCGCGGTGAACGCGTCGCCGGTCGGCAGCTCGATGTCGATCCCCGCACGCAGCGCCAGGATCGCGGCTTCGCCGAGGTCCGCCGCCACCCCGTGCAGGGCGTGGAGGAAGGCCACCGAGAAGTAGTCGGCGACCACCGTGCCGTCGAAGCCCCACTGCTCGCGCAGGACGCCGGTGAGGAGGTCCGGATCGGATGCCACGGGCACGCCGTCGATCTCGGCGTACGAGTTCATGACCGATCGCACGGCGCCGTCCCGCACGGCCATCTCGAACGGCGGCAGGATGACGTCCTGCAGCCGCCGGGTGCCCATGTGGACGGGGGCGTGGTTGCGTCCGGCCTGCGACGCGGAGTACCCCGCGAAGTGCTTGAGCGTCGCGTGCACCCCGGCCGACTGCAGGCCGCGGACGTAGGCCGTGCCGATCGTGCCCACCACATAGGGGTCCTCGGCGATGCACTCGTCCACGCGGCCCCATCGCGGGTCCGTCACGACGTCCAGCACCGGAGCAAGCCCCTGGTGGATGCCGAGCTCGGCCATCGACCGGCCGATCGCCGCCCCGAGCTCCTCGGTCAGCTCCGGGTCGAAAGCGGCCCCCCACGCCAGCGGGGTCGGCAGGGTTCCGGCCTTCCAGGCGGCAAGGCCCGTGAGGCACTCCTCGTGCACGATGGCCGGGATGCCCAGCGGCGTCTGCTCGCGCAGGCGTCGCTGCTCCGACCACAGCCACGCGGCCCGCTCGACCGGCTCCACCGGGCGCGTGCCGTAGACGCGCGTGAGGTGGCCGATCCCGTGGGCGGTCGCATCCTCGTATCGCGTGGTGGTGACCATCTCGCCGGCCATCGGCGCGACCACCTCGTCACCCTGATCGACCCAGTAGCCGACCAGCTGCGCGAGCTTCTCGTCGAGGCTCATGCGGGCATGCAGCGACCGCACCCGCTCGGACACCGCGGGCAGTTCCGTACCGCTCATCCCTTGACCGCTCCCGTCAGGCCGCCGACGATCCGGCGCTCGAAGAGGCTGAAGAACACCAGCGCGGGCAGCATCGACAGCGACGTGAAGGCGAGCACCTTCGCCGTGTCGACCGAGTACTGGGACGAGAACGCCTGGACTCCGAGCGGGAGGGTGAACGTGGACTCGTCGTTCAGGATGAACAGCGGCAGGAGATATCCGTTCCAGCTTCCGATGAAGGCGAGGATGCCGACGGTGATCACGCCGGGCACTGCCAGCGGCAGCACCATCCGCCAGAAGAACGACAGGCGACCGCAGCCATCGATGTAGGCGGCCTCCTGGATCTCGTCCGGGATCGCCTTCAGGAACGGCACCAGGATGATGATGGTCGTCGGCAGGGCGAACGCGATCTGCGGGAGGATGACCCCCGGCAGCGAGTTCATGAGGCCGAGGTTGCGCACCACGATGTACAGCGGCGTGATCGCGACCGTGATGGGGAACATCAGGCCCGCGGCGAAGAGCGCGTACAGCGCCCCGCGCCCGACGAACTGATACCGCGCGATGACGTAGCTGGCCATGAGGCCCAGCACCACCGCGCCGGCGGTCGTGGCGAGGCCCACCACCGTGGAGTTCAGCACCTCGTTCCAGAACAGGCCGCTGGTGAGGACGTCGACGTAGTTCTGCGGGTTCCAGTCGACTGGCAGGCCCGACGGGTCGACGGTGATCTCGGAGTTCGTGCGGAAGCCGCCGATGATGATGTACAGCACCGGCCCGAGCATCAGCGCGATGACCAGCAGGGCGATGAAGTACACCGCGGGGCTGCCCCACGGCAGCTTGTTGACGTCGCGGCGCCGCGACGGGACGGTGTCGCGGATCATGATGGTCCGGGTGCTCATGGAGTCGGTGGCGCTCACTTGACACCCCTCTCTGTGATGGCCCCTGCCGTGTCACGGCGAAGGATCGTGCGCTGGTAGATCAGTGCGACCACCAGCGAGATGACGAAGATGACGACGGCCACGGCGCTGCCGTACCCGAAGTTGCCGGAGTTGCGTCCGGTCGCGACCATGTAGATCGCCATCGTGTTGGTGCCCGCAACGGACGACACGTACTGACCCCAGATGATGTAGACGAGGTCGAAGAGCTGCAGCGCGCCGATGATGGAGAGGAACGCCCAGATCCGCAGGGTCGGGCCCAGCAGCGGCAGGGTGATGGACCGCTGGATCTGCCAGTAGGACGCGCCGTCGATCGCGGCGGCCTCGTAGAGCTCTTGCGGGATGCCCTGGAGGCCGGCGAGGAAGAGGATGACGGCGAAGCCGATGTACTTCCACGTCAGGATCGCCATGAGGGTCCAGATCGCGATGCTGGGGTCGGCGAGCCAGTCCTGCGCGAACGCGCCGAGCCCGACCTTCTCGAGGAAGCTGTTGACCGCTCCGGTGGTGGCGAGCATGAGGCTGAAGCCCGTGCCGACGATGACCTCGGCGATGACGTACGGGACGAAGATCAGCACGCGGATGATCGACTGGCCGCGCATCCGGCGGTTGAGCAGCAGCGCCAGCAGGACCGCGAGGGGGCCCTGCAGCACCAGCGAGGCGACGACGATGAAGGCGTTGTGCCCGAGGGCCTGCTGGAAGATCGGGTCGGTGAAGATCGTGACGTAATTCTGCAGGCCGATGAAGTCGGTGGCGGGACCGAATCCGGACCAGCGGAAGAACCCGTAGTACGCGGCCATGATGACCGGGAAGATCACGAAGCCGAGGAAGAAGATCAGGGCCGGACCCACCAGGATCGCGACCTCGAGGCGGCCCGCCCACCCCAGGCCACGGGGACGTCGGCGGCCCTGCGGCACCGACGGGGGCGGCGTGACGCCGCCCCCGTCGTGCTCTGCAAGGCCGCGAGCGTCGGAAGACATCTCGCGGGTGGTCACGATCAGCCCTGCTTGCCTGCCGCGTTGACGGCTTCGACGAGCTTCTCGGGGTCGCTGTTGCCCGCCAGCATGTCGACGACGGCCACGTTGAGCGCGTTCCCGACGTTCTGGCCGAGCACCGTGTCGAGCCACTGCGAGACGAACGGCGCGGCGTTGTACGCCTCGAGGATCTGCTGCAGGTAGGGCTCGGTCACGGCCTCCTGCGCCACGGTGTTGACCGGCGGCGAGTTGAAGGCCTTGTAGTAGGCCGTCTGCTGCTCGGCGCTGGCGACGAAGTTCAGGAAGTCCGCGCACTCGTCCGGGGCGTCTGCCGCGCAGGAGTATCCGTCGAGGCCGCCCATCATCGAGCCCGGCTCACCCTCGCCACCGGAGATCTCCGGGAACGGGAACCACGCCAGGTCGGGAAGCGGCTTCTGGTCGGGCGTCAGGGAGGCGATCACGCCCGGGTCCCACGCGCCCATGAGCTCCATCGCCGCCTTGCGGTTCGCGATGAGGCCGGCCGAGCTGCCCGCGCCCTGCTGGGGCTCGGTGGTCAGGAAGCCTTCGTTGAAGGGGTCGATCGACGCGAAGTCCTGCAGGTCCTCGCCGGCGCGCAGCCAGCACTCGTCGCTGAAGTCCTTGGTGTCGCCGGTCTCCTCGATGACCTCCGGGCTGCACTCGCGCAGCGCGAAGAAGTAGTACCAGTGCGCGGCGGGCCAGGCGGCCTTGGCGCCGAGGGCGATGGGCTCGATGCCCGTCTCCTTCAGGCTGCCGACCGCGTCCTTCAGCTCGTCGATCGTCTCGGGGTTCTCGGTGATGCCGGCGTTGTCGAACGCGTCCTGGCTGTAGAAGAAGCCACCCGGCAGCACCGAGAGCGGCATCGCCCACACCTTGTCCTGGTACGTCTCGGCGGCGAAGGATCCCTCGGGGATCTCGCTCTTGATGTCGTCCGAGATGAGGTCGGTGAGGTCTTTGAGCTGCCCGGCCTGCACCATCGCGGCCAGCTTGCCGCCGCCGCGCTGGAGGAAGATGTCGGGCGGATCACCGGCGTTGAGCGCCGTCTGGAGCTTGCCGTCCATGTCCTCGTTCTGGACGGACTGCATCTTGATCGTGACGCCGGGGTTCTCCTCCTCGAACGCGGCGATCGCGTCCTTCCAGAACTGCTGTCCGGGGCCGGTGGTGGAGTTCTGCCACAGCGTCATCTCGACGCTGCCGTCGCTGCTCTCGCCCGAGCCGCCCGCACCGCAGCCGGCGAGTGCGAGCACGCCGGCGACGAGTGCAGCCGAACCCGCGAGGATCCTGTTGCGCTTCATGTGATTCCGTTCTCTCCTTCGAGGAGCACCTCTGCTTCGCGGTGCCTTGTCTGCGCGATCGGGGTCGCGCGGCCCCGGAGCTCGGCCCGGGGTCTGAAAAGTCTGAAATGCCAACAAACCAATGTCAAACGTTTTCGAAAACGGTTTCCATCGCGTTATGCTTTCGAGATCATGAAGCGCCGCCCCACCATCACCGACGTCGCCGCGGCCGCGGGCGTCTCGGTGGCGACGGTGTCGAAGGCGGTCAACGGGCGGTACGGCGTCTCGAGCGAGACGGTGGACCGCGTGCTCGCGGTCGTCGCCGAGCTCGGGTACGAGTCCAGCCTCATCGCCAGCAGCATGCGCTCACGCAAGACCGGCGTGATCGGCGTGCTCGTCGCCGACTTCGAGCCGTTCAGTGCCGAGATCCTCAAGGGAGTCGGCCAGGCGCTGCGCGACTCGCGGTACGACCTGCTGGCGTACACGGGGTCGCGCGGCGCCGCGGACGGCTGGGAGCGCCGGTCGCTGTCGCGCCTCAGCGGAACCCTGATCGACGGCGCGATCATGGTCACGCCCACCGTCGTGAACGTCAGCGCGGAGGTGCCGCTCGTCGCGATCGACCCGCACACCGGCCCCGCCGACCTGCCGACGGTCGAGTGCGACAGCTTCGGCGGCGCGCTCCTGGCGACGAGGCACCTGATCGAGCTCGGCCACTTCCGCATCGGGTTCATCGCCGGGCGCCCCGACCTGCGCTCCTCGATCGCGCGCGACGCCGGCTACCGGAGGGCGTTGACGGATGCCGGACTCCCGGTGGATCCGGCGCTGGTGGGTTCGGGCAGCTACCGTCAGGACGCGGTCCGGATGGCGGCGCTCGAGATGCTCCGCCGGCCGGACCGGCCGACCGCGATCTTCGCGGCCAACGACATCTCGGCCATGGAGATCGTCAAGGTGGCCGCCGAGCTCGGCCTCGACGTCCCTCGCGACCTCTCGATCATCGGGTTCGACGATGTGCCCGAGGCATCCAAGTCGTCCCCGGCGTTGTCCACTGTGCGCCAGCCGATGCAGACCCTCGGCGCCGAGGCGGCGAGGCTGCTGCTGGCCCTCATGCAGGGCGAGCAGCCCGAGGTCACGCACGTGACGCTGCCGACCCGGCTGGTTCCGCGCGCGACGACGGCCGCTCCCGCCTGACCCGGGCTCTCTCAGCGGAGCGCGATCGCCGACGGGTCGTGCAGCAGCTCCGCGAAGGCGGCCTCGGCCGCTCCGATCAGCAGCCGGTCCTCCGCGAGCGCGGCCGCCCGGATCTCGAGATCCTCGCCGTTCGCGGGCATCGTCTGCGCGACGACGGCGCGCGTGAGGCCGGGCAGGTCGTGGTCGGCGAGCATCGCCAGAAATCCGCCGAGAACGACGACCGCCGGATTGAGCACATTCACCGCGTTGGCCAGTGCGGTGGCGAGGATGCGGCGCTGCCGGGCGACCTCCTCGGCCACCCCGGGAGCGTCCGACGTGCGCAGCAGCTCGGCGAGCTCCGGCTCGTCGGCGTTGCCGCGCCCGAGGGCGGCGAGCAGGCGGGCACGGCTGACCTCGTCCTCCAGCACGCCGTCGGCCGCGCGGCGGTCGGTCGGCGACGCGATGCCCGGGCGGTTCTGGCCGAACTCGCCCGAGTACCCCGACGCGCCGCCGACGGGGATGCCCTGCACGATGAGCCCGCCTCCGATGCCGCTCGCGCCGCCGTTGAGGTAGACGACGTCGTCGATCCCCTCGGCGGCTCCGAACAGGTGCTCGGCGACCACGCCCATCGCGGCGTCGTTGCCCACGGCCACCGGAAGCCCGGTGGTCTCCTGGACCAGCTCGCGCAGGGCGACGTCCCGCCACTGGAGGTGAGGGGCGTCGCGGACCATTCCGTCCGTCGCCCGCACGAGTCCGGGCACGGCGATTCCGATGCCCGCGATGACCGTTCCGGCGAGATCGTCCCGGCGCCACTGCGAGATGCACTCGGCGATGAGAGCCGCCGTGCGCTCGGGCGTGAGCAGCTCGGTCATCTCGATGCGCTCGCGGCGGCGCACCCGGCGGTCGAGCCCCACGGCGGCGATGGAGAGCGCGTCGACCTCCGGGTTCACCGCGATGGCGATGACCCGCGGATGGGCGGTGACCATCGGCGAGGGCCGCCCGACGCGCCGGCTGGGGTCGGGAGCCCGCTCCTCCGCCACGCCCAGGGCGACCAGGTCGCCGACGAGATCGGCGATCGTGGAGCGGTTGAGGCCGGTCGCGGCGGTCAGCGTGGCCCGTGAGACCGGGCCTTCCAGGTGGACGATGCGCAGCAGTCGCGCGAGGTTCGCCTGGCGGCTGCCGACCGGATCGCTCATCCCCTCACTGTAGAGGCGACGCGGCGGCGGTCACGTCCGTGAGACGGGGCGGGGCGTCGCCGCCGTGGCGAGCGGGGCGGTCGGCGCCCGTCAGGTGCGAGACGGCCCGGCCGAGGCCTGCGGCTCCGTGACTGCGGGGCAGATGGACTGCACGGCGGTGGCGAAGTCGAGTGTCTGCAGCACCTCGACCGCGCGGTCGTAGCGTGCGCCGCGCAGCACCACGAACACCGCGCCGACCACGTCGATGAAGCCCACAGTCGTGCCGCTGGCCTTCACCTCGTAGCGGTCGAGGCCCACGCGGTCCCACCGGACGGCCGAGTCCTGCGGGGGCGGCGGCTCCGGCATCCGCAACGGCAGCTCTCGCAGGGAGGGCATCGCACGCGACCGGAAGCCTCGGCGTGCGGGCGAGGAGGGCCTCTCGAGAACCATGGGGCGCCTCCTCACGTCGTAAGGAGATCCTGGTCGCGCAGGCCTTCCGACGCATGGGGCTTGACGACGGTGAGCGGTGAGGCTATGCGGAGGGCGGGTGCCGGCGCGTGCGTGTCGGCGGTCTTCGCCGGCACGAGCCTCGCCATCGCCTCGCGAGGCTGACCCGCACTGGACGGGGCATCCGTTCTGGTATAGGTTGTCGTCAGCAACATTTACCCGCAAAGGAGCGTCATGCCCACCCCCACCCGCGACGACAAGTTCTCGTTCGGCCTCTGGACGATCGGCTACAACGGCACCGACCCGTTCGGCGGACCGACCCGTCCCGCCCTCGATGTCGTGCACGCGGTCGAGAAGCTGGCCGAGCTCGGCGCCTACGGACTCACCTTCCACGACGACGACCTGTTCGCGTTCGGGTCGACCGATGCCGAGCGCCAGACCCAGATCGACCGCCTCAAGGGCGCGCTGGCCGACACCGGCCTCATCGTGCCGATGGTCACGACCAACCTCTTCTCGGCCCCGGTCTTCAAGGACGGCGGCTTCACCTCGAACGACCGGCAGGTGCGCCGGTTCGCGCTGCGCAAGGTGTTCCGCCAGCTCGACCTCGGCGCCGAGCTGGGCGCCAAGACCTTCGTCATGTGGGGTGGCCGCGAGGGCGCCGAGTACGACTCGGCCAAGGACATCCGCGCCGCGCTCGAGCGCTACCGCGAGGCCGTGAACCTCCTCGGCGACTACGTCACCGACAAGGGCTACGACATCCGCTTCGCGATCGAGCCCAAGCCCAACGAGCCCCGCGGCGACATCCTGCTGCCGACGCTCGGCCACGCGATCGCGTTCATCGAGTCGCTCGAGCGCCCCGAACTGGTCGGCCTCAACCCCGAGGTCGGCCACGAGCAGATGGCAGGCCTGAACTTCGCCGCCGGCATCGCGCAGGCGCTGTACCACGGCAAGCTCTTCCACATCGACCTCAACGGCCAGCGCGGCATCAAGTACGACCAGGACCTCGTGTTCGGCCACGGCGACCTGCACAACGCGTTCGCCCTCGTCGACCTGCTCGAGAACGGCGGCCCCGGCGGCGTGCCCGCCTACGACGGCCCGCGCCACTTCGACTACAAGCCCTCGCGCACCGAGGACGAGACGGGCGTGTGGGAATCGGCATCCGCCAACATGCGCACGTACCTCCTCCTCAAGGAGCGCGCCGCGGCCTTCCGTGCCGACCCCGAGGTGCAGGAGGCGCTCGCCGCAGCCAAGGTCGACGAGCTCTCGGTGCCGACGCTCAACGACGGCGAGTCGTACGACGACTTCCTGGCCGACCGCTCGGCCTACGAGGACTTCGACGCCGACGCCTACCTCGGCGGCAAGGGCTTCGGGTTCGTCCGCCTGCAGCAGCTGGCCACCGAGCACCTGCTCGGCGCCCGCGGCTGAGGCATCCGACCGCGACCGCGGCGGGCTGCCCGCGCTGCCGCTGGTCCGGCCAACCCACTCGCCAGGACACGCCGACGACCGGCCCGCCGGTCGGCGTGTCTTGGCGAGTGAGGTATCGACACAGGGAGCCTTCCGAGGAGGAAGAGGATGACGCTGGTCATGGGGGTCGACTCGTCGACCCAGTCGTGCAAGGTCGTGATCACGGATGATCTCGATACGCCGGGCGCCGCTTCGCGGGGCTCGGCACTCGATCCGGCGGCCGCCACCGGCGCGGTCGTGCGGCAGGGGCGCGCGTCGCACCCCGACGGCACGTCGGTCGACCCGGAGGCGTGGTGGACCGCGCTGCAGGCGGCCATCGCCGACGCCGGCGGCCTGGACGACGTGGCGGCCTGGGCGATCGGCGGACAGCAGCACGGCATGGTCGTGCTGGACGCCGAGGGCCGGGTGATCCGCGACGCGCTGCTGTGGAACGACACCCGCTCCGCGCAGGCGGCCGCCGACCTCACCGCCGAGTTCGGCGCGGAAGAGCTCGCACGCCGGACGGGCCTCGTGCCCGTGGCATCCTTCACCATCACCAAGCTCCGCTGGCTGCGCGATGCCGAACCCGAGAACGCCGCGCGGGTCGCCGCCGTCGCGCTGCCGCACGACTGGCTGACGTGGCGGCTGCGCGGCTTCGGGCCCGAGGGCGAGTCGCCCCGCGGCCCGGTGCTCGACGAGCTGGTCACCGACCGCTCCGACGCGTCGGGCACCGGCTACTGGAACCCCGCCACCGGCGGCTACGACCGCGAGCTGCTGGTCGCCGCGCTCGGCCACGACGCGGTGCTGCCGCGCGTGCTCGGGCCGGCGGAAGCGGTGACGGATGCCGCCGGCCGCCGTGTCGGCGGCGGCGCGGGCGACAACGCGGGGGCGGCCCTCGGCCTCGGCGCCGGACCCGGCGACGTCGTGGTGTCGATCGGGACCAGCGGGACGGTCTTCGCCGTCAGCGAGCAGCGCACGATCGACCCGACGGGCACGGTCGCGGGCTTCGCGGACTGCACCGGGCGCTTCCTGCCGCTGGTGGCGACCCTGAACGCCGCGCGCGTGCTCGACGCGATCGCGCGCCTGCTCGCCGTCGACCACGCCGAGCTGTCGCGGCTCGCGCTCGCGGCCGAGCCGGGCGCGGCCGGCCTCACGCTCGTGCCCTACTTCGAGGGCGAGCGCACGCCGAACCTGCCCGATGCGACGGCGTCGCTGAGCGGCATGACGCTGGCCTCCACGACGCGCGAGAACCTGGCGCGCGCGGCAGTGGAGGGCATGCTGTCGGGGCTCGCGGCGGGGCTCGAGGCGCTGCGCGGCCTCGGCGTGCCCCTCGAGCGCGCCCTGCTCGTCGGCGGCGGCGCGCAGTCCGAGGCGGTCCGGCGCATCGCCCCGCTCGTCCTCGGGCTGCCCGTCGAGGTGCCGGAGCCGGGGGAGTACGTGGCGCTGGGCGCGGCGCGGCAGGCGGCATCCGTCCTCTCCTCCTGATTCTGGCGCCCGGGCGGGTTTGGCGCCTGCCCGGAACGCTCACCCGGTGCCCGGCCCCTCCACGGCGCACCCGCCCAGCGGTACGATTCCCGCATGGCGGACTCGGCGTCCGTGCTCGAGAGGGCGCGGACGGCATATCGGTCCGGTGACTGGGTGACAGCACGGGACGGCTTCGCAACCGCCCGGGACGGGGAAGCGGCCACCGGCCGTGATCTGCGTGCCCTCGCGTCGTGCGAGTGGTGGCTGGGGCGGCAGGAGTCGTGTCTCGAGATCCTCGAAAGCGCCTTCCGGCTCCTCGACTCCGGCGGGGACGAGGCGGCCGCCGCCGAGGCCGCGCTCGTGGTGGCGCTCGTGCGGCTGACGCGGGGCGAGCTGACCGTCGGCACCGCGTGGGCGCGGCGGGCTCACCGCACCCTCGCCGAGCTGCCGGACTCGGCGGCGCATGCGTATGACGTCTACCTGACGGCGAGCATGGACCTCGACGGCACCGGCACGCTGTGGCCGGCCGAGAGCGTGTCGCGGATGCAGGAGCTCGCGGCCGCGCTGCGGGCGCCGGCGGTCTCGGCACTCTGCGCCGTCGTGTCGGGCATGCACGCCATCCGCGCGGGGCGGCCGGCCGAGGGCTTCGCGCAGCTCGACGAGGCGATGCTCTGCGTCGTGTCGGACGAGCTCGACGCGGAATGGGCCGGCGACATCCTGTGCACGACCATTCACGTGTGCCACGAGCTCGCCGACTTCCGGCGGATGGCGGACTGGACCCGCGCCGCCGAGGCGTGGTGCGCGTCACGGGGCACCGACGTCGTGTACGCCGGCGTGTGCCGCGTGCACCGGCTCGAGCTGCAATCGGCGAGCGGGGAGTGGGATGCCGCCGAGGCCGCGCTGCAGCGCGCGTGCGACGACCTCGCCTCCGACCACCCGTGGGTCGCCGGCGACGGGTGGTATCAGCTCGGGGAGATCCGGCGCCTGCGCGGAGACGCCGCCGGGGCGCACGACGCCTACGCCCGTGCCCGCGCCTGCGGCGTCGACCCCGTGCCGGGTGAGGCGCTGCTCGCGCTGGAGGCGGGTGATGCGCGGCTGGCTGCCGCCATGATCACGACCCCGCTGGAGCGGCGGGACCGCATGGGCCGCGTGCGGCTGCTGCGCCCCGGCATCCAGATCGCCCTGGCCGGCGGGCACGCCCCGCGGGCGGAGCAGCTGCTGGACGAGCTCGAGACGGACGCCGGGGACTTCGGCAGCGACGGCTTCCGGGCGTGGGCGGCGCACGCGCGGGGGATGGTCATGGTGGCCGCCGGCGATGCCGACGGTGCGATCAGCCGCCTGCACGCCGCCCTCCACCTCTTCCGGCGCCTGCGGCAGCCCTGGGAGCAGGCGAACGTGCTCAGCTGGCTGGCCTCCGCACACGAACTGCGCGACGACGACACGCTGGCGGCGCAGCTCCGCGAGCAGGCCGCGGCCATCTTCGAGCGCTTGGGCGCACCCCCCGTGGTGGTGCGCGCGGCGGTCCCCTCGGCGTCGGACGGCCCGTTGACGGCCCGCGAACGCGAGATCGTCGAGCTCGTCGCGCAGGGCAAGTCGAACCGCCGGATCGCGGAGGAGCTGTTCATCAGCGAGAAGACGGTCAGCCGGCACCTTGCCAACGTCTACGTGAAGCTCGACGTCGGCTCCCGCACGGCCGCGGCGGCGTGGTGGCACGCGCAGGCCGCGGGCCGCACCCGCTGACGGCGGCGGCGCCGGAGGAGAGACGTCGAGGCGACTCGCGGCGCGGGGTGCGGCATCCGTCATCTGCATCGAATGGTGCAGACGGCGTGCGCGCGATTGCGCCGTTCGCCCGACGCGGGGCGCGCCGCGGCCTTCGTAACGTCGTACTCGGATACCCGAATGGACACAGGGAAGGAGACGACGATGTCCACGACGATCACCGAGACGAACGCAGCGGCCACGGCCGCGTTCGAGGACCGGATCATGAACGCCGCACTGGGCTGGTTCGACCTCACCGCCGTGCACCTCGGCTCGCAGCTCGGCTGGTACGCCGCGCTGGCGCAGTCCGACGGCCTCACGGCGGAGGAGCTGGCCGCCCGCACCGGCACCCACGCCCGCTACGCGCAGGAGTGGCTCGAGCAGCAGGCCGCCAGCGGCTTCCTCCGCGCCGAGGAGGGCCGGACGTACGCCGAGCGGCGCTTCACGCTCGCCCCCGGTGCCGAGGAGGTCCTGCTGGACCGCGGCAGCCGGTCGTACCTCGAGCCGCTCGCCCGCATGGCGGCCGCCGCCTCCGGACAGCTCGAGGCGCTCCTGCAGGCCTACCGCACCGGCGGGGGCGTCAGCTGGGAGCAGCTCGGCCGGCATGCGCGCGAGGCTCAGGCAGACATGAACCGCCCGTGGTTCGAGCAGCTGGGACCGGTCTTCGCCGGTATCGAGCACATCGACGCGGCGCTGCGGCGCCCCGACGCCCGCATCGCCGACCTCGGGTCGGGAGGCGGCTGGTCCTCCATCTCGCTCGCACAGGCGTACCCGCAGCTGCGGGTCGTCGGCTTCGACATCGACGAGGCGTCGGTCGAGCTGGCACGGCGCAACGCCGCGGAAGCCGGCGTCGCCGACCGGGTCGAGTTCCTTCTCGCGGACGCGGCGCTCGCCGCCGAGCACGGGCCGTTCGACGCCGTCTTCGCGTTCGAGTGCCTTCACGACATGCCGCACCCCGTCGAGGTGCTCGCCGCGGCACGCGCCGCGGTGCGCGAGGACGGCGTGGTGGTGATCATGGACGAGGCCACCGAGGAGCGCTTCGCCGCCGACGCGAGCGAGCTCGAGCGGCTGCTGTACGGGTTCAGCATCTTCGTGTGCCTCCCGGACGGGCTCTCACACCGGCCGAGCGCGGGCACCGGCACGGTCATGCGCCCCGACACGCTGCGCCGGTACGCGCGGAATGCGGGCTGGAGCGACATCCGCGTCCTCGTGCCCGAGTTCGGGCTGTGGCGCTTCTACGAGATCGTCTGAGGCGTCAGGGCCGGCCGCGTGGCGGCATCCGCTCCCTCTCGCTTCCTTCCCTGTTCGTTCGCCGGACGCCGGAACGCCGTCATCGCGTCCGGCGGACGAACGCCGGGGAAGCGGCCACAATGAGGGCATGGCGACGGATGCCGACGACTTCGATGCGATCGCACGCGAACTGTACGCCCTGCCACCCGCGCAGTTCACGGCCGCGCGCAACGCGCGCGCGGGGCTCGCCGCACCGGCGCTGGCCAAGCGGATCAAGGCCCTGCGCAAGCCGACCGTGCCGGCGTGGAGCGTGAACCTCCTCGCGCGCGAGGGGCAGCTGTCGGAGGCGCTCGAGCTCTCCGCCGCGCTGCGCGAGGCGCAGGACGACCTCGACGCCGCCGAGCTGTCGAGGCTCGGCAAGCAGCGGCGCCAGCTCGTCGCCGCCCTGGCCAAGGAGGCGGTGGGTCTCGCCGCCGACGCCGGCGTGACGCTCGGTCCCGCCGCGCGCGAGGAGGCAGAGAAGACGATCAACGCGGCGGTGATGGACGCCGGCGCCGCCGCGGCGGTGCTCACCGCCCGGCTCGTCAAGCCGCTCGAGGCCGGCGACATCGACGACAGCACGCTCGCCGACGCGGTGGGGGGCTCGCTTCCCGGGGTGGCAGCGCCGCCGCCGCGCGACGACCTGGCCGAGCGCCGGGCGCGCCGCGCGGCGGAGAAGGCCGCGCGCGAGGCCGAACGCGCGGCCGGCGAGGCGGAGCGGGAGCTCGCCCGCGTCGACGCCCGCCGGGCGAAGGCTCAGGAGCGCGTCGACCACGTGCGCGAGCGCATCGACGACCTCCGACGCGATCTGGCCGGGCTCGAGGCCGACGAGGAGGCCGCCGTCGGCAAGCTGGACGCCGTCGAGCGGGAGCGGGCCGATGCCGCGGCGAAGGCGAGTGCGGCGGCGAAGGAGGCCGAACGCGCACAGCGCGCGCTCGACGGCCTCTGATCTCCCCCCGCCGCGGGGTCGCGGGAGCACCTCCCGCGCTGGCACTCTGTTCGAGTGGACGACCTCACCCCCACGACCCTGGTGCTGATCCCGCTGCTGGCGGTGCTCGCGCCGCTGCTCGCCCGCGGGATCGGCCGGTGGGTGCGCGTGCCCGTCGTGGTGTTCGAGCTCGTGCTGGGCATCCTCATCGGCCCGGCGGTGCTCGGGTGGACGGGCCCCAGCGAGTTCGTCGAGACGTTGGCGAACTTCGGCCTGGCCATGCTGTTCTTCGTCGCCGGCACCGAGATCGAGTTCGGCTCGTTCCGCGGCCGGCTCGGACGCCGGGCCTCGCTCGGCTGGCTCATCAGCCTCGTCGCGGGCATCGCCGCCGGGTTAATCCTCGCGCCCGGAGAGGCGGCCGTCGTCATCGGCATCGCCCTCTGCTCGACCGCGCTCGGCACGCTGCTGCCGATCCTGCGCGACGCGGGGGAACTGCCGACGCCCTTCGGCAAGGCCGTCGCGGCGGTCGGCGCCATCGGCGAGTTCGGCCCGCTCGTCGCGATCTCGATCTTCCTGGGCGGGCGGGAGCCCGGCCTGTCCACGGTGGTGCTCGTGCTGTTCGCCGCGTTCGCGGCGGGCGCCATCTGGCTCGCATTCCGCATCCCGCGGGGGGCGATGCACGCCTTCATCAACTCCACGCTGCACACCTCCGGCCAGTTCGCCATCCGCGTCATCTTCCTGATCCTCGCGGTGCTCGTCGCGCTCAGCGTCGTGCTCGATCTCGACATGCTGCTGGGGGCGTTCACGGCGGGCGTGGTCTGGCGCCTGCTCATGCGGGACGCGTCCGAGCACGACCGCCACGCGGTCGAGAGCAAGATCGAGGGCGTGGCCTTCGGCTTCATGGTGCCCATCTTCTTCATCTACACCGGGATCACCTTCGACCTCGAGGCGCTGATGGCAGACCCGGTGCTGCTGGTGCTCGTGCCGGTGGTGCTCGTCGCGCTGTTCGTGGTCCGCGGGCTGCCGTCGACCCTCGCGGTGCCGGAGGGATCGTCGCGGCGCGACCGGCTCGCGATGGCCCTCCTGGGGGCCACCGGCCTGCCGATCATCGTCGCCGTGACGGCGATCGGCGTGGACGAGGGGATCCTCACGACGACCCAGCAGTCCGTGCTCGTCGCGGGCGGCATGCTCTCGGTGCTCGTGTTCCCGCTCGTGGGCGTGACGCTGCGCGGTCGCCGGGCGACGGCCCCGATCGCACTGCAGGACGACATGGCGTGAGCGCCGTCGACCTGCTGGAAGCCGCCCGGGCGCGCCTCGCGACCGCGCCGCGCGAGGCGCTGGGCGAGCTCGTGGTGCCGCGACGCATCCTCGGAGTCGCGCGCGCCGCGCGCATCGAGCCGCGTGGGAGTGCGTGGCACCTCGGCGTGCTGCTGCTCACCGACGACGCCGTGCTCGCGACCGGCGAGGTGATCCGCGCGCGTGCGGAGGTGCGGCGCGGCTACACCGCCGAGTCCCAGCGCCGGCGTGCGGAGCTCGCGGCAGCGGCCCGGCGCGGCGGCTTCGGCGAGGGAGAGACGGTCCACATCGGGTGGCGGATGCTGCGCCCCGACGCGCTCGACGGGGGCGAGGCATCCGCTCCACTGGCGCTTGCCGACGGCGTGCCCAGCGTCCGCTGGAGCGCGGCGGGCGGGCTCGTCCCCCTCGCCGCGTACCTCGACGAGCGGATCGGCCTTCTGCTCGACCCGCCGGGCGGTGCGTAGCGGCGCCGCACGGAAGCGACCGCAGCGGCGTGGTGACCCGCCGCCGGCGGCGTATCAGCACCTCTCGGCAGGGTCAATGGGTCGCGACCGCCGCAGCGCGCCCCCTACCGTGTGAGCATGGCGGGACGCGACCTCACCCGGCAGATCGTCGTCATCAGCGCGTTCTGCTTCATGATCATCGCCGCGATGGTCGGCTCGGGCCTGTTCGGCGGCACCTCCGTCGAGAACCTGCAGGACGGCGCGCTCGACGAGGACGGCTCGTACCTTGCGCCCGCCGGACCGGCATTCGCCATCTGGAGCGTCATCTACCTGGGCCTGTTCGCCTACACGATCTGGCAGGCGCTGCCCTCGCGCCGCGGCGACGAGCGGCAGCGGGCCCTCGGATGGCTGATCGCGGGCACCATGGCGGTCAACGGGCTGTGGCTCGTCGCGGCCCAGTTCGGGTCGCTCGCCCTCACCGTGCTCGTCATCGTCGTGCTGCTCGCGCTCCTCGGCGTGACCTTCCACCGCACCGTGATCGACCCGGCCGACGGCTGGCTGGACCGCCTCCTCGTCGACGGCGTGACCGGCCTCCACCTCGGCTGGGTCACCCTCGCCACCGTGGCGAACACCACCGCGTGGCTCACCGGCATCGGGCCGCCGGAGTGGGAGGCATCCGCGGATCTCTGGGGCGTCGTGGTGCTCCTCGCCGTGGCCGTCATCGGCCTGGGCATCGAAGCGGCCGGCCGCTGGCGCCTGGGTCCCGCGCTCGCCCTCGCCTGGGGACTGTGCTGGCTCGCCGTCGGGCGGCTGACGGGCGAGCCGCCGAGCACCGCGATCGGGACCACCGCGCTCGTCGTGGCCTTCGTGATCCTCGCGGCGGCCGTCGTCGGCACGGTCATCCGCGAGGCGGCGTCCTTCCGCAACGCCGGGGCGTGAGTCAGCCGCGGGCGAACCGCGTCGCGAAGGCGCGCAGCAGCCGTGCCGGCTCGGTGACGGATGCCGCCAGCACGCGCGCCGCGATCGCCTCGTAGTCCGCCGACTCGAAGTATCCGTCGTCGCGGTAGACCGCCATGCGCTCGGTGAACGCCTTCGTCGTCGGCTCGGGGTGGAACTGGGTGGCGTAGAGCCGGTCGCCCACGCGGTACGCCTGGACGGGGCATGCGTCGTTCGACGCCAGCAGCACCGCCCCGTGCGGGAGCTCCTCCGTTCCCTCCTTGTGCGCGGTGAGAGCCGAGAACCGATCGGCCAGGCCGCCGAACACCGGGTCGGCGCCGGCGGCGTCGGTCAGGTCGATCGTCACCGGGCCGGTGTCCTCGGGGAACGCGCGGCTGACGCGGCCGCCGAGCGTGCGGGTGGCCACGCCGATGCCGTAGCAGGTGAACAGCGCCGCCGCGCCCATGCTGGACGCGGCGTGCTCCGCGATCCGGGCGAGCTCGGCCTCGAGCCGACGCTGGGCGTCGGTCTTCGTGGACTCGGGATCGGCGACGTTGAACGGGCTGCCGCCGACCAGGAACCCGGCGTACCGGTCGAAGACGCGGTCCGGCAGCGGCTCGCGCACCAGATCATGACGGGCCAGCGCGTCGGCGTCGAGGCGCATGGCCGTGCGGAACGACTCGTACTCCGCCTCCGCCGCATTGCGCTGCGGGCGTACGCAGACGTAGAGAAGCGGCCGCGTGGTCATGCACGAAGTCTAGGTCGGCGCCCGCCGGACGAGCGAGGCGGCCGAGATCTGCGGAATCCGTCGGGTCGTTTCGTGTATCAGACGGCCCCTTCCGCGCTCGGGCATGGTGTGGACAGAATGGGCGCTATGACGCACGCGGGCGCCGAGCCATCCGTCGACTCCGTGGAGCCGGCGAGATGGGAGCGTGCCGCCGCACTCTTCGTGCGGTGGCGCGAGGGCGACAGCCGTGCGATGGACGAGCTCGTCCGCCTGATGTCGCCACCGCTGTGGCACGTCGTACGGGCGTACGGACTCGACCATGCGCTGGCACAGGACGTCGTGCAGACGACCTGGCTGACGCTCGTTCGCCGTCACGAGACCATCAACGACCCCCTCGCGGTGTCGGGATGGCTCACCATGTGCGCACGCCGTGAGGCGTGGCGGGTCGGCAAACAGCATCGCAAGGCCGATGCGACCGAGGCCGAGACGCTCGCACCGCACCTTCCTGTCCACGAATCCGCCGAGCACACGGCAGCGCAGGACGACGAGACGCGTCGCCTCTGGACAGCTGTCGCGACGCTCAACGACCGATGCCAGCGCCTGCTGCGGATCGTCGCGTTCGAGGATCGTCCGGACTACGCCCGCATCGCCGAAGACCTCGCGATGCCCATCGGATCCATCGGGCCGACCCGTCAGCGCTGTCTCGCGAAGCTCCGCGCCGTGCTGGAGGGCGAGGGATGGAAAGGGGACGACGATGGAAACTGAGGACTTCGCGGCCGATGCCGCACTCTTCGCACGCATGCGCCGCATGTGGGAGGACGTCGACCCGGTGCCCGCCGACCTGGTCGACCGCATGGTCGCCGCGGTGGCCGTGGAGGACCTCTCGCGCGAGTACGCGCTGCTCACCCTCGTCGAGGGGACGCTCGCGGCGGTGCGCGGAGACACCGACACCGCCACGCTGCAGTTCAGCGACGGCACGACCAGCGTGCTGCTGCACGTGACGGCCACCGAGGGCGGCGGGCGTCGGGTGGACGGATGGGTGGACGGCACGGCGCTGGCCATCCGGCTCGTCCAGGACGACCGGGAGTGGTCGGCCGATCCGGGCGAGCACGGACGGTTCGCCTTCGAGGAGGTCACGCCGGGGGTGGCCCGCCTCCGCCTGGTGGTCCGCGACGCCGACGGGGCGCTGCGCGACTTCCAGACCCCGCAGTTCGAAGTCTGACGATCAGTTCGAAGAGACGGATGCCGCGGCCTGGGGGCCGCGGATTCCGCATGTGATGAGGGAGAAGACATGGCGAACGCCGACAGCGCGCAACGAGGCACCTGGCGGGAGCGGGAGGTGGCGGGCGAGCCGAAGGGCGTCGTCCTCGACCCTCGCCGCGAGCCCGTCCCCGGCCTGCAGGCCTACGACACCGTGTACGCCGCCGGTCACCTGGTGATCTCCGGCGATCCGGCGGAGGCGGAGGCGGCGCTCAAGGGCGCGGGGGCGAAGCTCGGCTGGGATGTGGAGGTCGAGGAGCTGCCCAGCGGCCAGGACACGGCAGCGCTCTCGCGCGCGCGGATCGTCCAGGCGCCGCGCGAGGGCCGCGACGACGAGCCGGTGCCCCCGGTCGACGCGTGGCGGCTGCTGCAGCAGGCGCGCCGTGACGTGCTCATCGCCGAGCGCATGGGCGTCGCCGCCCGCGGCCTCGCACCGCGCGAGGCCGGCGCGGAGGTTCCCGACTCGGCGGCCCGCGCGGCGGCGACGCGCTCCGTGTCGCTCGAGGCGGCGATCGCGAACGACCCGCCGCGCCGTGCCGAAGCGGCGGCGCAGACCGAGACGCGCACGCGGTCGGCCCGGGCGGTCGACGATCCGGTGCTCGCGCAGGTGAGCCTGGACCACGTGCTCGGCGTGGACCCCATCGACATGAACCCGCACGGCCGGACGAATCCGCACGGGCGCACGAATCCGCACGGCCGTACCAATCCGCACGGCCGCACCAACCCGAGCGGCACGGACGGCTACGCCTACCCCGGATCCGGCGGGCTCGAGCTCGTCACCTACATCGGCGCTCCGCCCGCCGACCGGCATGCGCTGGCAGACGGCGGGCGTCGCCCCGTCATCGGCTTCGTCGACACCGGCTGCGGCACGCACCCGTGGTTCACGGCGCCCGATGGGCGGTCGGTCGTGCGCACGATCGACGCGGTCGACGGCTCCGGCGTGATCGGGGTGAACGACCCGGCGACCGACCCGGAGCGGTTCGGCGACCAGGCCGGCCCGCTCGACGGGTTCCTGGACGACGCAGCCGGACACGGGACGTTCGTGGCGGGCGTGCTGCGTCAGGTCTGCCCGGACGCGGACCTCATCGCGATCCGGGTCGCCGACAGCAACGGCAGCGTCCTGGAGAGCGAGCTGATCACCGCGCTCGAGCAGCTCGCCGACTGGATGGATGCCGGGACCAAGACGGACCCCCATCACCTCGACGTGCTGAACCTCTCGCTCGGGTACTACCACGAGACGCCCGAGGACGGCCGGTTCAGCCTGCGCCTGTTCGAGGCGCTGCGCAGCCTCCGGTCGCGGGGCTGCGTCATCGTCTGCTCGGCCGGCAACGACGCGACCGAGCGCCCGTCGTTCCCCGCCGCCCTGTACGGCTGGGGTGATCCGCTCCTGACCTTCGACGAGCCTGACGGTCTCGCCGACCACTTCGCGGTCGGGGCCCTCAACCCGCAGCGGTCATCGGTCGCGCTGTTCAGCAACATCGGGGACTGGGTGAACCTGTACGCACCCGGCACGTCCGTCATGAGCGTGTTCCCGTCGTTCGCGGGCGGACTCCAGGCGGGGTCCCGCAACGACCGCGCCGACCGCCGGCGCCAGAGCCTGGACCCGGACGACTTCGACAACGGCGAGGAGGGCGGCTTCGCCGTGTGGAGCGGAACCTCGTTCGCCGCGCCCTTCGTGGCGGGGACCGTCGCGGCGGAGCTCGCGGGCGACCTCATGCGGCCCTCCACCACCCAGGCGCAGGCGCAGGCGTCGAGCCCGCGGAAGGACGCGGTGAAGAAGGCGCTCGATGCGATCCGCGCCGCCGATCGCTCCCCGCTCGCGGCCGCCCGCACGCCGGGCGCGGCGCGCCGCTGACGCCGCCGGGCGGCCCTTGCCGGCGGCGGGCCGCCCGTCGTCGCTGTGCGGACGCTCTTCGCGCCATGATTGCTCCATGGGGACTCGGATCGACGCGGGGGCGAGGTATGCCCGCGGGGTCGAGCTCGCCAACCGCGGCCGGTACACCGACGCGCGGCGCATGCTCGCAGAAGCGAGCGACGCGGCAGAGCGCGACGGCGACCGCAACCTGACGGCGCGCATCGCCGGCACCACCGCGTACGTCCTCGCCCGCATGGGGGACGTGGACGCGGGTGAGCGGCTGTGCCTCGAGGCGCTCGCCCAGGGCGGACTGGATGCCGTCACCGTCGCCCAGCTGCACGGACAGCTCGGTGCCCTCGCCCTGGAGCGCGGGCTGCTCGACGACGCCGCGTCCTGGCTCGACAAGAGCATCCGCGGACTGCGTGACGATCCGGTGCGGCAGGCCAACATGAGGATCAACCGCAGCCTGGTCGACATGCAGCGCGGGCAGCTCGACGCCGCGATGGCCGACCTCGCCGCGGCCGAGCACACCTACCGGGAGGCGGGGCTCGGGACCGAGGCGGACCTCGCGGTGCACAACCGCGGATACACCCTGATGCTCGCGGGCGACCTCGTGGCGGCTCTGCAGACGATGCAGGCGGTGCGCGAGCCGCTGGACGACGCGTCCACAATGTGGGCGGCGGTGAACGAGCTCGATCGTGCGGAGGTGCTCCGGGAGGCCGGGCTCGTGACGGAGGCCGAGCGAAGCCTGTCGGCGGTGTCGGCGGTGTTCGGCCGGCATCGCGCTCCGCGCGACCGCGCGACCGCCGACTACCACCTCGCGCGGTCGCTGCTCAGTCACGACCCCGAGCGCGCGGCGACGGTGGCGACAGCATCCGCCCGCCGGTTCGCCGCGATCGGCAGCCCCGGGTGGGCCGTCCGCGCCGAGGCGATCGGGCTTCGCGCGCGCCTCGCCGTCGGCCGGCTCGATCGCAGCGGCATGCCGGTGCGGACGCCTCGCCGGCTGCCGTCGCCGGCGAAGGTGGCCGCCGTCGCCGACGACCTTGAGGCGCAGGGCTTCCGCTCCGAGGCCGAGGCGCTCCGGCTCACCGACGCGCTGGCGCGCATCCGCACGGATCATCGAGAAGTGAAGGCCGTGCCGGCGCCGCGTGTCGGACCTCGGACGCCGCTCGAGGTGGGACTGCTCGCACACGAGCTGCGCGCCGCGCACGCGGCCGCGCTCGGCCGGGAGCACGACACGCGCAGGCACGCCGCGGCCGGGCTGGACCTTCTCGACCGGCACCGGCGGTCCTTCGGCAGTCTCGACCTGCAGGTCTCGGCCGCGATGCGGGGCACCGGGCTCGCCACGACCGGGCTGTCGTCGGCGCTGCGGTCGCGCAGTCACGCCGCCGTGTTCGAGTGGTCCGAGCGGGCTCGGGCCCTCACCGGATTCGTGCTGCCCCTGCGCCCGCCGCCCGATCCGGACCTCGCGGCGGACCTGGCTGAGCTGCGGGTGCTGCGCGCGGCGCAGCCGGACGGGGACTGGCTCTCGGACCCGCGCGCCGCGCTGCTGCGTGACCGCACACGCGAGCGGCAGTGGAGCCACACCGCGGCGGGCGAGCACACCGGACGTGCGACGCTCGACGAGGCGAGGGGGGAGCTGGCCGACGGCGAAGTCCTCGTCGCGTACGTTTTCGACGGGACGCAGCTGGCCGCGCTGGTCGTGTCGAGGAACGGCTCGCAGCTCGTCGGTCTGGACTGGGCGGCCGCGCGCACCGCGCTCAGGGGGCTGCGGGCGGACCTCGACATGTCGGCCGCCGTGGTGCGCGGTCCCATGGCCGCCGTCGTGCGCCGCGGCCTGGACGCCCGGCTGGAGACCCTGTCGCAGATCCTCTGCGGGCCGATCGACGGCGTCCTCGATCGGGCGGAGCGGGTGCTCATCACGGCGCCCGGAGTCCTGTCCGGGGTGCCGTGGATGATGCTTCCCGCGCTCCGCCGCCGCCCGATCTCGATCGCGTCGTCGGTGTCGGCCTGGGTCCGGGAGCGCGCGCGCGAGTGGGTGCCCCCGGAAGCAGCGGGATTCGCCGCGGGGCCCCGGGTGGCCCGTGGCGAGGAGGAGGTGACCGCCGGGTCGGCCGCCTGGCGGCGGGCCGACGTGCGTGCGGGCGACGACGCCACCGTTGCGGACGTGACGGCGCTGGCTTCCCGCGTGGGCGTGCTGCACATCGCCGCCCACGGGCGGCACGCCGCCGACAACCCGATGTTCTCCGGCCTCGAGCTGGCCGACGGCGCGCTCTTCGGCTACGACATCGACCTGATCCCGCGCGTGCCCGAGACCGTCGTGCTGTCGGCCTGCGAGGTCGGCCGCTCGTCGGTGCGGTGGGGTGAGGAGGCACTGGGCATGACCCGCATCTGGCTGCACGCCGGCACGCGCAGCGTGATCGCGGCGCCCGTCGTGGTGGCGGACGACAACGCCTGCGAGCTGCTGGGCGCGGTCCACGAGGGTCTCGCGGCCGGGGTGGCGCCGTCGGTCGCGCTCGCCGAGGCGGCGGAGCGCACGGGCATCGTGGCGCCGTTCCAGGTCCACGGCGCGGGTTTCTGAGAACTTCTCCCGTTCGTGTATCAGGGCGGATGCCGCGCGCTCCTGATCATCGGACCGGCTCGGCATGCCGATGGGGGTCGGAGCGACGCGAGACCTCGGGGAACGCAGTTCGGGCTGCGTGTCTCGACGCCGGTCCATGAGGGGTGCCGCATGGGAACTGGGGCGGCACCCCTCCCCATGTCCGGCCGGTGGTCAGTCGCGCGATGAGTTGGCGGTGCGGCCGCGGACGATCCCGACGAAGCTCTCGACCGCCGACGTCGTCCGCTCGGCGACCCACGCGAGCGCGACCGTGGAGCGGGGGCCGTCGGCGAGGGGGCGGTGGTCCGCGTCCTTGCGGTGGTGCAGCCGCGCCACCGACATCGGGACGACGACGATCCCGACCCCTGCGGCCACCGTGGCGATCGCCTCGGCCGTGTCGGCGGGAGCCGCGAACGCCGGGGGCAGCGCTCCCGGGACCCGGATGCCGAGCACGTCGTCGTCCGGGACGATGAGCACCTCGCCCTCCAGGTCCGCGATGGCGAGCTCGTCCGCCGCGGTGAGGTGCGAGTCCCGGGCGCAGACCACGACCGGCACCTCCTCGTAGAGCGGTATGACGTGGAGCCCGTCCTTCTCCAGCGGGAGTCTCACCAGCGCCGCGTCGACATCGCCGTCGAGGAGAGCCCGGCGCTGGCCGGCGACGGGGAGGCTGATCAGCTCGAGTGCGGTCTGCGGCATCCGCTCGTTCCACGTGTCGATCCACCGGCCGGGCGTCGCGCCCGGAACCGCCCCCAGCCGGAAGATCGGCGGCGGTGCGGCGGGCGGCTCGGGCGAAGGGCCCGGGGACGGCTGCGGGCGCCGGGGCCGGACGGCGGGCTTCTGCGCGCGGCCGGCGGTGCGGCCCCGCGGAGGCGGCGTGCCGCGACCTCGCCCGCGCGACCCGCCCTTCGCCATACCTCTCAGCGTAGCCGGGCGCTATCGTTCGCTCATGGTGGCGATCCTGGCGACGGTCTTCGCGGCGCTGGCGGCGCTGCTGCACGTGTACATCTTCGTGATGGAGAGCGTGCAGTGGTCGCAGCCGAGGATCTGGCGCCGATTCGGCGTGGCCGACCAGGCGGCCGCCGACGCGACGAAGCCGATGGCGTACAACCAGGGCTTCTACAACCTCTTCCTCGCCGTCGGAGTCGTGATCGGTCTCGTGCTGCTCTACGCCGGCGCCGACTCAGGCGCGGTGCGGGCAGCGGGGCTGGCGCTCGTGCTCTTCGGCCTCGGATCGATGGTGGCCGCCGCCCTCGTCCTGCTCACGACCGGGACGAAGTATCTGCGGCCCGCGCTCATCCAGGGGACGCTCCCGCTCATTGGCTTCGTGCTGTTCCTCTTCGCCTGACACCCCCCGACGTCCGAGCGACGTCGGTCACCCGCCGCACGCGCGCCAGCGCCCGGCCGGCTCGGACATCGCGGCGTCCTGCAGCGAACGCAGCAGCGCTTCGTGGCGGCGATTGGGCGCGTACACCTCGACGCGTGCCGCGCCCTGCGCCACCAGCTCACCGTTGACGAAGCGGCCGTCCGGCGTCCAGACGTACAGCAGCGTCCGGCCGTACCGGTCGTGGGACTCCACGTCTGCGGCCGCCCAGATCGTCGACCCCGCGGGCACGAGCGAGGTCAGCACCGCCGTCGCCTCCGCGCCCCAGCAGTCGACCTCGGGCGAGACCTCGGGGGTGTCGATCCCCAGCAGGCGGATCCGCGTCGATCCGCGGTCGCCGACGATCGGGTTGGGCGTCGCGACGCGCGCGCGGAGCGTGTCGCCGTCATGGACGCTCTCGACCGTCATCTCGAAGGCGTCGGCCGGGATCGGCGGCACAGCCGCCGCCGTCGCCCGCCGGTCCGCAGTCGCTTCCTCGCCGCGGCCGGCGAACCACCACAGCGCGGCGCCGGCGATGACGACCAGCAGGATGCCGACGAGGACACGTATGCGCACCCCGTGAGCCTACGGGCCTGTGGCGACGTCGGGAGGGTCGTCAGGCGGCCAGGCGGAGTCCGCGCTTGTCGGTGGCGACGCGCTCGCCGTCGCCGATCGTCTCATCGTCGCCGATCAGCGACCCCCCGGCGACGCGGGCGTCGTGCCCGACGTGCGTGCGGACGCCGATCTTCGCGCGCGGTCCGATCGCGGCGCGCGGACCGATGTGGGCGTGGGGCGCGATGCGGGCATCGGGTCCGATCACGGCACCGGTTTCGACCCACACGCCGCGGCCCACGTGCGCGCCCGCCGCGATCTGCACTCCCGGTTCGACGTACGCCCCCGCTTCGACGATGGCGCTCGGGTGCACCTTGGCTCCATGCGCGATCAGTCCGCGGCCATTGGCGTGCTTGCGATAGCGCAGCGTCTCACCCTGGTCGTTCTCGATGTCGACGTAGTTCTTGCCCACTGTCCCCTCCTGCGGCACCGGAAGGTGCCGAGTACAGGAATAACCTCAACCTTTGATGATTCATTCCCGCGCATCGGATGTCTTGGATGCACGGGGCTTGCCAAATCTTCGGAACCGGGATACGGAGCGGATTGCCGGGCGGGGAGCGGCTGGCGCGGGAACGTGCCGCGCGCCGCCCCGCGCAGCGCCATTCGGACAGATCGTGCGGCGATCGCCTAGGCTGGACTCGTCCCCTCCTGGAAGAAACGGCGACGATCACGGTGCCCGACCGACGCAGTGCCCGGGCGATCCACACGGATCGTCCGGCCGCCCCATCAGCGAATGAGACCCTCCCGACGGTGCGCGAGGTGATCGCGCTGGATGCTGTCGTGCAGGGGGTCCCCGAAGTGCTGGTCGGCGACGCGGCACTGAACGCGCGGGTGCGCTGGCTGCACGTCTCGGACAGCGCCGGCGTCGCCCGGCTGCTGGACGGCGGCGAGCTGCTGCTGTCCACCGGGTCGGCATGGCCCGCCGAGCCGGCCGAACTGCGCCGGTTCGTCGGCGAGCTGGCCGACGCCGGGCTCTCCGGACTCGTGCTCGAACTCGGCACGCACTACCGTGCCGTGCCGCCCGTGGTCGTCGAGGCCGCGCGCGAGCGCGGGCTCGCCCTGGTCGTGCTGCATCGCGAGGTGAAGTTCGTCACGCTCACCGAGGCGGTCCACAGCCGCATCATCACCGGCCAGACCGATGCCCTGCGTGCGCGCGACGAGGTGCGCGAGCGCTTCACAGCGCTCGTGCTGCGCGGGTCTCCCGCGGACTTCATCGTGCACCAGCTCGCGCAGACGCTCGGCGCGCCGATCGTGCTGGAGAACCTCGGCTACGAGGTGGTGGCCGCGGAGGTGCCGCTGGCGATGGAGGAGGAGCTCTTCACCGAGTGGGAGCTGCGGTCGCGGTCGGCCCACCGGCGCGCGGAGCAGCGACGTGAACGGGGGCTGCCCGCCGGCCCGGACGACTGGCTCATCGTGCCCGTCGAGGCGCGCGGCATCCGCTGGGGGAACCTCATCGCGCTCCCGGGGCCCGAGCATCCCGCAGGGCGCACCGCCGTGCTCGAACAGGGCGCCATCGCGCTCGCGGTGGGGCGGCTGGCCGACGGCGAAGTCGACGAGTGGGCGCGCATCGGCCGGCGCCGCCTGGTCGACGGCCTGCTGGCCGGGCGCTTCGCCGGCGTCGGCGGCGCAGCGGCGCGCCTGGAGGCCGCCGGCCTGCCGCTGCGCGGCGCGAAGCTGTACGGCCTGGTCGTGGCGGGTGCGCCCGTCGCGGCGGAGCGGGCGGATGCCGCAGCCCGCGCGCTCCGCGGCCGGGCCCTGGCCGGCTCGGCGCCCGCCGGAGTCGTGCCGCCTGCCGCGACCGTGCTCGTGTCGCTTCCGGCGGACGCCGTGTTCGACGACGCCGCCGTGCTCGCCTTCGCGCGATCGCTCGTCGAGCCGGCGGAGGCCGAGCGCGTGACCGTGTCGATCGGGCGCGCCGCCGAGGGCATCGACGCCGCCCTCGCCTCCGTGCACGAGGCCGTCGACCTCGCCGGGGGTCGCCGACGCCGCGCGGGCCGCGGGCCGCAGCTGCGCCGGGCTGACAACCGCCCACTCGTCCAGCTGATCACGGCGCTGCGCGACGACCACCGGGTGCTCGAGCACGGGGAGCGCATGCTGGCACCGCTCATCGCCCACGATCTGTCGCGCTCGGGCGACCTGCTGGACGTGCTCGAGGCGATGCTCGCCCACCCCGGCAACCGCACCGCGGCGGCCGGGGCATCCCACCTGTCCCGGTCGGTGTTCTACCAGCGCCTCGCGCTCATCGAGGAGCTGCTGGGCGCCGACCTCGACGACGGCGAGACGCAGACGGCCCTGCACCTCGCGCTCCTCGTGCGGAGGTCGGCGGGCCGCTGAGCCGCGTCGCGACTCCGGCCCTCACGAGTCGAACCCCAGCCCGAGGGCGTCGAGCGTCTTCAGCAGCAGGTTGCGCCGGCCCCGGTTGTGGTCGGCGCGGTCGAGCGACCACCGCGTCGCGTTGATGCCGATCGACGCGGCGGGCTCCGGCGGGAACGGCAGCGGGCGCTTGCGCACCATCTCGAGCTCCGTGCGCTCGTTCTGCACGCCGTCCAGGAGGTCGAGCATGACCGCGCCGGCGAAGCGGGTGGATCCCACACCCAGGCCCGTGAAACCGGCGGCGTAGGCGATGCGGCGGGCGCGCGCGGTGCCGAAGAACGCGGTGAACTGCGTCGACGTGTCGATGGCGCCTGCCCACTGGTGCGTGAACCGCAGCCCCTCGAGCTGCGGGAACGTGGTGAAGAAGTGGCTCGCGAGGGTGCGCCACGTCTCGGGCCGGTGCTCGTACGCGGGGTCGAGGCGGCGGCCGTAGCGGTAGATCGCGTCGTACCCGCCGAAGAGGATCCGGTTGTCCCTGCTCAGCCGGTAGTAGTGGAACTGGTTGGCGAGGTCTCCGATCCCCTGGCGGTCCTGCCACCCGATCGAGGCGAGCTGGTCGTCGGTGAGGGGCTCCGTCATGAGCACGTAGTCGTAGACCGGAACCGTCATCAGCCGGTTGCGCTTGATGAGTGACGGGAACACGTTGGTCCCGAGCGCGGCGCGTGACGCCTCGACCCGCCCGCGCTCGGTCAGCGCGTCCACTCCGGCGCCGCTCGTGTCGAGTCCCGTGACGCGCGAGCGCTCGAAGATCTCGACTCCGCGCTCTTCGCAGACCCGGGCGAGCTCGGCTGCCAGACGGGCGGGGTGGAGCATGCCGCACGCGTGCTGCTCCCACACCGCGGCGAGGTAGGTCGGGGAGTGGACGGCTGCCTGCGCCTCGTCCTGATCGAGATAGACCACGCCCTCCTCGCCCTCGGCCGCCCATTCCTTCAGCCAGTCGACCTGATGCGGTTCGACGGCGGGGGCCAGCTGCCCGGTGCGCTCGAACTGGAAGTCCATGCCGTAGCGCGCCTCGGCGGCCTCGATCGCATCGAGGTTCTCGCGCCCGAGGCGCTCGAGCACCGGCATCTCGTCGGGCCATCGGGCCATGCCGTTCTCGTGACCGTGGGTGAGGCTCGCCTCGCAGAACCCGCCGTTGCGACCGGACGCTGCCCACCCCACCCGCTGCGCCTCGAGGACGACGACCTTGGCACCGGGATCGCGCTCGGTGGCGAGCAGCGCCGTCCACAGGCCCGTGTAACCGCCCCCGACGACCACGAGGTCCGCGCGCGTCGTCCCGTTGAGCGCGGGCCGGTCGGGCGTGAGGGCTGCGGGAAGGTCGTCCCGCCAGAAGATCGCGTGCTTCGTGTCGGCGAGGGAGTGCTGGACGACGGATGCTGCCGGCCGCTGTCTTTCGAAGACGGTCGTGCCCACGGGTATCAACTCCGATGCGAAGAGGGTGATCCCATCCTGACGGGTCGACGCCGCGGCCGGGGGCGGACGGTGTCGGGAGTTGCCGCGCGGGTCGGACAGGTTGTCGCGCCGCGGGGTCAGCCGCCCGCAGCCCGGCGCCCGGCCTCAGCGGGAGGCGAGCTCGCCCGCGAGCGCCTGCGCCGTGGAGACGCGCGCGTACGTGCCGTCCAGCGCCGCCATGAACGCCGCGTGCACCTGGGCGCCGGGGACGGTCCGGTCGCCGAGCGTGAGGTCGGGCGCGGCGCACGCGTCCTCCGCCACCGCGAGGGGGAAGCCGAGATCGGATGCCGCACGCACCGTGGCATCCACGCACATGCTCGACATCATCCCGGCCACGACGATCTCGTCCGGCGCTGCTGCGCGCAGCAGCGCCTCCAGCCCGGTGCCGAGGAACGCGTTCGGCTCGTGCTTGACCACGACGTGCTCCTCGCCGTCCGGCGCGACGCGGGCGTCGAACTGCGCTCCCGGCGAGCCCGGCGCGAGGAACGAGGCATCCGCGTCGTCCGACACATGCTGCACGTGCACGACCCGCTGGCCGGTCGTGCGGAAGCCGGCGAGCAGGCCTGCGGCGGCGTCGGCGGCGGCATCCGCTCCCACCAGCGGGCGTCGCCCGCCGGGGAAGTAGTCGCGCTGGATGTCGATGAGCAGCAGGAGTCGGGTCACCGCAACAGCATAGGAGCCCCCCGCGGGCAGCGAGCGGGCGAGCGGGGAGCGGTCAGGCATCGGGGGCGGCGAAGACGCGCTCGCCCTCGACGAAGGTCTGCAGCGTGCGGGTCGCGCCGATCGCGTCGGCGGGTCCGGCGAACGGATCGCGGTCGAGCACGACGAGGTCAGCGAGCTTTCCGACCTCGATGGTGCCGGTGACGTCGTCGAGGTGGTTGACCCACGCCGAGCCCGCGGTGTACGCGGTGAGCGACGTCGCCAGGTCGATCGCCTGCTCGGGAAGGAAGGGATCGTACTCGCCCTCCTCGTGTCCGGGCGCCGCGGTGCGGTTTACCGCGGTGTGGATCGCCGCCATCGGGTCGGGCGTGGACACGGACCAGTCGCTTCCCGCCGCGAGGACCGCGCCGGCGCGCAGCAGGTCGCCGAAGGGGTACTGCCACGCGCTGCGGGCCTCGCCGAGGAAGGGCAGCGTCAGCTCGACCATCTGCGGCTCGTAGGTCGCCCACAGCGACTGCATGTTCGCCGCGACGCCCAGATCGCGGAACCGCGGCACGTCTTCCGGGTGCACGACCTGGATGTGGGCGATGTGGTGGCGGTTGTCACGGGCGCCGTTGCGCGCGATCGCGTGTTCGACGGCGTCGAGGCACTGCCGTACGGCGCGGTCGCCGATCGCGTGGAAGTGCACCTGGATGCCCTCGGCGTCCAGCAGCGGCACGGCCTCGTTGAGGATCTCCGGGGGGACGAACGAGATGCCGGAATTGTCGGTGAAGTGCCCGTGCCCGTCGTGGTACGGCTCGAGCATCGCGGCGGTGAAGTTCTCTGCGACGCCGTCCTGCATGACCTTGACCGACGTGGCGGTGAAGCGGCCGCCCCGGTACCGCTTGCGGCGCTCGAGGATCGAAGGGATCTGCTCGACCCCCTTCGTGCGGTCCCACCAGATGGCGCCGACCACCCGCGCCGTCAGCGTCCCTGCGGACGCCGCCTGCAGGTACGCGGGACCCGGGTCGCCGGCATCCCCGTACGATCCGACGATGGCGTCCTGCCACGCGGTGATGCCCAGCGAGTGCAGGTAGCCCTGGGCCAGGAGCAGCGCCTCGGTGAGACGCTCGATCGGCTCCTCGGGGAGCAGGCGGTTGACGAGCGTCATGGCCCCCTCGTGGAGGGTCCCGGAGGGCGCTCCGTCGGGGCGGCGTTCGATGCGGCCGTCGGCGGGGTCGGGAGTGTCGCGATCGATCCCCGCGCGCCGGAGCGCGGCGGAGTTCACCCACGCCCCGTGGCCGTCGCGGTTGGGGAAGAAGGCCGGCCGGCCGCCGGTCACCGTGTCGAGGGCCGTCGCCGTCGGCGTGCCACCCGGGAACGCCGACATCTGCCAGCCGCCGCCGAGGATCCACTCGTCATCGGGGTGCTCGCTGACGTATCGCGCGATCGCGTCGAGGTAGTCCGGCGCCGTGCCGAGCGCCGAGAGGTCGCAGCGCAGCATGTCGAGGCCGCCCCATACCGGGTGGACGTGGGCGTCCTGGAACCCGGGGATCAGCATGCGCCCGCGGAGGTCGACCACCTCGGTCGACGGGCCGACGAGCTCAGCGAGATCGCCCGGCGAGACGGCCAGGATGCGGCCGTCCCGGACGGCGACCGAGCCCGCGCGGGACCGCACGGTGTTCGCCGTGAAGACCGGGCCGCCGGTGAAGACGAGGTCGGCGTAGGTCACAGCGGGGTCCTCCCTGGGCTCAGCCGCCCGTCATGGTGCGGGCGATCTGCGTCGCCGAGTCGCCGGCGCGCCGGAGCACGAGCGCGACGAGCGCGAGGGCGACAAGGGTCAGCAGCAGCATGATCGTCGACACCGCGGCGACCTCGGGTCGCAGCCCCGACCGGACGGCGCTCAGCACGTAGACCGGCCACGGCGTCGTGCCCGACACCTGCACGAAAGCGGCGACGATGGTGTTGTCGAGGCTCAGCGTGAACGCCAGGAGGAACCCGGCGAGCACCGCGGGCATCGCGAGGGCGAGGGTCACGCGGCGGAAGGTCGTGAACGGCTTGGCGTAGAGGTCTGCGGATGCCTCCTCCAGGTGCGCGTCCTGCCCGACCAGGCGGGCACGCACGATGTACGAGACCACGGCTGTCGCGAACAGCGACGAGCCGACCGAGAGGCGCACGATGCCGTCGTTGAACATGGTGAGGCCGAGATCCTGGCCGAGGAACACCAGCCACGGCAGGAGTGCGACGGCGTCGACGATCTCGGGGGTCACCGACACCAGCAGGAGCAGTCCGAGGAACCACCAGACCCACCTGCCCGGGTGGCGCGCCATGGCGATGCCGGCGAGCGTGCCGAGGACCGTCGCGATGACCGCGGCGATCAGCGCGGTGATGAGCGACACCCGCACCGCGCTCTGGATCGCGGGCTTCTCGAGGATCGTGGCGAAGGCGTCGAACCCGAAGCCGTCCCACGAGACCAGCAGGCGCCCGGTGTTGAAGGAGTAGATCACGATGACGATGATCGGCAGGAACAGGAAGAGCATCACCAGGACGCCCCACACGTTCAGCGCGATGTCCGACCACGATCGCCGTGCCCGCCGGCGGGCCGCCCGCGGCGTGCGGGGGTCGGGCTGCTGCGCCTGCAGGATCGTCTCGGTCGCGGTCATGGTCTCGGGGGGAGTCACGTCGTCACCTCCGCGGCCGCGGCGGGCGCGGCATCCGTCTTCGGGGTCCCGCCATCCGCACCGAGCGTGAGCCGGTTCCGGTGACGGAAGGGCAGTGCGATCAGCCAGATGAGCACGGCCGCGACGCCGATCGTCACCATGATCACGAGCATCAGCAGCACCGCCATGGCCGAGCCCAGCGCCCAGTTCTGCGCCGTCTGGAACTGGCTGGCGACCAGCTGCCCGACCATGTTGCCCTTCGCGCCGCCGAGCACGGTCGCGGTGATGTAGTCGCCCATCAGCGGGATGAACACCAGCAGCACGCCTGCGATGATGCCGGGCTGCGAGAGGGGAAGCGTCACGCGGAAGAACGTGGTCGCCTTGCCGGCGCCGAGATCCTTCGACGCCTCGCGCAGCGCCGGGCCCACGCGATCGAACGCGACGAACAGCGGCAGGATCATGAGCGGCAGGTAGTTGTAGACGACGCCGATGACGACCGCCGTCCGCGTGTACAGCAGCTCCAGCGGGCCGTCGAGCACCCCGATTCCCTGCAGGAGCGCGGAGAGCCACCCCTCGGGGGCGAGGATCACCTGCCACCCGATCGTGCGCACGAGGAAGTTGGTCCAGAACGGCACCAGCACCAGCGCGATGAGCAGGCCGCGCCGCTGCGGCTTGACCTTGAACGCCATCCAGTACGCCACGGGCGCGCCGATGAGGAAGCACAGCACGGTTCCGATCACGCCCACCCACAGGGTGTTCGCGAAGGTCGCGAAGAAGGTCGGCGACACCGCCTCGAGATACCGGTCGAACGAAAGGATGTCGTTCGCGTGGGTGCCGAAGACACCGGGCTTGTAGCCGAAGCTGAACCACACCACCATCGCGACCGGCGCGACGAAGAACAGCAGCAGCCACACCCACGCCGGGACGGCGAGCGCGGCTCCCGCCGAACGGCGGCTCTCAGGCACCGGCAGCGGCCTTCATCTCGTTGTAGATCTCCACGCGGGTGGTCTGCGAGTCGTTGAGCTCCTGCTCGTGCATCGTCTCGAGCTGCTCGGGCGTGAAGAAGATCATGTCGGCGTATTCCAGGCCGGCCTCGGTCGCGGCGGCCTCCATGTCCTTGCCGCCGACGTTGTAGCCGATGTAGTCGAGGTTCAGCGCGAGGTTCTCGGGGGTCATCGAGAAGTCGATGAACGCATGGGCGGCCTCGGGGTGCGGCGCGCCGGCGGCGATGGCCCAGTTGTCCATCCACAGCTCGGTCTGCGGGCCCGGCAGCACCCACTGCCAGCGGTCGGGCTCGCTCGACTCGAGCAGCCCGAGACGGGCGTCGCCGTTCCACGCCTGCATCAGCACCTGGGTCCCCTGCGGGATGGCGTTCGTGCCGGGGTAGGAGTCGAAGGCCGAGATGTGCGGGGCGATCTGCTCGACGAGGAACTGCCGGCACGCCTCGAGCTCGGCGGGGTCGTCGGTGTTCCAGTCCGTGTCGTTCGCCCAGAAGTAGGCGCCGATGATGCCGGCCGGGTCGTCGGACATCGCCGTCTTGCCGCTGGCCTCGTTCTGGGCGGCGTCGAAGAAGTCGGCCCAGGTGCGCAGCTCACGGGTGATGACCGTCTTGTCGTAGACGAATCCCGTGGTGCCCCACGCCTTGCAGACGGAGTAGTCGTTGCCGGGGTCCCACGCCCGGCCGAGGAAAGCCGGGTCCATGTTGGCCATGTTCGGCAGGAGGTCCTTGTTGAACTTCGTCAGCAGGCCGTTCTCGATCATCTGCGGGATGAAGACGCCGGTCGGGACGACGATGTCGTACCCCGAGGTGCCCTTCGCGGCCACGAGCTTGGCGATGAGCTCCTCGTTCGAGGAGTACGAGTCGAGCGTCACCTTCGGGCCGAGCTCGTCCGTGAACGCAGCGACGACATCGGGCGAGTCGTAGTCGCCCCACGTGTACACCGAGAGGGTGCTCTCGAGGTCGCCGCCCGTCGCCTGGGGCGCGGGGGATCCGCTGCCGCCCGGCGAGCACGCGGCCAGCACCGTCGCGCCGCCGGCGAGGGCGGCCAGGCTCAGGAAGCGGCGGCGCGACAGTTCGCGCACGATCGACGGAGCGGATCCCTCGGGAGCGAGGATGCGAAGCGGGTTCCGAGGCTGGGTCACGAGGGCTCCTGGTTCGGGTCGGATGCTGCGGGACGGATGCCGCGGCGGCGGCTCGCCCGTCGGGCACGGGGTCGGTCGCGGGATGGGTCGGGTTCGGAGTGGGTCGGGTTCGGGGGTGGGTCGGGTTCGGGGGTCGGGGTCGGGTTCGGTCGTCGGGATGCGTGGTCCGGGTGGGAGGCCGGGTCAGGCCGTCGGGGGCGCGATGTATCCGCCCTGCTCGGCGGCGCCCTCGTCGGCCGCGGGGAAGAGGAGGACGTGGTGGGCGGCCCACGTGCAGACGACGTCATCCCCGAGCGTGAGCGACGGCGCGTCGGGCGTCGGGCGCCGGACGATGAGGCTCTGGTCCGGGCCGAGCCGCACGAGGTACTGCATCGTGTCGCCGAGGTGCGAGACGCCGATCAGCTCGCCGCGCGTCGTGTTCGCCTCGGCGGCGGTGGCGCCGTACGCGGCGTCGCGCTCGATGCGGATGTACTCGGGACGCACGGCGGCCTCGCCGAGGTTCGTGCCGGTGAGCACCGGGGCGCCGGCCCGCACCAGGGCGTGCGGGGAGGCGATGGCGGCCCCCGCCTCGGCGGTCGGACCGCGGAAGAAGTTCTGCTGACCGACGAATGCGGCCACGTAGGCGGACGCCGGACGGGCGTAGACCGTGTCGGCGTCGGCCAGCTGCTCGATGCGGCCCGAGCGCATGATCGCGATGCGGTCGCTCATCGAGAGCGCCTCGCCCTGGTCGTGGGTCACGAAGATGAAGGTGATGCCCAGGCGCGACTGGAGGAGCTTCAGCTCCAGCTGCATCTCCTCGCGGAGCTGGCGGTCCAGCGCGCCCAGCGGCTCGTCGAGGAGCAGCACCGCCGGCCGGTTCACGAGTGCGCGCGCCAGCGCGATGCGCTGCTGCTGGCCGCCCGACAGCTGCGTCGGCTTGCGGTCGCCGAATCGCCGCATCTGCACCAGGTCGAGGGCCTGCGTCACCCGCTCGCGCACCTCCGCCTTCGGCGTGCGGCGCTGCTGCAGGCCGTAGGCGACGTTCTCGGCGACCGACAGGTGCGGGAACAGCGCGTACGCCTGGAAGACCGTGTTCACGTCGCGCCGGTAGGGCGGGACGCCGCGCACCGGGCGTCCGGAGATGCGGATGTCTCCGGCATCCGGCTGCTCGAATCCCGCGAGCATGCGCAGGGTCGTGGTCTTGCCGCAGCCCGACGGGCCCAGCAGCGAGATGAACTCGCCGGGCTGCACGGTGAGCGAGAGGTCGTCGACGGCGGCGTGGTCGCCGTAGTACTTCGTCACCCCCGAGAGGATCACGGCGCCGCGGGCGTCACCGCTGCCGGTGGGAACCTCCGCAGCCGGATTCGCTTCGGTCGCCATGCCTGTGGACATCGTCACCTCGGGAGGTCCTTCGGGTCGTCGGGTCGCGCGGCGCTGCGCGACCCCTTTCGGGTGTGTCAGGTATTCAATAGCCCGCGGTGCGGCCCTGCAACGCGCCCGAGAGCGAACCGGACGATCCGCGGCGGCGCATGCCTTCGGCCCGACAGATCGTCCGGACGCGTGTAACGAGCGCGCTACCGCGGGGTTTCGAGGCCGATGCGTCGTGGTCGTGCGTCCAGCCGCTCGCGACGACGACGATCCGTCCGTCGCGCATCGTGACGAAAACGTGCTGCAGGGCGGTCACCGCTGGCAGGTCGGGCACCAGAAGACGATGCGCTCGCGCGTGGGATCCGCCCCCAGACTGCCGCCGCGGATCAGCGTTCCGCAGCGACGGCACGGGCGGCCTTCCCGCCGGTACACCCACGTGGAGCGGCCCGGGCGGGAGTCGCCGGTGAAGGTGCGCCCCGACCGATCCCGGTTGGCGCGGATCATGCGCGCGCCCAGGTCGACCGCGGCGGCGGCGTCCACCTCGGTGGCGGGGGTGGTGGGAAGGACGCCGCGGACGAAGAGGATCTCGTTGGCGTACTCGTTGCCGAACCCGGCGACATTGCGCTGGTCCTGGATGGCGACATGGACGGGACGTGTGTCGGCCGCCAGTCGCCGCGCCGCCTCGACGGGATCCCACGCGTCCGACAGCGGGTCGGGCCCCAGGTGGCCGACCAGCTGCTCCTCGTCGGCCGTGGGCACCACCGTGATGTCGGCGAGGTCGAAACCCACGGTCTCCCATTCCGCCCCGTCGGGGGCGGTCGCCCCGATGACGGCTCGCGCGCGGAAGGCGGCGGCGTGCCAGCGCTCGCCGCGTCGGTAGACGTGCCATTCGCCCTCCATCTTGAGGTGGGTGTGGAGGGTCCACGTCCCGATGCGGTGGAGGAGGTGCTTGCCGCGCGAGACGACCTCGTGCACGACCTCGCCGCGCAGGTCGACGGTGGCCACCTGCGGCACGCGCAGCTCGAACCGGGTCACGGTCGCGCCGGCGAGAGCCGCGTTCAGCCGCCGGGCGGCGCGGAAGACGGTGTCGCCCTCAGGCACGCGCGCCCTCGCGCAGCACGTCGCCGGCGGTGAGCCGGCGCAGGGTGAGCCCTCGCGGCGACTCGACGAACCCGGCCTCGCGCAGCGCACGGCCGGACCCGGTGCCGTAGACGAACTCTCCGTTGACCTGCTCGACAGTGAGGGTGTCGAGGCGCCGGGCACGCGCCGTCGCTGCGAGATCCTTCGCGGCCGCCGTCAGCACGCCCTCATCGCCGGTGAAGGCGAGGGCGGACTTGCCGCCCCGCTCGAGGTACAGGGCGAGCTCTCCGTCGACCAGCACGACCAGCGCACCGGCCTTGCGGCCGGGCCGATGGCCGACGCCCTCGAGCGCCGGCCAGGCGAGCGCCGCGCCGTACGGGTTGGCGGGGTCGGTGGCGGCGAGCGTCACCGTCCGCAGCGGCGGCGGGTCGGGCAGGCCGGCGAACTCGCGCAGCCGGTCGACCGTCGCGGATGCGGCGAACTGGGCGGCGCCGAGCTTCTCGACGACGTAGCCCCGGCGGCAGTGCCCGGCTTCCTCGAAGCCGGCGAGCACGCGGTAGACCTGGGCGAAGCCGCCCGGCACGCCCTCGGACTGCACGGCCCCGCGCGTCACCACGCCGTACCGGTCGAGTAGGAGGCCGGCGGTCGCCGTCGCGCGCAGCGCGGCGTCGGGCTCGGCTTCGGGCAGCAGCGACCAGCGGCCGCCGATCGCCGGCGGGCGCGCGGGCACCGAGGAGGCGACGGTGCGCACCGCCGCGCCCCGGTACAGGCGGGCCCGGGGCGCCCGCCTGCTGACCCGGTGCGCCTGCGACCCGCCCGACACGAGCCCGCGCACGGGGGCGAAGGTGTCGTTCGTCACGCGTCCCGACCACGTCAGCCGCCACAGCGCCTCGATGACCGACTGCTCGTTGTCTGCGCCCGTGGTCTGCTTCAGCTGCGCGGCGAAGTACGCGCCTCCGCTCGCGAGCGCCGCGAGCAGCTGGGCGTCCAGCGACCCGGGCGCGGGATCCTCCGCCTCGTCGGGGAGCGTGAGGGTGAGCGACACGGCGTCGGCGGGGTGCAGCGCGATCCAGCCGTCCCTTCCCGGCAGGCTGCCGTGCCCCGACCAGACCACTTCACCCGTCGCCGTCAGCTCGTCCAGCATCCCCGGCGTGTAGTCCGCCACCCGCGCCGGGAGCACCAGCGACTCCCAGGCGCTCGCCGGAATCGGCACGCCGGCCAGCTGCTCGACGACCGCGGCGACCCCGTCGACGCCCTCGAGCGGTCGCTTGACGTGCTGCCACACCGGCAGGAACCGCGCGTACGCAGGCTGCGGCACCGGTTCGACGCTGCCGCGGATCGCCGCGAGCGAGCGCATCCGCAGCCGCCGCAGCACCTCCGCGTCGCACCACTCCGCCTCATCGCCCCGGGTGGCGTCGCCGGTGCCGGAGGCCGTCTGAGGGTCGGGCAGGAAGAACCCGCTGGTGACGCGCCCCTGTGATTCGAGGCGCTGCAGCGTCAGCCGCGCGACCGCCACGCCGATGCCGAGGCGCTCGGCGGCGGCATCCGCGGTGAAGGGTCCGTGCGTGCGGGCGTACCGCGCGATGAGGTCGCCGAGGGGATCGGCCACGGGCTCGAGGAAGGCGGTCGGGATGCCGACGGGCAGGGCGGCGCCGAGCGCGTCGCGCAGGCGCCCGGCATCTTCGATGGCGGCGATCCGGGTGATCCCCGCGAGGGTGACCGGGATCGCCCGGCGCGCGGTCACGAGGGCGTCCAGCAGGGCGGATGCCTCGGACGCGGTGGCCTGCCCGTCCGACGTGCCGTCGGCGGCCGGCTTGAGCCGGGCCGCGACCTCCTCCGCATCCAGCGGGCCGAGGATCCGCAGCAGGTCGGCCACGCCCTCGACTCCGCGGGCGCGGCGCTCCGGGTCGAGTCGCTGGGCCTCGCGCTCGAACTGCGCGATCACGTCGGGGTCGAGCAGCTCCCTCATCTCGACCTTGCCGAGCAGCTCCGACAGCAGCGCCGGGTCGACCGACAGCGCGGCGGCCCTGCGCTCGGCGAGCGGGGAGTCGCCCTCGTACATGAACGCGCCGACGTAGCCGAACAGCAGGTCGCGTGCGAACGGCGACGGCTGGGCGGGCTCGGTCTCGATCAGCCGGATGCGGCGCTCGCCGATCCCGCGCATGAGGCGCAGCAGGGCCGGCACGTCGTAGACGTCCTGCAGCACTTCGCGGAGCGTCTCGAGGATGATCGGGAACGTCGGGTACCGGCGTGCCACCTCGAGCAGTTGCGCGGAGCGCTGGCGCTGCTGCCACAGCGGGGTGCGCTTGCCGGGGTTGCGTCGCGGCATGAGGAGGGCCCGCGCGGCGCACTCCCGGAAGCGGGAGGCGAACAGCGCCGAGCCGCCCACCTCCTCGGTCACGATCTGGTCGAGCTCGTCGGGGTCGAACACGAAGAGGTCCGCGCCGGGCGGCTCGGCCGTGGCATCCGGGATCCGCGCGATGATGCCGTCGTCGCTCGCGACAGCCGAGCCGTCCACGCCGAGCCGCTCGCGGATGCGGGCGTTAACGGCGAGCGCCCAGGGCGCGTGCACCTGCATGCCGTACGGGGAATGAAGGATCACGCGCCAGTCGCCGACCTCGTCGCGGCCGCGCTCGACCGTCAGCTGCCGGTCGGTCGGGAGCGTGCCGGTGGCCTCGCGCTGCTCGGCGAGGTAGGCCAGCAGGTTGTCCTGCGCGTATTCGTCGAGGCCGGCCTCGCGCAGGCGCGCCTCGGCCTTGTCGGGCTTCGCGGTCGACACCTCGCGGGAGAACCTCCCCAGCGCCTCGCCGAGCTCTGCGGGACGCCCGATGCCGTCGCCGTGCCAGAACGGGACCTTGCCCGGCTGCCCGAAGGCGGGCACCACGTTGACCCGGTCGTGGGTGATCTCGACGATCCGCCAGCTCGTCGTGCCGAGTGTGAACACGTCGTTCACCCGCGACTCGTAGACCATCTCCTCGTCGAGCTCGCCGACACGCGCGTTCTGCGACTCTCCGGCGATGAAGACGCCGAACAGGCCGCGATCGGGGATGGTGCCGCCGCTCGTGACGGCGATGTGCTGGGCGCCCGGTCGCCCGGTCAGGACGCCGAGATCCCGGTCCCAGATCACGCGGGGCCGGAGCTCGGCGAACTCGTCGGACGGGAAGCGGCCCGCGATCAGGTCGAGCGTCGCCTCATAGGCGGAGCGGGGGAGGGACCGGAACGGCGCGCTGCGCTTGAGGGTCTCGTACCACCCCTCGACGTCGACCGGGCCGACCGCGGCGGCGGCCACCGTCTGCTGCGCGAGGATGTCGAGCGGATTCTGCGGAATGGCGATGGCCTCGATCTGGCCTGCCAGCATGCGCTCGGTCACGATCGCGGTGTGCAGCACGTCGCTGCGGTGCTTCGGGAAGAGCGCGGCCCGGCTGACCTCGCCCACCTGGTGGCCGGCGCGCCCGATCCGCTGCAGCCCCGAGGCCGCACTCGGCGGCGCCTCGACCTGGATGACGAGGTCGACGGCGCCCATGTCTATGCCGAGCTCGAGACTCGACGTCGCCACCACGCAGCGGAGGACTCCCGACTTCAGCTCCTCCTCGACCTGCGCCCGCTGCTCCTTCGAGACGGAGCCGTGATGTGCTTTGGCGAGCACCGGGTCGGCGCCGGCCGTCGCGCCGGCCTGCGCCATCATCGCGGCGGGCACGCTCGAGTCGGGCAGCTGCAGTCCGAGCCGCTCCGAGTAGATCTCGTTCAGCCGGCCGGTGAGTCGCTCGGCGAGGCGCCGGGAGTTGCAGAAGACGATGGTCGACCGGTGCTGCACGATGCGGTCGACGATCGCCTCCTCCACGTGTGGCCACACCGAGCCGGTGATCTCGGTCTCGCCGCCGCCCGCCGCGCGGGGCCGCCCGGACGAGCCGTCCTGGAACCAGTCCTCGTCGATCGGCTCGGTCTCGGGATCCGCGGATGCCCCGGCCGAGGCATCCGTCCCCGTCCCTGCCGCCGGATCCGACGAGGAGGCGCTCGGCGGCGGCGGAGGGTTGAGCATGTCGTCGATCGGGACGACGACCCGCATGTCGAAGGCCTTGGAGGCGCGGGGCGCGACGATCTCGACCGGCTCGGCCCCGCCGAGGAACCGCGCCACCTCGTCGATCGGGCGGACTGTCGCCGACAGTCCGATGCGCTGGGCGGGCGGCGCGTCGGCTGCGAAGGACCGGCGCAGCGCGTCGAGCCGCTCGAGGCTCACGGCGAGGTGCGCGCCGCGCTTGGTCGCCGCGACCGCGTGCACCTCGTCGACGATCACCGTGTGGACGTCGCGCAGGGTCTCGCCGGCGCGGCTGGTGAGCATGAGGTACAGCGACTCGGGCGTGGTGATGAGGATGTCGGGCGGAGCCTGCACGAGCTTGCGCCGGTCGGAGGCCGGCGTGTCGCCGGACCGCACGCCGACCGTGACGTCGGGGACGCGGAGTCCGAGCCGCCGTGCCGACTGGCCGATGCCGACCAGCGGGGAGCGCAGGTTGCGCTCGACGTCGACGCCCAGCGCTTTCAGGGGGGAGATGTAGAGGATGCGCGTCGCGGGAGCGGGGGCATCCGCTCGCCTCCTCCGGCGGGCCGGGACGCCGCTCGATGCCGGCTCGCCTCGTTCGGCTGCGCCGGCGGGCGCCGCCGCCTTGTCGTGGAACACCCGGTCGATCGCCCACAGGAACGCCGACAGCGTCTTGCCCGAGCCGGTCGGCGCGACCACGAGTGCGTGCTTTCCGGCGGAGATGGCCTCCCACGCGCCCGTCTGCGCGTCGGTCGGCGCGGCGAAGGCGCCGCGGAACCAGTCCCGCGTGGCAGGACCGAATCGCTCCAGGACGTCGCCCATCCCTCCATCTTCGCCGGGATCTCCGACATCGGGCCGGTTCCGGCGCCGCCGGCGGTTAGAGTCGCAGGACCGCCCCCCTTGGAGACCTCTCTTGCGCAGTAACCTCGCCCCGGCCCTCGCCGCGCTCGTCGTCGCGGGCGCACTCACCGCCTGCACGTCGCCGCCGGAGCCCGACGCGACGGCGACACCCACCGCGACGGCGGCACCCAGTCCCACCGCCACGACCGAGGTCCGTCTCGTCGGTGCCGGTGAGAAGCCGCCGGTCGTGTTCGGCGGGGACTGTGCGGCCGCCCTGACTCCGGCGGACATCCGGGAGGTGACCGGTGTCGAACTGGCATCGGCCGCCTCCGAGAGCAGGGGCGACCTCGGCAACGTGGGCGGCTTGCTGTGTAGCTGGGAGGCGACCGAGGGGACGGCTGTCCGTCTGGAGATCCTCCCGCGCGCCGGTCTGGGCGACACGCGGTTCCCGGCTGATCAGGTCGGCTACTACTTCGAGGAGTGCGATGCGCAGTGGGTCTGCGCCGGCGTGGCAGAGAGCGACGACATCTGGATCGGCGCCTCCTTCCAGTCCTTCCCGGGGGCGGACCGCGCGCAGATCGACGAATGGACAGCCTCCCTCACCTCTTCGGTCTTCGAGAACCTGCGCGCACGGGGCAGCGAGGTTTGGACGCGGGATCGATCGGGATGGTGGACGGCGTTGGACTGCACCGCGCTGGCCGCCACGATGTCCGGCGAGCTCGGCACGCCGATGACCGGAGAGGCGGGCGGCTACCACGACCCGCCGCCGCCGGGCGGCCTGCTGGCCGCCACGGTGTCGAACCGCTCCGGCTGCTACCTGTACGACGGGGGGAACCGGTTCGAGGTCAACGCGGTAGCCGGCCAAGCGTGGATGCTGCCGACGAATGCGGACGACCCCCCGTTCGACACCGGCGTGCCGGGTGTCACCGCATGGCTCGACTCGAGCTTCCAGTCCGTTGCGGCGGCGGGCTACACCATGACGGACGGGGTGAACGCGCTCTCGGCCGTGGTGTCCACGACGGCACCGTGGTCCGCCGAGGACGCGGTCCGCGCGCTCGCGCGTGGCGCCGCCTCCGACTGGGGGTGACCCCAGGGCACGTCCCGCGCCGTCCGCGCAGCGCTCACCGCTCGTCGGGCAGAAGGATCCACAGCAGCAGATACATGAGGATCGAGACGCCGAAGAACACCGTCGAGGCGACCCAGAGCACGCGTACCGGCACGACGCTGCAGCCGAAGCGGTCCGCGATGCCCTGGCACACTCCGGCGATCATCCGTCCCCGTACGGGACGCACCAGGCGATTCATGCGCTCATCATCGCGCGGCGGGCGGACAGGCGCCAGAGGCGCCGCGGCTCAGCGTTCGGAGGGGACCAGGATCCACAGCAGGATGTAGATCCACAGCGGGAGTCCGAAGAACACCATGGCGACCACGGTGAGGATGCGGATCAGCGTGACGTTCCAGCCGAAGCGGTTGGCGACGGCCAGGCACACGCCGGCGATCCAGCGGCCGCGCTGCGGCCTGACGAGTGAGTTCATGCCCCCATCCTCCGCGCCGCGCCGGCTCTGCGCACGGGGGCTGGCCCCCGAGGCGGGTGCGGGGCGGCCGCGGCATCCGTCCCCTTCGCCGGTGACGGATGCCGCGACCCGGTGTCAGCGCTCGCTGAGCGCCCCCTCCCGATCCAGCTCGAGCACGAGGTCCACGCCGATGCGCTCGAGGAACGCGTCGTCGTGGCTGACGACGAGGACGGCCCCACGGTAGGCGGCGATCGCGGCGACGAGCTGGTCGACCGTATCGAGGTCGAGGTTGTTCGTCGGCTCGTCGAACACCAGGAGCTGCGGCGGCGGGTCGGCGAGCATCAGCCGCGCCAGCGCGACCCGGAACCGCTCGCCGCCCGACAGCGACCCGACCGGGCGCTGCACCGCCGCCCCACGGATGAGGAACCGTGCCAGCCGGTTCCGCAGCTCGACCGTCGTCACGTGGGGAGCCGCCGAGGCGACGTTGTCGAGCACGGACGCCCCGTCGTCGAGCCCGTCCACCCGCTGCGGCAGGTACCCGACCCGGTCGGTGTGCAGCTCGGCGCGTGCAGAACTCCACTGTTTCGGCGCCGAACGGCCCGAATCGGGCCCGAGGGCCGCCGGCGCGTCCGGATCCGTGGAGTTCTGCGACACCGACCCGACCAGCCTCTCCAGCAGCGTCGTCTTGCCGGCGCCGTTCGGACCGGTGAGGGCGACCCGCTCCGGCCCCTGGATGATCCACGAGCGCTCGCCGTCGCCCAGGGTCGCGATGCGGCGCCCGGCGGGCACCCCGGGGTCGGGGAGGTCGATTCTCACCGTGTCGTCGTCGCGGACGCGGCGCTCGGCGGCATCGAGCGCTTCGCGGGCGGATGCCTCACGGTCGGCCTTCTCGCCGCGCAGCTTGCCGGCCGACACCTGGGCGGCGCGCTTGAGTCCCCCGGCCACGATCGGCGGCACGCGCTTCTCGAGCTGGGCCTTGCGGCCCATCGCGGCACGGCGGGCGATGGTCGTCTCAGCCTCGATGCGCTGGCGCTTCTCGCGGCGGACGGCCTGCCGGGCGGCGCGCTCGGCGTCGCGGGCGGCGCCCTGCTCGGCGTCCAGCCACGCCCGCCACTGCGAGTACGGGCCGCCGAACACCGCCAGCTCGCTGTCGTAGAGCTCGGCGGTGTCGTCGACGAGCTCCAGCAGGGCGACGTCGTGGCTCACCACGACGAGCGCCCCGCGCCACGAGCGCACCATGTCGTACAGGCGCGCGCGGGCGTCGCGGTCGAGGTTGTTCGTCGGCTCGTCCAGCAGCGCGATCGACGCGCCGCGGAGGCGGATGCCGGCGATCGCGGTGAGCACCGCCTCGCCGCCGGACAACTGGCCGACGCGGCGGTCGAGCATGTCGGGGGAGAGCCCGGCGTCGGCGAGCGCGGCGTGCGCCCGCGCCTCGATGTCCCACTCCGCCCCGACCGCGTCGAAGTGGCGCGGGTCGGAGTCGCCGGACTCGATGGCGCGGAGCGCCCGGAGCGTGTCGCCGACGCCGAGGAGATCGGCGACGGGACGGTCGACGTCGAGCGTCAGGCGCTGCGGCAGGTACGCGGCATCCGCTGTCCGCGCGATGTGGCCGGCGGTGGGCGTGAGCTCCCCGGCGACGAGCCGCAGCAGCGTCGATTTGCCGGAGCCGTTGCGGCCGACGAGGCCGGTGCGACCGGATCCGAAGGATCCCGACAGCTCCGAGAGGGCGGGGGTGCCGTCGGGCCACGCGAGCGAGACGCGATCGAGGACGACGGCAGGGGTGAGGGTGTGAGCGGGCATTGAGGCCTCCGGTGTCAGTCGTGCGCTGACACCGGGGCCGGGATGCGTCCGGGCATGCGGGGACGGATCGAGAAGCGGCCGATCGACGGGCCAGCGCGGATCAGAAGCGCTGGTGCGTCGAGGGTCGACGGATCAGCGCGATGAGTGCGCGGTCGCGTCGGTCAGCTTCACGGGAGTTCCTCACGAAGGGGACAAGGCCGTCAGACACCATAGCGCAGGAACCCGCACGCGGCCAGTGCGGTCAGTCGGCGTCCAGCGCCTCGAGCTGCTTGTCGAGGAAGACGCGCACGTCGGCGAGCTCCTGCTCCGAGATGCTGTGGGTGAGGCCGGCGTAGACGCGGCCGCTCAGCTCCGCGTGCTCGGGGAGCCACTGCGTCGTGTGCTCGACGAGGAAGCCGGGGATGACGTCGTCGTTCGTGCCGCGGCCCCAGAACACCGGGGGCCGGCGCTCGGCGAGCTCGGCGTCGCGGGGCAGGGCGCCGGGCGTCGCGTAGCCCGACAGGTTCACCGCGAAGGCGAAGCGCTGCGGGTCGAGGCGCAGCGCCTGCAGCGACACCGCCGCGCCCTGCGAGAAGCCGAGGAGACCCACGGATGCCGCGTGCGGTGCGTGTGCGTCGGCCCAGCCGATGACGGCCTCGGCGGCGCGGGTCACATGGGACGGGTCCCGGCCGTCCAGGCCGTCGATCGGGTACCAGGAGCGGCCGGGCGCCGGCCACGGCGGGGACAGCGGAGCGGCCAGGCTCGCGACGGCGAACGATTCGGGCAGGTAGGCCCGGAGCGGATACAGGTCGTGCTCGTCGGCCCCGTAGCCGTGGAGGAGCAGCAGCAGGTGACGGCCGGCGAGGTCGTGGCGATCGGCCGACCACAGCACGGCATCGGCGTCGAGGACGAGCGCTTCCGGCATGACGACCATCCTCCCACCTGCCGTGGACCCCGCGTCAGCGCCGGTGCTGAGGCCGGCCTCGACCCACGTCAGATCTTGATCGGGAACGTGAGGAGGATGTCGGCCTCCACCTGCCCGGGCGGCACGTACTCCTCGCGCACGAACGGACCGGTCTCGACCATGCCGTCCGCCTGCCAGGCGTCGAAGGCGAGGGCGAAGTGCGGTGGGAAGCGGTCCTGGATGTACTGAGCGAGCTCCGTCTCGCCTTCGGCAGAAGCCACGACCCATTGCGCGTAGACCGTGAGGTCGAACTGCTCCGCGGAGCGAGCGTCGGCGTTCGCGCTGGCGGCCTGGATGCGGGCGGACGAGGCCTGGCTGAAGGCGATGGACATCTCGCCGCCCCATTTGGAGGCCTCGAACCCGCACCAGGCGGTGAGCACGGCCGTGATCGAGAGGACGAAGACCGCGACGACGTCCTGGATCCGGCTCAGCCGGCTCTCCGCGTGCTCTTCCGCCATGTCCCACCCCTTCGCCCGTCGTGCCGCTCACTGTACCGACGGTTCGCAACCGCAGTCGGCAGCGGGGGCGGGATCCGAGGTGAGGCGGTATACAGGAGGCATGTCCGTGCGCACTCCCGACCCCGAGCCCGCAGGCGACGAGCCGTTCGGCCCACCCGCCGGGAACGTCTCGAACCCCGCCTGGCTGAGCGACATCGAGCTCGAGGAGGCGCGGCGTCGCCTTCCCATGCTCTACGTCGAGGGCGTGCCGGTGCGCACCGACGGGATGGGCCAGGTGACGGCGGTCGGCATCCTGCTGCGGGCGACACCGGTCGGAGAGATCACGCGCACCATCGTGTCCGGCCGCGTGCGGTACGGCGAGACCGTGCGCGACGCGCTGTTCCGCCACCTCGAGAACGACCTGGGGCCGATGGCCTTCCCGCTCCTGCCGCCTCAGCCGACGCCGTTCACCGTCGCGGAGTACTTCCCGCTGCCGGGCGTGAGCGCGTTCCACGACGACCGGCAGCACGCCGTCTCGCTGGCGTTCGTGGTGCCGGTGACCGGGACCTGCGAGCCGCGGCAGGACGCGCTGGAGGTGACGTGGCTCACGCCGGAGGAAGCATCCTCCGACGCCCTCTCCGCCGAGATGGAGGGCGGCCGCGGCACGCTGGTGCGGCTCGCGCTGGCGAGCGTCGGCGCGCTTCGCTGAGCCATCCGCGACGGCCGCCCCCGGTCGGCGCTGCCGGCCGCCGGGATCCGATGCGCGACGCCGCCGCCGGGCGCGTTTTCGCGGGCACATCGCGGCGGGGTAGGGTTCAGTCACCCGATGCGCAGTCAGCCCTGCGACACTCCACCCCCCGGTGTCGTCGAGGCGATGCGGCCTCCGTCGCCCGCGCGCCCGGCGACCCGTTCGCCGCGCGGCCGGCAGGACGCACCGCCGCCGCCTCGGCGGTCGCCGTCACGGCGATTCCGACGCACGCCCTCGCCCTCAGAAAGCACAGTCACCCGATGTCCGACAACGCCGTCGCCGGCACCACCGGCCACTCCGAGACCGACCCCTTCGAGAACCTCATGAGCGAGACCTCGACGACTTTCGTCTCGGGGTTCTCCACCACGTTCCGCGGTTACGACAAGGAAGAGGTCGACGCCGCGATCGCCGGCCTCGACGCGCGGGTGCGCGCCGCGACCGACGAGGTCGCCCAGCTCAAGCAGCACCAGCGCCGCGCGGGCGCCGCCGTCGCACAGATCCGTGCGAAGGCCGAGCGCCTGGAAGCCGAGCTGCGGGCGGCCGACGAGCGTCGGCAGGCCGAGGTCGAGGCCGCAGCGGCGACCCGCCAGGAGGAGCTCGAGGCCCTGCAGGCCGCGCTCGCCGCCGCCGAGGAGAACCACCGCAAGGATCTCGAAAGAGCCGAAGCGCAGGCATCCGTCGCCCGGGAGGAGGACGACGACGCCCTCGGGCGCCTGCGCGCCGAGCTCGAGCTGTCCAACGCCCAGCTCGCCGACGCGGAGCAGCGGGTGCAGGCGCTCAGCGACGAGCTCGTCGGCGCCGCGGCCGAGTCGCCGAACCGGCAGCAGTTCGAGGAGGTGCTGCGGGTCGCCGAGGACCAGGCGAGCCTGCTCATCCGCAACGCCAGCATCCAGGGCGACCGCCTGCTCGAGGCGGCGCGCGAGGAGATCGCCAACCGGCGCACCGCGGCGCAGGCCGAAGCGGACGGCATCGTGTCCCAGGCCCAGCACGAGGCGCAGCAGATCCGGCTCAAGATCGACACCGAGCTGACCGCTCACGAGGCGCGCCTCGAGCGGGAGGCCGCCCACGCCGCCGAGAAGATCTCGCAGGCCGAGCGGGAGGCGGCCGCGATCCGCTCCGAGGCGGAGAAGGGCGCGGCCGTGCTGCGCTCGACCGTCGCGCGCGAGACCGCGCGCGACCGCGCCGAGGCCGAGGAGGCGGTGCGCGATCTGCGGCTGCGGGCCCTGGAGTTCGAGGCATCCCTCACCCGCCGTCAGGACGACGCGCACCAGGAGTTCCTCGTGCTGCACAACCAGGCGGTCGCCCACGCCGAGCGCATCACGCAGGACGGAAACGAGCAGGTGACGGCCTCGCTCGAGCACGCGCAGCGCGTGTCGGCGAAGGCCGAGGACTTCGAGCGCCTGATGCGCGCGCAGTCGCAGCAGATCGAGGCCGACGCGCAGCTGCGCGCGCGCGAGCACCTCGAGCAGGCGCACGTGAAGGCCGAGCGCATCATCGACCTCGTCACCTCGCACTCCCAGTCCGTGCTCCGCGACGCCGAGGACCGCACGCGCACGCTGCGCTGGCAGCAGCACCAGCTCATGAGCTTCATGGCAGAGGTCAAGGAGCTCATCCGGCCTGAGACGGCTCTCGCCGCGGCATCCGTTCCCTCTCCTGCGCAGCCCGGCGAGGAGACGGTGACGGATGCCTCGCCGGAGGACGCTGCGGACCGGGAGGCCGTGCGCCCCGACGGGCAAGCGCGCGGCGACTCCGCGGACTCGGCGCCCGGCGAGCCCGACGCCGAGGACAGGAGCGCGGCGGAGTCCTGAACCCCCACCGCGTCGGCAGGACGGCGCCCCCTGGACATCGATCCCATTTCCTATAGGATTGGCCGGGTACATCGATCACGCCAGGAGGCGCAATGACGCGGCTGTTCAACGATCCCGACGACTTCGTCGACGACTCCATCGCCGGCTTCGTCGCCGCCTCGGGCCGCTGGGTGCGCCCCGTGACCGGGGGCGTCGTGGGATCCACGCGCGCCGCCGTCCCCACAGTGGCGGTGGTGATCGGCGGCGGCAGCGGGCACTACCCCGCCTTCGCCGGGCTCGTGGGGCCGGGCCTCGCCCACGGCGCGGTCATGGGAAACGTCTTCTCCTCGCCGTCCGCGCACCAGGTGCACTCCGTCGCCACGGCGGCGCACGAGGGCAGGGGCGTGCTGCTGAGCTACGGCAACTACGCCGGCGACGTCCTGCACTTCACGCAGGCGCAGGACCGCATGCGCGCGGCGGGCATCGACTGCCGCACGGTCCTCGTCACCGACGACATCTCCAGTGCGCCGACCGCTGAGCGCGACAAGCGCCGGGGCATCGCCGGCGACCTGGTCGTCTTCAAGGTCGCCGGCGGTGCGGCCGCTGAGGGGTACGACCTCGACGGCGTCGAGCGCGTCGCCCGTGCGGCCAACGACCGTACGCGCTCGCTCGGCGTCGCCTTCGGCGGGTGCACGCTGCCCGGCGCCGACGAGCCGCTGTTCACCGTGCCGGAGGGGCGTATGGCGGTGGGCCTCGGCATCCACGGCGAGCCCGGCATCGACGAGGTCGAGATCCCGACCGCCGAAGGACTCGCCGAGCTGCTGGTCGGCTCGCTGCTGAAGGAGCTGCCCGACGGCGTCGAACTGCCCGGCGCGCGGGTCGTGCCCATCCTCAACGGGCTGGGGAGCGTCAAGTACGAGGAGCTCTTCCTCCTCTACGGCGCGATCGACCGGCTGCTCGCCCAAGCCGGGGCTATCGCGGTCCAGCCCGAGGTGGGCGAGTTCTGCACGAGCTTCGACATGGCCGGGGTGTCGCTGACGCTGCTGTGGCCCGACGACGAGCTGGAGCGGCTGTGGCTCGCGCCCTGCGACACGCCCGCGTTCCGCCGGGGTTCGGTCGAGGGGCGGGTGGCGGTCACCGACGACCAGCTGGCGGCATCCGAGGAGTCCGAGCGCATCCCTCCCGCCACCGACGCGTCGCGGCGCGCCGCCGCGGTGATCGCGGGCGTGCTCCGGGCGGTCGCCGGATCGCTCGACGACGCGGCCGACGAACTGGGGCGCATCGACCGCGTGGCCGGCGACGGCGACCACGGCATCGGCATGCAGCGGGGCAGCCGCGCCGCGGCCACCGCGGCCGCCGAGGCCGCGGACGCGGGCGCCGGTGCCGGCACCCTGCTCCACCGCGCGGGCGACGCGTGGGCCGACAAGGGCGGCGGCACGTCCGGCGCGATCTGGGGCGAGATGCTCGTCGCCCTCGGCTCCGCGCTCGGCGACGACGCCCCCGTCACCGCCGAGGCCGTCGGCCACGGGGTGACCGCGATGAAGGACGCCGTCATGTCGTTCGGCAAGGCCAAGCCGGGCGACAAGACCATGATCGACGCGATCGTCCCGTTCGCCGACGACCTCCAGGAGCGCCTCGCTGCCGGGGACGACCTCGTCGCCGCCTGGCAGCACGCGGCGGAGGTCGCCGCCGACGCCGCGCAGAAGACCGCCGCCCTCACGGCCCGGCTCGGCCGCGCCCGCTCGCACGGCGACAAGAGCATCGGAACCCCCGACCCCGGCGCCGTCTCGTTCGCGCTGGTGGCCCATCGGGCACTGGACATCCTGAAGGAGAGATGACATGACCTATCGACTGGTGATCGGCTCGGACGACGCGGGCTTCGAGTACAAGGAGCGCCTCAAGCAGGACCTCCTGGACAATCCGCTCGTCGAGAGCGTGGTCGACGTGGGGGTGGACGCGGAGGGCCACACGAACTATCCGACGATCGCCACGACGGCGGCCGAGCGGGTCGCCGCCGGCGAGGCGGACCGCGCCCTCCTCATCTGCGGGACCGGCCTCGGCGTCGCGATCGCGGCGAACAAGGTGCCGGGGATCCGGGCCGTCACCGCGCACGACTCCTTCAGCGTCGAGCGCTCGGTGCTCTCCAACGACGCTCAGGTGCTGTGCATGGGGCAGCGGGTCGTGGGCATCGAGCTCGCCCGGCGCCTGGCGCGCGAGTGGCTGACGTACACGTTCGACCCGTCGAGCGCCTCGGCCGACAAGGTCCGCGAGATCTGCGCCTACGAAGGCGTGTGAGCGGACGACCATGCTCATCGGCGCGAGCCACAAGATGTACCTGTCGCACGCGCAGACCGTGCGGTGGATGCGGGACGTCGCCGACATCGTGGGCGGGCAGCGCACCCCGGGGGTCATGACGTTCGCGATCCCGCAGTTCCCGTCGATCCCGGCTTGCGTCGAGATCGGCGCACCGGCCGGCGTGGCGGTCGGCGCGCAGGACCTCTCCACCGACGACGTCGGCGCGCTCACGGGCGAGGTGAGCGGCGGGGTGCTGGCGGAGCTCGGCTGCCGCTACGTCGAGGTGGGCCATGCCGAACGGCGGCGCATCTTCGGCGAGACCGACGAGGTCGTGGCGGCGAAGGTCCACGCGGCCCTCCGCAACGGCCTCATCCCGATCCTATGCGTCGGCGAGGAGCGGCGCGGTGACGCTGCCGCCGCTGTCGACCACTGCCTCGGGCAGATCGCCGCCGGCCTCGCGGCGGCGCGCGCGGCGGGCACGGGCGGCGAGATCGTCGTCGCGTATGAGCCGGTGTGGGCGATCGGGGCGGCCGAACCGGCGGACGCGGAACACATCCGCGCCGTCTGCGGGGCGCTGCGCGACGCCTCATCGGCCGGCGGCGGCGCACCGGTCATCTACGGCGGAAGCGCCGGCCCGGGCCTCCTGACGCAGATCGCGGGAGCGGTCGACGGCCTCTTCCTCGGGCGCTTCGCGCACGACCCCGCCGCCTTCCGTGCGATTCTGGACGAGGCGACCGCCGTGGCGGCGTGACCGGCCGGACGGAGGAGGGGAACATGACAACGGATGCCGCCGAGGCCGGCCTGTTCGGTGCGCCGGTGACCATCGAACGCCGCGGCCTGCGCGACCACGTGTACGAGAGGATCCTCCAGCTGCTGCTGAGCGGGGACGTTCCTCCCGGCGCGCGGCTGTCGATCGACACGATCGCCCGCCAGCTGCAGGTCTCGCCCACACCCGTGCGGGAGGCGATGGTCCAGCTCGAGCGCACCGGCCTCGTGACCCGTGAGGCGCTCAAGGGGTATCGGGTCGCGCCGCCGCTGGATGCCGCACAGCTGGCCGAGCTGTTCGAGGCGCGGCTCATGCTCGAGACCACCGCGACCCGGCTCGCGACACCGGCGGGACCGGAGATGCTCGCCGAGCTCCGCGCCGCGGAGGATCGCCACCGCCGCGCCGGCTACGACGTGATCGAGCAGATGCGCGGGGGTGCGCAGGACGTCGCCCTCACCACCGAGTACTTCGCCCTCGATGCGGCTTTCCACGACGTCGTCTTCGCCCACTGCGGCAATCACTACATCCGCGACATGTCGGCATCGCTCGGCGCGCAGCTGCACCGCATGCGCCAGTCCGTCGTGCACGGCGTGACCGACGTGCGGGAGGCCATCGCCGAGCACGAGGCGATCGTGGACGCGTTCGCGGGCGATGATCCGGCCGCGCCCGAGGCGGCGATGCGCCGGCACATCGAGCAGGTGCGCGCGCGCTCGCTCGACATCGAGCAGCGCGGCTGACCTCGCCGCATGCGGGCCGCCCACCGGGCGGCGCCTTTCCCGTATCTTGACGCTGCTCCTATTTCCTATAGGATCTAGGAAGCGAACCGACCTGACACCAATGGAGTCGTCATGACAGCAGCACCCACCGCCCCGCTCGACCGCGACACGTGGCCCATCGCCGTGTGCATGCACGGCTTCGCTCCGGTTGCGGCGGACGGAACGGCCCTCCACGACGCCGCTCCCGACCGCTGGGATGCCGTGTTCCGCCAGGTCGCCGCGCTCGGGTTCAGCGCCATCGAGCTCGCCGACAGCCACATCCGTCCCGCCGACCTCGAGCCGTCCCGTCGGGAGGAGCTGCTCTCGATCGCCCGATCGCACGGCGTCACACCGGTGTCGGTGCACGTCCAGCGCCAGAGCGTCATCCAGCCCGGGCGCGGCGAGGAGAACCTCGCCTACGCGCATCGCACGATCGACGCCGCCGCCGAGCTCGGGCTGCAGGTGTTCTCAACCGGCCTTCACCAGCCGTTCACCGAGGCGCAGCGCAAGGCGCTGTGGTTCTGGACCGCCCCGGGCCCCGTCGACCCCGACGACGCGGACACCCGCGCACTCGCCGTCCGTCGCCTGCGCGAGCTGGGGGAGCACGCGGCATCCGTCGGGCTGCCGATGTCGCTCGAGATGTACGAGGACACCTACCTCGGGACGGCCGACAGCGCGGTGCGGCTGATCGAGGAGATCGGCCTGGACAACGTCGGGCTCAACCCCGACATCGGCAACCTCGTGCGGCTGCATCGCCCGATCGAGAACTGGCGTGAGATGCACGAGAAGACCCTGCCGTACGCGAACTACTGGCACGTGAAGAACTACGCCCGCGACGAGGCCGGCGACGGCAGCTGGTTCACCGCCACGCCGACGAGCCTCGAGCTCGGGCTCATCGACTACCGCGCGATGGTGGCGCGAGCGCTCGAGCTCGGCTTCCGCGGCCCGTTCCTGATGGAGCAGTACGGCGGCGACAGCCTGGGCGTGTGCGCGACCAACCGCCGCTACCTGCAGTCGCTGCTGCCCGAACCCGCCGGGGCCTGAGGCCGCGGCATCCGATTCGACGAAGGAGACGAAGATGACACAGACACCGGAACGACCGATCTACGCGGTCGTGGGCAGCGGCTACATGGGCGGCGGGATCGCGCAGGTGCTCGCCATGTCGGGCGCCGACGTGCGGATCGCCGACGTCGACCTCGAGGTGGCCCGCAGCAACCGCGAGCGACTCATCACGGAGGCCGCACAGTTCGCGGCGGACGGCCTGTTCCCGGCCGAGGCGGCCGGAATCATCGCCGAACGGGCGACGGCCGCGACCATCGAGGAGGCCGTCGCCGGCGCCTCGTTCATCGAGGAGGCCGTGCCCGAGAAGATCGAGATCAAGCACGCGACTCTGCGGCGCATCTCCGAGAGCGCTGCCCCCGATGCAATCATCGGCAGCAACACCTCGACCATCCTCATCGGCCGGCTCGCCGAGGCGGTCGACAACCCCGCCCGGTTCCTCGGCGTGCACTTCTCCAACCCGGCCCCGTTCATCCCGGGCGTCGAGCTGATCCCGCACGCGACGACCGACGAGGCGATCCTCCCGGTCGTCGAGCAGATCGTCGCCGCGACCGGCAAGGAGACCGCCCGCGTCAAGGACGCCACCGGCTTCGTGCTCAACCGCCTGCAGTACGCCCTGTTCCACGAGGCCACGCAGCTGGTCGAGGAAGGCGTGGCAAGCCCGGAAGACATCGACACGATCGTGCGGACCACGTTCGGCTTCCGCCTGCCGTTCTTCGGGCCGTTCGCCATCGCCGACATGGCGGGGCTCGACGTCTACGCGTTCTGCTACGCGTCGCTGCAGACGGAGTTCCCCGAGCGCTTCGCCACACCGCCGATCCTCGAGCAGCTCGTGTCGGCCGGAAAGCTCGGCACGAAGTCGGGTGCCGGATTCCTCGACGTCCCGTCCGAGCGCACGCCCGAGCTGGTGGCCTACCGCAACCGCGCGTACGTCGCGATGAAGAAGCTCGTGGACGAGCTCGGTCCGGCGCCGATCTCGCCGAGCCCCGCCGCGGCGGGAGGGGACGCGTGAGCGCGGTCTTCCCCGCCGAGCGCGCCGTCATCCTGACCGGCGCGGCCAGCCCGCGGGGCATCGGCCGCGCGACCGCCCACCACCTGGCCGAACGCGGGTGGAGCGTCGGCATCATCGACGTCGACGCGGACGCTGCGCGAGCGGCCGCGCGCGAGGTCGCCGATGCGTACGGCGTCGTCGCCGCGGGTGCCGGCGCGGACGTCTCGAACCGCGAAGCGGCGGTCGCCGCCGTCGACGAGCTCGAGGCGGCCCTGCCGCAGCTGGTCGCGGTGGTCAACTTCGCCGGCGTCTCGTCGCCGGTGCCGTACCTCGAGGTCACGCCCGAGGAGTGGCACCGCGTGGAAGGGATCAACCTCGACGGCGTGCACTGGGTCACCCAGCGGGTCGCCCGCACCCTCGTCTCCCACGGCGTCGGGCGCATCGTGGGGATCTCGTCGGTCTCGGCGCAGCGCGGCGGCGGCACGTACTCCAAGACGCCGTACTCCGCCTCGAAGGCCGGCGTCATCGGTCTCATGCGCTCGATCGCGCGCGAGCTCGGCCCGCACGGCGTCACCGCCAACGTGATCTCGCCCGGGCCGATCGACACCGACATCATGGGCGGCACCCTCACCGAGGAGCGCAAGGCGGCCATGGCCGCCGACGGCGTCCTCCCCCGGATCGGCACGCCGCGCGACATCGCGGCGGCCGTCGCCTACCTGATCAGCGAGGACGCCGGATTCGTGACGGGCCAGACCCTCAACGTCGACGGCGGCCTCTACATGCACTAGGAGCTCCCCATGCCATCCACCTGGTCCAAGTCGCGCATCGCGTACCTCGCTGTCGGCATCGTCTGCGTCGTGGTCGGCCTCATCTTCCTCATCCCCGCACTCGGCAACTGATCCCCACCTCCCCGAAGAGAGCTCGAAGGAGAGCACATGTCGTCCCCGTCGCAGAGCGCCACGGCGCAGACCCTGCTGAACAGCCCCCACCTGTCCAGCGGCATCCGGAAGGCCACCTTCCGCCTGATGCCGATGCTGATCATCCTGTACTTCGTCGCGTTCCTCGACCGCACCAACGTCGGCTTCGCCGAAGAGGCGCTCGCGGTCGACCGGGGGATCTCGGCCGGCGCCTACGCGCTCGGCGCGGGCATCTTCTTCATCGGCTACGCGCTGTTCGAGATCCCGTCGAACCTGCTGCTGACCAAGTTCGGCGCGCGCTTCTGGCTGGCGCGGATCGCGATCTCCTGGGGCATCGTCGCGTCGCTGTTCGCCTTCGTCAACGGCGAGCCGATGTTCATCCTGCTGCGCTTCCTGCTCGGCGTGACCGAGGCCGGGCTCTTCCCCGGCGTCATCATGTTCCTCGCCGAGTGGTTCCCCAACAAGCGGCGCGTGCAGATGTTCGCGCTGTTCTACCTCGCGCAGCCGTTCTCGCAGATGCTCGGCGCTCCGCTGTCGGGTGGCCTGATCAGCTTCGGCGACACCTTCACGCCGTGGGCGGGATGGCAGGTGATGTTCTTCGTCGAGGGCATGATGGCTGTCGTCGCCGGCATCGCGGCGTTCTTCTTCCTCGTCGACTCGCCGCAGAAGGCGAAGTTCCTGAACGACGACGAGAAGGCCGCGATGAAGGCGGTGATGGATCACGAGGATGCCGTCAAGCAGGAGGACGGGCCACGCGGCATCGGCCCCGCGCTGGTGAACTGGAAAGTCTGGTACTTCACCGCGATCTACTTCTGCCTGCAGATCGCCGTCTACGGCACCACCTTCTACCTGCCGCAGCAGGTCGCGACGCTCATCGGCCAGGAAGTCGGCTGGCAGGTGGGGCTCGTGTCGGCGATCCCGTGGGCGGTCGGACTGTTCGCCTGCTACTACGTGGGCAAGCACGCCCACACTGTGCGCCGGCGGCGCAAGTGGGGGTCGCTGTTCTTCCTCATCACCGGCATCGCGATCCTCGTGTCGGCGTGGGCGGGCGCGACGGGGCAGGGCCTGATCGGCATCGTCGCCATCACGGTGGCGGTGGCCTCCTTCCTGTCGGCCGGACCGATCACGTGGTCCTTCCCGACCTCGTTCCTGGTGGGTGCGGCTGCGGCCACCGGCATCGGCCTGATCAACTCGCTCGGCAACCTGGGCGGCTTCGTCGCCCCCATCATGCGCACCGCGGTCAACGAGGCGGTCCCGACCGAGAGCGGCGCGTGGGGAGTGGTCTCGCTGGGCGTCTTCGCCTTCGCGGGTGCCGTGCTGATGTGGACGACGAGGTTCTTCCGCGCCAAGGCCGACGCCCTGCTCGACGACGACGCCCCGCAGGCGCGTGACTGAGACGACGGAGGCGCGCTTCGCGCGTCCCCGTCGCCCGCCGGGGCTGCGGGTCGGGAGATCTGCCGCCGGAGGGATGCGAAGCGATGAAGACGGCGGTCCTCGACGACGACCCGACCGGCACCCAATCGGCGTCCGGGGTCACGGTGGCTTTCGACGCCGCCGCGATCGAGGACGCCCTGTGCGAGGCCGACAGCGTCTACGTGCAGACCAACTCGCGGGCCATCGCCGAGCACGACGCGGTCGCACTCGTCCGCCGGGTGCGCGACGCCGCGCGGGAGGCCGCGGCTCGCCTGGGCGAAGACGTGCAGTTCGTGCTCCGCGGCGACTCCACGCTGCGCAGGCACGTGTTCGCCGATCCCGCAGCGGCCGGACGATCTGCCGCCGAGCGCGCGCGGGAACAGCTCGCGGCGACCGGACTCGCGATCGTCGCCACCGAGCGCCGGCGGCGAGGCGAGCACGACACGCTGCGCCACGGCGAGCTCGTCATGCAGGCCCTCACCGCCGCCGTCCGCGAGCTCGTGCCGCACGTGCGCGCCGTCGTCGCGAAGGGCGGCATCACCTCGGCCGAGCTGGCCCGCACCGCGATCGGCGCGACGAGCGCGCGGGTGCGCGGACAGGTGCTCGCCGGCGTCTCGGTCTGGGATCTGACCTCGCCTCTCGGCCACGAGATGACCTACGTCGTCGTGCCCGGCAACGTCGGCGGTGCTGAGACGCTGACCGACGTCCTCGGAGCGCTCGGCCGGTGACCGGGGGTCAGGCGGCGGAGGTCTCCCGTGCGATCGCCGCGAGGAACGCGTCGATGTCGTTCTCGGAGGTGTCGAAGCTGCACATCCAGCGCACCTCGTTCCTGGCCGCATCCCAGTCGTAGAACCGGAACGATCCGCGCAGGCGATCGGCGACGCCGGGCGGCAGCGTCGCGAAGACGCCGTTCGCCTGCGTCGGCTGGGTGAAAGTCACACCGCGGATCGTTCCGTCGGCGAGCCCCGCCTCGATGCCGGCGCGGAGGCGCTGCGCCATCGCGTTCGAGTGCGACGCATTGCGCAGCCAAAGGTCGCCCTCCAGCAGCGCGAGCAGCTGCGCCGAGACGAACCGCATCTTCGAGGCAAGCTGCATGTCGAGCTTCCGCAGGAAGGTCAGGCCCCGCGACGCCTCGGGGTTGAGCACCACGACGGCCTCGCCGAGCATCGCGCCGTTCTTCGTGCCGCCGAAGCTGAGCACGTCGACGCCCGCGTCGCGGGTGAAGGCACGGAAAGGCACACCCAGTGAGGCGGCGGCGTTCGAGAGCCGCGCGCCGTCCATGTGCACGTGCATCCCGAGGCCGTGCGCGTGGTCGGCGATCGTGCGGATCTCGTCCACCGAGTACAGGGTGCCGAGCTCGGTCGACTGGGTGATCGACACCACCAGCGGCTGCGCCCGGTGCTCGTCACCCCAGCCCCACGCCTCGCGGTCGATGAGATCGGTGGTGAGCTTCCCGTCGCCGGTCGGGACGGTGAGCAGCTTGATCCCGGCGACGCGCTCGGGCGCGCCGCCCTCGTCGACGTTGATGTGGGCGCTGCCGGCGGCGATCACGGCACCCCAGCGGGGGAGCATGGACTGCAGTCCGACCACGTTGGCGCCGGTGCCGTTGAACACCGGGTACGCCTCGACGCCCTCACCGAAGTGACGGGCCATGACCTCCTGGAGACGCTCGGTGTAGACGTCCTCGCCGTACGAGACCTGGTGCCCGTCATTGGCGGCGGCGATGGCCGCGAGCACCTCGGGATGGATGCCGGAGTAGTTGTCGGAGGCGAATCCGCGCAGGTTGGGGTCGTGGATGGTGGTCACGGATATCCATTCTCATATCGCGACGGCAGCCGCGGCCGCCGTCGCGTCACAGCGAGGGGTCGGTGAGGTCGACGATGGTGTCGTTCGTCTCGGTGGCGTCGGTCATCCACAGGTCGGCGAATCGCTGCGCCAGGGCGTCCTCCAGGCCCGAGAGGCTCTTGGTGCGGAAGATGACGGATGCCGCGGCCAGCGGCCGCCCGGAGTCCTTCGCCGCTTTCGCGAACCCCTGTGCGACGGCGCGCGCCCACGCCTCGCTCGCCGCCTTGACCGCGGCGTAGTTGGCGCCGCCGGCGAGCGGACGCTCCACGGCGGTGGAGGAGACGATCGCCGTGCGCGCCGATTCCGACGCCCGCAGGTCGGCGTCGAATGCCCGGCTCACGTGGCGCAGCGCGCTGAGCGCGCGCTCCAGGAAGCGGTAGTCGTCGTCGGTCTGTCCCTCCAGGCCCCCGCCTCCGCGCCACCCGCCGACGAGGTGCAGCACGCCGTCGACCGTCCCGTCGGAGGCGTGGATGCGCTCGGCGAGCGCGGCCACGTCGGCCTCGTCCGTCAGGTCGCAGACCTCGGTGCGAAGGCTCCCGGCGGGGGCGAGCTCGACCACGCCCGCGCCCGGCTCGACGGCAGCGGCGAGCTGTTCCAGCTTGTCGGCGCTGCGCCCGACGGCGACGACGCGCGCGCCCGCCGCGACGAGCTCGCGCGCGGCGGCGAGGCCGGACGCACTGGTGGCTCCCGAGATGACGACGAGTCTGCCTGAGACGCTCATACTCCTACCCTTCCACGCCGCCTGGCGCACCGGCATCCGCTCGCCGTCCCCTTGACGTGAACGGGCGAGCTCGTCCAGCGACGGCTCAGCCGTCGCGGCCGGTGATGCCGGCGGTCGACTCGATGACGGGCTTCATCTTCTTGTCGAGCGCCTCGAAGAACATCGACAGCGGGAACTCGTCGTCCATCACCGCGTCGGTGTAGCCTTTCGGCGGCCCGGCGAGGATCTCGTCGGACAGGCCGCCGGCCCATTGCGATGCCGGGTGGGGCGTCAGCGTCGAGCGGACGAGGTCGTACGCGGCAAGCCAGTGCGCAGTCTTCGGGCGGTCGATCGAGCGCCAGTAGAGCTCATCGATCGCGTCGCCGAGCGCGACCACGGCGGCCGGCACGTCCTTCCAGTCGAAGGCGAGGGCCGTGTCGGTCCAGTGCAGCACCCCGCGCTGGTGCAGCCAGGCGAACAGCAGCTGGCCGCCGAGGCCGTCGTAGTTGCGCACGCGCGTGCCGGTGATGGCGAAGCGGAAGATCCGGTCGAAGATCACCGCGTACTGCACGAGCACGGCGTGCTCGAGCATCTCCGCCTCCGCGCCCTCGAGCGTCTCGCCCTTCTCGACCTTCGCGCGCAGGCGGGCGGTGATCGAGACGCACTCGCGGAACGCCGTGAGGTCGCACCGCAGCTCCTCGAGCGAGTACAGGAAGTACGGCATCCGCTGCTTGATCATGAACGGATCGAACGGCAGGTCGCCGCGCATGTGCGTGCGGTCGTGGATGATGTCCCACATCACGAACGTCTTCTCGGCGAGCTCCTGGTCCTCCAGCAGGCGGGCGGCGTCGGCCGGAAGCTCGAGCTTGGTGATCTCGGCGGCCGCGCGCACCACGCGGCGGTAGCGGGCGGCCTCGCGGTCCTGGAAGATCGCGCCCCACGTGAACGCCGGGATCTCGCGCATCGCGACCGTCTCGGGGAAGAGCACCGCGCTGTTGGTGTCGTAGCCGGGGGTGAAGTCGAGGAACCGCAGCGAGACGAACAGCTTGTTGCCGTAGTCGCCCGCCTCCAGCTGCGCGATGAACTCGGGCCAGATCACCTCGACGAGCACGGCCTCGATGTGGCGGTCGGACGATCCGTTCTGCGTGTACATCGGGAAGACGACCAGGTGACGGATGCCGTCGACCCGGTGCTGCTGCGGCTGGAAGGCGGTGAGCGAGTCGAGGAAGTCCGGGATGCCGAACCCCTCGTCCATCCAGCGCTCGAAGTCGCGCACCGAGGCCGCCAGGTACTCGGCGTCGTGCGGGAACGCGGGGGCGAGCGCGCGGATGCCGGCGACGATCTCGCCTACCAGGGCCCGCGCCCGGGCGTGGGCGGCGGCATCCGGAATCGAGCCGTCCTTCACCTGCAGCGCCTGGATCGCAGTCGCCGCTGCCTTCAGCCGGAGCCACGCCGGCGACGCCTCGAGCGCGTCGCCCGCGGTCGCGCCGATGGTGTCCTCGACGACCTCGGGTTCGCCGACGATGACCTGCGTGGCGCGGGTGGGAGCGGGCATGGTGAACCTCCGATCTGCACGTGCGGTTGCTCGCCATTCTAGAGAAGTTCCCCTCGATCGACGATTCGACAGGAAGTTTTCCGGTTTGCGTTACGCTCGAGCCATGCCGAGCCTGGATGACGCCATCGACGCCGCGATCGTGCGGGATGTCTCGAACGACGCCCGCGCCACGCTCGCCGAGCTGTCGGCGTCCGTCGGGCTCTCGGTGTCCGCGGTGCAGGCGCGGCTGCGGAAGCTCGAGACCCGCGGCGTCATCACCGGCTACCGTGCGCTCGTGGATGCCGAGGCCGTCGGAAAGCCGCTCGCCGCCTTCGTCGAGATCACCCCGCTGGACCCCGCGCAGCCCGACAACGCGCCGGAGCTGCTCGAGCATCTCAGCGAGATCGAGGCGTGCCATTCGATCGCCGGCGACGCCAGCTACATCCTCCTCGTGCGGGTCGCGACGCCGCGCCACCTGGAATCGCTGATCCGCGACATCCGCGCCGCGGCGTCGGTGAACACCCGCACGACGGTCGTGCTGCAGACGTTCTACGAGAACCGTCCGATCCTCCCCGCGTGACCCCTCCGGCGCGGGGCGCCGAAGCGGAGGGTAGCCTCGGGCCATGGACTCCGCGTCATCACCACCGAGCACGGGACGCGGTGTGCTCATCGTGCGCAATGCCGCATCGGGAACCGCGGTCCTGCGGGCCGACCCCGCCGGCACGTTCGCCGAGCGCCTCCCCGAGGCCGTCGTGCACGAGCTCGCCGACGGCGAGGACCTCGCCGATGTCGTCGATGCCGCAATGGAGTCGGATGCCGCGCCCGACGTGCTGGGGATCTACGGCGGCGACGGCTCGGTGTCGCGCATGGCGCATCTCGCCCGGCGCCACGGACGCCCGCTGCTCGCGATGCCCGGTGGGACGTTCAACCACTTCGTGCGCGCGCTCGGCGTCGACAGCGTCGAGGCCGCCATCGACGCGTACCAGGCGGGTTCGACCGTCGCGGTGGGCGTCGCCGAGGCGACGGCGGACGACGACGAGCCGGTGACCGTGCTCAACGTCGTGTCGGTCGGCGCCTACCCCGAGCTCATCGGGGAGAGGGAGCGCCGCACGAGCCTGGGCAAGTGGATCGGCGGCGTCGTCGCCACGGCGGCGGCGCTCCGGCGCGCCGAGCCGCTCACGATCGTCAGCGAGGGCCGACGCGCGCGGGTGTGGTCGGTGTTCGTCAGCGTCGGCCGCAACGACCCCGAGCGCGTCGCCACGATGCAGCGTCAGGAGGCCGAGACGGGAGTCCTCGACGTGCGCGTCCACCACGCGCGCGGATCGAAGGTGCGCGCGCTCGCCTCCCTGGCCTTCGGCAAGCGCACCGCGGCGGTGCTGCGCGCCGTGCGCCTGTTCCCCCGCGACGAGGACGTGGAGCGCCTCGTGGTGCGCGAGCTGGACCTTCGGGTGCGCCCCGAGGCGGGGCATCCGTCCGTCTTCGTCCACGACGGCGAACTCGAGGAGCGCGCGGCCGGCGGCTTCCGCCTGCGCTGCGTCGCGCTGCCCGGCGCGCTGACGGTGTTCGCGCCGCCGCCGGCCGCCTGACTCGCCAAAACACGCCGGAGCGGAAGTAGCCGGGCGGCGTGTCTTGGCGACTCAGCGGACGCACGAGTCCGAGTACCCGCCCCGGCGCGCTCGGGCGACCCGCCCCGCCCCGACCCGCGCGCTCGGGCGACCTGCCCCGGCGCGGACACGCGACTCGCCAAGACACGCCGGAGCGGAATTCGCGAAGCGGCGTGTCTTGGCGACTCAGCGGACGCACGCGCTTGTGGCACCCGCCCCGGCCCGCACGCGCCCGCCCGGCCCCGCCCCGGCCCGACCCGCGCGCTCGGGCGACCTGCCCCGGCGCGGACACGTGACTCGCCACAACACGCCGGAGCGGAATTCGCGAGGCGGCGTGTCTTGGCGAGTCGCAACGAGAGAGGAGGGAGAGACTGCGGATGCCGCGGCCGATGGTGGCCGCGGCATCCGCTGTCGCTCAGTCGTGCTGCGGGAAGCCCAGGTTGATCCCGCCGTGCGACGGGTCGAGCCACCGCGAGGTGACGGCCTTCTCGGCGGTGAAGAACTCGAAGCCGTGCGGCCCGTACGCCTTCGCGTCGCCGAACAGCGATGCCTTCCAGCCGCCGAAGGAGTGATACGCCACCGGCACCGGGATCGGCACGTTGATGCCGATCATGCCGACGGTCGCCTCACGCTGGAAGCGCCGCGCGGCACCGCCGTCGTTGGTGAAGATCGCCGTGCCGTTGCCGTAGCGGCTGGCGTTGATGATCTGCAGGCCCTCTTCGTAGCCCTCGACGCGCACGACCGACAGCACGGGTCCGAAGATCTCGTCGGTGTACACCGTCGACGAGGTCGGCACGTTGTCGATGAGGGTCGGTCCGAGCCAGAAGCCGTTCTCGTCTCCGTCGATCTCGACGTCGCGTCCGTCGACCACGACCGAGGCGCCGTCGCTGCCGGCGACGTCGATGTACGAGGTCACCTTGTCGCGGTGCTGCCCGGTGATGAGCGGGCCCATGTCGCAGCCGCGGGTGCCGTCGCCGGTCTTGAGCGACTTCATGCGCTCGGCCACCTTCGATACGAACTCGTCGGCGACGGTGTCGACGGCCAGCACGACCGAGATCGCCATGCAGCGCTCGCCGGCCGAGCCGAAGCCCGCGTTCACGGCGGCGTCGGCGGCGAGGTCGAGGTCGGCGTCCGGCAGCACCAGCATGTGGTTCTTCGCGCCGCCCAGCGCCTGGACCCGCTTGCCGTGCGAGGTCGCCGTCTCGTACACATACTTCGCGATCGGCGTCGAGCCCACGAATGAGATCGCCCGCACGTCGGGGTGCTCGAGCAGCGCGTCGACGGCCTCCTTGTCGCCGTGCACGACGTTGAAGACGCCGTCCGGCAGCCCCGCCTCGGTCAGGAGCGAGGCGAGCCAGTTCGCGGCCGACGGATCCTTCTCGGACGGCTTCAGCACCACGGCGTTCCCCGCGGCCAGCGCGATCGAGAAGAACCACAGCGGCACCATCGCCGGGAAGTTGAAGGGGCTGATGATGCCCACCACGCCCAGCGGCTGTCGGAGCGTGTAGACGTCGATGTCGGTCGAGACGTTCTCGGAGTACGCGCCCTTCGTGAGGTGCCCGACGCCGCACGCGAACTCGACGACCTCCATGCCGCGGGCGATCTCGCCCCGCGCGTCGGCGAGCACCTTGCCGTGCTCCGAGGTGAGGATCTCCGCGAGCTCCTCCTTGCGCGCGTTCAGCAGCTCGCGGAACGCGAACATCACCGCCTGACGCTTGGCGATCGAGGCGTCGCGCCACTGCGCCCACGCTGCGGAGGCGGCATCCACCACTTCTCCGACGTCGTCGCGCGTCGCGAACCGCACCTGCTTCTGGACCGTGCCGAGCGCGGGGTTGTACACCGAGCCGGTGCGGTCGGATGCCCCCGCCCACGGCTTGCCGTTCACCCAGTGCTCGAGGACCGTCGTGTCGGCGCCCACCGCGTCGGTGCGCTCCATCGTGTCCGTCATTGTCGTGTTCCTCCTTCGGAAGCGCCGCAGGCCGTCCCGGTCGGCCGGCCCCGGCGCAGTGCACGCGTCAGAAGAGGTCGCCTTCGACGCTCGTCAGTGCTTCATCGTAGATCGACATGGCTTCCCGCACCTCCGCGTCGGTGACCACGCAGGGCGGCACGACGTGGATGCGGTTCTCCGCCGCGAAGGGCAGCAGCCCCCGCGACGTCAGCTCCTTCTTGAGTTTGCCGATGACGTCCGCGCCGACCGGCTGGCGCGTGTCCTGGTCCACCACGAGGTCGAGCGCCCAGAAGACGCCTTCGCCGCGGACCTCGCCGATGAGCGGATGCCTCTCCGCGAGGTCGCGCAGGCCCGGGCCGATCGCCTCCTCGCCGACGCGGCGGGCGTTGGCGACGATGCCCTCCGACTCCATGGCGTCGATCGCGGCGACGATGGACGCGGCGGCCAGCGGATGCCCCGAATAGGTGAGCCCGCCGGGGAAGACCCGCTCGTCGAACGTCGCCGAGATCTCGGGCGAGATGATGACGCCGCCGACGGGCACGTACCCCGAGTTCACGCCCTTGGCGAAGGTGATGAGGTCGGGGACGACGTCGTGGCCCTGGAAGGCGAACCAGCGCCCCGTGCGGCCGAAGCCGGCCATGACCTCGTCGAGGATCAGCACGATCCCGTACCGGTCGGCCAGCTCCCGCACGCCGGCGAGGTAGCCGGGTGGGGGGATCATGATGCCGGCGGTGCCGGGCACCGACTCCAGCAGCAGGGCGGCGATCGTCGACGGCCCCTCGGACTGGATGACGCGCTCGAGGTGATGCAGGGCGCGCTCGCACTCCTCCTCGGGCGTGGTCGCCCAGAACTCGCTGCGATAGAGGAACGGGCCGAAGAAGTGCACGTGTCCGCGGGCGTACTGGTTCGGCATCCGTCGCCAGTCGCCGGTCGCGACGATCGCCGCTCCGGTGTTGCCGTGGTACGAGCGGTAGGTCGACAGGACCGTGTCGCGCCCGGTGTGCAGGCGGGCCATGCGGATGGCGTTCTCGATCGCATCGGCGCCGCCGTTGGTGAAGAAGACCTTCGCGAAACCCTCCGGCGCCTTGTCGAGGATGCGCTGCGCCGCCTGCCCGCGCTGGAGGTTGGCGGTGGCGGGGCCGATGGTGGCGAGCCGCTCGGCCTGCTCACGGATGGCGGCGACGACGGCCGGATGCTGGTGGCCGATGTTGACGTTGACCAGCTGGCTCGAGAAGTCGAGCATGCGATTGCCGGCGTGGTCCCACACCACCGTGCCCTCGCCGCCGGCGATGACGGGGAGGTCCAGGCCTGCCTGCGCGGACCAGGAGTGGAACACGTGCTCGCGGTCGAGCTCCTTCGCCAGGGCGTCGAGGTCTTCGGTCATGCCGCCACGTTCCCTTGTCTTCGGCGGTGGGTCAAGGGTGCACGGTGCGACAGAGTGCGCGGACGTCGGGCGCGCCGGGACTCGTTGTCCGAGCCCGGCGCGCCCGCGGGGTGCGCTACTGGCCGCCCTCGGTGAGCGTCACCTCGATCGGCGTGTACTCGCCGCCGACCTCGACGCCCTCCTCCTCGAGCTCGGCCAGCGCCTGCTCGATGTACTCGTTCGAGTACGCCGACTCGGTCGGCTCGGTGGTGATGAGCTCGAGGTCGTCCTGGTTCTTGGCCGACAGTGCGCCGGCCACCGTCTTGTCCCACGCCGCCTGGTCGACGAGCCCGAAGTCGGCGCCGGTCCAGATGAGCTTGTTGACCTCGTTCATCATCCACTGCTGGTGCACCGGACCCACCGGGAACGCCGCCTCCGCGTTCGAGGCGATGTCGTAGACGATCGACGCCGCCTCCTCGGGGTTGTCGCGGGCGAAGATCCAGCCCTTGGTGACGGCCTTGAGGAACCGCACCGCCGCGTCGGCGTACGCCGGGTCGTCCTCGAGACGCTGCGTGTCGGCCCAGATGGCGTCCTGCAGCATGGCCCCCTCGGTCTCCTCGTACGAGATGACGTCGAAGTCCTCCGGCTGGTACAGCTCCCCGGTCTCGGGGTTCACGACCTCGAGGATCTGCGCCCACTCGTTGTACGTCATCGCCTGCGCGGCGTCGACGTCGCGGTCCAGCAGCGCGTTCATCGAGAAGTCCTGCGTCGTGATCGACACCGTCGTCGAGTCGAGGTCCTCGGCGGCCATCGCCGCGAAGATCTCCCACTCGTTGCCGAAGCCCCACGAGCCGATGCGCTTGCCCTCGAAGTCGGCGACCTCGGTGATGCCGTCGCCCTTCCACGACACCTGCAGGGTGCCCGACTTCTGGAACACCTGGGCGATGTCGGTCAGCTCGACACCCGTGGCCTCGAGCGTGCCGAGCACTTTGGGAACCCACGCGATCGCGAAGTCGACGTCGCCCGCGACCAGCGCGTCCTGCGGCACGATGTCGCCGCCGGAGGGGATGATCTCGACCTCGTCGAAACCCTCCTCCTCGAAGTAGCCCTGCTCCTGGGCCACGTAGTAGCCCGCGAACTGGGCCTGCGGCAGCCACTGGAGCTGCAGCTTGATCGAGGTGAGCGGCTCGAAGTCCTCGTCTCCGCCTCCTCCGCCGTCGTCGGTGCCGCCCGATCCGGAACAGGCCGCGAGTGCGAGCGCTGCGACGGTGACGGCGGATGCTGCGGCCAGGCCGCGTCTGATGCTGTGTGTCATGGCGTTCCTTTCGTGTGGTGCTGCACGTGCTCGCCGGCGGGCTATCCCGGCGACCGCCTCGTCGCCAGGCGCTCCAGGAGCGAGGTCACGAGGAAGAACACGAGGCCGATGATGATGCCGCCGAGCACGTAGGCCCACGCCAGCGCCGCCCGCCCGGACTTCGCGTACGTCGCGATGGCCGTGCCGATGCCGTCGGCGGGACCGCCGAAGTACTCGGCCACGAGCGCCGCGATCACCGCCAGCGAGCTGGCGATGCGCAGGCCGGTCATGAGGTAGGGGAGGGCGGTCGGCAGCGTCAGCACCCGGAAGGTCTGCCACCCCGATGCGGCCGACGCGCGCAGCAGGTCGCGGTGAACCGGACGCGTCTGGCGGAGGCCGCGCAGCACGTTGACGAAGACGGGGATGAAGGCCGCGATGGTCGCCACCGCCTGGCGTCCGAACTGGCTGGATGCACCGAACATGGTGTTCAGGATCGGCGTGATCGCGACGATCGGGATGACCGCGAGCGCCGACACCAGCGGCGCGAGCATGCCGTCGATCGGCTTCGCCGCGGCGGCCAGCCCCGCGAAGAGGAGCGCGAGGAGCGAGCCGACCACCAGGCCGATGAGGGCGTTCGTGGCGGTGATCCTCATGTCGTCGAGGATGATCGGGAAGCGGCGCACGAACTCCTCGACGATCGCCACGGGGCTCGGGAGCATGCGCGGGGCGGTGCCGATGACGTCGACCCAGAGCGTCCAGACCACGAGGATGAGGACGCCGACGACGACCGGTGCGACCCAGCGCAGCCATCCGGGCAGGTCGCCCTCGCCCGGCGCGGGGCGCGACGAGCGGCCGCGCTTCGTCGGCGTCTCGAGGATCGTGCCGGCCGCGGCATCCGTCATGATTCGCCTGCCCTGGTGACCGGCGCGCCGTGGAGGGCCTCGCGCACGGCGGTCACGCGGTCGAAGAACTCGGCCGACTCGCGCAGGGCTTCGTCGCGCACGTCGCCGAGGGAGGTCGGGATGACATCGGTGATGCGCCCCGGCCGCGGGCTCATGACGACGACGCGGTCGGAGAGGAACACCGCCTCGGGGATGGAGTGCGTGACGAACACCACGGCGGCGGACGTCTCGGCGGCGATGCGCGTCAGCTCGGACTGCAGGCGCTCGCGCGTCATCTCGTCCAGCGCGCCGAACGGCTCGTCCATGAGGAGGAGCTTCGGGCGGGCGGCGAGGGCGCGGGCGATCGCCACACGCTGCTGCATGCCGCCGGACAGCTGATCGGGATAGCGGTCGACGAAGTCGGACAGCCCCACGAGCTCGGCGAGCTCGGCCACCCGGTCGCCGCGTTCGGCCTTGCCGGCGCCGTGGAGCTCCAGCGGCAGCCCGATGTTGGCGCCGACCGTGCGCCACGGCAGCAGTCCCGCCTGCTGGAACGCGATGCCGTAGTCCTGGTCGATCCGAGCGCGCTTGGCGGGCTTGCCGAAGATCTCGAGCGTGCCGGTCGTGGCCTGGTCGAGGTCGGCGATCAGGCGGAGCAGTGTCGACTTGCCGCAGCCCGACGGGCCGATGAGCGACACGAACTCGCCCCCGGCGACCTCGAGGTCGACGTCCGTCAGCGCGACGACCTCGCCGGTTCGGGTCGGGAACACCTTCCCGACGCCGGCGGCGTGGACGGCCCACGTCGCGTCCGATCCCAGGTCGTGTCCGAGCGCGGCAGCCGGTCGCGTCATGCGGTGGCCTCTCCTCTGCGGTAGTTCGCCAGTCCCAGGCCGATGAGGGCGACGGAGCCGGCGGCGATGAGGCCGAGGGCGATCGACCCGAACGTCGGCCCCCACGGCGCGGCGGGGTCGGACGAGGCCTGACCGGCGAGCTGGATGAGCATGCGGCCGATGCCGCCGCGCATGCCGATGGACACCTCCGCCACGACGGCGCCAAGCACGGCGTTCGCGGCGGCGAGCCGCAGCGCGGGGAGGAGGTGCGGGACGGCGGCCGGCAGCCGCAGCCGGAAGAGCGTCGACCAGTAGCCCGCCGCGTAGCTGTTCATGAGATCGAGGTGGATGCGGTCGGGTGAGGCGAGCCCTCGCAGCACGCCGACGGCCACCGGGAAGAACGCCAGGTACGACGCGATCACCGCCACCGACAGCCACTGCGGCCACGTGCCGCCGCCGCGGTCGATCTGGTTGCCGATCGCGTTCACCACGGGGGCGAAGGCGATGAGCGGGACGATCTGGCTCACCACGATCCAGGGGAGGAGCCCCCACTCCAGCAGCCGCCAGCGCTGCATCACCAGGCCGAGCACGGCGCCGACGGCGACGCCGATCAGCCAGCCCACCGCCGCGATGCCCAGGGTCACCAGCGCGGCGCCGGCGACCGACACCCACAGCGGCGGGGTGTCGCCGCCGCTCGTGGGGGCGAAGAGGCGCGCCAGCATGTCCCACACGTGCGGCATCGCCCGGTCGTGCGTGCGCGGCAGGATCATGACGCCGGATCCGGACTCGCCGGCGACGGCGCCCACGGTGACGCCTTCGGCAGGCCCTGCGAACTTGTACAGCTCCCACAGCAGCACGACCGCCAGCACGCCCAGCGCACCCCAGCCGGCGGCGATCCAGCCGCGGAGCTCGCCCTGCCGCCGGCGCGACCAGTCGACGGGCCTCATGACCGGAGCTGCTTCACGACTTGGCCGTCACGTGGGCCTGGAGCGCCGGGATCACCGTCTCGCCGTAGACGCGGAGGGTCTCCTCCTTGTTGTCGTGCTGCAGGTAGCCGGCGAACTGGGTCACGCCGAGCGCGCGCAGCTGCTCGAGCTTGGCGATGTGCTCGGACGCCGGGCCGAGGATGCAGAAGCGCTCCACGATCTCGTCGGGCACGAAGTCGACGTGGTCGTTGTCGGCCTTGCCGTGCGTGTTGTAGTCGTACCCCTTGCGCCCCTCGATGTAGTCCGCGAGCGCATCGGGGATCGCCCCGTGGTGGCCGTACTTCGCGACGATGTCGGCGACGTGGTTGCCCACCATGCCCCCGAACCACCGGGACTGATCGAGCATGTGCGTGCGGTCGTCGCCGATGTACATCGGCGCGGCGACGCAGAAGGCGAGTTCGTCGGGGTCGCGGCCGGCGGCGGCCGCGGCATCCTTCACCGTCCTGATCATCCACGCGGCGATGTCGACGTCCGCGAGCTGCAGGATGAAGCCGTCGCCGACCTCGCCGGCGACCTTGAGCGCCATCGGGCCGTACGCCGCGACCCACACGTCCAGCTGCGAGCCCCGGCTCCACGGGAACTGCAGGGTGGCTCCCCGGTATTCGACGGGCCGCGAGTTGGCGAGCTCGCGGATGACGTGGATCGATTCGCGCAGCTCGGCCATCGTCGTCGGCTTGCCGTTGGTGACCCGCACCGCGGAGTCGCCCCGGCCGATTCCGCAGATCGTGCGGTTGCCGTACATCTCGTTGAGCGTCGCGAAGACGGATGCCGTGACCGTCCAGTCCCGGGTGGCGGGGTTCGTCACGAACGGGCCGACGGTGACCCGCCGGGTCTCGGCGAGGATCGCCGAGTGGATGACGTAGGGCTCCTGCCACAGCAGATGCGAGTCGAAGGTCCACACGTGGCTGAACCCGTGCGCCTCGGCGAGCTTCGCGAGCTGCACCGTGCGCGCCGCCGGCGGGTTGGTCTGGAGGACGACACCGAAATCCATTTGCCCGCTCCCTCAGATCAGGTACTGCGACAGACCGCGCTTGAGGAACCGGCCGTCGCCCTTGGCGCCGAGATACTCGCCGCCGTCGACGACGACCTTGCCGCGCGAGATCACCGTGTCGACGTGCCCGTCGATCTCATAGCCCTCCCAGGCGGAATGGTCCATGTTCATGTGATGCGTGCGTCCCTCGCCGATGCCGATGGAGGTGTGGCCGTTCGGGTCGTACACCACGATGTCGCCGTCGGCGCCCGGCTGGATCACGCCCTTGCGGCCGTACAGGCCGAACATGCGCGCGGGCGTGGTTGAGGTCAGCTCGACCCATCGCTCCAGCGTGATCTTGCCGGTGACGACGCCCTGGTACATGAGGTCCATGCGGTGCTCGACCGAGCCGATGCCGTTGGGGATCGCCCGGAAGTCGTCCAGGCCCAGCTCCTTCTGCCCCTTCATGCAGAACGGGCAGTGGTCGGTGGACACCATCTGGATGTCGTTCGTGCGCAGCGCCTGCCACATGTGGTGCTGGTGGCCCTCGCCGCGGCTGCGCAGCGGCGTCGAGCACACCCACTTGGCCCCTTCGAACTGCCCCCACTCCTCGCTGAACCCGCCCAGCTGCTCCTCGAGCGACAGGTACAGGTACTGCGGGCAGGTCTCGCCGAAGACGTTCCAGCCCTGATCGCGGGCCCACGCGAGCTGCTCGACCGCCTGCTTCGCCGACACGTGCACGACGTACAGCGGGGCGCCGGTGAGGTTCGCCAGCATGATCGCGCGGTGCGTGGCCTCCTCCTCCATCTGCCAGGCGCGGGCGATGCCGTGGTAGTACGGCGCCTTCTTGCCGGCGTCGGCCAGCTGCGCGGCCAGCACGTCGATCGCGGGTCCGTTCTCGGCGTGCATCATCGTCAGCAGACCCGTCTCCTGCGACACCTGCATGGCCTTCAGCACCTGGGCGTCGTCGGAGTAGAAGACGCCCGGGTAGGCCATGAAGAGCTTGAAGCTCGACACGCCCTCGTCGACGAGGCCGCGCATCGCGGCGAGCGAGTCGTCGTCGACGCCGCCGATGATCTGGTGGAACCCGTAGTCGATCGCGCAGTTGCCCGCGGCCTTCTCGTGCCACGCGGCCAGGCCGTCCTGCACGCGCTCGCCGTACCGCTGCACGGCGAAGTCGATGATCGACGTCGTGCCGCCCCACGCCGCGGCGCGGGTGCCGGTCTCGAACGTGTCCGACGCGCTCGTGCCGCCGAACGGCAGCTCCATGTGAGTGTGGGCGTCGATGCCGCCCGGGATCACGTACTTGCCGGTCGCGTCGATGACGGTGTCGACGGATGCCGCGACATCCGTCCCCAGCAGCTGCGAGCCTGGCGCCAGCACGGCCGCGATGGTCTCGCCGTCGATGAGCACGTCGGCTTCGCCACGGCCGGTCGCCGAGACGACCGTCCCGCCCTTGATGAGTGTCGTCGTCATGTCGTGCTCTCTCCGATCTGGGTCGTCCTCGACCCGCGAACCAGGGGATTCCGGCCGAGACCGATGGCGTCGCCCCCGGGTTCGGCCGGAACCCCCGGGCTCGGCATCCGTCCCCGCCTCACGGCTTCGCGATCTTCGTGTACGAGTCGGGCCGGCGGTCGCGGTAGAACTGCCAGTCGTCGCGCATCTCGCGCACCATGTCCAGGTCGAGATCGCGCACCAGCAGCTCCTCCTCGGTGCCCGACCCGCGCTCGCCGACGAAGTTGCCGCGCGGGTCGATCACCTGGCTGGTGCCGTAGAAGTCGACCGCGAGGTCGCCGTACTCGTTGTCCTCTCGCCCGACCCGGTTGGGCTGCAGCACGAAGTACCCGTTGGCGACGGCCGCCGCCGGGCCTTCGACCTCCCACAGCCGGTTCGAGAGCCCGGGCTTGGTGGCGTTGGGGTTGAACACGATGTGGGCGTCGTTGAGTCCGAGCTCGCGCCACCCCTCCGGGAAGTGGCGGTCGTAGCAGATGTACATGCCGATCCGGCCGACCGCGGTCTCGAACACCGGGTAGCCGAGGTTGCCGGGGCGGAAGTAGAACTTCTCCCAGAACCGGTCGAGGTGCGGCAGGTGGTGCTTGCGGTACTTGCCGAGGATGGTGCCGTCGGCGTCGACGAGCACGGCGGTGTTGTAGTAGACCCCGGTCTCGGCCTCTTCGTAGATCGGCAGCACGGTCACCAGTCCCAGCTCCTTCGCCAGGGCGGCGAACCGCTGCACGATCGGCCCGTCGGCGGGCTCGGCGAAGCCGTAGTACTTCTTGTCCTGAGTGATGCCGAAGTACGGGCCGTAGAACAGCTCCTGAAAGCACACCACCTGCGCGCCCTGCGCGGCGGCATCCCGGGCGAAGCCCTCGTGCTTGTCGAGCATCGACTCCTTGTCGCCCGTCCAGGTGGTCTGCGATATCGCCGCACGTACCGTGGTCATGGTTCTCCGTCCGTCCTTGGCTGGGTCCCTGGGGCTCGGACCGGCGGGGGTCGGATCGCCGGAGCGCCCCCGCACCCCGATCCTGTCGATCCGACGTTTCCTGTCGGTTTCGGCCTGTGACGCGACAGTAAAGCCTCACCCCGTGCGGCGCAATGGTGGGGTGGGCAGACCTTATGGATACCTCCCGCGACGGACGCCGCCGTGCCCGGCATACAGCGGTCGGCGGATGCCGCGGCATCCGCTCTCCCGTAACGTGAAACGGTGTTCCGCCGGCTGAAGACGTACCAGGTCGCGACCGACGTGCTCGTGGCGGTCGCCTTCTTCGTCGTCGCGTTCCCGATCGAGTCCTCGCTCGTGACGTGGACCGGCATGGAGAACCGCTTCGGCCCGGCGCTCGTGGCCGTCGCCGGTGCGGTGGTCGCCGCGATCTTCAGTGTCGCCCTGGGACTGCGGCGGGCGTCGCCGCCGCTCGCGCTCGCGATCGCATGGGTGGGCGCGCTGGTGCAGATGGGGCTCGCGCGGCCGCCCGGCTTCGCCGACCTCGCGATCTTCGGCGTGCTCTACGCCACGGCGGCCTATGGTTCGCGCCTGACGTACTGGGCGGGCTTCGGGTCGGCGCTCCTAGGTGCTCTCGTCATCACGGTGTACCTCATGGCCGGGCCGATGTACGCCGGGAGCCTGAGCTGGCAGACGCTTCCGCTCGCCCTCGTGATGCTCGTCGCGGCGGCCTTCGCGCTGGGCCTGTCGTGGACGATCGGCGCCCTCGTGCGCACCGCGGTGCGCGCCCGCGAGAACCGCGCGGCGCAGCAGCGGGCCGAGGCGGACGCCATCGCCGAGCAGGAGCGGGTGCGCATCGCCCGCGACATGCACGACGTCGTCGCGCACTCGCTGGCGGTCGTGGTGGCCCAGGCCGACGGCGCACGCTACGCGGCGGCATCCGACCCCGCCGTGGCCACCGAGGCGCTCGCCACGATCGGGAACACCGCGCGATCGGCGCTCGCCGACGTGCGCCTGCTCCTCGGACAGCTGCGGCATCGCCAGGGCGACGGCCCGCAGCCGACCATCGCGGACCTCGAGGAACTCTACGCCCAGGTGCGCGCCGCGGGCGTCGAGCTGCGGGTCGACGTCGACCCGGCTCCTCCCGGCGAGCCGCCCGCCGCCGTGCAGCTGGCCGTCTACCGCATCCTGCAGGAGGCGCTCACCAACGCCCTCCGCCACGGGGCCCCGGGCGGCGTCGACGTGCGGCTCGCATGGCGGTCGCACGGCGTCGAGGTCGAGGTGCGCAATCCGACCGCCGCGGGCGCGCGGCCGCCCTCACGCGCCGGGCACGGGCTCATCGGGATGCGCGAGCGCGCCCAGCTCGCCGGCGGCCGGCTGGATGTGACCGACGAATCCGGCGCGTTCGTCGTGCACGCCGTCATCCCGATCGGAGGGGCCGCATGATCCGCGTGGCGCTCGTCGATGACCAGGCGCTGTTCCGCGCCGGCATCCGGATGCTCGTCGACTCGCAGCCCGACCTCGAGGTGGTGGCCGAGGCGGCCGACGGGCGCCAGGCTGTCGAGGCCGTGCGCCAGTCGCGGCCGGACGTCGTGCTCATGGACATCCGCATGCCCGTCATGGATGGCCTCGCCGCCACCGCCGAGCTGCTCGCCGACCCCGAGCCGCCCCGCATCGTGATGCTGACCACGTTCGACCTCGACGAGGCCGCCGCCCGCGCGATCCGGCAGGGCGCCAGCGGGTTCCTGCTCAAGGACGCCGATCCCGAGTTCCTGCTCGCCGCGATCCGCACGGTGCACGCGGGATCGGACGTGATCGCGGCATCCGCGACCCGTGAGCTCTTCGAGAGATTCACGGATGCCGCGCCGAGGCCGGTCCCGCCCTCGTACGGCGAGCTCACCGAGCGCGAGCGGGAGATCTTCGCCCTGGCCGCCCGTGGGCTGTCCAACGCGGAGATCGCGGCGCGCGAGTTCCTGTCGGAGGCCACGGTGAAGACCCACATCAGCCGCATCCTCACCAAGCTCGGCCTGCGCGACCGCGTGCAGCTGGTGGTGTTCGCGTTCGAGCACGACCTCGTCTAGCGGCCCTCGAGCGCGGCGCGGTGGGCGGCGTAGCGCCGACGGCCGATGAGCCGCCACGCGAGCCGGCCGGGCGCGGGCATGTGCTTGCGCAGCCACTCGTCGCCGCCGTCGGGCTGTGCCGCGAGGATCTCGCCGAGCTGCTGCCACGTCTGCCCCTTGGGGATCGAGCGGCGGCCGTGCTCGGCGTACCACTGGACCTCCTTCTCGGTGATCGTGTGCTCCATGACGGGAACGATGTTCGCCTCCTCGTCGGGGAGGTGCACGGCGAGCGCCGCGTTGACGCCGTCCAGAGCCGCGAGCACCGGCTCGGCCTCGGCGCAGCCTGCCGACCGCCGCCAGGCAGGCACGGTGCGGTCGAGCGCCGCCAGGTGCACGAGCATCTCGGCGTGCTGAGCGCGCATGCGCTCCACGTGGGCGGCGCACGACGGGGCGCGCTCGTCCAGGGCGCTCCACAGCCGCTCGTCCTCGCCTTCGTGGTGCGCGTGCAGGCCGATCGACAGCGTCTCCAGCTGCGTCGCGACCGCCGCGGCGTGCCCGGTGTCGCCCTCCGCCACGCCCCGGACGAGGCCGGGCGCCTCGCCGAAGCCGCGCCGGAACATCCGGTGGATCTCAACCATGCCGCTCGCGTCGCAGGTCTTCGGACCGCGGGGCAGGTCGCCGCTCGGCGGCAGGGGCGTGGCTGACATGTCGGCTCCTCGTCGGCCGGGCTTCGAGCGGGCGCCAGGCTGGTGGTGAGGGTAGTCCTGCCCGAAGGCGAGCGCCAGATCATCCCCAGGATGTACGACGGATGCCTCGCCCGGCCGACGCGCGCGACGCCCGGCGCTTCATACCGTCGAAGGCATGCAACTGACTTCGACCGATCTGGGCCTCGCCGCGAGGGTCCACCAGCTGACCAAGACCTACGGCGCCGGCGAGAGCACGGTCCGCGCGCTCGACGGGGTGACCGTCGGCATCCGCCGCGGCGAGTTCACCGCGATCATGGGCCCGTCCGGCTCGGGCAAGTCCACGCTCATGCACATCATGGCGGGCCTGGACGCCCCGACGTCCGGCCGCGCGTGGATCGGCGACACCGACATCACCGGCCTGAGCGACCTCGAGCTCACGATCCTGCGCCGCCGCCGCGTCGGCTTCGTCTTCCAGGCGTTCAACCTCGTGCCGACCCTCGACGCGCTCGGCAACATCCTGCTGCCGTTCGATCTGGACGGCCGCCGGCCGACGGCGCTGGAGCGTGCGCGCATCGACGCGCTGGTGGAGCGGCTCGGCCTCACCAGCCGGCTGCGCCACCGGCCGCACCAGCTCTCGGGCGGCCAGCAGCAGCGTGTGGCGATCGCCCGCGCCCTGGCGACCGCGCCCGATCTGGTCTTCGCCGACGAGCCCACCGGCAACCTCGATTCGCGCTCGGGCCGGGAGGTGCTTGCGCTCCTCGCCGCGGCGAGCCGGGAGCAGGGCCAGTCCATCGCGATGGTCACGCACGATCCGGTCGCGGCCTCGCATGCCGACCGCGTCCTCTTCCTCGGCGACGGCCGCATCGTCGCCGACAAGCCGCGTCAGAGCGCCGAGGAGATCTCGGCGTACATGCTGGCGTCCGAGCTCAGCGTCGCCGCGCCGGCTGCGGGGGCGGCCTCGTGAGCGCCGTCGCCGAGCGCACGACGGGAGAGCGGATGCCGCAGCCCGGCGCCTTCACCGCACCGACGCGCACCGGCGGGGGGCCGTCGTCGTGGCTCCGCGAGCGGGGCATGGGGGCGAGCATCCTCGTCGCGGCCATCTCGAGCGCCTTCGGGGCGGTCCTGCTGAGCGCCACCGGCTTCATCGCGGCGGTGCTGCGCGCTGACCCCTTCATCGGCGACAGCGGCACGCTGGCCGTGGTGCTGGCCATCATGAGCATCCTGCTCATCGGCGTCGCAGTGTACGTCGCGGCGATCGTCACGGCGAACACCTTCGCCACGGTGATCGCCGGCCGCACGCGCCGGATCGCGCTGCTGCGGCTGATCGGCGCCTCGGCCCGCTCGCAGCGCGCCGAGGTGGCGCGGCAGGGGCTCGTGGTCGGCATCGTCGGGGCGCTGCTGGGGCTCCTCGGCGGCACGCTGGTGTCGTGGGCGGGGACCGCACTCGCCGTGGCTGTCCTGAGCATCGGCGGCGTCGAGTTCGCGGTCGTCCAGCCGGTGCTGGTGCTGCCGGCGGTGGTCGTCGCCCTCACCACGTGGGCCGCGGCGTGGGCGGGATCGCGGCGCGTGCTCACGGTCACGCCGCTGCAGGCACTGGGCGGCTCGGTCGAGGCATCCCACGACGCGATCGTCCGCCGGGGCGCTCGCAACGGCGCGGCCGTCGCGCTGTTCGCGATCGGCGCCGCGCTGCTGACGGGCGGCATCGCGCTGGGACTCATCACGCCGCTGGGCGTGGTGGTCGCGTTCTTCGGCGGCATCTTCTCGTTCACCGGGCTCGCCCTGGGCGCGACCCTGGTGATGCCGCCGGTGCTGCGGCTCGTGGGAAGGTGGTTCGGCTCGTCGGCGACCGCGCGGCTCGCCGCCGAGAACGCGCTGCGGTACCCGGAGCGCTCCAGTCGCATGGCGATCGGCGTGGTGATGGGCGTGACGCTGGTGACGATGTTCGCCGTCGCCCTCGAGACGGTCAAGGTCGTGCTCACGACGTCGGCGGGCGGCGAGGCGCCCACCGAGCTCACCACCCTTCTCGACACGTTCGCCGGGATCATGATGGGTCTCGTCGCCGTCTCGGCCGTGATCGCGGCGGTCGGGCTGGTCAACCTGCTCACGATCGGCGTCGTGCAGCGCCGCCGCGAACTCGGGCTGCTGCGGGCGCTCGGCGTCTCGGCCGGGCAGGTGCGGCGGATGGTCCTGCTCGAGGCCACGCACATCACCGTCGCGGCCACCGTGACCGGGCTGGCGCTCGGCATCGCCTACGGGTGGGCGGGGGCGCAGTCGCTGCTCGGCTCGGTGCCTATGCCGCCGTCGTTCTCGGCGCCGACGCTGGTCGCCCCGGCCGTGCCGTGGCTCCCCGTGGCGATCATCGTGGCCGCCACCGCCGTGCTCACCCTCGTCGCCGCGGTGGTGCCGACGCGGCTCGCGACGCGGGTCGCCGCCGTGGAGGCGCTCGCGGAGTAGAGGGCACCGGAACGGATGCCGCGGCGCAGGCTTCGCGCCGCGGCATCCTCGACCGCCGCCTGCGGCCGACCTCGGGCAGGGGACGGCGGCGGGGTGGTCCGTCAAGGGGGCTGTGGGCGGCTCGGCGGGAAGGCAGGCTGAGGGCATGAAGATCGACATCGTTGAGCACGAACCGCCCTACCGCGTCGGCGTCATCATCGGCAGCCTGTCGCAAGAGTCCGTCAACCGGCGCCTCGCCGACGCGCTGCAGCGGCTCGCGCCGCAGGAGCTGGAGTTCTTCGAGATCGGCTACGCCGACCTCCCGCTGTACAACCGCGACCTCGACGGCGACTATCCGCAGGTGGCGCTCGACTTCAAGGCGGCGGTCGATTCCGCCGACGCCGTGCTGTTCGTGACGCCCGAGTACAACCGCTCCATCCCCGGACCGCTCAAGAACGCGATCGACTGGGGCAGCCGGCCCTACGGCCAGAACGCCTGGGAGGACAAGCCCACCGGCGTGATCGGCGCGTCGCCCGGCAAGATCGGCACGGCCGTCGGCCAGCAGACGCTGCGCAGCACGCTCAGCTACCTCAACGCGCGGCAGATGACGTCGCCCGAGGCCTACATCCAGGTCACGCCGGGCCTCATCGAGGATGACGGGCGGGTCACGGACTCCGAGACGGACGAGTTCCTCCGCATGTTCATGCGGAAGTTCCTCGAGTACGTCGCGCGCGTGCTGACCGTCATCCCCCAGGAGTGACGTCGGGGACGGATGCCGCCGGCCCGGCCGGGCCCGCCGCCTCGACGTCCTCGCGCGCCGTCTCGGGGTCGTGGGCCCACGTCGGGGCAAGAGCCCGGATGCGCGCTGCGCGCCACTGCCACGTCGCCCACAGCACCGGCCACAGCAGCGCCGCCGTCGGCCCGCCGATCACCAGCCGGTCCCGCCACAGCGTCCTTCCCGGCTGCCCGGGCGCGGGGGCGACGGCCATCTGGTGATCCCAGACGTCCAGGCTCGCCAGCGGGCCGGTCAGCGGGATGCCGCTGTCGCGGAAGATCCGCACGCCGCCGCCCTCCTCGTCGACGTACCGCTCGCTCGCGTGGATCAGCTGGCGACCCACGGGCACCGCTCCGAAGGCCGACAGCTGCACGGGCACGTCGTCGCCCGGCGACCACGACGTCGGCAGCCCGCTCGGCACGAGCGGCTCGAGGCCGAGCAGCGGACCGTACAGCTCGCCCACCGCGCGCGGCGAGTGCAGCGCCCGCCATGCCGCGTCGGGGTCGCAGTCGATCACGAACTTCAGCAGGATGCGCATGCGCTCCAGTGTCGCACCCGCAGGGAGTCGCCGGCCCGCACGCCGCCTAGGCTGGGCGGATGCCCGAGAGCCCCTTCGACCAGCAGCGCTACCAGGTCCGCCACGACTGGGGCGTCGACGGACTCCGCCGGCTCGCCCCGGCCGACGTCGTCGTCGTGGTCGACGTGCTGCGCTACTCCACGACGGTGACCGATGCCGTCGCCCGCGGTGTACACCCGGCTCTCGACGCCGCCGCGCACGCGGTGTCGCTCAACGGCGCCGCGGTCGCCGCGGCGGCCGCCGCGTCCGGCGCGACGGTGCTGCTCGGATGCCTGCGCAACGCGCGGGCGGTCGCCGGCGCCGTGCTCGACCTGCAGCACCGCCGCGCGCAGCGCACGAGCATCGCGGTGATCGCCGCCGGCGAGCTCGCCGCCCGGCAGCCGGGTGCCCCGCTGCGATTCGCCGTCGAGGACCAGCTGGGCGCGGGAGCCGTGATCGACGCGCTCGGCGGGCTCGGCGCCGACCACACGTCGCCGGAGGCGGCAGCCGCGTGCGAAGCCTTCCGCGGGCTGCGGCACGCACTGCGCCACCTCCTCACCGCGAGCGCCTCGGGGCAGGAGCTGCTCCAGCGGCCGGACCACGACGAGGCCGCGTCGCGCGACGAGGTGCTGACGGCAGCGGCGGTGGACGCGGCATCCGTCGTGCCGGTTCTGCGCGAAGGCCGCTTCGTCGCCTACTGATCCCGCGGCGTCATCGCGGCGAGCCGCGTGGCACGCGTGATCTCGCGGCGGGTCCAGGTGATCAGGAACCGCTCGTCGAACACCCGGGCGCACTTCGCGCACGACGTCTGCCGCGTCGCCTTGCGGTGCCGGTAGGCGAGGTGCCCCGCGGGGCACACGCCGATCCAGGGCGCGAGCTCGACCGCGGTCTCGCCGTCGTGCGTGGTGCCCCCGACGTAGCCCAGCTCGCGCGCGACCGCCCTCCAGCGCGGGCCGTGCCCGGCTCGCGGGCCCGCCAGCGCGTGTGCGACCTCATGCAGCAGCGTCTGATGGTTCGTGTCGTCGTCGTACCGCGCCGCGAGGTAGCGCGAGACGCTGATGCGCTTGCGCGAGTAGTCGCAGAGCCCGGCCCGGCGCTTGGCGTTGTCGAATGCGAAGGACCAGGACGGGTCGAGGTGGGCGGCGATCAGGGCCTCTGCCCAGTGCCGCACGCGATGCAGTTCCGACATGGCGCGAGACTAGAACGGATCTCCGACACTCACGTTCGCAGCCTCCGGCTCAGCTGGCGACGGATGCCGCGGCCCGGCGCCGATCCGCGGCATCGATCGCGAGAAGGGTCGACTCGAGCTGATCCTCGGTCGCGCCCGACTCCTGGCGCAGGAAGAGTGCGCGCTTGAAGTCCTTGCGGGCGGTGTCGAAGTCGCCCGCGTCGTAATTGACCTTGCCGCGGTGCTGCAGCGCGAAGGCGGCGATGCCGGCCCAGCCCTGCCCCTCCGCCTCTTCGGCGCACGTGGTCAGCTCCTGGTCGGCGGCGGCGTACGACCCGCGCGCCTGCATCACGGTCGCGTGCAGGATGCGAGCCCGCAGCAGGTCCTTGCGGGTGCCGGCCATGCGGGCCACGCGCACCGACTGCTCCGAGATGACCAGCGCGTCGTCGAGGCGGTCCAGCACCTTCAGCAGCCACACCCGCTCGAGCAGGGCCGGGAGGCTTCGCTGCTCGCCGATCTCCTCGAGGCGCTCCTTGCACTGCCGCGCGTCCACCTGCTCGCGGAGGGTGTCGGGATCGTACCCGCGGATGTAGCTCACGTCTTGACTCCCTTCGCCCCGCCGATGGCTCCATCCAGTGTGCCCGCCGACCCGCGGGTCGCCGTCGTGCCACGCCGGGTCGCGGGAGTCAGCGGGTGAAGACGGATGCCGAGGGCTTGGGCGACGGCGTCGCGTCGGCGTCGGTGGCCACCCGCGCACCGCGCACGAAGTCGTCGAGCTCACGGCCCTCGGCCACCTTCGCCGGGTGGGGTCCGGCCGCCATCAAGCGGGGGAGCCACTGGGTCGGCAGCGGCGCGCGCGAGGCGGCGATGACGAGGTTCCCGAAGCGCCGGCCCTTGAGCGTCTGCACCTCGGCGAGCACGATGACGTGCTCCAGCACCGCCCGCACCGTGGCGACCTCGCGGCGGGCGAAGGCGAGGCCGGCGCCGTCGGCGACATTGACCAGCAGCACGCCGTCGGGGGCGAGGAACCGCGCGGCCTCGGCGAAGAACTCGACCGTGGTCAGGTGGGCGGGCGTCTGCGCGCCCGAGTAGACGTCCGACACGACCAGGTCCGCCGCGCCGACGAGTCCCGACGGCAGGCGGGCGAGGATCTGGCGCGCGTCGCCGATCCGGACCCGGACCGATCCGCCGCGGGGGAGCGGCAGGTTCTCGCGCACCAGGTCCCACAGGGCCGGTTCGAGCTCGACGACCTGCTGACGGGAGCCGGGCCGCGTCGCCTCGATGTACCGCGGGATTGTCAGCGCGCCGGCGCCCAGGTGGATCGCGGTGAGCGGCTGTCCCGGCATCCGGAGCCTGTCGATCACGGCGCCCATGCGCGCGACGTACTCGAAGTGCAGGTGCGTGGGATCGTCGAGGTCGACGTGGGACTGCGGCGTGCCGTCGACGTCGAGCTCCCAGCCGCCCGCGAACGCCGAGCGCACGATCCTCGCCGTCGTGCCGTCCGAGAGGCGGACGGTCGGCGGGGCGGGCTCGTCCCTGACGCGTGCCATGGACACCACGCTAGCCGCACTGCCCGCGGCGGACCGGCCGGTTTGACACTTGTGCCCACGGACACGCCGCGGGCGTTCGCAGATCGCTGAGGACGGGGCATCGTCGGGCACCGAAACCGAATCGAGATACAGGCGTAACCGACGAACGGCTTGCGCGCGGGTAGCGTCGGAGCATCACACCCCGATGAGGGCTGCGCGCACCTCTGCGCCACGTCGACGTGCAGCGGAGCCCACACGACATGGAAGGTGCACAGCACATGCTCCACACCGCCAGAAGGCGCTGGCTCACCGGCGCCGCAGCGATCGCCGTCGGTGCGGTCGTCCTCACCGCCTGCGCCAGCGAGCGCGGCGGCGGCGGCGACGCGACCGAGAGCGGCGGCGACGTCGACGGCACGTTCGTCTTCGGTGCCTCGTCGGACCCGGCGAACCTCGATCCCGCCTTCGCCCAGGACGGCGAGACGTTCCGCGTCTCCCGGCAGATCTTCGAGGGCCTCGTCGGCACCGAGCCGGGCACGGCCGACCCCGCGCCGCTGCTGGCCGAGTCGTGGGAATCGTCCGAGGACGGCATGTCCCACACGTTCGAGCTGAAGCAGGACGTCACCTTCCACGACGGCACCCCGTTCAACGCCGAGGCCGTCTGCGCCAACTTCGATCGCTGGTACAACTGGACCGGCCTCGCGGCGACCGAGTCGCTGTCGTACTACTACGGCAAGCTCTTCCGCGGGTACGTCGAGACGCCCGACACCGCCGTGTACAAGTCGTGCACCCCCGACGGCGACTACTCGGTGACGATCGAGCTCAACCAGCCCTTCGCCGGCTTCATCCCGGCGCTGTCGCTGCCCGCCTTCTCGATGCAGAGCCCCACGGCGCTCGAGGAGTACGGCGCGGACGACGTCAGCGGCACGGAGGAGGCGCCCGAGCTCACGGAGTACGGCCAGGGCCACCCCACCGGAACCGGGCCCTACATGTTCGAGGAGTGGGCCCCGGGTGAGAGCGTGACCCTGACGGCCTACGAGGACTACTGGGGCGAGGCGGGTCAGATCGACGAGATCATCTTCCGCACCATCGACGACCCCACCGCGCGCCGCCAGGCGCTCGAGTCCGGCTCGATCGACGGCTACGACCTCGTCGGACCCGCCGATGCGGCCGCGCTGGAGGAGGACGGCTTCACGATGGTGTCGCGTCCGCCGTTCACGATCCTCTACCTCGCGTTCAACCAGGCCGTCCCGGAGCTGCAGGACCCGAAGGTGCGCGAGGCGCTCTCGTACGCGATCGACAAGGACGCGCTCATCTCGCAGGTGCTCCCGGAGGGCACCGAGAAGGCGACGCAGTTCATGCCCGACACCGTCAACGGCTGGAACGCCGACGTGACGACGTACGAGTACGACCCGGAGCAGGCACGCGCGCTGCTGGCCGAGGCGGGCTACGACGAGGCCAACCCGCTCACGCTCGACTTCAACTACCCGGTGAACGTCTCGCGTCCGTACATGCCGGACCCCGAGCAGATCTTCACGGTGCTCTCGTCGCAGCTGTCGGAGGTGGGCGTGGTCACCAACCCGGTCACCGACGCGTGGAGCCCCGACTACCTCGACAAGATCACGGGATCGTCGGACCACGGCATCCACCTTCTCGGGTGGACCGGTGACTACAACGACACGGACAACTTCGTGGGCGTCTTCTTCGGCGGGCAGTCCTCGGAGTGGGGCTTCGACAACCCGGAGCTGTTCGCGGCCCTGCAGGAGGCCCGCGGCGTGCCGAACCTCGAGGAGCAACCGCCCTCTACGAGGAGATCAACGAGATGGTCGCGCAGTTCATCCCGGGCGTGCCGCTCGCGCACCCGGCGCCCACGCTGGCGTTCGCGCCCCGTGTGGAGAGCTACCCGGCCAGCCCGGTCAACGACGAGGTCTTCACCGACATCGTCCTCACCGAGTAACGGCCGCGCGCCCGTCCGGCGCGGTGCGGAGGAGGGATTTCCCTCCTCCGCACCGCGCGTCGATCCGACCCGGAGACTTCCCACGTGCTGCGCACCATCGGCAACCGGCTCCTGCTGCTCATCCCCACGCTCGTCGGCCTCAGCATCCTGCTCTTCGTCTGGGTGCGCTCGCTGCCCGGCGGACCGGCTGTCGCCCTCCTCGGCGAGCGTGCGACCCCCGAGGCCGTCGAGCGGATCAACGAGCTCTACGGCTTCAACCGTCCGATCCTCGAGCAGTACTTCGTCTGGCTCGGGCGTCTGGCCACCGGTGACTTCGGAACCTCGATCGAGACCTCCCGTGCGGTGCTCGACGAGTTCTGGGCGCCGGTTCCCGGCCACGGTCGAGCTGTCGATCGCGGCGCTCATCATCGCGGTCGGCATCGGCATCCCGCTCGGCTACTGGGCGGCGCGACACCACGGCAAGCTGAGCGACCACGCGGCGATCGTCTTCAGCCTCATCGGCATCACGATCCCCGTGTTCTTCCTGGCCTTCCTGCTCAAGTACGTCTTCGCCGTGCAGCTCGGGTGGCTGCCCAGCGACGGACGCCAGGACCCGCGCATCGATGCGACCCACCCCACGGGCTTCTACGTGCTCGACGGCATCCTGACCGGCGAGTTCGATGCCGCGTGGGATGCGATCCTGCACCTCATCCTTCCGGCCATCGCCCTCGGCACCATCCCGCTCGCGATCATCGTCCGCATCACCCGGGCATCCGTGCTGGAGGTGCAGAACTCGGACTACGTGCGCACGGGACGCGCGAAGGGCATCAGCAGCGGCACCCTGCGGCAGCGCTTCATCCTGCGCAACGCGATGCTCCCCGTCATCACGACCGTCGGCCTCCAGGTCGGCCTGCTGCTGGCCGGCGCCATCCTCACCGAGACGGTCTTCGCCTTCCCCGGAATCGGCTCGTTCATGGCCAACGCGATCCAGGCGCGCGACTTCCCCGTGCTGCAGGGGTTCATCATCTTCATCGCCATCATCTACGCGCTCATCAACCTGACGGTCGACGTCTCGTACAGCTTCATCGACCCGAGAGTGAGGGTCTCATGACACCCCGTCCGCCCCATCGAGGAGGTGCCGCATGAGCTCCGTCATCCTGCCCCCGGCGCCCGACGGCGGCCCCGTCGACGACACCGCGATCGACGACGCCGAGCTCCTGGCGGCGAAGACCCGCGGCGGCGGCGGCTTCTGGCGTGACGTGTTCCGCCGGCTGCGCCGCAATCCCACCGCCTGGATCGGCGCCGCGATCGTCTTCCTCTTCGTCGTGGTGGCGGTCTTCGCCCCGTGGCTCGCGCCGTACCCCGAGACAGCGCTGCCGGGCGCGCAGTACATCACCCCGACGTACATCCCCGGACCGGGCGAGCTGCCGCAGTTCCCCCTCGGCCTGGACCGCTTCGGCGGCGACGTGCTGTCGAAGCTCATCTGGGGCGCACGCGCGTCGCTCGTGATCGGTGTCGTCTCGACACTGTTCGGCCTGATCGGCGGCATGCTCCTGGGCCTCATCGCCGGCGCCTTCGGCGGCTGGGTCGACACCGTCATCATGCGGTTCGTCGACATCCTGCTCTCGGTGCCCAACCTGCTGCTCGCGGTCTCGATCGCCGCGATCCTCGGTCAGACGCAGCTCTCGGTCATGATCGCGATCGGAGCCTCGCAGGTGCCGATCTTCGCACGACTCCTGCGCGCCTCCATGCTGCAGCAGCGCAACGCCGACTACGTCCTGTCGGCGCAGACCCTCGGTCTCGGACGCGGCACCATCACGATGAGCCACGTGCTGCCCAACAGCATCGGGCCCGTGATCGTCCAGGGCACGCTGACCCTCGCGACGGCCGTCATCGACGCCGCGGCGCTGTCGTTCCTCGGGCTCGGCGGCGGGCGCCCCGAGACCGCGGAGTGGGGCCGCATGCTCACCTACGCGCAGGCCGAGCTCGCGATCGCCCCCTGGCTCGCGTTCCTCCCCGGCCTCTGCATCATGATCACCGCGCTCGGCTTCACCCTCCTCGGAGAGGCGCTGCGCGAGGCGATGGACCCCCGCACCCGCGCGCGCTGACGCGGTGCGCAGGACGGATGCCGCCGGTCGCGGCATCCGTCATCGTCGCCTGGGATGTGCCTGCTCTCGCCTGCCGAAGCGGGTCAGACCGCGATGTCGAGCTCGTTGCCGGGGATCGAGGCCAGCAGGCGCCGTGTGTACGGGTCGCGAGGGTTGGTGAAGATCTCCTCGGAGGATGCCGCCTCGACCAGCTGTCCGTCCTTCATGACGCACACGTAGTCGCTGATCAGGCGCACCACCGCGAGGTCGTGCGAGATGAAGAGGTAGCTGAGGCCGTACTCGCGCTGCAGATCGCCCAGCAACCGCAGGATCTGGTCCTGCACCAGCACGTCGAGCGCCGACACCGGCTCGTCGCACACGATGAGGTCGGGGGAGAGGGCGAGCGCCCGCGCGATGGCGACGCGCTGGCGCTGGCCGCCCGACAGCTCCGACGGATACCGCCGCAGCATCGTCTGCGGCAGCGCCACGTCGTCCAGCAGCTGCCGCACGCGCGCGGCACGCTCCTTCGACGAGCCGCGCTTGTAGAACTCCAGCGGCTCGGAGATGATGCGCTCGATCGAGAACATCGGGTTCAGCGACGAGTACGGATCCTGGAAGATCGGCTGCACCCGCTGACGGAAGTCGCGCAGCTGCCGGCCCTTGAGGGTCGCCACGTCGACGCCGTCGAAGCGCATGGAGCCCGACGTGGGGTCGACGACCTTCAGCAGCATGCGCGCCGTGGTGGTCTTGCCCGACCCCGACTCGCCGACGATCGCGACCGTCTCGCCGCGGGGGATCGCGAATGAGACGTCCTTGACGGCGGCGAAGTCCTCCTTGCTCCCCCGCACGGGGTAGATCTTGGTCAGGCCCTCGACCTCGACGATGTAGTCGACGGGGCCCGCGGGACCGGCGTCCGCGGGGGCGCTGCCGCGGTGAGCGGATGCCTCGGCCCGGGCCGCGACCGTCGCGGAAGCGTCGGCCGGGTGCTCGGCGGGGTGTTCGGCCGGGGTCGGACCGGTCAGCGCGGCGTCGCTGTCGATCCCCGTGGCGTGGGGGCTCTCGGCCTCGTGCGCGGCCGGCGTGGGTCCGGTGACGGCGGGAGTCGAGGCATCCGTCGTCCGTCCCGGCAAATGGGGTGCGCCGGCCGCCGGCTCGGCGGTGCGGAAGACCTCGGGGCGCAGGCGGACGGCCGCGACCGACGGCGCGGCCTTCACCAGCGCCTGGGTGTACGGATGCTGCGGATCCTCGAGGATCTGGCGCGCCGGCCCCTGCTCGACGATGCGTCCGCGGTTCATGACGACGACGCGCGACGCGCGCTCGGCGGCCAGGCCCAGGTCGTGCGTGATGAGCATGACGGCGGTGCCCCGCTCGGCGGTCATCCGCTCGAGCTGGTCGAGGATCGTCTTCTGCACCGTCACGTCGAGGGCGCTGGTGGGCTCGTCGGCGATGAGCAGCTTCGGGTCGCAGGCGAGGCCGATCGCGATGAGCGCCCGCTGGCGCATGCCGCCGGAGAACTCGTGCGGGTACTGCTTTGCGCGCTCGGCCGCGTTGGGAAGGCCCGCCGCCGCGAGCGTCTCGACGACCTTCGCGTCGACGTCCTTGCGCGTGGCGAGGCCGTGGGCGAGCAGTGTCTCGGCGATCTGCGTTCCGATCTTCGCCACCGGGTTGAGGTTCGACATCGGGTCCTGCGGCACCAGCCCGATCGACCGGCCGCGGATGCTGCGCATCACCGACTCCGGGGCGCCGACGAGGTTCTCGCCCTCGAACAGGATGCTGCCTTGGGTGACCTTGCCGTTGCCCGGCAGCAGGCCGATGACCGCCATCGCGGAGGTGGACTTGCCCGACCCGGACTCCCCCACGATCGCCAGCGTCTCGCCGGCGGCGAGGTCGAGGTCGACGCCCTCGACGGCGTGCACGGGGCCGTCGATGGTCTGGAATTCGACGGCGACGTCGCGCACCTGGAGCAGCGGTGCTCCCGCGACGGCTCGTTCGGAGGTTCGGGCCATGCGCTCCATCCTGCCTCGACGGGCCGAATCCCGCACGGATGCCGCGGCAGCCTTTACGGATCCGTGACGCGTGCGGGGGTGAGGGCTGCGCGCGCGGGTGCGGAAGGGGTTGCGCAGAACTCAACGGATCCGGCCGCAAAGGGTGCCGGGAACGGGCAATCCGGGCGCCCGGGCACCGGATCCGTGGAGTTCTGCGCAGCCGCCCGGCCCGTCCGCCGAGGCAGACCGCCGCAGTACCGTGGAGGTCATGGCGGCCATCGACCTCAACGCCGATCTCGGCGAGACCGTCGCCGGCGTGCCGACGGCCGATGACGAGGCGATGTTCGCCGTGATCTCCAGCGCCAGCGTGGCGTGCGGCGGCCACGCGGGCGACGCGGCGTCCATGCGCGCGGCGGTGGCGCGCGCGCAACGGCACGGCGTCGCCGTCGGCGCGCATCCGTCGTATCCGGATGCCGCGAACTTCGGCCGCGTGCCGGTCGCCCTCGACCCCGCCGACCTGATGCGCGTCGTCGCCGGCCAGCTCGGCGATCTCGTCGCCGCGGGCGCGGAGGTCCGCTACGTCAAGCCGCACGGTGCGCTCTACCACGCGGTCACGCGGGACCGCGAGCAGGCGGATGCCGTCGCCCGGGCCGTCGCCGACCGCGCGGCGCAGCTCGGCCGACCTCTCCCCGTGCTCGGGCTGGCGGGCGAGATCGAGCGGGCCGCGGCATCCGTCGGCCTCCCCTTCGTGCACGAGGCGTTCCTGGACCGCGGCTACCTGCCCGACGGATCGCTCGTGCCCCGGTCGCATCCCGGGGCGCTGCTGGACGACCCGGAGGCCGTCGCCGCGCGGGCCGTGCGCCTCGCCCGCGACGGCGTCGTCGAGGCCGTCGACGGGACGGTGGTGGTCGCGGCGGCGGCGTCGCTGTGCGTGCACGGCGATTCGCCGTCGGCCGTCGACATGGCCCGGGCGGTGCGGGCGGCGCTCGACGCGGCCGGCGTGGTCGTGAGGGCACCGTGGTGATGCCCGAGCGCGCCGAGCGCTCCGGGCGGAAGGAAGGGGCGGCGCGGTGACCCCGCGGGTCCGGCCCATGGGGGAGCGGGCGTTCCTGCTGGAGGTCGCCTCGCTCGACGAGGCGCTCGCACTGCACGCGGCCCTCGCGGCGACGCGTCCCGACGGGGTGGTCGACCTCGTGCCGGGGGCACGGACGGTGCTCGTCCGGGTCGATCCGAGCACGCTGGCGCTGCCGGCCGCGCGGGCGTGGGCGCGCGGGGCGGTGGAGGGCGCCGTCCCCGGCGCTGCCGCTTCCGGGCCGGTCGTCGAGCTCGAGATCGCCTACGACGGCGCCGATCTGACGGAGACCGCCGCGCTGCTCGGGATGAGCGCCGAGGAGCTGACCCGCCGCCACGCGGCGGCCCAGTGGCGGGTGGCCTTCACCGGGTTCGCACCGGGCTTCGGCTATCTCGTGAGCGACGACTGGCCGTTCGACCTGCCCCGGCTCGAGACCCCGCGCACGCGGGTTGCCGCGGGGTCGGTCGGCCTCGCCGGCGTCTTCACCGGCGCCTACCCGCGCGACACCCCGGGCGGGTGGCGCCTCATCGGCACGACGGGCGCACCCCTGTTCGACGCGGATGCCGCCTCCCCGGCGCTCCTCGTGCCCGGCGCGCGGGTGCGCTTCCTCCCCGTCGCCGCCTCGACTCCGTCCGCGCTCGCCGGCTCGTCCGCGCCGGGCGACCCGGAGACGCCGGGTACCGGAACGCCGGGCGACCCGCAGCCGCCGGGCGACCCGCAGACGCCGGGTCGCGGCATCCGGATCCTGGAACCGGGGCTGCTGACGACGGTGCAGGATCTCGGGCGCGCCGGCGCGGGCGCGGTCGGGGTGGCCGTGTCGGGCGCCCTCGACCGCGGCGCGCTGCGCACCGCGAACCGGCTGCTGGGCAACGCCGAGGGCGCGGCGGGGCTCGAGGTGACCATGGGCGGGTTGCGCGCCGTCGCGGAGCGCGACCTGTGGGTGGCCGTCACGGGCGCGTGGGGTGTCGTCCGGCTCGACGGGCGCGAGATCGATCCCTATGAGGCGCACGCCTGGCCCGCGGGCGCCGAGCTGCACCTCGACTGGTTCACCCGCGGCGCGCGCGGCTATGTCGCCGTCCGCGGGGGCGTCGACGCGCGCCCCGTGCTCGGCTCGCGGTCGACCGATCTCCTGGCGGGCCTCGGTCCGGCCGCGCTGCACGCGGGGGACGCGCTCGGCGTCCGCGACGACGCGCCGGCGCCGATCCCCGTCGCGCCGCCCGCCGCGTGGGGGGCGCCGCACGACGACGAGCTCGAGCTGGAGCTCGCGCCCGGCCCGCGCGCCGACTGGTTCGGTCCCGAGGCGCACGAGACCCTGTTCGACACGGTGTGGACCGTCTCGAACCACGCCGACCGCGTCGGCGCTCGTCTCGACGGCCCCGCGCTTGCCCGGGTGCGCGAGGGCGAGCTGGCCAGTGAGGGCATGGTGCCGGGCGCACTGCAGGTGCCGCCGAGCGGCCGGCCGACGATCCTCCTCGCCGACGGCCCGGTGACCGGCGGCTATCCGGTCATCGCGGTGGTGACGGATGCCTCGCTCGACCTCGTCGCGCAGGCGCGGCCGGGCACCCGCATCCGGTTCCGGCACGCGCGCGCCGCCGTCTGAGCACGCTCACGGCGCGTCCGCGCCGCCCGCCTCGAGCAGGTCCGCCGTGGCCCGGAGGATGGCGACGATCGCCGCTGTCCGGACCTCGGCCGCGCTGCCGCGGCCGTCGGTGTGCGCGGCCTTGGGCCCGGCGATCGTCGGGGCGTCGCGCAGCGAGGTCAGCAGCGCGCGGCCGCCGAGGTCCTCGGCCGCGGAGAGCAGCGGCCGCTGCTCGTAGTCGTCGTCGATGATGTCGGAGACGGCCCGGACGAACTCGCGGTAGCTGAGGTCGGGGCTCTTCCCGAGGACGGTGAGCGCCGCCGTGGTGAACACGCCGTGGCCGTTCGTCTCGAGCGCGACCTGGTCCGGCTGGCACGCGCTGACCAGCACCTCCCGGTTCGCCTCGTGCGGCGTGGGTGGCTCGGCGGCCCGGTCGGTCTCCACTTGGACCACCCGCGCCCACGCGGCCCGCCGGAACGGGTCCGACAGCGCGGCGGCGCGCTGGGCGCGGTAGGCGTCCTCCTCCGCGGCATCCAGCACCGTCATGCGGGGCTTCGCTCCCGCCGGGATCCGCTTCTGGGCGAACTGCGACCGCGTGAGCCCGCGGTTGACGGTTCCGGAGTGGCACGAGTCGAAGAACAGCGACACCGCGACACCGTCCGGGATGGCGTCCCAGATCGCCCCGAGGTCGTCGTCGACGATGAGGCTGCCGTCCCGGAAGTCCACCGGGCACAGCGCCTCGTCGCTCGGGCCGAAGGCATCGGTCTCGTCGCCGTCGAGGTCGGGGACGAACGTGCCGTGGCCCGCGAACTGGATGGCCACGACGTCGCCGTCGCGCGCCGCCGACACCTTGTCGAGCATCGCCCGGAGGATCACGTCGCGCGTCGCGTCGGCGTTGCGGATGGACTCCACCTCGAACCCTGCGCCGCGGAAGGCCTCGCCCCACGCCTCCGCGTCGGCGACGCAGCCGTTCAGGGGGTCCTTCGGGTAGGCGTCGATGCCGATGCACAGCGCCAGCTTGCGCGGCGTCGCGCCCCGCACGCCGGCCGGCTCGGGGCGCGGCGGCCGTACCGGCTCGACGGCGACGTCGCGTCCCCGGCTCGGGAAGACCGTCAGCCGTTCGGGCTCGTCGCTGTCGGGCACGCCGAGCACGCGCCGCGCGAGGCTCATCATCGTCTCGACGTCGTTGTCGAACGCGCCGTGCGAGGTGGCCTGCGTGCGGCTGCGGCGGCCGCGCGCCACCGGACCGAGCACCAGGCGGGCGGGGTCGTCGCCGAGGTAGCCCATCGTGCGACCGGCGCGGCGCAGGTGCTCCTCCAGACCCAGGATCTTGGCGTCCCGCTCCGCCTCGAACGCGCGCGAGACGAGGTACAGCAGCGACTTGCGGTAGACGCCGCCGGTGTTGTCGCGCTTCTCGTGGGTCTCGTCCATCGTGAAGATCGCGAGGTCCTTGATCCGGCCGGTCTCTGCCAGGGGCAGCAGCGTCGCCTCGAAGGTGTCCACGCGCACCGCGGGGGCGAGGAAGGTGACGCTGGCGACGTGGTCCACCGCATCGTCGCCGTCGAAGAGCCGCGGCACGAAGTGCGAATGGTAGATCGACCCGGCGCTGTGCCCGGCGATGTGCAGCTCGACGGCCCCCTGGTTCGCCGTCATGTACTCGCGCAGCGCTGCGGCGAGCACGTCGGCCCCGCCCTGCGTCCCGTCGGCGAGCGCGGGCAGGCACGCCGCCGCCGAGTCGAGCTTCATGTCGTCCCAGAACTTCCGCCCGCCGAGGATGCGTGCCGCGGCCTCCACCGCCCGGTCGGTGAGATCGGTGAACCCGCGCGACCCCGTCGCCCGCCCCGAGAGCACGTCGGCGAGCGTCGTCATCAGCCCGCTCTCCCACACGAGGTGGATCGGGTACACGCCGTTCTTCTTCCACCACGCGGTCTGGTGGTGCGCCGTCCGCAGGCCCGCCGCCTTGTCGGTGAGCCCGCCGTGCGCCCAGATCAGCACCGGCACCGGAGCGGGCACGTCGCCCGCCGGCGCCTTCTTCACCTGCTGCTCGACGAACGCCGCGAGGTCCTGCTCGATCATCCGCCGCACGTCATCGGCGGTCGTCGCGAACGCGTCCACGCTCGCCGGTCGAGCGGTCGACGTCGCGTCCAGCTTGCCGTCGGCGGTGTGCACGACGTGCTTGCGCAGGGCGGCGAGGTCGGCGGGGCGGAGGTCCGCGCCGCGGGCGGCGGTGGTCGTGTCGGCCATGGTGTGACGTCCTGTCTGGTTCGAAGTGGCGGTGGGTGGTGCGGCGCCCGTCAGCGGGGCTCGAGTCTCGCGCGGGGGTCGGCGAAGACGGTGAAGGCGAGCGAGGTCAGGTCGCCCGCCTCGCGGGCGGCGCGGCGCGCGGCGAGCACGGCGTCGCCGAGCGTGGCGTGCTCGCCGAGCGTCTGCTCGTAGAAGGTGCGCACGAAGGCCGCGGTGACGTCGTCGCGCACGGCCCACGAGCAGCCGATGAAGACGCCGACGCCGCCGCGCAGGAACGCCTCGGCGAAGCCGCCGAGTCCGGTCGCGCCCGAGCGCAGGCGGCCCACGTCGCACGCGCTGAGGAAGACGAAGGGAGCGGATGCCGCGGCGGCCGCGTCCTCGAGCTCCGGCAGGTCGCGCCGCGCGTCGGAGTCGGTGTAGGCGGCCGAGCCGTCGTCCTCCTCCGACCAGGTCGCGAACGCGATCTCCTGGCCCGGCGGCGCCGCGTCCCGCCAGCGGCCGTGCCCGGCGAAGTGGAGCAGGTCGAATCCGCTCGCGATCTGCTCCCGCAGCTGCGCCGGATCGGCCGCCGAGCGCGGCGCGGCCGCGAGCAGGGTGGCCAGCGCCGCCACCTCCTCGCCCGCCCGCGGCAGCCGGTAGTCCGGATTGACGTATTCGGGCGCGATCGCCAGCACCCGCGTCGCGTCGACGGGCACGACGGTCGGCCGAGGCGTCCCGTACATCCAGCGCATGAGTCCCAGGTCGCCGAGGAAGTACCGGTCCGGGTCGGGTCGCTGCTTCCCGACCGGCACGAGGTGCACGATCTCCCACGGGATGTCGAGCTCGCCCGAGGTCTGCAGCACCACCTGCGAGAGCCGGCGGCGACGGCGCCACAGCAGCTCGTTGATCTCGTCGCCCAGGAGCTCACCGGCGATGCGGGCGCCGAGCGAGCGCACCTCGCGCCGCACCGTCTCGGCGGCCTCGTCGGGATCGTCCTCGGCCTCGGCCACGAACTCCCGGCGGATCCTCGCGAGCTCCGCGTACACGCCCTCCACGTACGCCGCCTTGTCGTCGAGGCGGACGACGTGCCGCTTCACCGTCCGCCCGATCTTCGCCGTGATGACGAGGTCGGACCTCCCGCGCGAGATGGTCTCGTCGACGGCGATCGTGGGCAGGTCGGCGATCTCTCGGGGCGGGACGGCGACGGATGCCGCGACCAGCCGCAGGTCCGGCTCCTGCGGCTGCAACTCCTCATCGGCCGGCCGGATCGCGGCGCTCACCGCGAGGACGGCCAGCGGTGTGACCACCGGAGGCTGCGTGAAGGTCACCGTGATGTGGCCGCGGCCCGGCTCCTCGCCGATGAGGCGGAAGACCAGCCGGCGCGGCTCCTCGCCGGGCGCGGGCAGCGTCGTGGTCACGGCCGCCGGGGTGCCGTCGGCCGGCGCGAAGCCTCGCAGCTGCACGCCGACCTCGATCTCGCGGGTGGGGTCGAAGCGGGCGACCGCCTTCTTGCGCGACGTGCCCTTCGTCGGCGTGAGGTCGCTCACCGACAGGCGGACGACGGCCTCGAACACCACGCCCTCGACGACCGCGGACGGCACCTCGGCGTCGACGAACGCCGGCACCGGGGTGGCGCCGTCCAGTGCGCCGGCCGTGCCGCCGCTGGGCTCTGCATCCGGCGCGGGCTCGGGCATCGCCGGTGGCGGGGGCGGTGCCGCGGGCGCCGGCGGGGGAGGCGGTGCCGACTCTGCGAGCGGCGGCTCGGCCATGACGTCCGGTCCACCCCCCATCCCCATGCCGCCGCCCGCGACTTCGTCTTCGAGCTCGCGCATCGCGGCCTCGTCCGTGCCCGCCACCACGGTCAGGTGCAGCACCTCGCCGGGTGCCACGTTCAGGTGGGCGGCGAATCCGTCGTCGCGCCGCCGCAGGACGACCCACTGGGCGATCCCGTCCCGCACCACGATCGCGGCGTACCGCAGCCCTTCGGGCGCTCGCACGAGCAGGGTCGCCGTGCCGCCGGCGAGTCCGCGGACCACCGCGTCGGCCACGGCGGTGATCCCGCGCCGGTCGGGTACGGCATCCGTGATCGCGTGCACGTCCGCCACGACGGCGTCGGCGTCGCCCGCGACCTCGACGATGCCCCGTGGCGCCTCGGGAACCAGAGCCATCTCGACCCCCTCGCTCCGGCGCCCCCCGAGCGCCGTCACCCTGCGATCCGAGGAGCGCAGTCGGTGCACAGCATATGAGCACGCTCCTTGCCGCACCAGAGTCCGCAAGTCCCGCGGCTGATACGCCAGGACAGCGGATGCCTCCCCTGCGCGACCGCGCGGCTACCAGGAGCGGAGCTTGTCGGCGACGGACTCGTATTCGGCCGCCGGCAGCGCCAGCTGCACCGCCTCAGCGACCGTCAGTTCGGCGCCCGCCGCTTCACCGGCGGCCACGCTCTGCGGATCGTGGCCGCGGAGGATCTCGAGGTAGGGCGTGTGGACGGTGAACGCCTGCACGTCGAAGATGCCGATCCGGCGGCGGATCTCGCCGGCGGCCACCGCGAGCGCAGCCGCCCGCCACGCCTCGCCGTGCGCGGCGGCGACGGCGCACACGCCCTCCAGCCCGTAGGCGACACCCTCCTCGTAGTGCAGTCCGATCGACAGCAGCAGCGTGTGCACGAACTCGCGCTCGGCCTCCTCGATGCGGCCCAGCTCGAAGTTGAGACGGGAGCGGAGGTTCCCCGCGACCGACGTCGTGAACAGGTCGCCGCCGGCCTCGGCCACCGACGTCGCATGGTCGAAGTGCGCCAGCGCGTCCTCCGTGTCGCCCTTCACCCACGCCAGGCGCCCGAGCGACACATCCGTGATGGCCTCGGCCCACGTGTTGCCGCGCCCCCGCAGCCTCTCGACCGCCTGGTGGAGCTCGGCCTCGGCCTTGTCGGTGTCGAGGAGTGAGAACTGCACGCGCGCCGTGGCGCGTGCCGCGAGCGCCATCGCCGCGGCATCCTCGTCCCCGGTCTCGGTGAACAGCCGCACGCACTCGCCGAGGCCCGCGACCACCTGCTCGCTGGGGCGCTGCCACATCTCGCCCCACAGCGCGAAGAACCACGCGACGGCGCGCGTGTGCGGGGTGATCGGCTGCTCGTGCTGCTTCTCGAGCAGCTCCAGCATCCACACCCGCACCTCGGCGAAGAAGCCCGAGATCCACCAGTAGATCAGGAGGCTCCACGCGAAATCGCCCGCGTCGTCGAGCCTGTCGGTGTAGATGAGGTGCCGCACGGCGGCACGCAGGTTCGGCAGGTCCAGCCCGAGCCGGGCGACCGCTTCGGCCTGCCCCGGTCCGCCGAGGTCCGGCGCGACCCGCGCGACCATCGTTCGGTAGTAGTCGGCGTGGGCGCGGCGCACCTCGTCGGCGTCGCCGCGCTGCTTGAGGCGTCCGATCGCGTACTCGCGCACGATGGCCAGGAGCGAGAAGACGCGCCGCCCGCCGATCTCACCCTGCTTGACCAGCGAGCCGTCGACGAGCGAGGCCAGTGCCTCCAGCGCCTGCCCGTCCCACGAGCGTCCTGCGCCGATCGACTCGACGGCCTCGAGGGTGAACCGCGTCGCGAAGACGCCGAGGTCCTCCAGCAGACCGCGCTGCGACTCCGGGAGCAGGCTCACGCTCCAGTCGATCGTCGCCCGCATCGTGCGGTGCCGCTCAGGGAGGTCGCGGACGGCTGCGGTCAGCAGCGGCAGGCTCTGCTCCAGGCGCTCCGCGATCTCGGCGGGGTTCAGGATCCGCACCTTCGCCGCCGCGAGCTCGATCGCCAGCGGCAGCCCCTCCAGGCGCCGGCAGATGTCGGCGAGGTCGCGCGCATTGTCGGGGGTGACGTCGAAGTGGGGGTCGATCGCCCGCGCCCGGTCGACGAACAGCGACACCGCCGCCGACCTGGTGGCGCGGTCGAGGCTCGCCGGGCGGTCGCCCGCGGGCGTCGTCAGCGGCGGCACCTCGTACACGCGCTCGCCGCGGATGCGCAGCACGATGCGGCTGGTGACGAGGAAGGTCGCGGCCGGTGCGACGGTGTACAGGCGCACCAGGACGGGCGCGGCATCCACGATCTGCTCGAAGTTGTCGAGCACGATCAGCACGCGCCGGCCCTCCAGCGCCACGGCGATGCGCTCCTCGAGGGCCGCCTCGCCGTTGTCGCGGATGCCCAGGTAGTAGGCGATCGTGGGCAGCAGCAGCCCGGACTCCAGGACGCCCTCCAGGAGCACGAAGTACACCCCGTCCGGGAACATGTCGGCGCACGCGAGGGATGCCTCGATCGCGAGCCGGCTCTTGCCGATGCCGCCGGGCCCGATGAGGCTCACGACGCGGTCGGTGCCGCGCGCCAGGAGCGTGCGCACCGCCTCGATGTCGTCCTCGCGGCCGATCGTGGTCGTGTAGGGCACCGGCACCCGGCCCACGAGGTTCGGGCCCGACTCCGGCTCGGCTCGCACCGGCGCGCGGGATTGGTCGAAGCGTTCGGCCAGGAGCATGGCGAGGTCGCCGGCGACCTGGTCTTCGAGGTCTTGGGCGGAGCGGAAGTGGAGGTAGGCGGCGGTGTCGTCGGCCTGGATGCGGGAGATGAGCTCTTTGAGGCGGTCGTCGCGGGTGTCGGTGTCTTTGACGTAGATGAGCTTGGGCATCTCGCGGGGGGCGAGGTTGTATTCGTCTTCGAGTCCGGAGACCTGTTCGTCGGGGGCGACCCAGCCGTAGCTGTCGCCGTAGATGCCGACGAACACGTCGCTCTGGGCGAGGTAGGAGCGGTACAGGTCGCGGGGCGGGTGGGGCCGTGCGCCGAGTTCGAACATCACCGGTGCCAGGCGCAGCCGTTCGATCGCCGACCGCACTGCTTCGCGCTCTTCCGCGAGCTCGCGCAGCGTCGAGCTCACGAACACCCGGATCCGCTGGTCGGGCGTGCGGATCACCGGGTGGTGCTGCATCCCCGTCACCACGCGGGCACCCTCTCGCGCACCTCGGCGTCGGCGTCGGCCAGCGCGAGGCCGATGGCATCGACGAGGCTCATCTCCGCGCCTGCGCGCTCGCCGGCCGCGACGCTCTCGGGCTCCGCCGCGCGCAGCGCGGCGAGCGGCTCTTCGTGCACGGCGAAGCCGGCGATGTCGTACACCCCCGTCGTCGCGCGGATGGTCGCGGCGACGGCGGACAGGGCGCCCGCCCGCCATCCGTCGCCGTGGACCGCCGCGAGGGCGCACATGCCCTCGATGCCGTACGTCGCGCCGTCCACGAAGTGCAGGCGCACCGACAGGGTCAGCGTGAGCAGGAACTCCTGCTCGGCGGCCTCCCGCTCGCCCAGCATGAACCGCAGCCGCGCCCGGTTGTTGCCGGCGACGACGCGGGTGAAGGCGTCGTCCGCCTCGTCGGCGATCGCGACTGCGCGATCGAAGTGCTCGAGGGCGTGCGGGATGTCGCGGGTCAGCACTCCGAGCTGCCCCAGCGCGACCTCTGCGAGGGACTCGGCCCAGCTGTCCCCCAGGGCGTGCAGCGTCGTGATGGCGTCGCCGAGTTCGGCGCGCACGGTCGCCGGGTCGACGTCGGGGAACTGCATCCGCGTCGATGCCCGCGCCGCCAGCGCCATCGCCGCCGACCGCTCGTCGTCCGACTCGAGGAAGAGCCGCACCGACTCGCCCAGCCCGTCGACCACCTGGTCGCTGGGACGCTGCCACATCTCCGCCCACAGCGGGAAGAACGCGGCGATCGCCCGGGTACGGGCGCTCAGCGGCAGGCCCTTGCCGCGGAGTTCGAGCATCCACAGGCTGACGTCGGCGAAGTATCCGCTGATCCACCAGTAGGGCAGGAGGGTCCACGCGAAGTCGGCGGCGTCGTCGAGCCGGTCGGCGTGCACGAGATGCCGGGCCGCCGCGCGCAGGTTCGACACCTCCAGGCCGAGCTTCGCCACCGCCGCGATCTGCTCGGACCCTCGCAGTCGCGGCGCGATCCGGTGCACCAGCGACAGATAGTAGTCGGCGTGGGCGTTGCGCATCTCCTCCGCGCCACCCTGGGATTCGAGGATCCCCACGGCGTACTCGCGGACGATGGCCAGCAGCGAGAAGACCGTCCGGCCGCCGGACTCGAGGCGCTGCACCAGCGACGCGTCGATGAGGGCGGCGAGCGTCTCGATCGCCTGTTCGCCCCACGAGCGGCCGGCGCCCACCGCCTCGACCGCCTCGAGGGTGAACTTCGCCGCGAAGACGCCGAGGTCTTCCAGCATCGCGTGCTGCTCGGCGCCCAGCAGCCCCACGCTCCATTCGATCGTCGCGCGCATCGTGCGGTGCCGGTCGGGCAGGTCCCGCACGGAGGTGGACAGCAGGGGGAGGCTCTGCTCGAGCCGCTCGGCGACGTCATGCGGCGACAGCAGCCGGATCTTCGCCGCCACGAGCTCGATCGCCAGCGGCAGCCCTTCCAGGCGGCGGCAGATCTCGATGACGTCTCCCGCGTTGTCGGCGGTCAGCGCGAAGCCGGGCATCGCAGCTGCGGCGCGCTCGGCGAAGAGCACGCACGCGGCGGACGCGCGCGCCTGGCCGAGTGTCGCGGGCGACTCCTCCGACGGCGTCGCGAGGGCCTCGACCTCGAACACCCGCTCGCCGCGGATGCGCAGCACCGTCCTGCTGGTGACGAGGAAGAAGGCCCGTGGCGCAAGCGTGTAGAGGCGCACCAGGACCGGCGCCTCGTCGACGATCTGCTCGAAGTTGTCGAGCACGATCAGCACGTGCCGGTCGGCCAGCGCCTGCGCGATGCGCTCCTCCAGGACGGCGGCGCCGGTGTCGCGGATGCCGAGGACGTATGCGATCGTCGGCAGCAGCAGCCCCGGTTCGAGCACCCCTTCCAGCGGCACGAAGTACACGCCGTCGGGGAAGAGATCGGTGTTCGCGTGGGCGGCCTCGATCGCCAGCCGGCTCTTTCCGATGCCGCCGGGCCCGATGAGGCTCACCACTCGCTGCTGCCCGCCGGCCAGCAGCGCGCGGATCTCGGCGAGCTCCCCGTCACGGCCGATGGTCTCGGTGTACGGAACGGGCACCCGCGCGGTCAGCGGTGTGGTGGAGACGCTCACGGGCTCGGAGCGGCGGGATTGGTCGAAGCGTTCGGCCAGGAGCATGGCGAGGTCGCCGGCGACTTGGTCTTCGAGGTCTTGGGCGGAGCGGAAGTGGAGGTAGGCGGCGGTGTCGTCGGCCTGGATGCGGGAGATGAGCTCTTTGAGGCGGTCGTCGCGGGTGTCGGTGTCTTTGACGTAGATGAGCTTGGGCATCTCGCGGGGGGCGAGGTTGTATTCGTCTTCGAGTCCGGAGACCTGTTCGTCGGGGGCGACCCAGCCGTAGCTGTCGCCGTAGATGCCGACGAACACGTCGCTCTGGGCGAGGTAGGAGCGGTACAGGTCGCGGGGCGGGTGGGGCCGTGCGCCGAGTTCGAACATCACCGGTGCCAGGCGCAGCCGTTCGATCGCCGACCGCACTGCTTCGCGCTCTTCCGCGAGCTCGCGCAGCGTCGAGCTCACGAACACCCGGATCCGCTGGTCGGGCGTGCGGATCACGGGGTGTCCCACCCCAGTCATGTGCATATATTGGCCCCATCCGGGCGAATGCGCCATGGATCGGCCGTCGCGCTTCGCAAAACGTTCCGGGTGTGCGCGTGCAGGCGGTCGTCTGAGACCCGCTGCAGGGCTGCGGCGGGGCGCTCGGAGGCGGCCGTCGCCGCTTATACCGCAGCATCCGGAACTTTTCAAGAATCCGAGTGGACACGGCGCGTCATCCGATGTATAATGGGTCTTTGCGCTCTTGGATTCCCCCTGCCCTCATATGGTGGTCGGCTGTGCCTGCGCCCCCTCTCGTTCACGTGAGGAGTGCCGCGCGGGCTTCGGGGACGACTGAGCACTCCACCTGACGACAAGGAAACGAGCCCGACACGGGCCCACGGAGGTAATCCCCTTGGCTGCTGCGCGCAACGCATCCAACCCCACCACCACCCCCAAGAACGGACGCGGAGCATCCCGCCTCTCGTTCGCCAAGATCTCCGACACGCTGACGGTCCCCGACCTTCTCGCGCTGCAGACCGAGTCGTTCGACTGGCTGGTCGGCAACGAAGCCTGGAAGGCGCGCGTCGCCGAGGCGCAGGCCGCCGGCCGCACCGACGTGCCCGAGGTCTCGGGACTCGAGGAGATCTTCGAGGAGATCTCCCCGATCGAAGACCTGAGCGAGACGATGCAGCTCTCGTTCACGAACCCCTACCTCGAGCCCGAGAAGTACTCCATCGAGGAGTGCAAGGAGCGCGGCAAGACGTACGCGGCCCCGCTCTACGTCGAGGCCGAGTTCATGAACCACCAGACCGGTGAGATCAAGACCCAGACGGTCTTCATGGGCGACTTCCCGCTCCAGACCGACAAGGGCACGTTCATCATCAACGGCACCGAGCGCGTCGTGGTGTCGCAGCTCGTCCGCTCGCCCGGCGTCTACTTCGACAAGACCCCCGACAAGACGTCCGACAAGGACATCGTGTCGGCGCGCGTCATCCCGTCGCGCGGAGCCTGGCTCGAGTTCGAGATCGACAAGCGCGACCAGGTCGGCGTCCGCATCGACCGCAAGCGCAAGCAGTCGGTCACCGTCTTCCTCAAGGCCCTCGGCCTGACCTCGGAGGACATCCTCAGCGAGTTCGCCGGCTTCGACTCGATCGAGGAGACGCTCTCGAAGGACACGATCCTCACCAAGGAGGACGCGCTCCGCGACATCTACCGCAAGCTCCGTCCGGGTGAGCAGGTCGCCGCCGAGGCCGCCCGTGCGCTGCTGGACAACTTCTACTTCAACCCCAAGCGCTACGACCTCGCGAAGGTCGGCCGGTACAAGATCAACCACAAGCTGGGGCTCGACAAGCCGCTCACCGACTCGGTGCTCACCGTCGACGACATCGTCGCGACGATCAAGTACCTCGTGCGCCTCCACCGCGGCGACGTCACCTTCGACGGCGTGCGCGGCGGCAAGCAGGTCGAGATCCGCCTCGACGTCGACGACATCGACAACTTCGGCAACCGCCGCATCCGCGCGGTCGGCGAGCTCATCCAGAACCAGGTCCGCACGGGTCTCTCGCGCATGGAGCGCGTTGTCCGCGAGCGCATGACCACGCAGGACATCGAGGCGATCACGCCGCAGACCCTGATCAACGTCCGCCCCGTCGTGGCGGCGATCAAGGAGTTCTTCGGCACGTCGCAGCTGTCGCAGTTCATGGACCAGAACAACCCGCTCGCGGGTCTGACCCACAAGCGCCGCCTCTCGGCGCTCGGCCCCGGCGGTCTGTCGCGTGAGCGCGCAGGCGTCGAGGTGCGTGACGTCCACCCCTCGCACTACGGCCGCATGTGCCCGATCGAGACCCCGGAAGGCCCGAACATCGGCCTGATCGGCTCGCTCGCGTCGTTCGCGCGCATCAACGCGTTCGGCTTCATCGAGACGCCGTACCGCCGTGTGGTCGACGGCAAGGTCACCGACGAGATCGACTACCTGACCGCCTCCGAGGAGAGCGACTACATCGTCGCGCAGGCCGGTGTCGAGCTGAAGGCCGACGGCAGCTTCGCGCAGGACCGCGTGCTGGCCCGCCGCGGCCAGGGCGGCGAGGTCGACCTGTTCCACGCCGAGGAGATCGGCTACATGGACGTCTCGCCGCGCCAGATGGTGTCGGTGGCGACCTCGCTCATCCCGTTCCTCGAGCACGACGACGCCAACCGCGCGCTCATGGGCGCGAACATGCAGCGCCAGGCCGTGCCGCTGCTGCGCTCGGAGTCGCCGGTGGTCGGCACGGGCATGGAGGGCTTCGCGGCCATCGACGCCGGTGACGTCGTCATCGCCGACAAGCCCGGCGTGGTCGTCGAGGTGTCGGCCGACGTCGTCACGGTGCAGCTGGACGAAGGCGGCACCCAGGACTACTTCCTGCGCAAGTTCGACCGCTCCAACCAGGGCACCTCGTACAACCAGCGCGTCGTGGTCTCGGCCGGCGAGCGCGTCGAGGCCGGCGAGGTCATCGCCGACGGTCCCGCGACCGAGGACGGCGAGCTCGCCCTCGGCAAGAACCTCCTCGTGGCGTTCATGACGTGGGAGGGACACAACTTCGAGGACGCGATCATCCTCAGCCAGGACCTGGTGAAGGACGACACCCTCTCGTCGATCCACATCGAGGAGTACGAGGTCGACGCCCGCGACACCAAGCTCGGCAAGGAGGAGATCACCCGTGACCTCCCCAACGTGAGCCCCGACCTGCTCAAGGACCTCGACGAGCGCGGCATCATCCGCATCGGCGCCGAGGTGCGTCCCGGCGACATCCTCGTCGGCAAGGTCACGCCCAAGGGCGAGACCGAGCTGTCGGCGGAGGAGCGCCTGCTCCGCGCGATCTTCAACGAGAAGAGCCGCGAGGTGCGCGACACGTCGCTGAAGGTCCCCCACGGTGAGCAGGGCACGATCATCGCGGTCAAGGAGTTCAACGCCGAGGACGGCGACGACGAGCTCGGCTCGGGCGTCAACCGCCGCGTCGTGGTCTACATCGCCCAGAAGCGGAAGATCACCGAGGGCGACAAGCTCGCCGGCCGCCACGGCAACAAGGGCGTCATCGCGAAGATCCTCCCCGTCGAGGACATGCCGTTCCTCGCGGACGGCACGCCGGTCCAGGTCATCCTCAACCCGCTCGGCATCCCCGGTCGCATGAACTTCGGCCAGGTGCTCGAGACCCACCTCGGGTGGGTCGCCAAGCAGGGCTGGAAGGTCGAGGGCAACCCGGAGTGGGCCGCGCGCCTGCCCGAGGGCGCTCGCGAGGCCGCTCCCGGCACCAAGGTCGCCACGCCGGTGTTCGACGGCGCGTTCGAGGAGGAGATCGCGGGTCTGCTGGACTCGACGAACCTCACGCGCGACGGCGAGCGCCTGATCGACTCGTCCGGCAAGACGCAGCTGTTCGACGGCCGCTCCGGCGAGCCGTTCCCGGCTCCGATCTCGGTCGGCTACATGTACATCCTGAAGCTGCACCACCTCGTGGACGACAAGATCCACGCGCGCTCGACGGGCCCGTACTCGATGATCACCCAGCAGCCGCTCGGTGGTAAGGCGCAGTTCGGCGGTCAGCGCTTCGGTGAGATGGAGGTGTGGGCCCTCGAGGCCTACGGCGCCGCGTACGCGCTCCAGGAGCTCCTCACGATCAAGTCCGACGACATCCTCGGCCGAGTCAAGGTCTACGAGGCGATCGTCAAGGGCGAGAACATCCAGGAGCCGGGCATCCCCGAGTCGTTCAAGGTGCTCATGAAGGAGATGCAGTCCCTCTGCCTGAACGTCGAGGTCCTCTCGGCCGACGGCTCGTCGGTCAACCTCCGCGACACCGACGATGAGGCGTTCCGTGCCGCCGAGGAGCTCGGCATCAACATCTCCAGCCGCTTCGAGTCGTCGTCGATCGACGAGATCTGATCTCGACACGCCCGCTCGTTCCTCGCGGGCTACTCGATCACCGATTTCATAAAGAATTTCCGACACAGGAGAACCAGTGCTCGAATCAACCACCTTCGATCAGCTTCGCATCGGCCTGGCCACCGCCGACGACATCCGTCGTTGGTCCTACGGCGAGGTCAAGAAGCCCGAGACCATCAACTACCGCACCCTTAAGCCCGAGAAGGACGGCCTGTTCGGCGAGCAGATCTTCGGACCCTCTCGCGACTGGGAGTGCGCGTGCGGCAAGTACAAGCGCGTCCGCTTCAAGGGCATCGTCTGCGAGCGCTGCGGCGTCGAGGTCACCAAGTCCTCGGTGCGCCGTGAGCGCATGGGCCACATCGAGCTCGCCGCGCCCGTCACCCACATCTGGTACTTCAAGGGCGTGCCCTCGCGCCTCGGGTACCTGCTGGACATGGCGCCGAAGGACCTCGAGAAGGTCATCTACTTCGCCGCGTACATGGTGATCTCTGTCGACGAGGAGGCGCGCCACCGCGACCTCCCGACGCAGGAGAGCAACATCCGCCTCGAGCTGAAGACGCTCGCCGACCGCCGCGACGCGCGTGTGGCCGCCCGCCTCCAGAAGCTGGAGGAGGAGCTCGCCGCGCTCGAGGAGGAGGGCGCCAAGGCCGACCAGAAGAAGAAGGTCAAGGACGCCGCCGAGAAGGAGATGGCCGCCATCCGCAAGAACGCGGATGACCAGGTCACCCGCCTCGAGAAGGTGTGGGACGACTTCCGCAACCTCGAGGTCGGCCAGCTCAAGGGCGAGGACGAGATCTTCCACGAGCTGCAGGACCGCTTCGGTCAGTACTTCGAGGCCCACATGGGCGCCGAGTCGATCAAGCGCCGCCTGGAGTCGTTCGATCTGCAGGCCGAGGCCGACAGCCTCCACCTGCAGATCTCGGAGGGCAAGGGCCAGCGCAAGATCCGCGCCATCAAGCGACTGAAGGTCGTCAACTCGTTCCTCGCGACCGGCATGAGCCCGGCCTCGATGGTGCTCGAGGTCGTTCCGGTGATCCCGCCGGAGCTGCGCCCCATGGTCCAGCTGGACGGTGGCCGCTTCGCGACCTCCGACCTCAACGACCTCTACCGTCGCGTGATCAACCGCAACAACCGCCTCCGTCGTCTGATCGACCTCGGCGCGCCCGAGATCATCGTCAATAACGAGAAGCGGATGCTGCAGGAGGCCGTCGACGCGCTCTTCGACAACGGCCGCCGCGGGCGCCCCGTCACGGGCACCGGCAACCGCGCGCTGAAGTCGCTGTCCGACATGCTCAAGGGCAAGCAGGGCCGGTTCCGTCAGAACCTGCTCGGCAAGCGCGTGGACTACTCGGGCCGTTCGGTCATCATCGTCGGCCCGCAGCTCAAGCTCCACCAGTGCGGCCTGCCCAAGCAGATGGCGCTGGAGCTGTTCAAGCCGTTCGTGATCAAGCGCCTGATCGACCTCGGTCACTCGCAGAACATCAAGGCCGCCAAGCGCGCCGTCGAGCGCACCCGTCCCGAGGTGTGGGACGTGCTCGAGGAGATCATCCGCGAGCGCCCCGTGCTGCTCAACCGCGCGCCGACCCTGCACCGCCTGGGCATCCAGGCCTTCGAGCCGCAGCTCGTCGAGGGCAAGGCCATCCAGCTGCACCCGCTCGTCTGCGCCGCGTTCAACGCGGACTTCGACGGCGACCAGATGGCCGTGCACCTGCCGCTGTCGGTCGAGGCCCAGGCCGAGGCGCGCATCCTGATGCTCGCGTCGAACAACATCCTCAAGCCGTCGGACGGCCGCCCGGTGACCCTGCCCTCGCAGGACATGATCATCGGCCTGCACCACCTGACCACGGTCAAGGAGGGCGCCGCCGGCGAGGGTCGAGTGTTCGGCTCGGTCGGCGAGGCGATCCTCGCGAAGGACGAGGGCACCCTCGACCTGCAGGCGAAGGTCCGCATCCGCATCCCGGGGCTCACCTTCCTCGAGGGCGAGGCGCCCGACGGGTACGAGCGCCACGGTCTCGTGGACGCGTCGCTCGGCCAGGCGATCTTCAACGACACGCTCCCCAAGGGCTACCCGTTCGTGCGCGAGCAGGCCGACAAGGGCAAGCTGTCGCAGATCGTCAACAAGCTGGCCGAGGAGTACCCGAAGGTGGAGGTCGCGGCATCCCTCGACCGCATCAAGGACGCCGGCTTCTACTGGGCCACGCGCTCGGGTGTGACCGTCGCGCTCAGCGACATCCTCACCCCGCCGAACAAGGCCGAGATCGTCGCGGGCTACGAGAAGCAGGCCGCGAAGGTGCAGGGCCAGTTCGAGAAGGGTCTCACCACCGACGCCGAGCGTCGCCAGGAGCTCATCAAGATCTGGACCGAGGCGACCGACGAGGTCCAGAAGGCCATGCGCGAGAACTTCCCGCAGGACAACACCATCAACCGCATGGTGTCGTCGGGTGCTCGCGGTAACTGGCTGCAGATCCGCAACATCGCGGGTATGCGAGGCCTGGTGAACAACCCGAAGGGCGAGATCATCCCGCGTCCCATCATCTCCTCGTACCGCGAGGGGCTGTCGGTGGCGGAGTACTTCATCGCCACGCACGGTGCCCGCAAGGGCCTGGCCGACACGGCCCTGCGTACCGCGGACTCCGGCTACCTGACCCGTCGACTCGTCGACGTCTCGCAGGACGTCATCATCCGCGAGGAGGACTGCGGCACGACCAAGGGCCTCGAGTTCACGATCGCCGCCCCGGGCGCCGACGGCGTGCTGGTGCGCGACGCGAACGTCGAGAACTCCGTGTTCGCCCGGACGCTCGCCGCGGACGCCACGGGTGCCAACGGCGACGTGGTCGCCTCGGCCGGTGAGGACGTCGGCGACGTGCTCATCGACAAGCTCGTCGAGGCGGGCGTCGAGTCCATCAAGGTCCGCTCGGTGCTCACCTGCGACTCGGCCGTCGGTGTCTGCGCGAAGTGCTACGGCCGTTCGCTCGCGACCGGAAAGATCGTCGACATCGGCGAGGCGGTGGGCATCATCGCCGCCCAGTCGATCGGCGAGCCCGGCACCCAGCTGACGATGCGCACGTTCCACACCGGTGGTTCGGCGTCGGCCGACGACATCACGCAGGGTCTTCCTCGCGTGCAGGAGCTGTTCGAGGCGCGCACCCCGAAGGGCGCGTCGCCGATCGCCGAGTCCGACGGTCGCATCACGATCGACGAGACCGAGAAGTCGAAGAAGGTCATCCTCACGCCCGACAACGGCGACGAGCCGCACGTCTACCCGGTCCTCAAGCGCGCGACGCTTCTGGTGGAGGACGGTCAGCACGTCACCGTCGGCCAGCCGCTGCAGGTGGGCACGCTCGACCCCAAGGAGGTCATGCGTGTGCAGGGCGCCCGCGAGGTGCAGAAGTACCTCGTCAACGGCGTCCAGAACGTGTACCGCTCGCAGGGTGTGCCGATCCACGACAAGCACATCGAGGTCATCGTCCGGCAGATGCTGCGCAAGGTCACCGTGGTCGACCACGGCGACACCACGCTGCTGCCCGGTGAGCTGGTCGACTTCAAGCGCTACCAGTCGATCAACCGCGAGGCCGTGGCCGAGGGCAAGCGCCCCGCGTCGGGTCGCCCCGAGCTGATGGGTATCACGAAGGCGTCGCTCGCGACGGAGTCGTGGCTGTCGGCCGCGTCGTTCCAGGAGACCACCCGCGTCCTCACGCAGGCGGCCATGGAGGGCAAGAGCGACCCGCTCGTCGGCCTCAAGGAGAACGTCATCATCGGAAAGCTCATCCCCGCCGGAACCGGACTTGCGAAGTACCGCAACGTCGCGGTCGAGGCGACGGAGGAGGCCAAGAGCGAGCGGTACCCCAACCGCATCTTCGCCTCGGACGGCGCCTACACCGACGCCGACCTGAGCTACGTCGATTTCGACAGCTTCTCGACGGACGGCTTCTCCACCGACTACAACTGACACACGGCGAAGGACCCCGGCCATTCGGCCGGGGTCCTTCGTGGTTCTCGGGACGGATGCCTCAGCCGAGGCCCTGCCCGGGGTACTGGGTCGTCGACGACGAGCCGCCCGACCCGCCGCTGCTGACGTTCTCCTTGACGCGCTCAGCGGTGTGCTGAGCCTCGTCCTTGACGGTCTCGGCCGACGAGACGGCCGACTCCTTGACCTCCTGGACGGCGTCCTTCGCCGGCTCCTTGAGGTTCTGCGCGACGTCCTGGGCGGCGCCCTTGGCCTTGTCCACCGCCTTGTCGACGAGCGGCTGCGCCTGGTCGCGCAGCTGCGTGCTCCAGCGCCGCTCGGCGTCGGTCGCGGGGATCAGGCTCGCGATGAGGAATCCGATCCCCGCGGTCACGAGGCCCGCGACCAGGGGCGTGCCCTGGGTCGACTGCCGGGCCTTGTGGGGGAGATCCTTGACCGCTTCGCCCGCGGCACCGAGCTTGTCGCCGACCGCGTGCCCGGCGGACGATGCCGAACCGCCCACGTCGTCTGCCACGCCCATGACACGTCCCTTCACGTCGCCGAGCACCTGGCGCACCCGGGTCTTCTGCCGCTCCATGATCTTGGGAGGCGACACCTTGTCGGCGAGCGCGTCCACGTCGCGTCCGAGCTCGTCGCGCGTCACCTCGATCTCGGCGCGGATCTGGTCTGGGTTGCTGCTCATTATCGGTTCTCCTGATTTCTCTTGAGCGCGTCGGGGATCTCCTTGACGGTCTCGACCGTCTTCGGGGCCCCTTGCACGGTCTTCAGTCGCTTGCGTCCGACGGCGTAGAGGATCGCGGCGACGATGCCCCACAGGACGGCCACGATCACGGCCGACCAGCCGAGGCTGTCGATGAGGTCGCCGAGCCCCCACCAGAGGGCGACGGACAGGAAGAACACGGCCATGAGGCCCGCGTACCCCGCTCCACCCAGGAGACCCGCGCCCTTGCCGGCGCGCTTGGCCGACTCGGAGAGCTCCGCCTTGGCCAGCTCCAGCTCTTTGCGCATGAGGACGGAGAGGTCACGCGAGACCTCGCCGACCAGCTCGCCCAGCGATGTCTCGGCCGCCTTCTGCTGAGACGGCGTGGGCATGTCCGTCATCGTCGGCCCTCTCCGGTCGCCGACCACTCGTCAGCGCCGCCGGCGGTGAGGCCGGGGTCGGCGCCGGTGGTCAGCGGGTCGCCGGTCAGCGGGTCGCCGGCGAGCGCGTTCCCGATGGGCGTGTCGCCCTCGTAGCCGGTCGCGCCGACGGTGCCCGCGCCGGCGGTCGCGCCGCCGAGGCCCGCGGCCGTGGGCGCGCTCGTGGCGAGTGCGGGCTGCCGTCCGACGGCCGTCCCGCTCGTGCCCTGGTCGCCGTTGCGCGACTCCGAGACGAGCGCGCGCGTCAGCCGTCCGGCGACGACGCCCACTCCGACCGCGATGGCCAGGAAGGCACCCGTGTGGCGCCGTGCGAATGACCGCACCTCGTACACGACGTCCGCCGGCTCGCGCTGCTCCAGCCAGTCGGCCACGCGGCGCGTCTGCTCGCCGACGGCGCGCACCGCGCTGGTCGCAGCGCCCCCGCCGCCTGTGGCGTTGCCCGAGGCGAGTCCTTCGAGCTCATCGCTCGTGCTGCGCAGCATCCCCGCCGCGCGGCGCTGTTGCGTCGACGCCTGGTCGGACAGCTGGTAGCGGGTCTCGTCGAGGAACCCGCGTGCGGCGCGCTTGGCGTCGTGGGCCACGCCCTTTACCTCTTCGCCGGCGACGCCGGCGACGTGCATGGCGCCCGCGTCCACCTCGGCGACCGCCTCGGTCGCCCGCTCCTTCATGTCACCAGAGCCCGTGCCCTGGCCCGAACCCGTGCTCTGGTTCGCATACGGATCGGTGTCGTAAGTCGACATGCTCCTCCTCCATCTCACGTGCGGCGTCGGCCCTGCTGCGTGCAGGACCCTGGAAGTTCCGCCGTGGGTGTCTACCGTCGCTGGAGGAGGTGGTCGAGACGAGGGGGTGGTGACGAAGGGGGCCGGCGGGTAGCATGTGCCGCCTTTGGACGCGGGCAGTGGCCGCCGGAGCCGGTGTCCACACGTCCTCCCCCGCCGAGGTGCGACGCCGTGGATTATGTGTCTGGCCGGGCGATTTCAGCCGTCCCTGCGCGCCTCGGCGTGGCATCCGCGTCCCCGGCTTACCGTGGACGCGGAAGGGAAACCGCATGGCACGGGTCGGAGGTCGCAACTCGTGGATCGCGGTGCCCGCCGGGCTCGTGTGCGCGGCGGTTCTCGGCGTGCTGGTGTGGCTGTCGCTGCCGATGATCCCCGTCGCCCTCGCCTGGGTGGGCGACACGCTGCGCAGCGCGACGGCTCCGAAGCCGGTCGCGACGCCGGCGATGACCCTCGCACAGCAGGCGGCCGACGGCGCCGCGATCGACTGCCGCACGCTGTACTCCGACGACCTGTGGAACGAGCTGATGTGGCGCCCCGGGTCGCTGCTGAACCAGTCCGCTGCCGCGCCGGCGACGGCCGCGACCGCGTTCGCCGACGCCGCGTCGCCGGAGGTGCTGGTGACGTGCGCCTGGCGGTTCGACAGCGGCGACATCGCCACGACGTTCGCCAGGATCGACCCCGAGGCGGCGACGCTCGCCGAGGTGGCGCTGTCGGCGGACGGCTACGCGTGCCGGACCGGCGCGCAGCTGACCTGCACGCGCGAGCGAGGCCCCGTTCTGGAAGAGCACACGCTCCGCGACGGCCTGTGGCTGGTGAGCGTCCAGACCCGCTGGCATCCCGAGGACTACGGAGCGCGGCTGGATCGCACAGTGTGGGGGTGACGCGTCAGCGGAAGATGGCCCCGACGACGGCGTCGGTGTAGCCGGTCGGGGCGAGATTCGAGTACCGCGTGTCGATGAGGATGTCGTCGCGCCAGAACAGCGTGCGCCCGTCGGTGACCGGATAGGTCTCATTCGGCCAGGTCTTCTCGCACCGGGTGCCGCCGACCGGGGTGTAGCACGTGAACCCCTCCTCGGCCACGAGCTGGTTGAGCATGTCCAGTGCCGGGCCGCGCGACATGTACGAGATGGTCGTGACGAGCCCCGTGGTGTCGGCTGCGGGGTCGCGCCACACGCAGATCAGACCGCCGCCCGGCTGCGGGCCCGACGCCCCGAACGCCGGGTCGTTGAGCGGCACGCCCTCGAGCTGCGACAGCACGCCCGGCGTCAGCATCGCGCGGCAGTCGTCGGGGATCTCGGCACGCCCGGTCGCCGAGGGGCTCGGGCTCGGTGCGGCGGTCCGCGTGGGGGTGGCCGTCGGGGTGCCGGGGGCCGGCGAGTCGGCGGCGTCCGGGTCGGGAGCGCACGCGACGAGAGCGGCGAGACAGAGGGCGGATGCCGCGGCTGCGGCGACCCGCTTCACGCGAGGTGCCATGGCGCCCAGGGTAGGGGCATCCGTCTCCCCGCTTCGCGCACCCCACCGCGCATCGGCGTGCACGCGAGGCGATCGCGCTACACGCGCGGCATGCCTCCCGGGGATGCGCGGCGCGCCGGGCTACTCTGCCTCTGCAGGGATCAGCCCTGCGTGAGGAGTGCCTGCGATGAGTGACCCCAAGTCGACCTACGGCGACCCCGTGGAAGAGCCTCGCAGCGTCGACGACGTCGTCGGTCGCGCGAACGAGGGCCTCGCCGAAGCCGAGGCCGCCGGTCGCGGAGCCGTCGACGGCGACCGGACCGCCGACGCCCCCACAGCCGACGCCCGCACTCCCGACGCATCGGACGTCGACTCCTCCGCGTCCGTCGCGGACGCACGCGCCGCCGAGGGCGGCGACGACCTTCCGTCTTCGTCCGAGCGGACAACCGACGCCGGGGTCGCTCCCGCCGCCGCGCCGGCCGCCCCTGTCGCCGCCCCGAAGGACGCCGAGCCCGATCCGTGGGACTCGCCCGAGGCGGCGTCCCTGGACTACCGCTCCCACACCGCCGCGCCGCCCGCCGACGAGTCGCCGACCGTGGTCGCCGCACCCGTCGTGACCTCCAGCGAGCCCGTCGCCGACCGCCCCACCGCCCCGGCTCCGCAGCCGATCTTCGTGCAGGCGCCGGAAGCCCCGCGACCCCGCGGGAACCGCGCCGCCGCGGGCGCCATCGGGCTGCTCGCCGCCCTGGCCTTCGCCGTGCTGTACCTCGCCGCCTGGCTCGGCGTCGGCGCACTGCGCGGCGACGTCACGGTGGCCAACGTCGGCGCTGCGGCGCTCGCGGCCCTGGCCACGTGGTCGCTGTGGGTGCCGACGGTGGTGTTCTTCATCGCGTTCTGGCTGCTCGGCGCGATCATCAACCGCGGCCGGTGGGGCGCCTGGGTCATCTTCGGCATCTTCGTGGGCTTCGCGGCGTACGGCGGGCACCTCCTGGGCGCACTGTTCCAGGCGCCGTTCTGGGAGCTCACCGCCCGCGAGGGATCCGAGCTCATCACCGCGGAGCTCCTCGCCCCGCTTGCGATCGCCGCATTCGTCATCGGCCGTGAGCTGACGATCTGGTTCGGCGCGTGGGTCGCGTCGCGCGGCAAGCGCGTCACCGAGCTCAACGTCGAGGCCCAGCGGGAGTACGAGCGCACGCTCGAGGCCGGTCCGCAGCTCGTCCGCGCGTAGCGGGCGGCCACGTCGCGCCGGTGCCGAGCCCCGTCTCCCACCGCGAAACAGGGGATCCGCGCCGAGACAAGGGACGACGTCCCCTGTCTCGGCCGTAACCCCATGTCTCGACGGCGGAGGCGCGCCGGCGCGGTCGCGCGGGCGGCCGAGACCCGGACGACCCCGCGACGTAGGCTGGCCGCATGGCCGCCGATCGCGGGAGCGGAGAGCCGCACGGATCCGTGCGGCCGGCCGTCGCGCTCGCGTTCGCGAGCATGGCCTTCGTCGCGCTCGTCATCTTCGCGCTCGGCATGACCAGCCTCGTCACCGGCGAGGACATCATCGCCACCCCGGGGCTCGGTCAGGTGCCCGGGATCGCCGGTGTCGTCTGCGCCCTGCTCGCCTTCGCCGGGGGGCTGTGGGCGTCGATCGGGCGCGCCGAGGAGCGGCATCCGTCGTTCTGGGGCGCCGCGTGGACGACGGCCGCGAGCTTCCTGGCCTACATCGGCGGGGTGTGGCTGGGCGCCCTCTTCACCGGTGCCGACCTCGGGGTCGCGACGGGAGTGGCGGGTCGCCTCGCGACGTCGTGGTTCGGCGTGGCGGTCGCGGCGGCGGCCTTCGTGTGCGCGTGGTCGGGGATCGCCCTCGTGCGCACGCGGGCGCAGCGGCCGCGCTGGCCCTGGGAGGACGAGCACGACGAGTGACGCCGGGTCGGGGCTTTGTTCCGCGGAAATCCGGGCGTGCGCGCGGGCGGCGTACTAGCGTGGTGCAGGTGGAGCGGTCCCTCGAGACCCAGGTCAGCCAGGCGGTCGACGCCTGGCTGGCGTGGTTGCCGCGCTGGGAGCCGGCCACGCACCGGGGCCGCACGGCGCCGTGCCGCCGGTGCTTCGGTTCGCCGGTGCTGTCGGCTGCCGGGCTCGGCGCAGACGTGCCGCACGGCGTGCAGCACGGCCTGTCGACCCGCATCAAGGCGATCGTGGACCGGTCGGTCGCGGAGTACACCGCGCTGAACCTGCCCATGCTGCAGGCCGAGCTCGACCAGCAGGCGGCGCGCAACCGCGCCCGCAGCTACCGGCCCGCCGAGGGCCTCGACCCCGAGTTCGAGGGTCTTCCCCTGGACCCGGACCCGATCCCGGGCGCGCCCTTCCTCTTCACCGTCGCCGGACTCGCCGAAGCGGCCGACGCCGACGTGCCCGCCCTGCCGCCTCTCAGCGAGGAGGCCAAGGCCGCGCTCCGGCAGGAGGTCGGCCTCGCCGACGACTACGCCAACATGGTCGGCCGCGAGGTGTGCACGATCCTGCTGCACCACCGGCTGCGGATCCAGGCCGCCATCGCCGAGTACGTCGAGCCGCAGATCGAGGCGATGCTCGCCGACCTCACCAAGTCGCTCGACGCGCCCTTCGACCCGCACGACCCGGGCGACGGCCGGCGCCTGGACTGACGGGCCCGGGGTTTCCGGCGACGTTCGGCCGGTGCCGCACTGCTGCGCCTCCCGTCGGCCATCTCCCGGCGCCCGATCGCAGGGCGCGCCGGCCCGAGTGGCTGTCCACACGGCGGGGTGTGGAGCGGAGGGCGACGCAGGTGGTTTTGTTAGCATGGCCGGGTTTGTTGCCGCGGTCTGCGGCACGGGTCGTGCTCGGTGCGGACGAGGGGGTGCGGTGGCCACGCGACTCCCTTCGGCGCCTCCCATCCTTCCGGGACTCGCCTACATCCGTCCGCTCGGCTCGGGCGGCTTCGCCGACGTCTTCCTGTACGAGCAGGACATGCCCCGCCGCAACGTCGCGGTGAAGGTGCTGCCCAGCGACGTCCGCGACCCCGAGCTGCGGCGCATGTTCAACGCCGAAGCCGATGTGCTCGCCCACCTGTCGGCCCACCCGTCGATCGTGACGGTCTATCAGGCGAGCATCTCGGCCGACGGCCGGCCGTACATCGTCATGGAGTTCTGCCCCGGCTCGCTCGCGCAGCGATACCGGGTGGAGCGCATCCCCGTGGACGAGGTGCTGACGATCGGGGTGCGCATGGCCAGCGCCCTGGAGTCCGCCCACCGCGCGGGACTCATCCACCGGGACGTCAAGCCCAGCAACATCCTCATCACGACCTTCGGGACTCCGGTGCTGGCCGACTTCGGCATCTCGGCGTCGCTGCAGCGCCGGAGCGGTGGCGAGGTGCTGGCCATGTCGATCCCCTGGAGCGCACCGGAAGTGGTGGCCGAGCACACCAGCGGCACGGTCGCCAGCGAGGTGTGGAGCCTCGGCGCGACGGTGTACTCCCTGCTGGCGGGCCACAGTCCGTTCGAGCGCCGGGAGCGCGGCCAGAACACGAAGGACCTCCTCCGCCGGCGCATCGCGCGCGCCAGCTACGTCGAGATCCCCCGGGCCGACGTCCCCCCGTCGCTGCAGAAGGTGCTCGCCCGCGCGATGAGCCGGGATCCGGGGCGGCGCTATGGGTCGGCCCGCGAGTTCGGCGAGGCGCTGCGCGAGGTGCAGGCCGAGCTCGGGCTTTCGCCGACGCCCCTCGAGGTGCCGGGGACGGAGTGGGCCCCGGCATCCGTCCCCGTCGACTTCGCCGACTCGGGCCTGCGCGGCCCGGCCCGCTCCCGCGTCGAGCGGGAGGTGACGCGCAAGGCCGCCGGCGGCGTCGAGCTGACCTCCCTCGCCCGGGACGAGGACACCGACATCTCGGCTCTCGCCGGGCGCCGCGCCGGTGCGGCGCTGCCGTGGGTCGTCGGCATCGGCGCGGGTCTCGCGGTGGGCGCGGGAGCGGTCGTGGTCGCCCTGCTGCTCGCGGGGGTGCTCTGATGCGGCGCGGCACGCTCGCCGGACTCATCGCCACGGGCGCCGTGGTGGCGACGGTCGTCGGCCTCAGCGTCGTGTGGCCGGGCCTCGACGCGCAGGAGACGCCCGAGGTCGACACCGCCGTGTGGGCGCTGCAGACCGGGGACGGCCGGCGGTACGCGCGCGTGAACACCTCGGTCGGCGAGCTCGACACCGTCCGCCGCATCAGCAACCCCGACCAGGTCGTGCAGACGGGGGACGCCGCGTATCTGTTCAGCGGCAGCTACAGCACCGTGACGCGCATCGACGCGGCCCTTCCGGCCGACCTCGACGAGGAGGCGCTGCGGTCCTCGCAGAAGACGCCTCCGGGCACCATCGACGCGGTCACCGCGGGCGACTACGTCGCGTACCGCACCGACTCCGGCGCCGTCTACGCGGGCCGCCTCTCCAGCGGCACCACGGTGCAGGTGGATCCGTTCCGCGCCGGAGACGACGAGGCGCCGCAGTACACCGCGGATGCCGTCGCCGTCGACGCACGCGGCATGCTCTTCGCCTACTCGTCCGACGACGACTCGGTGCTGCGCTACGACGTCCGCACCGGCGACGTGCGGGGCCGCGACGAGGTGGATGCCGAGGGCCTGGCGGTGCCCGCGATCACCGCCGCGGGCGATACGTGGGTCGTGGTCGACGCGGAGGACGGCGAGGTGTGGCTGCGCGGTCAGGACGGCTCCGCGCCCGCTCCCACCACCGGCCCCGTGGTGGTCGGCGCCCCCGACGCCGACGGGACGGCGGTGCACCTCGCCGACGACACCGCCCTGGTGCGGGTGCCGGCAGACGGATCGGCCATGACGCGAGAGGCCGGCGAAGGGGACGGGGCGGTGCTCGGCACCCCCGCGCAGCCGATCACGAACGACGGCGTCACGTACGCGGCGTGGCTCGCGCAGGGCGAGGCCGGCGGACGGCTGTGGCGGTCCGACGAGGGCGAGATCCCGCTCGACTACGGCGGCCGCGAGCTGGGCGACGAGGTCCGGCCCGTCTTCGTCGCGAGCGGCTCGGCGGTGATCCTCAACGAGACCCGGTCGGGATGGGCGTGGTCCGTGCCGACCGGCAGGCTGATCCCCTCGAGCCAGGACTGGAGCCTGGACGACCGCACCGAGGCTGATGCCGTTCCCAGCGAGGAGCAGCTGCAGGTCGTGCTCGACCCGAAGCCGCCGATCGCCGAACCGGACGCGTTCGGGGTTCGTGCCGGCACCCTCGTGTCGCTGCCCGTCCTCATGAACGATCACGACCCCAACGAGGACGTGCTGACGATCGACCGCGCGTCGGTGAGCGGGCTGGACCCCGGCTTCGGGTCGGTGACGGTCACCGATGATCTGCAGCGCTTCGCGGTGCGCGTGCAGCCCGGCGCAACGGGCTCGGCGACGTTCTCGTACGCCGTGATGGACGGGACGGCCGAGAACGGACTGGCCTCCGAGCCCACCACCGTCACGCTGACGGCGGCCGGCCCCGAGGCCGACTCCGCGCCGGAGTGGTGCGGTGTCGAGCGATGTCTGATCGAGTGGCCGCGCCCGGAGGTCGCGCGCGGTGGGACCGTCACCGTGCCGGTGCTCCCCGGGTGGGTGGACCCCGAAGGGGATCCGCTGCTCCTGCTGTCGGTCGAGAACCGCACGGGGCCGGGCTCGGTCGCGGCCACCCCGGGCGGCGAGGTGGTCTACCAGCACAGCGACACCGGTGAGGGGGGCGAGCAGCTGATCGAGCTGGCGGTGACGGTCGCCGACACCCGGGGCCGGACGGCGGTCAAGCCCCTCACGATCACCGTGTCGCCGCAGCCGCAGCTGGTCGCCCAGTCCTTCGCCGTCAGCGACACCGTGGCATCCGCGCTCACCGTCGACGTCGCCGACCACTTTACCGGCACGGCCGGGCTGGTCTCGCTCGACTCCGTCCGGGTGGTCGACGATGCCCAGGCGACGGCCACTGTGATCGCCGGCTCGACGTCCTTCGAGTTCGGCGCGCGCGACCCCGGCACCTTCCGCGTCGACTTCACCGTGACCGACGGCACGACGGAGGCGACCGCCACGGTCCGCATCACGCTGCTGCCCGCCGACGCCCCGGCGCAGCTGGCCACCTCACCGGTGGTGGCGTTCGTGCATCCGCAGCAGGACGCCACGCTCGACGTCTTCGACGCGGTGTCCAACCCCACTCGACGGGTGCTGCTGCTGAGCGACGTCGTGCCGAGCGCGGATGCCGGCGCCACGCTGACCGTCGACGCCGTCGGGCAGAACCACCTCCGCGTCGCCGGCACCACCGCCGACGGCGCCGCAGGGCGGCTCGGGACGGTCTCGTACGTGGTGAGCGACGGCACCGAGGATGCCGGCGCGAGCGTCGAGGGGGAGGCGACGGTGTACCTCCTTCCGCCCGCCCCCGAGCTCGCGCCCATCGCGGTCGACGACGCCGTGGTGGTCCGCGCCGGCGCGCAGATCGACATCCCCGTGCTCGACAACGACATCTCCCCGGCCGGCGGCCGCCCCACTCTCAACGCCGCGTCGGTGCGCTCCTCCAGCGATGCCGCGCTCGCCTTCGGCGCGGGCGATCTCCTGCGCTACCTCGCGCCCGACGAGCCGGGGGAGTACGCGGTCGAGTACTCGGTGTTCACCACCGGGGCGCCGGCGCTCGCCGACACCGCCACGGTGCGGGTGCGGGTGATCGACGACGACGCGAACCGGGCGCCGTCGGCCGACACCCTGGAAGGCCGGGTGCTGAGCGGTCAGTCGGCGCTCATCGCGTTCGACGGCTTCGGCGCCGACCCGGACGGCGACGTCGTCACACTCGATCGCATCGTGTCGCAGCCCGAACGCGGCGCCGCCACGATCACTGCCGACGGCGCGTCGATCCTCTACACCAGCGTGCCGGGCGACAGCGGCCAGGTCTCCTTCCGCTACCGCGTCGTGGACGCGCTCGGCGAGACCGCAGAGGGCACGGCCCGGGTCGGAGTGCTCGACGGCGAGGCGAACCCCAGCCCGGTGACGTTCACCGACTACGTGCAGGTGCAGGCCGGGGAGGGCAGCACGATCCGGGTGAGTCCTCTCTCGAACGACGTCGATCCCACCGGTGGCCGCCTCCGGGTCGCCGACGTGCGTCCCGACGTCCCCGAGACGCTCATCGACGGCAGCGAGAATGCGGAGTTCGCCCGCCTGGACGGGCTGATCTCCGACACCGACGACACGACCGTCGTGATCGAAGCGGGCGAGAGCCCCGGAACCATGTCCTTCCTCTACGACGTCGAGTCGTCGTCGGGCAACACCGGCCGCGGGCTCATCGTGGTGAGGGTGGTGCGCGAGAGCGTGCCGGACTATCCCATCGTCGCTGACACCGTCCTGACCGTGGAGACGCGCGAGGACTTCCGCCGCGGCGTCGACGTGCTCGACGGCAAGGTGATCTGGTCGGGGGGCGACATCGGCGACCTCGAGGTCTCGCTGTGGGGCGAGCAGAACGGGGTGAGCGTCAGCGGCTCGCGGATTCGCGGCGAGCTGCCGGCGACGACGCGGCTCATCCCGTTCGCGGTGACCGGCGAGGGCGCCTCGGGCGAGGTGGTGACCTACGGCTTCCTGCGCGTGCCCGGCGACGACGACGTGGCGCTGACGCTGCGGGCGGGGGTCGCCCCGCCGCCGGTGGCGGAGCTGGAGTCGACCACGTTCGACATGAGCGATCTGGTGGCCCGTCCGCGGGGCACCGTCCTCGAGGTCGGCGGCGAACTGCGTGCCTCGGGGGCGCGGTCCGAGGCGCGGTGCGTCGTCGACGCGGGCACCGTCGTGCGCTACGACGCCGGTGCCGGCGCGCCGTGGGTCGACGCGTGCCAGGTGCCGGTCCGCCTCGCGGGCGATGAGGACTGGACGCTGCTGTCGGTGCCGCTCACGATCGTGCCGCGCGACCCGCAGCCCGAGCTGCGCCCCGGCTCGATCACCGTCGGACCGGGCGAGCAGGTCTCGTTCGACCTCCGCAACATGACGACGTGGCAGCTGCGCGCGGATTGGGAGGGCATCCGGTACGCCGTCCAGCACGCCGGCACCGCCTTCGACGTCGCGCAGGAGGGATCCGTCCTCACCGTCACCGGCGCGGACCGCGCGGTGCCCGGCAGCGACGAGACCGTGGTCGTGTCGGTCACCAGCCATCCGGCTGTCGCCCCCGCTCGCCTCATCCTGCGCGTCGGTGCCGCTCCCTCCACGCTGCCGCAGGGCGGATCGGTCGTGCAGCAGTGCTCGCAGGCGGCGGGCGCGTCGTGCACCATCACGGTGGTCGGAGCGAGCGGCGAGATCAACCCGCTGCCGCGCACCCCGCTCGAGCTCGTCGGCGTGCGGGCGACGGGCGCCTGCACGGGCGTGGGGTTCCAGGTGGTGTCGGCGACCTCCATCGCGGCGACGTGGACGACGGATGCCCCGGGCGCGACGTGCACCGCGAGCTTCTCGGTGCGCGACGCCCAGGGCCGCATCACGAGGTCTGAGCGGGACGGCCGCCTGGTCCTGGATCTGCTCGGGTACCCCAGGACGCCGGCGAGTGTGGTGCAGACGGCGTACGGCGACGGCACGCTGACCCTGCGCGTGGACCCCGGCGAGGCGCGACTGGCCTACCCGGGGCTCTCGGGCTTCGTCGTCCGCGCCGCCGGACAGGAGGCGGTGCGATGCTCGGCTGACGGCGTGTGCCCGCCGATCGCGGCCCCCAACGGCGAGCGGCGCACCTACGACGCGTGGGCCGTCAACGCGGTCGGGGAATCGCGCGGGAGCGTGCGCACCGTCGCATGGGCCTACGACGCTCCGCTGCGGCCGGCCGGCGTGACGGCCGCGCCCGTCGTCACCGGTGACGGGGCCGGCGGCGTCGTCCGGCTGGTCGTCGACGGGATCGACGCGGCCGAGACCGGCAGCCTCGAGATCGCCAGCCCCGCCGGCGAGGTCGTGCGGGTGCCCGTCGCACCCGGCGAGACGAGGGTGGAGGTCACCTCGTACCGCGTGGGCAGCAACACGTCGTCGCCGGTGACGGTGACGCCGTTCTCGCGCTTCGACGTGCCGCCCGGCCTCGGCGGCAGCGCCGCCGGCGAGGCCGTCACCGTGCCGGCGAACGGCGTGGGAAGCCCGCTGTCGCCGCAGCTGACCCTCACCTCGGTGTCCAACGGAGACGGCACCTCGACGGTGACCGCCCGCGCCGGCGCGACGGTGAACGGCGACGGATCGCGCCTGCGCTACGGGATCGTGCCGGAGGGCCGTGGCTGCACGGTGACCGAGGAGGGCGGTACGGTGACGTTCCCCGGTCTGGCCGACGGCGAGGAGTACGCCTTCCGCATGTGCGCCGAGTCGTGGTGGGACGGTGCGTCCTTCGGACGAGTCGAGGCGACCGGGACCGTCCGCGCGCAGCAGTCCGGCCGCGCGCCGGAGGGCTGGACCTTCGTCGTCGACGGACGGCCGGAGGTGTCGGCGCAGCGCGCGGAGTGGCTGATCCGGGAGCAGCCGACCTCGACCGAGCGGCTTCCCAACCGCAACCGGGTCGAGTTCCAGGGCTGGGGCCCGGGCACCGGGGTGTTCGGCGGGGATCCGGGCATCCAGGTGCGGTACGTCCACGAGTTCTGGGGCACCGCGACGGCGTGGTCGACGGTGAGCCCGCGCGCGGGGAGCGCCCCCTATCAGGTGCAGGCGACGTGGCGCGTCGACTCGTGCGTCGGCGGGACGCCGCTGGCCGTGAGCGGGCAGTCCTCCAACGCCCCCGACGGCTCACCGGCGGCGTTCACGTTCGGCAACGCCGGGCTGCGCTACTTCGACGCTGCGGGTCTTCCGCTCGTCCACGAGGCCGGCACCTGGAACGTCCCCCTCGGCGCCGTGCGCGTCGACGGCGTGTCCGTCACCGTCGGCTGGGACGCCCAGGGCTGGGGTCTGGCGCCGGCGAGCGCGACCTTCTCGGCCTCGTGCCAGCCGAACCTCCCCGCCCCGCCCGCGCCCTGAACCCGGGCATCCGCTTCCCTCCCCCTCGCCGGGCCCACACGAAGGACACGACATGACCATCACGCAGGAGCAGGCCGACTGGTTCGCGCAGACGTTCGGGCAGATCGCCGACAACGTCGAGCGCGCCGTGCTCGGCAAGCGCCACGTGGTCGAGCTCGTGCTGACGGCGATGCTCAGCGACGGTCACGTGCTGCTGGAGGACGTCCCGGGGACCGGCAAGACGTCGCTGGCGCGCGCCATGGCGCAGTCGGTGCAGGGCACGAACACGCGCATCCAGTTCACGCCGGACCTGCTTCCGAGCGACATCACCGGGCTCAGCGTGTACGACCAGAAGGAGGGCGTGTTCGAGTTCCATGCCGGCCCGGTCTTCGCCAACATCGTGCTCGCCGACGAGATCAACCGCGCGAGTCCCAAGACGCAGTCCGCGCTGCTGGAGGTCATGGAGGAGGGGCGGGTCACGATCGACGGCGTGTCCCGCGAGGTCGGCGTGCCCTTCCTCGTGCTCGCGACGCAGAACCCGGTCGAGCAGGCCGGAACCTACCGGCTTCCCGAGGCGCAGCTGGACCGCTTCATGATGCGCACCTCCCTCGGCTACCCCGATCACGCCGCGACCGTGCGGATCCTCGACGGCGCGGCGATCTCGACGGCGGCTCTCGCGCCCGTCATCACTCCGCAGGCGCTCGTGGGGATGGCGGACCTGGCCGCCCAGGTGTACGTGGACGCGCTCGTGCTCGACTACATCGCCCGGCTCGTCGACGGCACCCGCACGGCGGACGAGGTGCGCCTCGGCGTCAGCATCCGCGGCGCCCTCGCCCTCACGCGGGCCACGCGCACCCGCGCGGCCGCGCAGGGCCGCACCTACGCCACCCCCGACGACGTCAAGACGCTCGCCGTGCCGGTGCTGTCGCACCGCCTGATCCTGCACCCCGAGGCCGAGTTCGACGGCGTCACGCCTGAGACCGTGGTCGGGCAGGTGCTGCTGGATGTCGCACCGCCGGCGAGGCGCGAGGCGGTATGAGCACCGCCGAACGCCAGCGGGACGCGACCGGGACGTCGCGCCTCACCCGCACCGCGCACTCCAGCGGCCCCGCCGGACGCACGCTCACGACGGCGACCGCGACGGCGACGAGCGTGGCCCCGTCGCGCCGTGGACGTGCGCTGGTGCGCCTGGCGGTGCGGTGGGCGCGCGCGTGGCGGGCCGCCGGCGCGGCTGTCGGAGCCTTCGCCGAATGGGCGGGCGACACCGTCCGGCCGGCGGGGGTCCTCGTCGCGGTCGCCGCGACGCTGGGGCTCGCGCTGGGCGTCGCCTTCGGCTGGGTGGAGTTCATGGTCGCGGGCGCGGCATCCGTCCTCCTGCTCCTGGCGGCCGTCCCGTTCCTGTTCGGCGCCCGCGCGTACGACGTCGACCTCACGCTGACGCACGAGCGGGTCGTCGCCGGCTCCGGCGTGCACGGCAGCATCGTCGTCCGCAACGACGGGCATCGCATGGCGCTGCCCGGGCGCATCGACATCCCCGTCGGCGCCGGCCTCGTGGAGTTCGGCGTGCCGCTCCTGCGCCCCGGCCACGCCGTGGACCAGCCGTTGGACATCCCGGGCCTCCGCCGGGGGATCATCCGCGTGGGGCCGGCGACCACCGTGCGCAGCGATCCCATCGGGCTGCTCCGCCGCGAGCACTCGTTCGACGACGTGCACGACGTGTACGTGCATCCGCGCACCACGTCCCTGCCGTCTACCAGCGCGGGGGTGGTGCGCGACCTCGAGGGCAGCCCGACACGGCGACTCGTCGACGCCGACATGTCGTTCCATGCGATCCGCGAGTACGCGCCGGGCGACTCCCGGCGTCAGATCCACTGGCGCTCGACCGCGAAGACGGGCCGGCTGATGGTCCGTCAGTACGAGGAGTCCCGGCGGTCGCGCATGGCGGTCGTGCTGGCCGTCTCGGGAAACGAGTACGCCGACGCGGACGAATTCGAGCTCGCCGTGTCGTGCGCCGCGTCGCTCGGACTGCGTGCGGTCCACGACGCCCGCGACGTCGAGATCGTGACCGGCTCCGAGATCCCCCGCGTCGTGCGCGGCCGCCTCCGCTCGATCACCCGCATTCCCGCGGGGTCGCCGCGGCATCTGCTCGACGGCTTCAGCGGCGTCGAGCTGCTGGACAGCACCATGCCCGTGGGCGAGGTCTGCCGGCTGACGGCGGAGTCCACGGAGCGCCTCTCGATCGCCTTCGTCGTCGTCGGCTCGGTGGTGTCGCTGACGCGCCTGCAGCAGGCGGCGCTCGCCTTCCCGGCAGACACCGCCGTCGTCGGGGTCATCTGCGACGAGCGCGCGCACCCGCGCATGCAGCAGCTCTCGGGCATGACCGTCCTCACCGTCGGCACCCTCGACGACCTGTCCGGCCTGCTCCTGCGGGGGGCCGCGTCGTGAGCGCGCGCGGGCAGGGGATCGGCGGCGGGGCGCCGGAGATGACGGATGCCGCGCCCCGCCGCGACGCCGAGCTGCCGGCCCTTCGCACCCCGTGGTTCCGGCCCCGCATCGCGGCGGGCACGGTGTTCGCCGTGCTCGTCGCGACGATCGCCGCCGTGGCGGCCTGGCCGATCTACCGATCCGGCGCCTTCGCGCTCCTCGTCGTCACGAGCGTGCTGGTCGCGGGGGTGGTCGCCGCGGTGGCCCGCGCCCGCCGCTGGCCCGGATGGACCGTGGCGGCTGCGCTGACCGGTGCGGTGCTCGTCGTCGGGATCCCGCTGGCCGTGCCGTCGCGCCTCGGCGGTCCGACCGAACTGGTCCGCGGGCTCGGCGAGCTCGCGAGCGGGCTCGTGCTGGGGTGGAAGGACCTCCTCACCGTCGAGCTGCCCGTCGGCGCGTACCGCAATCTCCTGGTCCCCGCGCTGGTGTTGTTCCTCGTCGGGACGTGCGTCGTGCTCCTCCTCGCGTGGCGGGAGGACCGCGTCGCGTACGCGGCGGTGCCGCTGGCGCTGGGGATGGTGACGTTCGGCCTGTTCTTCGGGCGCACCCAGGTGAGCGCGCCGCTGGGTCAGCGCCCGATCGTCCTCTACGCGCCGCTCGAGACCGCCGTCGGCGTCGCGGGCCTGCTGGTTTGCCTGCTGTGGCTGGCCTGGCGCACGCACGACGAGCGGGTCCGCGCGCTGCAGCGGGCGGCGGCATCCAGCGGCGTGCGCATCTCCCGCCGCCCGTCCTCGGCGGACCGGCGGCGCACCGCGCTCGGCGCGGCCATGGTCGCCGGCGCGCTGGTGGTCGCCGTCGCCGTGGTGCCGTTCGCGGCGCGCGGGGCGGAGCGCGAGGTGCTGCGCACTGCCGTCGGCCCCGATATCGACGTCTCGGCCGAGGTGAGCCCGCTGTCGGAGTACCGCGCGCTGTACGCCGACGACCGCGCCGACGACGTCCTCTTCACCGTCGAGCCGGTGTCGGGATCCCTTCCCGAGCGGGTGCGCATCGCCACCCTCGACGCGTACGACGGCGCGGTGTTCCGCTCCGGTGGCGAGGGGGCCGTCGAGGCGGGGCGTTTCGTGCGGGTGCCGTCCTCGCTCGATGCCGGACCGGGATCGCCCGTGGACGCCCGCATCCGCATCGACGGCTGGAACGACATCTGGATGCCGACGGTCGGACGCCTCGCCGCCGTCGAGTTCGGCGGAGACCGCGCGGCCACGCTGGCCGACGGCTTCTACTACAACGCGGCGGCCGCGGCCGGCGTGCAGACCGGCGGCGGCGGATTGCGGGCGGGCGACGTCTACATCGTGCGCGGCGTCGAACCCCGGGGCGCTGACCTCTCCGCGCTCCAGCCGCCGGGCAGCCAGGGCGGCGTGGCGGCGCCCGAGAGCCTGCGCACCTGGATCCAGCAGCACGCGGACTGCAGGGACGGCGCCGCACTCGCCGGCCTCGTCGCCCTCCTGCGCGAGCGCGGCTACCTCAGTCACGGGCTCACCGAGGGCGAGGCCGCCCCTTCCTGGGTGAGGGCTCTGCCCGGCTACCGATTCCAGCCGAGCGCATCGGGGCACTCGCTGGCACGCGTCGACGCGATGTTCGCGCGGCTGCTCGAGCGTGAGGGCGACCCGCGCGCCGCGGCATCCGGGAACTACGTCGCCGCCGTCGGCGACGACGAGCAGTTCGCGGTCGCCACGGCGCTCATCGCGCGCGAGCTGGGCTTCCCGTCACGGGTCGTGCTGGGTGCTCGCCTGTCGGCCGCTGACCCCGGCCTCGCCGCATGCGAGGGCGGCCGCTGCCGCGCGCAGGACCTCTCCGCCTGGGTCGAGGTGCAGTCGGCCGAGGGGGAGTGGGTGCCGGTCGACGTGACCCCGCAGTACTCTCAGCCGCCGAGCCTTGAGGTCACCGAGCAGCGCGACCCCGAGAACGTGACAGAGGTGCGGCCGGAGACCGTCGAAGAGGTGGTGCCTCCCGACCCCACGCAGGAGGACACCGCGGACGACCGGGCGCCCGACGAGGCGGCCGGCCTCGACCTGGCGTGGCTGCTTCCGGTGCTGCGGACGACCGGCATCGTGCTGCTCACGGCGCTGCTGGTGCTCGGCCCGTTCCTGTTCGTGCTCGGGGCGAAGGCGGCGCGTCGCCGTGGCCGCCGCCGGGCCCCCGACCCCGCATCGCGGGTCGCGGGCGGCTGGGACGAGTACGTCGACGCGGCGCGCGACAGCGGCCGCACCGTTGCGCGCGGGGCCACCCGCACCGAGCTGGCGGATGCGTTCGGCACGCCGGCTGGGATCGCGCTGGCGCGCGACGCCGATCGCGCCGTCTTCTCGCGCGCCGCCGTGTCGGACGAGGAAGCGCGCGGCTACTGGGAGGCTGTAGACGCGGAGCGTCGGGGCCTCCGTCGCGCACAGGGGTTCTGGCGCGGGCTCCGCGCGACCGTATCGTTGAGATCGTTGATCCGCCCGCCGGTGCCCGACAGAGGTGTCGGCACGAGATTCACCGAGAGGGGGAGACGCCGGGCCGAGCCCCTGCGTCCCACACCATGAACGCCACCGATGCCACTGGCGCGGTCTTCGGATCGCTGACCAGCCTGCTGCTGTTCGCCGGCCTGTACGTCTGGACGGCCCTCGCGCTCTCGGCGGTGTTCGGGAAGTCCGGCGAGGAGCCGTGGAAGGCCTGGGTCCCCGTGCTCAACAGCGCGGTGGTGCTGCGCCTGGCCGGCCTCTCGCCGTGGCTCCTGCTGCTGGCTCTCGTGCCGTTCCTGGGCTGGATCCCGCTCGTGGTCGTCTTCGTGCTCGCTTACTACCGCCTCAGCGTCGCCTTCGGCTTCGGCGCGGGCATGACCGTGCTGGCCGTCCTGGCCTTCCCCGTCTGGGCCTCCGTGGTGGGATGGGGAAGCGCTCGCTGGGTGGGCTGGGAGCAGAGCGGCTCGGGAGTGCGCCGGTCGTCCGAGACCGCCGGTCTCCCGGCCGTCTCGCCCTTCACCGCCACTGCCGCGCACCACGGCGACGCCGGCGAGTACCCGCCCCCACCCCCCGCGCCGACCACGCCGATCTCTTCCCCGGTGGCGTCGACCCCGGCGCCGCCCGCGCCGGCCGCGTCGCCGGCGTCCACCCCGGCGCGACCCGCGCCGGCCGCGTCGCCGGCGCCCGCCACCGCGTCGCCCGGTCCGGCCGCGGCGACCTCCGCCTTCGCGCCGCCGCCACCGGCCGCCACCGACCATACGCCTGCCGCGTGGGCACCGCCCACGCAGCTTCCGGGACGACCCGTCGCCGCCGCCCCCGCGCCCGGTCCGATCCGGCGCGACGATGCAGACCGGTGGCCCGGCTTCGCGTCGGATTCGGCCGACCGCAGCGACGAGGTGACCGGTGCCTTCCCCGGAGCGCCGGCGCCGATCTCGGCCGTCCGCCCGTCCGATTCCGCGGACGTCGGCGCCACGCGCCCGCCGGTCACGCGGGTGCCGGGCGCCCACGCTGCCCGCGACGGCCACGGCGCCTGGGCCCCGATGCGCTCGCCGGCGGACGATGCCGGCGCCTTCCCCGAGGCATCCGGACCCGTGTCGGCCGTCTACGGCGCACCCGACGCCGGTGCCCCCCGCGCGGCGCGCTCGTCGGTGTCGGCCGCCCACGCCAAGCCCGAGATCCCCGACGAGGACGCCGCGGTCGACCAGACGATCGTCGCGCGCCGCAAGCGCAGCACGTGGATGCTGATCCCGCCCACCGGCGACCCGGTGGCGCTGTCGGGCGACGTGGTGATCCTCGGACGCCGACCGGCGGTCGACCCCGAGTATCCGCACGCCCAGCTCGTCGCCATCCCGGACGGCACGGTCTCCAAGACGCACGCCCGGCTGCGCCTGCGCGACGACCGCTGGTACGTCACCGACCTCGACTCCACGAACGGCGTGCTGTTCGCCACGGTGATGGGCACCGAGGTCGAGGCGCCGCGCGGTGAGGAGGTCGAGGCAGGCGACCGGTTCCTCCTCGGCGACGCCGAGGTGCGCCTGCACCGGAGCGACGGGTGATCGACCCCGACGACGAGAACACCGCCCTCTCGCGCCGCCGGGCCGCCGGCGACGCCGAGGATGAGCGCACGGCGCTCTCGCGCCGCCGGGCCGCCCGCGATGCCGAGGACGAGCGCACGGCGCTCTCGCGCCGCCGGGCCGCCCGCGATGCCGAGGACGAGCGCACGGCGCTCTCGCGCCGCCGGGAACGCGTCGCCGCCGCCGACGAGGCCACGGCACCGCGCCGTGGTGCGCCGACGGCGCCGCCGGGACCGCTTCGCGGGGGACCCGCCTCCCCGCCCGCGAGCGCGCCGTCCCCGGTGCCCGACGATGAGCCCGCGACGGCGCCTGCCGACGAGCCGACGACCACGCGCCTGCGGTCGCGCGGCCGCACCGAGGCGGCCACGGAGGCCGCGGCGCCGGCACGCCCCGCTGCGCCCGCCGCCGCGGACGGCGTGGTCCCGGTCGCCGGCGGGCGCGTCGCACGGCCGCCGCAGGATGCGGTGCCCTACCCGGCACGGTCGCTGCCGCCCACCGCCCCGGCTCGTCCCGCGGCGCCCGCGCACCCGTCGCAGGCCTTCGTCGACACCGCGGCGATCCAGGCCCGCGAGCGGATGCGGAGGCGCCGGCGCGCCGTGCTGCTCGTGGTGGCGGCATCCGTCGTCGCGCTGCTGGCGGCCGTCGCGCTGGTCGCGCTGCTGACGATCGGCTGAGCGACGCGGGCGCGCGTTTGCCCGCTCCCCGAAACCCACGTATCATGGATCGGGTGTGCGCTCACGCGCGCCGTCAACCGTGCCTCGGTGCGGCGAACGGTGTGGGCGCCGCATCTCAGGGACCGGTCTGCGAACAGGCCGCCCCCACGGCATATCCACCACGAAACGCTCGGCACCATCATGCCGCGCCGGTGGATCCACGTGAGCCCGCAGCGTCACGATCTGCAAGATCCGGATGCCTCGGGGGAGACCACGACGCTGTCACCGTGCAGCACAACAAGGAGAGAACGTGCCAACCATTCAGCAGTTGGTTCGCAAGGGCCGCTCGCCCAAGGTCGCGAAGACCAAGGCGCCCGCGCTCAAGGCGAACCCGCAGCAGGCGGGTGTCTGCACCCGCGTGTACACCACCACCCCGAAGAAGCCGAACTCGGCGATGCGCAAGGTCGCCCGTGTGAAGCTGCGCAACGGCACCGAGGTCACCGCCTACATCCCCGGCGAGGGCCACAACCTGCAGGAGCACTCGCTCGTGCTGGTCCGCGGCGGCCGTGTGAAGGACCTGCCCGGTGTGCGCTACAAGATCATCCGCGGTGCCCTGGACACCCAGGCCGTCAAGAACCGTAAGCAGGCCCGCAGCCGCTACGGTGCGAAGAAGGGCTGAGAGAGATGCCTCGTAAGGGACCCGCCCCGAAGCGCCCCGTCGTCAACGACCCGGTGTACGGCGCCCCCGTCGTCACCCAGCTCGTCAACAAGATCCTCGTCGACGGCAAGAAGTCGCTGGCCGAGTCGATCGTCTACGGCGCCCTCCGCGGCGTCGAGGCGAAGAACGGCCAGGACGCCGTCGCCACCCTCAAGAAGGCCCTCGACAACGTGCGCCCGACCCTCGAGGTCAAGTCGCGTCGCGTCGGCGGCTCGACCTACCAGGTGCCGGTCGAGGTCAAGCCTCACCGCGCCAACACGCTCGCCCTCCGCTGGCTCGTCAGCTACGCCAAGGGCCGTCGTGAGAAGACGATGACCGAGCGCCTCCAGAACGAGATCCTGGACGCCTCGAACGGCCTCGGTGCCGCGGTCAAGCGCCGCGAGGACACCCACAAGATGGCCGAGTCGAACCGCGCCTTCGCGCACTACCGCTGGTAACCAGCTCTCTGCCGCCGGCCGGGGACGACCTCCCCGGCCGGCGCATCCCGAACACGTAAGGAAGACATCCCGTGGCACAAGAAGTGCTCACCGACCTCAACAAGGTCCGCAACATCGGCATCATGGCGCACATCGATGCCGGCAAGACGACGACGACCGAGCGCATCCTCTTCTACACGGGCGTCAACCACAAGATCGGCGAGACGCACGACGGCGCTGCCACCACCGACTGGATGGAGCAGGAGCAGGAGCGCGGCATCACGATCACGTCGGCCGCCGTGACCTGCTTCTGGGAGGGCAACCAGATCAACATCATCGACACGCCCGGCCACGTCGACTTCACCGTCGAGGTGGAGCGTTCGCTGCGCGTGCTCGACGGTGCGGTCGCCGTCTTCGACGGCAAGGAGGGCGTGGAGCCCCAGTCCGAGACGGTGTGGCGTCAGGCCGACAAGTACGACGTCCCCCGCATCTGCTTCGTCAACAAGATGGACAAGCTGGGCGCCGACTTCTACTTCACGGTCGACACCATCATCAACCGCCTGAAGGCCAAGCCGCTGGTGCTGCAGATCCCGATCGGCGCCGAGAACGACTTCGTCGGCGTGGTCGACCTGGTCTACATGCGCGCACTCGTGTGGCCCGGCGACGCCAAGGGCGACGTGACCATGGGCGCGAAGTACGAGATCCAGGAGATCCCCGCCGACCTCGCCGACAAGGCCGCCGAGTACCGCACGAAGCTGCTGGAGACGGTCGCCGAGTCCGACGAGGAGCTTCTCGAGAAGTACTTCGGCGGCGAGGAGCTGAGCCCCGAGGAGATCAAGGGCGCGATCCGCAAGATGACGATCGCGGGCGAGCTCTACCCCGTGCTCTGCGGCTCGGCGTTCAAGAACCGCGGCGTGCAGCCGATGCTCGACGCCGTCGTGGACTACCTCCCGACGCCCCTCGACGTGCCCGCCATCGAGGCGCACGACCCGAAGGACGAAGAGGTCGTCATCGAGCGTCACGCCGACCGTGACGAGCCGTTCGCGGCCCTCGCGTTCAAGATCGTGTCGCACCCGTTCTTCGGTCGCCTCACCTACATCCGCGTCTACTCGGGTCACCTCGACTCCGGCGCCCAGGTCGTCAACGCGACGAAGGGCAAGAAGGAGCGCATCGGGAAGATCTTCCAGATGCACGCCAACAAGGAGAACCCGGTCGACTCGGTCACCGCGGGCCACATCTACGCCGTGATCGGCCTCAAGGACACCACCACCGGCGACACCCTGTCGGACGCGGCGAACCAGGTCGTCCTGGAGTCGATGACGTTCCCGGAGCCGGTCATCGAGGTCGCGATCGAGCCCAAGACCAAGGCCGACCAGGAGAAGCTGGGCCTGGCGATCCAGAAGCTCGCCGAAGAGGACCCGACGTTCCGCGTCGAGCAGAACGCCGAGACCGGCCAGACGGTCATCAAGGGCATGGGCGAGCTGCACCTCGACATCCTCGTGGACCGCATGAAGCGCGAGTTCAAGGTCGAGGCGAACGTCGGAAAGCCCCAGGTCGCGTACCGCGAGACGATCCGCAAGACCGTCGAGCGCCACGACTACACGCACAAGAAGCAGACCGGTGGGTCGGGCCAGTTCGCGAAGATCCAGTTCGCGCTCGAGCCCCTCGAGGTCACGGCCGACAAGACGTACGAGTTCGAGAACAAGGTCACCGGTGGCCGCATCCCGCGCGAGTACATCGAGCCGACCAACCAGGGCTTCCAGGACGCGATGAACGTCGGCGTGCTGGCGGGGTACCCGATGGTGGGCGTGAAGGCGACGCTCATCGACGGCGCCTCGCACGACGTCGACTCGTCCGAGATGGCGTTCAAGATCGCGGGCTCCATGGGCTTCAAGGAGGCCGTCCGCAAGGCGAACCCCGTCATCCTCGAGCCGCTCATGGCGGTCGAGGTGCGTACTCCCGAGGAGTACATGGGCGACGTCATCGGCGACCTCAACTCCCGCCGCGGCCAGATCCAGTCGATGGAGGACGCCCAGGGCGTCAAGGTCGTGCGCGCGCTCGTCCCGCTCTCCGAGATGTTCGGCTACATCGGCGACCTGCGCTCGAAGACCTCGGGCCGCGCCGTGTACTCGATGGAGTTCGACAGCTACGCCGAGGTGCCTCGCAACGTGGCCGACGAGATCATCCAGAAGACCAAGGGCGAGTAACCCTGCACTCCGGGATGCCTCGGCCCACCGCATCGTCGTCGGGCCGGGGCATCCGGGAGCACAACTTCACACAGAATCACCAGAACCGTCTCCACTAAGGTGGAGATATCCCCGTAGACGTCCGGTCGCAAACCAGTGCCCGGAACTTCTACATGACCGTCCTGAGGAGGACCCAGTGGCTAAGGCCAAGTTCGAGCGGACCAAGCCGCACGTGAACATCGGAACGATCGGTCACGTCGACCACGGCAAGACCACGCTCACCGCAGCGATCTCGAAGGTGCTCGCCGACAAGTACCCGTCGGCCACCAACGTGCAGCGCGACTTCGCGTCGATCGACTCGGCTCCCGAGGAGCGTCAGCGCGGTATCACGATCAACATCTCGCACGTCGAGTATGAGACCCCCAAGCGTCACTACGCTCACGTCGACGCCCCGGGTCACGCTGACTACATCAAGAACATGATCACCGGTGCCGCCCAGATGGACGGCGCGATCCTCGTTGTCGCGGCCACCGACGGCCCGATGGCGCAGACGCGTGAGCACGTTCTGCTGGCCAAGCAGGTCGGCGTCCCCTACCTGCTGGTCGCGCTCAACAAGTCCGACATGGTCGACGACGAGGAGATCCTGGAGCTCGTCGAGCTCGAGGTTCGCGAGCTGCTGTCGTCGCAGGACTTCGACGGCGACAACGCTCCCGTGGTGCGCGTCTCGGGCCTGAAGGCTCTCGAGGGCGACGCCGAGTGGGTCGAGAAGATCGTCGAGCTCATGGACGCCGTCGACGAGTCCATCCCCGACCCGGTGCGTGACAAGGACAAGCCGTTCCTCATGCCCATCGAGGATGTCTTCACCATCACCGGCCGTGGCACGGTCGTCACGGGCCGCGCCGAGCGCGGTACCCTCGCGATCAACTCCGAGGTCGAGATCGTGGGTCTGCGCCCGACGCAGAAGACGATCGTCACCGGTATCGAGATGTTCCACAAGCAGCTCGACGAGGCGTGGGCCGGCGAGAACTGTGGTCTGCTCCTTCGCGGCACCAAGCGTGACGACGTCGAGCGCGGCCAGGTCGTCGTGAAGCCCGGTTCGGTCACCCCGCACACCAACTTCGAGGGCACGGCGTACATCCTGTCCAAGGAGGAGGGCGGCCGTCACAACCCGTTCTTCACGAACTACCGTCCGCAGTTCTACTTCCGCACCACCGACGTCACCGGCGTCATCACGCTGCCCGAGGGCACCGAGATGGTCATGCCCGGCGACACCACCGACATGACGGTCGAGCTGATCCAGCCGATCGCCATGGAGGAGGGCCTCGGCTTCGCGATCCGTGAGGGTGGCCGCACCGTCGGCGCCGGCACGGTGACCAAGATCCTCAAGTAAGTCCTCGGACTTCAGAAGCCCCCGGGAGCGATCCCGGGGGCTTCTGCCGTTGCCGGGTCGTGTCGGGCGCAGATGTGCAGTTCGGGCGGATGCCGCGGGCCGAGGCATCCGCCCGTTCTGCGATTCTGCCCGCGGTGTCACCGCGCCCGATGCAGGCCCTGCGCGACGGCTCGCATGATGAGGTCCTGCACCTCCTCCCAGTGATCCACGACCTGCCGGTACCCGACGCGGATGACGTGGTAGCCCATCAGCATCAACGCGGCGTCGTGCGCGATGTCGGCGTCGCGCTGCGCGCCGGTGTGGTGACCGCCGTCGATCTGCAGGACGAGCCGCTCCCCGATGAGCAGGTCGACACGATGGCCGTGGATCCAGATCTGGCGACGCAGCGGCAGCCTCAGCCACAGCAGTCGCGGCACGACGAGCGTCTCGAGGCCCGAGTCCGAGAACATCCCCGCGTCCTCGCGCAGTCGCCTCGCCGCCGGCGGCAGCGGGTAGCGCGCGAGCGCGTCGCGGTCGACGGTGCCGGCGCGCAGCGCGGACTCCCACACGACGAGCGCCTCTTCGTACGGCAGGCACGTCGCGACGAGCGCCAGCACGTTCTCGACGCCGTCGACGAGACGGTGCGGATGCCTCGGCACGAGCGGCTTCGCCCAGTGCACGTGCGCCTCCGCGCGCCCCGCCCGGCCCGATCCCGGCCGGGCTGCGACGTGCGGCCGCCCGTCGTCGTGGAGCACGAAGAGACCGAGCCGTCGCGCCTGCGTCGTGCAGGTCAGCACGACGCCGTGCCGAGCTGCGGCCACGAGCATGGGGTCGGCCGTCGGCAGCGCGAACCAGCCCCGCTTCACACGCACGATCGCCCGCTGCGCGAGCGCGATCTCGAGCGCTCTTCGCGAGTGCCCGGCGTCTGTCAGCACCGCCGCGGGCGCGACGCCGTCGTGCAGGGCGAGGGTCGCGGTGACCGCGCGCCCCCTCGCGGCTCTCGGCGTGACCTCCGCTGTGCGCATGCCCGTCATCATGACGAGTCGGTCCCGTCGCGATGGCCGGTTCGCCGGGACTGTGGACCGGCCGAGTCCCCGCCGCTGCTGGGGAGGAGGGGTCGGGGATGCGGGATGCCGCGGGCCGAGGCATCCAGTCGCGCGCGGGCCGGGCGCATGTTTGCGTTCGGGCGGATGCTGTGGGCCGAGGCATCCGCCCGTTCTGCGACTCTGCGCCCGGGGGCCGGGGGTTCTGCATCTTCGCGTCGGGGCGGCTGCGAGTCTTGCATCTCTGCGCCCGAACCACGGACACGGCCTGGTGCGGCGGGACCGCGCCACGCCACAATGGGCGCAACGGCGACCGACAAGGAGCGGACATGGGAATCGACGACATCGTCAACCAGGGCAAGGACTTCCTCGAGCAGAACAAGGACAAGATCGACGACGTCATCACGTCGGAGCAGGCCGAGGGCGTCAGCGACAACGTCCTCGACGCCGCCGCCGAGTTCGTCAAGAAGGTCGCGCCCGACAGCGTCGACCAGCACGTGGACGGTTTCCGCGATCACATCGACAAGGCCGTCGGGAACGAGTAGCACTCGGAGCGAAGGGCGGTCCGAGAACGGACCGCCCTTCGTCCGCGCATCGCGGGGGAGTCACGCGAGCGCGCCGCCGGGGGCTTCAGCTCCTGTTCGGGGGGTCAGGACGCCTGTGCCACCACCGGCGGGGTCACGGGTGCGCCGTGGCGCGACATCCACGAGGTGAGCTCCTCGTCGAACCGCGGCGCGTCGAACTGCTGGGCGTGCCGCACGATCCCCTCGCTGGGAAGCGCGACCGCGCGCGTCGCGGCGGCGACGAGGTCGCTGCGCGAGCGCGGGTCGAACAGCGCGCCGCCCACACCCTCCCGGATCGACTCGCTCGCCCCACCCACGCGGTTGGCGATCACCGGGGTACCGGCCGCCATCGCCTCGACGGCGACGATGCCGAAGTCCTCGACCGGCGGGAACACGAACAGCCCGGCGCGCTCCATCAGCGCGAACAGCATCGCATCCGACGGGGCCACCTGCAGGTGCACGGGCACGCGCGCCGCTCGGCCCCGCTCGCGCAGCTCTGCTTCGAGCGGCCCGGAGCCGGCGATGACGACGGGCATCCCGAGCGCCTCCCCGGCGGCGATCACGAGGTCCAGCCGCTTGTACGGGATGAACCGCGAGACCCCGAGGACGAAGTCCTGCGGGAGCGCGTCGAGCCGGCGCCGCTCGCGGTCGGTGAGCTCCGCGCGCCACGAGCCGGAGGAGATCCGCGCGACGTCGACGGGCGGGTGGATGACGGTGGCCTCCACACCCCAGGCCTTGCGGATGCGCTGGGCGACGAAGCGGCTGTTGGCCGCCACCGCGGTCGCGCGACGCGCCGTACGCCGGTCGAGGGCCCGCAGCGGCGGCGCGGCGATCCGTGCCGCGAGGTTGTCGCCGCGGTGGTCGAGCTCGGGCGCCCACAGGTACCGCGCCGGCGTGTGCGCGTAGACGAACGTCGGCGTCCCGGGCTGAGCGAACTGCACGTGGTGCGCGAAGGCGTACGAGCTCACCAGCGCCCAGTCGGGGGTCACGGTCGCAGGCCGCCGCCACGCCAGCGGCATGAGCGGCAGCGCGAGCGCCTTATGGTGGCGCAGCGGAGTGCGCGCCAGCCACGTCTCGCGGACGGCGTGGCCGCGGTGCCTGCCGGGTGCGTCGTTCCACAGGCACAGGATGTCGGCATCCGGGAACAGCTCGGCGAACCGGTCGACCACGCGCTCGGCGCCACCGACCGCCTCGATCCATTCGGCGACGATCAGGCCGCTCATGCTGCCGTCCTCCCCGGAAGGAGCGTCGCGCGGGCGGTGCGGAGCAGGATCACGAAGTCGCCGGCGAGCGTCCAGTTGTCGACGTACGACAGGTCGAGCCGCACCGACTCCTCCCACGACAGCGACGAGCGTCCGCTCACCTGCCAGAGGCCGGTGATCCCCGGCTTGACCATGAACCTCCGATGCACGTGGTCGGCGTACCGCGCCACCTCGCGGGGGAGCGGCGGGCGCGGACCGACAAGCGACATCGACCCGGTCAGCACGTTCCACAGCTGCGGCAGCTCGTCGAGGCTGTACTTGCGCAGGAACCGCCCGAACGGGGTCACCCGGGGGTCGTCGAGCATCTTGAAGAGCACCTCGTTGCCGACGTCGCGGCTCGAGACGAGTCCCGGCAGGCGATCCTCGGCATCCGGCACCATCGTTCGGAACTTCAGCATCTGGAAGCTCCGCCCGTCCAGTCCCACGCGGGTCTGGCGGAAGAGCACGGTCCCCGGCGAGCTGCCGAAGATGACAGCCGCGACGACGGCCATGAGCGGAGCGAGCACGATCAGCGCGACGGCGGAGACCAGGATGTCGGTCCCCCGCTTCAGGATCCGCTGGCCCTTGCTGTACCTCGGCGTCTCGACGTGGATGAGCGGCAGTCCCGCCACCGGGCGGGTGTGGATGCGCGGGCCGACGATGTCGGCGATGCTCGGCGCCAGGATGAGGTGGCGGCGGTCGGCTTCGAGCGCCCACGAGATGCGCTTCACGCCGGACGGCGGGAGCTCGTCGGTGCTGGTCACCGCGACGGTGTCGGCCCCGGCCGCGTCGAGGGCGCCCAGGACGCCCCGGATGTCGCCGCGCACCGGGATGTCGGTGCCGGGGACCGTCTGCCCGGGCAGTCCGTCCGGGATGCACGCGCCCACCACGCGATAGCCGGCACTCGGCGACCGGCGCAGGGCGGCCGCGATCTGCGCGACCGACTCGGCCGAGCCGACCAAGAGCACCGTGGCGCTCCATTCGCCGCGCACGCGCTGCGCGGTCAGCCAGCGGCGCCACGCCCACCGCTCGATGAGCAGGAACGCCACTCCGAGCGGGAAGCTGATCAGCAGGTACCCCCGCGCGACGTCCACGCGCAGCAGGAACGCGAGGATCGCGATGATCCCGAACAGGCGCGTGCTCACCGAGATGATGCGCGCGTACTCGGCGGAGCCGCTGCCGACGATCCGGGCGCTGCGCGAGTCGGCCAGGCTCAGCGACCACATCCACGCGCAGAGGAGCACGACCGAGAACGCCCAGTAGGACGCCCCCATGAGGAGCGAGTCCTCGCGGATGACCACGTCGGAGCTGTCGAGGCCGAACCACGCGATCTGCGCGCCGAAGACGACGGCCGCGAGTACCGCGAGGTCGCTCAGCCACAGACGGCGCGTGTATCTGTCGCGCCATTGATCCGTCGGCACCGATGCGGCCGGTGCGCGGGCACTCCGAGTATCGGCCTCCCCAGACCGGCTCCGTATTTTCGAACGACTGCTTGCCAAGACATCGGCGTACGGCTGTTGAGCCGCGCCGACAGAATGCGACGCCACTGCTTTTCCCTCCCCGTCGCAACCGTGCAGCATTCGGGTCTGCGGTCCGGCCAAACTCCCCAGTTCGCCGGCGGTTGCGTGTCGTCATTCTGTCATGACCTCAGCGATGCGGGAAGGGTCGGTTTCGCAGGACGCGTCGCCGGCCGGCGCCAGAACGGTGCGCATTCAGCTAATCCTCAGGATTTGCCAAGGGTTCGCGGGAAAAGTCCAGGTGACGCAGTAGTGTTCGAAGCACTTCGCTCGGGGGCGAAGCAGGAGGGCGCTCGGGGCGCAGCTGGGGACGTGACAGTCCTCGGTGTTCACCTTCCGGGGAATGGGTGGGTCATGTTTGCGAAGAGGTCTTTGCTCGGTGGATTCCTCGCTGCCGTTCTGGTGCTGGGGACTTCGGGCGCGGTGCTGGCAGACGACGTCGATCCGGTGGATCCGGCGGCGACTGCCGGCATCGCGTCCGTGCCTGCGCCGGAGCCGCCCGCTCCGGCGCCGGACGAGGCGCCCGCGCCGCCGCCCCAGGAGGCGCCCGCGCCCGAACCACCGCAGGAGCCCGCGCCGCAGGAACCCGCGCCGCAGGAGCCCGCGCCCGCGATGGAGCCCGCTCCGCAGCCGCAGCCTCCTGCGGAGCCTGCCCCCGCACCGGCGCCCGCCCCCGGGCCCGCGCCGGTGCCGCCTGCGGCGACGGAGACGTCCGCGACGTCCTCCGCGCTCCAGACAGCGGCCCGCTCGACCGGCGACGCAAAGATGCGGGGCGTTCTCGAGGACGGCAAGGACGACGACTGCGAGGACGACGGTGACAAGCGCGTCGCCGGCGGTCAGGGCGACGGCAAGGACGACGACTGCGACGGCGACGGCGGCGGCAAGGACGACGACTGCGAGGACGACGGTGACAAGCGCGTCGCCGGCGGTCAGGGCGGCGGCAAGGACGACGACTGCGACGGCGACGGCGGCGGCAAGGACGACGACTGCGAGGACGACGGTGACAAGCGCGTCGCCGGCGGCCAGCACGACGACGGCCAGCACGACGACGGCAAGGACGACGACGGCAAGGACGACGACGGCAAGGACGACGACGGCAAGGACGACGACTGCGACAACGGCGGGAAGAAGCCGGGCCAGCTCAAGCTGGTCAAGGTCGTCGTCAACGACGACGGCGGCATCGCGACGCCGGCGGACTGGGACCTCCAGGTCGAGGTGGGCGGTGTCTGGACGACCTTGACCCAGAACACGTTCCACGAGCTGCCCGCCGGCTCCTACCGCATCCGCGAGACCGGCGGTCCGGCCGGCTACGAGCCGGCGGGCGTCGTGTGCGTCGGCTCCGGGTCTCACGACGACGATGACGACGACAAGCGCAGCGGATCGGCGCATCCGTCCGGTGACCGCGTCGTGATCACGAAGGGTGCGAAGGTCGTCTGCACGTTCACCAACGACGACGTGCCCAGCGCCCCGACGATCGGCAAGACCAGCGACGGACTGGTTCCCGTCGGGCCGGGCCCGGTCTGGCAGGTCGCGTACCTGCTGACCGTGGACAACTCGGGGCAGCCGCACCCGGCGACCTACACGCTGTTCGACGTGCCGGGCTTCCCCTCGGGCGTCACCATCGATGCGGTCTCGGTCGTGGACGTCACAGGCGGCAACGCGCCGGTGCCGTGGAACGGGCAGCCGGCGACGCCGATCGTGTCCGGCGTCGACATCGCCGCCGGCGCCTCGCACGTGTACCGGGTGGTCTTCACCATCTCGCTCACCGGCGCGGTCGTCCCCGGTGACGGGGACTGCCAGGGGGTTCCGGGGCAGGGCCTCTTCAACTCCGCCACGCTCGAATGGGACGGTGGCACGGGCGATGCCGACGCGTGCGAGCCGCTCCCGTCGCAGCCCGTCTTCGACAAGGCGGCGCTGGGGGCCACGGCCGTCGACGTCGACACCTGGTCGCTCGGCTACCGGCTCTCGGTCGCGAATCCCGGCCCCGGTGCCGCGGAGTACACGCTCGACGACACCCTGGGTGCCCTGCCGGCGGGCGTGACGCTGGTCGAGGCGCAGGCCGCCGCCGACCCCGGGTTCCCGCTGACGCCGGACCCGCTGGTGACCTCGTGGGCCGACTTCGACCCGGTGACGCTGGCCCTGGACGAGCCGATCGCGCCGGGAACCACGCACGCCTTCCTGGTGACGGTGATCGTGGACGTCGACGTGCCGGCGCTGCCCGACCCGCTGCCGGCCGACTGCGCCGACATCCCGGGCGTCGGATACCCGATCCCCAACCTCGGCTCGATCGACATCGACGGCATCGTGGTCGACGACGAGGCGTGCAACGTCATCCAGGCCGTGGATCTGGGCATCGTGAAGTCCCACTCCACCCTCGAGGGCGACGCCGTCGAACCCGGGACGCCGTTCACCTACTACCTCGACGTGACCAACCACGGCACCGTCGACGTCATCGACGGCGTCGTCACCGACGAGATCCCCGCCGAGCTCGACGTGCTGAGCGTGACGGTCCCGGCCGGCTGGACGAACGCCTCGTCCGGCAACACGGTGCTGGTCCAGGACGTGGCGCTCGTGGTCGGCGAGACAGAGCGCATCAGCGTCGAGGTGGTCGTGCCCGAGGTCGCCCCGCCGGCGCCGCCGGTGCTTCCCCCCGGGGCGGACACCGAGCCGTTCACGCCGGAATTCATCGGGGACCTGGTGAACGAGGCGTGCGTCGTCACGCCCGGAGACGGCAACCCGGCGAACGACTGCGACACCGACACGGTGTCGGTCGACCAGCTGGTCGCCGAGCTCTTCGTCAGCTGCCTGAACGACATCGCCTCGCTGAACTACCGCGTGGCCACGAGCCCGAGCCTGGCCGGCCAGCCGATCAGCTTCACGTGGGCTCCGGTGACGCAGGACCCGGCGCCCAACCCCGCGAACGTGCAGCGCACGCTGAGCTCGGGCGACTCCGGGACCATCCTGTGGCCGGGCGGGCGGCTCGCGCCGAACGACGTCAGCATCCAGTGGCCGGGGTACCGCCCGCTCACCATCGCCGACTACGACGTGGCGACCGGCGCGCTGCTGGTCGATCCCGCGCTCGTCTACAACGGCATGGTGCTGGACACGTCGTACCCCACCTACCCGTGGCGGCTCGCGTCGACGGTCACCATCTCGGTCAACCCGACGCTGGTGTTCCAGACGTCCTACCCGCCCCAGACGGCGAACTGCGAGGTGCCGCGGTCGGCCGACCTCGTCATCGAGAAGACGGCGACCGTGCAGGCCACCGCCCCCGGCGCGTCGTTCCGCTACGGCCTGACCGTCAGCAACCTCGCCGTGGACTCCGTGGCCGACCCGGTCGTCGTCACCGACGTGATCCCCGCCGACCTCCGCGTCGACTCGATCACCACCAGCCAGACGGCGTTCCCGAGGTGGCGCGACTGCGCGGTGTCGGGGACGGATGCCGCGGGCTTCGGCGGCACGCTGGAATGCACGCTGCTCGGCCCGCTCGCGATGGGCACCTCGGCGCCCCCCATCACGCTCGGCGTGACGGTGAGCGACGGCGTCCGGGTGAGCTCGATCACCAACACCGGCGAGGTCTGCTGGGGGCCCGCGGCGAACGGCCTGCCCTACCAGGCGTGCGACGACGACTCGGTGACCGTGAAGCTGTCTGCGGGCGGCGCGCTGCCCGCCACGGGCGGGACGGTGCCGGCGGCAGCCGCCGCACTGGGGATCGCGGGCGTCCTGCTCGGCATCCTGGCCGTGCTCTTCGCGTCGCGCCGGCGCAGCATCTTGACACCGAAGGGCTGAGCGGTGGGGGAGGGCGGAGCCGAGGCATCCGTCCTCCCCGACCCGTGCATGCTGAGAAGGCGCCGAGCATAGCCGCCGCCCGACACGCCCGAGTTTGCGACACGCCCGGGCTGCACGTAGACTAGTGAGGTTCCACATTCCGGTGCCCCTCTTGGCGTGCGCCGGATCACTGCCAGGGCAGTGCATAGGCAGCGCAGGCGCGCAGAGTCCTAGGCCGCGGGCAGCAGAACCACCACATCTTCAACCCACCCACTGCGGAGCACCGTTTCGCGCGGGCGGGAGCGGATGCCGGGAGCGGCGCTTCGGCGCGGCATCCGGATTGACATGAGAACAGCGGTGCCCTCGAACGGGCTCGGAGGTCGCAAGGCCGCCACCCGCGAGATATGCCCGGCGCGCGAGCGCCATGTGCGTCCAATGCCCGAGAGGTACGACGCGGAAAGAGAGTGAGCAGACAATGGCGGGACAGAAGATCCGCATTCGCCTGAAGTCGTACGACCACGAGGTCATCGACTCGTCGGCGCGCAAGATCGTCGACACCGTGACCCGTGCGGGCGCGACCGTCGTGGGCCCCGTGCCCCTTCCGACCGAGAAGAACGTCATCCCCGTGATCCGTTCTCCCCACAAGTACAAGGACAGCCGCGAGCACTTCGAGATGCGCACCCACAAGCGTCTGATCGACATCGTCGACCCGACGCCCAAGGCGGTCGACTCGCTCATGCGCCTGGACCTCCCGGCTGACGTCAACATCGAGATCAAGCTCTGAGGTTCGACATGGCTGACATCAACTCCAAGGTTTCCAAGGGCCTGCTGGGCACCAAGCTCGGCATGACCCAGGTTTGGGACGAGAACGGCAAGCTCGTTCCCGTCACCGTCATCGAGATCGCCCCGAACGTCGTGACCCAGGTCCGCACGCCGGAGAAGGACGGCTACAACGCCGTCCAGATCGCGTACGGGCAGATCGACCCCCGCAAGGTGAACCAGCCCCTGACGGCCCACTTCGAGGCCGCCGGTGTCACCCCGCGCCGTCACCTCACCGAGATCCGCACCGCGGACGCCGCTGACTACTCACTCGGTCAGGAGCTCACGGTGGACGGCACGTTCGAGGCCGGCCAGCTGGTCGACGTCGTCGGCACCAGCAAGGGCAAGGGCACCGCGGGCGTCATGAAGCGCCACAACTTCAAGGGCGTCTCCGCTTCGCACGGTGCGCACCGCAACCACCGCAAGCCCGGTTCGATCGGCGCCTCGTCGACCCCGAGCCGCGTGTTCAAGGGCATGCGCATGGCCGGCCGCATGGGTGGCGAGCGCGTGACCGTCCTCAACCTCACGGTGCACGCCGTCGACGCCGAGAAGGGTCTGCTGCTCGTCAAGGGCGCCGTCCCCGGCGCGCGCGGCCGCATCGTCTACGTCCGCAACGCAGTGAAGGGTGCCTGATCACATGGCTGACTCGACTCTCGCGCTCGACGTCGTGAAGGCTGACGGCTCGGCCGCTGGTTCCGTCCAGCTGCCCGCCGCGCTCTTCGACGTCAAGACGAACATCCCGCTCATCCACCAGGTCGTCGTCGCGCAGCTCGCGGCGGCCCGCCAGGGCACCCACTCGACCAAGCGTCGCGGTGAGGTCTCGGGCGCCGGCCGCAAGCCCTTCAAGCAGAAGGGCACGGGCAACGCCCGCCAGGGCTCGATCCGCGCGCCGCACATGACCGGCGGTGGCATCGTGCACGGCCCGAAGCCGCGCGACTACTCGCAGCGCACCCCCAAGAAGATGATCGCCGCCGCGCTCCTCGGCGCGCTCAGCGACCGGGCCCGTGGCGAGCGTCTCCACGTGGTGGAGTCGTTCGGCATCGAGGGTGCGCCCTCGACCAAGGCCGCCGCTGCGGTCCTCACCGGTCTCGGCGCGACCAAGAACGTGCTCGTGGTCGTCGACCGCGAGGACGACATCAACGTCCTGAGCGTCCGCAACCTCGCGTTCGCGCACGTGCTGCCGTTCGACCAGCTCAACGCCTACGACGTGCTCGTCTCGGACGACATCGTCTTCACCAAGGCCGCTTACGACGCGTTCGTCGCGTCGAAGACCGCCGCCACCGAGGAGGCCTCGGCATGACCGCCGTGAACAAGGACCCGCGCGACATCATCCTCAAGCCGGTCGTTTCGGAGAAGAGCTACGGGCTCATCGACGAGGGCAAGTACACCTTCCTCGTCGACCCCCGCGCCTCCAAGACCGAGATCAAGCTCGCGATCGAGAAGATCTTCGGCGTGAAGGTCGCAGCGGTCAACACGCTCAACCGCACGGGCAAGGCCCGTCGCACCCGCTTCGGCACCGGCAAGCGCAAGGACACCAAGCGCGCCATCGTGACCCTGAAGTCGGGCACCATCGACATCTTCACGGCAGTCGGCTGACGGTCGGGACAGAGGACTAGAGAACTATGGCTATTCGCAAGTACAAGCCCACGACCCCGGGTCGCCGCGGCTCGTCGGTGGCCGACTTCGCCGAGATCACCCGATCGACGCCGGAGAAGTCGCTCCTCCGCCCGCTCAGCAAGACCGGTGGCCGCAACAACCAGGGCCGCATCACCACCCGCCACATCGGCGGTGGCCACAAGCGCCAGTACCGCGTCATCGACTTCCGTCGCAACGACAAGGACGGCGTCAACGCCAAGGTCGCGCACATCGAGTACGACCCCAACCGCACCGCGCGCATCGCGCTGCTGCACTACTTCGACGGCGAGAAGCGCTACATCCTCGCGCCGAACAAGCTGTCGCAGGGCGACATCGTCGAGTCCGGTGCGTCGGCTGACATCAAGCCCGGCAACAACCTGCCGCTGAAGAACATCCCGACCGGTACCGTCGTGCACGCCATCGAGCTCCGCCCCGGCGGCGGCGCGAAGCTGGCGCGTTCGGCCGGTGCGTCGGTGCGTCTGGTCGCCAAGGACGGCCCGTACGCCCAGCTGCGTCTGCCCTCGGGCGAGATCCGCAACGTCGACGCGCGCTGCCGCGCGACCGTCGGCGAGGTCGGCAACGCCGAGCAGTCGAACATCAACTGGGGCAAGGCCGGCCGCAACCGCTGGAAGGGCATCCGCCCGACCGTCCGCGGTGTCGCCATGAACCCGGTCGACCACCCGCACGGTGGTGGTGAGGGCAAGACGTCCGGTGGTCGTCACCCGGTTTCGCCGTGGGGTCAGGCTGAGGGCCGCACCCGTCACGCGAACAAGGAAAGCGACAAGTACATCGTCCGTCGTCGCAACGCCGGCAAGAAGCGGAAGTAGGAGTAGAGGAAGATGCCTCGCAGCCTTAAGAAGGGCCCCTTCGTCGACGAGCACCTGCTTCGCAAGGTCGTCGTCCAGAACGAAGCCGGCACCAAGAACGTCATCAAGACCTGGTCGCGCCGTTCGATGATCATCCCGGCCATGCTGGGTCACACCATCGCCGTGCACGACGGTCGCAAGCACATCCCCGTGTTCGTGACCGAGACCATGGTCGGCCACAAGCTGGGCGAGTTCGCGCCCACCCGCACCTTCCGCGGCCACGTGAAGGACGACAAGAAGGGCCGCCGCCGCTGACGCGGGGGCAGAGGAGAGAGAAATGGTGGAGTCCATCGCACGCGTGCGACACATCCGCGTGACCCCTCAGAAGGCTCGTCGTGTCGTCGCGCTCATCAAGGGCAAGCAGGCCGAGGAGGCCCTGGCCATCCTCAAGTTCGCGCCGCAGGGTGCGAGCGAGCCGATCTACAAGCTCGTCGCCTCGGCGATCGCGAACGCTCGCGTGAAGGCCGACAAGGACGGCGAGTACCTGGACGAGCAGGACCTGTACGTGAAGAACGCGTACGTGGACGAGGGCACGACGCTCAAGCGTTTCCAGCCCCGTGCACAGGGTCGCGCCTTCCAGATCAAGAAGCGCACCAGCCACATCACCGTCGTGCTCTCGACCCCCGAGGTCGCCGAGACGGCACCGGCTGCCAAGAGCAAGAAGGCGAGCAAGTAATGGGACAGAAGGTCAACCCGTACGGCTTCCGCCTCGGCATCACCACGGACCACGTGTCGCGTTGGTTCTCGGACTCGACGAAGCCCGGACAGCGCTACGCCGACTACGTGGCCGAGGACATCAAGATCCGTCGCCTGCTGACGACGTCGCTTGACCGCGCCGGCGTGAGCAACATCGAGATCGAGCGCACGCGCGACCGCGTCCGCGTCGACATCCACACCGCCCGCCCGGGCATCGTGATCGGCCGCCGCGGCGCCGAGGCTGAGCGCATCCGCGCCGACCTCGAGAAGCTGACCGGCAAGCAGATCCAGCTGAACATCCTCGAGGTCAAGAACCCCGAGGCCGACGCCCAGCTCGTCGCGCAGGGCATCGCCGAGCAGCTCACCGCGCGCGTGGCGTTCCGCCGCGCGATGCGCAAGGGCCTGCAGGGCGCTCAGCGCGCCGGCGCCAAGGGCGTCCGCATCCAGGTCTCCGGCCGCCTCGGCGGCGCCGAGATGAGCCGCTCGGAGTTCTACCGCGAGGGTCGTGTGCCGCTGCACACGCTGCGCGCGAACATCGACTACGGCTTCTACGAGGCCAAGACCACCTTCGGCCGCATCGGCGTGAAGGTCTGGATCTACAAGGGCGATCTGACCAACAAGGAGCTCGCTCGCGAGCAGGCCAACCAGAAGCCGGCGCGCGAGCGCGGCGACCGCCGTGGCCCCCGTGGCGACCGCGGCGACCGTGGCGACCGCGGTGAGCGCCGCAACGAGGCCCCCGTGGCAGAAGGAGCGTCGGCGTAATGCTCATCCCCCGCAAGGTCAAGTACCGCAAGCAGCACCACCCGGGCCGCTCGGGCCAGGCCACCGGCGGCACCAAGGTGTCGTTCGGCGAGTTCGGCATCCAGGCCCTCACGCCCGCCTACGTGACGAACCGTCAGATCGAGTCCGCTCGTATCGCGATGACCCGTCACATCAAGCGTGGCGGCAAGGTGTGGATCAACATCTACCCCGACCGACCGCTGACCAAGAAGCCGGCCGAGACCCGCATGGGTTCCGGCAAGGGCTCGCCGGAGTGGTGGGTCGCCAACGTCAAGCCGGGTCGCGTCCTGTTCGAGGTCGCCGGCGTCAACGAGGAACTCGCTCGTGAGGCCCTGACCCGTGCCATCCACAAGCTGCCGCTGAAGGCACGCATCATCAAGCGCGAGGAGGGCGACGCGTAATGGCGATCGGCACCAAGACGCTCGCGACGAGCGAGCTCGACACGTTCGAAGACCAGCGCCTGGTCGAGGAGCTGCGCAAGGCCAAGGAAGAGCTGTTCAACCTGCGCTTCCAGTCGGCCACCGGCCAGCTCGAGAGCCACGGCCGCATCCGTGCGGTCAAGCGCGACATCGCGCGGCTCTACACCGTCATCCGCGAGCGCGAGCTCGGCATCCGTGCCACGCCCGCTCCGCTGGAGACGGCGACGAAGGCGAAGAAGACCAAGGCCAAGAAGGCGGATGCCGCCTCCGAGGCCGTGAAGGAAGAGGCCGAGTGATGGCTGACAAGAAGCAGGCCGCCGAGGTCGAGCACGCCGAGCACGACGTGCGCGACGCCGACGCCCGCGGCTACCGCAAGGCCCGCCGCGGCTACGTCGTCAGCGACAAGATGGACAAGACCATCGTCGTCGAGGTCGAGGACCGCGTGAAGCACCCGCTCTACGGCAAGGTCATCCGCCGCACCTCCAAGGTGAAGGCGCACGACGAGACGAACTCCGCCGGCATCGGCGACCTCGTCCTCATCAACGAGACCCGCCCGCTGAGCGCCACCAAGCGCTGGCGTCTGGTGGAGATCCTGGAGAAGGCCAAGTGATTCAGAACGAGTCCCGCCTCAAGGTCGCCGACAACACGGGCGCCAAGGAGCTGCTCACCATCCGCGTTCTCGGTGGCTCGAACCGCCGCTACGCGGGCCTGGGTGACATCATCGTGGCCACCGTCAAGGACGCGATCCCCGGCGGCAACGTCAAGAAGGGCGACGTCGTCAAGGCCGTCGTCGTCCGTACCGTCAAGTCGACCCGTCGTCCCGACGGCTCGTACATCAAGTTCGACGAGAACGCCGCCGTCATCCTGAAGAACGACGGGGAGCCCCGCGGCACCCGCATCTTCGGACCGGTCGGCCGTGAGCTTCGCGACAAGAAGTTCATGAAGATCGTCTCGCTCGCACCGGAGGTGATCTGACCCCATGGCCAAGATCAAGAAGGGCGACCTGGTTCAGGTCATCTCGGGCGCCAAGCCCGAGCGCGGCGGCGACCGCGGCAAGCAGGGCAAGGTCCTCGAGGTCCTCGCCGAGCAGAACCGCGTCATCGTCGAGGGCGTGAACTACGTCACCAAGCACAACCGCGTCGGCCAGTCCCAGCGCGGCACCAAGACGGGCGGCATCGAGACGATGGAAGCCCCGATCCACATCTCCAACGTCCAGCTCGTGGACCCCTCGACCAAGAAGCCGACCCGCGTCGGCCACCGCGTCGAGGAGCAGACGAAGGACGGCGTGAAGCGCACCGTCCGCGTGCGCTACGCGAAGAAGTCAGGCAAGGACCTCTAATGGCTACCGCAACTGCCGCGCCGGCTGGCAAGACCCAGCCGCGCCTGAAGCAGAAGTACAACGGCGAGATCAAGAAGGCGCTGCAGGACGAGTTCGGCTACGCGAACGTCATGCAGATCCCCGGCCTGGTCAAGGTCGTCGTGAACACCGGTGTCGGCGAGGCCGCCCGTGACAGCAAGGTGATCGATGGCGCGGTCGACGACCTCACCAAGATCACCGGCCAGAAGCCGGTCGTCACCAAGGCCCGCAAGTCCATCGCGCAGTTCAAGCTGCGCGAGGGTCAGGCCATCGGCGCGCACGTCACCCTCCGCGGCGACCGCGCGTGGGAGTTCGTCGACCGCCTGGTCAACCTCGCCCTGCCCCGCATCCGCGACTTCCGCGGCCTCTCGCCCAAGCAGTTCGACGGCCACGGCAACTACACCTTCGGTCTCCAGGAGCAGTCGGTGTTCCACGAGATCAACCAGGACAAGATCGACCGCGTCCGCGGCTTCGACATCACGATCGTGACGTCGGCCAAGACCGACGACGAGGGCCGTGCGCTCCTGCGCGCCCTGGGCTTCCCCTTCAAGGCGGACGACGCCCAGGCGTGACCTTTCGAACGGATGCCGCGGCCGGCGCCACAGCGGCGGTCGCGGCATCCGATCACACAACTGAACACAGCCGTCATGGAAGGTCGTCTGTCGTGTAACGGCAGCCGATACCTCGTGAACAAAGGAATCAAGAAATGACAATGACAGACCCGGTCGCAGACATGCTGACCCGTCTGCGCAACGCGAACTCGGCGCACCACGACACCGTGTCGCTGCCGAGCTCCAAGCTCAAGACCCACATCGCGGAGATCCTCCAGCAGGAGGGCTACATCTCATCGTGGGAGGTCAGCGACGCCCGCGTCGGCCAGACCCTCACGCTGACGCTCAAGTACGGCCCGAACCGCGAGCGGTCGATCGCCGGCATCAAGCGCGTCTCCAAGCCCGGTCTGCGCGTCTACGCGAAGTCGACCGAGATCCCCCGCGTCCTCGGCGGCCTCGGCGTCGCGATCCTGTCCACCTCCTCTGGCCTCCTCACGGACCGCCAGGCCGAGCAGAAGGGCGTGGGTGGGGAAGTCCTCGCCTACGTGTGGTGATCTGACATGTCGCGTATCGGTCGTCTTCCGATCGACATCCCCGCCGGTGTGACCGTCTCGGTCGAGGGCCAGGATGTCGCCGTCAAGGGTCCCAAGGGCGAGCTCTCGCTCACCGTGGCCCGTCCCATCGAGGTCAAGGTCGAAGAGGGCCAGGTCGTCGTGACCCGCCCCGACGACGAGCGCTCGTCGCGTTCGCTGCACGGCCTGACCCGCACGCTCATCAACAACAACATCATCGGTGTCACCCAGGGCTACACCAAGGGCCTCGAGGTCGTGGGCACGGGTTACCGCGTGGCGCAGAAGGGCGCGGCGGTCGAGTTCGCACTCGGCTTCTCGCACCCGGTGCTCGTCGAGCCGCCCGCCGGCATCACGCTGACGGTCGAGGGCAACAACAAGCTCACCGTCTCGGGCATCGACAAGCAGGCCGTCGGCGAGGCCGCGGCCAACATCCGCAAGATTCGCAAGCCCGAGCCGTACAAGGGCAAGGGTGTGCGCTACGCCGGCGAGGTCGTCCGGCGCAAGGCCGGAAAGGCTGGTAAGTAACCATGGCTGTGAAGTCGAAGTCCGACGCGCGCGCGCGTCGTCACGCCCGCCTTCGCAAGAAGGTCGTCGGCACCTCCGAGCGTCCGCGCCTGGTCGTCACGCGCTCGGCGCGCCACGTCTTCGTGCAGATCGTCGACGACAGCAAGGGCCACACGCTGGCCTCGGCCTCGACCCTCGAGACCGATCTGCGCGCGTCCGACGCTGACAAGACCGCCAAGGCCCGCAAGGTCGGCGAGCTCCTCGCCGAGCGTGCCAAGGCCGCCGGCGTCTCGGACGTCGTGTTCGACCGTGGCGGCAACCGCTACGCCGGCCGTGTCGCGGCGATCGCCGACGGCGCCCGCGAGGGAGGTCTGAACCTGTGAGTGACAACAAGGAGAACATCGTGACCGACCAGGCAGCAGCCGAGGCGCAGGCCCCGGCCGCCGAGGCGCCCGCCGAGCGCGAGCGCGAGCCGCGCCGCGGCGGTCGCGAGCGCAACCAGACCCGCGGTGACCGCGGTGGCCGCGACCGCAACGAGAGCCAGTTCCTCGAGCGCGTCGTCACCATCAACCGCGTGTCGAAGGTCGTCAAGGGTGGCCGCCGGTTCAGCTTCACCGCGCTCGTCGTCGTCGGCGACGGCAACGGTGTGGTCGGCGTCGGCTACGGCAAGGCCCGCGAGGTGCCGCTGGCGATCTCGAAGGGCGTCGAGGAGGCCAAGCGCAACTTCTTCCGCGTGCCCCGCGTCGGCTCGACCATCCCGCACCCGGTGCAGGGTGAGGCCGCCGCCGGTGTGGTGCTGCTGCGCCCGGCCGCCGCCGGTACCGGTGTCATCGCCGGTGGCCCGGTGCGCGCCGTGCTCGAGTGCGCCGGCATCCACGACGTGCTGTCGAAGTCGCTCGGCTCGTCCAACACGATCAACATCGTCCACGCGACGGTGGAGGCCCTGAAGCAGCTCGAGGAGCCCCGTGCGGTCGCCGCGCGCCGTGGCCTCGACTTCGACCAGGTCGCCCCCGCCCGTCTCGTCCGTGCCGAGGCTGAGGCCGCGGCCGCTGCGAAGGCAGGTGTCTGATGGCTGCGCGTCTGAAGGTCACGCAGGTCAAGTCCAAGGTGAGCGAGAAGCAGAACCAGCGCGACACGCTGCGTTCGCTCGGTCTGAAGCGGATCGGCGACTCGGTCGTCCGTCCCGACGACGCGCAGACGCGCGGCTACGTCCGGACCGTCGCCCACCTCGTCAAGGTTGAGGAGATCGACTGATGGCTGAGAAGGCCGAGAAGAACGAAGCCGTCGAGGAGAAGGCCCCCAAGAAGGCCGCCTCCTCGAAGAAGGCTGCTGACAAGGCGCCCGCCGCCGCCAAGGCCGACAAGGCGGAGAAGGCTCCTGCGAAGAAGGCCGACAAGGCCGCTCCGAAGAAGTCCGCCGCGAAGAAGGACGTCCCGGCTGCGCGCCCGGGCGTGCTGAAGGTGCACCACCTGCGTCCGGTCCCCGGCGCCAACACCCCCAAGACCCGCGTGGGTCGCGGTGAGGGCTCGAAGGGCAAGACGGCAGGCCGCGGCACCAAGGGCACGAAGGCCCGCTACCAGGTGAAGGTGGGCTTCGAGGGCGGCCAGATGCCGCTGCACATGCGCACCCCGAAGCTCCGCGGCTTCAAGAACCCGTTCCGCGTCGAGTACCAGGTCGTGAACCTGGACAAGCTCGCGGAACTGTACCCGGCCGGTGGCGACGTCACCGTGGGCGACCTGGTCGCCAAGGGTGCGGTGCGCAAGAACGAGAAGGTCAAGGTGCTCGGCACCGGCGACATCTCGGTCAAGCTCAACGTCGCGGTCGACAAGGTCTCGGGCTCCGCCGAGCAGAAGATCGTCGCCGCGGGCGGCACCGTCAAGTAATACGCGCACAGTGGGGGTCGGAGCTTGCTCCGGCCCCCACTGGGTTACCCTGGACGTCGGCACGTCTGCGTGCCGCCGCCCCCCTCTGGAGGAATCCTCTTGTTCAGCGCCATCGCGCGGATCTTCCGCACTCCTGACCTTCGGCGGAAGATCGCATTCACCCTGGCGATCATCGCCCTGTACCGCCTCGGTGCGCACGTCCCGGCTCCGTTCGTCGACTTCCCGAACGTGCAGTCGTGCCTCCGGCAGTCCGCCGGCACCGAGGGGCTGCTGTCGCTGGTCAACCTCTTCTCCGGTGGCGCCCTGCTGCAGCTGTCGATCTTCGCGCTCGGCGTCATGCCGTACATCACCGCGACGATCATCGTGCAGCTGCTGCGCGTGGTCATCCCGCACTTCGAGACCCTCTACAAGGAGGGCCAGTCGGGTCAGGCCAAGCTCACGCAGTACACGCGCTACCTGACGATCGCGCTGGCGCTCCTCCAGTCGACCACCCTCGTCACCGTCGCCCGCAGCGGTCAGCTGTTCGGCGTCACCGGCGTGCCCGAGTGCGAGCAGCTGCTCACCAACGACGTGTGGTGGGCGCAGCTGCTCATGATCATCACGATGACCGCCGGCACCGGCCTCATCATGTGGTTCGCCGAGCTCGTGACCGAGCGTGGCATCGGCAACGGCATGTCGCTGCTCATCTTCACGTCCATCGCCGCGGCGTTCCCCGCCTCCATGTGGGCCATCTGGCAGTCGCGCGGCTTCGAGGTCTTCCTCCTCGTGCTGGCCGTCGGCATCGTCGTGGTCGCGCTCGTCGTCTTCGTCGAGCAGTCGCAGCGCCGCATCCCGGTGCAGTACGCCAAGCGCATGGTCGGCCGCCGCACCTACGGCGGCACCAACACGTACATCCCCATCAAGGTCAACATGGCCGGCGTCGTGCCCGTCATCTTCGCCTCGTCGCTGCTGTACATCCCCGCCCTCATCGCGCAGTTCAACCAGCCGCAGCCCGGCGAAGAGGTGCCGGGCTGGGTGCAGTGGATCCAGGCCTACCTCGTCACGGGCGACAACGCGCTGTACATGGCGCTGTACTTCCTGCTCATCGTCGGCTTCACGTACTTCTACGTCGCGATCACGTTCAACCCCGTCGAGGTCGCCGACAACATGAAGAAGTACGGCGGCTTCATCCCCGGCATCCGTGCCGGCCGGCCGACCGCCGAGTACCTCGACTACGTCCTCACGCGCATCACGCTCCCGGGTTCGATCTACCTGGGTCTGATCGCGCTCCTCCCGCTCGTCGCCCTCGCCACGGTCGGCGCCAACCAGAACTTCCCGTTCGGCGGAGCCTCGATCCTGATCATCGTGGGCGTCGGACTCGAGACGGTGAAGCAGATCGACGCGCAGCTGCAGCAGCGCCACTACGAAGGGCTCCTCCGATGACGCGTCTTCTGATCGTCGGCCCCCAGGGCTCCGGAAAGGGCACGCAGGGTGTCCGCATCGCCGAGGCGTTCGGCATCCCGGCCGTCTCGACCGGCGACGTCTTCCGCGGCGCGGTCGCGGACGGCACCGACCTGGGCCTGCAGGTGAAGGCCATCATCGAGGCGGGCGACCTCGTGCCCGACGAGCTCACCAGCGCGGTCGTGCGCGACCGGCTGTCGCAGGAGGACGCCGCCGGCGGCTTCCTGCTGGACGGCTATCCCCGCAACGTCGCCCAGGTCATGCACCTCGACGAGTTCCTCGAGGGCCGCGACGAGACGCTGGACGCGGTGATCGAACTCGCCGTGCCGCGCGAGGAGAGCATCGCCCGCATCGGCCTGCGCGCCCAGGAGCAGGGTCGCACCGACGACACCGAAGAGGTCATCGCCAACCGGCTGGCGATCTACGAGCGCGAGACCGCACCGATCCTCGAGGTGTACCGCACTCGCGGCATCGTCGACAGCATCGACGGCGTCGGCTCCCTCGACGAGATCACCGACCGCATCGTCGCCGCGCTCGAGGCGCGCGGCCTGGTGCGCGTCCCGGTCTCCTGAACGTGTCGCTGCGCCGCTCCATCTACAAGTCTCCCGCCCAGCTGCGGGCGATGGTGGAGCCGGGCCTCATCACCGCCGCCGCCCTCGACGCGGTCCGCGGCCTGATCGCGCCCGGCGTGACGACCGGAGAGCTGGATGCCGCGGCATCCGCGGTCATCACGGCACGTGGAGCGAAGTCGAACTTCCAGATGGTGCGCGGGTACCGCCACACCATCTGCGCCTCGGTGAACGAGCAGGTCGTGCACGGCATCCCGGGCGAGCGCGCGCTGGAGCCCGGTGACATCCTGTCTGTCGACGCCGGTGCCGAGTACAAGGGCTGGAACGGCGACTCCGCATTCACCTTCGTGCTGCCCGACGACGCCCGGCCCGACGTCGTGGCCGAGCGGCAGCGCCTGTCGGAGGTGACCGAGGGGTCGCTCTGGGCCGGCATCGCGTCGCTGGCCACCGCCCGCCACCTCGGCGAGGTCGGCGCCGCGATCCAGGAGCACATCGAGGCGAACTCGCCCGAGTCGGGCGCGTACGGCATCCTCCGCGAGTACGTCGGGCACGGGATCGGCCGCAAGATGCACGAGTCGCCCTCGGTGTTCAACTACCGGGTGGCAGACCCCGGCCCCGAGGTGCGGCCCGGTCTGGTGCTCGCGATCGAGCCGATGGTCGTGATCGGCGACCAGGCCACGTTCGTCGAGGACGACGGGTGGACGGTGTCGACCATCGACGGCACGGCCGGATCCCACTGGGAGCACAGCGTCGCCGTGCACGAAGACGGAATCTGGGTGCTGACCGCACCCGACGGCGGAGCGGCGGGCCTCGCGCCCTTCGGCGTGACGCCGCAGCGGATCGCCTGAGGAGGCTCGCACACATGGCACAGGCCGGCGCACGCAAGGGCAACTGGTTCGCGATCTGGGTGACGATCGCCGTGGTGGTGGCACTCGCGCTCGTGGCGGTGCTCGTGGTGACGCTCAACAACCAGGCTGCCCCGAAGCCGCTGCCCACCGAGGTCAACCCGCCCTCGGCGGCGAACATCGATGCCGAGACCGGCGCGATCCTCGTCGGCGAGGGCGAGGACCGTCTCGACACCTACATCGACTTCATGTGCCCCGTCTGCAACCAGTTCGAGCAGGTCTACGGCCCCGAGATCGAGGGCCTCGTCGACGACGGCAGCATCACGCTCGGCATCCACCCCATCTCCATCCTCGACCGCGCGTCGAACGGGACGCACTTCTCCACGCGATCGGCCAACGCCGCGTACTGCGTCGCCGAGGCCGACCCGGACGCGGCGCTGCCGTTCCTGCAGGCGATGTTCGAGAACCAGCCGGCCGAGGGATCGGACGGGCTCTCGAACAACGAGATCCTCGAGATCGCGGCAGGTGTCGGCGTGAGCGGCATCGACGCGTGCGTGGACGACGGGACGTACGCGGGCTTCGTCACGGCGATGACCGCCGAGACACCGGTGCAGCCCGGCCAGTCCGGCATCGCCACGCCGACCATCGCGGTCAACGGCGAGGTCATCGCGAACTCGCAGCTGCCCGAGCCCGGCTCGCTGGCGACCCTCTTCGGGTAACCGCTCGGGGTTGCGGATGCTCGGGCGCCGAGGCATCCGCTCTCCCGCTGTGTCGGCCGGTGTGGCTCCCGCCGCCCGATTCTGTGCCCAAACCACCCCGTCCCGCCGAAACCACCTCCGATTGTCAGGCGGAATCGGGTGGACTCGGCGAGCAGGGGTGGATTGGTCGGCGCGAGCCCGGCGCCCGAGGGAGGCGGTGGCAGGGTTCCTCCACATGCGGCTCCGGCGCGGAGGAGTCCACGACTTCACTGTGCGCGGTGCTGACGCGAACGCGCGTCGGCGATCGTGAGTCCATGAAGATCGCCGACGCCCGAAGCCGCGTCATCCGCCGGAGCGAAGTGATCGCGGGCGGGGCGACGGAGCGACAGCTACGCACGCTTGTAGACAGAGGTGAGCTGACCCGAGTCCGCAGCGGCTTCTACGCGAGGGCGTCGCACCTGTCCGGGCTCCACGTCGAGGAGCGCCACCTCCTCGATGTCGTCGCCGCCGACGCCGCTCGGCGCGGCGGCGATGTGGTCTTCTCGTCGATCTCGGCTGCCGTCGCGCACGGGCTTCCGCTCTTCGGGATTCGGCCCGACCGCGTCCATGTCGCGGGACCGCGCACGGACGCGGTCGCGAGGCCGAGGGCCGGGCTCGCCCACCATGCCGTCCAGCTGTCGGACGGAGACAAAGTAGTGCTCGATGGCCTCCCCTGCACGTCGCTTGCGCGGACCGTGTTCGACCTCGCACGAACGGTTCCGCGCGGCACGGCGGTCGCGGCGGCTGATGCTGCGCTGCGGGCGGTGGCCTGGCATGCCGGTGATCGCGTGTATGACGAGTATGCGGCGGAGGCGTTTCGGAGCGGACTGCTGGACCGGCTGGCGAAGGCGGCCGGGTCGCGAGGAGTGCGGCAGGCGCGCTTCATCGTGGCGTTCGCCGACGGCAGGGCACAACTGCCCGGTGAAAGCATCAGTCGCCTCCATCTCCACGACCTGGGCTTTGCGCCTCCCCGCCTGCAGGTGCCGTTCCGTGGCCCGCGCGGCGAGGACTGGGCGGTCGACTTCGGTCTGGACGACGCCGACGCCTGGGGCGAGTTCGACGGCAAGGGCAAGTACACGGATCCGGCTTTCCTCCGCGGGCGCACGCCGGAGCAGGCGGTGCTCGAGGAGAAGTATCGGGAGGACTGGATCCGTGGTACGTCCAACCGCAGGTTCGCGCGGTGGGGCATCGCTCACGTCGGATCCGCAGCCGACCTGGCGCGCAGGCTGGCGGCTTTCCACATCAGCCCGCCCAGCTAGTGTCTCGCCCCTCCTCCGCTCCCTGCCGCTGTCACGTCAGGCCAAACCACCCCTTCTCGCCGAAACCACCCACGACGGTCGGGCGAAATCGGGTGGGCTCGGCGAGAAGGGGTGGTTTGGGCAAGAGCCACCGCGGCGCAGGGCACGGGCCGCGGACGGGCATTTGCCGGGGCATCCGATATCACGTATGCTTGATCTTTGGTGCGTTGCGCCTTCATTGGCGTGTCGAAGCACCGAACCCCCATCCACCGCAGACCGACCGGTCTGCACAAGTGATAGCGAGCGTATGGCGAAGAAAGACGGTGTCATCGAGATCGAGGGCGTCGTGTCCGAGGCGCTGCCCAACGCGATGTTCCGCGTCGAGCTCAGCAACGGACACAAGGTTCTCGCCACGATCTCAGGCAAGATGCGGCAGAACTACATCCGCATCATCCCCGAGGACCGTGTGGTCGTGGAGCTCTCGCCCTACGACCTGACGCGCGGTCGCATCGTCTACCGCTACCGCTAGGCCGGTCGAGAAGTAACACCCCGCGCGTGCCCGCACGGACGCGCGCGCCCGGTGAAGACAGCGAAGAGAAGAAATCATGAAGGTCAACCCCTCCGTCAAGCCCATCTGCGACCACTGCAAGGTCATCCGCCGCCACGGTCGCGTCATGGTCATCTGCAAGTCGAACCCGCGTCACAAGCAGCGCCAGGGCTGATCGGATGCTGCGCCCCGGCGCAGCCCGATGACGACAACTCAATACATCACAGGCAGGATCAGAACCCGCAGTGCGGGGGACACCTCGGGCGGAGGCCCGGGCACCGATCCTGCTCCACACCTCCACTCACTCCCAGGAGAACCGCATGGCACGTCTTGCCGGCGTCGACATCCCGCGCGACAAGCGCGTGGTGATCGCCCTTACCTACATCTACGGCGTTGGCCGTACCCGCTCGGTCGAGATCCTCAAGGCGACGGACATCGACGAGAACGTCCGCGTCAAGGACCTCAGCGACGACCAGCTCATCGCGCTCCGCGACCACATCGAGGCCAACTACAAGGTCGAGGGTGACCTCCGCCGCGAGGTGGCCGCCGACATCCGCCGCAAGGTCGAGATCGGCTCCTACGAGGGTCTGCGTCACCGCCGCGGCCTCCCGGTGCGCGGTCAGCGCACCAAGACGAACGCTCGCACCCGCAAGGGCCCCAAGCGCACCGTCGCCGGCAAGAAGAAGGCGCGCTAAGGCGCGGCCCCAGGGTTTAGGAGAACACGCACATGGCACAGGCCAAGACCGCCGCGCGCAAGCCGCGCCGCAAGGAGAAGAAGAACATCGCGCTGGGCCAGGCCCACATCAAGTCGACGTTCAACAACACGATCGTCTCGATCACCGACCCGTCGGGCGCCGTCATCAGCTGGGCGTCCTCGGGTGGCGTGGGCTTCAAGGGCTCGCGCAAGTCGACGCCGTACGCCGCCGGCATGGCCGCGGAGTCCGCTGCGCGCCAGGCCCAGGAGCACGGCGTGAAGAAGGTCGACGTCTTCGTGAAGGGCCCGGGCTCGGGCCGCGAGACCGCGATCCGCTCGCTGCAGGCCGCCGGCCTCGAGGTCGGCTCCATCCAGGACGTGACGCCGCAGGCCCACAACGGCTGCCGTCCGCCCAAGCGCCGCCGCGTCTGACATTTCGCCCTTCGGCGGGCTCGGGGACCGTGACGGTTCCTGAGCCCGCCGAAGGGCCACCGCACGTTTGACGGATGCCTCGGCCCGGGGCATCCGCCCGAGTAAAACTCAACACCTCACCCACCGCACGTGTCATATAGCGGGCACGTGATCGAAAGGAACACATAGTGCTCATCGCACAGCGTCCCACTCTGACCGAGGAGAAGATCGGGGAGTTCCGCAGCCGTTTCGTCATCGAGCCGCTGGAGCCCGGCTTCGGCTACACGATCGGCAACGCGCTGCGTCGCAGCCTCCTGTCGTCCATCCCCGGCGCGGCCGTGACGTCGATCCGCATCGACGGCGTCCTCCACGAGTTCAGCACCATCCCGGGTGTGAAGGAGGATGTCACCGAGATCATCCTCAACATCAAGCAGCTGGTCGTCTCCAGCGAGCGCGACGAGCCCATCACCGCGTACCTGCGCAAGACCGGCGCCGGTGAGGTCACCGCCGCCGACATCTCCGCTCCCGCCGGCGTCGAGGTGCACAACCCCGAGCTCGTCATCGCGACGCTCAACGACACCGCCAAGTTCGAGCTCGAGCTCACCATCGAGCGCGGCCGCGGCTACGTGTCGGCGACCCAGAACCGCAACGAGTACGCCGAGGCCGGCCAGATCCCGGTCGACTCGATCTACTCGCCGGTGCTCAAGGTGTCGTACCGCGTCGACGCGACGCGTGCCGGCGAGCGCACCGACTTCGACAAGCTCGTGCTGGACGTCGAGACCAAGCCCTCGATCGCCCCGCGCGACGCCGTCGCGTCGGCCGGTCGCACGCTGACCGAGCTGTTCGGCCTGGCCCGCGAGCTCAACGTCGAGGCCGAGGGCATCGAGATCGGCCCGGCGCCGGTCGAGACGGTGCTGTCGAATGAGCTGTCGATGCCGATCGAGGACCTCGACCTGTCGGTCCGCTCCTACAACTGCCTCAAGCGCGAGGGCATCAACACCGTGTCGGAGCTCGTCGCCCTGTCGGAGACGCAGCTGATGAACATCCGCAACTTCGGTCAGAAGTCGGTCGACGAGGTGCGCGACAAGCTCGTCTCGCTCGGCCTGTCGCTGAAGGACTCGGTCCCCGGGTTCGACGGCGCGCACTTCTACGGCGGCTACGACGACGAGACCGTCTGAGCCAGCCGGTAACCGGATGCCGCGGCATCCGTTCCCGACCGACTTCTTCACCCTGGAGTAACTGAGAATGCCCAAGCCCACCAAGGGTCCCCGCCTCGGAGGCGGCCCCGCCCACGAGCGCCTGCTGCTTGCGAACCTGGCCGCCGCGCTGTTCACGCACAAGTCGATCAAGACGACCGAGACCAAGGCCAAGCGCCTGCGTCCGCTCGCCGAGCGCCTGATCACGTTCGCCAAGCGCGGCGACCTGCACGCGCGTCGCCGCGTGCTGTCGGTCATCGGTGACAAGGAAGTCGTGCACGTCCTGTTCACCGAGATCGCTCCGCTGGTCGCCGACCGCGACGGCGGCTACACCCGCATCACCAAGGTCGGCAACCGCAAGGGCGACAACGCGCCCATGGCCGTGATCGAGCTCGTGCTCGAGCCGGTCAGCCCGAAGCCGAAGTCGGCCAAGAAGTCGGCGGCCACCGCTGCCGCTCCGGCTGCCACCGCTGCAGATGAGACCGCTGCCGAGGAGACGAACGTGAGCGACGAGCCCGTCGAGGACACCACCCCCGAGGAGTCGGCCACCGCTGCCGGCGCCGAGTCGCCCGAGGAGGGCGAGGCCGCCGAGGCTGCCGCCGAGGACGCCGTCGTCGAGGACGACCAGAAGTCCGAGTGATCGGACGCCGGGCGCAGCCGCCCGGCCAGGTCGCGGCATCCGTGCCCGGCCACCCTTGCACCGCGAGACCCGTCACCCGTCAGGGTGGCGGGTCTCGCTGCGTCTGCGCGGCGCCCTGAGCCGTCGCGCCGGGCGCCCGGGGCGTATCACGCGCGGGCGGGCCGTCTCTATGCCAGGAAGCAGGCCGAGCGCTACTCTGGGCGCAGCCTCGGGGGGCCGAGGCGACGGGGATGCTTCCTGCGCCAGGGGACGGCGCGCGAGGGGAGAGAGGGTGTCGGACGCGGAGATGCCCGCGGCGACCGCCGCGCAGTGGGTGGGGACCCCGCGCGCCCGCACGCGTGCCGGCCTGTCGATCTACTCGCTGCTGCTGATCATGCTGCTGTCGGTCAGCGTGCTGTCGAGCATCGTGGTGGGCATCATCGGCTACGTCAACGGCACCGAGGCGCTGCGGGCGATCGCGTACGAGAAGCTCGTGGAGATCCGCGAGAACCGCAGCCGTGAGGTGACCCAGCTGTTCCGCTCGATCGAGAACTCGGTGCGGCTGTCTGCCCTCAACGACACCAGCACCGCCGCGGTGCGGGCGTTCGCCGACGGGTACGCGCAGCTGGAGGGACAGGACACGGATGCCGCGTCATCCGCCGCCGTCGACCGCTACTATCGCGACACCTTCGCCGCCGACCTCGAGGCGGCGACCGGCGAGAGCGTGGACGGGTCGGCGTTCGCGCCGCGCGGCGCGGCGCAGACCTACCTGCAGTTCCACTACGTGATCCCGCACGACGACTGGGAGACGGCGATCCAGACCGACGACGCGGGCGACGGCAGCGAGTGGTCGGCGGCGCACGCCCGGTATCACGACTACTTCCGCACCATGACGGAGCTGCAGGAGTACGAGGACGTGCTCATGCTCGACACGCGGGGCAACGTCGTCTACACCGCGTACAAGGGCGTGGACCTCGGCACGAACCTCTTCGACGGCCCGTACCGGCTGTCGAACCTCGCCGAGGCGTACCGCCAGGCCATGGACCGCAACATCGTCGATGACGTGGTGCTCGCCGACTTCGCCGCGTACGGGCCGAGCCTCGGCGCGCCGGCGGGCTGGGCGGTGGTGCCGATCGCCGACGGCGGCGAGGTGCTGGGAGCGCTCGCGATCGAGCTGCCCATCGAGCGAATCGACGACGTCATGACCGTCGCCGGCGAGTGGGAGCTCAACGGGCTCGGGGCGACGGGCGAGACGTACCTCGTCGGGGACGACGGCACCATGCGGTCCGTCTCGCGGGCGCTGCTGGACGACCCGGCGACGTACCAGGAGGAGGCGGTCGCCGCGGGCCTCAGCCCCGGCGCGGCGGCGCTCAGCGTGCAGAACGGCAACACGCTGCTGCATCAGGCGATCGCCGGCACCGCCGTGATGCGCGCGCTCGCCGGCGAGTCGGGCACGCTGCTGGAGAGCGACTACCTCGGGCGCCCGAGCCTCACGGCGTACGCGCCGCTCGAGGTCGACGGGCTGGACTGGGTCATCGTCGCGCAGGAGACCGAGCAGGAGGCGATGGTCCCGGTCGAGGACTTCACGCGCAACCTCATCCTCTCGACCGCCGCCATGATCATCTTCGTGTGCGTGCTGTCGCTCGTGCTGGCGCAGGTCTTCGTGCGGCCGCTGCGGCGCCTGAAGACCGCCGCGCAGCGGATCGCCGCGGGCGACGAGGGCGTGCAGGTCGAGGCCGGTTCCAGTGATGAGCTCGCCGACGTCGCCACCGCCTTCAACGACATGAGCCGCAGCCTGCAGGTGAAGTCGCACCTCATCGCGCAGCAGGAGAAGGCGAACGAGGAGCTCATCCTCTCGTTCATGCCCGAGGGGATGGCCGACCGCTACCGGCACGGCGACGAGGCGATCACGCAGGACAGCGACGACGTCACGGTCGTGTTCGCCGACATCGTCGGCTTCGAGGCGCTCGCGGCGTCGATGTCGTCGGACGAGGCGGTCGCCCGGCTCAACGACCTCATCCGGGCGTTCGACGAGGCGGCCGAACGCCACGGCGTCGAGCGGGTGCGTACGACGCGGCAGAGCTATCTGGCCAGCTGCGGCCTGGCCACGCCCCGGGTCGACAACGCGCGCCGCGCGGTCGAGTTCGCCCTCGAGCTCGACACGATCCTGGAGCGCTACTCTGCGCAGCAGGGCGTGTCGCTGGCGCTGCGGGCGGGGCTGGACTCGGGCAAGGTGACCAGCGGACTGATCGGCCGGGCGCGGGTGGTCTACGACATGTGGGGGGATGCCGTGAACCTCGCGTTCCGCGTGCAGGGCGACTCGGACGCCCCGGGCATCTACCTGACGCAGCGGGTCGCCGAGCGCCTGCCCGACTCGATCCCCGTCCACCCGGCGGGCGAGATCGAGACGCAGAGCGGCGGGCAGCGTGTGTGGAAGGTCGAAGCGCCGACCGTCGTCGTGGCCGAGGGGTGAGGCATCCGTGACCGGCATCGTCTCGCAGCCGTGGTTCTGGCCCGCCGTCATCGTCTCGGTGGGGCTGCCGCTCGCGCTCATCGGCCTGACGGAGTTCCACAACGCGCTGGCGCGGCGCGGCAGCCGGGCGGCGCCCATCGTGCTGCTGGTGCGCAACTACCTCGTCCCCGTCGCGGGCGTGCTGGTGCTGCTCAGCCAGCCCGGCGCGTGGGAGGGGTCGGGCACGTGGCCCAAGGTGGTGTGGACGATCTTCGGCCTGCTCGTGATCGTCGTCACGATCAACGCGGCCAATCACCTCGTCTTCCACCGCGCCGAGAAGGGGTCGTGGCGCGACCGGTTCCCGACGATCTTCAGCGATCTCATCCGCTTCGTCTTCATCGTGCTGGGCATCGCGGCGGTCTTCTGGTGGGTGTGGGATGCCGACGTGGCGGGCGTCTTCGCCGCGCTCGGCATCACCTCCATCGTCGTGGGCCTCGCTCTGCAGAACGCGGTCGGGTCGATCGTGTCGGGGCTGTTCCTCGTGTTCGAGGCGCCGTTCGAGCTGGGCGACTGGATCGAGATGGGGGGCGTCCGGGGCCAGATCGTCGAGGTGAACTGGCGGGCGGTGCACCTGGAGACCGGCAACGGCACGCTCGTGATCCCGACGGCGGAGCTGGCCGAAGGGTCGTTCGTGAACCTCTCGCGCAACCCCGAGCCCTACGCTGCGACGCTGGAGGTGGAGTTCGGCAGCGACGACCCGCCGGCGCGCGTGCGCGAGCTGCTGGTGTCGGTGGCGCGCGACATCCCGCTGCTCGCGCCGGGGCGGGAGCCCTCCGCGACGACGCGGGGCGGCGCGCGGTACGAGGTCGCGATCCCGCTGCGCACCCCCGGTGACCGCGCCGCCGCGCTGGACGCCTTCGCCACCCGGCTCTGGTACGCCGCGCGCCGCGCCGAGCTGCACCTCGACGGCGATCTCACCGACGAATGGCGCACTCCGGCCCGGCTGCAGGACGCGCTGCGGCAGATCGCGCCCGCGCTGAGCCTCAGCCCGGGCGAGGCCGAGGCCCTGGCCGCGCACGCCCACCTCGAGCGCTACTGCGCGGGCGAGTCGCTGCTGCGACCGGGGACGGTGCCGGGGGAGACGAGGTTCATCCTCGACGGGTCGGTGATGCTGGGTGTGCCCACCGACGACGAGGGCTTCGTGCAGGTCGGGACGCTCGGGCCCGGCGACGCCGTCGGCCTCACCGCGCTCACGCGCACGCCGACGATCTCGCGGGCCGTGGCGGTGACGGAGGTGCACGCGGTGGTCGTGCCGGTCGCCGCGCTCGACGACATCGTCCGCGCCCACCCCGTCGTCGCGCGCGAGATCGTGCGTGAGAGCGAGAACCGGCTGCGCCTGGCGGGCGCGGCGCTGCAGGCGGCGGGTCAGCCGCTGCCGCGTGGCCGGTACGTCGTCGGCTGAGGTCGCTTCTGGTTTCCGTGCCGAGCGGCTTGAATCGACGGAAGCATGCGGCCCGGGCGGCCCGGACCGGCCCCGGGGGCTGGCGCCTTTGGGATGCGCGCGCCTCGGCCGCATTGGGCTTCGAAAAAGGCGTTCAACTTCCGGCTCACACAGCTGTTTCGAATCTGATCGCTCGCGCTTCCGCGGGGAGCGGGAGGTGTCGCGGGTGGGGGAGCGGGACGTCACCGGCGGGGTGGCTCTGCGGAGCTGTGTGAGCGGGAGGTGCCGCGGCGCGTCAGGGCCCCACGAGACCTGTGTGAGCTGAAGGTTCAACGCCCTTTTCGACAAGGCGCGATCCCCGGCGCCGAATAGGGTGGAGTCCGTGCGCATCCGGCTCGACATCGCCTACGACGGCACGCACTTCCGCGGCTGGGCGCGCCAGCCAGGACTGCGCACGGTCCAGGAGACCCTCGAGTCCGCCCTCGCCCGTGTGATTGGCGGCGATCCCCGGCTCGTCGTCGCCGGGCGCACCGACGCGGGGGTGCACGCCACCGGGCAGGTGGCGCACGTCGACCTCGACGACGCGCAGCAGGCCCGCATGCTCGCCCGGCACGCGCGCGCGGGTGCGGGCCCGCAGACCGCCGACGACCGCGCCGCGGCCCTTGCCGCACGCATCAGCGGGGTCGTCGGGGCGTACTCCGACGTCGCGGTGCCCCGCTCCCTGATCGCGCCCGCAGGCTTCGACGCGCGCTTCTCCGCGGTGTGGCGGCGGTACGAGTACCGCATCGGCGACGCGATCACCGGGTACGACCCGCTCGAGCGTCATCGCACCACCGCGGTGCGGGCACCCCTGGACGTGGAGGCGATGGATGCCGCGGCTCGCGCCCTCGTCGGATTGCACGACTTCGCGGCCTACTGCAAGCCCCGCGAAGAGGCGACCACCATCCGCACGCTCCTCGAGTTCGACTGGCATCGGGACGACGTGGGCGTCCTCGTCGCCAACGTCAAGGCCGACGCGTTCTGCCACAGCATGGTGCGCGCCCTCGTCGGAGCGTGCGTCGCGGTCGGCGAGGGCCGGCTCGACGTCGACGACGTCGTCGACATCCGGGACGGCCGGGAGCGCGTGCCCGAGGTCAAAGTGCTCGCCGCGCGCGGGCTCACGCTCACCGAGGTCGGCTACCCCGCCGACGAGCTGCTCGCGCAGCGCGCCGAGCAGACGCGGGCGCGCCGAGACCGCGAGTGACCCCACCGCCGGAAGCGCACCGGCTCACCGCACCGGCAGCGCGCGCTCCCAGCGGTGGCCGCCGGCGCGCTGCGCGCGCTCCATGGCCTGGCGGGCCGCCGCGGTGAGGGTCGCGATGTCGTACCCGCAGTCGGCGGTCCGGGCCCAGCCGATGCTCGTCGAGAACTCCACGGCCAGCGGCTGGTCCGGCGTCACGGTGGACACCCGCTCCAGGAGGTCGCGCAGGCAGTCCCGGATCACCCCGTCGGGGCGGGAGATGAGCACGAGGTAGCCGTGCGTCCCGTCGGCGCCGATGTCGGCGTCGGCCGGGAACGACGAGCGCACGTTCGCGCCGAATCGCGCCAGGATGCGCCGGAAGGCGACCTCACCGCCGGCGACGCGAAGCGACTCGGTGTCGTCCAGCGACACCGCCAGCAGCGTCCAGCCGCCCTCTGCGGCCTCGCGCGCGCGGGCGAGCTTGTCGGCGGCGACGACGGGGAAGGGATCGACGGGTTCGTCGGTTCCGCCGGCGTCGGGGGAGCGTGCGAGGAACAGCAGGGTGACGATCGCACAGGTGAGGTAGGCCAGCAGCCCGATCGCCTTGAGGTCCGGCAGAGCCGGGGTGGTGTTCTGCGACTCCAGCGTCACCACCGCGGCGATGACGCTCGCCACGGCGATGAGCGGGAGCGCGGCCGAGGCGACCATCAACGGCAGCAGGCGCCCGCCGCTGCGCTCCTCCCGTCGCAGCAGCTCGACGACCGACAGCGCGGCGAACGTCGCCGACAGCAGGTAGAGCAGCGAGAACGCGAGGGTGTGCACCTCGGCGCCGGCGGTGAGGGCGTACGTCGTCGCCGCGACGACGCCGAGCAGCGGGCCCAGCCAGGGCAGCGACCGCTTCTGCCGGTCGGCGCGCAGCCCCGACCACACCAGCACGGGCGCCCCGAGCGCGAAGCCCGCGGACGCGTCGGCGAGAACGTGGAGATCGCCGGCGTTCGCGACGACGGTGCCGTACGCCGACAGCGTGATCGTCAGGAACATCAGCGACCACAGCAGCGTCGCCAGCCGCGGACGGTGCAGGAACCCCAGCCCGATCATGATCATCGACATGAGCGTCGACAGCACCGCCAGCACGACGGCGTCGTCGAGTCTGGAATACGTCATGAGGCCTCCGCGGGTAGATGCACGGTGACGGTGGTTCCCGTCCCCGGCTCACTGGCGATGTCGACGGTGCCGCCGTGCGCGTCGACGACGTCCCGCACGATCTGCAGACCGATCCCCGTGCCCGGGATGCCGCTGTCGACGGCGTTGCGCGACCGGAAGTAGTGCTCGAACACGCGGGGGAGGTCGGCGGGCGGGATGCCGATGCCGCTGTCGGCCACCGTGATCTCGACGTCGCCGTCGTCCCGGCGCGCCGCCACCCTCACCGTGCCACCGGACGGCGTGTACTTGACGGCGTTGCCGATGAGGTTGTCGAGCATCTGGCGGAGCCGGAACGCATCGCCCCAGATCTGCACCGGCGGACCCGGTGCGAGCGCGAGGGCGACCCTGTGCTCCGCGGCGCTGACGGCGAAGGACTCCACCGACGCGTCCAGGATCGCCCGGAGGTCGCTCACCGCACGCGGGTCGCGGTCGGCCCGCGAGGCCGCGTCGGGCGGCGCGGAGAGGATCGTGGTGATCAGCTGCAGCATCCGCTCTCCGGACTCCTCGATGACCGACAGGCGCTGGCGGGCGTCGGGGTCGAGGTCGTCGCGCTCGAGCAGGCGGTCGGTGTGGCCGAGGATGCCGGTCAGCGGGTTGCGCAGCTCGTGCGAGATGACGGCGGCCAGCGCGTCGCGGCGGCGGTCGGCCGCGATCATCTCGGTGACGTCCTCGGCGATGAGCACGGTGCTCGGCTCCTCGTCGGGCCGCGGCTCCTGACGCCTGCTCGTGACCGACAGCGCGTGCCAGTGGCCCTCGTCGTCGTACAGCCACACGCGCTCGGCCTCCAGCTCCTCGCCGCGGGCCGCCCGCGCGTATGTCCGCGCATTCTCGCGCAGTGCCGTGCCGCGCAGGCTGTCGTACTCGACCGACCGGGGCGGGCGGCCCGGGTCGGCGTCGTCGAGGCCGTAGAGGTCGCGGTAGGCGGTGTTCAGCGACATCAGCTCGCCGGACCGGTTGATGCGCGCGATGGCGATGTGCACCCCGTCGAGGGTGTCGCTCACGCGCCGGCGCTCGACGGACACCGTGTCGAGGGAGTGTCGGATGCGTCGGGCCTGACGCCGCAGCAGTGTGCGGTACGCGCGCCCCTGGCGCGCCGTGGCGTGCACCGTCACGCCGACGAAGGCCAGCGCCAGCAGGGCGACGAGCACGCGGAGCGCTCCGGTCGGCGACATGTCGACGATGAGGATCTCGGCCACGCCGATCGCCGCGACGAGGCCGAGTCCCACCACGAGCCGGGCGAAGCTGAACAACGCCGCCAGCCACGCGATCGGGAACACCCACAGGTGCGACAGGCGCAGATCCGTGCCGAAGGTCAGCAACCCCACCCAGACGATGTCGAGGTAGGCCAGGATCGACGCGGCGGACTCGCGATAGCGGTGCCAGGGGGCGATCAGTGCGGCGACGGTCGTGCCGACGACACCCGCCACGCCGAGCGCGAGCGGCGGGACGCTGAGCACCAGCGGATCCATGATCGCGGTGAGCACCGTGATGATCCCGACGACCGCCGCGAACGAGAGCTGCCAGATCCACACCGTGCGGACGCGGCTGTCGGTCTCGCGCGGATCGTAGACGGGCTCTGCGGACCGGATGAGTCCGGTCGTCACCTGCACGACGGGACCTAGGCGCGCGAGGGCGCGGGAGTGAGCCGGTAGCCGACGCCGCGCACCGTCTCTATGTAGCGGGGCTCGGCGGTGTCCTCGCCGAGCTTGCGCCGCAGCTTCGCGATGTGCGTCTCGATCGTGCGCATCTCGACGTCGGTCACCGGGTCTCCCGCCGAGCTCTTCGACTCGCCGCGGGAGACCCGCACGAGCTCCTCCTTCGTTCGCACGCGACGGCCCGTCGCCAGCAGTGCCGCGAGGAGGTCGAACTCGGTGCGGGTGAGGCCGACGTCGACGCCCCCTCGCTCGGCGATGCGCGTGGCGGGGTCGACCACGAGGTCGTCGTGCACCAGGCGCTCTCCGGGGTGCTTCGCCGGCGACCCGGGGAGGGTGGCGGCCGCCGCCTCGACGGGCTGCGCCGGAGCGGGCGCGGTCTTGGACCGGCGCAGCACGGCGTCGATGCGCGCGCGGAACTCGCGGGCGCGGAACGGCTTGGCGACGAAGTCGTCGGCACCCGATGAGAGCGCCAGCACGGCGTCTGCCTCGTCGGTGAGCGCCGACACCACGATGATGTGCGTCGCGCTGCGGTCCCGGATGCGGCGGGTGGTCTCGAGCCCGTCGATGCCGGGCATGTTTATGTCGACCGTGGTGATGAGGGGCTCGTGCACCGCGACGGCCTCGAGGCCCTCCGCGCCGGAGGCGGCCCCGTACGCCCGGAAGCCGGCCGACTGGAAGATGTCGACCAGCAGGTCGCGCACGACGTCGTCGTCCTCGATGACCACGGCGGCTGCCGTCATGGCGGCGTTCATGCACTCTCCTCGTGTCCCACACCTGCTCGGAATTGTTCCACACTGGCCGACGCCTGCCTCGCTAGACTGACCGGACGCGCCCGGCGGGGCGGACTTTCGGGGGTCGACGTTGCGCATTCATCACCGTGTCGCGGGGATCGTCGTGATCGGGGCTGTGGCGACGACGCTCGCCGGCTGCGGCCCGGCGCCGTGGGAGGGGGGCGGCGCCTCGACGCCGTCGCCGACCGCCAGCGCGGTGCCGACGCCCGTCCCCAACGACCTCTCCACCGGTTCGACGCAGCGGCAGCTGACCGCGGGCCCGGTGACGGCGACCATCGACTACTGGTCGACGCTGTCGATGGACCGGTGGACGCCCGAGGCGGTCAAGCCGGTCAGCATCTCGCTCATCACGACGGTGCAGCCCGCCGACGGGCAGAAGGTGTACCTGCAGCGCGCGTCGATGACCGCGGTGCCGTCGTCGCCGACCGGCGCGCTGGAGCCGCTGTCGCCCCAGGTCGACGCGTCGACGGTGAGCCCGGGATACCTGGTGCTCGATCCCTACAGCTACTCCCAGACGTTCAACGTGGGGCCCGTGCCCGCCGACGCGACGTCGGTCACGCTGCAGTTCAGCTACGACTTCCTGGTGCAGACGACGCCGACCTCCAGCGAGTACGCGAAGCAGACCGCCAGCGACACCCTCACGATCGCTCTGACTGACTGATCAGCCGCTCCACGACCGTCGCGCCGACACGCTCCCACCGGTCGCCGCCCTTCTCGCTCGCCAGCGCCGCCGCCTCTCGCGCGGTGTACACCAGGGCGTCGAGCTCGTACCCGAGCACCGACGCCGGCGCCCAGCCGGCGCTCGCCGTCGGGCGGATCGGGAGGACGTTGTGCACGTCCAGCGAGGTGACGCGGTCCAGCGCGGTGCGCAGCAGATCGCGGACCACGGCGTCGGGTCGAGGCACGAGCACCACCACGGCGCCCGGCGCCGGAGCGCCGACGTCGCACTCCGCGGGGAAGACGGCCCGCGCCTCCTGGACGAGCCGCTCCGAGAGTCCGGCGAACGCAGCGGCGCCCGCCGTCTGGCGGATGTCTGCGGCGTCGTCGAGGCTCAGATAGACCAGCGACCACGGGTCGGAGGTCTTCGCGGCGCGCAGCAGCCGGTCCTCCGCGATGCGCTCGAACTGCTGCCACGCCGTCGACACGGTCGCCGCCCGCCCGAGGCCGCTGTCGCGCGCCGCGGTGCCCACCACCGCGACGAGCGCGCACGCCACGTACACGAGCATCCCGACCGATGACAGCAGGCGCACGAGCGCGAAGTCGTCGCCTCCGGAGGGCGGGAAGACGAAGCCGGCGACGAGGGTCGCCGCCCCCGTGACCGCGAACGCGATCGACACGATCCCCAAGGGCAGCAGCAGCTTGTCGCCGCGGCGGGAGGCGGTGCGGGCCCAGTCGATCGCGAACAGGGCGGCGAAGACGGATGCTGCGAAGAAGACGATGCGGTACGCCACGGTGAACCACACCATGCCGTCGACGGCGGCGAGGGTCACCGACGATCCGGCGGAGAGCGCCGCGCCCGTCCACACGTGCGGGCGTAGACCCCACGCCGCGCGGAAGCCCGACCACAGGAAGGCGGGAGCGCCCATCAGCGCCCCGAGGGACGCGCGCCGCAGCGTCTCCGCGCCGCTGATGTCGCCGGCGACCACGCCGAAGGTCGCCAGCATCGCGAGGGTGAATGCGATGCTCCAGTACAGCGTCGCGGGACCGGGGCGCACGAGGAATGCGATGCCGATCGTCAGCATGGTGGCCAGCGTCGTGATGACGGCCTGCGCGATCCCGAACTCCACTCCCGCTCCGGCGATGAGGTCGATCATGCGCGTCCTTCCGTGCGGTACGGGGCGGATCGTCCGGTCTCGAGATCCGCCGCCCGCGGCAGGCGCACGGTCACGGTGGTGCCCACGCCCGCCTCGCTCTCGATGCCGAGCGTGCCGCCGTGGGCGCGCACGATGTCGTTGCTGATGCCGAGCCCGAGGCCCGTCCCGCCCGTCGTCTTCTTCGCCTCCGCGGTGCGGAAGTACGGCGTGAGGATGAGCGGCAGGTCGTCGGCGCCGATGCCGATGCCGGTGTCCGACACGACCAGCGCCACGGTGTCGTCCTCGATGAGGCCGACGATGCGCACCCGGCCGTCGCGGGGCGTGTACTTGATGGCGTTGCTGACGATGTTGTCGACGACCTGACGCAGCCGGAACCCGTCGGCGGTGACCCAGAGCGGCTCGTCCGCGTGCACGTCGATCTCGATGTCGCCCGCCGCGGCCGTGGGCCGGAACGAGGCGACCGAGTCGAGGAGGATGTGGCGCAGGTCGATGTCGTCCACCTCGTCCCGGCCGGAGAAGCCGCGGCGGGAGGTCGAGCCGAGGCTCTCGGTCATCTTGAGCATGCGCTCGCTGGCCCCGACGATCGCCTCGAACCGCTCGCGCGTGCGCGGCGCCATGTCGTCCAGCTCGAGGGCGAGCTCGGCGTTGCCGATCATCACCGTGAGGGGGTGCTTCAGCTCGTGCGAGGCCATCGCCGTGAACCGCTCGCGCTCCCGCTCCGCGTACGTGAGGGCTGTCACGTCGTGCACGAGGAGCAGGATGCTGGACTCCTCGTCGCCGCGGGCCGCGAGCCGCTTGGCGGTGACCGACAGCGCGCGCCATTCGCCACCGGCCGTGAACAGCCACACCGACGCGTCGCTGAAGGTCTCGCCGCGCGAGGCGCGCGCGAACGGCCGCTCCGAGAACGGCACCGGCATGCCGCGCAGGCCGGTGTACTCGACCGAGCGGGCGGGCAGCGTGGGGTTCAGCGGGTCGAGCCCGTACAGCCGCGAGTACGCGTCGTTGACCGCGAGCACCGCGCCGCTGTCGGAGATGTGGGCGATGCCGGTGTCGATGCCGTTGAGGATCTCGGTGGTGCGGCGGTCCTGGTCGGAGTGGCGGTTCAGCGTCGCGGTGAGGCGCCCGGCCTGGCGGCGCAGCAGCCGCCGCAGCGAGCGCGTGCGCCGCAGCGCAAGGTGCGCGGTGATCCCGATGAAGGTGAGGGACAGCAGCACGACGAACGCGCGCAGCGCCGCCATGGTGCCGGTCTGGAGCGCCGACTCGACGAGGAGGATGAGGCCGATGAGCGCCAGCATCGCCGCCAGCGCGGTGGCCCGGAAGTGCATGCCCACCCACATGACGGGAAAGCCCCACAAATACCCGAGGCGCAGGTCCATGCCGCTGGACATCAGCCCGATCGCGAGGGCGTCCGCGAACGGGACGGCGAGCACCGCGGCCGCCGGCAGCCGCGACCACGGGACTCCGAGCGTGGCCAGCGTGATCACCACGACGGCGATCGTTCCCGCGAGGAAGTTCCACCGGCCGAAGAGTGCCGGTTCCAGCACCATGACGAGGATCGCGGTGATGAGCACGCTCGCAGCGAGCACGAGCTGCGTGAGCCAGATCGACCGGGTGCGGGCATCGGGCGTGCCGACGACGAACAGCGGTCGCGCAGCCCCGGTAGCCATGTGGCGATTCTATTGACCCGGCCACCGGCGATTTCGCGCCGCGTCGGAAATGGGGAGAACGCTCTCTTGCGGATGCCTTGCGCAAACCTTGCGCCGACCCTCGCGGGCTCTGGAACGCCGGTTGCGGTCGGTGGGCGAGGCTTGGGACGTGCCGGAGCGACCGGCACGAAGATCCTGAAAGCGACGAACGTGTCAGACCTGGTCCCGCTCACCCGCACCCCGCGGACGATGCGTCTCATCGAGGGAACGCCCCTCGCCGAGGACGCCTCGGGCACGCCGGGGTTCGCCGACGATTTCGAGGCGGTGCTCGACGACACCTCGGTGCATCGCTCGACCATCGGCTGCGTCATCCCGGCGTACAACGAGGAGGAGTCCATCGCCCAGGTGATCGAGTCGCTGCTCGGGCAGACGCGCGTGCCGGACGTCATCCACGTCGTCGTCAACAACACGTCCGACCGCACGGTGGCGATCGCCTCGTCGTTCGCGGGGCCGCACGAGATCGTGACCGAGCTCGGCGAGCAGTTCACCGAGGTGTTCGTCCACGACATCGGCAGGAACCCCGACAAGAAGGTCGGCGCGCTCAACTACGGCTACACGCTCGTCGAGGGGTACGACTACCTCCTCGGCGTCGACGGCGACACCGTCGCCGACGCGAAGGCGGTCGAGCAGCTCGAGGCCGAGGCGACCTCCGACAGCCGCATCGGCGGCATCTCGGCGATCTACTCGATCGACGACAAGCCCATCAAGGGCGCGGTCGCGAAGTTCCTCATCACCGGGCAGCGCTCGCAGTTCGCGGCGTTCAACCTGCACAACCTGCTGCGGGGCCGCAACATGGCGGTGCTCGGCGGCCAGTTCTCGATCTTCTCCACGCAGGCGCTGCGCGATGTGATGGCCGAGAACCACCAGTCGACGCCGTGGGTGAAGGACTCCGAGGTCGAGGACTCGCTGCTCTCGCTGCAGATCAAGAGCGCCGGCTACCTCACCAAGATCAGCCCGTTCGCCCGCGCGAACGTCGGCGGCATGACCACCCTGCGCGCCTTGGACGCGCAGCAGGTGAAGTGGACCTACGGCGCGATCGAGCTGATGTGGCCGGGGCAGCGCGGCGACACCAAGGGGCAGCCGTTCCACCCGAACCTCCGGGTGCGCTGGCTCGAGAACTTCGGCATGCTGACGAACCTGTTCGTGCGCGTGGCGTTCGTGGCGCTCCTGGCGGGGTCGCTGTCGATCGGCGCGTTCGTGTTCTCGCCGTGGTGGCTGCTGCCGCCGCTGGTCGCGATCCTGCTGAACACCCGCATGGCGCTGACGATGCAGAACCGCAACGCCCGCGACATCCTGTTCGCGGTCACGCTGGTGCCCGCGGAGGTGTACATGTGGCTGCGGCTGAGCTACTTCGCCCGCTCCTGGACGCGCTTCCTGTCGCGCAAGAAGGTCGACAACTGGGCGATGCAGGCCAAGGCCGAGCGGGGGGCCGGCCTCGGCCACTGGACGCCGCTCATCGTCCTCGTCGCGGTCGTCGTCGCGATGGTCGTCATCTGGTCGATGCTCGGCCCGATGGTGCAGTCCACCATCCTCTGGATCGGGTGGCCGATCGTCGGGGTCGTGACGGTGCTGCAGACACTGTCCATGTTCTTCAAGCTCATCCGTCGACAGCACGGATACAAGGTCTGACCGGCAACCCGAAAAGGCAGGTCAGAACTGGGGAGAGAATGCGCCGGAAGGGGAGTCCGGCGCAGGGGGAGGCGGAGAGGGTGCCCGTCATGGGGAGACGGGCACCCTCCCCGAGAACCCCACGGCGTCCTCGGCGGGGCACTGGGGAGTGAGCGGATGCCTCCGCCGCGGCGTCTGCGGATCAGGCGGACTCGGAGGTCAGCCGGTAGCCGACGCCGCGGACCGTCTCGATGTACCGCGGGTTGGCGGCGCTGTCGCCGAGCTTGCGCCGGAGGTTCGTCATGTGAGCCTCGACGGCGCGCTTGTCGGCGTCGCCGACGAAGTAGCTCGTGACGTACGACTCGCCGCGCAGGACGAGCGTGAGGTCGGCCTTGCTGCGCACGCGGCGCTTGGACTCCAGCAGCGTGGCGAGCAGGTCGAACTCGGTGCGGGTGAGGTCGAGCTCGTCGGCGCCGAGCAGCACGATGCGGTTCTCGGGGTGCAGGCGCAGGTCGCGGTGCGCGAGCCATTCGTCGTCGCCCGGGAGGGTGGGAACGGATGCCGCGGCTCCGGGTGCCGCGGGTTCCGTCACGGTCGTCGCCCACGCGGGCTGGTCGGCGGGCTCGGCCGGCGTGACCGGGACGGCGGTCGTGGTGGGCCGGACCCCGGGGAACGACGGGCCGACGCTGCCCTGCGCGGGCGCGGCGGGCGGCTCGACGCCGGCGCGCGATCGGCGCATCAGCGCCTCGACCCGGGCGCGCAGCTCGCGCGGGCGGAAGGGCTTGGGGAGGTACTCGTCGGCGCCGGCGCCGAGGCCGGCGATGACGTCCGCCTCGTCGTTGAGGCCCGTCAGCATGATGATGAACGTGTCGGACTGGGCGCGGATGCGCTTGGCCGCCTCGATGCCGTCGATGCCGGGCATGTTGACGTCGATGGTGGTCAGCACCGGCTTGTAGGTGAGCACGGCACGCACGCCGTCGATGCCGTTGCCCACCGAGACCGTGGAGAAGCCCGAGGATTCCAGGACTTCGGCCAGGACGTGCCGGATCTCGGCGTCGTCCTCGATGATGACGGCGGTCTTCAGCTCGTCAGGAGGGGTCGTCATGCGCGTGCGGTTCTCTCTCGGACGGACGGACAAGCGTGCACCGATCACCGACCCCAGCAGCGGCCCCCGAAGCTTCGCGAAGTACTCCCGATGCTACACAACGACGCGAATCCCTGGTCGGGACTCAATCCCCGATGACGCGGCGGGTGAGCTCGACCGCCGCCTCGGGCCACCACGCGCCGGCGGCGGGACCGCCGTTGCAGGCGCCGTCGCTCTCGCCGGGGGGCTTGATCCAGAGGTTCGTGTCGACGACGTCGTCGCCGATCGTGCCGCCGGGCTCGCCGACGAGGCGGCCGGGCGGGTTGCACCACTCGCCGGTGGAGCCCGCGCCGTTGCGGGAGGTGTCGATGATCGCGTGCAGGCCGTCGAGATGCCCGGCGACCTCGCGGGCGTACGCCACCTCGTCGGCGGTGGACCGGTAGTTGGACACGTTGGTGGCGAAGCCGCGGATGCCTCGCCCCGGGTCGACGGCGGACGCCCGGTCCACCCGCTCGATGAGCTCGGCCATCTGCGCGGGCGGCAGCCAGTCCGAGTGGCCGCCGTCGACGTAGATCCACGTGCCGTCGGAGGCGATCGCCTCGACGGCGGCGCTGAGCTGCGCCACCCGCTCGTCGACGTTGCCGCACTCGGGGGCGAGGGCGAGGCTGTCGGGCTCCAGCACGACGATCGGCGAGGTGTCGGCGGCGTCGCGGAGGGCGTCGCCGATCTCACGCGTCCAGTCGAGGTAGGCGTCCTCGTCGAGCCCGCCGGCCGAGAGCCCGCCGCAGTCGCGGCCCGGCAGGCCGTACACGACGACCGCGACGCGTGCGTCCTGCTCGCGCGCCTCCGCGGCGAGGTGGGCGATGCGCTGCCTCACCTCGCCGGGCGGGTCGGCCTCCGGGGTGAGCCAGACCGCCGTGGGCTGCGCGCTCAGGTACGCCGCGGCGGCATGCTGCGGGGTTCCGGGGCTCGCGCGGGCGGCGGCATCCGTCGCCTTCGACAGGTCTGAGGCCACGATCGTGGTGTCCCGGCCCGGGGGTGCGGCGCCCTGGCCGCTGAGGGCCACGGCGGCGATCGCGGCCGCGCCCCCGACGACGATCACGCCCAGTGCGGCCACGAGCGTGATCGTTCGACGCGAGAGGGGCACGAAGGCGACTCTATGAGAACCTTCGCGGGTGGCGTGACTCAGGCCGTGCGCGGACGCGTGCCGCCGAGCCGGACCGCGGGCGCGGTGCGGCGCGGAGCCGGGGTCTTGCGGGCGCGGGGTGCGGCGCCGGTCTTCGAGCCGATGAGCTCGAGCAGCGCGGCGGCGAGCGGGCTGGCCGAGGCCGCCTCGGTCTCGAAGGCGTCGGCGACGATGGCGGCGGCGCGCTCGAACTCGCGCGCCTTGTCGACGGCTGCCTGCCGGTCGGCGACGATGCGGTCGGCGGCGGCGTACTCGGCGCGCAGGCGCGCGCGCTCGCTCTCGTCGAGTCCGCGCCGCTGGGCGGTGCGCTCGAGGGCCTCGCCGGCGCGGGTGCGGGCGACGACGCTGACGCGCAGGGCGCGCTCGGCGGCCGCGCGCGTGGCGCGGCTGGCGGCGAGGGCGTCGGTGAGGTCGGCGCGGACGGCGCCGGCGGTCGTGGCGGCAGACATGGGATCCTCCTGGGTCGGGATGCGGGTCGCGATCGGGATGCCGCGAACCGGCACACCACTCCAGAGGGGCGTCCTCCGGTTTTCGTACATGTCCGTGCAGATTCTTTCCGCGTGTGCTGCGTCTGCTGGGAAGTTGCCCTCCCGGCTTGTCAAGGGCATCCGCCGTCCGGGTGGGCGGCATAGGCTGGGCGTCGCCATGAAGGTCATCTCGTACAACCTGCGCAAGCACCGGGCGGCGGGCGAGCTCGCCCATCTGGTCGAGCGACACGGCGCCGACGTGCTGTGCCTGCAGGAAGCCGACACCACCGACATCCCCGCCGAGATCTCCGGTCTCCGCCTCGCCGATTCGACGCAGCGCAATCGTCTCGGACTGGCGGTCTACTACCGCGAGAACACCTACCGGGCCGTCGAGGTGCGGGCGCTGGCGCTGAAGAAGTCGCTGCACGACCGGGTGCTGAAGCCCGCGGAGGAGCGCCTTCTCGGGGTGCGGCTGCACGACATCGACGAGAACATCGATGTGATCGTGGCGTCGTTCCACGCGGCGCCGCTGACGGCGCTGAACTCGCTGCGGCGGCACCAGATCCGCACGGCGCTGTCGGAGCTGCAGCAGCTGGGGGAAGGGCTGCCGGCGCTGATGGTCGGCGACTACAACTATCCGGTGTTCAAGGAGCACTTGGGCCAGCACGTGCGCGCGCAGGGGTACGAGCTGAACCTCAGCGACTCGCGCACGTACACGCGGTACCGGTTCTTCCGGGGGCACTACGACTTCGCAACGTCGATCGGGTTCGAGATCGACCGGGTGCGGACCCTGCCGCAGGGGCTGAGCGACCACCTGCCGATCCTGGTGACCGCGCATCCGGCCGCGGGCGTCCGGCGGGTCGTAGAGATCGACTCGCAGGCGGGCGCGGCGTAGCTCCGGCGGTCAGCGCAGCGTGGGGTCGGGATCGGACCACTTCTCGATGCCCTGCACCACCCAGAACGCGAAGAACAGCACGAGGGCGGCTGCCTCGAGGATGAGGACGATGGGGATGCCGGCGCTCCCGGTCTGCGGCAGCAGGATGACGTACGCCACCAGCACGACGGCGAGCCCGACGGCGATCGCGGTGTAGAGCACGCGGTAGACGGGTGCGGGCTGAGGTCCCCGGCGCGGGAAGGCGCTGCGCAGCGCGACGGCGGCGAACAGTGCGAAGAAGAGCGTCGTGGCGACGAAGTGGCCCTGCTGCAGGAAGAGGTCGTGCGCGAAGGCCCACGTGAGCCCGGTCGTCGCGAGCACGACGGCGGCGATGAGGAGCGACGGCCAGATGGCAGGCAGCGACACCTGGCGGAGGGCGGCGAGCAGCAGTGCGACCAGCAGGACCAGCACGCCCAGGACCAGGTAGACGGCGATGCCGTTGGCGACGTCGGCCTCGTACTCCGGGGGGAAGCAGCGCTCGGCGCACGAGACCGCCACGCCCGGCACGGCTCCCGGCGGGATGGTCGTGGGGATGAGCGCGATGAGCGGCGCGAACAGGGCGGCGGCGTCGAGGAGGGCCCGTTCGGCGCCGCGGCCGGAGAGGGCGATGAGTGCGAGTGAGACGGCGATGAGCGCGCCGACGAAGACGTTCCGCGCCGGCGTGTAGAAGTAGTCGCTGACCGTGGTCAGCCAGCCGTAGGTGGCGGATGCCTGCGCGATGGCGACGAAGATCGCGACGACGGTGCCCGCGACGCCGATCCGCAGGTACCGGTAGGTGCGCTCGAGCGAGGTCGAGACGGCGATGTCTGCGGCGGCTGTCACGGGCTTACGATATCCGCCGCGGTCGGTAGACTCGGCGCACACTGCGCGGCATCGTCGCGGCGCCCGTTCGAGGGGAGCCTGCGATGACCGATGCGTCGACGTCGTCTGACGCGGTGCCCGCTGCGTGCGCGACCGCCGGTGCGCCGAGGTCGTCCGAGCGCGTGCTCGATGGACCGCCGACGACCGATGCGCGCGTGTCGTCCGGCGCTGCGGCCCACTCGTCTTCGGCGGGACCGTCCAATGCCGTTGCGGACTCTTCCCCCGGGCCGGCGCGGCTCGCGGGGCGGCTGCTGGCGCTGTATGCCGCCGTACTGGCGCTGATCGCGTTCTGGCCGACACCGGTGGACCGGGACGCCGCGGGCCTGTTGCGCGAGCTCGCCCGGGTAGTGCCGCTGCTGACGTACGACATCGTGGAGTTCACCGCGAATGTCATGCTGTTCGTCCCGCTCGGGGTGCTGCTGTCGTTCGCGCTCCCGCATCGGCGGGGGCTCGTGGTTCCGATCGCGGTCGTGGTGACCCTCGTGATCGAGTCGTGCCAGGCGCTGTTCCTGGCGGAGCGCACCCCGAGCCTGCGCGACATCGTCGCCAACACCCTGGGTGCTGCCTTCGGCCTCCTCGTCGTCCACCTGGTCGAGCGCCGGGCTGCGTCAAGACGTCGGGCCGCGTCAAGAGGGAGTGCGGTGCCCGCGGCGTCGGCGGCCTCTTCGCCGGTCGCGCCGACCACCACCCGCGGCTGACATCGTCCTGCTCGTGTTGCGCTGACCGGCCTCACCGCGGACTGATGCCGTCGTGCTCGTGTTGCGCTGACCGGCCTCACCGCAAACCCCTCCTACGCGGCGAAGTCGAAGCGGGCACGGCCACCCAGCCGTGGCGTGCGAGCCGGGTCGACGTGCGCGGGCGGGATGAACTTCACCTTCGCCCGCATTCCGGGTCCGTTGACCTGGATCTCCCATCCGTTGTCGTGGATACGGTGGTGGCAGGCCTCGCAGAGCAGCACCCCGTTGCGGAGGTCCGTCGGCCCGGCATCTCGCGCCCACCAGCGGAGGTGGTGGGCCTTGGTATGGGAGGGTGGAGCGCTGCACATCGCGCACCCGCCGTCGCGTTCGACCAGTGCCAGCCGCTGGGCGTCGGAGAAGAATCGGCGCCGGCGTCCCCAGTCCAGGACGTCGCTGTCGCCGCCGAACACCGCGGAGATGACGCCGCCGCCTGCGGCCATCCGGCGGGCCGTCGCAACTGAGATCGGCGCGGCGAGCCCGTCGATCGTCGCGTAGCCGGTGCCCTCGACGAGGTCGGCGTGGTCGATGCGCACCACGACGGTCGCTCCGGTGAGCGGAAGGTCCTTCTCGGCGCAACCGAGGCCGTGCTCGGCGATCTTGGACAGCGCCTCGGCCTGGATCTGGGGGATGCTGCGGCGGGAGGCATCCGGAACATCATCATCACGCTGGGCGCGGAGAACCGCCGCGACGTACTGTTCGACGGCGAGCTTGATCGGCGCTCCGACATCGGGCGCGAACCGGCCGTTCAGCACGACCATGCCGGTGCGGTCCTCGTGCACGTGAAGGACGGTCTCGGCGCGCTGCTCGTCTTCGCGGGGCGCGACGCCGAGGGGATCGAGCCACGCCTCGGCCCGGGTGATCACGCGCGTCAGCTGGTCGGCGGAGAGCCCGCGCGCCTGCGCGCTGAGGGTGCGCTCGGCCTTGTCGAGTGCCTCTCGCTCGGCGCGCAGCGCGACTCTGTCGAGCATGGCGATGATCGCCGCGGCTGCCCCGGCCGTGAGTTCGCCGCGGGCAAGCGCCTCTGCCACGTGCGGGTGCTTGGCCGGCGCCGTCTCGCCGCTGAGCGTCAGGCGCGGCGCGGTCGCCTCGCCCACCTTGACGAGTCGGGCGGCGTCGCCCGCCGTCGATCCGCCGACTGCGGCGATCAGCGCCGTCGGGTTGCGGTAACCCTGACTCTTGGCGAGGCCCTCGGGTCCGAGCTCGGGCCGCGACTGACGCGAGATCTCGGCCGCCACCCGCGCCTTGGACGCGTCGAGCAGGCGCTGGGTCTGCGCGAGCAGCTGGTTGAGCTGCATGAGTGCGCCCGGAGCGAGCGACTCGACAGCGCGCTCCCCCCACAGCCCGCGCGCGGCGTCGACCGCCGCTGCGAGAGGTGCGAGGTGGTCCGACATGGGAACAACGTACTCCGGGCCTCCGACATTGCTTCGATGGTCCATCGGCCTTGTGGATAACTTTGTGACCCGAGTATCGAGCAAAATGCCGAGTCGGATGGCGCGCGCCGGCACCGACAAGAAGGCCGACCTGACACACAGAGGGAATCGGATGCCTCGCCCCAACGGGTCGAGCGGGCGACGCTTTCGGTACTGCGAGTCGCGAGGTGGTCGCGGAGGCCGTTCGAGTACCGCCCCCAACCGGACCACCCCGACCCTGACCATCTCGACCACCCCGATTACCCTGACCACCCCGACCGCGCCCCGGCCCGACCCCGGCACCTCGACCCCGGCCAGCCGGACCCCAAACCCGGACTCCAACCCGTCCCGCACCCCGACACAGCCCTCACCCCGCGAAGCCCTTACCTCATCCAAAGCGAACTCACACGCTCGGCCCGCACCCCGGCGGACTAGCATGGCACCGTGGAACCGCACGACGCGGCCTCCCTGGGGTTGGAGGAATCGTCGCGCCGGTCGGCCCTGGGGAGGGAGGCCGAGCGCGTTGCCGTCGCGCCCTCGCTCGAGGATCTCTTCGCCCCCGACCCGCCGAACGCCGCGACCGAGCCGCGCCGCAAGCGGCGGCGCATCTGGCCCTGGATCATGCTCGTCATCCTGCTGGTCCTGCTCGGCGTCGCCGCGCTCGCGGTGTACTTCGGCCTGCAGTTCCTGGATGAGGCGCGGGTCGCCCGCAGCGCGCTGGAGCGGGCGAAGTTCGGCATGACGACGCTGAGCGCGCAGCTGACGACCGCCGACGAGGCGCAGCTGCAGGCCACGGCCGCCCAGGTCACCGCCGACGTGGCGGAGGCCGCCGAGATCACCGAGGGCCCGCTGTGGGATGTCGCCGCGCGGGTGCCGTTCGTCGGCCACAACGTCGATGCGGTGCAGCGGGTGACGCGCGCCGTCGACGTGCTCGTCGCTCGAGCGCTGCCGCCGGGTCTCACGTTCATGGCCAATGCCGACTTCACGAAGATCACGGTCGAGGGCGGCGGCATCAACCTCGAGCCGTTCAAGCAGGTGCAGGGGTCGGTGCCCGAGATCGCTGCGGCGTTCGCCGAGGCGAAGGAGATCATCGACCCGATCGACCCCGCCACGCTGCTGCCCGAGGTCGGCGAGCCGCTCGGCGAGATCCTCGACGTGATCGACCAGGCAGCCCCGGCGATGGCGACCGCCGACAAGTACCTGCCGACCCTCCTCGACATGGCGGGAGCGGCCGGCACCAAGACCTACATGCTCATCTTCCAGAACAACGCCGAGAGCCGCGCGACCGGCGGCAATCCGGCCGCGAGCATGGTGATCACGGTCACCGACGGCAAGGTGGCGTACGTCGACCAGGCGGCGGTGGAGGACTTCATCCAGGCAGGCAAGTCCGAGATCGTGCACGTCGACCTCCCCGACGAGACCACGGGCATCTACCTGCCGACGCTCGAGCGGCACTCGCAGGACTTCAACTTCACGCCCGACTTCCCCACGACCGCCGCGCTGTTCCAGTCGCTGTGGGCGAGCACCACGGGCACGACCATCGACGGAGTCATCTCGATCGACCCGGTGGTGCTGTCGCAGCTGCTCGCGGTCGCCGGCCCTGTGACCCTGAGCACGGGGGAGCAGCTGACCGCCGACAACGCGGTCCAGCTGCTGCTGAGCGACGTGTACAAGCGGTTCCCGCTGGACGGTGCGGCATCCGATGCCTTCTTCGCGGATGCCGCGAAACGCGTGTTCGATCACCTGACCACCTCGTCGTGGGATCCGATGAAGATGCTCGACGCGCTCGAGGCGTCGGCCGAGCAGCAGCGCGTCTACCTGTCGTTCAGCGATCCCGCGGCGCAGGCGCTGGCCACCGAGTTCGACGTCGACGGCGCGCTCGCGCCCGACACGTCGGCGCAGACGCAGCTCGGCATCTACCTCAACGATTCCGCGGTCAGCAAGCTCGAGTACTACCTCGCCAACTCGCTCACCGCGACGTGCGATCCCGCGGCGCGCACCATCACGACGTCGATGTCGCTGCAGAGCTCCGTGACGCCCGACGTCGGCGGCTACTACACACTGGGGCTGCGCAACGGCAGCTTCGGGCTGCCCGGCAACACGATGATGCTCGACGTGCTGTTCTTCGCCCCGCCCGGCGCGCAGATCGTCAGCACCGACCCGGCGACCGGCGAGGTCGCGCAATGGGAGCGCAGCGGCGTCGAGAAGGGCAACACCGCGGTGAGCAAGACGATCTTCCTCGCCCCGGGTGAGACCCGCACCGTTTCGTACACCGTCGCGCTGCCGCAGGGAGCGCTGGGGCCGCTGAACCTGCGGTACACGCCGACGGCGGCGGCGACGCCGGTGACGATCGACGCGTCGTGCGACCAGCTCTTCCCGCCGGCCGACAACTGAGCGCGCGCCGTTCCGGGAAGGTGACGGATGCCGCCACCACCTGCTCGAGGCGGGACTGCTCGTCGCCGACGCTCAGCCGTAGTAGTGGGTGGCGGCCTTGTGGGAGCCGACGACGGCGAGCACGTAGTACGCGGCGGGGACGACGACGGCCGCGGCGGCAAGGGCGAGGAGCATGTAGAGCAGTTTTCGTAGCACGGGGGGACGCTGACGGGGAGGGCGGGCGCGCCGGTGACGACCGGGCCCGTCAAGCATAGGTTGGGCGGCGGCGTGTCGAAGAATCGCGCCGTGTCCCCTCTTCGGGGGACAAGCGCGTGCGGTGGCGTCAGATGTTGTCGCGCGTGCGCCGCCACACGGCCGCGCCAGCCAGTGCGACGCCCGCGAGCACGAGTGCCCCGCCGCCGATCCAGAGGCCCATCGTCGACTGGCTGTCCAGGCCCGTGGCCGGCAGGCCGCTTGCCGAGACGACCGAGACCGCGGCCGTGCCGCCCGCCGACGACGCCGACACCGCGGCGATGTTGTAGGTGCCGCTCGAGTCCGCGGGCAGCGTGATGTCGATGGCGGCGAGCGACCCGTCGGCCTCCGAGGTCACGATCTCGCTCGCGGTGCTGATGTCGAAGCGCACCATGCCGATGCGGGCGTCCGCCCCGTTCTCACCGGTGACCGTGATGGTGACGGATTCGTCCCCGGAGAAGGTCGCTTCGGCGCACTCGAACGCGACGGTGCCGCCGGCCTCCACGCTCGCCGGAGATGTGGTGCACGAGTCGGACGGCGGGTAGATGGGGGAGGCGGAGGCAGCGGTGGGCGTCAGCGCGAGGAAGGCCGCGACGACGGTCGCAACGGTGGTCGCGATGAAGCGGGAGTGTGGGGACGTCGCGTTCATCACGTCAGAGCCTACGGAAAATCGCAGGTCGCGGCAAAAGTTGCCTGGGGCTTGATGGTGGGTGTCGCCTGCGCCTCGACCGTGGGCGCGACGGGTGACGTTGCGCGTGCGGTGACGACGGCGGTGACGGATGCCCCAGGCGCCAGGTCGACGGTGAAGCTCAGCACACGCCGGCCGGCGTGTGTGCCGCCGCCGAATCCCGACCCGTCTGTCATCTCGGCCCCGACGAGCTCGAAGCCCTCGGGGAGGTAGATATAGCCGACGGTGCGGGTGATCCCGGCGGGCACCCCGAAGGCGCCGTCGCCCGTGATGTACGCGGGAAGCGACGCGGCGTCGGCCGGAGCGGAGTTCTTCACCGTGACCGTGAGGGTGGCGTCGCCGGTGGCCGCGCCGTCATCGGCGGGCACGCACGCGTCCCACCCGACGGTCGTGGCGAGCGACTGGTAGTAGTCCATCTTCGATCCGGTGCCGTCGTTGACGAACACCCCGAAGCGCGCGACGTCGGCGTCGCTGACAGGCAGCGTCCCCGCGAGCGGGGTGCCGGCGATGTGGGACTGCTCCGCCTCGTGCGCGCTCCACAGCATCAGCCGCCGCTCCGCTGCCGCCCGCACGAGCGCTTTGAGCAGCGGTCCAGCCTTCGGCTCGCCGGCGGTCAGGCTCCCGAAGACCGTTGCCGCCGCTGCGGCGAAGTAGGCGTCCTGTTCACGCGGGTCTTCGTACCGGAGGTACGGCTCGTTCAGCAGCTGCTTGACCGCCGTCTTCGACGTGAGCACGTCGCCGGTGGGGAGGGTCACCGGTCCCGTCGCGTTGAGCAGGTATGACAGCGACACCGGGTCGAGGGTCATGACGCCGTCGACCTGCTGCCCGTCGTGCTCACGCGCCCACATCTCGCGGGCGAGCGCGGCCGAGGTCGGGAAGTCGGGCACGAGCGTCACGTTCTGAATGAACAGTCCCGGTCGTCGGCCGTAGATCTGCTCAACCTCGGGGTCGAGGGGCAGCACCGTCTGGTCGAATCGGCGGTAGTCGCTCGTCGACGCCTGTCCCACGAGGGAGAGCGATCCGTTCTCCACCCGCAGCAGCGCCATCGCGCCGGGGATGCCCCCCAGCGAGCGCCATTCGGCGTTGTTCTGGAACAGCAGCAGGTAGTGGCGCGGCTGCTCGGAGCCGAACATCGTCGGCAGGGCAGCGGTGAGCCGCGCGACGGTGTCGGTGGCGCCGGCCGCCTCGCCCAGCAGACGATCGAGTTCCTCGACGGCGTCGCGCACCGGAGGAAGGAGCGGTCCGCGGTCGATGGCGGCGACGGATGCCTCGGCCTCGGCGATCCCCGCCGTCGCCGTCGTCGCGGCCGACGTCATTCCCGCGATCGGGGCCAGGTCGATTCGTCCGGGTTGCATACCGTCAACGTCGAACCCGGCTGCGGCGTCGGCGAGCGGCTCGAGCGCGGTGCCGGTGAGGCCGTCGAGCGTCTGGGCGACGTCAGCGACGGCGGCGAGCTGCGGCCCGGCCCACGGAAGCCCCTCGGCGAGGAGCCACACCGGGTCGGACGTCAGCGCATGCGCCGCCGCGGTGTCGGCCGTGATTCCCGTGACCGCATCGACAGCGGCGGCGGGGTCGGTGAGACTCTCCCGCACGGTGGTCGCCGCCTCCTGCGCGGCTCGCAGATGCGCGTAGGCGAGCACGGCCCGGATGCCGACCCATGCCGACACCGTGATGATGGCGACCAGAACCGCACCGAGGGCGACCGCGAAGACGATCGCCGCGACGCGTGCAGACGAGGCGGTCGCGGAGGCAGTCACTCCGTCAGCCTAAGCGACCCCGCAGGTGTCATTTCACGCGCTGACGGCCGACTATTTCGCGAGCGGGACTACCGCGATCTGCGAAATCCCGACGTACCGGCTGCGCACCGAGGTGGGTAGCCTGAACAAGATCGTCCCACTCGGCGCCGGTTGGGCGACGCTGAGGGGGACGGTCCGTAGCACTATTCTACTCCGGCTTGTCCCCCATAAGGGGGACAACTTTCCCGCGGAGCGAGGGGCCCTCGCTCCGCCCGGATCGCGAGCGCAGATCGGATCAGGGGCGCCCCATCCCGTAGTAGGTCCACCCCGCCGCGCGCCACGCGCCGGCGTCCAGGCCGTTGCGCCCGTCGACGACGATGCGGCCCTCGGTGAGGGTCGATGCGTGGTCCGGAGACAACTGGCGACGGTATTCGTCCCACTCGGTGACGAGGATGAGGGCGTCGGCGCCGCGGATGGCTTCGTCGCGGTCTTCGACGTAGTTCAGCTGCGGGTGCTGGCGGCGGGCGTTCTCGAGCGCGGCGGGGTCGGTGATGGTCACCCAGGCGCCGAGGCCGTGCAGGCGCACCGCGACGTCCAGAGCGGGGGAGTCTCGGATGTCGTCGCTGTGCGGCTTGAAGGCGGCGCCCAGCACCGTGACGTTCTTCTTGAAGACCGACCCGCCCAACGCGTCGACGACGAGGTCGACGGCGCGGTCGCGGCGGCGGAGGTTGATGGCATCGATCTCGCGCAGGAATGCGACGGATTCGCCGCGCCCGAGCTCTTCGGCACGGGCGGAGAACGCGCGGATGTCCTTCGGCAGGCAGCCGCCGCCGAAGCCGATGCCGGCGCCGAGGAATCGGCGGCCGATGCGGGCGTCGTGCCCGATCGCGTCGGCCAGCTGCGTGACGTCGGCGCCGGTCACCTCGGCGATCTCCGCCATCGCGTTGATGAACGAGATCTTCGTGGCGAGGAAGGCGTTGGCGGCGACCTTGACGAGTTCGGCGGTGGCCAGGTCCGTCACGATGAACGGGGTGCCCTTCGCAACGGACGGGTGATAGACCTCCCGCAGCACTGCGGCCGGGTCGACGTCCGCGCGGCCGGTGTCGCCGATCCCCACGACCAGGCGGTCCGGGTCGATGGTGTCCTGCACCGCCCAGCCCTCGCGGAGGAATTCGGGGTTCCACACGAGCACCGCTCCGGTCTTCTCGACGCGTGGCGCGAGGCCCGCGGCGGTGCCCACCGGGACGGTCGACTTGCCTGCGACGATGTCGCCCGCGGAGAGGAAGGGGAGCAGCCCGTCGATGGCGGCGTTGACGTAGGTGAGGTCGGCGGCGTACCCGTCCTTCTGCTGCGGGGTGCCGACGCCGACGAAGTGCACCTTGGCGCCCCGCGCCGCCGCCATGTCGGTCGTAAAGGTGAGGCGGCCCGAGGCGATGCCCTCGGTGAGGATCTCCTGCAGGCCGGGCTCGAAGAACGGCGCCTCGCCCCGGGACAGTGACGCGATCTTGCGTTCATCGACGTCGATGCCGACCACTTCGTGGCCGATGGATGCCATCGCAGCCGCGTGCACGGCTCCGAGGTATCCGCAGCCGATGACCGAAAGGCGCATTGTTCTCCGTTCCGAGGCGACAGGCAACGGCATCCTTCCTAGCAGAGTTGTGTGGCGCAGATGTCACAACGGCCCGCTCGATGACGTCGCTCCGCGTCCCGCGGGGTCTGCGTCGCCCAGCGGTGGCGTGCGGGGCCGCGACGCGCGGGGCACCGCGATCCCCGTGCGGGACTCGTGTCGATGACCTCCGCGGAGTCCACCGGGGTGGCTGTGATGTCGACGGCCGCTCGGCGGCCGGGTGCGGTGAGGGATAGCGCGCGGGTCTTGCCGTGCTCGTCGGCCGGTCGCCGCTCTCGCCCTCTTGCACTGACGGGAGCTGGCGCGCTGCTCTGTCATTGGTCGAGGACTGCACGCCGGTGCCGATCAGAACGGTGCCGGTGGCTCATCGCTGGGAAGAAAGACGACCCGTGGCGTGGGGGTGTCGGAGTAGGCCCGGCCGGACGGACTCGTGAACTCCAGTGTTCCGCCGGCCAGTTGGCGCACCGTCCAGCGCGACGCGTGCTTCAAGGTGTGATGTCGCTTGCACACATTGGCGAGGTTGCCGTACTCGGTTCGGCCGCCGAGCGCATAGTCGATGGTGTGGTCGTGATCGCATTGCCGGGCCGGTCTGCGGCATCCGGGCGCGCGGCAGTGTCTGTCGCGGGCGTCCAGGAATCGGCGCATCGCAGGTGGTGGATCGTGGCGGTCGACGGCGAGAACGATGCCGGTCACCGGATCGGTCAAGATGCGATCCCAACCCGGCGCGTTTCCCGCCAGCTGGCGGGCCGTCTCGGGGTCGACCGGTGCGATGCCGTCAAGCTCGGCTCCACCTGAGGTGACGCCGGTGAGGGTGGTGACCGGGATGGTGACCTGAACGTGCGCCCGGATCGAGCCGAGTCCGCCCGGCGCCGCATCCGCGGCCGGGTCGATACAAGGTGCGCCGGTGAGCAGCATGTCAGCGACGAGGTCGGCCCGGGTCTGATCGAGGGTGCGGTCGTCGAACCAGACGGGTTCGTCCGGCTCCGTTGACGCCGCGGGAGAGGCATCCTTCGACAGCGACGCGTCACCCGCGCACCGCGGGCCGCCTGCCCAGCCGCCGTTGTCCACGCCGATCACCCCGCCCGAGGCCACACCGCCCGGGGCCACCCCGCCCGAGGCCACGCCGCCCGAGGCCACACCGCCGCGATCCTCATCTGCGAACGCGCGGCGGCGGGCACGGTCGACGCTCATGATGAGCCGGGCCTGTCGCGTCGTGCGGTCGAGGATGCCGTGCGCGATCACGGTGGGAAGCAGCTGGTGCAGAAGTGACATGCCGTCGTCGAGGTCGGTGACCCAGATGCGGCGGCCCTGCACCGCGAGATCGTGCCGTTCCTGCATCGTGAGGGGGTTGAACACGTCGGCCTGCGACCGGGCGTAGGCGCGGGTGCGCGCGGGAGTGGTGGTCTCGGCATAGCCGAGCACGGTCTGCTCGAACGCGGCGCGCGCGGAGGGCTCGTCGATGACCCGACCGGTGTCGAGGATGGCGCTGGCATGCGCCTGGGTGATGCGTCCCTCTTCGAGCGCCGTCGTCGTTACGCGAAAGGATGTGCACAGCGTGAAGGCATCCCACATCCGCGACTGCATCGTGCGATCGTTCATGCGCACGGCCATGCCGAGCTCGGCCGCCATTGAGCGCAACGGCATCTCGCGCTCCTTCGAGGCGGAGGAGGCGATTCGAGAAGTCTGCGCCTCGGTGATGGCGAACGCCTCGGCCAGCACGTGGATGCGACGGGCGTGCAGAGCGGCCTCTTCGGCCTGGATCCGGCGCAGCTCGTCAGCGAGCTCGCCCGCGCGCTGCGCCTCGGCCTTGTCGCGTGCTGCGTCGGTCATCTCGTGTCCTTCGGGCGCCGGCAGCGCCTCGCGTCTCGTCGCGCATGTCGCGCGAATCGTCGCGGTCGCGCGGAGGTGCGCGACCCATTCCCCACCAGGGGCAGCACCCACTCAACGCGCCATCGGCACGAAGTGACCGAACCCTCAGATCGGTTCAGATCACCGCTTCATCAACTGACCCCATCATGACAGGGGCCTCCGACATCGACGCCGGGCGCCCGCAACCCACGCCCGCCGCATCCGACCCCAATCGCGCCGAACGACTCCATTGACGCCACGCCCCGCCGCCCGCCAGAATTCCTCCCATCGGGGGTTCTCTGACGAACGGCGGGACTCGATGCCACGCAGGCAGCGGGTGCAGGTGGGCGTCAGCGTCGACATCGGGGCGCTGCCGTGATCGCCGCCGCCTTCACGCACTCCGCACCGGCGGCGGAGCCTGCTGATCCGATCTGCGACGCCGCCTCGAGGATTGCGGCATCCGGCGCTGACGATGCCGTGACCATCGCCGTCGAGCTCCTGACCCGGGCGGACCGGGATCCGGCGCAGATCGTCGCCTGCCTGGGCCCTGCCCCGGCTCCCACCCCGGCGCCGACGATCGTGGACCTCGGCACCTTCTGGGAGGCGTTCACGAAGGATGTCGGCGCGCTGGTGCCGATCGCGACCTTCGTCGGTGTCTCCGCTCTCGTGCTGCTCGCGATCGCCCGGCTGCTGGCGCTCGTGCCGGGGCTGCGTGACGTCCGCTCGCAGCGCTGGGCGCGCCGCTTCGCATGGATCACGGGGCTGATCCTCGCCGTGGTAACTCCGGCGCTGATCGCGCTGCGCGGCATGTGGATCAGCGCGCGCAAGGGCCCGACTGGCGTCGAGGTCGCGGGCCTCGGGTTCGAGGCGTTCATCGCGGCGGTGTTCTTCCGTTCGGGAGGATGGTGGATGCTGCTCCTCCTCGCCCTGCTCACCGTGGCGACGCTCACCTTCGCGTTCTCCACCCGCCAGGGCGTGACGGTGAAGCTGCAGGGGACCACGGACGGCAAGGGCCTCGACACCGCACACGTCATGGCGGCGATGGACGGGATGGCCGGGCGGACGAACCGCGGCATGGAGTTCCCGGTGGGAACCGATCTCACCGATGCGGCGGGCGTGGTGACCGAGCTCTCGAAGAACACCGTCGTCGCGACGCTCCAGGTCGCCGTCAGCGCGATCCTCGGGTCGACGCCATGGCGCCTCACGATCGAGAACGCCGACGAGAAGTCCGCGTCGGTGACGATCTCGCGCAACGGAGCGCTCGTGAAGGCGAAGCGGGTCAAGATCGGCGACGAGCTGGCGACCGTGACCGAGCGCACTTCGGCGGAGCTGCTGGCGGCTCAGATCTGCGGAGAGCTGATCGCGGCGCTGCGGTCGCGGTACAGCGCGGAGTTCGACGCGCATCTGTCGGGGGCGACCGACGGCGAGTCGATCGCGCTGCACTATGTGGCCAGCAGTGCACTCACCACCACGCGGGAGGCGCGAGCACGAGGCATCCCGATCCTCGCTCGCTCGGTCGAGCTCGATCCGCAGAATCGCGCGGCATGGACCACCCTCGCGAACTTCGCGTACCGCGATCCGAAGGTGCACGACCCGCAGTCGTGGCGCCCGCATGTGCAGTACCGGGAGTTCCTCGATCGGGCGATCATCGACGAGCTCACCCGGGCACGCGGCTTCTGGGACGACGAGTACGCCTTGACCCGGCCGCGGGCGCACTCCACCGAAGCGAGCGGAGCGACAGCGACCGCGACGACTCCCACTGCTGCCGGCCGCACGCTGGCCGAGCTAAACCACGCGGTGGGCCGTGTGCGACCGGCGCGGATGCAGCGCAATGCGCTCCTCGTGCGGCTGCTTCAGACGCGCGTCGTGGCGGCGGTGAATGCGGAGGCGGCAGGTGAGGTGGCGGTCGACCCCGATGCGCAGATGGAGTTGGATGCCGCGTACCGGATGCTGCGGCGGCGCACCTTCGGTGGCCCGCCGTCGAAGGGCGAGCCGCCCAAGCTGGCCGTGCGGCGGCGCCAGCTGCTGCTGATCGACGAGTTCCGGGTCGATCACGATGCGGCGTCGTTCGCGATGCCGACGGTGCTCGCCGACGACGCGTTCGGGCGGGAACGTGACGCGTGGCGTGCGGCGGCCGCCGCCCCGTTCCCGCTCGATCCGGTGGCCAAGCGTGTCGCCTGCGAGGATGCGGCGCTCGCGGTGAGCGGTGACTTCGCCCACGATCCGTTCGTCGCGTACTCGGTGGCGTGCCACCGAGCGCAGCTGTGGAAGATCACATCGACGGGAGGCTCTCCATGACGCGCAAGATCGCCGGTCTTCCCAAGCCCGGCCAGGAGGCAGCATCTGCAAGATCGCGATTGGATGCCGCAGCCCAGGCCGTGACCGCCGCAGCGAGTGAAATCCCCCGAGCGAGTGAACTCACGACCAGCAGTCTCACCGACATTCGTGACGCGCACGATCGTGTGACGAAGGCCCTCGCGGAGTTCGACGCTGCGGTGCGGGATCGGGTGAAAGACGACCCGCTGGCCGAATCGATCGCGAAGCTGCTTTCTGTGGCCGCCGTCAGCGAGTCGCTCAGGGAGTGGTTCCCCGTCGATCCCGAGATGACTCCCGTTCGTGGCACAGTGCTCGTGCCCCAGATCATGAGCAGCAAGAAGCCCGAGGCTCCGCCGGCCAAGAAGCCCGAGGACGAAGACCTCGCCGTGCTGGTGAAGCGCCTGCTCGGCCACCTCGCGTCGTCCTGAACCGGCGAAACGGCACGGCCTGACCTCCAGCGGGCGACGACGGGAGTCAGGCGCCGCCTGAGTGGTAGTCGCCGATCCACCAGTCCGAGATCGCCGACATCTGTGAGGCCGCGGCTTCGTGCTCCGGGCAGATACGGAACGTCTCGAAGGCCTTCCTGTCGGAGAACGTCGCATCCTCGATGAGGATCGTGCCCTTGCGGCTGTCGAGCGACCTCTCGACACGCCACTCGACCACTCCGGGGAACGCGGCGAGGGCGCGCAGCGCTCGCTGCGCGCCCTCAATGTCCTGCTCCGGCACCTCGTCGTGGATGCGAAAGAGCACGATGTGTCTGAACAACCGTCTACTGCCGGATCGTGTCGACGTGCTCGCGGTACCAGGCAACGGTCCGCTCGAGGCCCTCCTCGAGGCCGATCTTCGACCTCCAACCGGCTTCGGCCAGCTTCGAGACGTCGAGGAGCTTCTGCGGCGTGCCATCGGGCTTCGACGTATCCCATTCGGTCTCGCCCTTGAAGCCCACCACGCCCCCGATCGTTTCCGCGATCTCACGAATGGTGACGTCGGTGCCAGTGCCGACATTGACCTGCTCCGGCCCGTCGTAGTGCTCCAGTAGGTGCAGCACCGCGTCGGCCATGTCGTCCGCGTGCAGGAACTCGCGCCGCGGAGTGCCGGTGCCCCAGTTGGTCACGCTTTGTGCTCCGGCGCGGGCAGCTTCGTCGTACCGGCGGATGAGCGCCGGCAGCACGTGCGACCCCTTCGGCGAGAAGTTGTCGTTCGGGCCGTACAGATTCGTCGGCATCGCCGAGATCCACGGCAGTCCGTATTGGCGTCGCACCGCCTGCGTGTGAAGGATGCCGGCGATCTTCGCGATCGCGTACGCGTCGTTCGTCTCTTCGAGGTGGCCAGTGAGGAGCGAGTCCTCCCGGATGGGTTGCGCGGCGAACTTGGGGTAGATGCACGACGAGCCGAGGAATGCCACGCGCTCCACATCGTTTGCCAGTGCCGCATCGAGCACGTTGACTTGGATACGCACGTTGTCGCTCAGGAAGTCGACGGGGTACGTGCTGTTCGCGAGGATGCCCCCGACCTTGGCAGCAGCCAGCACGACGTATTTCGGCTTGGTCTCAGCCATGTAGCCGAACACGGCATCGCGGTCCTTGAGATCGAGCTCGGACGAGCTCTTGCCGACGACGTTCTCGAATCCCTCAGCTTCAAGCTTACGCTTGATGGCGGAGCCGACGAGGCCTCGGTGGCCGGCGATGTAGAACGTGGCGTCGCGATCAAGCTCACCGGGCGTGTAGTTGACGCCGTCGGACGCGGTGGCCGCGGGGCCGTCGATCGCTGAAGACCCGCTCACTGCTTGACCAGCGCCATGTCGGATGTCCACGACGAGAGGTCGACGGTGTCGATCCACTCGGGGCCCTTCTCCAGCGCCTCGATGTCGGCGTCCACCATGAGCTTCGCCAGCTCCTTGCCGTCGATCGTGGGTGTCCAGCCCAGCTTGTCGGCGGCCTTCGACGGGTCGCCGATCAGCGCGTCCACTTCTGTGGGGCGCAGGTATCGTTCGTCGAACTTGACAAACTCCTGCCACTCCAGCCCGACGCGGCCAAACGAGGTCTCGAGAAAATCGCGGATGGTGTAGCCGACGCCCGTCGCGAGCACGAAGTCCTCGGGCTCGTCGACCTGCAGCATGCGCCACATGCCCTCGACGTACTCGGCGGCATAGCCCCAGTCGCGGATCGAGTCGAGGTTGCCGAGGTAGATGTCCTTCTGCAGGCCTGCCTTGATGCGGGCGACGGCACGGGTGATCTTGCGTGTCACGAAGGTCTCGCCGCGGCGCGGCGACTCGTGATTGAACAGGATCCCGTTGACCGCGAACATGTCGTATGCCTCGCGGTAGTTCTTGGTGATCCAGTAGCTGTAGAGCTTCGCCGCAGCGTAGGGAGACCGCGGGTAGAACGGCGTCTCTTCGTTCTGGGGCGGAGGAGTCGCCCCGTAGAGCTCCGAGGTCGACGCCTGGTAGTACCGCGTGCTGATACCAGACAGACGCACCGCCTCGAGCAGCCGGATAGTGCCGGTTCCCGTCGTATCGGCCGTGTGCTCCGGCTCGTCGAACGACACGCGCACGTGCGACTGAGCCGCGAGATTGTACACCTCGTCTGGGTTGATCTCTGCCATCAACGTGACGAGCCGAGCGCCGTCAGAGAGGTCGCCATAGTGAAGGAAGAGCTTGGCGTCGGGGTCGTGGGGGTCCACGTAGAGGTGGTCGATGCGATGGGTGTTGAAGGTCGACGCTCGACGGATGAGGCCGTGCACCTCGTAACCCTTCGCGAGCAACAGCTCCGCGAGATACGAGCCGTCCTGTCCGGTGATGCCGGTAATCAGTGCGCGCTTAGTCAACAGGTTCCTCCGAGGTCAATGGGTAGGCTCCACAATACGGACTGCCGCTCCGGCATACGGCGCGCGCACGCAGAGAAACAAGCTGTTTACTCGGCCCTGGTACCATGGGCTCCGGCCGGCCACGGTGGCGGTGCCCCGTCGTGGCGTCGGTTAGGGTCGGCTTGCGCAGGGCTGACTTGTGAAGGCGAGCGAATTGTCGAGATCGTTTGCGACTGTGCGAATCGGTGCGATCCCGTTTTCCGATGCGAGCTTGGAAGACGCCACGGAGTGGATTCTTGACCACGCGGAGCAAGGAAGCGGTGAGTCAGTACGGTTTCTCAACGCGTGGTGTGTCGTGAGCGCACACGATGACGCGGAGTACGCGACACTGGTTCAAACTCGAGGTATCTCGTTCGCCGACGGAACTCCGATCGCCGCGTTGATCCGATTGCGACGCCGAGACAAAGCGTCAGCGCATGTGCGGGGCCCTAGTGCTTTTGAGTACGCACTGCGAAGGTCAGCGGGCCGCGACGTCCGTCATTTTTTCATCGGTGCGACGCCAGACACTTTGACGAAGCTTCAGGAGGTTGTCGAATCCCGTTTCCCGCAGGCGCTGGTCGTGGGAACTTGGGCGCCGCCCTTTGGCCCGCTTACAGGCGCGATTGAAGACGAGGCGGTGGCTCGGATTGAGGCGAGTGGCGCGAACCTCGTTTGGGTTGGCATGGGCTCCCCACGACAGGATTTCGCTTCGGATCGCATCGCCCGCCGCTGCGGTGTGATGGCAGCGGGGGTGGGGGCGGCGTTTGACTTTATGGCGGGAACTGTTCCCGAGGCGCCGCCTGCCCTACGGAAGCTTGGCCTCGAGTGGTTCTTTAGGTTGCTCACCGAGCCGCGGCGGCTATGGAGGCGCTACCTCGTTGGCAACACTAGATTCCTTGCCATAGCGGCCCAGTCGAGTCGTATGAGCCGGTCTGTCTCGTGATTGGTATGCCCACGCGGAAGGTCATCATCATAAGCCAGTTACCACCGCCGGTGCATGGCTCTACCGTGATGACGGAAACTCTGGTGCGCGCGTTACGCGACTCTGACATCGACGTGATAGTCGTGTCGCGGAGGTTTAGCTCAAATGTTGCCGATATCGGTCGGTTCTCGTTCTCGAAGTTCTTTCGTGTTCCGTCGCTGCTGATGCGGGTTGCGCGCGCGCACGCGGAGGCGCCGCACGCCATAGTCGTGTTCTTCGTTACAAATCGAATGGGCTCGTTCTTGGTCGATCTTCTGATCGGCGAGTATCTGCGCCTCGCGCGCGTCCCTCGAATCGACTACGTGCACACCGTCGGCTTCCTCCGCATCGCGGAGAGAGGGCGAGTATGGCGGTGGATGGTGACGCGATTGCTCCGTGGTAGCAATCAGACCGTCTGCCTAACGGAAACGCTGAGGGCGGACGTGACATGGGTCAAGCCGCGCAGCGCTGTGGTGATTCCAAATGCCGTCCAGGATCACCACCCTTCCGTGACTGAATGTGCGGGCACGGCGAAGACGGTAATCTTTATGTCCAACCTATTGCCGGAGAAAGGCGCGCAGACCTTCATCGAGTTGGCGAGTGAGCTTTCAGCAACCGCCCCCGAAACGTCGTTCCTAATCGCTGGATCGACCGAAGACCATCGAGAGCTTGCCAAGCTGAAGGCGATGGCCTCCGACAGTCCGGCTGCAATCGAGTTCCTGGGCCACATCGATCGCGAACGCAAGAACGCGTTGCTTGCATCAGCGGACGTTCTTGTATTTCCCACCGCATATGAGTTCGAAGCTGCGCCTCTGACGCTGCTCGAAAGCTTTGCTGCCGGTACTCCGGTCGTGGCCTATGCGCTTGGAGGCATCAGAGATATGTTCCTCGACGCGGTCTGCGGCGAAGCGGTGGACCCGGGCGACTTTCGGGCGCTCACCTCGGCCACCGCTCGGGTGCTCGATGATCGACGCCCTCGCTCAGAAAGGAGAGCGGCGATTCAAAGAGTGCACGCCGAGTATTTCTCGCTTCCGGCATACCGCGCCCACTGGGCGCGTCTGGTCGACCAAACAGTCGGAGCACGTAATGGGTGACAGATGGCTGGTCATTCTGACGGAACTGGCTGGTGTCACGGAGTCGACGGGGGGAGTAGGTCGGCGCTACGCCGCCATGCTTCCCAGACTTCGGGGGCAGGGCGTAGACCCAGTGGTTCTGCTCTTCCCCGACTCCCCGCTCCGAGATGGACACTTTACGAACGGCATCATCGTTCGCGCGTGGCCGTCGAGACTGCCTCGCCCACTTCGGCTACTTGTGCGAGCGGCTATCGCATGGTGGGAGGTTGTCAAACTTCGACCTGCGGTTGTCGTGTCTCCCGAGTGGCAGGGAGTTGCGGCGCTCGCCCCGCGGCGCGCTGCACTGGTCACGAATCTCGTGACCAGTATGCGCATCATCAACGAGCACACCGCGTCTCCGGCAGGCATGGGCCCTGCGCGACGCCTCACGAATAGACTTCAGATCGCGCTGGAAGATCTTCAAGTTCGCCGATCCAAGGGCGCCATAGCCTGTTCTTCAGCGATAGCCAACTGGGCTCGCGACTTGTTCCCGGGTGTGGATCTCGCGGTCGTGCGGAATTGTATTGATGTCGACACCGTGCGCGCTCTTTCGCGCGAAAGTCATCTGCCGGCTGGCTGGCCCGCTGAATCCAACGAACCGTCTGTCCTTTTCGTCGGACGCCTCGAAGCTCGCAAAGGGGCACCGGTAGCAGCGTTAGCGGCGGGCCACCTCGGAGCGCGGATGCCAAACGTGCATTTCATTTTCGCGGGAGGCCGCGGGGACACCCGGAGAGAAGCAGGTCCAGAAGAGCTGATGGCGTTAGCTGGACCTCACACCCAAGGCCGTGTCCATTTTCTTGGCGATGTGCGCGGCCCCGAGTTGTTTCGGGCGATGGCCCAAGCGTCGGTCGTAACTTGCCCATCCGCGTGGGAGGCGTTTGGCAATGTCGTCCTTGAGGCGAAGGCAAGCGGGACGCCGGTCTCTGCTACGTCAGGTAGCGGTTTCGACGACTTTTGCACGGACGGTGTGGATTCCGTGATGTCGCCGCCGGGCGACGCCCACGCGCTCGCCGTAGCGTGGGAAAGGGTACTGAACGACCCGGCCCTAGCCGATCGGATCTCTCACAACGCTGCCGCGCAGGTTGACGATTTCTCCGCAGCGCGTGTCGCGGCCGACTTTGTCGCTCAGGTCAGACGCTGGTCGAACCCATAGAAGCATGTGGCGACGACTGAAGCGGTATCTAGCGAGCGATCAGACGCACGCCGTGCTTGATCGTCTAGTAAGTCGCGGTGCAAGCGCGGCGACCGGCCTGATCGTAGCAATATTCGTTAGCCCTAGTGACGCCGGTGCTTATGCAATGGCGATGCTCGTGCTGACTTTCGTCCTTGCCGTTGGAGAGCAAGCGGCCCGACAGGTGGGAGTTCGGGCTAGTAGGCATGAGGGTGGCGCCGCCCTCATGCGTCGAGCAGCGCTGGCATCATCGGCGGGTGGCTTTATTGTGATGGCGGTCTTCTTGGTGGTGGCTCCGGCCGCAGGCGCCATCGAGTGGCATCAGTCGGCCAAGTTGGTGCCGCTTCTGGGCGTGCCCGTCATCTGCGGTGCCGTTCTTCCCCGCCTATGCGCTGCGCAAGCCGCAGGCGAGTGGCGCGCGGTATCCAAAGCACAAACGATTGGCTCCTCAATTTCCATAATAGTTGCCGTCCCACTTGCTCCAGTCGTGGGAATCGGGGCGGCAAGTTTGCAGTCACTAGCGGCAGAAGGGCTGTTCGCGCTCCAGCTTCGAAAGCGAAACTTCCCTCACCCAACGCTCGGGTCTACGCGACTCTGGCGCCGCTACTTACTCCCCACATCGATCAACGGGGCGATGGGCTGGCTTCAGGGACAGGCTGACCGACTTGTGGTCGCGATCATGGGAAGTGCGGCAGTGCTCGGACAGCTGTCAATTGCGGCTTCCCTAGCGCGAACTCCGATCGACGCAGCGCTACTTGGATATGTGAACTTGTTGCGCGCAGAACTCGCGAAACAAGACTCTCGGGAACTGAAGCGTGCGGTCCTCGACCGTTATCTGCCCCGCCTACTGACGGGTGCGCTCGTGCTGCAGGCGCTAGTCAGCGTCCTCACAGCATTCGTGGTGGCTCCACTGCTCGGCGGCCCGTGGGCGCCAGCCATAGCCCTTGTCCCACTTCTTGCGGCTTCGGCGGCACCCGCCGCTGCGACGTGGTCGCTTTCGGCCGCCATCATCGATGAGGCCCGCGCGCGTGCGCTGGTCCCTTGGCAGATTATGGGTGTAGGGCTGTCCTTGGCCGCCGGGTATGGGTTCGCACAATCCCTCGTGCTTGGGGCAATCCTTGCATGGATCCGCGACATCATCGCCCTGATAGCGAGGTCATGGTTGGCCGGGAACCTGTTGTCCAGGCGACTCAGATGGTGGTCGGTAGCGGCCACGGGCATCGGTGCAATCGTCGCTGGTGTGGGGTATTCGTTCTTGTCGGGACGCTTCGGGATTGGGGCATGATGCCGAGAATTTCTATCTTGATGCCCGTTCGAGATGCAGAGGACACGGTTCGCTCGGCTGCGTCGTCCACGCTTCGCGCCCTTCCTCAAGATGCCGAGTTAGTGGTGATTGACGATGCAAGCAGGGACGGCACGCAGTTGGCTTTGTCAAGTGTCCACGACTCGCGCCTTCGCGTCATTACGCGCGAGGAGTCAGGTGGAGTCGCCTCGGCGCTCTCGCTCGGCTTGGAGTCCACAAGCAGCGAGTTTGTGGGGCGCATGGACGCTGATGACGTGTCGTTGCCGTGGCGCTTCCGTTACCAGATGTACGCCCTCAAGTACCTGGATGTTGTCTTCACGGGTATCGTACATTTCGGCTCCACGATCCCCAGGCCGACAGACCCGATCTACCTCGGCCCGCGGGTCTTCAATCTGACCCTCGCTATCGAGAATCCCTTCTCCCACCCCACAATGCTCGCGCGTAGGAGCGCCATCGAGTCGGTGGGCGGCTATCGGGAGGTCCTTGCAGAGGACTACGACCTATGGCTGCGCATCGCAGCCGCGGGTAGCCGCATGTGCAGGTTGCCGTTGCCGGCTCTGATGTACCGTCACCACGTGGGCCAGGTCACGAAGATACAGGCCTGGCGGAAGAGGGCGCTCGCCGAACCGGCGCTTCGCGAGAGTTACGAAAGGTTCGCCGAAAGTCTGCTTGGGGCTTCGGCGACCTGGTACCAAGACCTCCTGGATGGGGGGCGATCCAGTGAGCTCGATGGACTTGCTAATCTCCTAAGAGGACTAGCCCGCGCAGAGCCGCGCGCCCAACGGTCGAATTTGGACAGGCGAATCAAGCGGCAGATTTCTCAATGATTGGTAGTCTCATGGCACTCATCTCGCCTACAAGGCGGTTCTTTCTATGGGCGCGATTCCTAGGCGGCTCGGCCGCCGCTCGTAAGCTCGGCGTGAAGGTCGGCCGCAATTGCCGGATCTATTCCTGTAATGTCGCGTCAGAGCACTGGATGGTTGAGATCGGCGACGACGTTACCGTTAGCACAGATGTCCTTATGATCACGCACGACGGAACGGGTTGGCTTTTCGCTGATGAAAAGGGGCGGCGCTATAGGTATGCCCCGATCAGAATCGGTTCCCGGTCGTTCATCGGTGCACGTGCGACCCTGCTCCCGGGCGTGGACGTCGGTGCCGATTGTGTCGTGGCCGCGGGCGCTGTCGTCAGTCGGTCCGTGCCAGCAGGGGTAGTGGTTGCAGGGAATCCTGCGCGGATCATCGGAGACACGGCCAAATTACGTACTCGAGTTCTTAGCCATTGGATGCCAGAGTCTGCACGACGGGGATCCGACTACCGAGAAATGGTGGACTCGATCGCAGACTCGAGCTTCGCTCCGCTCATGACTCGCGGATGACACACATGCGGGTTCATCATCATGACCCTCACCTACGCGGCCTCGGGTGGGGGCTTTTGTTCAGCTTCCTGGTCGTCGCGGTGACGTGGGCAAGCTTGGAAACCCGCTCCCTTGCGGCAGCGATCCTCGGGGCGGTAGCCGTAGGCGCGCTAGTCCGTTTCACGCCGGCAGCGTTCCCGCTCGCGCTCGCGTCCACCTCTATCGTCCTGCCAACCTCTTATCTGAGTGCTCCCGACTTCGTCCGGATCGTCAGCCCGTTCTTATTGTTGCCGCTCCTGGTCGCGGCGGTGCGAGGCCCACAGCGGACCAGATGGCTCGGTTCGCTGCCTTGGATGCTCGGCGGCTTGCTGGTGGCGTACTGCGCTCTCGTCTCGCTGCTCGGCGACGTAGGTTCGCCTGCCACCGGTCTTGCCTGGACAGCGGCGCTCGCCCTTGCGGTGCTCATTGTGCCGTTGACGGCCTCGTACCCCGTAGCCCTTTCCCCAGTTGTGTCAACGATCGCGGTAGTGGGGGCGATTTGGTCTGTGTGGTCCGTGATCGAGCTGTACATCCGCGCCAATCCTCTCGCCGATTTTTTCGCAGCCTCGCCCACGCCCCTCGTGCAGAAGTGGGGCATCTACCGCGCGATGACGTCGATCGGACACCCTCTTCTCACAGGGACGTTTCTTGCGATGGCGTCCGCACTTGCTTTTGGACTCATGATTAGGAGCGGCAGACTTCGGTGGCTACCTGTCCTCCTTGTGTGTCTAGCGGGAACAGCTGCGACCGCCTCCAGGAGCGCTCTCTTAGCTGCAGCAAGCGGTATCGCGTTCGCGCTCCTGCTAACGTTATTCCGGCGCTCGCGTCGAAACGCGACCCGAGCAATCGTTGCCGTTACAACGATTCTTTGCGCGGCTATCGCGCTTGGTCCGTCTGTGCTTGGGCAGGCGACACGGAACGAAGCTGAGGCGGAAGGATCGGCAGCGTTGCGATTCGCCTATGTCGATCTTCTGCAGCCGATGCTGGCCGTGACGTCGGGGTTGGGCACAGGCCCCGGCTCATCTGACCTTGCCCTCCAACGTGTGGGAGGTGCCTACGCCAGCTTCCCTCTCGAAAGCTCCGCCATGCAGGTCGTGGTTTCGCTGGGCGTGCCTGGTACGTTGCTGCTGCTCCTTCTGCTGGCCAGCATCCTCATACCTGCGCTTCAACGAGGCGCCATTCTAGGCCCCACCCTTATCGCCGCTTACGTTGTCGCAGCGTCGGGCTACAATCTCCTTGAAGCCTTTCCCGCGGCACTTACTCTTCCGATGGCTGGGCTCATGATCACGGTAATGGAAGGGAATCGCGGGGAATTGACCCGTCTTCTCCCTAGAGCCGACGACTCCACTATGCTCGCGCTTCCGCTGAGGACTGACTATGAACCTAACGCGCGTCCTTCCCCTTCTCGCGGTCGTCGACAAGATTAGTCAACGGGCGTATCGACGGGTTTCCGCGGCCGTTCTGCGCCTTTCAGGTGTAAAGCTCGAGGGTGTGCCGTTGTGGGTAAGTTCCCGCGTCTACTGGGACCTCAGCCGTCCGGGGATCATCTCGCTCGGCGACAGGTGTGTCATCAGCCATGGTGTGCGCCTACTTACACACGATTTCAGTCTGGACCGAGTCGCAGAACGGCGACTCGGTCAGTCCGACCGGGAGAAATCGCGTGTAGCCGGTATCAAGATTGGTCGGCAAGCGTTCGTCGGAATGGGCGCGATGATCCTGCCCGGGGTGACCATCGGCGACGGAGCCATCATCGGCGCCGGGGCTGTAGTCACGAACGATGTCCCTGCCGACTCGGTCGCCGCAGGCAACCCGGCTCGGATCCTCGCAACAACCGACGAGTATTGGCGCCGCCGATCGGCCGAGTTTGAGTGGGGCCCCCGCCGCCCGTAGGCGCCTAGAGTTTCACAAGAGTTCCGGCGCTAAGGTCAACGATGATAGGCGCCGAAAGAAAGTGACTGCGTCTACGAGGGGTGACCGCGCCTGCAACCGATGCATAGGCGGACTTCGACGTACCTCAGTGCGCCGTTTCTCCCGGTGCCAGAGCGGCCTTTGCAGTCCTGGCGATGATCACGAGATCGCCTAGTAGGGACCAGTTCTCAACGTAAGCAAGGTCCAGCCGAACCGAGTCTTCCCACGACAGGGCGGACCGTCCGCCGACCTGCCACGCCCCAGTGATTCCCGGCTTCATAAGGAAGCGCCGATGCACGTGGTCGGCGTACTGCGCGACTTCGCTCTTCAGCGGTGGGCGGGGGCCAACCAACGACATAGATCCGTTCAGGACGTTGAAGAGCTGGGGGAGCTCATCGAGGCTGTACTTGCGCATGAGACGGCCGATCGGTGTGACGCGAGGGTCGTTCTTCATCTTGAAGAGCACCTCGTTGCCGGAGTCGCGCTGTTGCGCGGCGAGGTTCGCGAGTAGCTCTTCCGCGTTTATGACCATCGAGCGGAACTTGAGCATGGTGAACTCTTTGCCGCGGTAGCCGACGCGCGTCTGACGGAAGAGCACCGGGCCCTCCGAGGAGAGCCGAACGGCGAGGGCGAGACCCGCGAGCAGCGGACTGATGAAGACGACGCCGACGAGAGAGATGACTATGTCGCCCGTCCGCTTCGCGAAGCGCTGACCGCGTGTGAACTTCGGGGTTTCGACGTGAATAAGGGGAAGTCCGGCGACGGGGCGCGTGTGAATGCGCGGGCCTGCGACATCCATGATGCTCGGCGCGAGCACGAGGTGCTGGCGACCGGCCTCGAGACCCCAGGAGATCTCCTTGACCTTAGTCGGCGGCAGGTCGTCGGTGCTTGTGACAGCGACGGTGTCGGCATCCGTCGCCTCGATCGCCCTATCCACGGCGTTGACGTTGCCCATGATCGGCACGGTGGTGCCGGGAATCATGTCGGCGATCCTGCCGGAAGGCACGCACGCGCCGACCACGCGGTAGCCGGCGCTCGGGGAGCGGTCGAGCTCGCGTGCGATCGCGGCCACCGAGTCCATCGAGCCGACGAGAAGCACCTTGGCGGAGTACTCGCCCATCGAGCGGTGGGCGATCAGCCACTGGCGCCACAGCCAGCGCTCCAAGACCAGCACAACGATGCCGACGGGTAGGGCGATGAGCAGGTAACCGCGCGCCACGTCGACGCGGAGCAAGAAGGCGAAGATCGCGATGAGCCCGAATAGCGTGAAGCTCGCCTGCGCGACGCGCGTGTACTCGGTGGTGCCCGTGCCGATTACGCGATAGTCGCGCGAGTCGACCAGGTGCAGCGCCCACATCCAAGCGAGCACGAGCACGGCAGAGAAGGCCCAGTAGGAGACCTCAGTGAGACGAGAGTCCTCGCGGATCGACACCTCGACGTTGCCGAACCCGAACCACACGAGCTGGGTGCCGAAGACCACCCATACGAGGGCGAGGAAGTCGCTCAGCCACAGCCGTCTCGAGTAGGCGCGCCGCCATGGACGGGTGGCCGCCTTCCCGGAGCGCTCCGCGCCACCGGCTGTGCCTGTGTTCATCACAGGCTGCGTCATCATCGTCGCGTCGATCCCAACATTCGACGTCACGGTGCCTTCTCTTGTTGTCGGCAGACTCGCGTCTGCTACGGGCAGGGTAGCAGGCGGCGGGCGCTCGGGAAGATACGACGTCGGCATCGGTGTCCTGGGGCAGACGGGAGCGAAGCTCGGAATGAGGTGGGGAAGGACCGGAGGGCAAGGCCGGCGGAACTTCCATTATGAGCGTTCCCTCATCTCGTTCTGACCACGTGACCGTGGTGTTACGAGTTCGCTACGTGATCAGGGGAAAGCGGCGAGCCTCAGCTCCAGAATCTTTGGGCGATCCTGAGGGGTCTCGATACGCGGGCTCGTTCCTCGCCCGCTACTCGACCGGCGGAGAGGCGGGATGTTCGGTCGGTTCCGCGGGGTCTCGATACGCGGGCTCGTTCCTCGCTCGCTACTCGACCGGCGGAGAGGCGGGATGTTCGGTCAGTTCCGCGGGGTCTCGATACGCGGGCTCGTTCCTCGCTCGCTACTCGACCGGCGGTAGCGGCCTCTTCGGCGCTACTCGACCGGCGGCGGGGCGGGAGTCCTCGTGACCGTGTCTCCGGACCAGACGAAGACCTCAGCGCCGGCGACGGAGATCGCGACGGGCTGGGAGGGATCGATGTCCTCGACGCACGTGGAGGCCGACTCGCGAGACAGCGTGATACCGGTGCAGTCGTCAGTGCGGTGCGCCACGATGACGTCGGTGTCGTCGATCGCCAGGGCGGAGGCATCCGTCGGCGCCAGCTGAGTCCACTCGTCGCCCGACCAGCTCCAGGCTCGGTCGTCGCAGAGCAGCGCGATCACATCGCCGGCGGCGTGGAGTCCGCTCGCGGTGGGACACGGCGCGGGAACGTTGCGGCCGGGGAGGTGCACCGAGCCGGCATCGAGCGGCTCGATGAAGCGCGAGGCGGCGAGCACGTCGGCGTACGGGTCCCAGAACTCGCCGCCGGTGTACGTGCGCAGCGCCTCGGCGGAGCAGCCGTCGACCGCGGCGACGAGCTCGGCGTCGAGCGGCGAGAACGCGTCGAGCGTCTGCACCTGCGCGATGCCGCGGTATAGCGGCGTCACGTCGGCCCAGGTCGCGCCCTGGTCGTCGGATCGCTCGATCACCGGCGCGGGACCGCCGCAGACGCCGACGGTCGCGCGCCACCAGCGCTCGCTCGCGACGGACAGCAGGCGCTGGGCCTCACGGGCGACCGGGGCGGCGGTCGGCGTCGCGGTGGGCGTCTTCGCGCCGAACTCGAACGTCGGCACGGGCGCGGCTGAACCGGAGGCGGCCTCGGGCGTGGCGCGGTCGTAAGCGAGAACGGCCAGCGCGCCCACGCCGAGCGCGAGGGCCACGATCGCGACGATCGCAAGCCAACGGGCGGGGCGGGTGCCCCTCACGCGCGCCACGCCGGATCAGAGCTGCGGCTCGGAGCGGTTCTGCGAGCGCGTCGGTCCGCCGGCCTGCTGCACGATGTCGTCGAGCGAGAGCTCGCCCGGCGCCTGCTCGAGCGGTCGCGCCTGCGCCGCCGCCCGCGTCGCACGCGGAAGCTCCTCTGGCGCACCGGCCGGGCGGGCGCTGCGCACCGGGCCGCTGCCGGGCTGGGGCGACTTCGGCGGCTTGGGCGCCTTGGTCTTCTTGCCCTTCGCCGTCTCGGCGTAGCCGTACGACGAGTAGCCGTAGCCGTACGCGTAGGCGTACGAGTCGGGGCCGCGCGTCGGCACCATCGTCAGCGCGACACCCGCGATGCGGGCGCCCACGGTGTCGAGCGCCTCGACCGCGCCGCCCAGCTGGTGACGGTTGGTCTTGCCGGCCGAGACCACGACGATGGCCCCGCTCGTGGCCTTCGCCAGGATCGCGGCATCCGTCACCGGCAGCAGCGGCGGGGCGTCGCACAGCACCACGTCGAAGTCGCGCTCGAGCACATCGAGGAGCGCGTGCATGTTCTTCGACCCGAGCAGCTCGCTGGGGTTCGGGGGCACCTTGCCGGCAGGCAGCACGAACAGGCTGCGGTTGCCCCACGGCAGCATGACATCGCCCAGCCGCGCCCGGCCGATGAGCACGTCGGTGAGGCCGGCGCCGCCCTCCATGCCGAGGTACTCGGCGACCTTCGGCTTGCGCAGATCGGTGTCGATGAGCGCCACCCGCTTGCCCGCGTCGGCCAGCGCGATCGCGAGGTTGATGGTGGTGGTCGACTTGCCCTCGCTCGGCAGCGCCGAGGTCACGACGAACGCAGAGCGGCCGCCCATGTCGAGGAACTGCAGGTTCGTGCGCATCGCGCGGAACGACTCGGCCCGCGGGCTGAGCGGGTCGGCGTGCACGATGAGCGGGCGCTCCTTGGCCTTCGGGTCGAAGGCGATCGCGCCGATGATCGGGCGGTCGGTGACCTGCTCGACATCGCGCGGCGTGCGGATGCGCGTGTCGAGCACCGAGCGCAGCACGGCCGCGCCGACGCCGAGCGCGAGACCGACGAGCCCGCCGAGCGCGAGGTTCAGCGGCACGTTCGGGCTGGACGGTTCGAGCGGGGGAAGGGCGTCCTTGACGCGGGTCAGACGGACGGGGCTCGTCTCGGTGCCGTTGGGTGTCTCGAGCGTCTCGACGGCGGCGGTGAGCGACGCACCGAGGGCATTGGCGATGTCGGCCGCGCGGACGGGGTCGGTGTCGGTGACGGTGATCGTGATCAGCGTCGTGTTGAGCGCGGCGGAGGACTCGACCTGCGTGGCGAGCTCGATCGCGGTGGTGCCGAGCTCGAGCTCGGCGATCACCGGATTCATCACGATCGGCGTCTCGACGAGGTTCGTGTACGTCTGCACGCGGGACTGCGTGAAGTTCGACCCCTGCTGCAGCTCGACGATCGACGAGCCCGACTGCGTCGACACGAAGACGGTGCTCTGCGCCTCGTACTCGGGGGTGCGCGTCAACGACCAGGCCGCCGCCGCGCCCACGCCCAGAAGCGTCGCGACGACGATGATGACCCAGTTCTTGCGCAGAATCCGGATGTAGTCCGTGAGCTCCATGTCGCCTCTCGCAGGTGCCGTGTGCTTCGGGTCATTGTTCCACAGCGCCCGACGGCCTCCGGTCGGTGAGTCAGCGGAGAACGGCCAGCCGGATGGTCTCGGCCGTCGCGCGGACCGCCGGCTCGAGCTGCGCCGTCGACGCGAGATACGTCTGCCACGACCGCCGGTACGGGTCGATCACGTCGTCGCCGTCCGGGTCATCGGCAGGCGGCACCAGTCCCCGGTACGACGCCACGGTGGCGGCCACGGCCCGCAGCCGCAGCGACGGCGCCTCGCCCGCGGCATCCGCTGCTTTCCGCAGTTCGGCGGGATCGATCGCGCCGGCGAGACGGGCGAACTCGCGCACGGTGAACGTCGACCGCAGCCGCGACGGCGCGAGCTCGGCGACCGCGCGCCGGTGGTCGCGCGCCATCGTGAGGATGAGGTCGGGGGTCTCGAGGTGCTGCTCGAGCAGGAACCGGGAGCGATGAGCGGATGCCTCGTCCGCCGGCACCCCGAGCGCCACGGCGATCTCCTGGGCCTCGGCAGTCATCGCCACGTCCGTCAGCCCGCGGATGCCGGCGCTGGTGACGTGCGGCGCGAGGTCGGCCAGGCGCGCGCGCAGCAGCTGCTCGGCCAGCGGCGAACGGCAGACGTTGCCGGTGCACACCGTCAGAATCTCGAACACCAGGCCTCCGGGTAGCGTGGGTGCGTGCCAGATCACCTTAGCGACGCACCGACCGGGGTCATGTCGCGGGCGCAGGCTCGCGCCGCGCGCGAGGCCGCACGAGGCGCTCGTGACGAGGATTTCGGCGCGGGGGAGGGGTGGCCCTCGCTCGCGGACCAGACGGCGGAGTCGGATGCCGCGACGGCGAGTTCTGCGGACTCCTCGGCCGGATCCGTTGCTTCGGACGGCGACGGTGGCGACGGTCGCCGCACGGACTGGCGCGAAGGCGGCCGGACGGTGCGCCGGTGGCGGGAGAGCCTGCTCGCGATCGCCTTCGTCTCGCTCGGCGTCGGGATGCTCGCGGCCACTGCGGTGCGCGAGCTCACCGATTCAGCGGTGGCGGATGCCGTCGCCGACGCACTCGTGTGGCTGGCCATGCTCGTACCCGTCGTGTGGGGACTGCTGCGCTCACGGCCCGCCGGCCTGCTGGGCTTCCGCCCACTCGACCTGCTCTACGGCGTGACGCTCGGCCTGCTGCTCCGCCTGGCGCAAGGCTTCTTCGAGGCCGCAGCGCACGGCAGCGCCGTCTTCCCGTCGGTCGTGCTCATCGACGGGCGGCTCCCGGTGTCGTGGTGGCTCACCGACGCCGTCCCCGCCGTCGTGCTCGCGCCGGTGGCCGAGGAGATGTTCTTCCACGGGGTGATCCTCGTCGCGCTGTACACCGTGCTGCGCCGGCCGGCGGGCAAGACAGCGGCGGGTATGGCCGCCGTCCTGGTCAGCTCGGGACTGTTCGTGGTGACGCATGTGGTCGCGGGCGCGGCATCCGTCGACACCGTCGTCTCGCTGACCCTTCTCGGGCTCGTCACCGGCACGCTCGTCGCCCTGACCGGCCGCATCTGGGCGGCGATTCTGGTGCACGCGGTGTACAACCTGACCTGGGTAGCGCTTGCCGCCGTTGCCGCTGTTCTCGCCTGATCTGGGCAATCCTCGCGAGCCGCTCGTGAGGCGGTTGTTACCCATCGTTTACGAACCCGGGCACATCATCGGCAAATTCTCCGCTAGTGTTCAGGGAGCGGGCTCGTCCCCGCGGATGGGTTTCGGCTCGTCCATTGCTCTCGATCGACGAAGGCGTGCGGTCGAGGGAGTCCTTTTCCGGATCTGTTGGGAGTGTCCGTGATCAAGAAGTCCTTTGCTGCGCTCGCCATCGCCGGCGCACTCGTTTTCGGTGGCGCCGCCGGTGCCGCCGTTGCTGACCCCTACCCGCCGGAAGGCGGCGTGACGGCCAGCGACACCACGCCCGCTCCGGGCCAGTCGGTCGTGCTGCGTGTGACCGGCATCGAGGGTGAGACCTCGGCGACGTTCAGCATCACGTCCGGCCCCGCCGGCGCGTCGCTCGCCTCGATCGTCTTCGCCTCGGCGGGCACGTCGGTCACCAAGCCCGTCGTCAACGGCACGGCCGAGGCCAGCTTCACGGCCAGCGCCTCGGGCACCTATGTCATCGCCGTCACCGGCGGCAGCGGCGCCAACCTCGGCAGCATCACGCTGACCGTCGGTTCGGCCGCGGGCGCCGGCGGCAGCGGCACGCTGCCCGCCACGGGTGGCGCGGTTCCGGCCGCGGCCATCTGGGTCGGCGTCGGCGCGCTGGGTCTCGGCGGCATCGCCGTCGCGGCAGGCGTCGCACGCAAGCGCGCTGCGAGCAGCCGCTGAGCAACATCCGCACGAGGGTCGGGAGCGCGAGCTCCCGGCCCTCGTCGTTTGCCCGGCCGGGCGTGGCGCTCGCGGCGGCGGCGGTCGGATTCGCCGTCGCGCTGTTCGTGGCTGTGGGTTACCCGCTCTGGCGTCGCCAGCTGTGGATGCTGCCCGACACCGCCCTCGTCGCCATCGACGTGATCGCCCTGCTGTTGTCTCTGGTGGTCGCGATCGCCGTCGGCGCGACGCTCGCCGCCGCGCCGGGTCGGCGGACGGGCGCGCTCGGGCTCGCCGCCACGCGCACCATATATATAGCGCTCGGCATTGCGTCGGGTCTCGTCATGCGGGCGATCGTCGAGCTGCTCTGGCCGTCGGCCGGCAGCATCGGCGGGTCCTTCGGCGGCGACGCGCTGCTTGCGGCCGTCATCGCGGTGATCGGCGTGGTGCTGGTCGGGCCCGTCGTCGAGGAGCTGTTCTTCCGCGGGCTCATGCAGCGCAGCCTGCTGCAGGTGGTGACGGGGGATGCCGAGAACCGTTCGCCCCTCGCCGCTGCAGCGGTGATCTTCATCACGACGGCAGCCTTCGCGGCGCTGCATCTGGCACCCGCCGGCGCCACCGTCTCGTGGGGCCTCGTGGCCGGCGTCGCCCTCACGGGTGTCGTGTGCGGAATTCTGGCCGTCGCGTCGCGGTCGACCTGGCCGGCGATCGCGGCGCACATCACTTTCAACGCCGGGGGCGTGATCGCTCTGGTGGTCCGCTGAGCCGCGCGTGGGCTTGCTCAGAGCGGCCTTTGTGCGCAGCGACTCGAGCGCTGGGTGAGAAACCGCTCATCCGCGAAATCTCGCGGATTCTTCTGGTTGTCGCGCCGGGGTGCAGGCAGTATGTTTGCCCTGACGCAGACGCCGGGGAACGTGCCCGAGCAGAACCCGAAGAAAGCGCCGCGTTCGACCCGTATGCATGCTCTGGGGCTTCGGCATGCAGTCAGGCGCTCCGTCTCACTCTTCGTGAACCTGGGGCGGCGGCGGAATCGTGCCCAACCACGGTTCCGCCGCTTCTGTGTTTCGGGGTGTCGGTCGCGGCTGGGACGGTCGGAGGCAGTGGGCGGGCCGGGTGTAGTCTGGCGCGAATCGGCCGTGACTTTTAGGGAGGGCGCGCGCCGTGGTCCGCATACCCGGAAGCGGCGAACCCAGCCGCGACGAGAATGCGTCATCGGAGGCTGTCCGCGTCGACGATGGCGCTGATCGAACGCGCTCTCTGGCCGAGCTCTTCGGCACTTCGGTCGCCGCCCCCGACACCGCGCGCGCTGACGACGGGGGTGAGGCCGACCGGCTCGCGGCGTTCTTCGCGAGCGCGAAGGAAGACGCACCGGCTCTCGTGGAGCAGCACGCAGCGGTCGTCCCGCCGGCGACGTCGCCGCTGCACGCGCCCGTCAGCTCGCCGGATCTCTCGGTCCTGCTCGCGCCCACCGTCCCACTCGACGTCGCGCCGGTCGCATCGGCAGTCCCTACCGAACTCGCTCCGCCACCGCGCGAACGGCGGAAGTGGGGGAAGGGCGCGGGGTGGGCCGTCGGCGTCTCGATCGCGCTCGTCGTCGGCCTCGTGGGTGCCGGCATCTGGGTGTGGCAGCAGGTCCAGGCGCAGGACGACGAGCTCTCCGCCGCGGCCGCGGAGTTCGAGACGGCAGCCGACGCGGCCGACGACCCGGTGCCGGCGATGCAGACGGCGTACGCCGAGTACGACGCTACCGCGACGGCCGCACGCGCGGCCGCCGACAGCGCGACGCCCGCGCTCGCGGCGGTGGTCGGGATGAGCGACCAGGCGGCGCTCGACGCCGCGAACGCGGCCGCCGCCTCTCTCGTTGCACTGCTCGACGCGACGACGCTGCCGGACCCGCCACCCGCCTATGTCGCCCCCGACGTCGCGACGCTCGACGACGTTGCGGCCGCCGACAACGCGGCAGCCGACGCGCGTTCCTACGCCGATGAGGTGGAGGCCGTGACCGAGCAGGTGACCGCGGCGACCGCGGCGGTGACCGAACACGTCACGGCGCTCGCCGAAGCGCAGGGCGCGCTCGGTGCATCCCTTCCCGCGACCGCCGAGACGATCGTCGCCGCGAACGACCTCGCGGAGCAGAGCCTTCAGGATGCCGTCCTCGCCGCAGCGGCCGCGGTCGGTGCCGCGCAAGCCGCGGGATCCAGCGGCGACGCCGAGCTGCTCGCCTACGCCGCCGCCGTCACCGCGCTGCGCGAGGATCAGCTGCGCGCCGAGGAGGAGGCATCCCGTCGCCCTGTCCCACCGCCTCCGGCGCCCGAGCCCGGCCCTGCCCCCGTCGAGCCGCAGCCGGCGCCCCAGCCCGAGCCGGCTCCGGTCCCCGAGCCGACGCCGCCCCCCGAGCCGATCGTCACGCCGCCGCCGGTCGTGCCGTGACCGGGGCGTCGGCCGCGTGGTTTGGACGAGGCATCCGTCTGTCGTAGTATTGATCTTTGGTGTCCGGCTCAGCTGACTCGGCATCACGAACGTGAGCCCTCCACTGGCGTGTTTCTCCGGTCATCGATCGGGAAACCACCCCGGAGTGGGATTCACGAACCTCTCCGTTCGAATCAAGAAAGCAGCACTACTGTGACGCGCACTTACACCCCCAAGGCTGGCGAAGCCCAGCGCGAGTGGCTGGTCATCGACGCGACCGACGTCGTCCTCGGCCGTCTCGCCTCGCACGCCGCCGCCCTGCTCCGCGGCAAGCACAAGCCGACGTTCGCCCCCCACGTCGACCAGGGCGACTTCGTCATCATCATCAACGCCGAGAAGGTGGCCCTCACCGGTCAGAAGCTCGAGCAGAAGAAGGCCTACCGCCACTCGGGCTACCCGGGCGGCCTGAAGTCGGTCACCTACTCGGAGCTCCTCGAGAAGAACCCCGTCCGCGCCGTGGAGAAGGCCGTGCGCGGCATGCTCCCCAAGAACACGCTCGGTCGCGACCAGCTGTCGAAGCTCAAGGTCTACCGCGGTGCTGAGCACCCCCACGCGGCGCAGAAGCCCACCGCGTACGTTTTCGACCAGGTCGCCCAGTAAGCGCCGCACAGAACAGGACACACTGATGGCGAACATCGAAGAAACCCCCACGAGCTACTCCACCGAGTCCCAGGTCGATGAGACCGTCGTCGCCGCCGAGCGCCCCGTGCTCTCGGTCTCGGGCGCCGCGGTGGGTCGCCGCAAGCAGGCCATCGCCCGCGTGCGCGTCGTCCCCGGTTCGGGCACCATCACGGTGAACGGCCGCACCCTCGAGGACTACTTCCCCAACAAGCTGCACCAGCAGCTCATCACCGACCCGTTCACGGTGCTCAACCTCACCGGCGCCTACGACGTCATCGCCCGCATCTCGGGCGGTGGCGACTCGGGCCAGGCCGGCGCGCTGCGTCTGGGCATCGCCCGTGCGCTCAACGAGATCGACGTCGAGAACAACCGCCCGACCCTCAAGAAGGCCGGCTTCCTCTCGCGCGACGCCCGCGTCATCGAGCGCAAGAAGGCCGGTCTCAAGAAGGCCCGCAAGGCGCCGCAGTACTCGAAGCGCTGATCGGCTTCACCTCCGCATGCCGATCTTTGGCACGGATGGCGTGAGGGGGCTGGCCAACGGCCCCCTCACCGCCGATCTCGCACTGTCCCTGGCCCAGGCGACCGCCGTCGTCCTGGGCCAGGGCCGTACGGCCGAGGCGCGTCGCGCCGCCGGCAAGCGCCTCACCGCCGTCGTCGCGCGCGACCCCCGCGTGTCGGGCGAGTTCCTCTCGGCCGCGGTCGAGGCAGGGCTGGCCTCGTCGGGCGTCGACGTCCTCGACGCCGGGGTGCTCCCCACGCCTGCCACGGCGTTCCTGATCGCCGACATGGATGCCGACTTCGGCGTCATGGTGTCGGCATCGCACAATCCCGCACCCGACAACGGCATCAAGATCTTCGCCCGCGGCGGCGTGAAGCTGCCCGACATCGTCGAGCAGCGCATCGAGCACGCGATGCAGGGACCGAAGCTGCAGCCCACCGGGGCCGGCGTCGGCCGCATCCGCCGCTTCGCCGACGCCGAGGACCGCTACGTCGTGCACCTGCTCGGCTCGCTGCCGCATCGCCTGGACGGGCTGCATGTGGTGCTCGACTGCGCCCACGGCGCGGCATCCGGAGTCTCTCCCGAGACCTTCAAGGACGCCGGCGCGAAGGTCACCGTCATCGGCGCCGACCCTGACGGCCTCAACATCAACGACGGTGTCGGATCCACGCACCTCGACCTGCTCGCCGAGCACGTCGTGCGCGTCGGCGCGGACGTCGGCATCGCCCACGACGGCGACGCCGACCGCTGCCTCGCCGTCGACGCATCGGGACGCGTGGTGGACGGCGACCAGATCATGGCGATCCTCGCGGTGGCGATGAAGGAGCGGGGCGCCCTCAAGGACGACACGCTCGTCGCCACCGTCATGAGCAACCTCGGCCTGCACCGCGCGATGGACGCCCACGGCATCCGCGTCGAGACGACCGCCGTCGGCGACCGCTACGTGCTCGAGGCGATGAACCAGAAGGGCTACTCGCTGGGCGGCGAGCAGTCCGGGCACGTCATCATGAGCGAGTTCGCCACCACCGGAGACGGGCTGCTCACCGGCCTGCACCTCGTGGCTGAGATGGCCCGCACCGGGCGCTCGCTGGCCGAGCTCGCCTCGGTGATGACGGTGTACCCGCAGGTGCTCGTGAACGTGAAGGGCGTCGACCGCACGCGCGTCGGCGACGAGATCGTTCAGGATGCCGTCGCCCGCGCCACCGCGGAGCTCGGCCTCTCAGGGCGCGTGCTCCTGCGTCCGTCGGGCACCGAGCCGCTCGTGCGCGTCATGGTCGAGGCCGGGTCCGAGGACGACGCCCGCCGCCACGCCGACCGCCTCGCCGACGTCGTGCGGGAGCGCTTGGCGCTGTAGGCCGGGTTCTCGGTCTGGTGTTTCGGGCCCGGGCGTTCTGAGGACGCCCGGGCCTTCGTGTGTGCCGGGGAGGTCCCTGGGCGGTCCGGTGCTTGGTGAGTGGGGCTCGTTCGTGAGTCGCCAAGACACGCCGGTTGCGGGCGCGGTGTGCGGCGTGTCTTGGCGACTCGCGTGGTGGGGAGCTCGGCGAGCTGTCACCCGGGGCGGGCGGGGCTCGGCGAGGGGGAAGCTTGGCGAGTTCTCACGCTCGGTCTTTGCGCAGGGCTGACGTGCCGCCCGGGTGCCGTGCCTCGTGAGTCGCCAAGACACGCCGGTGCCGATCGCGCCGCGCGGCGTGTCTTGGCGACTCGGCGAGGGGGAAGCTTGGCGAGTTCTCACGCTCGGCCTTGCGCGGGGCGGACGTGCCGCCCGGGTGTCGTGCCTCGTGAGTCGCCAAAACACGCCGGTGCCGATCGCGCCGCGCGGCGTGTCTTGGCGACTCGGCGAGGGGGAAGCTCGGCGAGGTGTCACGCGCGGTCTCGCGCGGGGCGGACGTGTCGCCCCGGGGCTTCGTGAGTCGCCAAGACACGCCGGTGCCAGCTGCGGCGGTCGGCGTGTCTTGGCGACTCGCGTGGCGCGCGGGGCGGGCCGGGGCGGGGCGCGGAGCTCGGGGATTTGTCACGGTCGGCGGGGCTTCGCCGCGGTGGTCGCCGGGGCTAGCCTGGGGGCATCCGGGAGGAGCCATCGTGGGTGAAGCCATCGTCGTCGGGATCACGGATGCCGCGGTCTCGCGTCGCGCGGTCGACTGGGCCGCGCAGCGCGCGAGGGAGCGTCGGCAGCCGCTCGAGCTGCTGACCGTCGTGGGCGGTGCGGTCGGTGCCGTGGGGGAGGACGCCGTCCTCGATGCGGCACTCGAGGCCGCTCGCGGACACGTGGAGGGCGAGGCATCCCGCATCTCCGCCGACGGACTGGACGTGCGCACGCGGGTGGAACGCGGCAATCCCGTGGCGAAGCTGCTGGATGCCTCGTCGCACGCGGCGCTGCTCGTGATCGGGAGCGATTACCGCGGGCCGGGATCGGGACCCGCGCGCGGCGCGCACGGCGTGCGCATCGCGGCCGGAGCGCACTGTCCGGTCGTCGTCGTGCCCGACGTCGACACGGCCGGACGCGCCGGGGTGGTCGTCGGCGTCGACGGATCGCCGGTCTCGGAGAAGGCCGTCGCGTTCGCCGCCGCGGAGGCCGACCGCCTCGGCGAGCCGCTCGTCGCCGTCGCCGTGTGGACGCCGCTGGAGGTCCCGCGGAACATGGCGGTGTATCCCGCGGAGTACCTCGAGAACATGCAGAAGCTGACCGCCGAGGCGCTCGGGCTGTCGCTCGCCGGTCTCGCCTCGAAGTACCCCGACCTCGAGATCGTGCGGAAGGTCGAGCGGGGGTATCCGTCGCAGATCATCAACGAACTCGCCGCGTCCGCGCGGCTCGCGGTGGTGGGGTCCCACGGGCGAGGCGCGCTCGCGCGGTTCCTGCTCGGGTCGATCAGCCAGGAGGTGCTCGCGCGTCTCGCGACGGTGACGGCTGTCGTGCGCTGAGGATCGTCGTTCGATAGCGGTTGTCGCGGCCCCGGGCCCGGCGACGCGGCGATGAGTGCGGCGCGGCCTAACCTGGAGGGGTGGGGAACGGCTCGGCAACCGGCAGCGGACGCGCGCGCGTCAGCGACGTCGCCGCGGCCGCCGGCGTATCCCCGACGACCGTTTCGCACGCGCTGAGCGGCGCCCGCGCCGTCAACGCCGAGACGCGCGAGCGCATCCTCGCCGTCGCCCGCGAGCTCGGATATGTGCCCGATCGCGTGGCGAGCGGACTCCGCCGTCGGCGCACGGGCGTCGTCGGCCTCATCGGCGACGACCTTGCGGCGACGCCCTTCGCCGGCCGCATCATCGAGGGCGCCCGGCGCGCCGGGCTCGAGCGCGACGTGCTGCTCATGGTCGCCGAGAGCGGCGGCGACGCCGACGTCGAGCGGGATCTCGTCGCGCGATTCCTCGCACAGCGGGTCGACGGCCTGCTCATCGCCCGCATGTACCACCAGCGCGTCGACCGACCGGCCGTGCCCGCCGAGGTTCCGGTGGTGCTCGTCGACGCGGCGCCCGAGCCCGGGTGGGAGGTCGACGCCGTCGTGCCCGACGAGGCGCAGATCGCGACGCTCGCCTGCGAGCGGCTCACGCGGGCCGGGCACCGCGACATCGCCTACATCGGCACGACCGACGAGTCGCGCGCCGCCCGCGGGCGCCTCATCGGCATCCGCTCCGCGCTCGGCGACGAGGGCATCGCCCTGGGCGACGACCGGCTCGAGTTCTGCTCGTCCGACGCGGCCGGCGGACGCGACGCCGCGGGACGTCTCCTCGACGGACCCATGCCGCCGACCGCGGTCATCTGCTTCAACGACCAGATCGCCATGGGCGTGATGCAGGCGGCGGCGAGGCGCGGCATCCGTGTTCCCGAAGGTCTCTCGGTCGTCGGCATCGACGATCTGCACCCCGTCGCCGACGCGCTCGACCCGGGTCTGACGACCGTCGCGCTGCCGCACGACGAGATGGGGCGGTGGGGGATGACGCGGCTGCTCGACCGCATCGACGGGACGGTGGCGGCACCGGCCGAGAGCCTGCATCTGCTGCGCGGGTGGCTGGTGGAGCGCGGATCGGTCGCGGCGCCGGCGCGGGTGTGAGCGGGGCCGGGCGCGCGCCGATCGCGGCGTCGCTCTCGCCGTGTGCCGGCCGAGCTGGGCCGACCCCGCGGGAGAAACCCCGCACCGCCGGAGCATCGCGGGAATCCCCGCCCGCCCCTACTCGCGGGCGGACAACCGGTCGATCGGCGCCACCCGCAACGGGGTGAGCGACGCATCGCTCACCGACACCGCACCACGGGCACCCTCGATCCGCAGACCACGCTCATCGGAGCTCCCGAAGGTCGCCATCGTCAGCGCAGCCTCCCCGTCGCCGGCGAACACCTCGACGGAACCGGCATCCACCACGATGTCCAAGGTGACGCGGCCGTCCCGCAAGGCCACCGGGGCGGTCCGCACCTCGCGATACGCGTCGGGCATGTCGGCGGCCACGGCGTCCGCGTCACGGGCGACGAACGCCACCTGCTCGCGGAAGTCGTACCCGACCGTCGCGAACGTGTCATCGCCGCCGAGGATCTTCACGCGCAGCTCGCCGTTCTTCTCGCTGGCGGCATCCAACTCCAACCGGTACGCACCCGAGGCCGGGATCTCCACGTCCACGCCCTCGCGTCCGTCGACCCGCGCATCGTCGATCGCCGCTGCCTCGCCCTCCAGCGCCGAGAGCTCCGGCGCGGGAGCCGAGTGCAGCCTTGGGCCCGCGGCATCCGACCGCAGTGTCAGCGTGCGCACGAGCGAGTCTGACCCGCCATGCCACTCCTCGGTGGGGAACTTGCCCGCGTACGCCCAGTTGTTCATCCAGCCGATGCTGTAGCGGGTGGCCAGGCGCTCCTGCTCGTCGAGCCGCGGGTCGTCCCACGTGACGGCCGCGTAGTAGTCGGGCCCGTGGTCGAGCCATTGGTGCCCGGAACCGTCGGGGGTGAAGCGCTCGCCGTCCCACTCGCCGACCCAGTACGCCGTGCCGGTGGTCTTGCCCTCGGCGGCGCCGTTCGCGCCGGCCACGAGCACCCAGCGCACGTCGTCGGGATCACCGTCCACCGACATGGGGAACAGGTCGGGGCACTCGAGCACCCCGAGCCCCGACGTCGCGAAGTCGGACGTGTACGTCCAGTCCTTGAGGTTCGGCGAGGTGTAGAAGCCGATCCGGTCGTGCTCGGCCAGCGCCATCACCCAGTGCCCCGCGGTTTCGTCCCAGAACACCCGCGGATCCCGCCAGTCGGCCACACCCGGGTTGTCCATCACCGGGTTGCCCTCGTACGACTCGAACGAGTAGCCGCCGTCGCGCGAGAAGAAGAGCGACTGGCGCTGCACGCCGTCGACCTGCTGCGTGACCAGCGCGATCACGGCGCCGGCGCCGAAGCCGGCCGTGCCCTTCTCGTCGACGACCGCAGTTCCGGTCCAGATGTCGCCGAGACCGTTGTCGTACTTCTCGATCGCGACGCCCTCGTCGGTCCAGTTCACGAGATCGGTCGAGGTCGCGTGGTACCAGGCGGTGCCGTTCCCGTCGGGATAGTCCGCGTTGTACAGGTAGTAGTAGTGCCAGACGCCGTCGAGGAGGAACGGCTTCTGCGGATCGTTCATCCAGTTCTTCTCCGGCGTGATGTGCACGGCCGGGCGGTGCGGCGACCAGTCGTCCGGGCGCTCGAACGCGTCGGCCGGCGCGGTGGGAGACGGGCGCACCTCGGGCCCCTCGTTCGCGGGCCGGGGGAGCGCGAACACGGTGACGAGCACCACGGCGACCGCCGCGATGACCGCCGCCGCCCAGAGCAGGGCGCGCCGCGAGGGGAACGTGGGCTGGGCGTCGTGATCGTGCATCGCAGATTCCTTCCGTTCGGGAGGGTCATACCGGAGCGGCGGCCGGGGGTTGCGGCATCCGTCGAAACCGGGTATTCCGGCCGAGACCGGGGGTGGCGTCCTCGGTCTCGGCGTGAATCCCTTGTTTCGGCGGGGTTGGCGCCGGAGGGTGTTGGGCGGGGTCTCGGGGGATCGGTGTCGGTCAGGGTCTCGGGGGATCGATGTCGGTCAGGGCGGTGTCGGTTGGTGGGCTGTTCTGCGGGTGCGGCTGCTGCTGGGGTCGAGGCATTCGTCGAACCAGGGAGTTCCGGCCGAACCCGGGGGTGGCGTCCTCGGTCTCGGCGGGAATCCCTTGTTTCGGCGGGGTTGGCGCCGGCGGGTGCCGGGCGGGTGCCGGGGGATCGGTGTCGGGCGGGTGTTGCGGGATCGGTGTCGGTTAGTGCGGCGTCGATGGGGCGTTCTGGGTGCGGCTGCTGCCAGGGGCGCGCGGCATCCGTCGAAACCGGGCATTCCGGCCGAAACCGGGGGCGGCGTCCTCTGTCTCGGCGCGAACCCCCTGTTTCGGCGGAGGTGAGGTCCGAGCCCCGGCCGCACCCCGGCCGAGCCCCGGCCGAGGGCGAGCCCCGGCCGAGCTCCGCCCGAGCCCCGGCGGCCGGGGGCCGCGGCATCCGTCGAAACCGGGTATTCCGGCCGAGACCGGATCCCCCGGAGCCCACCGACAGCGGAAGCCGAGCGGGAAGGGACGGAACGGATGCCTCGGCCCGAGGCCGAGCCGAGGCATCCGTCGCCCTCACCAGGGCCGGGACGGATCAGCGCAGCGGCTTGACCTGACCGCCGTTGTTGATGTTGATGTTCGCCGGAACATCGGCCCAGCCGCCGAGCCCGTCGCCACCGTACGAGTAGTCGACGCTCGTCGAGTCACCCGAGATGTCGACCTTCACCGTCGGCGCCAGCGTGCCGCCGCGGACGAAGTCGTCGTGCGTGCCGATGGTGTCGATGAACGACTGCACCAGGCCGCCGGGCATCACGTAGTGCGAGTACGCCTGGAAGGCGCCCGGGTGCTGGTTGTAATCCGGCGCGAACGGCTGACCCTGCAGATAGTTCAGGTTCGTCGGGTTGCCGAGGGCCAGCCCCGAGCCGGCGTTGAGCGGCTGGAAGTCCGAGCGGATGCCGTCGCCGACGAAGCCGTAGACGCCCTCGGGTCCGTCGATTCCCGCCGCGAAGGTGCTGCGGTGCGTGATCGTGAACAGGTACGCCTTGCCGTCCTTGAAGATGAACTGCGGGCGCTCGGTCTGGTCGGTGACGCAGTTGGCCGACAGGATCGGCGGGAGGAACTCCCACTCGGTCAGGTCGTCGTTCGTCGCCTTCGCCAGACCGACGTTCGCGATCTGGTACGGGGCGCCGGATGCGTTGACCTCTTCTACGGTCTCGGCGAACGGGTCACCCGGCTGGTAGCCGAGGTCCTCCTCCGTGCAGTACGCCTCCTCGCGGGGCATCGCGGTGTTGCCCTCGAAGACCATGTACGTCTCACCCGGGTTGGCCGGGTCCTCGAACGTGAACGGGTCGCGGAAGTTGAAGAACGGGTTCTGCTCGCCGGTCTGGTAGTACTCGCCGTCGGCCTGCAGCAGGTCGTGCACCGAGTCGAAGCCGGTGAGCTTCACGCCCTTGCCGGTCGCGTGCACCTTGCCGACGCTCAGCGCGAGGCGCGGGTCGTAGGGCTTGCGGTCCTTGCCCTGCTCGTCGCGGTAGAAGGCCACGTCGGTGAAGAACAGCTTCACCTCGCCGCCCTTGAAGACGCGCGCCGAACCCGACCACTGGGTCTGGTGGCTGAACGACTTGTCTTCGAAGATCTCGCCGGTCACGCCCTCGTCGAACACGAGGCCGCCGTAGGTCCAGCCGCCGTTCTCCGGCCGCTCGTCGGCGGGCACGCCGGCGGGACGGAAGAAGTAGCCGATCTTCGCGTACACGTGGCGCTCGTCGAAGCCGAGGCTGCGGTCGGCCACCAGCGAGAAGATGACCTCCTGGCCGTTGATGGAGTACTGATTGCCGTGCTCGTCGGTCAGCGGCCAGGTGTCCCACACCCAGACCTGCTCGTTCGACATGTCGGGGAAGTCCTGCGGCACCTCGGGCATCGTGAGCGACGAGGGCATCGAGTTCTCACGCGACGGGGTCGCGGGGTCCGACAGGCGCTTGAGCTGGCGTGCGTCGGCACGGGTCCACTTGGCGGTGAAGTCGTCCTCGGGGGCGTATGCCTCCTGGGTGTGCGTGGTCGGCTGGGGGCCGTCCTGCAGCTCGGGCAGCCCCGACGTGGGGTCGGCGACGGCGGCCGTGGGGAGGCCGACGAGGGCGGAGGCCGTCACGGCGACGGCCGCCAGCCCCCCTGTCAGGAGACGCCTGACGCGCTTCGGGGGAGTGTTCATGGAAGTTGCTCCTTCGGTGGGGAAACGCGATGCAAATCGATTTGCACAGCGCATCCATATAAACACGATCGGCGCGCGTGCGCATGTCGTCCTTTCGGGGGACACGTTGATTTCGGTGAACGACTTGACGTCGAGCGGTACGCCGGTTCATAATCGGTCCCGTTCGATAAATCGATTTAGCACAAGGGAGTGTCGACGGTGGCGAGGGCTCGGATCTCAGACGTGGCGGCGGCAGCCGGCGTCTCGGTGACGACCGTCTCGCTCGTCATGAACAACGTCGAGTCGCGCATCTCGGACGACACCCGGCGTCGGGTGAAGGATGCCGCGCGCGCTGTGGGCTACGCGCCGAGCTCGGTCGCGCGGGGGCTGCGGACGCAGCAGACGCGCACCGTCGGGCTCATCTCCGACCAGATCGCCACCACCCCGTTCGCGGGACGCATGCTCGCCGGCGCGCAGGACGCCGCCCGCGAGAACGGCCACCTCGTCTACCTCGTCGACACCGGCGGTGACGAGGGCATCGAGAGCGAGGCCATCCGCTCCCTCACGGCGCAGCAGGTCGACGCCATGATCTACGCCTGCATGTGGCACCGCGTCGTCGACGTGCCCGACGGCATCCCGGCCCAGACGGTGTTCCTCGACTGCCGGCCCGCCGGAGGCGGCTACCGCAGCGTCGTCCCCGACGACCGCGCCGGCGGGCTCACCGCCGTGCGCGAACTCGTCGCGGCCGGTCACCGCCGGATCGCGTACCTCGACACCGAAGACCCCGGGCCCATCGCGTCCCGACTGCGTCACGAGGGCTACCTCCAGGCGCTCGCCGAGGTCGGCGTCACCGCCGACCCCGCGCTGCACGTCCGCGCCGAGACCTCGGCGCACGGCGGGCGTGCCGCCATGGAGCGCCTGCTCGACCTCGGCGAGGACCGCCCCACGGGCGTCTTCTGCTTCAACGACCGCATGGCGGCCGGCGTGTACATCGCCGCGCACCGCCGCGGCCTCGACATCCCGCGGGACCTGTCGGTCGTCGGCTACGACGACCAGCAGCTCATCGCCGCGGAACAGGATCCCCCTCTGACCACCGTGGCCCTGCCCCATTACGACATGGGGCGCTGGGCGATGGAGGTCGCACTCGGCGTCCGTGCGGAAGGGGATGAGGACGCCGCGCACCAGATGGAGTGTCCCGTCATCCGACGAGACTCCGTGGGCCCGCCGCCGGCGCACGTCGGCAAACAGAACCGGCGACGGGCTTCACACACCGAGCGGCCGCCGAAGGCGGCCCCCGACCGATGACCTACGCGGGCGTAGGTCATCAAGAAAAGGAAACCACAACAATGCGCACAAGGACCCCGATCCTCGTGTCTGCAGGCCTGGTCTCGGCGCTCGCCCTGACCGGCTGCGGGCAGGCCGGTCAAGGCGAGACCACGACCGATGACGGCCGCACCCAGTTGACGATGTGGACCCACTCCGCCGGAAACCCGGCCGAGCTCGAGGTCTACGAGCGGATCATCTCCGACTTCAACGACTCGCAGGACCAGTACCAGGTCGTGCACGAGTCGTTCCCGCAGGGCGCCTACAACGACGCGATCGTCGCGGCCGCGGCATCCGGCGATCTCCCCTGCCTTCTCGACCTCGACGGCCCGATCATGCCGAACTGGGCGTGGGCGGGCTACCTGCAGCCGCTCGGGCTGCCCACCGAGCTCACCGACTCGCTGCTGCCGACCGCCGTCGGCGAGTGGGACGGCGAGATCTACTCCGCCGGGTACTGGGACGCCGCCCTTGCGATCTTCGCCCGCCAGTCGGTGCTCGAGGCAGCCGACATCCGCATCCCGACCGTCGAGGAGCCCTGGACCGCTGAGGAGTTCAACGCGGCCCTGGCGACGCTGAAGGCAGCCGGCTACGAGACGCCGATCGACATCGGCGCCGAGGACACCGGCGAGTGGTGGCCGTACGCGTACTCGCCGTTCCTGCAGAGCTTCGGCGGCGACCTCATCGACCGCGACAGCATGCTGACCGCCGACGGCGCCCTCAACGGACCCGAGGCGGTCGCGTGGGGCGAGTGGTTCCAGGGCCTCTTCGCCGACGGCTACGCCGGCAACAGCGGCACCGTGGGCAACCAGGAGTTCATCGACGACGAGGTGGCCCTGAGCTACACCGGCGTCTGGAACGCGGTCACGGCGCTCGACGAGGTCGGCGACGACCTGCTGATCCTGCCCCCGCCGGACCTCGGCAACGGCCCCAAGATCGGCGGCGGCTCGTGGCAGTGGGCCATCTCGTCGGAGTGCAACGACGCCGACGGCGCCCGCGAGTACCTGGAGTTCAGCTTCCAGGACGAGTACATCACCGAATTCGCCGACAAGCAGATCGTGATCCCGGCGACCGAGAGCGCCGCCGCGGCCTCGGAGTACTTCGGTGAGGACGGGGCGCTCCGTCCATTCGTCGAGTTCTCGCAGCAGTACGCCGTGCTGCGTCCCGAGACCCCGGCCTACGCCGTGATCTCGACGACGTTCGAGACCGCCGCGAAGGACATCATGAACGGCGCCGACGTGCAGGAGACCCTGAACCGCGCGGTGTCGGAGATCGACTCCAACATCGAGTCGAACGACGGCTACGGCTTCGAGTGATCAACCGTCCCGGCGAGGGCTCGCGCCCTCGCCGGGACTCCCTCAGAGAGATCTGCCATGACTGTCACCCCTCCGACGGTCGCCGCCGAGGAGCCTCGGCGCGCCTACCGTCGCTTCCGCTCCATCAAGGGCCGTGAGACCTGGGCCGGCCTCGGGATGATCGCCCCCGCCGGCATCCTGCTGGTCCTGTTCCTCATCATCCCCGTGATCCTCGCGTTCACGCTGTCGTTCACCAACGCACGCCTCATCTCGCCGAACCCGCCGCGGTTCGTCGGCATGGACAACTTCATCCGCGCTTTCACGGCCGACCCGGTGTTCCTGCAGTCGGCGGGCAACACCGCGATCTTCGCCCTCGTCGTGGTGCCCGTGCAGGCGGGCCTCGGCCTGCTCCTCGCGGTGCTGGTGAACCGGCGCATGCGCGGTGTCACCGCCTTCCGCGTGATCTTCTTCATCCCCGTCGTCACCTCGATCGTCGTGGTGTCGATCCTGTGGAAGTTCATGTACCAGAAGGACGGCCTGATCAACTCCATGATCGACGCCCTCACCTTCGGGGCGTGGTCGGGCGTCGACTGGCTGAACGACCCGAACACGGCGCTGGGCGCCATCATCGTCCTGTCGATCTGGCAGGCGGTCGGCTTCCACATGATCATCTGGCTGTCGGGGCTGCAGACCATCCCCGAAGAGCTGTACGAGGCGGCCAAGATGGACGGCGCGAGCCCGTGGCGCCAGTTCACCAACGTCACGTGGCCGGGACTTCGGCCGACGATGGTGTTCGTCCTGGTCACCATCACCATCGCCGCGCTCGGCCTGTTCGTGCAGATCGACGTCATGACCCAGGGCGGTCCGGTGAACTCCACCTCCACCATCGTCTTCCACGCCGTGCGCAAGGGGTACGAGCAGCAGGAGATCGGGTACGCCGCGGCGATCTCGCTCATCTTCTTCGTCGCCGTGCTCGCCATCGCGCTGATCCAGCGGCGCCTCACCCGAGAGAAGGACTGACGTGACCGCTACGCAGACCCTCACCACCGCGGCCGCGCAGTCGCGGCGCTCCTCGCGCACCGCACTGCCCGGGCGCAGCGAGAAGAGCCAGCGCCGACGCGGCAACATCTTCCTCTACCTCGCGCTGTCGCTGTTCGGGATCGTGTTCCTGTTCCCGCTGGTGTTCATGTTCGTGTCGAGCCTCAAGCCCGACGCCCAGATCCTGCAGGACATCGACTCGCCGATGGCGTTCCTGCCGGTCGGCGACATCAGCCTCGACAACTACTTCGGCGTGTTCGACCGCGTCCCCGTCGCGCAGTTCCTGTTCAACTCGGTGCTCGTCACGGTGCTCACCGTCGGGCTCGGGCTGATCGTGAACTCGATGGCCGGGTTCGCGCTGTCGCGCCTGGAGTGGAAGGGCCGCATCGTCGTGCTCGCCCTCATCATCGCGACGCTCATCGTGCCCTTCGAGACCATCGCGGTGCCGATGGTCTACTGGGTCGCGCAGCTGCCGACGCTGGTGATGGAGGGCGGCGTGCTGAAGTACGACTTCGGCTGGCTCAACACCTACGAGGTGCAGATCGTGCCGTTCATCGCCAACGCGTTCTCGATCTTCCTGTTCACGCAGTACTTCTCGACGATCCCGAAGTCGCTCGACGAGGCGGCGCGGATCGACGGCGCGAGCTGGTTCACGATCTACCGCCGCATCCTCGTGCCGCTGTCGGGCCCGGCGTTCGCGACCGTGGCGATCCTCACGTTCCTCCCGGCGTGGAACCAGTACCTCTGGCCGCTCATGGTGGTGCAGAAGGAGGAGCTGCGACCGGTCATGGTCGGCATGCAGTACTTCTTCCAGCTCAACACCGCGTGGGGCGAGGTGATGGCGTACACGTCGCTCATCACCATCCCGGTGCTCATCGTGTTCCTGGTCTTCCAGCGGGCGTTCGTCAGCAGCATCGCCGCGAGCGGGGTGAAGGGATGACGGATGCCGCACTCCGCGGCGGTCCCGCCGCGCCTCGCGTCGTCGTGATCGGCGAGGCCCTCGTCGACATCGTGCACCGCGGGACGGGCGTCGACGAGGCTCCCGGCGGCAGCCCGGCCAACACCGCCCTCACCCTCGGGCGCCTCGGCCGGCGGCCCACGCTCGTCACGCGCCTCGGCGACGACGAGCGGGGCCGGCGCATCCGCCGGTGGCTGGAGGAGTCCGGCGTCGAGGTCGTCGCGGTCGAGGCGGCGCGCACCTCCACCGCGACCGCGCGGCTCGACGCGGCCGGGGCGGCCCGCTACGAGTTCGACCTCCAGTGGGAGCTCGGCGCCGACCCGGACCGCAACGCGGCGCTCGCCGCGGCGGCCGACATCGTGCACGTCGGCTCCGTCGCCACGGTGCTGGAGCCCGGCGACGCGCAGGTCGCGGCGCTGGTGCGGGCTGCCCGCGCCGACGCCCTCGTGACCTACGACCCGAACATCCGGCCCTCGCTGGTAGACGACCCCGCGCGCGTACGCGGCCGGGTCGACGACCTCGTCGCGCTCGCCGACGTCGTGAAGGCCAGCGACGAGGACCTTCGCTGGCTCGCTCCGGGCCGCGACGCCGTCGAGGTGGCGCGCGAGTGGGTCGCGCGCGGCCCGGCGCTCGTCGTGGTGACCCTTGGGGCGCAGGGGGCGATCGGCGTCACCGCCGACGGCGACGTGGTCATCCCGCCGGTGGTCACCGACGTCGTCGACACCGTCGGCGCCGGCGACACGTTCATGGGCGCGCTCATCGACGGCCTGCTCGAGCGAGGGTTCGCCGCCGCTGCGGTGCGGGCGCCGGGGGGAGGCATCCGCTCCGCCGATGTCGCGGCACTGCTCGAGCGGGCTGCGCGCGCCGCCGCGATCACGGTGTCGCGCCCCGGCGCCGACCCGCCCCGGCGGCACGAGCTCGACGCCGCCCGGACGGCGTGACCCATCGCTCGCGGCCCGTGCGGCCGCGCCGACCCCTCGCGGCCGCACGGCCGTGACCGACCTCTCGCGTCCGGCCCGGCCGCGAGACCGCACCTCGCGCGATCGACCGACCGCGCGCCAAGACACGAAGGATCACTGTGTTCGACCTCCCCGGCTCCTGGGTATGGGATTACTGGTTCGCCGACGACGGCGACCGCTACCACCTGTTCTTCCTCTACGCCTCGCGTGCGCTGCGCGACCCCGACGCCCGCCACTACCGCGCCTCGATCGGGCACGCCGTCTCGACCGACCTCGTGAACTGGACGCAGGTCGAGGACGCGCTCGTGCGCAGCGACGCCCCGGCGTTCGACGACCTGGCGACCTGGACGGGCTCGGTGGTGCGGCATCCGGACGGCACGTGGTTCCTCTTCTACACCGGCTCGACGGCGGCCCCTGACGGCAAGAACATCCAGCGCATCGGGTACGCCACCTCGTCCGACCTCCACGTGTGGACCAAGGCCGGCGGCCCGGTGCTGGAGGCCGCGGGGCCGTGGTATGAGAAGCTCGCCAGCGGCGACTGGCACGACGAGGCCTTCCGCGACCCGTGGGTCTTCCCGGATCCGGCCGGCCACGGCTGGCACATGCTGATCACCGCGCGCGCGGCAGAAGGCCCGGTCGACGGGCGCGGCGTCGTCGGCCACGCCTGGTCGGCCGACCTGCGCACGTGGGAGCTGCGGGAGCCGCTGTCGGCGCCGAGCCCCGACGGCTTCGGACAGCTCGAGGTGCTGCAGGCCGAGATCGTCGACGGCAGGCCCGTGCTGCTCTTCTCGTGCCTCGACGAGCACGCCACGCCGTCGCGGCACGGCAGCGGGGGCGGGACGTGGGCGGTGCCGGCCGAGAGCCTGCTCGGTCCGTTCGACGTCGACGCGGCGTACCCGCTGACCGACGAGCGGCTGTACGTCGGCCGCCTGCTGCGGCGCCGCAGCGACGGCCAGTGGCTGCTGTTCGCCTTCCGCAACGCCGACGAGGACGGCGCGTTCGTGGGCGGCATCACCGACCCCATGCCCGTCGACTGGGAGGGGGAGCGGCTGGTGCGCCGCGACGCCGAGCGCGTCGCGGCTCTCTGACGCGGAGCGGCCGGGGTCACGCGGACGGGCCCCGGCCGCCGCACCGCGGGAGCGACCGGTCACGGCCGCACTGCCGCGGCTGCGGGCGACGCCGCGGCGCCGGTGCGCGCCGGGGCGTGGCATCCGTTCCCGCATGCGGGGAGCGACGTCCGCCGGAGAAAGGATGACGATGGTGTCAGCTTCACAACGACGATCGGCGCGCGTGGCGGCCGGAGTGCTCGCGGTGATCGTGGTGGCGGTGGCCTCCGGGCTCACCGCCGCGGCCGACGCGCCCGCGACGGCGGCCGAGGCGCCCGCGACGGCGGCCGAGGACGGCGACCAGTACCGCGCGCAGTACCACTTCACGGTGCCGGACCGCTGGAAGAACGACCCGCAGCGGCCGGTCTTCATCGACGGCAAGTTCCACTACTACTACCTCTACAACAGCGACTACAACGCCGATCCCTCGGCCAACTTCGGCACGGCCTGGCGCCTGGCGACCTCGTACGACGGGGTCGTGTTCGCCGATCAGGGGGTCGCTGCGCCGAAGAAGACCAACCCCAACTACGACCTGTGGTCGGGGTCCGCCGTGGTCGACCACGCGAACACCGCCGGCTTCGGCGCCGGCGCGGTCGTCATGCTGGTCACGCAGATGGACCACCCGACACCCGCGCAGCAGCTGAACGCCTCCGGCCCGCAGGCGCAGTTCCTCTGGTACTCGACCGACGGCGGCCGCAACTTCCGCCCGCACGGCGAGGACCCCGTCATCCCCAACGGCGGCCGCGCCGACTTCCGCGACCCGAAGGTCGTGTGGGACGAGGAGCGCGGGCGCTGGGTCGCGCTGATCGCCGAGCGCGACCGCGTGAGCTTCTACACGTCGCCCGACCTCAAGACCTGGTCGCGCACGTGGGAGTACGTCAACCCCGGCATCGGCACGATCGAGTGCCCGGACCTCTTCCCCATCCGCGCCGACGACGGCACGCTGAAATGGGTGTTCGGCGTGAGCGCGAACGGCTACGCCACCGACGAGCCGGCGACCTTCGCGTACTGGACGGGATCGTTCGACGGCACCTCGTTCGCGTTCGACCACGCGGCGCCGCAGTGGCTCGATCACGGGTTCGACTGGTACGGCGCCGTCACGTGGGAGGACCCCGCGGCGCCGCTTGACCGCCGCTACGCGGTGGCCTGGATGAACAACTGGGACTACGCCCACTCCACGCCCACCTGGACGGCGGACGGGTTCAACGGCACCGACTCGATCACCCGCGAGATCCGGCTGAAGCGCGTCGGGTCGTCGTTCAGCCTCGTGTCGCAGCCGGTGGCGGCGCTGCAGGACATCGCGACCGAGCGCACGCGGCTCGGCGACGTGACGGTCGACGGCTTCCGGGCCCTGGACTATCGCGGCGACGCCTACCAGCTCGAGGCCGAGGTGACGTGGCAGGCCGCGTCCAACATCGGGCTGCAGCTGCGGCGCTCCGCCGACGGGACGCGCCACGCCGACGTCGGCGTGACGGAGACCTACGCGTACCTCAACCGCGGGCAGACGGGGCATCCGTCCGGCACCTGGAAGACCGAGAGTCGCACGCCGTTCGACGGCGCGGCCGACCGCGTGCGGCTGCGGATCCTCGTGGACCGCACCACGGTCGAGGTGTTCGTCGACGACGGCCGTTACGTGCAGTCGAGCCAGGTGTTCGCGCCTCCCGGCGACGACGGGCTGGCGCTGTACTCCTCGGGCGGCCCCGCGACCTTCCACGACCTGACGATCACCGAGTTCGGCAGCGTCGTGCAGCGCCCCGCGCGCCTGCTCGCCGACTTCGAGGGCCGCACATGGGGCGAGGGCTGGACGGCGACCGGCGACTTCGCGGCGGCCGCTCCCAGCACGTCCGAGCTGGTGGGTCAGGTGGGCGGGCGGGTCGCCGACACCTTCGTCGGCGGCGGCGACCCCGCGACCGGGGTGATCACCTCGCCCGCCTTCACCGTCGACCGCGACTTCCTCCATGTGCTGGTGGGAGGGGGCCGCAATGCGCTGGGGGAGGAGCCGGCGACCTCGGTGCAGCTGCTCGTCGACGGGCGCCCGGTGCGCACGGCGACCGGCGACGACTCGGGACGCCTGCGACCCGTGCAGTGGGACGTGAGGGAGTTCGCGGGCCGCACCGCCCAGTTCCAGATCCTCGACGACGCGACCGGCGAATGGGGGCACCTCATGGTCGATCAGGTCGTCCTCAGCGACTGACCGTCCCCGTGCAGGCTCGACTTGAGATTCGAGACTTCCAGTCTCTAGAGTGGCCAGGGTGCGCGGCCATGGGGTGACTCGCGCACGGATCGACCGACGGCGCCTGGCCGTCGCGGAGATCACGCGGTGCCGGGTTGTGGGGATCCGGCACCGCGAGCGGGGGGCGGATGCCGCCTCCGCCGCCGCGACCGGTGCTGTGGGCCGCTGCGATCGGGGCGATAATCGAGGCGTGTCCCCTGCTGCTTCACCCCGGACGCGTCGGCCTGCGGGCGAGACCCGCTCACGGATGCTCGAGGCCGCGGTCGAGCGCGTGAAGGCCGAGGGCCTGCTGCTGGACTACTCCAACATCTCGCTGGAGGACCTCATCCGCGTCGCCGGCGTGCCGCGGTCGACCGTGTTCCGGATCTGGCCCGACCGCGGAGCCTTCGTCGCCGACCTGGTGCGGGCTCTCTTCGTCTCCGACCCGGGGTTCGACGCCGGCTTCGACCGTGAGACGCTGCAACTGCTGCAGGCGGCGATGGCTCAGGGTCCGGCCGCGGCGGAGGTCGCCGACCGCGATCCGCGGCTCGGCCGCGAGGTCGCGCTGCGCGCCGCGGTGCGGGCGGCCGTCGCCCACAACGTGGTGGCGGTGGAGCACTCCCTGGCGTACCGGGCGTACAAGACAATGTCGGCCGCGCTCGCCAGCGGCGACGCCGTGCCCGGCGGGGAGGAGATCCGCACGCTCCTCATCGACATCGAGGAGCGGTACGCCCAGCGCATGGCCGAGCTCTACCGGTCGCTCAACGAAGCCCTCGGCATCCGCATGCGGGACGGGGTCGACGAGCGCGACCTCGCCGTGGCGATCATGGCCACCATCGACGGCATGACCGACCACCGGCGCATCAACCCCGACATGATCGACGCTCCCCGCAGCGTCACGATGGGACCCGAGGGGCCCGAGGAGTGGCACGTCGCCGCGCTCGCCGTCTACGGCATCTACGCGGCGTTCGTCGAGTTCGGCGGCTGACGCGAGCGGGCGCTACCAGCCGAGCTCTTCGATGTAGCGCAGCAGCACGCCCTCGCGCAGCGCCCACGGCGACACCTCGAGCTCCTCGACGTCCAGCGCGCGCATCGCCTCGTGCAGCACCACCGCGCCCGCGACGATCTGGAAGGTGCGATCGGCGGTGATCCCCGGAAGCTCCTGGCGGGCCGACGCGGGCAGGCGCGCGAGCCGCGGAATCCACGAGCCGAGCGCGTCGCGGGGAAGCAGCATCCGCTCGATCCCCGACCAGCCCGGTACCGGGTAGCCGACGAGCTTGGCCAGCGAGCGGATCGCCTTCGACGAGCCGACGACGTGGTCGGGACGCGGGAGCGCCCGGAACGACGCCGCGACCGGCTCGAGCGTCGTGCGGGCGTGCGCGCGCAGCTCGTCCACCGCGGCGGCGCCGGGCGGATCGTCGGGCAGGAACCGCACGGTCATGCGGCCGGCGCCGAGGGGGACGGATGCCGCGGCATCCGGCAGCTCGTCCCCTCCCGCGGCGAGCTCGAGCGATCCGCCGCCGATGTCGAAGAGCAGGATCTGCCCGGCCGCCCACCCGAACCACCGGCGGACGGCGAGGAAGGTGTAGCGGGCCTCGGTCTCGCCGCCGAGCACCTGGAGCGGCTGGCCCAGCGCCTCCTCGATGAGCCGGATCACCTCGGACCCGTTCTGCGCCTCGCGGACGGCCGAGGTCGCCGTGGCGAGCAGCTCGTCGACCTTCTCGGCCGCGGCGACCGCGCGCGCCTCGGTGACCGCGGCGACGAGCGCGGTCACGCCCTCGTCGGTGATCGAGCCGTCGGGGGCGAGGTACCGCATCAGCCGCAGGACCGTGCGCTTGCTCGTCGTGGCCAGCGGCCGCCCGCCGGGACGGGCGTCGGCCACGAGGAGGTGGACGGTGTTCGAGCCGATGTCGAGGACTCCCAGGCGCACGCGTTCAGGTTAGCGGGGTCACCTCGATCTGATGCCGCGACGCCGACGCCGATGCCCCGACCCGTTCCCCCCGAGACAGGTCGGGGCATCTGCCTGCCGCGGCCCGCGGCATCCGTCGCCCTCGCACCACCGGATACGATGGGCGCGATGTCCGCCGAAGAAGCGACGCTGCCCGACACGGGCGTGGCCACCCCCGCTCTGTCCCTCTACCGTGAGATCGAGCGCGCCGACTGGGCGCGACTGGCCGCCGGCATGACGCAGCCGCTCAGCGAGACCGAGATCGTCCAGATCCGCGGACTCGGCGACCGCCTCGACATGGCCGAGGTCGCCCAGGTCTACCTGCCGCTCTCGCGGCTGCTGTCGCTCTACGCGGAGTCGACGAAGCGCCTGGGCGCCGAGGAGTCGGCGTTCCTCGGCGAGTCGGACGCGACGACCCCGTTCATCGTCGGCGTCGCCGGCTCGGTCGCGGTCGGCAAGTCCACGATCGCGCGCCTGCTGCGCGAGCTCACCAGCCGCTGGCCCGGCACGCCGCGCGTCGAGCTCATCACCACCGACGGGTTCCTCTACCCCAACGCCGAGCTCGAGCGACGCGGGCTCATGGAGCGCAAGGGCTTCCCCGAGTCGTACGACCGCCGGGCGCTCGTGTCGTTCCTCACCGAGGTCAAGAGCGGCGCCCCCGAGGTGCGCGCCCCGTTCTACTCGCACATGCGGTATGACATCGTGCCCGACGCGGTCATCACCGTGCGCCGCCCCGACATCGTGATCGTCGAGGGTCTGAACGTGCTGCAGCCGCCGCCGACCCCCAACGACGTCGCCGTGAGCGACCTGTTCGACTTCTCGATCTACGTCGACGCGGATGCCGCCCACATCGCGCAATGGTACGTCGAGCGCTTCCTCGCCCTGCGCCGCGCCGCGTTCAGCAACCCGAACTCGTTCTTCAACGTCTTCGCCCAGCTGTCGGACGACGAGGCCGTCGAGCGCGCCCTCGGCTTCTGGAACTCGATCAACCTCCCCAACCTCGAGGAGAACGTGCTCCCGACCCGCCACCGCGCGAACCTCGTGCTGCAGAAGGCGGCCGACCACACCGTCGAGACGGTGCTGCTGCGCAAGCTTTGAGGCGGGGTCCTCTGGGGCGTCCGGCCGCGGGTCGCCGCCGCTGCGCGCTGAGTCGCTCCGTCGCTGAGTCGCCAAGACACGCCGACCGCCTCGGCCGCGACCGGCGTGTCTTGGCGAGTCGGGAGCGCGCGGGCTACGTCGGCCCGCGTTCGGCCGCCGCTGAGTCGCTGAGTCGCCAAGACACGCCGACCGCCCGAGCCTGCACCGGCGTGTCCTGGCGAGTCGGGCGCGCGCGGGCGAGGCAAGACCGCGATCGGACGCTGCGACCCACGCACGCCGCGCGCTGAGTCGCCAAGACACGCCGACCGCCCGAGCCCGCACCGGCGTGTCTTGGCGAGTCGCGACCGCGCAGGCTACGTCGGCCCGCGTTCGGCCGCCGCTGAGTCGGGCGCTGCGAACCCGGGACCGCAGCGGGCGGGGGGGGGAACACAAGGGCGACGGATGCCGCGGGGCGAGGCATCCGCTATTCGTTCAGTCTCCTCGCAAAACCGCCCGCCTACCATTGTGGGCATGTGTGGAATCGTCGGATACGTGGGCCCTCGCCAGAGCCAGGCCGTTCTGATCTCCGGGCTCTCCCGGCTCGAGTACCGCGGCTACGACTCCGCCGGGATCGCCGTCATCGACGCTGACGGGGGCCTCGGCATGCGCAAGCGCGCCGGCAAGCTGAAGGTGCTGCGCGACGACCTCGCCGCCCACCCGCTCGCCGACGGCACGACCGGCATCGGCCACACCCGCTGGGCCACCCACGGCGGGCCGACCGACGGCAACGCCCACCCGCACCTCGCCGACGACGACAAGCTCGCCGTCATCCACAACGGCATCATCGAGAACTTCGCCGAGCTCAAGGACGAGCTGCTCGCGGAGGGCTTCACCTTCCGCAGCGAGACCGACACCGAGGTCGCCGCGGTGCTGCTCGGTCGCGAGTACCGCCGCACCGGCGACCTCGTCACCGCGTTCCGCGCCGTCGTCTCGCGCCTGGAGGGCGCCTTCACGCTGCTGGCCATGCACAAGGACCAGCCGGGCCTGGTCGTCGGCGCGCGCCGAAACTCACCGCTGGTCATCGGCCTCGGCGAGGGCGAGAACTTCCTCGGCTCCGACGTCGCCGCGTTCGTCGAGCACACCCGCAACGCGCTCGCGATCGGCCAAGACCAGATCGTCGCCATCACACCCGACGGCGTCGAGGTCACCGACTTCGCGGGCGGTGCGGTCGAGGTCGAGCCGTTCGAGGTGACGTGGGATGCCGCGGCCGCCGAGAAGGGCGGCTGGTCGTCGTTCATGGCCAAGGAGGTCTCGGAGGAGCCGGAGGCCGTCGCCAACACGCTGCGCGGCCGCATCCGCGACGGTCAGGTCGTGATCCCCGAGCTGCACGGGCTGGACGAGCTCTTCCGAGGCATCTCGCGCATCATCGTGATCGCGTGCGGCACCGCCGCGTACGCCGGCCAGGTCGGCAAGTACGCCATCGAGCAGTGGACGCGGATCCCCGTCGACGTCGAGCTCGCCCACGAGTTCCGCTACCGCGACCCGGTGATCGGGGCCGACACGCTCGTCGTCTCGATCAGCCAGTCGGGCGAGACCATGGACACGCTGATGGCCGTCAAGTACGCCCGCGAGCGCGGCGCGAAGACGCTGTCGATCTGCAACACGCAGGGCGCGACAATCCCGCGCGAGTCCGACGCGATCGTCTACACGCACGCAGGGCCTGAGGTGGCCGTCGCCTCGACGAAGGCGTTCGTCGCTCAGATCACCGCGCTGTATCTCATGGGCCTGCACATCGGCCGCATCCGCGGCGCCGTCTCGGCCGAGGCCGCCGCGGACCACGTGCGCGAGCTCGAGGAGATCCCGGCGAAGATCGCGCAGATCCTCGAGCGCGAACAGCCCCGCATCGAGCAGTTCGCGCACTGGATGGCCGACACCCGTTCGGTGCTGTTCCTCGGCCGCCATGTCGGCTACCCGATCGCCCTCGAGGGTGCGCTCAAGCTCAAGGAACTGGCGTACATCCACGCCGAGGGCTTCGCCGCCGGCGAGCTCAAGCACGGCCCCATCGCGCTCATCGAACCCGGCCAGCCGGTGTTCGTCATCGTCCCGTCGCCGCGCGAGTCGGCCGAGATGCACAAGAAGGTCGTCTCGTCGATCGAGGAGATCCGCGCCCGCGGCGCCCGCGTCATCGCGATCGCCGAAGAGGGCGACGTCGCCGTGCTGCCCAAGGCCGACGAGGTGCTGCGCATCCCGCTCGCCGGACCCTTCTTCGAGCCGCTCCTCGCCGTCGTGCCGCTGCACATCTTTGCGATGGGCCTCGCCACGGCGAAGGGCCTCGACGTCGACCAGCCCCGCAACCTGGCGAAGTCCGTCACGGTCGAGTAGCGGCATCCGCTTCTCTTGTTCTCCTGATCTCCCGCCTTCTCCTGCTCTCCTGCTTTCTCTGCCCGAACCACCTCTTCTCACCGAAACCACCCACGCCGGACGTCGAATCGTGGGTGGTCTCGGCGAGAAGGGGTGGTTTCGGCGGCACGGGTCTCTCGGGAGTGCGGGGTGTGCGGGGCGGCGCGATAAAGTGACGGATGCCGCGGCAGCGGCGTGGCAGGAGGCCCCGTGATCGTCGGAATCGGCGTCGACCTCGTCGACATCCCGCGGTTCGAGCGGACGATCGAGCGCACCCCGCGCCTGCTCGAGCGCCTCTTCTCCGACGCCGAGCGGCAGCTCAAGCCCCACTCCCTCGCGGCGCGCTACGCCGCGAAGGAGGCGCTCATCAAGGCGCTCGGCGGGTCGGACGGCGTGCACTGGACCGAGATCGAGATCGCGTCCGAGGCATCCGGTCGCCCGGTCTTCTCGCTGTGCGGGTCGACGGCCGCCGTCGTCGCGGAGCGCGGCATCACGGCGGTGCACCTGTCGCTCTCGCACGACGCCGGTCTCGCGGCGGCGTACGTCGTCGCGGAGGCCGCTGCGGTCGGTGCCGCTGGCGGCGGGGGCGCCTCTGGCGCGGCGGGCGCTCTTGGCGCTGCCGGCGGCGCGAGCTCGCCGAAACAGGGCGTTCCGGCCGAGACCGGGGACGCTGCCCCCGGTTTCGGCGCGAACACCCTGTCTCGCGGTGATGTCGGGGTGGCTGCCGACGCCGAGCCTCACCTCGGGGCCGGCTCGCCGAAACAGGGGACTCCGGCCGAGACCGGGGACGCGGCCTCCGGTTTCGGCGCGAACACCCTGTCTCGCGGTAACCCGAACCCCCGCCCCGCCCCCGTCCCCGCCCCCGAGCCCGGGCCGAGCTCGCCGAAACAGGGCGTTCCGGCCGAGACCGGGGACGCTGCCCCCGGTTTCGGCGCGAGCACCCTGTCTCGCGGTGATGTCGGGGTGGCTGCCGACGCGGGGCCCGGGCCGAGCTCGCCGAACCAGGGGGTTCCGGCCGAGACCGAGGACGCTGCCCCCGGTTTCGGCGCGAACACCCTGTCTCGCGGTAACGCCGACCCCGCCCCCGACCCTGCCGCCGCCCCCGCCCCCAACCCCGCTCCCGGCCGCAGCCGCAGCGCCGACCCCGCCCCGCCCCCCGGCCCCGCCTCGCCCGGCGCAACCGGCCAGGACGGAGCGGGCGCATGAGCCGCCTTCCCGCAGGCGCCCTGCGCGAGGTCGTCATCGACGTCGGGGCGATCGAGGACAATGTGCGCCACTTCCGCCGGCTCACCGGGTCGGAGGTCATCGCAGTGGTCAAGGCCGACGGGTACGGGCACGGGGCCGTGCGTTCGGCGAACGCCGCGCTGGCGGGCGGCGCCACTCGGCTCGGGGTCGCCGACATCACCGAGGCGCTGGCGCTGCGCCGCGCGGGCATCGACGCGCCCATCGTCGCGTGGCTCCACGCGCCCGACGCGGACTTCGCCCAGGCGGCCGCGCTCGGCATCGAGCTCGGCATCTCGAACCTCGACCAGCTGCAGAAGGCCGCGGCCGCGGCATCCGGCGATCGTCCGGTCGGGGTGCACCTCAAGCTCGAGACCGGCCTTTCGCGCAACGGCGTCGCCCCGGAGGACTACCGCGTCGTGTTCGCGGAGTCGGCGCGGCTCGAGCGGATCGGCCGCATCCGCGTGGTCGCCCTGTTCAGCCACCTCTCGAACGCGTCCGCTGACGACGACCGCGCGGCGCTGCGGGCCTTCGAGGACGCCGTCGGAGTGGCCGCTTCGCTCGGGCTCGCGCCCCCGCTGCGGCACCTCGCGGCGACGCACGCGGCGATCGACCTGCCGGCGTCGCGGATGGGATGTGTGCGCATCGGCCTCGGGCTTTACGGACTGTCGCCCTTCGACGACCGCACGTCGGCGGACCTCGGTCTCCGCCCCGCGATGACCCTGCGCGGGACGGTGGCTGCCGTGCGGCGCGTGCCCGCGGGCAAGGGCGTCTCGTACGGCTACGACTACCGCACCGACCGCGAGACAACGCTCGCCCTCGTGCCGCTCGGGTACGCCGACGGCGTGCCGCGGCAGGCGTCCGGCACCGGCCCGGTCGTGATCGGCGGGCGGCGGTTCCGCGTGGCCGGCCGCGTCGCCATGGACCAGTTCGTGGTCGACGTCGGCGACCACCCCGTGTCCGTAGGCGCCGAGGCGGTGCTCTTCGGGGATCCGACGCTGGGAGCGCCGTCGGCAGCGGAGTGGGCGGATGCCGCGGGCACCATCAACTACGAGATCGTGACCCGCGTCGGACCCCGCGTCCCCCGCCGGCAGGTGTCGGAGTGACCGTGGGCGCCGGCGCCACGGCCGGGTCCGGCGCCCGCGCCGTTCAGGATTCAGTCCGGCTGCCGGGCGGCCAGGGCGGCGGGCCCGGAATTCCGCGACCACGAGGCGCCGCGGCCGGCGGGGGAACTGAATCCCGAACGCCGGAGGCCCGAGAGGCGGTGCCCGGGTGAGCGGGAACGCCTTCGACGCCCCCGGTGTTGCACCCGGCGTGGCAACGGGAATCGACGCACTGGTCGGCACGCGCGAGATCACCTCGCCGGAGGCCATGGAGGCCCTCGGCGAGGAGATGGGGCGGATGCTGCGCCCCGGCGACCTGGTGGTCCTCACCGGTCCGCTCGGCGCGGGCAAGACGACGCTCACCCGGGGCATCGGCCGCGGCCTCGACGTGCGCGGACCCATCCAGAGCCCGACGTTCGTGCTGGCCCGGACGCATCCGTCGCTCTCCGGCGGCGCGCCGCTCGTCCACGTGGACGCCTACCGCCTCGGCTCCGCCGCCGAGCTCGACGACCTCGACATCGACTTCGACGGGTCGATCGTGATCGTGGAGTGGGGGCGCGGCATGGTCGACGGCATCCGCGACTCCTGGTGGGATGTCGAGATCGAGCGCGAGTGGCACGGCCACGGCGTCGACAACGCCTGCGGCACCATCGGCCACGAGGCCGACCTCGACGCCGACACCCCCCGCCGGGTGTCGATCGTCCGGCGGCCGTAGTCGGGCCCCGCAGGGCGCCGACTACCCTGGAAGGGTGATCCTGGGCATCGACACCTCGCTCGGCTCCGCCGTGGCGGTGGTCGAGCCCGACGGCGTCATCCGCGCCGACGTCGAGAGCCCCGACCCTCGCGGGCACGCCGAGGCCATCGGCAGCTTGATCGAGCGGGCGCTGGCCGAGGCATCCGTCGCTCCTTCCCAGATCACGCATGTCGCCGCGGGCATGGGTCCCGGGCCTTTCACCGGACTGCGCGTCGGCATCGCCGCGGCACGGGCCTTCGCGCTCGGGCGCGGGGTGCCTGTCGTGCCGGTGCCCAGCCACGACGCGGTCGCGCTGGAGCTGCTGCTGCATGCCGCGCTGACGACCGACTGGGGGTACGCCGCCGACGTCGAGGACGGCGCGGCCGAGAGCTTCGCCGTCGTGACCGATGCCCGACGGCGCGAGTTCGCGTACACCGTCTACCGCGGCATCGACGCCGACGGCCTGCCGATCCGCATCGCGGAGCCCGCCCTCGCGCCTCGCGACCGGCTCGACGACGTGCTCGGCGGCCTCGGCGCGTTCCGGCGGGAGGCGGAGCGCATTCCCGCCGCCATGCTCGCGCTCGCCGCCGCGCGGGCCCTCGCGGCCGGGCGCACCCTGTCGTCCGCCGAAGCGCTGTACCTGCGGTCGCCCGACGTCACGCCGTCGCCCGTGCCGAAGCGGGTGATCGCGTGACGCTGCGCGCCGCCACCGCCGCCGACCTCGGCGCCATCATGGCGCTCGAGCGCGCCTCGTTCCCGCGTGACGCCTGGTCCGAGGCGATGATGCGCGAAGAGCTCGACTCACCCCACGGCTGGTACGTCGTCGACGAGGAGGCCGGGCGGCTCGTCGGCTACGCGGGTCTGCGTGCGGTGCGCAACGCGAAGGATGCCGACGTCCAGACGATCACCATCGCCGAGGCGTCCCGCGGGCGAGGTCGCGGCCGCACGCTGCTCCGCGCCCTCCTCGACGAGGCGGGCCGGCGGGGCGTGGAGGACGTCTTCCTCGAGGTGCGCGCCGACAACCCGGTCGCCCAGGCGCTCTACACGTCCGAGGGCTTCCTCGAGATCGGCCGCAAGCCCCGCTACTACCAGCCCGACGACGTCGACGCGGTCGTGATGAAGCTCGACCTGCGCGGCCGGCTCGGCGGTCGCGCGTCGGCGGCCGGCGAAACTCCACGGATCTCGGCGGATGCGGGCCAGGGAACGGATGCCGCGGCCCTCCGCAGCCCGGATCCGTGGAGTTCTGCCGGGGGAGCGTGCACATGAACCGCGCCGATCCGCTGGTGCTCGGGATCGAGACGAGCTGCGACGAGACCGGGATCGGGATCGTGCGCGGCCGGACGCTGCTGTCGAACACGATCGCGAGCTCGATGGACGAGCACGCCCGCTACGGCGGCGTCGTGCCCGAGGTCGCGGCGCGCGCGCACCTCGAGGCGCTGCAGCCGGCGATCGAGGCGGCGCTCGCCGATTCGGGCGTGGGTCTCGGCGACCTGGACGCCGTGGCCGTGACCAGCGGGCCGGGGCTGGCCGGCGCGCTCATGGTCGGCGTGGGCGCGGCGAAGGCGCTCGCGGTCTCGCTCCACAAGCCGCTCTACGCCGTCAACCACCTCGTCGGACACATCGCCGCCGACATCCTCGACGCCGAGGCGCCGCCGCTGGAGTACCCCACCGTCGCGCTGCTGGTCAGCGGCGGGCACACCTCGCTGCTGCTGGTGCGCGACCTCACGAGCGACGTCGAGCTGCTCGGAGAGACGATGGACGACGCCGCCGGAGAGGCCTTCGACAAGGTGGCCCGCCTGCTCGGGCTGCCGTACCCGGGAGGTCCCGAGATCGACCGGGCCGCGGCATCCGGTGATCCGGCCGCGATCGCGTTCCCCCGTGGGCTGTCCCGCGCCTCCGACATGGCGAACCACCGCTACGACTTCTCGTTCTCGGGCCTCAAGACCGCGGTCGCCCGCTGGGTCGAGCAGCGCCGCGCCGCGGGCGAGGAGGTTCCGGTCGCCGACGTCGCGGCGAGCTTCCGCGAGGCGGTCGTCGACGTGCTCGTGACGAAGGCGCTGGCGGCGTGCCGCGACCACGGCGTGCCGCGGCTGCTGCTCGGCGGCGGCGTGATCGCCAACCGGCGGCTGCGCGACGTCGCACTCGAGCGGGCCGCCGCCGAGGGTGTGACAGTGCGGATCCCGCCGCTCTCGCTCTGCACCGACAACGGCGCGATGATCGCCGCGCTCACCGCCGAGCTCATCATGGCCGGCCGCCCCCCGTCGACCCTCGAGTTCGGCGCGGACTCCACCTTGCCGGTGACCGACATCCAGGTCGCGGAGGGAGCATGACCGACGACGAGCGGATGCCGCGACCCCCGGCCCCCGAGCCCGCGGCGCCTTCGCAGCCCGGCTCGGCTGCGCCCGCGGCGGCGTCCCCGCCGGCATCCCCGCCGCTTCCGCCGACCGAGGCGTCCCCGCCGGCATCCCCGCCGCTTCCGCAGGCCGAGGCGGCGGCGGCGTCCCCGCCGCTTCCGCCGGCCGAGGCCGCGACTGCCGCGGCGGCATCCGCTCCGCCCCCACCGCCGGCTCCCTCCCCGCAGGCGGCAGCCCCGGGCGGACAGGCGACGGTGGAGGCCCCCTCTCCCGACGTCGAGCTCGCACAGGATGCGTCGCCTCTCCCCGGCGCGCACCGCGGCGGCTTCTCACGGCTGCCGACGGCACCCGTCCCGGTGACGGTCGAGACCGCACCCGCCGAGCCGGGCGGCGGCGACTTCGCGCCCGACAGCGGCACGTGGATCGCGCCCCAGGACGACGCGTTCAGCCGCGGGCTCGCCGGGTGGGCGCTCGCCTTCGGCATCGTGGGGCTGGTCGTGTCGCTGTTCGTCGGCTGGGGCTTCCCGATCGGCATCGTCGCCGTCGTGTCGGCGATCATCGCGCTGCGCCGGCCGCTGGAGAGCCGGGCGATCGCCGTGTGGGCCCTCGTGCTGGGGGTCGTCTCGATCCTCTACAGCGCGGGGTGGCTGCTCTTCGCCGCCATGCGCGCCAACCTCCTCGGCTGAGGCCACTGCGCCGGCCGGCGGGGCGCGCCGTTGCGGTCCGCTGCTGACCGCCCGCGCCGCGGGATCCGCCGGGGCACGGAGGCCTTCCCAGCCGACCCCCCGCGCCGCGCGATCCGCCGGAGAGGTGGGCCGCCCGGGCACGGAGGCCTTCCGAGCCGACCCGCCCGGGGCCGCCCTGGCCGACCGCCAGGCGGCCGCCCGGGCCGGCCCGCTTCGCGACTACACGCGGTCGGCAAGGATCGCCGTCCGGCGGCTGCCGATCCGCGTCAGGATCAGCGTCGCCGCCTGATCGCCCCGCAGCTTCAGCCGCGTGCGCAGCGTGGCCGGATCGATGTCGACGCCGCGCTTCTTGATCTCGAGGCGTCCGATGTCGCGCTCCCGCAGCGCCCTCGCGAGGGCCTTCACATCCGACGGGACCACCTCACGCACCCGGAACGTCGACACGAACGGCGACGTCAGTGCGGCATCCGACGTCACATACGCGATGCGCTCGTCGAGCATCCCGGCCTCGAGCGACCGGGCGACATCTCCGATGAGGCGCGCGCGGATCACCGCGCCGTCCGGCTCGTGCAGGTAGGCGCCGAGCTCGCGGACCGGTTCGTCCGAGGCATCCGTCCCGCTCGTGAGCTCGTGCGCAGCCTCGCCGCGCATGACCAGCGCCGCACGGCGCACGCCCTCGCGCGCCAGCGCCCCCGACCAGAGCACGAGCTCGACGGTCGAGCCGTCCGCGCTCACCCACTGCGCCTCGACGTCGTCGGGGATCGCGTCGCGGTCGAGACCCGGCCCGAGCTTCACGCCGACCGGCATGCGGCGCGCGAGGTCGAACACCCAGTCCAGCGACGGCGACCAGTCCTCGGGGCGGGTGCGGGCGGTCTCGCTGTGACCGGCCGTGCGGCGCGCGGGGTCGAGCCACGCCGCGTCGACGCCGTCGAGATCGGCGTCCTCGGCGGTGCCGTGGCGCACCTCGGCGTCCGCGCCGAAGGGCGCCAGGTTGTAGGCGGCGATGCCGGCGGTGACGGCGTCGGCCTCCACGGCCGTGACCCGCAGCCCGAGCCCGGCGAGCCCCAGCGCGTCGCCGCCGATGCCGCAGCCGAGGTCGGCGACATGCGCGAAGCCGGCCTCGCGGAAGCGCGCCGCGTGCCGCACGGCGATCGAAAGCCGCGTGGCCTGCTCGAGGCCGGCCCGGGTGAACAGCATCCGCCGGGCGAGGTCGCCGAACTTCGCCGCACCCTTGGTGCGCAGGCGGGCCTGCCCGACGACCGCCGAGACCAGGTCGGGGGAGTGACCGTCGCGGCGCAGCCGCGTGACCGCGCGGCCGACGTCGGCGGAGTCCTCGACCGCCGGCATCGCGTCGAGCAGCCGCAGGCCCTCCGGCGTCAGCAGCGCCTCGAGTTCGGTCATCTCCACCCGCCGAGCCTACCCAGGAGGTCATACGACGACGCTCGTTGGCACTCACGTTGCATGAGTGCCAGCCGGTTGCCTAGACTGAGATCAGCACTCGCAATGCCAGAGTGCTAACGAGTCTTAGTCTCAAGAAAGAAGAGGTAGACCGTGTCGGTTTCCATCAAGCCGCTCGAGGACCGGATCGTCATCAAGCAGGTCGAGGCCGAGCAGACCACGTCCAGCGGTCTGGTCATCCCCGACACCGCCAAGGAGAAGCCCCAAGAGGGTGAAGTCGTGGCGGTGGGCCCGGGTCGCATCGACGACAACGGCAACCGCATCCCGCTCGACGTCGCCGTCGGCGACCGCGTGATCTACAGCAAGTACGGCGGGACCGAGGTCAAGTTCGGCGGTGACGAGTTCCTCGTCCTGTCGGCCCGCGACGTGCTGGCGGTCGTCGTCCGCTGAGTTCTGCGCACCGCGCGACGAGAGGGTCGGATGCTTCGGCATCCGGCCCTCTCGTCTTTCCCGTTTCGCCGGCTCACGCCGTCGGGAGCGCGCCACCGGACGGTGGCAGGAATACGCCCACGGACGGCAGACGACGGATGCCGCGACCGGCCCGCACACGGACCGCACGGTCGACGGCGGGCGTAGGCTGACCCGGTGAGTCCCGAGCAGTCCCGCCTTCCCGAACGCGCCGAGGTGGACGCCCTGGACGACGCCACCGCCCTCGACCTGGGCGTGACGACGGCGGAGAGCGGCGGCATCCGCGACTCCGTCGCCGCGGCGCGCGAGCGCACCCTCGGCGGGATCTACGCGTTCTCGGCCTACCTGCTCTGGGGCTTCCTGCCGCTGTACTTCCTGCTGCTGGCACCGACGGGGCCGTGGGAGATCGTGGCCTGGCGCATCCTGCTGTCGCTGGGCTTCTGCGCGCTGCTGCTCACCGCGACGCGCACCTGGCCGCGGCTCGTCGCGATCTTCCGGCAGCCGCGCGTGCTCGGCCTGACGGTGATCGCCGGCCTCACCATCTACGTGAACTGGCAGGTGTTCATCTACGGCGCCCTGTCGGGTCACGTCATCGAGACCAGCCTCGGCTACTTCATCAACCCGATCGCGACCGTCCTGCTCGCAGTGCTCGTGCTGCGGGAGCGGCTGCGGCCGACGCAGTGGGTCGCCATCGGAATCGCCGCGGCGGCGGTCGCCGTGATCGTCATCGGGTACGGCGCGTTCCCGTGGATCGCGCTCACGCTCGCGGCATCCTTCGGCATCTACGGCCTGGTGAAGAAGAAGGTCGGCCCGTCGGTCGACGCCGTGAGCGGGCTGACGCTGGAGACGCTGTGGCTGTCGCCGATCGCCGTGGTGGTGCTCATCGTCGTCGGGATGACCGAGGGCCTCACGTTCGGCGCGGCGGGGTGGCCCCACGCGGTGCTGCTGAGCCTCGCGGGCATCGTCACGGCGATCCCGCTGCTGCTCTTCGCCGCGGGCGCCCGACGCGTGTCGCTCACCACGATCGGGCTGCTGCAGTTCGTGGCGCCGATCCTGCAATTCCTGGTCGGGTGGCTGCTGCTCGGCGAGCCGATGCCCCTCGAGCGCTGGATCGGCTTCGGCCTCGTGTGGGTCGCGCTCTCGGTGCTGACGGTCGACTCGCTGCTGCACGCCCGTCGGACGCGCGCGGCGGGGTAGGTCGCGCGCGGGCCTGGGCTCGGGCGTGGGCTGGGGCTTGGGGGTCGCGGTCGGGCGTGGGCTGCGGTCGGGGGTCGGGGTCGGGCGCAGGCTGGGGCTTGAGGGTCGCGCTCGGGCCCGGGATGGCGCCCCGGGCGACCGCTGCGGCCGCTTCCTCCTCCGCGAAACCGAGGATCCTGGCCGAAACAGGGGGCAGCGTCCCCGGTCTCGGCGGGAACGCCCGGTCTCGGCGCGATGAGCGGGAGACGCCGACGGATGCCCCGGAGCCCGGTCAACGCCCGGTCCCGGCGACATGCGCGAGCGGGGACCGGGGAGGAGCCGACGGATGCCGCAGCCGGCGTCAGCGCACGAGCCGGGCGATCGCCTGCGAGGCCTCGGTGATCTTCACGTCGGCCTCGGCGCCGCCGAGGCGCGCGGCATCCACCACGCAGTGACGCAGGTGGTCGTCGAGCAGGCCCACCGCGACCGCCTCGAGCGCCGAGGTCAGCGCGCTGATCTGGGTGAGGATGTCGATGCAGTACTTCTCGTCCTCGACCATCTTGTGGATGCCGCGGGCCTGACCCTCGATGCGCTTGAGGCGGTTGAGGTACTTGTCCTTGTCGGTGATGTAGCCGTGATGCGAGTGCTCGCCGGCGGGCATCGTCTGCTCGAGCGCGGTGTCGGTCATGTCGGATCCTTTGCGGTGAGAGTCAGGGGTGAGAGGTGGAGCGGCTCTGGAATCGTCGCAGGCGCAGGCTGTTGCCCACGACGAAGACGCTCGACAAGGCCATCGCCGCGCCGGCGATCATCGGGTTCAGCAGGCCGAGCGCGGCGAGCGGGATCGCCGCGACGTTGTACGCGAACGCCCAGAACAGGTTGATTTTGATCGTGCCGAGCGTCGCGCGCGACAGGCGGATCGCGTCGGCGGCGCTGCGCAGGTCGCCGCGTACGAGGGTGATGTCGGATGCCTCGATCGCGGCATCCGTCCCCGTCCCCATCGCAAGGCCCAGGTCGGCCTGCGCGAGGGCGGCGGCGTCGTTCACGCCGTCGCCGACCATCGCGACGACCCGGCCCTCGGCCTGCAGCTCCGCGACGACGGCGACCTTCTCGTGCGGCAGGACCTCGGCGATCACGCGCTCGATCCCGACCTCCTCGGCGATCGCGCGTGCCGCGGTGGCGTTGTCGCCGGTGAGCAGCACCGGCGTCAGCCCGAGCGCGCGCAGCTGCGCGACCGCCTCGGCGCTGGTCGGCTTGACCTGGTCGGCGACCACGACGAGGCCGCGCACGGCGCCGTCCCACGCCACGATCACGGCGGTGCGGCCGAGCGCCTCGGCCGACGTCTTGGCTGCGGCGAGCTCGGGCGGCAGGGCGAGCGCCCAATCCGCGAGCAGCGCCTCGCGCCCGACGAGCACGGCGTGGCCGTCGACCACGCCCGACACGCCCTTGCCCGGCACGTTCTGGAACGAGGCGACCTCCGGGAGCGGACCCGTCTCGTCGGCGGCCGTGCGGGCCACGGCACGGGCGATGGGGTGCTCGGACGCATGCTCCAGCGCGCCCGCCAGACGCAGCAGCTCGGAGCGAGCGGATGCCGCGGCATCCGTCCCCGCACCCGCTCCGCCACCGTCGGCCCGGGCATCCGCCCCCGCACCCGCTCCGCCACCGTCGACCCGGGCATCCGTCGCCGAACCCGCCACGCCACGCCCCGCGCCGGCAGCCGGCACGACGTCCACCAGCGCCATTCGGCCGCTCGTGACCGTGCCGGTCTTGTCGAGCACGACGGTGTCGACGGTGCGCGTGGACTCGAGCACCTCGGGCCCCTTGATCAGGATGCCCAGCTGGGCGCCGCGGCCCGTGCCGACCAGGAGCGCCGTGGGGGTGGCGAGGCCCAGCGCGCACGGGCACGCGATGATCAGCACCGCGACGGCGGCGGTGAAGGCCATGGCGGCCGGGGCTCCGGTGAGCAGCCAGCCGACGAGCGTGCCGAGCGACAGCAGCAGCACGATCGGCACGAACACGCCCGAGATGCGATCGGCCAGGCGCTGCACCTGCGCCTTGCCGGACTGCGCGTCCTCGACGAGCCGCGCCATCTGCGCCAGCTGCGTCTCATCGCCGACGCGCGTCGCCCGCACCACGAGCCGCCCGCCCGCGTTGACCGTCGCGCCGACGACCGCGTCGCCGGGGGCCACCTCGACGGGCACCGACTCGCCGGTGATCATCGAGGCATCGACGGCCGAGGTGCCCGAGGTCACGACGCCGTCGGTCGCGATCTTCTCGCCCGGGCGCACCACGAACTCGTCGCCGGCGCGAAGCTCGTCGATCGGCACGCGCACCTCGACGAGCGCGGGGGCGGCGGGGGAGCCGATCCCCGGCATCCCGAGGGCGACCTGACCGGCGGCCGCGCCCGCCGCCGGACGGAGCACGGCGACGTCCTTCGCGCCGATCTCGAGGAGGGCGCGGAGGGCCGCGCCCGCCCGCCGCTTGGAGCGCTGCTCGAAGTAGCGTCCCGCGAGCACGAAGGTGGTGACCCCCGCCGCGACCTCGAGGTAGATGTCGCCGGCGCCGTCGCTCGGGGTGACCGACCACTCGAACGTGTGCGTCATCCCGGGCATGCCGGCGTGCCCGAAGAACAGCGCGTACAGCGACCAGAGGAACGCCGCCGACACGCCCAGCGAGATGAGCGTGTCCATCGTCGCGGCGCCGTGGCGGAGGTTGATCCAGGCCGCCCGGTGGAACGGCCACGCGCCCCACACCACGACGGGCGCGGCGAGGGCGAGCGACGCCCACTGCCAGTACGTGAACTGCAGCGGCGGGATCATCGCCAGGAGGATCACCGGCACCGACAGCACGATCGACCCGATGAGCCGCTGGCGGAGGGCGCGCAGCTCGGGGTCGGCTTCCTCCGCAGGAGCCGTCACCTCGGCGGGAGGAGCGGGCACCGCCGCGGTGTAGCCGGTCTTCACCACCTCGTCGATGAGCGTCTGCGGATCGAGCCCCGCCGGGCCGCTCACGACGGCCTTCTCGGTGGCGTAGTTGACGGATGCCTCGACCCCGTCGAGCCGGTTGAGCCGCTTCTCGATGCGCGAGGCGCACGACGCGCACGTCATGCCGCCGATCTCGAGCTCGATCCGGGCGACCGGGGCCGAGGCGGGGCTCATCGGGCGCGGACCGCGGTGTAGCCGGCCTCGTCGACCGCGGCGATGACGGCCTCGTCGGCGAGCTCGCCAGCGGACACGATCTTCAGCGTGCCGGAGGCCGCGCTCACCCGGACGTCCTCGACGCCCGCGAGCTTCGACACCTCGCCCCGCACGGATGCCTCGCAGTGCCCGCAGCTCATGCCGGTCACGTTGTACTCAGCCTCAGCCATGTGCTCACCTTTCGTCGGTAGGTCAGGGGATACCCCAGAGGGGTACACGCCTCCAGTCTAATACGGCCCGGGGGTATGGAGGACGGCGGGGAACACCCTGCAGAAATGACGGGAACGCGGAACCCCCGGTCAGACCCGTTACACATCGTTAACGAACGGCAACATTCTGCGCCCTCGCGCCCGGTTAGGTTTGTCGCATTGGGTCGGGCGCCCGAGCCGCGCCCACATACATACAGCAAGGAGCAACATGAGCGTCTTCACCCGCTCGCGCAAGGCCACCGTTCTCGGCGGCATCGCGCTCGCCGGCGCCAGCGCCCTCGTCCTCGCCGGTTGCACCGGCGGCGGTGGCAACACCGGTGGTGGCGAGACCAGTGCCCCCGCCGAAGACCGCGAGGAACTCTCGCTCAACATCGGCACCGTCCTCCCGCAGACCGGAGCCCTGGCGTTCCTCGGCCCGCCCGAGGAGGCCGGTGTCGGCCTCGCCGCGGCCGACATCAACGAGGCTGCCAAGAGCATCACGGTCGACGTCGAGTTCGGTGACTCGGGCGACCCCGACAACAAGGCGTACGAGACCACCGTGCCGCGCCTGCTGGGCAACGACGTCCAGGCGCTCATCGGCGCCGCCTCGTCGGGTGTGACCAAGCTCTTCCTCGACCAGGCGGTCGGCGCGGGCGTCATCACGTTCTCGCCGGCCAACACGTCGCCGGACTTCACCACGTGGGACGACAACAACCTCTACTGGCGCACCGCTCCCAGCGACCTGCTCCAGGGCGAGGTGCTCGGCAACCTGATCGCCGAGGACGGCCACCAGACGCTCGGCATCATCTACCTCAACGACGCGTACGGCACGGGTCTCGAGGCGGCGCTGACCGAGAACTTCGAGGCCGCCGGCGGCGAGGTCGTCGCCAGCCAGGCGTACAACGCGACCGACACCACCTTCGACGCACAGGTCAGCGCGGTGCTCGCCGAGAACCCCGACGCGATCGCCGTGATCGGCTTCGTCGAGACCTCGACCATCGTCCCGGCCGTCGTGGCGGAGGGCTTCGACGGAGGCAACTTCTACTTCGTCGACGGCAACACCAGCCAGTGGGGCGACGAGATGCCGGTGAGCATCGAGGGCTCGAAGGGCACGCAGCCCGGACCCGCGCTCGAGGACGACTTCATCGACCGTCTCAACGAGTGGTGGACCGGCGAGGGCAACGAGGAGCTCGCCGACCTCAACTACGCCGCCGAGTCGTACGACGCGGTCGTGCTGCTCGCGCTCGCCGCACTCGCGGCCAACTCCAACGACCCGGCCGACATCGCCGGCAAGCTGCAGGAGGTCTCGGGCGGCACCGGCGAGGGCGAGAAGTGCACCTCGTTCGAGGAGTGCGCCGACATCATCCTCGCGGGCGACGTGGCCGACTACGACGGCTACTCGGGCAACATCACCTTCGACGAGAACGGCGACCCGACCGAGGCGTCGATCGGTGTCTTCGAGTACGGCGCCGACAACACGCACACCCGCATCAACTGACCTGAGCGTCAGCAGCAGCTGACTCGCGGTCACGCGACACCCAGAAGGCCCCGGAGCGATCCGGGGCCTTCTGCCTGCGCCGGTACGGGCGAGCGACGAGGACCGCACCCGTGGCATCGCCGCTGCGGCCCGCGCACGAAGAAGCGGACGGATGCCTCGTGGCGAGGCATCCGTCCGCTTTCCGGTGCGGTCAGCGGCCCGTCAGGCGGTCTCGCTGCCCAGCGTGCCGAGGTACAGCCCGATGACCTTGGGGTCGTTGAGCAGCTCGCGGCCGGTGCCCTCGTAGGCGTCGCGGCCCTGGTCGAGGACGTACCCGCGGTCGCAGATCTGCAGGCAGCGGCGCGCGTTCTGCTCGACCATGATGGTCGTCACGCCCGCCTTGTTGATGTCGGAGACGCGGATGAAGGCGTCATCCTGGCGGACCGGCGACAGGCCCGCCGACGGCTCGTCCAGCAGCAGCACCGACGGGTCCATCATGAGCGCGCGCGACATCGCCACCATCTGGCGCTCACCGCCGGAGAGCGACCCGGCGCGCTGCTTGAGGCGCTTGCCCAGCTCGGCGAAGATGCCGGTGACGAACTCCAGGCGCTCGGCGTAGACCTTCGGGCGCTGGTACATGCCCATCTGCAGGTTCTCCTCGATGCTGAGCGAGGGGAAGACGTTGTTCGTCTGCGGCACGAAGCCGACGCCGCGCTGCACGAGCTTGTCGGACTTCAGTCCCACCACGCTCTCGCCGTCCACGTTGATCTCGCCGCCGCGCACCTTCACCATGCCGAAGATCGACTTCAGCAGCGTCGACTTGCCGGCGCCGTTCGGGCCGATGATGCCGATCAGCTCGCCCTTGCGGGCGATGAGATTCGCGCCGTTGATGATGTTGATGCCAGGCAGGTAGCCCGCGGTGAGGTCCTTGACCTCCACCACGACGCGGTCGCTCTTCGCGGCCTCGGCGACGGGCCCGACTCCCGCCCCTGCGCTTGTCGAAGGGTCGCTCACTTGGTCTCCTCCTCGGCCTCGGCGATCGCGGCTTCTTCGGCCTCGCGGATCTCTTCCAGCAGCTCGACCGCGGACTCGTCGAGCTCGCCCGCGACGCGGCCGGTCACGACGCCGAGGTCGACGTCCTGGTGGCTGCCGAGATACGCGTCGATGACCGCCTGGTCCTCCATCACGGTGTCGGGCGGGCCTTCGGCCACGACCTTGCCTTCGGCCATCACGACGACCCAGTCGGCGATGTGGCGCACCATGTGCATGTCGTGCTCGACGAAGAGCACCGTCATGCCGAGGTCCTTGAGGTCGAGGATGTGGTCCAGCAGCGACTCGGTCAGCGCCGGGTTCACACCGGCCATCGGCTCGTCGAGCATGACGAGCGTGGGGTCGCTCATGAGAGCGCGGGCCATCTCGAGGAGCTTCCGCTGTCCGCCCGACAGCGAGGCTGCGTAGTCATCGGCCTTCGCGTCGAGCTTGAACCGCTGCAGCAGCTCGCGGGCCTTCTCCTCGATGCCGTCGTCCTGCTTGCGCCACAGCGCGGGGACGATGCTCGCCCACAGGCTCTCGCCCTTCTGGGAGGTCGCGCCGAGCTTCATGTTCTCGAGCACGGTGAGCAGCGACAGCGACTTGGTCAGCTGGAACGTGCGCACCTGGCCCATGCGGGCCACCTTGAACGACGGGATGCCGGCCAGCTGCTTGCCGTCGAACGCCCAGGACCCGGAGTTGGGCTTGTCGAAGCCGCACAGCAGGTTGAACAGCGTGGTCTTGCCGGCGCCGTTGGGGCCGATGAGCGCAGTGATGGCGTTGCGGGGGATCTCGAGGTGGTCGACGTCGACGGCGGTGAGACCGCCGAAGCGGCGGGTGACGCCGTCGACGACGAGGATGGGGTCGTTCTTGGCGACGCCCGGGACGGGGTCGCCCTTGGCGAGGCCTGCGGTCTTGGGGCGCCGGACGGATCCGGTCGCCGTCGGGACGGCGCCCGTCCCGGCCGGAGAGCCCGCCGGAACCGCGCCCGGGGTCTCGGGCGCCGGCTCGGGCGCGATGGGCGGGTTACTTGACAAAGGTCAGCTCCCTCTTGTTTCCGAAGATGCCCTGCGGGCGGAAGATCACGATCAGCATCAGTGCCACACCCACGAGGATGAACCGCAGGATGCCGGCTTGGATCGGCGTCATCGGCAGGATGCCCTCGCTGGCCAGCGCCGGCAGCACGTTGTCGAGGAACGCCATGATGACCCAGAAGATGACCGACCCGACCGCGGGGCCGAAGACCGTCGCTGCGCCGCCGAGGAGCAGGATCGTCCACAGGAAGAACGTCAGCGAGGTCGTGTAGGTGGCGGGGATCACGGCGGAGGGGAGCGCGAAGACCACGCCGCCCAGCGCGCCGAAGATGCCGCCGATGATGAGCGCCTGCATCTTGTAGGCGAAGACGTTCTTGCCGAGCGAGCGCACGGCGTCCTCGTCCTCACGGATGCCCTTCAGCACGCGGCCCCACGGGCTGCGCATGAGCGCCCACACCAGATAGATCGCGATCGCGAGCAGGATGAGACCGAACACGCGGACCCACAGCTGGTCGGCCGTCCACGTCCACGGGCCGAAGCCGTACGTGCCCTCGGGGAACGGGTTGGCCGCGCGGAAGCCCGCGTGGTAGCCGCCCAGTCCGTCGGCCGAGTTCGTGAACTCGTCGAACACCGTCGTGGTGAACAGGAGCCGCACGATCTCCGCCGCGGCGATCGTCACGATGGCGAGGTAGTCGGCGCGCAGTCGCAGTGTCGGGATACCGAGGATGAAGGCGAACACGACGGCGCCCAGCATCCCGATCAGGATTCCGACCCACCACGGCAGGCCGAAGCTCAGGATCGAGATCGCGTACGAGTACGCGCCGATCGCCATGAAGCCGGCCATGCCGAAGTTCAGCAGGCCCGCGTAGCCGAAATGGACGGCGAGACCGGTGGCAGCCAGCGCATATGCGATGGTCGTCGGCTGCAGGAACCAGCTCGCGGTGTTGTTGAAGATCTGTCCCCAATCCATCTCGCGGCCCCTAACCCACTCGTTCCTTGCGACCCAGGATTCCCTGTGGTCTGACCAGCAGCACGATGATGAGCACGGCCAGCGCGCCCACGTACTTCAGGTCTGGAGGCAGCCACAGAGTGGAGATCTCCACGAGCAGACCCACGATGATCGAGCCGATGAGGGCTCCGAACGCCGTGCCGAGACCGCCGAGCGTGACCGCCGCGAAGATGAGCAGCAGGATCTGCACGCCCATGTCCCACCGGACACCCGGACGGAAGTAGGCCCACAGCACGCCGGCGAGCGCGGCCAGCGCCGCCGACATCATCCACACGATGCGGATGACGCCGTCGACGTCGATGCCGGACGCGGCGGCGAGGCCGGGGTTGTCGGAGATCGCGCGTGTCGCCTTGCCGACGCGGGTGCGCACGAGCCAGAACGCGACGGCGACGATCACGACGATGCTGATGCCCATCGAGGCCATGTCGATGATCGAGAGCGAGATCGGGCCGATGATGCGGATCTTCGCCGCACCGGCGCCCGGAAGCTGGTAGCTCGTGCCGCCGATGAAGAACTGGAAGGTGTAGCGCAGCGCGAGCGACAGGCCGATGCTGACGATCATCAGCTGCACGAGGCCGAGGCCCCTTCGCCGGAGCGGCCGCCACAGTCCCGCGTCCAGGCCCCACCCGAAGGCGGCGCCGAACACCAGGACGAGCGGGATGACGATCCACATCGGCCAGGTCAGGAACGTGCCGAAGACGAGCGCCACGATGGCGCCGAAGGTGACCATCTCGGCGTGCGCGAAGTTCGTCAGTCCCGTGGTGCCGAAGATCAGCGAGACGCCGATCGAGGCGAGCGCGAGGAGCAGACCGAAGTTCAGGCCGTTGATCACCAGCGCGACCACGCGGTCGAACTGGGTCGCCGTGACCCGCTCTCCCTCACCGAGGAAGAGGTTGAGGATCTTGCTGTTCGTGAGGCCGAACGTCACCTCGAACGACCCGCTGGTGCCCTGGATGGGCTGCGTCCCCTCGGGCAGCTGCTCGGGATCGACGATGACGCCCTCGGGGAGGGTGTCCTCTTCGATGGTCAGGACGTAGTCGTCCTTCTCGGGGACGTACAGCCGCCAGCGCCCCTCGGCGTTGGTGACGGTCTCGGCCTCGAATCCGCCCCCCTCGATGGACATCGTGACGCCCTCGACGGGCTCGCCCTCGAAGGTGACGACGCCGCCGAAGTAGTAGTCGGTCTGCTCCTGGTCGGCGCCCGGGGTGTCGGGTGCGTCCGCGTGTGCGCTGGTCGGCGTGGACAGGAACACCATGCCCGCAGCCATCAGCAGTCCGAAGAGCAGAACGATCCAGCGGCGGCTGCTGATCGTGATCGCAGTCGTAGGACCCACAAAACCTCCAGTTCGGCACCACGCGGACACCGAAGCTCGGGTCGCATCGGCCGTGATGAACGACGGTACGACTGTAATGTGTCCGCGCTGTTTCGCATACGTTCACCTGTGGATACGTGACCCTTTCGCAACGGGACGTGCGCTTTCCTCCCGATGAGCCCTGATCGCCGGCGTTCTTGCGCGCGGCGACACGCGCGTGCGCCCGCGCGCCCGCCGACGCGGGAACAAATCGAGGGTGCCGGACGCTTTAGAATCGAAGGCGGAGCGTCATGTGCGCGCCGGCCGTCGTCGTCCACACCTGAGAGAACGCGCCGTGAGCGCAGGAGACCACATGGAGCACAACGACCCCTTCGGCTTCGTCGGACTGACCTACGACGATGTGCTGCTGCTGCCGGGGCACACCGACGTGATCCCCAGTGAGGCCGACACGTCGTCGCGCGTGACCCGCCGCATCACGGTGGCCACGCCCCTGCTCTCGGCCGCGATGGACACGGTCACCGAGGCGCGTCTCGCGATCGCGATCGCCCGCGAAGGCGGCATCGGCATCATCCACCGCAACCTGTCCATCGAAGAGCAGGCGTCGATGGTCGACCGGGTCAAGCGCAGCGAGTCGGGCATGATCACCGACCCGATCACGACGACGCCCGACGCCACGATCGAAGAGGTCAACGCGCTGTGCGCGACCTACCGGATCTCGGGCCTTCCCGTCGTCGACGACCACGGCCGCCTGGTCGGCATCGTCACCAACCGCGACATGCGGTTCGTCTCCGGCTTCGAGCGCCAGACCACCAAGGTGCGCGACGTCATGACCAGCGAGGACCTCGTCACCGGCCGCGTCGGCATCAGCGCCGGCGAGGTGATCGCCCTCTTCGCCCGGCACCGCGTCGAGAAACTCCCGCTCATCGACGACGACGGCAAGCTCGCCGGCCTCATCACCATCAAGGACTTCGACAAGAGCGAGAAGTACCCCCTCGCCACCAAGGACGAGCACGGCCGCCTGCGGGTGGGCGCAGCCATCGGCTTCTTCGGCGACGCGTGGCAGCGCGCCGAGGCGCTGCGCGACGCGGGCGTCGACGTCATCGTCGTCGACACCGCGAACGGCCAGTCCGCCGGCGTGATCGACATGGTGCGCCGCCTCAAGGCGGATGCGTCGTTCGCCCACATCGACGTCATCGGCGGCAACGTCGCCACGCGCGAGGGCGCCCAGGCGCTCATCGACGCGGGCGTCGACGCCGTGAAGGTCGGCGTCGGCCCGGGCTCGATCTGCACCACCCGTGTGGTCGCGGGCGTCGGGGTGCCGCAGGTCACCGCGATCTACGAAGCATCCCTCGCCGCGCGCGAAGCGGGCGTCCCGGTCATCGCCGACGGCGGCCTGCAGTACTCCGGCGACATCGCCAAGGCGCTCGTCGCCGGCGCCGACACCGTCATGCTCGGATCCCTCCTCGCCGGCACCGACGAGTCGCCGGGCGAGATCGTGTTCCAGGGTGGCAAGCAGTTCAAGCAGTACCGGGGCATGGGATCGCTCGGCGCCCTCCAGACCCGCGGCAAGAAGACCTCGTACTCGAAGGACCGCTACTTCCAGGCCGACGTCCCCAGCGACGACAAGCTCATCCCCGAGGGCATCGAGGGGCAGGTCGCCTACCGCGGACCGGTCTCGGCGGTCGCGTACCAGCTCGTCGGCGGCCTGCGTCAGTCGATGTTCTACGTCGGCGCCCGCACCGTGGAGGAGCTCAAGGCCAAGGGCAAGTTCGTGCGCATCACCGCGGCGGGCCTCAAGGAGTCCCACCCCCACGACGTGCAGATCGTCGTGGAGGCCCCCAACTACAAGCGGTAGGCCCACAGGACCGGAAGAGCGGATGCCTCGCCCCCGCGTGCTGCGCGCGGGCGAGGCATCCGCTCTTCCGCGTCCGGGTGCGGGGGGCGGCCCGGTGCGGCAGGCGGTGCGGGCTCGCCGCGGGGTCGCTAGCCTGGCGCCATGATCAGGCAGCGGCGGCACCCCGCGTCGACGCAGCGCACGTCGCGCCTCGAGGCTTACACCGACGGGGTGTTCGCGATCGCCGCGACCCTGCTCGTGCTCGATCTGACGCAGCACTCCCTCGGCGAGGTGGACTCCGACGCCGAGATGTGGACGGCCCTGGTCGCGATGTCCGAGCTCTTCCTGAACTTCGCGCTCAGCTTCGTGCTGCTGAGCCTCATGTGGATGGTGCACGTGCAGCAGTTCGAGCACGTCGCCCGCGTCGACGCCGCCATGGTGTGGCTCAACAACGCGCGGCTGCTGTTCATCGTGCTCGTGCCGTTCGCGACCAACCTCACCACGGAGTACTCCGAGTGGCTCGCGGGGCGGCTCGCGATGCCGGTGACGTTCTTCCTGGCGATCCTCTTCAGCTGGCTGCAGTGGAACTGGGCGGTGCGTCGGCGCGAGGTGATGCTTCCCGGCATGAGTGAGGCGGATGCCGTCGCATACGGCCGCGGCTCGCTCAGCGCCCTCCTCATCTCGGCGGCGGTCGTGGTCCTGTCCCCCTGGGTCGGCTCGGCGGCGTTCCTGCTGTTCTTCCTGGACGGGCCGCTCACCCGCCTCCTCCGCGGCAAGGGGGACTGAGCCCGCGGCGGCCGGCCGTGCTCTCGGCGTCGGGAAGAGGGGCGGATGCCTCGGCCTGGCCGCTCTCGCGGGCGCGGCGTAGGGTCGGGGCATGTGCCGCAACATCGTCCCGCTCCACAACTTCGAGCCGGCCGCCACCGACGACGAGTGCCACGCCGCCGCCCTGCAGTACGTGCGCAAGATCACCGGAACGACGAAGCCGTCCAAGGCCAACCAGGAGGTGTTCGACCGCGCCGTCGCCGAGATCGCGCACGCGACCCGGCATCTCCTCGACGATCTCGTGACCACGGCGCCGCCGAAGAACCGCGAGGCGGAGGCGACCAAGCGCCAGGCGCGCTCCGCCGACCGCTACGAGGCGCTGCGCGCGTTCCAGCAGGAGAAGAAGCGGGCGGCCGCCGCGTCCTGAGCCGCCGGTGGGCGGCTGCGGTGTCGAGAGTCCGGGCAGAACCGCGCCCGGGGCGCACCCGCCCCGCCGGAAATGGCCGATTCTGCCCGGTTCTTCCCCGCGACGGCCGGGGGCTCGCGCTCCAGGCGCCCGTGACCCCGCCCGGTAGGCTGGTCCCGTGAGCATGGAGATCGAGCTCGGCCGCGCCAAGCGCGCGCGCCGCGCCTACACGTTCGACGACATCGCGGTGGTCCCCTCGCGGCGCACCCGCAACCCCGAGGACGTCTCGACCTCGTGGACGATCGACGCCTTCAGCTTCGACATCCCGGTGCTGGGCGCCCCCATGGACTCGGTCGTGAGCCCCCGCACCGCGATCATGCTCGGGCAGCTCGGCGGCCTCGGCGTGCTCGACCTCGAGGGGCTGTGGACCCGCTACGACGACCCCGAGCCGCTGCTCGCCGAGATCGCGGGCCTCGAGAAGACTGCCGCGACCCGCCGCATGCAGGAGCTGTACGCCGAGCCCATCAAGCCGGGGCTGGTGCGCGACCGGCTCGCCGAGATCCGCGCGGCCGGCGTCACCGTCGCCGGCGCCCTCACGCCGCAGCGCACGCAGGAGCTGTATGAGACCGTCGTCGCCGCGGGTGTGGACCTCTTCGTCATCCGCGGCACCACCGTGTCGGCCGAGCACGTGTCGTCGGTGGACCAGCCGCTCAACCTCAAGAAGTTCATCTACGACCTCGACGTCCCCGTCATCGTCGGCGGCGCCTCGACGTACACCGCGGCCCTCCACCTCATGCGCACCGGTGCCGCCGGCGTGCTCGTCGGCTTCGGTGGCGGAGCCGCCTCGACCACCCGCGCGACCCTGGGCCTCCACGCCCCGATGGCCACCGCCGTCGCCGACGTGGCCGGCGCGCGCCGGGACTACCTCGACGAATCGGGTGGGCGCTATGTGCACGTCATCGCCGACGGCGGCGTGGGCACCTCGGGCGACATCGTCAAGGCGATCGCGATGGGCGCCGACGCCGTCATGCTCGGTGTCGCGCTCGCGCGGGCGACGGATGCCCCGGGCCGCGGCTTCCACTGGGGGCCCGAGGCGCACCATGCCAAGCTCCCGCGCGGCCGCCGCGTGAAGGTCGACCAGGTCGCGCCGCTCGAGGAGGTCCTGTACGGACCCGCACCGGTCGCGGACGGCACCGCGAACCTCATCGGGGCCCTCCGCAAGTCGATGGCCACGACCGGCTACTCCGACCTCAAGGAGTTCCAGCGCGTCGAGGTCGTCGTCGCCCCGTACGCCGCCGGATGACGGATGCCATGACCGACGCCTCCACAGACTCAGGGACCGGGGCGGCGGGCGAGCCGGTCGAGGAGTTCCCGCCGACGCTGCGCGAGGTGATGCTGCGGCCGGCATGGATCGGCATGCTGCTGCTGTGCCTGCTGGTGGCGGGCGTCTTCGCGTGGCTGGGGCAGTGGCAGCTCGGGCGCGCGATCGACACCGACCCGCTGCCGCCCGGTGCCACCGAGGAGGTCCGGCCGCTGGCGGAGGTCGCACAGCCGGGCGAGTACCTGCCCGAGCCGCTGGTCGGACAGCGCGTCCAGGCGTCCGGCCGCCTCATTCCGGGCGACTTCCTGATCGTGGAGTCGCGCTTCAACGATGACGTCGAGGGGTACTGGGTCACGGGGCAGCTGCGCCTGGACCGATCCGAGACGACGACGGATGCCCCGACCTCGGTCGCCGTCGCCCTCGGATGGGCCCCCACCGAGGAGGTGGCGCGCGAAGCCGTCGAGCGGCTCGAGGGGGAGGCATCCGTCTCCGTCGCCGTCACCGGCCGCCTCATCTCGGACGAGGGGCCGGTGCCGCCGCCGCCGGGCGCGGACCCGCAGACGATGACGCGGATGTCGCCGGCGATGCTCCTCGGGCAGTGGCAGGACGTCGACGGGCTCTTCGTCTACCGGCCCTACATCGCGTCGGAGGAGCCGTTCGGCGGCCTCGATGCGATCACCTCGCCCGCGCCCGAAGCGGGGTCGAGCGTCAACTGGCTCAACATCTTCTACGCGCTCGAGTGGGCGGTCTTCGCGGGGTTCGCGTTCTACCTCTGGTACCGCCTCGCCAAGGACGCCTGGGAGAAGGAGCTCGAGGACTTCGAGGACGACCAGGAGCGGAGCGCACCCCGGCCGCAGCCCGACGGGCGCACGGAAACCCGCGGGTAGACTGGGGGCATGCCCCGCGCCCCGAAGCTCGCTTCCTTCCCGGCGATCCGCGGAGCCCTGAAGTTCTACCAGATCTGCTCGATCATCACCGGCACGATGCTGCTGCTGCTCCTCGTCGAGATGATCCTGAAGTACACGCCCATCCACCTCGAGCTGTTCCTCGGCGGATCCGGCGGCTTCCTGTGGTTCGCGCCCGTGATCGCCGGTCCCGACTGCCAGTGGTGGTCGCTGTTCGCGCCGATGACCAATGAGTGCGAGATGATCTCGACGGGCGACGGGTTCAACCTGTCGCTGGCCATCCTCGTGGCGCACGGCTGGTTCTACGTCGTGTACCTGTTCTCGTGCTTCCGGGTGTGGAGCCTCATGCGCTGGCCCTTCGGCCGCTTCATCATGCTGGCCCTCGGCGGCATCGTGCCGCTCCTGTCGTTCTTCATGGAGGCCCGGGTCGCACGCGAGGTGCGCTCCTACCTGCAGTCCCGCGAGGACGCGGAGCTGCACTCCCGCGCCGGCCACTCGTCCCTCACCCATGCCATCCCGACGGAGAACAAGCGTTGACCCAGCAGACCGAGACCTCCCAGCGTCCCGTCCTCGTCGTCGACTTCGGTGCCCAGTACGCGCAGCTGATCGCGCGCCGCGTGCGTGAGGCCGGTGTCTACAGCGAGATCGTCCCGCACACGGCGACCGCGCAGGACATCGCGGCGAAGAACCCGGTGGGCATCATCCTGTCGGGCGGCCCGTCGTCGGTGTACGAGGACGGCGCCCCGTCGCTCGACACCGGCGTCTTCGACCTCGACGTGCCGACGCTCGGCATCTGCTACGGCTTCCAGGTGATGGCGCAGGCGCTCGGCGGCGAGGTCGCGCACACCGGCCTGCGGGAGTACGGGGCGACGGATGCCGCGGTCACCGGTGACGGCGGCGTGCTGCTGGCCGGCCAGCCCACCGAGCAGAACGTGTGGATGAGCCACGGCGACCAGGTCTCCCGCGCTCCGGAGGGCTTCGACGTGCTCGCCTCGACGAGCGCGACCCCCGTCGCCGCGTTCGGGAGCGACGAGCGTCGCCTGTACGGCGTGCAGTGGCATCCGGAGGTCAAGCACTCCGACTACGGACAGAACGTCATCGAGAACTTCCTGCACCGGGCCGCCGGGCTCCCGGCGGACTGGAACAGCGGCAACGTCATCGCCGAGCAGGTCGCGCGCATCCGCGAGCAGGTCGGCTCCGGCCGCGTGCTGTCGGCGCTGTCCGGAGGGGTCGACTCGGCCGTCTCGACGGCGCTCGTGCACGAGGCTGTCGGCGACCAGCTGGTCGCGGTGTTCATCGACCACGGACTGCTCCGCAAGGGCGAGCGCGAGCAGGTCGAGAACGACTACGTCGCCTCGACCGGCGTGCGCCTGATCACCGTCGACGCCCGCGAGACGTTCCTGAACGCGCTCGCCGGAGTCAGCGACCCCGAGCAGAAGCGCAAGATCATCGGCCGCGAGTTCATCCGCGCGTTCGAGAAGGTGCAGGCGGACCTCCTCGCCGAGGCCGAAGCCGAGGGCGACCCGATCCGGTTCCTCGTGCAGGGCACGCTGTACCCCGACGTCGTGGAGTCCGGCGGCGGCACGGGCACCGCGAACATCAAGTCGCACCACAACGTCGGCGGCCTGCCCGAAGACCTGCAGTTCGAGCTCGTCGAGCCGCTGCGCACCCTCTTCAAGGACGAGGTGCGCGCGATCGGCCGCGAGCTCGGGCTCCCCGAGGCGATCGTCGCCCGCCAGCCGTTTCCGGGCCCCGGCCTCGGCATCCGGATCGTGGGTGAGGTCACCGCTGACCGCCTCGAGATCCTGCGTGATGCCGACGCCATCGCTCGGGAGGAGCTGACCAAGGCGGGCCTGGACGGCGAGATCTGGCAGTGCCCGGTCGTGCTGCTGGCAGACGTCCGGTCGGTGGGCGTGCAGGGCGACGGTCGTACCTATGGCCACCCCATCGTGCTGCGGCCGGTCTCGTCGGAAGACGCGATGACCGCCGACTGGACGCGCCTGCCGTACGACGTGCTGTCGCGCATCTCGAACCGCATCACCAACGAGGTGCGCGAGGTCAACCGCGTCGTGCTGGACGTCACGTCGAAGCCGCCGGGGACCATCGAGTGGGAGTGAGTGAGGGATGCCGCGGACTTCGGTCGGCGGCATCCGTCGTCCGGTCCGCGTGGGCAAGGATGGACGGGTGACGGAGCCTCGCGACGCCCTGCCCGACGCCGACTACGTGCTGCTCGGGAGCCGGATCGCCCTCGGCCTCGACGGCGGGTTCGCGGTGGCGGTGCCGACGCGGCTGCGGCTGCTCGCGTCGGCCGGCGCGGCCGATCCGCTGATGCTCAGCGTGGACGGTGCAGCGCCCGAGGTGCACACGTCGCAGCGGCAGGCGTTCGTGGATGCCGGCCTGCTTCCGAGCACGACCTCGGCGCGGAATCTGTTCGACGAGCTCGTCGCCGATCCGTCCTGGCTGTTCGCGGCCGGGGAGCCGGCGGGTGATGTGCCCGATGCGGGGGTCGAGTATCGCGTGATCTCGGATGCCGCGGGCCGCCCGGCCGTATCGCTTCCGGTGCTCCGCGACGACCCCGTCTGGCACCTCACCGACACCGCCATCGTCGTGCATGACCCCGACGGGGATCGGGTGCTGCGGGGCTTCCGCGCGCTGTACACCGCGTGGCTCACGCATGTGGCCGATGAGCGGCGCGCGGCGGCGGGCGACCCGGATCGCCTGCTCGTGGTGATCGTCGAGTCGCGCCAGATCGGCGAGGCGCTCGTCGACTGGGACGACCCGCGCGTGCGCCTGGTGCACACCGTTCACAACTCCCACCTGCCGGCACCGCACGACGATCCCGACCGGCCGGTCGTCGGGATGTGGGGACGCTGGCTCGCGTCGGTCGACCGCTACGACGCCGTGCTGTGGCCGACCGCGTCGCAGCGGGACGAGGTCGCGGCGCGCTTCGGCGACCCCGGCACGTTCCACGTCGTGCCGAACACGATCGACCTGGGGCCGGAGCCGCCCGCGGCCGCCGAGCGCGATCCGCGCCGGGTCGTCATGATGAACCGGCTGGCTCCCCAGAAGCGCGTCGACCTCGCGATCCGCGCCTGGACGCGGGTCGTGGCCGCCGTGCCCGACGCCCGGCTGGACGTCTACGGGGACGGGCCGCTGCGGGACGAGCTGCAGCGGCTGATCGAGGAGCTGGGGGTGGCGGCATCCGTCACCCTCCACGGCCCGACGGGCGAGCGCGACGCGATCTTCGACCGCTCCGCGCTGTTCGTCTCGTCGACGGCGTTCGAGGGGCAGGGGCTGTCGATCGCCGAAGCGCTGGCTCGCGGGCTTCCGGTGGTCTCGTTCGACGCCCGGTACGGCCCCCGCGAGGCGGTCGGCGACGCCGGCGTCGTCGTGCCGCCGGGAGTCGTCGACGCCCTCGCCGAGGCGATCATCGACCTCCTGCGCGACGACGCCCGCCGCGCGGAGCTGTCGGTGCGGGCGCGTCGGGCCGCGGCCGCCTTCGCCGCCGACGCCGTGCGCCCGGCGCTCGTCGCCGCGCTGCGGGCAGCGGTCGAGCGTCCCTCGCGCCGCACCGGGGTCTCGTCGCGCTGAACCTAGGCCGCAGCCCGGACGGCGGCCGCCGCGTCGGCCGGCGAGCCGTGCCACGGCGCACCGTGACCGGGCAGCACCCAGTCGGCGTCGATGCCCGCCAGCCGGTCCAGCGACGCGAGGGCTTCGGCCGGCTCGTCCGTGAACGGCGCCGGCTGCGGGCCGGTGCGCCCGGTCAGCACGTGGCGGGTGGTGAGCGCGTCGCCGACGAACACCGCCCGTGCCGCCGGCACGTGGACGGCGACGCTGCCGGGGGAGTGCCCGGGCAGCCCGACCACGCGCGGCGAGCCGGGCAGGTCGAGCACCGCGCCGTCGGCCACCTCGACGACGTCGGTCAGGTACGTGGTGCGCCACCCGCGCTTGCGCACCGCGTAGGCGAAGAAGCCCGCCGTCGGCGCGGGGCGCATCGGCCCGAGCGGGGTCTTCGGCTTGTCGCCGCCGCGCGCGCGATCCGCATCGGCGGCGTGCACGAACACCGGCACCCCGCGCTCGCGCCGCAGTCGCTCGGCGAACCCGAGGTGGTCGCTGTCGCCGTGCGTGAGCACGACGCCGCGGACGTCGTCGAGCGACCGGCCGAGGGCCGCCAGCTCGGTCTCGAGATCCGCCCAATGGCCCGGCAGGCCGGCGTCCACGATCGTGATGCCCTCCGGCAGCACGACGAGATACGCCGCCACGATGTCGTTGCCGATGCGGTGCAGGTTCGGTCCGAGTCGCATGATGTCTCCTCTTGTGCATGGCTATGCTACGTAGCTATCATGGCTTCTGTCAATAGCCATCGATGAGGGGGACCGATGCCGACACCGGATCGCACGACACTGCCCGACATCGTCGCCGCAGGGCGGGCGCTGCTCGAGAGCGGGGGACCCGCCCGCGTCACGATGCAGGCCGTCGCCGATCGCGTCGGCGTCCGCGCGCCGTCGCTGTACAAGCGCGTGCGCGACCGGGACGCGCTCGTGCTGCTCGTGGCGGCGGCGACAGCGGACGACCTCGCGGGGCGGCTCGCGGCATCCGACTCGTCCCTCTCCGCACTCGCGCGGGCCTACCGCGCGTTCGCGCACGAGCATCCGGAGGGCTACCGCCTGCTGTTCGCGGTCGACGGAGCCGCGGACGAGATGGGCAGGGCGGCGGCTCCGGTGATCGACGCGGTGCGGGCCGTCGTCGGCGACGAGCGCGCGCTCGACGCCGCCCGGTTCGTCACGGCGTGGGCGACGGGCTTCGTCAGCATGGAGCTGGCGGGGGCGTTCCGGCTGGGCGGCGACATCGACGAGGCGTTCGAATACGGCCTGCAGCGCCTCGAGGCCGGCCTTCGCGCCGAGGCATGAGCGTCAGCTCCGCCCGGGCCAGACCTTCCCCTCCCACGGGTCGTAGTCGGCGATGAGCTCCTCCTGCGGCGGCCGCTCGGGCTCGGGCACGTGCTGCAGGTTCACACGCACGCGGTACCAGAGCGAGCTGGAGCCGCGCATCCCGTCGACCATCACGTCGGCGGGATGGAGCTGGGCGGCCACCGCCGCATGCCGCCTCGTCCACTCGTCTAGGGCTGCGGTCGCCTCCGGCTTCGTCTTGGTGCGCGCGACCTCGATGAGCGGCATGGTGGACTGGCGCCGGCCCGACCCGTCGCCGCCGCGCGGCGGCTTCTCTGCGGGCCCCAGCTTCTCGGCCAGCCGCAGAAGGCCGTCGAGCGTGCCCACGGCGTCGTCGATGCCGGCGTGCGGATCCCCGAGGTCGGCGAAGCGCTGCGGAACGGTCAGTGCGGTGAACTCCTCGGGCCGGCGCGCGCGCACCTCGTCCCAGTCGAGCGGCGTCGAGACGCGGGCGTCGGGGAGCGGACGGATCGAGTACGCGGATGCCACGGTGCGGTCTTTCGCGTTCTGATTGAAGTCGACGAACACACTCTCGCCGCGCTCCTCCTTCCACCAGCGCGCGGTCGCGAGACCGGGCGCGCGGTTCTCGACCTCGCGCGCGAGGGTCTCAGCCGCCAGCCGCACCTGCTTGTAGTCCCACTGCGGGGCGATGCGGACCAGGATGTGCAGGCCCCGCGAGCCGCTCGTCTTCGGCCAGCCCACGAGGCCGGCCTCATCCAGCACCTCCCGGGCGACGAAGGCGACGTCGACGATCTGCGACCAATCGACGCCGGGCATCGGGTCGAGGTCGATGCGCAGCTCGTCGGGGTGGTCGAGGTCCTCCGCCCGGACCGGGTGCGGGTTCAGGTCGAGACAGCCGAGGTTCACGATCCACGCGAGGCCCGCGGCATCCCGGATCACCGCCTCTTCGGCCGATGTGCCGCGGGCGTAGTGCAGGGTCGTGGTGTCGATGAAGTCGGGGTGGTTCTCGGGAACGCGCTTCTGGAAGAACGGCTCGGCGTCGATCCCCTTCGGGAAGCGCTTGAGCACCATGGGACGCCCGCCCGCTCCGCGCAGCGCGCCTTCGGCGACGGCGAGGTAGTAGCGCACGACGTCGAGCTTGGTGAGGCGCTGCTCGGGGAACACCATCTTGCCGGGGCTCGAGACGCGCACCTCGTGGCCGTCGATCTCGAGGATCTCTGCTTCCGACTTGGCGGGCGTCACCCGGCCCACGCTAGCGACGCCTCGCGACATCGGCCAGGGGTTGACGGCCGGCGCGCCCCCGCCGGGGGCTTCGGCGTCAGAGCACCACCAGCCCGCGTGCCAGCACCCACACCGCGAACACCACGAGGACGGCTGCGGCGACCCACAGCGCGACGACGTGTCCGACGGCGCCCTCCCGGGTGACCGCGGCGCGCACCAGCAGCGCGCACAGCATCACGGTGAACGCGATGCCGACCAGCGGCAGCAGCACGATCGGCCATGCGCCGGCGGGAAGCCCGAAGCCGAGCAGCAGCGGCTCCGTCCGCAGCACGATCAGCGCCAGCGCTCCGACGAACCCCAGATTCGCTCCCGCCGCCAGTCCCGCCGTGAGCACCGCGCCGTCCGGCGCCTCGCCGTGCCGTCGCCGCACCAGGCGTGCGATCCCGTAGCCCACGGCGTAGAGGAGGGTCAGCACCAGGCCGATCACCGTCACCCCGGCGATGCCGAGCTGCCAAGGATTCGAGGTGCGGAAGACGTCGGCGTCGAGCCGGTAGATCGCCGTCGTGGGGTGGATGTCGGTGGCGCTGAGGAAGTCGATCGGCTCGGCGTCGTCGATGCACGACGTGTCGGGCGCGACCGCTGGGTCGCGGAGGAAGGCCGCGGCCACGGACGCCGCGCACGGCTCGTACCAGTTGCCCCACACCGCCCCGTGCCCCATACCCGGGAACTCGTGACGGTAGGCCGTCGTGAGGCCCACGGCGGCGAGCTCGCTCCACGCGCTCGGGGTCACCGGGTCGAACTGACCGCTCGTGATGAGCGTCGGGACGGCGCTGGCGACCGGCTGGTTCTCGGCGGCGGCGCTCGCCGGGACGTTCCAGACCGCGCAGTCGTCGGCGATGGGGCCGAAATCGGCGAAGTGGGAGAGGAGGGGGTCGGCCGAGGTGGCCTCCTCGATGAGGGCGGGGTCGTTGAACGGCACCTCCTCGGCGCACTCGATGGACAGGTAGAGCCCTTCGCTGAGCACGTCCCGGCTGTCGACGAGGCGCTGCGCCAGCGGCAGCACCACCGCGTCATCACCCTGATCGAGGCGATCGATGATGAAGGGCAGCATCCGCACGGTACCGGCGTCGTAGAACGCGTCGAAGAGGCCGCGCATGATGTCGTCGTCGGCGATCTCGACCTCGAGCGGGCCGCCCGTCGACGGATGCCGCACCGTCACGGTGATCGGCTCCCGCGAGGTGCGCTCGAGCACCCGGTCGAGGGCGGCCTCCAGATCCGGGTACCGTTCGCCGCAGTCGGCATCGCGGGCGCATGCGGCCAGCAGCCAGTCGATCGATCCCCGCAGCGCAGCGGGCATGAGCTCGAACCGATTCACATTCGGGGGATAGACGCCGTCGAGCACGACCGCGCGCAGCCCGTCCGGCCGGTCCCGCATCGCCGTCATCGCGAGGCGCGAGCCGTACGAGACGCCGTACAGATTCCACTGCTGGTAGCCGAGCCCGGCGCGAAGGTCGGCGAGGTCGGCGACGCTCGCGGCGCTGGTGTACGCGGCGAGGTCGAGCCCGTCGGCGACCAGTCGCTCCCGGCACTCGGCGAGCAGCGTCGCGCGCTGCTCGTCCGCCTCGGGGCCGGTCGGCAGTCGGCCGTCCTGGGCGACCGCTCCCGTATCGAGCTCTGGGCAGTCCAGCGTGGGCTCGGCGTCCCCGTCGCCGCGCTGCTCGACGATGATGACATCGCGCTCGTCGGTGGCCCATCGGGCGTGGTCGAGGAAGTACCACAGCGCCGAGATGCTTCCGGCGCCGGGGCCACCGGACGTCGGGAACACCAGCGGGTCGCCGGCCGGCGCTTCCGCGGTGCTCTTCACGGTGATCACGGGCAGCTGCAGCTCACGCGCCGGATCGCCGGGACCGCCGCGCCCTTCCGGAACGGTGAGGATGCCGCACGACACGCGGCCGGCGTGCTCGTCGGGCACCTCCACGGAGCACTCCGCCGGCGCGTATCCGAGCTCGGCCATCGCCGCCGGAGCGGGGGCCACCGAGACCGCCAGACCGAGGACGATCCCCCACAGGGCGGTCGCCCCCATCCTGCGCGGGCCCCGCCGCGGTGCGGTCATGGCGCCACTATAGGCGACCTCACGGGGCGTGCCGGAAAGCCCTCACCGCAAACGAGAGAGGGCCGCCCCTCGCGGGACGGCCCTCTTCAGCGGTGTGAGGTCACTCGCTCCCGCGCAGGATCGCGAGGATGCGCAGGATCTCGACGTACAGCCAGACGACGGTCACCATGATGCCGAACGCCCCGAGCCAGGCGTACTGGCGCGGCGCGCCGTTGCGGACGCCCTGCTGCACCTGATCGAAGTCCAGCACCAGCGAGTACGCGGCCATGATGACGACGAGCACGCCGATGATGAGGCCCAGCGGGATGCCCATGAACTCCTGGCTCAGCAGACCGAAGGCGCCGCCGGCGATCGGGACGTTGAACAGCATGAGGCCGATGTTGATGAGCGAGAACACCAGGTAGCCCACCATCGCGATCAGGAAGATCTTGGTCGCGCGCTTCGAGGCGCGGATCTTTCCGCTGGCGAAGAGGGCAAGCGTCACGCCGACGACCGAGAGCGTGGCCAGGGTCGCCTGCACGACGATGCCGGGCCAGATGAACTCGAAGAACGCCGAGATGCCGCCGACGAAGAGGCCCTCGAACGCGGCGTACGCGATGATCAGGCCCGGGCGCACCTTCTTGCGCGAGCCGAAGATGACGACGAGCGACAGCACGAAGCCGCCCAGCGCGCCGACCATCCAGGGAAGGATCGACGGGTTCGGATTGGCCGGGGTGACGCCGGCCATCGTCCACACCCAGCCGACGGCTGCGGTGACCAGGAGGACCGCGAACAGGCCGACGGTCTTCCAGATGGTGTCTTCGTACGACATGCGACCGGTCTCGACGGCACCGGCGGACGGGGCGGCGTACATGCCCTCGAGCTGCGCCTGGGCCGCGGCATCCGTTCCCGCGCGCTGTGCCGTCGCGAACTGCGTCGGGCCGCCGAGGTTCGCCGCCTGAGGACCGCCGGGGTAGGTCTGAACGGCCTTCGGGTCCTGGAAGGCCGGGTTGTTGAACGCGGGGTTGTTGAGGGCCACTGCTCTCACACTCCAATGTCAAGGAAATCCCAGCACGATGCTGTTGATCAACATTATCCGAAGGCCGTCCTGACCGTCGCGGCGCGCGCTGTGAGACGGCTATGAACGGATGCCTCCTCCGCCGCTCTGCCCGCTCCCAGCGGCGCTCCGCCCGAAGCCCGTCGAAGGGCGCGTGGCTAGGCTGGGACGGTGCCGCGCCGGACCCCGCTCGTCATCGGCCATCGCGGCGCGCCCGGGTATCGCCCCGAGCACTCCCGCTCGTCGTACGCCCTGGCGTTCGCCCTCGGTGTGGACGCCGTGGAGCCCGACATCGTCGTCTCCCGCGACGGGGTGCTCGTCGTGCGGCACGAGAACGAGATCTCGGGCACGACGGATGTCGCCGAGCGCCCCGAGTTCGCCGGTCGCCGGACCACGAAGTCCGTGGACGGCGTCTCGCTGACCGGCTGGTTCACCGAGGACTTCACGTGGGACGAGCTGTCGACGCTGCGGTGCCGTGAGCGCATCCCCGACCTGCGCCCCGCGAGCGCGAGCTTCGACGACGAGCAGCCGGTGCTGCGGCTGTGCGACGTTCTCGACGCCGCCCGCGAGGCCTCGTTGGAGCATGGTCGTGAGATCGGCGTCGTGCTCGAGATCAAGCACGCCACCTACTTCGCCTCCCTCGGCTGGGACGTCGCGGCGCTGGTGGACACCGAGCTGCGGGAGGCGGGCTGGGCAACGGGGGCGCTGCCGCTCACGATCGAGGCGTTCGAGTCGAGCGTGCTGTTCGCCCTGCAGGAGCGCGGCATCCCAGCGACGTACGTGTACCTGCTCGAGGCGTCGGGCCGCCCGTTCGACCTTCAGATCGCGCACGGGGCGGCGGCGATGACGTACGCGCAGACCGCGGCGCCCGCCGGTCTCGACACGCTGGTCGGGCGGATCGACGGCATCAGCGTCGACAAGCGCATGATCCTGGCGCCCGACAGGCTCGGCCGGACGAGCGGCCCGTCGCGGGTCGTCGCCGACGCGCAGGAGCGGGGCCTGCGCGTCTACACCTGGACCTGCCGGCCCGAGAACCGCTTCCTGATCGGGCAGTTCCGCACGCGGGGCGGACCCGCCGCGTTCGGCGACTGGGAGGCGGAGTGGGGCGTCATCCGCGACGCCGGTGTCGACGGGGTGTTCGTCGACCACCCCGACCTGGGCGTCGAGTTCTTCCGGGGCTGACCGGCGGCAGCGCGTGCGTCAGGACGCCGACCTGCTCACGAGCCCTAGCCGATCGAGCTTCTTCGGACTACCGTCGTTCAGGTTGGTGTCCAAAAGAACACCACTGACAGATAGGCAAAGGAGCCGATCGTGACCACATCCCCACTGGTACGCGGGAAGAGCATGAAACGAGTCGTCGGCACTGTGGGGGTGATGGGTGTGATGGTCAGCATGACGCTCATCGCCACCGCCCCCGCCACCGCCGCACCCGCCCAGAAGGGCTGCGACTCCCGCACCAACAACACCCAGCAGAAGCTCCTGGAGTGCGTGCGCGTCGACGGAGTCGTCGAGCACCTGCAGGCGTTCCAGGCCATCGCCGACGCCCACGGCGGCACGCGCGCCGACCAGACCCCCGGGTACGACGCCAGCGTGGAGTACGTCGTCGACGTGCTCGAAGCTGCAGGGTGGTCGGCTGACGTCGTGCCGTTCACGTACGACGCGGCCGACATCGTGCTCAGGCAGCTCACTCCTGTCGCCGCCGACTACGTCGCCAATGACGCCACCGGGACGGGCGAGGGAGACGTCACCGGCACCGTCATCCCCGTCGACATCAACCTCACCGGCGACCGGGCCAACTCGAGCGGGTGCGAGGAGTCGGACTTCGCCGGACTGAACTTCTCCGGACCCAACGACATCGCACTCATCCAGCGCGGCACGTGCCCGTTCGGCCAGAAGGCGCAGAACGCGCAGACTGCGGGCGCCGAGGCCGTCATCCTGTTCAACCAGGGCGACTCCGTCGGCGACGGCGACCGGTTCGGTCCGGTGAACCCGACGCTGGGAGCATTCACCGCCGCGATCCCGGTCGTCGGCACGTCATTCGACGCCGGCGTGGCACTGGCGGCGCCCGGTTCGACGGCGCAGGTCAAGGTGGACTTCTACGAGGCGACCTCCCACAACGTCATCGGCGAGCTGGCGGGCAAGAACGCCTCCAACGTCGTGATGGCCGGTGCCCACCTCGACTCGGTGCCGGCAGGACCCGGCATCAACGACAACGGCAGCGGCTCGGCCGCGCTGCTCGAGGTGGCTCAGCAGATGGCCAAGACGAAGCCGCAGAACACGGTGCGCTTCGCCTGGTGGGGCGCCGAGGAGCTCGGGCTCATCGGCTCGACCGAGTGGGTTCAGTCGCTCAACGCGGAGCAGCGCGCCGAGATCGCGCTGTACCTGAACTTCGACATGATCGGGTCGCCGAACTACTACTTCGGCATCTACGACGCGAATGAGTCGAGCTTCGTCGCCCCGGTCGTCGTCCCGGAGGGGTCGACCGACATCGAGCAGACCTTCGAGGAGTTCTACACGCTGCTGGGCGAGCCGTACGACGACTCGGCGTTCAGCGGGCGCAGCGACTACTCCGAGTTCATCGAGGTCGGCATCCCGTCGGGCGGCCTGTTCACCGGCGCCGAGCAGGTCAAGACGGCTCAGCAGGAGGCGATCTGGGGCGGCACCGCGGGTGAGTGGTTCGACCCGTGCTACCACCAGGCGTGCGACACGATCGACAACATCGATGTTCACGCGCTCGAGGTCAACTCGGATGCCGTCGCCTACGCCGTCTCGACGTACGCGGCCTCGACCGAGAGCGTCAACGGCGTCAAGGGCGTGAAGATCCCGGGCAACTTCCCGGTTCCCGCGCCCGCCGGACCGGAGCACACCTTCGCCGGCCCGCTGGGCGGTGACGACCACGGTCACGACCACGACCGTCACTACGACAGCGAGTGAGCTGAACTGAGAAAGAGGGGTGGGCGGCTGTGCCGTCCACCCCTCTTTCGCGCCTCACACCCGTCGGTAGGTGCCGGCGGCGGGGCAGTCGAAGGGGTCCCGCGCAGCCAGGCCGACGCGGTTGAGGTACGCGATCACGATGCCGTACGAGCGCCAGAGCGTCGTCTCGGTGTACGGCACGCCGAGCGTGCGGCAGTGGTCGCGCACGATCTCACGGGCGCGGGCCAGGTGCGGCCGCGGCATGTTGGGGAACAGGTGGTGCTCCACCTGGTAGTTGAGCCCGCCCATGAGCCACGTCGCCCACCAGCCGCCCGACACGTTGCGCGACGTCCGCACCTGCTTGCTGAAGAAGTCGAGCTTCGCGTCGCGGGCGATCACCGGCATCCCCTTGTGGTTCGGCGCGAACGACGCGCCCATGTACACGCCGAAGACGGCGAGCTGCACCCCGAGGAAGGCGAACGCCATGCCGAGCGGCAGGAAGACGAACACCGGCGTCCAGATGAGGGCGAATCGCGCGGCGAGCATGCTCAGCTCGATCCAGCGCCCCTTGACCTCGTCGCGGCTGAACAGGTGCCGGAACGCCAGGAAGTGCAGGTTCAGCCCCTCCAGCGTCAGCAGCGGGAAGAACAGCCAGCCCTGGCGCTGGGTGATGAGGCGACGGATGCCTCGGGCCTCAGCGGCGTCCTCATCGAGGAACGAGATCGTGTCGACCTCGATGTCGGGGTCCTTTCCGACGCGGTTCGGGTTGGCGTGGTGCCGGGTGTGCTTGGTGGCCCACCACGAGTAGCTCATGCCCACGACTCCGTTGCCGAGGATCCGGGCGAGGCGGTCGTTGGCGGGCCCGGAGGCGAGGATCTGCCGGTGGGCCGCCTCGTGCGAGAGGAACGCCACCTGAGTGAACAGGATGCCCAGCGCTCCGGCGATGAGCAGCTGGAACCAGCTGTCGCCGAGGAGGATGAAGCCGGTGACGGCGCCGCCGAAGGCGAGCGCGATGGCCGCTCCGACCGCGGCATAGAACCACGGGGTGCGGCGGAGGAGGCCGCTCTCTCGCACCACCTGCGACACCTCGGTGTAGGCGCGGGCGACGGGCGGGAACTCCGCGGTGCCGGCGTAGGTCTGACGGACGGGGCCGAGCCGGGGCTCGAGGACGGATGTGGAGATGATGACACCGTTTCCGATGGGGACCGCAGCGGCCGTTTCGAAGCCAGAGGCGGTTGCCCATCGCTGTGCCCAGGCTACGTCGGTCCGTATGAGGCGGCGGGAATATGCCGCGACTCACGGGCGATGGTCAGGTGGCTGCCATGCCGCGGCGCCCGCGCCCGACGACGAAGCGCCCGCCTCGCCGAAGCGAGACGGGCGCCGAAGTCCGATCGCCGGCTCGTGCGAGACGAGCCGAGCGGTGCGGAGCGGATCAGAGGGGGCGGATGTTCGCCGCCTGCATGCCCTTGGGGCCCTGCTCGGCGTCGAATTCGACCTTCTGGTCGTCGCGGAGTTCCTTGAACCCGCTGCCGGTGATCGCGCTGAAGTGCGCGAAGAGGTCGGCCGAGCCGTCATCGGGAGCGATGAAGCCGTAGCCCTTCTCGGAGTTGAACCATTTCACGGTGCCAGTGGCCATCGTGTCTTTCCTTCTACTTTTCGGGCCGCCGGAGCGACCGGGGGTGCCGCGCCGACGAATGCGGAGCGGACGAGGGAGGCGAGCGGGCCGCGTTGCCGGCTCGGAGAGGGATGCCGCGACCGCCGCGCGCGCGGCATCCACGGTCTCATGGGTCCCCAGGGGGACCGCGCGGCTGCTGAAGGCGCTCACTCCTCGCGCGCCGACCTCGACGAAGCCGGCGTACTCGCCGGCGACGGTCGCCACGAAGACGCCGTCGTCGGCTTGGCGCCAGTCGGGCGCAGGGAGGGAGGTGCTGATCATCACGAGGAATCCGAGCTCACGACGATGCGGAGCTCTGCGGAGAAGGGGGCAGCGGCGAGCAGATGCGGCTGCGGGTTGTGCGGTGAGCGTCTGGTTCTGCTTCTCCACGATGAGGCAGAGGGGGAGCGACGCGCATTTCCCCGGACGGGGAACGTTCCACGTTAGCACGTCGAGAGCCGGCCTTCGTCACGATCCGGCTGTCGGCGCGAGCTCAGCGGCGTCACGAACCGGAGTCGCGTCGTGCCGCTAGCCCGGCCCCTGCCCGAATGCAAGTGCTTCACGCCGGTTCCCGGCGCACCGCACAATGGCGGCATGCCCCACCGCTCGCGCTTCGACGTCTCGGCCTGGGGCATCGGCTGGACCGGGTGGGATCCCGAGCGCCAGGCGCGACGGGAATCGGTCTTCTCGCTGTCGAACGGGCACATCGGGTGGCGCGGCACGCTCGACGAGGGCGACCCGTGCGAGGTTCCCGGCGCCTACCTCAACGGCCTCTACGAGGAGCACCCGATGCCGTACGCCGAGGACGGCTACGGGTACCCCGACGTCGGCGAGAGCATCATCAACGCGCCCGACGGCAAGGTGATCCGGCTGCTCGTCGGCGACGAGCCCTTCGACATCCGCGAGGGCCGCCTCCATCGCCACGAGCAGTACCTGGACTTCCGCGCGGGCACTCTCACCCGCGAGGTCGAGTGGACCTCCCCGGCCGGTCAGAGCGTGCGCGTGCAGTCCACGCGACTCGTCTCGCTCACCCACCGCGCCGTCGCCGCCATCGACTACCGCGTCACCGCACTGAGCGGGCCCGTGGAGGTGACGGTGCTGTCGGAGATCGTCGCGAACGAGCCGCTGCCGCCGGTGCATCCCGACGAGCGCGTCATGGCGCCGCTCGAGCGGCCCTACGAGCCGGTCGGCCACACCGTCTCGCAGACCGGGGCCACGGTCATGTACCGAACCCGCCGCAGCGGCGTCCACGTGGCGGTCGCGATGGCTCACGAGATCACCGGCGCGGATGCCTCGTGCGAGATCGACGCGGACGACGACGTCGCACGCGCGACCGTGACGGCGCGGCTGGCGCCGGGTGACGGCATCCGCATCGTGAAAGTGGTCGCCCACGAGTGGTCGGAGGCGTTGCAGGATGCCGCGCTCCGCGACCGCGCGGAGGCCGCGGTGTCGACCGCCGCGGGCCTCGGGTGGGAGGGGCTGGCCGCGGAGCAGCGGGCGCGCCTCGACGAGTACTGGGACGTCGCCGACGTGCGGATCGACGGCTCGGCCCGCCTGCAGCAGGCGGTGCGGTTCGCCCAGTTCCAGGTGCTGCAGGCGGCGGCGCGCGCCGAGGTGCGGTCGATCCCCGGCAAGGGGCTCACCGGCCCCGGATACGAGGGGCACACGTTCTGGGATGCCGAAGCCTTCGTGCTGCCCGTGCTCACCTACACGCTCCCGGATGCCGCAGCCGACGCGCTGCGCTGGCGGCAGTCGACGCTGCACCACGCCCGGCGCCGGGCGGAGCACCTGCATCTGGCCGGGGCGGCGTTCCCGTGGCGCACCATCAGCGGACCGGAATGCTCGGGGTACTGGCCGGCCGGCACCGTCGCCTTCCACATCAACGCCGACATCGCCGCCGCCGTGATCCGCCACGTGCGGGCGACCGGCGACGTCGACTTCGAGCGCGAGGTCGGCGTCGAGATCCTCGTCGAGACCGCGCGGCTGTGGGCGGCACTCGGCCGGTGGGACGACGAGGGCGTCTTCCACATCGACGGGATCACCGGTCCGGACGAGTACTCCGCGCTCGTCGATGACAACACCTTCACCAATCTCGCCGCCCAGAGCAACCTGCGGGGCGCCGCCGAGGCCGCGCGGCGGCATCCGGAACAGGCGCGTCGGCTCGGGGTGACCGACGAGGAGATCGGCGTCTGGGACGTCACGGCCGACGCCGTGGCCGTGCCGTTCGACGAGCGCCGGAACGTGCACGAGCAGTCCGCCGGGTTCACGCGGCTCGAGCGGTGGGACTTCGAGGGCACGTCGTCCGAGCAGTACCCGCTGCAGGACCATTTCCCGTACTTCGACCTCTACCGCAAGCAGGTGCTCAAGCAGGCCGACCTCGTGCTGGCGCTGCAGTTCCACCACGAGTGCTTCACCCACGACGAGATGGCGCGGGCGTTCGCGTACTACGAGGAGCTCACCGTGCGCGACTCGTCGCTCTCGTCGGCGACGCAGTCGGTGGTGGCGGCGTGGGTGGGGCACCTCGACCTCGCGATCGACTACCTCACCGAGGCGGCGACCATCGACCTCGACGACCTGCGCGACGACATCGACGACGGGCTGCACATCGCCGCCCTCGCCGGCGTCTGGACGGCGGTGGTGTCGGGCCTCGGCGGCATGAAGGACGGACCCGACGGGCTCGAGTTCGCGCCGCGGCTGGGCGAGCCGATCAGCGGACTGGGATTCGGCGTGCGCATCGGCGACGCGGTGCTGCGCGTGGAGGTGGAGACGGATGCCGCGACCTACGCACTCGTGCAGGGTGAGGGGCCGCTGCGCTTCCGCCACTTCGGCGAGGAGGTCGAGGTGCACGCCGGCGCTCCGCTGCGTCTTCGGACGCCCGCGCTCGCCGACCCCGGCCCCGCGCCGACGCAGCCGAAGGGACGCTCGCCGCGCGAGATGCTCGAGTCCGAGGCGTGAGCAGCCGGGGTGCGGCGCCGGCGCGGTGGCGCTTGGGTAGGCGCAATGTGTCGCTTCGAGCGGGGCGTCGCGGCGTGTTGTGCCAGGTGAGCGGCGCCGCGCCGAGGCGGCGCGGCGTTGGGTTGGCGCGAGTGGTCGCTTCGCGCGCGACGTTGCGGCGTGTCGTGCCACCCGAGCCGGGCGTCAGACGTCAGGGCCGCCGGTGCGGAAGCCCGAGAGCTTGTGCGTTCCGTCGCACCAGGGCTTGATCGCGGATGCCCCGCACCGGCACAGCGCCACCGTCCGCCGGCTGCGCGCGATCGGCTCGCCGTGCTCGTCGATGAGCTGAGCAGGGCCGCGCACGACGAGCGGGCCATCGGGGTACGGGGTGATGGTCACGGCCTCACGCGGCTCGGACATGGGGATCCTCCTTCGTGACGGATGCCTCGGGCGACGGGTCGGCGGCGGTGGCGGCATCCGCCGCTCGCCTCAGGCTGCGCACCGAGGACGCCGCACGCGCCAGGCGGCTGTCGCGGTACCTCACGCCGCCGCGGAGCCGCAGGGCGACCGCCAGCCACACGGTGACCGCCCGCTCCGCGAGCCAGAGGGGCGCCCACAGCGCCGCGGTCGGCGCGAACGCCGTGGTGCCGCCCGCCCGCCGCCGGCCTGCCTCCGCCAGAACGACCACCGCGACGACGCCGCCTGCCAGGGCGAGCCACCTGCCGCGGGCGATCGCCCGCACCGCCGCCGGCAGCACCAGCAGCTCGCGGACGAGGCGCACCGGCTGCGCGAAGTCGTCGTACGCCTGCCGCACCCGCTGCTCGAGGAACCGGCCGACGGTGGGCGGATGCCTCGCCACGAACAGGTCGTCGGCGACGAGGATCCGCCCACCGAGGGCGCGCACGGTGCGCTCGAGCTGGAGGTTCTCGAACAGCACGTCGGTGTCGTACGCGCGGCCGCGCAGCGCCGACCGGCGCAGCGCGACCGTGCCCGAGTAGTCGCCGCCGAGTGCGCGATTGAGGAGGGTGCGCCCGGTGTCCCACCGCGCGTGCCACGGCAGCGGGCGGAAGACGTTCTGCGGGCGCACGAAGTCCGCCTCGTCGAGGAGCGCGCTCACCCGCCGCAGCTCGTCGCGGGAGTAGCGGACGTCGTCGTCGGCGATCACGATGCGCTCGTGCCGGCTGTGGTCGATGCCCGTCATGGCGCCGCGGGCCTTGCCGTTGGCTCCCGGGCGCTCGGGCGCGATGTGCCGCACGACGCTCCATGCCCGGTGGTGCCGGTCGAAGAGGGGAGCCGGCGATCCGTCGACCACGGTCACGTCCGCCCAGCCGGCGAGGCGCCGCAGGTAGGTGGTCAGCTCGTCGAGGCCCTCATCCGTCTCCCACCGCAGCGGCAGCACGTATTCGAGGGCTTCGGGGGGCGGCATCCGCTCACTCCCCGATCGCGACCGGCTCCCGCAGCGCGCTGCGACCGGCCGTCCAGGCGTCGAGCACGTGGGCGCCCACGAGATCGTCGACCGCGAGGCACGCGGCGGCGCCGAACACGATATCGGCGAGCAGGCCGGGCTCGTCTTCGGCGAGGGCGCCGGCGAGATCGCGCCCCGCGATCTGCTCGTGCACGGCATCGGCTTCGACGTGCTCGTCGAAGTACCAGGTGACGTCCTCGCCGAAGCCGTGGCGCCGGAAGCCGTCGCCGTACGAGCGGTTGGGCAGCGACGAGGTCATCTCGAACGCGGCCAGGTGGCCGACGGTGGCACCGACGAGCCGGCGGCTGAGTCCGAACATCGACATCATGTTGTGCGCCGCCAGCACGATCGCGGGCACCCGGTCGACGTAGGCGCCGTACGTGTCGTCGAGGCCGCAGCCGCGCATCGTCTGCGCGAAGATCGCGGCGTGCACGCGCCCGGGATCGCCGCCGCCGTACTCGTCTGCCTGGATCTCGACGAGCGCAGCCTTCGGCCGCCCGGTGAGCCGCGGGATCGCCCACGAGTGCGGGTCGGCCTCGCGCAGCGTGTAGATGCTCTTGATGATGAGGAACTCGTCGAGCTGCGCGCGATCGGCCTTCTTCGCGACGAAGCGCGAGGCGCTGGGCGCAGGGGTCGGCGCAGTCATCTCGAACAGCAGCCGCGCGACGGCATCCTGCGTCGGCTCGGGGAGTTCGGGCATCGGCACGAGGGCGCGCAGCTGCGCCTCCATCGCCCGCTCGAGGCGTCGGCGGACGGCGATGAGCGTCGGATGCCACTCCCATTCCGCGTCCAGCGCGGGAACCGATCCGTACGCCGGCGCATAGAGGAGGAAGAGCGCGAGCTGCACGTCGTCGTCGTGCAGCACGTCGGAGGTCTCGAGGGCCGCGTCGGCCGCCTGGACGAGCCCGTCGAGGGGGGCGTCGTCGGGCTCGGAGGTCAGTATCGCGAGCAGCCGCTCGCTCAGGTGCCCGCGCGCGGCGAAGGGGGCCGGCGAGGTGCGCGGCAGCAGGTCGGTCATCGTCGTCTCCCGTGTGGTGCCTTCGAAGGCTCGCAGACGGGGCGGGGCCCGGCACGGGGGTTGACGAGACACCACCCGATCGATACGCCGGGTCTTCCGCCCGCCGCAGAACTCCACGGAATCTCGCCGGAAGTGCGGGCGCACGCGTGCGAAGGCACCTGCACGGCCCGATCGGTGGAGTTTCGCCCGGCCGTCAAGGGGACGGTTCCGCTCGACGAGGGCGGCTAGGTTCGAGAGAGTGCCGGCGCGCCGGCGCCGTGACAGGGAGGGCGGATGACACCCGCGGAGAGCGACGAGACCGCTGCGCTGCTCGACGGACGCTATCGGCTGGGCGAGTGCGTCGGCGAGGGCGGCATGGCCCGTGTGTACCGCGCCGAGGACGTGGTCCTCGGCCGGACGGTGGCGATCAAGCTCATCCGACCCGGTGTCGACGGCGCGTCCTCCGAACGTGCCCGCAGCGAGATGACGGTGCTCGCCTCGCTCAATCATCCGTCCCTCGTCACGCTCTATGACGCACGGCTCGAGCCCGGCCGGCCGGAGTACCTCGCGATGGAGTTCGTGAAGGGCCCGACTCTCGCGAAGCGTCTCGAGGCCGGCGCGCTGCCACCTCATATCGTCGCGCACCTCGCTACCGAGCTGGCCGAAGCGCTGCACGTCGTGCACCGGGCGGGCATCGTGCACCGCGACATCAAGCCCTCCAACGTGCTGCTGAGCCCTCCCCAGATCCCCGGCGCCCGGCCGCGCGCCAAGCTCGCCGATTTCGGCATCGCCTACCTCCTCGACGCGTCGCGGCTGACCTCGCCCGGCCTCGTGATCGGCACCGTCGCCTACCTCGCGCCCGAGCAGGTCCGCGGTGGGGACCCGGCGGCGGCGTCCGACATCTACTCGCTCGGTCTGGTGCTCCTCGAGTCGCTCACCGGCGAGCGGGTGCATCCCCGCGGTGCGGGAATGGCCGCCGCGGTGGCGCGGCTGGAGACGCCGCCCACGGTGCCCGAGTCCCTGGGCCCGGGGTGGATGCAGCTGCTCTCGCGCATGATCAGCGTCGAGCCGGGTGATCGGCCGACGGCCGCGGAGGTCGCCGCCGCGGTCGGGAAGCTGATCGAGCGGATGCCTCCCCACCGCGCGTCGGCCGCGCACACGGCGGCGACGGTTCCGCTGACGGCGCCCACGCTCGTGGCTCCGCTCCCGGGAGCCGCACCCGCGGTAGCGGTGGGCGCGGCGGCCGGAGCGGCGGGAGCGGCGGGAGCGGCGCGACCGGGAGCCGTGAGCGCGGCAGGAGCGGCGGGAGCGCACGGAGCGGCTGGAGCCGTGGGCGCGGGAGCCGTGGGCGGTGTCCCGGGCGTCGCCGGGGGCGCGGCATCCGCTCCGGCCCGTCCCGCGGGATGGGGGAGCCGCGCGGCCGCGCCGGACCGGGAGCGGCGCCGGAAGCGCCTCGTCGCCCTCGCGGGTGCCGGACTGGCCGCAGCCCTCGTGGCGCTCGCGACGGTGTTCGGGATCTCGGCGGTGAACGGTCCCCAGGAGTCGCCGGAGCCGGCGTTGACGGTGCCCGCCGAGCCGTCGCCGCCTGCCGAAGACACCGGGAAGGACGTGGTCGTCGATCCGGGCGTCACCGAGGAGCAGCGCAGGGACGCCGAGCGCGCTCAGAAACTTGCGGAAGAGGCCCAGAAGAAGGCCGAGCGGGAGCAGAAGAAGCTCGAAGCGGAGCAGCGCCGGCAGGTCGAGGAGGAGCGGAAGGGCGGCCCGGGGCGCGGCGACAACGACGGCGGCGACGACGACTGATCACGGCTTCAGGGCGGATTCAGGCGCCGCGGGCCAGACTGGACCCGATGCGGATTCTGGTGGTGGATGACGAGGTGCGCCTGGCCGACGGCATCCGTCGCGGTCTGGAAGCCGAGGGCTTCGGCGTGGATGTCGCGCACAACGGCGTGGACGGCCTGTGGCGGGCTCGCGAGACCGCGTACGACGCGATCGTGCTCGACCTGATGATGCCGGGCATGAGCGGGTGGAAGGTCTGCGAGGCGCTGCGCGCGGAGGAGAACTGGACGCCGGTGCTGATGCTCACCGCGAAGGACGGCGAGTGGGATCAGGTCGAGGCGCTCGAGACGGGGGCCGACGACTACGTCACCAAGCCGTTCTCATTCGCGGTGCTCGTCGCGCGGCTGCGGGCGCTGATACGACGCGGGGGGATCGAGCGACCGACCGTGCTCGAGGCGGGCGACCTCCGGCTCGACCCGGGCGCACGCCGGGCGTGGCGGGGCGAGGCCGAGATCGAGCTGACCTCGCGGGAGTTCTCGGTGCTCGAGCACCTGATGCGCCACCGCGGCCAGGTGCTGTCCAAGCGCGACCTCATCGCGGGCGTGTGGAACGACGACTTCGAGGGCGACCCGAACATCGTCGAGGTGTACGTGGGGCACCTCCGGCGCAAGGTCGACCGGCCGTTCGGGCGCGCCGCCATCGAGACCGTGCGCGGTGCGGGGTACCGACTGGCGGCCGACGGTGGCTGAGCGACGGCGGTCCCTCCGCACCCGCATCACGGCCGCCGCCACGCTGGTCGTCGCCGCCGCTCTCGTCGTGGGGGCGCTGGCGTTCTACGGCATCCTCGCGGCGAGCGTCCGCGACGCCGCCGTGCGCGCCGCCGAGACCCGCGCCGAGCAGCTCGCGACCCGCGTCGACGACGAAGGGCTCGCGGCGGTGACCGAGCTCGAAGACGACATCGTGCAGGTGCGTGACGACGACGGCCGCATCGTCGCGGTCTCGGAGGAGGCCGACAGCGGCGACCTGCCCGACGACGACGGCGCCGCCATCACCTACGACGGCGAGCCGATGATCGTCGTGCGAGAGGACCTCGACGACGGAACGCTCCTCCTCGCCGCCCCGGTCGAGGACGACCAGGGCACGCTCGCCACCGTCGCGCTGCTCCTCGCGGTCGCCGTCGCCGGAGTCGTGGCGCTGGTCGCCGCGATCACGTGGTGGGTGGTGGGCCGGGCGCTGCGCCCGGTCGCCCGCATCCGGGCCGAGGTGGACGACATCACCGCCGACCGGCTCGACCGCCGGGTCGCGGTGCCGCCCTCGGGCGACGAGATCGCCGCGCTCGCCGGGACGATGAACCGCATGCTGGACCGGCTGGATGCCTCGGCCACCGCGCAACGGCGGTTCGTGTCGGATGCCTCCCACGAGCTGCGTTCGCCGCTCGCGACGATCCGCCAGCACGCCGAGCTGGCGCAGCTGCATCCGGACGCGACCTCCGTCGACGATCTGGCAGGCGTGGTGCACGACGAGGGACTGCGGATGCAAGGGCTCGTCGATGCGCTGCTGCTGCTGACGAAGCTGGACGAGCGCGCGCCGCTGCGCGCGGAGTCGGTCGATCTCGACGACCTCGCGCTCGCCGAGGTGAAGCGGCTGCGCGCCGCCGGGGTGGCGGCGGACGGGTCGGGCATCCGCGCCGCGCGGGTGCGCGGGGATGTGCGCCTGCTCGGTCAGCTGGTGCGCAACCTCGCCGACAATGCGGCCCGGCACGCGCGGTCAGCGGTGGCCGTCGGCGTCGCCGAACGCGACGGGCACGTGCAGCTGACCGTCGACGACGACGGTGCCGGGGTGCCGGTCGCCGAGCGCGAACGCGTCTTCGAGCGGTTCGTGCGGCTCGACGAGGCCCGGGCGCGCGACGCCGGCGGCAGCGGGCTGGGCCTGGCGATCGTGCGCGCAGTGGCGGAGGCAGAGGGCGGGTCGGTGCGGGTCGAAGACTCGCCGCTCGGCGGCGCGCGGTTCACCGTCGTGCTGCCGACGGCTCCCTGAACGCGGCTTCAGCAGGCTTCAGGTGTGCTTCAGCACCCGGTCGGCACCATCGAGACATGGATGACACGAACCGCACCCCCGAGACTTCCCCCACCGCCCCCCAGCCGCAGCCGCATGACGCGGAGCGCGTCGACGCGGCCCGCGCCGACGCGATGGCGGCCACCCCTGCTGCCGCCGCCGACGCACCGAAGCGCCGCCGCAACCGGGGCCTCCTGATCGCCGGTGGCGCCGTGCTGGCCGCCGCGCTCGTCACCGGCGGCGGGATCGCCGTGGGCGCGGCGATCGCCGACGAGGTCGGCGACACGTCGTCTGCGAGCGACGACGACGCCGACGACGCCGACGACGTCGACGACCAGCCGGACGGTGACGACGCGAGCGACGACAGCGCCTCCGGCGACCTGTCGAACCTCGGCACCTCGTCGGCCGACGACATCGTCGCGATGGTCGAGGCCGCAGCCGCGGCGGGCGAGGGCGAGCCGGTCTCGATCGACCTGAAGCGCGACGGCGGCGCCGAGGTGTCGCTCGAGGCGTCGGACGGTGCCGAGACCGAGGTGCGGGTCGACGCGGCGGGCGAGGCATCCGTCATCTCCACCGAGCAGGCCGACTCCGACGACACCGCGCCGCAGAACGTGCTCGATGCCGCCGCCATCGCATCGATCGTGGATGCCGCGCTCGCCGAGGCCGATGGCCGCATCGTCGAGATCGAGGCCGACGACGACAGCACCTCGCCGTGGGATGTGACCGTCCTCACCGCCGGCGGGCAGTTCGTCGAGATCGACCTGGACGCGCAGTTCGCCGTCGTGGCGTCGGGCACCGACGACGACGACTGAGCTCTCCCCCTGAGCGCCGCGGGCACCTTGTCAACAGGGTGCCCGCGGCGGCTGTTCTCCCTAGCCTGAAGCCATGACGGTCAGAGAGCTCTGGTTGGTCCGGCACGGGGAGAGCATCGGCAACGTCGCCGCGACGCGAGCCGAGATCGAGGGGCTGGAGGTCATCCCCCTGGATGAGCGCGATGCCGACGTTCCGCTGTCCGACACCGGTCGCGACCAGGCGGCCGCGCTCGGCGGGTGGCTGCAGGGCCACCGGGGAAGCGTCGACGCGTTCTGGGTGTCGCCGTACCGGAGGGCGCGCGAGACGCTGGAGATCGCGCTCGAGGCCTCCGGTGGCGACGGTGCGGTGGTCGTGGACGAGCGGCTGCGCGACCGGGAGCTCGGCATCCTGGATCTCCTCACCAGGACGGGTGTCGTCCGGCGTCACCCCGAAGAGATGGCCCGGCGCAAGCACCTCGGCAAGTTCTACCACCGGCCGCCCGGCGGCGAATCGTGGGCCGACGTGGCGCTGCGGCTGCGTTCGTTCCTGCGCGAGGCGCTGGCGGGTCCGGGCGAACGCGTCGTGCTGGTGGCGCACGACGCCGTCGTGATGCTGCTGCTGTATGTGCTGCGGGGACTCAGGGAGGACGAGCTGCTGGCGTTCGCCGACGACCACACCGTGCTCAACGCGTCGGTCACGCACCTCGTCCGAGGAGCGGACGGGTGGGAGCTCATCGACTTCTCCGACGTCGCCCATCTTCAGCGCGAGGGAGCCGACGTCACCGCCCACCCCGGAAGCCCCGATGTCGAGCCGGCCTGAGCGGGTCACCGAGTCGCTGCTGCGCGGCTGGGGCCTGCCCGACCCGGGCGACTCCAAGAAGTCGCGCGGAGACGTGGTCGTCGTCGGCGGGTCGCGCACGTCGCCGGGCGCGGTGCTGCTCGCGGGCGAGGCCGCGCTCCGTGTCGGCGCCGGGCGCGTGGCGCTCGCGGTGCCGCAGTCCATCGACGCGCAGGTCGGGATCGCTCTGCCCGAGGCCGGGATCCTCGCCCTTCCGGATGCGGCGGACGAGCCGCTCGAAGGCGACCTGCGTGAGCAGATCGCGTCGGCGGACGCCGTGCTCCTGGGACCCGGATTCTCCGATCCCGACGAGACCCGCGCCACTCTGCTCGCCGTCGCCGCGGTGGGGCCGGAGGTGCTGGTGCTCGACGCGTTCGCGCTCGGGGTGCTCGGCGACGTCGACCGCGCGGCGCTGCCGGGGACGCTCGTGCTGAATCCGAACAAGGAGGAGGCCGGCATCCTGCTGGGCCGTGGCCTCGACGACCATGAGGGCGACGTCCGCGAGATCGCGCGCCGGTTCGACGCGGTGGTGAACTGCTACGGCACGGTCGCCGATCCGGATGGACGCACCTGGCGTGTCGACGAGGGCGATGCGGGGCTCGGCACGTCGGGCAGCGGCGACGTGCTCGCGGGGGCGATCACCGGATTCGCGGCGCGGGGCATCGAGCCGGCCCGCGCGGCGGTGTGGGCCGCGTGGGTGCACGGTCGCGCCGGCCGGCTGCTGGGCGCGCGCCTGGGCCTGGGATTCCTGGCCCGCGAGCTGGCGCGGGAGCTCCCGGTCGCGATGCGCGACGTCGCGAGCTGACGACGTCGGACACCGCAACCCGGCGGACGGTGCAGGGATGAGGGATCCCGCGGGCATGGCGTCGGTCGTGCGGGTGTCTTGTGCGGCGCCGGACGCGGGCATACTCTCTGGCCCAGAGCCCGTTTCGGCCGCTGCTGGGGAAAGGCGGCCGGACCCGCCGTCAACGGAGTCGCTGGGGGTTGATCGTGTTCGCTGTGCGTCTGGGGTACCGTCCGCTGCTGGTCCTTCTCGCCCTGCTCGCCGCGCTGGTGCTCGCCGCACCGCTGGTCGGTGCCAAGGGCGGCAATTCGGAAGGCGCGAAGGCCTGTCAGAAGGGCGGGTGGTCCACTCTCGCTCCCGCCGAGACGCCGGGGGTGGCGTTCGAGTCGCAGGGTGCCTGTGTGGCGTACTCCGCGAAGGGGAAGACCCCGGTGCCCTGGGCGGTCGGCGTTCCCACCGCATACATGGAGTGGGGTGAGGGCCGAGGTGCCGGGGGAGGGATCGGCTGCCAGATCCGGGGCTGGCTCGTCGGTGACACGACGGGCATCGTGTCGGTGCAGATGGACGTGTGGTTCCAGGCCGAGGTCGACGGCGAGATCCTCGAGGGGTCGATCCCCGTCATCCTCACCCCGCCCGCGTTCGACACGACGACCGAGGAGAGGTTCCTCTACCTGGTGGGAGTCCCCACCCGCGTGACCGCTGTCGCGACTTACACCGACGACTCGACGCGTTCCCTGCCGACGTCGTACCTGCCGCTCCTCTGCGGCGAGGATCCTCCCGCCTGACACGTCGAGTCCCTCTGACACGTCGGCCATAGCATCCCGCGCGCCGGCGCGCCGTCAAGTCGGGACCTTCTTGCGCTGATCTTGCGCTTCCCGTGGGACCGGTCCCATCGTCGCGGCGATCTTGCGGATGCCTTGCGAGAGCGCTCGCGGCGACTCGGTGAGACGTTGCGACGCGCCGTCGAGACTTTCACCGTGCTCGAGGAGCGATCGGATCACCGGCCGCCGAACCGCCGGCACGCTGACTCCACACAGAAGCGGGTCCTCCCGCGAAAGGACACTCCCATGAACAAGATCGTCAAGGCCTCCATCGCCACCACCGCCGGTGTCGTCCTGCTCCTCGGCGGCGCGGGCACGTTCGCCACCTGGAACTCGTCGACCCAGACCCAGGGCGCGTCGATCGTCTCGGGCAACCTCGTGGTCGAGCCGTCGTCGGCCGGCGGCTCGTGGACGGCGAACGGTGCGCCGATCTCCATCGCCGACTACGCGATCGTGCCCGGCGATGTGCTCATCTACACCGAGACGATGAAGGTGGGCGCCGAGGGTGACAGCCTCAGCGCGACGCTCGCCCTGACCGATTCGTCGATCGCTCCCGCCGACTCCGGCAACGACGCCGACCGGGCGCTCGCCGGCTACCTCGACGACTCGGCGGAGCTCACCGCCTCGGGACCCGGCATCAGCGGCACCGGGCCGACATTCACCGTCACGCCGGGCGCCGGCGTGATCAGCCAGGACGTCACGGTCACGGTGCGCATCGAGTTCCCCGCCGGCGACGTCGCCGGCGGCAACAACGACGCGATGAACGGCGCCGTCACGCTCGACGCGCTGACCGTCAGCCTCACGCAGAACATCGACTGACCGAGCCGGGCTCGCCTCCGGGAGGCGAGCCCGCGGGTCACATCGGTGGCCCCCACCCGCATCGACCCGAGGAGCCCGCCATGCGCAGCACCCGCCGCCCCGCCGCATCGCGCGACGCCCGTCGTGCGCCGGCGCCCCGGCGGCTGCTGCTCGGCGCGCTGGGCGCGGCCGGTGCGACCGTCCTCGGGGTGCTCGCCGGGGGCGGCACGTTCGCTGTCTGGACGGCGGCGACGCCGGTGGCGTCGGCGGTCACGCTGCAGGCGGGTTCCGCCGGTCTGACCGCGACGCCGCTCTCGCTCTCGGCAGCGAATCTCTACCCGGGCCGTACCGTCTTCGCGCCGACCACGGTGCGCAACACCGGCACGGTGCCCCTGGCCCTCACCCTCGACCCGGTCACGAGCTCCGCCGGCGCGACCGCCTTCACGACGGCCGTCCTGGTCACGGCGGGGGCCGCCGCCTCGGGTGCCGCGTGCACCGCCGGTGCGGTGCCCGCGGCGGTCAGCACGCGCGTGGGAGCCGCCGGCGCCGACCTGCAGGTCACGCTTGCGCCCGGCGCTTCGCAGATCGTCTGCGTCGGCGTCGGTCTGCCGCACGACGCGCCGGCGGGTGCCGCCGGGAGCGCCGCGTCCGTCCTCACCCTCACCGTCTCCGGAATGCAGGTGCCCCGATGAACCGCCGCCGCATGGCCGCCGCGATCGCCGCGCTCGTGACGCTCGCTGTGCTCGGCGGGGCGGGTGGGGCCGCGGCCGCGTGGATCGCGAGTGCGTCGGTGGCGGCATCCGTCTCCTCGACGACCGTCGCGACCACGCTGGTCCCGTCCGGTGCTCTTGCCACGACGTACCGATACGCCGGCAGTCGCTCGTCCGCCGCTGCCGGGCAGCTGAGGCTCACCAACACCGGTGGCGCCCCGCTGTCGTACGTGCTGCACAACCAGGTGACCGGCAGTGCGGCGCTCGCGCAGAAGACGGTGCTGCGGCTGTGGGTCGGCACGTGCGCAGGCGCGGCTCCCGCCGACGCGGTCGTGACGACGCTGGCCGACCCCGTTCCGGCTCTGCCCGCCGCGGCGCGCACGCTTGCCGCCGGGGCCGCGGTGACGGTGTGCCTCTCGACGCAGATCGACGGCGGCACGAATGCCGAGCTCCAAGGCCTGGACGCGACGGCGACGCTGAGCGTGACCGGCGCCGTCGGTGCGAACTGGTCGACGTCGGCGACGGGCGCGGCGTTCACGCAGGCCACGTATCGGCTGGCGGCGACCGGTGCGCCGCAGTGCGCGCGCGATGGTGGGCGCGACATCCGGCTGACGTGGAGTGCTCCGGCCAATCGGGCCGACTCCACCGCGATCGCGTATCGCGTGTACGACGTCGCATCGGGCCTCACCGTCGCGACGGTGACGAGCGCCGCGGCGTCGGTCTCGGCGGAGCTGAGCGGCACCGCGATCGCCGAGAACGGCACGTACGCCCTCGCCGTCGAGGCGACCGAGACCGCGGTCTCGGCCACGACCGCTCCCGCGAGTGCGACCGTCCAGGTCACGCGTTCCACGAATCCCGCGCAGTCCGGTCAGCCGGGCCCGCGCTACCAGTGCTCCTGACCCTCCGATCATCTGCGAGTTCATCATGACGACGACCACCGACTTCCCGACGATCGCCGCTGCTTCGGAGCCCTCCGGTGCTTCTGCGCCGGTGCCGGCCGCGCCCGCCCGTGCGCGCCGGGCGCGCGCTGCCCGTCGGCGCGATGAGGGTCAGAGCCTGCTGCACTACCTCGCCGTATCGCTGAGCGCGTCGGTCCTGGTGCTGCTGCTGGGGTTGGCCGTCGCGGTGGTCGGTCTGCCGTTCGTCGTCGGGGGGTCGGCGATGACGGTGCTGACGCAGTCGATGGAGCCGGGGCTGCCGCCGGGGACGCTCGTGGTCATCCGTCCGACGCCGGTCGACGACATCCGCGTGGGTGATGTCATCACGTACCAGATCCGCTCGGGGGAGTCGGCTGTCGTGAGTCACCGGGTGGTCTCGAAGACGTATGCCGACGGCGAGCTGACGTTCCTCACGAAGGGCGACAACAACGACACGCTCGATCCGGAGCCGGTGAAGCCGGTGCAGATCCGCGGGACGCTCTGGTACAGCCTTCCGTTGCTGGGCTGGGTGAACAACGTGCTGAACGGGGCGAACCGTCCGGTCGTGCTGGCCGTCGTCGCCGGTGGGCTGTTCCTGTATGCCGTGTTCTCGGTCGTCGGTGCGGTGCGCGACCGTCGGAAGAGGTCGACGGATGCCTCGCCTCACAGTGCCGGACCCGCTGCCGCCCATCGTGGCGACGTGTGAGCCGTCTGTCGGTGGAGTGGCTGTGGCCCGGGGCTCCCGCTCTCGGCAGCACACCGTGAGATGGGGCCGGTGAGGGCGCAGTCGTCGTAGGTCAGCCGACTCCGGCCGGTACTCCCCGGGCCCGATCGAGACCTCGGGGTACCGTCTCGCCGAGCGGCGGGGGCGTTGGATGGAGTGCTCGACGTCGAGCAGCAGGAGCGCGGCCGGGCTCGTGGATCGACCGCGCGTGTGCCTCACGAGCGGGGAACGCCCAGGCGCCCGGCGGCGCGAGGTCGCCGAAGTCATACCGTCGGGCGGCACGCATCGGCAGGATGACGGGTGGCTGATCCGGCCGGTGGAGGACGAAGTCGCCTTTGCCCTGACGGGTGATCCGCCAGCCGTGATGGTGCAGGTTCATGTGGTGGAAAGCGCAGAGCAGGATGCCCCGGTCGATGTCGGTGCGACCACCATGCGCGAACGGGTCGATGTGGTGCGCTTCACAGTACGATGCGGGCCGGTCGCACCCCGGGATGCGGCATCCGCCGTCCCGCACCGCGAGCGCGATGCGCTGCTTCGGAGTGAAGAGTCGGGCTTCGCGGCCGACGTCCAGCGGATTCCCGGCCGCATCGAGCGTGACGGCCACCGTTCCGGTGTCGCAGGTTCGCGCGGCGATCGCCCAACTCGGCAGTGTCGCGCCGGTGTCTTCGACGAGCGCGACTGCCGGGCGCCCGGCCATCGCGTCGTCGTGGGCGCGCTTCGTCGCGATGACTCGGACACCCGCCTGGCGGGTGCCGAAGACGGTCTGGGCGTCGGCTCGCGCGCCGGCTCGGAGGACATCCATGATGAGGTCGTACGCGAGCTGATCGTTGGTGCGAGGGTCGTCCGAGAGCTCCTTGGCGCGCGCCGCCTCGTCGGGATCGACGAAGCGCGGGCCACCGCGCCGCGGGCGCAGAGCCGTCGCGATGATCGTCTCGATCTCGACGGCGCCGACATCGTCGAACCGGAAGGTGCCGTGGCGCACGCCGTCGCGGTCGGTCCACGCGCGGAAGGACCGCGCATCGAACCGCTCGTCGAAGCGGCGCTGAGCCCCTTCGGGGTCGAGCAGATCGCGCACCGCCCGCGACGCGGTGGACAGTTCCTCGACCGTGCGCACCCGCGCTTCGTCGATCAACTGCCGCGCCGCGAGCGACCACGCGTCGCGGGCGCCGTCGCCCGCCTCGTCGCCGACCTCGACGGGAGGAGCGCCGAGCCCGCGGAAGATCGCATCGTGCTGGGCGGACGTGAGCGTGCCCGCCATGAGCGCCGCGCCGAGCGGTGCATGCCAGGGCGGCGGCGCAGCGGCCGGCGTCGCGGAGTCGCCGGCCGCGGCATCCGGAGCCGCCGGCGCAGCGGACGTGGCGAGGGCTTCACCGATGCGCACCTGCTTCGTCGCATCCGCCCGCGTGCTGCCCGTGAGGTCTTGGATGAGCGACACCGCGGAGCGATGGCCGCGCCTCTGCGCGAGCCCGCCGTGACCGGACTCCCTCGTCGAGCGTGCCGCCACCACCCCTGACGCTGCGATGCGCATCGATTCGCCCGCGCGCACCAGCGTCGTCGCGCTCTGGATCACCGAGACGAGCTCGTCGTCGCCGAGGGCCTGAACAGTGATGGGGATGCCGGCCGCCTCACCGTCTCCGAGTGCACCGCGGAGCGCGTCCAGCGCCGCCTGCAGATCGGAGAAGATGTCCATGCTTGATTCTGGCATCGACCTCCGACATCCATACGTTTGTTCTTCCGCCTGTGGATGACTCGCCGCGACTTTCGTGAAGATACCCAGACCACCGGAAGCCGAGGGCCGGGCCGTCCCCGAAGAACGACCCGGCCCCACCACCGCTCCCGACGTCACGCGCCGAAGCGAGCGCTCACCGCACCGTGACCGCCACCGGCTTGGACGCCGTCTCGCCGTTGGCGTTCGCGAACACCGCGACGAGTGTGTGTGTGCCGGCCGCGACGCCCGACAGCGCCACCGAGGCACGCTGCGCGCCCGGAGTACGGGCCTGGAGCTCGCCCGACCCGACGACGACCCCGTCCAGCTCGAACCGGTACGAGGTCGCGTTCGTGCCCCACCACAGGTTCGCGGTGGCGGTGAACGAGCCATCCTTGTCCCCGTTGTCGTGCGACACCACGGGTGCGGCCGGTGCCGCGTGCACGACCTTGACGGTGGTCGACGTCGTCGCGGTCGCGCCTCGCGAGTTGATGAGCTCGCCCGTGTACACGTACGTGCCGTTGGGCTTGCCCGCGATGCTGACCCCGGTCGTCTGCGACTTCGCGGTCGTCGCCGGAAGCACCCGCGTCTCGATGAGCGCACCGTTCTCGTACAGCCGGAAGATGCTGCCCGGCGTCCCGTGCCACAGGTTCATCACCACGTCGTAGGCGCCGTCGTGCAGCCCGTACGCCCACCCGCTGGTGTTCGACAGCGTGCCGCGACCGGGCGCCGTGGTCGCGGCATCCGCTCGCACCACCAGCACGGTCGACGACGCAGAGGTCACCAGCCCGGCGTGGTTGGTGGCCACGGCGGTGATCTCCACCTCGCCGGAGAGGCCGAGCTCGGCGAAGTCGACGGCTCCGTCGGCCGCGACGACCTCATCGCCGACGGTGACGACGAGCGAGCGGACGCCGCTCTCCGGGTCGTTTGCCGACACGGCCAGCTGCAGCGGCTCATCGGCCACGACGGTTCCGGACGGCAGCCCCGTCACGACCGGTGCCGACTCGTCCGCGCCGGGGGCGCCGACGTAGCTGATCGACGGCACCGGTGCCTCGTCCATCCCCGCCCCGAGGAAGAACGACGGGTGCGGCGGCTGGTTGTACGCAGAGTTCTGGTTCGCCACGGCGAGCCGGTACTGCGAGTCATGCATCAGCGTCGGGATGCGCGCGTCGGTGACATCGGTGGTCGTGTAGATCCGGATGCCGCGGCCGTCGTCGAGCCGCACCGCGAGCTCCTCGCGCCAGTCACCGAAGAGGTCGGCCTGAATCACCGGGTTGCCCTTGGTGGTGTTGTTCGTCAGCGTCCCATCGAAGCGCTCGAGCAGCACCTCCTCCTGCGACTGCGGATCCCACTTCGAGATCGTCGGAACCCCGGAGCTCGTGGTGGCGTCGTAGTCGTGGTCGGTGATCTCGCGCGTCAGGTCGCCGTCCCACCAGGTGACGAAGTTCGCTGCCGGGATGTCGGTCGACAGCACCTCGCCGGACGAGGCGTTCAGCGTGCCCGTGCGCGAGTTCCACGCGTAGTCGCCGCCGATGTTCCACGCCTCGGCGCCGGGCGATGACGGGTCGATGTCGGCAGCTGCGCCGCGTCCGGTGTCGCGGTTGCCCGAGTTCGACCAGACGATCTCGCCGGTCTCGGCATCCCGCATCGACGCGATGATGCCGCCGTTGCCGCTCGGGCTCTCGTGCACGGCGTACACCTCGAGACCGGAACGGTCCGTGACGAAGTCACTGACGTGCAGCGCGTCGCCGTGGTGCAGCCGCGTGTTGTAGAGCGGCGTGCCGTCATGGTCGATCGTCATCGAGCCGAAGACGATCTCGTCGAGCCCGTCGCGGTCGACGTCGGCCGAGGTGAACTGGTGGTTCCCCTGGCCCTCGTACTGGGCGCCGGCCTCGTTCGAATCGAAGGTCCAGCGCTCGACGAGCCGTCCGTCGACCAGGTCCCACGCCACGATCACCGAGCGGGTGTAGTACCCGCGGCTGGTGATGAGCGCCGGATGCTCGCCATCGAGGTACGCGACTCCCGCGAGGAAGCGGTCGACGCGGTTGCCGTAGGTGTCGCCCCACGACCCCACGTTGCCGCGGCCGGGCAGGTAGTCGACGGTGTCGATCGCGGCGCCGGTGGCCCCGTCGAACACCGTGAGGTACTCCGGTCCGCTGAGGATGTAGCCGCCCGAGTTGCGGTGGTCGGCGTTGGGGTCGCCGATCACGGTGCCCACGCCGTCGACCGTGCCATCGGCCGTCTTGAATGCGACCTCCGAGCGGCCGTCGCCGTCGAAGTCGAACACCTCGAGCTGCGTGTAGTGCGCACCGGCTCGGATGTTCACGCCCAGGTCGATCCGCCACAGGCTGGTGCCGTCGAACTTCACGGCTTCGGCGTAGACCTTGCCGGTGTAGCCGGCCTGCGAGTTGTCCTTCGCGATGGACGGATTCCACAGGAACACCAGCTCGTACTCGCCGTCGCCGTCCACGTCGCCGACGGTGCCGTCGCCCGGCCAGTAGGTCACGGTGCTCCCGTCGGGGAGCGTGGCGTCGGCCGGCTTCTCGAGCGGGATGTCGAGGAAGTCCTCGTCCCACACGCCGAACTCGTCCGTCACCGAGATCTCCCGGTCGTCCACGTGCGCGGTGATCAGGTAGGTGGAGTCGGTGGTGCCTTCGGCGTCGACGAAGTTCGTGGTGTCGGTGACGGGCGACTCGGTGATCTTCACGCCGTCGCGGTAGATGTCGAAGCCGAGGTCGCGCGCGTCGAGTCCGAGCAGCCGCCACCCCAGGTAGACGCCGTCGTCCGTGCTCACAGCGACGGGGGACCGGTCGAGGTACTCGGCCTGCCGCACGAGGGTTGTGGCGACCTCGGTCGCGTGGGTCTGGCTCGGCTCGCTCGACCCGCCGGCGTTCTGCGCGACCACCCGATAGAGGTACGGCCGCGTGGTCAGCACATCGGTGTCGGTGAAGCTCGGCTCGGTGACGACCGCGACCTGCTCGAACGCGATGTCGGCGCGGGTGGAGCGGAACACCTTGTACTGCACGACGTCGGCGGCGGCATCCCACCCGATCGTCACGCTGTCGCGCTCGATCGTGGTGGTGACGAGGCCCGTCGGTGCGGCAGGTGCATCGACGGATCCATCGATGACGGATGCCGCCACCCGGTCGCCCGGCCGCGACACCCGGTCGCCCTTCACCGTCGCGACGGCGTAGTCGTAGGTCTCACTGAGCTCGACGCCGGTGTCGGTGAACGAGGGCGCGGTGGCGGGGTCGTTCGGCGCGCCGATGCGGCCGATCTCGGCGAGCTCGCCGCCGGGTGCCGAGCGGAAGACGGCATAGCCGGTGGCGCCTTCGACCGGCTGCCAGGCGAGCGTGACCTCCTCAGCCGAGGCGTCGACGGATGCCGCGAGCCCGGCGGGGGCGGCGAGCGGCGTCTGCACGCGGATGCCGTTGATGCGTCCGTCGCCGCCCGAGACGCGGACGTTCAGCTGCCCGTCGGCGACGGTGATCGCGGGGAAGAACTGCTCGTGGATCGCGCCCGTCGAGGTGCGCGGCCCGGCGAACGCGGTGCCCTCGACATCGAAGCTGGTGGTGTTGCCGGCGATGAGGTCGCCCGCCCACGTCGTGACCTCGTAGGTGCCGTTCGGGACGTCGACGGCGAAGGCCGACGTGCCGCTGATCGTGAAGTCGCGCAGCATGAGGTCGTCGCCGCCGCGGTCGCGGAATCCGTTCGACGCGGGCGCCGTGGTGAAGCCGTAGCCCTGCGCGGCGGAGTAGGCCGTGCCGGGGTGCACGCCGAGCCAGCCGGCGGCGACCGGCGTGGCCGGACCGCCGAAGTCGAACGAGTAGTCCACCTCGGCGGCGGCCGCGGGAGCCGTGACCAGGAGGGCGCTCGACGCGACGAGCGCCCCGGTGGTCGCAGCGATGATGAGCGTTCTCAGTCGTTGGGGACGACGAGTGGATCGCACGGGATCTCCCTTGATGGTGTGCGGTGGAGGGGAAAGCGTTTCCCGAGGAAACGTTTTACAGCCTTGCTCACCAGGCCGCGCACGTCAAGAGCCACGTCACGAACATCGCGCCGGCCAGCCCGGATGTTCGCCGATCCGGCCCCGCGCCGTCCCAGCAGGCGTAGCCTCCCGGGCATGACACCTTCGCCATCCGGGATCACGACGGTCGGGCAGCTCCGCGCCTCGGGCCACACGTACCGCCCGGTCCGCATCGAGATCCGCGAGAACCTCCTCGCCGCCCTCGCCGACGGCGGCGACCCGTGGCCCGGCATCCACGGCTTCGACGACACCGTGATCCCGCAGCTCGAGCGGGCGCTTCTGGCCGGCCACGACATCGTGCTGCTCGGCGAGCGCGGTCAAGGCAAGACGCGGCTCCTCCGCAGCCTCGTGGGACTGCTCGACGAGTGGTCGCCGGTGATCGAGGGGTCCGAGCTCGGCGAGCATCCGTTCCACCCCGTCACTCCGGCATCCGTCCGCCGCGCCGGCGAGCTCGGCGACGACCTGCCCGTGGTCTGGCGTCACCGCAGCGAGCGGTACGCCGAGAAGCTCGCCACTCCGGACACCTCGGTGGCCGACCTCATCGGCGACGTCGACCCGATCAAGGTCGCCGAGGGCCGTTCCCTCGGCGACCCCGAGACCATCCACTACGGGCTCGTGCCGCGCAGCAACGGCGGCATCGTTGCGATCAACGAGCTGCCCGACCTGGCCGAGCGCATCCAGGTGTCGCTGCTGAACGTCATGGAGGAGCGCGACATCCAGATCCGCGGCTACGTGCTGCGCCTCGACCTCGACGTCCTCGTCGTCGCCACCGCCAACCCCGAGGACTACACCAACCGCGGCCGCATCATCACGCCGCTGCAGGACCGCTTCGGCGCCGAGATCCGCACGCACTACCCGCAGACGATCGACGAGGAGATCGCGGTCATCCGCCAGGAGGCCGACCTCGTCGCCCTCGTGCCGACGCACCTTCTCGAGATCCTCGCGCGCTTCACGCGCAACCTGCGAGAGTCGGATGCCGTCGACCAGCGCGCGGGCGTCTCCGCGAGGTTCGCGATCGCCGGCGCCGAGACGATCGCCGCGGCCGCCCTGCACCGCGCGACGCGGCAGCACGAGGACGTCGCGGCCGCCCGGCCGGTGGACCTCGAGACCGCCGTGGACGTCCTCGGCGGCAAGATCGAGTTCGAGACGGGCGAGGAGGGGCGCGAGCGGGCGATCCTCGAGCACCTGCTGCGCACCGCCGTCGCCGACACCGCCCGTGCGCACCTGCGAGGCCTCGACGCCCGGGCGCTCGCCGACGCGCTGCACAATGGCGCGACCGTCATGACGGGGGAGCAGGTGCGAGCCGCCGACGTTCTCGCGGCGTTGCCGGTGCTCGGCGAGTCCGACCTGTACGACGAGGTCGCTCGTCGCCTGGACGCGTCGACGCCGGGCGAGCGGGCCGGCGCCGTGGAGCTCCTCCTCGAGTCGCTCTACCTCGACAAGCGCATCGGCAAGGACAGCGCGGGCGGTGAGACGGTCTATGGCTGACACGCGAGGAGGAGGCATCCGGTAATGCCACGCTCCTTCCACCGCACCCCCGCGCACATCGCCCGCTACGGGCGCTACACCGGCGGCGATCCGCTCGCGCCGCCGGTCGCCATCCAGTCCGCGCTCGAGACGATCGGTCAGGACGTGATGTCGGGAACCTCCGCCGAGCGCGCGATGCGCGAGTACCTGCGCCGTGGGGACCGCGACCGGCTCGGCCTCGACGACCTCGCCCGACGGGTCCGCGAGCGCCGCGCCGAGCTCACCCGGCGCCACCGCCTCGACGGCACGCTCGAGGAGGTCAGAAGGCTCCTCGACCGCGCCGTCCTGGAGGAGCGCAAGCACCTCGTGCGCGACGTGAACCTCGACGACGACGTGCGCGCCTTCGCCGAGATGCGCCTGGAGAACCTGCCGCCTTCGACCGCCGCGGCTGTCAACGAGCTCGCCGACTACGACTGGCAGAGCCCGAGCGCGCGCGCCGACTACGACCGCATCCGTGAGCTGCTCGGTCGCGAGCTGCTCGATCAGCGGTTCGCCGGCATGAAGAACGCGCTGGAGAATGCGACGGATGCCGATCGCCAGGCCATCCGCGACATGCTCAACGATCTCAACGACCTGCTCGAGAAGCGCCGCCTGGGCGAGGACACGCAGGAGGACTTCGACGAGTTCATGCGCAAGCACGGGGACCAGTTCCCCGAGAACCCGCAGAACCTCGACGAGCTGCTCGACACGCTCGCCGAGCGCTCCGCGGCGGCGCAGCGGATGCTCAACTCGATGACGCCCGAACAGCGCGACGAGCTGATGAGCCTGGCCGAGCAGGCGTTCGGCTCACCCGACCTCATGCAGTCCCTGTCTCGACTCGACGACAATCTGCGGTCGCTCCGGCCCGGCGAGGACTGGACGGGGTCGGCATCCTTCTCGGGCGATCAGCCGACGGGCCTCGGCGAGGCGACCGGGATCATGCAGGATCTCTCCGACCTCGATTCGCTCACCGACCAGCTCGGGCAGATGTACCCCGGCGCGCGCATGGACGACATCGACCTCGACGCGCTCGAGCGGCTCATCGGCCAGGACGCCGCCGTCAGCGCGCGCACGCTGCGCGAGCTGGAGCAGGAGCTTCGGGACACCGGGATGCTGCTGCGCGCGTCCGACGGACAGCTCCGGCTCACGCCCCGGGCGATGCGGCAGCTCGGGCGGGCTCTCCTGCGCGACATCGCGACGCGCCAGTCGGGGCGCACCGGCCGTCGCGAGACGAGGAACGTGGGCGCCGCCGGCGACCGCACCGGATCGACGCGCGAGTGGGCGTTCGGCGACACCGAGCCGTGGGATATCCCGCGCACCGTCTCGAACGCGGTGCTGCGGACCGTTCTCGACGGCGGGGACGTCGCGGCCGGCGTGCGGCTCGACACGCGAGACGTCGAAGTCGTCGAGACCGAGCAGCGCACACAGGCGGCGGTCGCACTGCTGGTCGACACGTCGTTCTCGATGGCGATGGACGGCCGGTGGGTGCCGATGAAGCGCACGGCGCTGGCACTGCACCACCTCATCTCGACGCGGTTCCGCGGCGACAAGCTGCAGCTGATCGCATTCGCGCGGCACGCCGAGGTGATCGACATCGAGCAGTTGACGGCGAAGGACGCAGTGTGGGACAAGGGCACCAACCTGCAGCACGCGCTCCTGCTCGCGCAGCGGCACTTCCGCAAGAATCCGACGGCCCAGCCGGTGCTCCTCATCGTCACGGACGGCGAACCCACCTCGCACCTGCGACCCGACGGGAGCGTGTTCTTCTCCTACCCGCCCGACCCGCACACGGTGGCGGCGACTGTGCGCGAGCTCGACAACGTGCACCGGATGGGCGCGCAGACGACGTTCTTCCGGCTGGGGGAGGACCCCGGCCTCGCCCGGTTCATCGGCGCCCTCGCGCGACGGGCCGGCGGGCACGTCGTCGCGCCGGAGCTGGACGACCTCGGCCGCGCGGTCGTCGACAGCTATCTCGGTGCCCGGCACACCGGCCGCGGTACGCCCGAGGACTTCGGCGACATGCTCCGCGGTCGGTCGTGGTGGTGGTGACGTGGAGGGTCGTCACACCTCGGAGTGATTCGTGTGGTCGCCATGCTCCCGAGCGCAGAGCGGATGGATGCCGCGGGCTCCTCGCGATGAGGAGCCCGCGCCGTTCGGTCAGCCCGACGCGCCCTTGCGCGGCTTGATGAACGCCCTCGACTCCTGGCTCGCGCGCTTCTCGGCGCGCTTCTCCTTGAGCGACGACTGCGCGACCTTCTTCGCGCCGCGTCCACGCGGTGATCTATCCGACATGACTCCTCGCTTCCCCTTCTGGCTGGCGGGTGAACCCTCGACCATAGCCCGCTTTTCGGGAAAGTCAATTCGCGACCAGAACTCAGAAAAAAACCGCTGACTTGCCTTTTTCTGAATCCCGGCTATGGTGATGGCCATGACCGCCATGGCCCGTCCCCACCGCTCGGAGCGTCTTGTCGACGCCTCCGTGGTGACGGCGGTGGTCGAGATCGCGGGCGCCCGGCACGAGGTGCTCCCGCCCCGGCGGACCGGCGCGGATGCGCTGCTCCTGCAGCCCACCCGTGGCGTCGCGCCCCCGTAGACCGGTCCTCACCGATCGGTCCATCCGGACATCCCGCGTCGCACCTGCGGCGCTTTTTTTGTACCCCGAGGAGCAAGCATGACCATCGACACCACCGCGTCGGCCCCGCTCGCCGGCGCCCAGCACGAGCTCGAGCGGCAGCTCGAAGAGCGCCTCAGCGCCCTGCAGGAGATCGAGCCGTTCGCCCTCCCGAGCATCGACCCCGTCGCGTACCAGACGGCAGCCTCTCACCGCGTCGCGATCGAGCAGATCAGCGCCGCACTGAACCGGATCACCCAGGGGACGTACGGGCGATGCACCCGCTGCGGTCGCGAGATCGCACCCGCGCGGCTCGAAGTGCTCCCGTACGCCGCCGCCTGCATCGAATGTCAGAGCCATGTCGACGCCGCGTAACTGCAAGCCGGTCGAGATCCCCTCTCTCCCACCGGTCCCCCATGCACGGGCGGCTGGGTCCCTCGCGCACCTGCGCGGCCGCGTTCTCGAGCGGGCGGGCGCGCTGCTGCACCCGCGCGCCGGCCGTGGGGTCGTGCACCGGCGGCTCGCCGGTCACCGCGACGAGCGCACCGCGGACCGGCGCGCGGACCGGGGCGACGCCGACGCCGGCCCCGCGAGCACCTTCCGCGGGGCCACGGCTCGCTTCGTCGCCCTCGGGTAGGCCAGGCCCCCGGCGCTCCTGGGGAGTGCCTCCGCAACGAGAGTGGAGCTCGCCGTCCAGCTGCGCGGAAGCGGCTCCGCCGACGCCGAACAGGTGCCGCAACGGAGTCTGTTGACCCGCCTGTGGACGAGGGCCAAGATGAGGATCGTTCGCATCGCGGCGAACCTCCGCGAGCGGGCGGCCGGGTGATCAACCCGGCTCTTCACACGCATCCGCGCAAGGGGGAACGCATGTTCCGTGAGCTCGCCGTCGCCACCGCCGTCGCATTGGTCATCTCCGGGATCGGGGTGGGGCCGGCCATGGCCAGTCCGCCGCCGGAAGAGGTCGCGGACGACGTCGGCGTGGGGGTGTACGAGGCCACCGTCGACGCGGACGGTCTCGCAACGATCGCCGAACTCGGTGTGGACCGTGCGGAGGGTGAGCTGATGGTGCAGCCCGGCGCGGACGGCACGTTCGTCGTCCAGGTCGTCCTGCCCTCGGTGCAGGCCGAGCAGGTCCGCGCCGGCGGCATCGACCTGCAGCCGGTGGTCGACGGCGGAGCTGCCGGTCCGGGGGCGCGCTCCTTCCAGGCAGAAGCGGTCGCCGAGGGCGTCTTCCGTCCCTACCTCGGCGAGGGCGGCATCGCGGAGGAGCTGGCGGCACAGGCCGCCGCGTACCCCGACATCGCGCAGCTCGTCACCTTCGGTAAGACGTGGATGGGAACGCCGATGCAGGCGGTCCGCGTGACGCGCGACCCCGGCAGGGTCGCCCAGGGCAAGCGGCCGACGACGGTGTTCCTGGCCGCACAGCACGCACGAGAGTGGATCACGCCCGAGATGGTGCGCCGCCTCCTCGACCAGGTGCTGACCTCGTACGGCAGCGACCCCAAGGTCACCGACCTGGTGCGGACCACCGAGATGTGGTTCATCCCCGTGGCGAACCCTGACGGCTACGACTTCACCTTCGAGGTGGCCCCGACGCCGGACGACCCCGGAACCCGCCTGTGGCGCAAGAACCTGCGCGACAACAACAGCAACACGGTGATCGACGGCGGCGACGGCGTCGACCTGAACCGCAACTCCCCGACGCGCTGGGGCTACGACAACGAGGGATCGTCGCCGAACCCGAGCAGCCTCACCTATCGCGGGCCGTCGCCCGGCTCCGAGCCGGAGTCCCAGGCGCTCTACGACCTGTTCGCGAAGATCACGCCTCAGTTCTTCATCAACTACCACTCCGCAGCCGAGCTCCTGCTGCACGGCATCGGCTGGCAGGTCGCGACTCCGTCGCCCGATGACGTGATCTACGAGGCGATGGTCGGTGACGACGCCGACCCGGCTGTTCCCGGCTACGACCCCGACATCTCCGCGGAGCTGTACACGACGAACGGCGACATCGACTCCCACATGCAGGAGGCGTACGGCACGCTCGGGTTCACGCCCGAGATGTCGACGTGCCTGGCGGCGGTGGCATCCGATCCCGATGACGACTGGACGGAGGCCGACTGCGGCGACAACCTGCAGGGCTTCGACTTCCCCGACGACGAGCAGCTCATCCAGGCGGAGTTCGCGAAGAACGTGCCGTTCGCCCTCGCGGTGGCCGAGTCGGCGAAAGACCCCGACGACCCGGTGTCGGTGGTCGGACGCGACGCCGAGGAGTTCCGCGTCGACACCTTCTCGGTGTCGTACGGCGACCCGCAGACGGTGGCCGTCACCGCGCAGCGCGCGCTGAAGGCCAAGAAGCTCATGTACTCGATCAACGGAGGGCGTGCCGTCCAGGCGAGCGTGTCGGAGTGGGACGGCGGAGAACGCTACGGATTCGAGAACGACGACTACTACGCCGAGTACCGGGGCGTCGTGCGCGGCGCGAAGCCCGGCGATTCCGTCGAGGTGTGGTTCACGGGCGTGGCATCGGCCAATGATCTGCCGAAGGGGGAGAAGGCGGGGCCGCGAGAGAGCGCGCACTTCACCTACGAGGTCGCCCAGGACACGGGCCACTCCGTGCTCGTCGTCGCGAACGAGGACTACAAGGGGTACAACCCCGAGACGACACCGCGCAACAACGGCCTCAAGCATCTCGGCGCGCACGTCGACGCACTCCTGGCGAACGAGGTGACGCCGGACGTCTGGGACGTGGACGCGCAGGGCGTGCCTCACGATCTCGGTGTGCTGAGCCACTACGACGCGGTGGTCTGGTACCTGGGCGACAATCGGCTGACGCAGGACCAGGAGGACGTGTTCACCTCGTACTTCGGCTCGGACATTCCCGACCTCGCGGTCGCCGAGCGCCAGCAGTACCTGACGATCGCGATGCGCGACTACCTCAACGAGGGCGGGAAGGTCGCCTACGACGGGGAGACGACCGCGTACTACGGCCTCGGAGCCGGCCTCTTCGGCGGCATCTGGTACGGCCTCGACGGGGCTCCCGAAGAGGACTGCGTCGTCACGTCCGATCCGTTCTCGGACTGCCTCCTGCTCGCCGATGACTTCACCCAGTATTGGATGGGGGCGTACGGGCGACAGGACTCCGGAGCGCAGACGGGCACCGCGGGCGTCGCTGCGCCGCTCGACGGTCTGACGCTCGAGTTCGGGGGACCGGCGACGGTCGGCAACGCGATCGACGAGGTGGGGGCGTTCATCGTGACGAGCGATGTCCTGCCGGTCGACGAGTTCCCGCAGTTCGCGAGCGAGGGCGCCGCCGAGTACCCCGACCCGTTCGACGCGGTCGAAGGCGAGTGGGCGGCAGCGGCGGGCCATATCGACGACGGCTATCAGCGGCTCGGCCGGACATACGACCTGACGGCGCTGACGGCGGCGAACGCACCGGCGTTCCAGGCGCAGATCGGGTTCGACCTCGAGGCCGGCTACGACAACGTCATCGTCGAGGCGCGTCCCGCCGGCGCCGGTGACGACGCGTGGACCACCCTTCCCGAGGCGGGCGGAGCGACGAGTCCGGCGGTTCCGACGGAGTGCGAGGCGGGCTTCCTCCTCGCGCTGCACCCGTGGCTGCTCAACTACCTGACGCCGGGCAACCCGTGCACAACTCCAGGTGCGACGGGCGACTGGAACGCCCTGACCGGCTCCTCGCTGTGGGTGCCCGTCTCGTACGACCTGAGCGCGTACGCGGGTGGCCAGGTCGAGATCGTCGTGAGCTACGTGACCGACCCGGCGACGGGCGGCCTCGGTGTCATCATCGACGACACGAAGCTGGTCAGCACGGCCGGCACGTCTCAGGCCGAGGGCTTCGAGGAGGGCCTCGGCGCTTGGCAGGTGCTCGGCGCTCCCGAGGACAGTCCGGAGAACTCCTCCGACTGGGAGCGCGCGGACGGTCTCGCCGAGCTCGCTTCCGTGACTGCCACGGAGGACACGCTGCTCTTCGGCTTCGGTCTGGAGCAGCTGGTCACCCCGGAGCAGCGGGCCCTGGTCGTCGGCCGCATGCTCGATCACTTCGGGCTCTGACCGAAACGAGCAAGGAAAACGGATGCCGCGCCGGCGCGAGCCGGGGCGGCATCCGTTCCTCTTTGCCCGCGTGCGGGTCAGTCGACGAACGCGACTCCCCGCACCGGCGCGCCGTCCCCGTCGAGCTTCAACGGGAAGAATCCGACCCGCACCTGGGCGGGGAGGTCGTCGAGCCCGGTCACGTTCTCGACGATGAGCCCGTCGCCGCCGAGCACCACGTCGTGTACCGGAAAGCCGCCGTCCGACCCGGTCGGGAAGGGACTCAGCGTGTCGACCGCGAGCACCCGCATGCCGCGCGCCATGAGCTCGCGCGCCGCAGCGGGATCGAGGGACGGATGCCGCAACCCGCGGCCCGACCCGAACCACTGCGCCCACCCGGTGTAGACGACCACGATCCCCGGCACCGCCGCGGGGATGTCGGCCGCGGCGGTCAAGGCATCCCAGCCGTACTGTTCGCCTTCGCCGACATCACGCACCCGGATCACCAGCGCGTCGCCGACGAGCTCGTCGAGCGTCACGTCGGCCATCGTCCGACCGCCGGGGACGGTGTGCGCCGGCGCGTCGACGTGGGTGCCGGTGTGGGATCCGAGGTCCAGCTGGGCGACGGCGACCCCGTCGGTCGCGAGCGTCAGGGCAGGGCGGATGGTCACCTCGGGGTCACCGGGGTAGACCATCATGCCGTCGAGGATCGGGTGACTCAGGTCGCGCAGCATCCGATCGTCACACTCCGGCAGGGCGAACGGTCACGGGCGCGTCGGCCAGATTGCCGACCGGTGTGAACGGCTCCTTGCGGCGGGTAGGCAGCGACACCAGCAGGTACAGCACGAACGTGACGAGGAACGCCGGTGCGGTGGACCCGAACGGCAGCGGCCACACGTACGCCCACACGTAGGCGAGCACAGCGCCGACCGCCCACGCGGCGATCGCGAGCCAGTTCACCCCGCCCGTGTACCAGTAGCGACCGCCCTTCGGCTGCAGGATGTCGGCCTCGTACGAGCTGCGCTTGATCAGGTAGTAGTCGACGATCATGATCGCGAAGATCGGGGCGAACAGGGCGCCGATCGTCACGAGGAACGTCGTGAACTGGGTGAGCAGCCCGAAGAACGTGGCGCCGATGATCGAGATCACGCCGAGCACGATGGCCGTCGGCAGGAACTTGATGCGCGTGCCGGGCACCGCGTTCACGACCGTGGTCACCATGCCGTAGACGACCATCGTGTTGGTGGCCATGACCGACAGGAAGATGGCGAGGCCGAACACCCAGCCGAAGGGGTCGATGATCGTGACCGGGTCGAACGGGATCGCCTCGCCGCCGCTGAGGATGACGTAACCCATGGCGGTGGCGCCGAGCGACATCGAGATGACGGTCGACAGCGTGTAGCCGACGCCCGAGCCGATGATGCTCGCGCGGGTGCTGCCGGCGAAGCGGTTGAAGTCGGCCGAGAGCACGGTCCACGAGATCGCGGTGGCGAGCACGACGTCGAACACGAGGCCGGGCGAGTAGAAGGGCTCCGCGGTGGCCGGGATGGCAGCGAACTCGGCGGGGCTGAACGAGGTGAACGCGACGACGAAGATGTAGGCGGCGATGGCGAGGATGACCGCAGCGAACCACGGCTCCACCCGGGCCACACCGGCATGCCCGAAGATGGCGAGGATCACCACGATCGTCTGGCACAGCACGGCGAAGATCACCGGGCTGGAGAAGCCGGTGACGCTCGCCACGATGTAGTCCAGCGCGATGCCGGCGAGCATCGCCTGCACCCAGCTCCAGCCCATCAGGATGAGCACGTTCGCCGCCACCGGCAGCAGGCTCCCTCGCGTGCCGAAGGGTCCGCGCGTGAGCGCCATGGTCGGCAGGCCGGTGCGCCGGCCGATCGTCCCGACGGCCACGAGCACCGCCGCGCCGGCGACCGTGCCCACCACGATCAGCAGCAGCACCAGCCCGTACGGCACGTCGGGGATGAAGAGCGTGCCGGTGAGCAGGGTGGTGACGACGAGGTTCGCCGCCAGCCAGATCATCAGCAGGCGGCCGGTCGAGTACGTGCCGCGGACGGGTCCGGCGTCGTCGGACTGGGCTTCGAGTCGCTGCTCGAGGCGGGTGTAGAGCGACATCTTCGGGGCTCCTTCGGGTGGATGCGGGACGGGGATGGGGTGCGGGAACGGGGAGATTCAGGTGAGGGGGGAGAGGTGCTCGTGCACGGCGACCAGATCGTCGCCGCGGACCGCGAAGACGATGGTCTCGCGCTCGCGGTACGACTCCGGGCCGTCGGCGGTCGTGACCGCGGTGTCGACGCTGTGGGTGAAGACGGCGCCGCCGTCGAACACCTGCACGCGGCGGTCGCTCGAGGTGCACGACGTCACGCGCCAGCCGCTCTGGAGCCACTCCTGCCACAGCCGCTCGTAGGCGGCGCGGTCGTCGAGCCGGCTCGGCTCGGTGTGGAAGACGAAGGTCGCGTCGCGTGCGAAGCCGGCGAAGTAGCGATCGGTGTCGGTTGCGGCGAACGCGTCGACGATGGCGGCCGCCGCCGCTTCGACGGCCGCGGGGTCGGGTGTCGTCATGGCTTCTCCTTCGAAGATCGGGAACGGATGCCGCTACCTCGGCGCCATCGCGCTCAGCAGCTCGTACACCACATGGCTCGCCGCCACCGCGGTCAGCTGGGCGTGGTCGTAGGCCGGGGCCACCTCGACCACGTCGGCGCCGACGATCTGCAGATCGGTCAGAGCACGCAGCATCCGGAGCAGTTCCCGGCTGGTGAGGCCGCCGGCCTCGGGGGTGCCGGTGCCGGGGGCGTGCGCGGGGTCGAGCACGTCGATGTCGATCGAGATGTAGAGCGGCTTGTCGCCGACGCGGGCGCGGATGCGTTCGACGGCCGCCTCGACGCCCTGCTCCTCGACGAACTCGCTCGAGACGATCGCGAAGCCGAGGCGCTCGTCGTCTTCGAGGTCGCTCTTGGCGTAGAGCGGGCCGCGGATGCCGACGTGCATGCTCGCCGTCAGATCGATGAGGCCCTCCTCCGACGCGCGGCGGAACGGCGTGCCGTGCGTCGTCGGCGCGCCGAAGTACGTGTCCCACGTGTCGAGGTGCGCGTCGAAGTGCAGCACCGCGACGGGACCGTGCTCGGCGTGAACCGCGCGCAGCAGCGGCAACGCGATGGTGTGGTCGCCGCCGATGACGACGAGCCGGTCGGCGCGGGTGCGAAGCTCGCGTGCGCCGGCCTCGATCTCGGCGACCGCGGCGGCGATGTCGAACGGGTTGCCGATGAGGTCTCCGGCGTCGGCGACCTGCTGCGCGCCGAATGGGAACACGTCCTGTGCCGGGTTGTACGGCCGGAGGAGGCGCGACGCCTCGCGCACGTGCGAGGGTCCGAAACGTGCGCCCGGGCGGTAGCTGACTCCGCTGTCGAAGGGCACGCCCACGACCGCCACGTCGGCGCGGCCCACTTCGTCGAGCCGGGGGAGACGCGCGAACGTCGCGATGCCGGCGAACCGGGGAACCACGCTGGCGTCGACGGGCCCGACCGGCTCGGCCTGCTGCGGGGCGTCTGTCGCGGGATCGGGATGTTGCATATATGACAACCTTTGGTACGTTACAAGCAACTGCATCCCGAAGCTACGCCCGGCGACCCGGCGCGTCAAGTGTTGGTAGGACGACCGTGCGAGCAATTCACCCCGACGCCGACCCGAACGCAACGCCCATCGGCGCCCGGCTGCGCGCCGCCCGCACCGGGCAGGGCATGTCGCTCGGTCAACTCGCCGACACCACCGGTCTGTCCAAGGGATTCCTCAGCCGGGTCGAGCGCGACGAGACGTCGCCCAGCGTGGCGACCCTGGTGCAGCTGTGCCAGGTGCTGTCGCTGCCGGTCGGCGCGTTGTTCGCCGAGCCCGAGATCCAGCGGATCTCGCTGGCCGAGGCGCCGCGCATCAACCTCGGCGGCGTCCACGCCGACGAGCGACTGATGTCGCCGCGCAGCGAGCATCGCGTGCAGCTGCTGCGGTCGGAGCTCGAGCCCGACGCCCACGGCGGCTCGGACCTCTACACGATCAACTGCGACGTCGAGGTGCTCCACGTGCTCGCCGGCAGCCTGACCGTGCGCTTCGCCGACCGGTCGGTGGAGCTGGCCCCGGGGGACGCCCTCACCTTCCCCGGGCGCGAACCGCACACCTGGCACGTCACCGGTGGCGAGCCGGCGTCGGTGCTGTGGGTGATCGTGCCGGCGCCGTGGAGCGGGTCGGCGTAGGTCCGCGGCGGTGACGTCGGCGTGCTCGCCGGCGGTGTGCTGAAGACGGATGCCTCAGCTCGTGGTCGCCAGCCAGGTGCGCACGTCCATCGCCTCGGGGAGGATCTCGCGCGTCTCGGCGGTGTCGGCCTGCAGTGGGTGGTCGTGCAGCCAGCGCCACATCGTGATGAGGTCGTTCCCGACGAAGCGGCGGAAGACGAACAGCGGCATGGGGAAGCGCGGTGGCGTGCGCCCGCGCACGTCACGGTAGATCTCGCGGCACTGCGCGATGGACCTGAGGTCCGACGCGAGGTTCAGGTCTCGCCCGGCGAAGCGATCCGGGTCGTCGAACGCCTTCGCCGCGATGGCTCCGAGGTCCCGCACGCTGAGCCATGCGACGGGGTAATCCTCTCCGAGGAGCTTCGGCATCGTGTACCAGGTGGAGGTCTGCGGAAAGTACGTCGGGTCGGTCATGAGCTCCATGAACGCCATCGGTCGCAGGACGGTCAGCGGGAGGCCGAGCCGGCGGAAGCCCTGCGCGAGCTCGATCTTGGCGTCCCACTGCTCGATGTCGCGCTTCTGATCGTCGAGCCCGGCTGACCCGTACACGACGTGCTGAACGTGTGCGCCGGCTGCCGCGGCGGCGACGTTGCGGCCCTGATCGATCTCGACCTCGATGGACCCGGCCCGCGGCAGCTGGACGCTGTAGACGCCGTGGACGCCGGCGAACGCGGCGGCGAGCGACGCGGGATCCTTCAGGTCGGCGCGGACGACGTCGGCCCCGAGCCGCTGCAGCTCCGCCGCCTTCTTCCCGTCCGGCGAGCGGGTCAGCGCGCGGACGGTCCACCCCTCCTCGAGCAGCCGGCGCGCGACCTGCCCACCTTGGCGGCCCGTGGCACCGAGGACCGCGATCGTTCGTCCCGTCGTCGACATGGACGTCACTTCCCCACGACATCGGCGCGGCGTCGCGCCTGTCGTGATTGCACGGCGGCGGGCGATCCGCCGTCAGGCCGATGCAGGCGGCATTCGCGCTTGACGCAGCGGAAGCCGATTCGCTACCGTCGTGCCAAGACGTTTTGGCAAAACGTCTTGGCACACAGCTCACCATCTCTCTACACGTCAGGAAATGGAGTCGAAGTGATGAAGCTTCGCAAGCACGCGATCACTCACGGGCGGCGCGGGATCGTCGCCGTCGCAGCCCTGGGTCTCGCCGTCGGCACCCTCGCGGGGTGCGGCGCCGGCGCCCCGAGCGGAGGAGCCACCGAGGGAGCTGGCGGGCTCACCGTCGTCGTCGAGGGCGGCGGCAAGGCCGAACTGCAGCCGATCGCCGATCTCTACACAGAAGAGACCGGCACCGAGATCACCCTCGTCGAGCTTCCGTACTCGGGTCTGTACGACCGCATCTCGTCGGAGCTGCAGGCCGGCGACCCGTCGTTCGACATCGCGGCGCTCGACGCGATCTGGCTGCCGGCGTTCGCGCCCGGCCTCGCTCCGCTCGACGACCTGTTCACCGACGAGGTCGAGTCCGACCTATTCGGCGGCCTCGTCAGCGAGGCTCAGGTCGACGGGACATTCGTCGGCATGCCGGTCTGGACGAACTCCGAGGTGCTCTTCTACCGCACCGACCTCTTCGAAGACCCCGCCAACATGGCGGACTTCGAAGCGCAGTACGGCTACCCGCTGGCGGCGCCGACGACGTGGGAGGAGTACCGCGACGTTGCGGAGTTCTTCACACGCGACACCGACGGCGACGGCGCGGTCGACCTCTACGGCACCGACGTGAAGGGCGCCGTCGAGACCGAATGGCTCGCAACAGTCTCGCAGGCCGGCGAAGACCACATGGTCGTCGACTCCGAGAGCGGCCAGGTCACGATCGACAGCGCAGAGCACCAGGAGGCGCTCGACTACTACATCAGCCTGCTGCCGTACGCGCCGTCCGGCGCCGCGCAGCTCGACTGGGGCGGCTCGCAGAACCTCTTCTACCAGGGCAGCCTCGCGATGATGCGGTTCTGGGGCCACGCCTACCGACAGACGCCCGACGACTCGCCCGTCAAGGACAGCATCGGCGTCGCACCGATGATCGGCGGCCCGGGCGGGGTGGCGGGCGTTCCCGGTGCGTGGTACCTGTCTGTCCCGGCATCCGGAGACAACCAGGACGCGGCGAAGGAGTTCATTGCGTTCGCCTACGAGCACAACGAGCTCGCCGCCGACACCTCGCTCGGTCTCGTCGCCCGCAAGAGCGCCTTCGAAAGCAAGGAGGGGGAGGCGGGCTTCGAGAACTACCCGGCTCTCGTCGCCACGCTCGAGTCCCCGCAGTCGCTGCCGCGCCCGGCGACCCCGCAGTGGCAGGAGATCGTCGACTCGGTGCTCGTGCCGATGCTCCAGAAGGCCGTCGAACCCGGCGCCGACACCACGCAGCTGCTCTCCGACGCGAAGTCCCAGATCGAGTCGATCGTCGAGTAGACGATCCGTCCAGAAAGCAACCCGTGGTGACTCTCGCACCTCCGAACCCGGTCGGGGCGGCACTTGCCGCCCCGACCGGGGGGACCCGCAAGCCGGGTCGACACCTCAGCAAGGACGCCGGCGACCGCCGCTTCGCGCTGGTCCTCATGGCACCGGCGGCCCTGTTCCTCGCCGCCTTCGTGCTGTGGCCGCTGGTCCGGTTCGTCTACGACAGCTTCTTCGAGATCTCGCCGTTCGCCGGCGCTCCCCGCACCTTCGTGGGCTTCGCGAACTACGCGACGGCGTTCGCGTCGGAGGCCTTCCAGTCGGCGTCCGTCCGCACGGTCGTCTACACCGTGTTCGTGGTCGCCGCCGAGTTCGTGCTCGGCCTCGCGGTGGCGCTCCTGTTCACCGCGCTCGGTCGCCGGTCGGCCGTGTTCCGCACCGTCTTCATGTACCCGCTGATGATCGCGCCCGTCGTGGCGGGCCTGCTGTGGCGGTTCCTGCTCATCGACAACTTCGGCATCGTCAACCAGCTGCTGTACGAGGCCGGCATCCTGTCGAGTCCCAGCCAGATCCAGTGGCTCAGCGACCCGAACATCGCGCTGTTCTCGGTCGCGATCCCCGACATCTGGCTGACGACATCCTTCATCACGCTCGTGCTGTTCGCGGGGCTGCAGAACGTCCCGGGCGACGTCATCGAGGCGGCGCGCATCGACGGAGCCCGCTACCCGCGGATACTCTTCAGCATCATCATCCCGCTGCTGCGCCCGGTGATCGCCGTCGCGCTGATCGTGCGTGGCATCGACGCGGCACGGGCGTTCGACATCATCCTGATCCAGACCGACGGTGGTCCGCAGGGGAGCACCACGACGCTCAGCCTGCTGATCTATCGCACCATGACCCGATTCGGCGATCCCGGCCTCGCAAGCGCCATGGGCACCGTCTATCTCATCGTCATGCTGGCCGTGGCGATCGCCGCGATCATGCTGATCTGGCGGCCAGGAGGCAGCGCACGATGAATCCTCTCGAGACTCAGGGAAAGAGCCGCATCCTGCTGTGGGTGCTGCTCGCCGCCGCGATCATCCTCTACGGCTTCCCGTTCCTCTACCTGCTTCTCACGTCGTTCAAGCCGCCGATGGAGGCCATCGCGGTGCCGCCGTCGGTATGGCCCGACGTGTGGACGCTCGACAACTACATCTCGGCGCTCACCCGCGAGGGCGTCCCCGCGGCGCTCATCAACAGCGTGGTCACCGCCGTGATCTCGACGGTGATCTCGCTGGTGCTGGCGGTCCCCGCCGCCTACGCGATCACGAGGTTCCGCACGCCGAGCGGCCGCGTGTTCATCGTCGCGGCGCTCGTGACCCGCATGGTGCCGACCATCGCGGTCGGCGCGCCGCTCATCGAGGTGATGCGCACGCTCGGCCTCACCGACACGTCGTTCGGGCTCGCGATCGCGCACACCACCATCTCGCTCCCGCTGTCGATCTGGCTCATGGCGAGCTTCTTCGAAGCCGTGCCCGACGAGCTGAGCGAAGCCGCCGAGGTCGACGGCTGCAACCGCCTGCAGGCCATGGCACGGGTCGTGCTGCCGGTGGTGTCGGGCGGCCTCGCGGTGACCGCGATCTTCGCGTTCCTCGCGTCGTGGAACGAGTTCCTCTTCGCACTGCTGCTCACCTCGGTGCGGGCGCAGACGACGCCGGTCGTGATCGCGAACTTCCAGAGCCAGTTCGGCCTCGACTGGGGCGGCATGACCGCGCTCGCCGCGGTCTACTCGGTGCCCGTCATCCTGCTGACGCTCATCCTGCAGCGGCACATCGTCGCCGGCCTCACCCTCGGCGCCGTCAAAGGCTGACCGGGATGCACGACGGAGAACTCATGCACAGCACCACCCACTACGACGTGACGGCCTGGCCGCACGGTGATCCCCATGACGACGTCGGGGCGGTGATCAACAGCATCATCGCCGACGTCAAGACCCGGCAGTCGACGACGGATGCCGCGACCGGCCGTGGCGCGCCGGGTGCGGTGATCCACCTCCCGCCTGGGGACTACCGCCTCCGCACCCAGGTGGTGATCGACATCAGCTTCCTGCGGATCCAGGGAGCAGGGCACGGCTTCACGTCGTCGAGCATCCGGTTCAACGTCCCCGAGTCCGAGTGGCCCGACCTCCACGAGCTCTGGCCGGGCGGCAGCCGCGTCCTCGTCGATCTTCCCGATGGCGAGGGCGATCGCGACCGCGCCGCCTTCCTCGTGGCGCGCCCCGGCCGTCCGCGGATCAGCTCGATCGAGTTCGTGGACTTCTGCATCGACGGGCTGCACTTCACCGGCGAGGGCGCTGACGGCAACGCCGAGAACTCGTACGTCAACGGCAAGACAGGCATCCTCGTCGTCGACGCCAACGACTCGTGTCGCGTCACCGGCATGGGGTTCGTCTACCTCGAGCATGCGGTCGTCTTCCACAACGCCGACGCGCTGTCGATCCACGACAACTTCATCGCCGAGTGCGGCAGCTGCATCGAGCTGCGTGGCTGGGGTCAGGCGTCGAAGATCACCGGCAACCACATCGGCGCCGGCCCGAAGGGGCACTCGATCTACGCCGAGAACCACGGCGGACTGCTCGTGACCGCGAACAACGTGTTCCCGCGCGGGTCGAGCAGCGTGCACTTGCGCGGCGTGACGCGGTCGAGTGTGACGAGCAACCGCCTTCACTCCTTCTATCCGGGGATGGTGGTGCTCGAGGACGGCAGCTCCGAGAACCTCGTGGCCTCCAACCACTTCCTGCGCGACCACGAGCCGTGGACGCCGTTCTTCGGCGTCGACAACGGGCTCGACGACGACTACGGCCTGGTGCGGATCGACGGCAGCAACAACTCGGTGATCGGCAATCACTTCTCCGAGATCGTCGCGGCCCGAGGCATCCGTCCCGCAGGCTCCCGCCCGGTGATCCTGCGGCTGGCGGGCGGCGAGGGAAATCATCTCGCCAGCAACCACGTCGTCGCGCTCGACGTCGATGCCGAGGCGAGCGACGACTGCTTCGAGGCGCAGGTCGACGCGCTGCTGGCGACCCGCGCGTCGCAGCGCCTCGCCGTGACGGCGGTGATGGTGGATGCCGCATCTACCCGCAACACGGTCCTGGATTGTGGAACCGACGACGAAGTTGTCGTAGACAGAGCAGTGAACGCGTTCCGGGCCACGCCGTCGGTCGGATCGTAGAAGCCGGAGATGAACAGGGTGAAGCAGAAGCGAGTCACGATCAAGCAGGTCGCGGCCGAGGCCGGCGTGTCGATCACCACGGTCTCCCACGTCCTGAACGACGTCCCCGGGCTGCGGGTGAACCCCCTGACGCGCCAGCGGATCCTCGATGTGTCGAAGCGGCTGGGCTACGTGCCGAACGTGCTGGCGCAATCGCTGCGCACGCAGCGTTCGAACACCATCGGGCTCATCGGCGATGAGATCGTCACGACGCCGTTCGCGGGCAAGCTGATCCTCGGTGCGCAGGAGGTCGCAATGTCGCGCGATGCCGTGCTGTTCGTGGTCTCGACCGGGTATCAGCGCAACGTCGAGGAGCGGGCGATCGAGGAGCTCCTGCGGCGTCAGGTCGACGGCATCCTGTACGCCTCGATGTTCCATCGCGAGGTCGAGCTGCCCGCGCGGCTCGCGTCGGTGCCGACCGTGTTCCTGAACGCTGAGTGCACCACTCCCGGCGTGCCCTGGGTGGCGCCCGACGAGGAGGCGGGCGGTCGGGATGCCGCCGAGACGCTGCTCGCCGCCGGGCACCGGCGCCTGGGGTTCATCAACAACATCGACGACATCCCGGCGTCGTCGGGTCGCCTCGAGGGCTTCCGCGCCCGGATGGCCGAGGCGGGGCTGCCCGCCGAGGAGCTCGCCGTTGTCGCCGTCGAGTCCGAGGCGCCCGGCGGCTATGAGGCGGCGAGGGACCTCCTCTCGCGCCGGCACCGGCCGACGGCGATCTTCTGCTTCAACGACCGGCTCGCGATGGGCGCCTACCGTGCTGCCGCCGAGCTCGGGCTGCGCGTTCCCGACGACGTCTCGATCGTCGGATTCGACAACCAGGAGTACGTCGCCGACGGCGTGCATCCCGGTCTCACGACGATCGAGCTGCCGCACTACGACATGGGCGTGTGGGCGGCCGAGCAGCTCTTCAACCAGATCGACGGCGCCACCGGCGACGCCCCGACCGCGCTGCTGCGCGGCCCGGTGATCGGCCGCGACTCCGTGGCGCCGCCGGCGCAGGCCGCGTCCGACGCCGCCTGACCACCTGTATTCACTTTCCACGACCCGCTTCGACCGAGAGGCCGCGCACCATGCGCCCCGCGCTCCACTTCACCCCTGCCTCCGGCTGGATCAACGACCCTCACGGCATCACCGTCCGCGACGGCCGGTACGAGGCTTTCTTCCAGCACGTCACCTCGGGAACGACGTGGGCGCCCGAGTGCCACTGGGGCCACGCGACCGGCCCGGATCTGCTCACGCTGCGGGAGGGCCCGGTCGCGATCGCCCCCGGCGACGGCGACGACGGCATCTGGACCGGATGCGTCGTGCACGACGGCGACGACGCCCGCGCGTTCTACACCGCGACGTCGGTTCCCGACTTCGGCATCGGCCGGGTGCGCGTCGCGCGCCCGACGGACGCGTCGTGGAATGAGTGGACGAAGGGCGGCGTCGTCGTCGAGGCGCCGGCGGAGCTCGACCTCATCGCCTTCCGCGATCCGTTCATCCGGCGCGAGGGGGACGGCTGGCGCATGTTCGTCGGCGCCGCCGGCCGCGACGGCACCGCTCATGCGCTGACCTACACCTCGCCTGACCTGGACTCGTGGCAGTACGACGGCGTCGCCCTCCAGCGACACTCCGACGAGCGGGAGCCGGTGTGGATGGGTGCGCTGTGGGAGTGCCCCCAGATCTTCGAGCTCGACGGCCGCGCCGCGATGGTGTCGTCGATCTGGGACGACGACGTGCTGCACTACGCCGCCTACGCGCTGGGCTCGTTCGCCGACGGCCGCTTCATCGCAGATCACTGGGAGCGGCTGACCTGGGGAGACAGCCTCTACGCGCCATCGCTGTTCACAGACGCGGATGGGATGCCGGCACTCACGTTCTGGCTGCGGGGTATCCAGGGCGACGGCTGGGCCGGCGCGCACAGCGTTCCGTACCGGCTGTCCATCGAGAACGGCCGGCTGGTCGCGCGGCCCCATCCGGATGTCGCGGCGCATCGGACGGCGGTTCGACCGGACGGTCGCGTCGACGGGCTCGCCGCAGACATCGAATGGGCGTGCCTCGAGGGGACGCTGACCATGGCGTCGGGCGGTGACCTCGTGGTGGCGATCGCGCGTGGAGGTGGGGGAGTCATCGTGACCACGGGGGCGGGGGAGACGTCGCTGCCTGCCGCGGGTGTGGTGCGCCTCATCGTGGATGGGCCGGTGCTCGAGGTGTCGTCGGACGCCGGTGTGTTCGCCGCCGCAGTGGAGCCGCGCGGGGGCGGGCTCGAGGTGTCGGCGACGGCGGGGGAGGTGCTGGTGTACGGGCTGGCGTGACGCGGGGGCCTTGCAGCCTGCGGGGGAACGCCCTATCTGCGGTCAAGCGACGCGCTCACTGATGTCTGTCGGGCACGTGCGGCGGTGGCACAGGCGCTCATGTCAGAAGCGACCTCCCCGAATCGGCTAGCTGAGTCGTGGCGGAGCCCTGCAGGCGCGACACGGGCCCGCCGGGTTCGCGCCCGCGGGAGCTGGCCGGATCTCTTGTGGGAGAACGGCTCGACGAGTTGACTTGGGCCATGTCAGCGACGGTGGGGTCGTCGGAACTGGCCGATCTCGGGTTGCCGCGCGTTGACGTGGACAGCCATCCACACGATCGGCTGGGGTTCCGCGCGCGGCTCTGGAGCGCGATAGGGGTGTTCCTCGCCGCCGGCGCCATCAGCGCATGCACCGCAGACGCTCCGAAAGCAGCGCCGACGAGCTCCTCAGCGACGGCCAGGGAGACGCCGACCAATGCCGACTGGAGCGCGCAGGCCGATGTGATGAGCCCGCTCCTGATCGACGCGGTCGCGCCTGCGCCGATACCCGTGCGGGGATCGGACGAGAACTTCCACGTCGCCTACGAATTGACGGTCCTGAACTTCTCCCCGCGGCCCGCCGTGCTCACATCTGTGGAGACGCTCGCACCCGACGGCAGCAGGGTGGCAAGCTTGTCGCAAGACGATATCGCCGCGCGAATGATGGTCGTCGCCGATTACGGCTCCGCGGCATCCGCTGCCGACGGCGCGAGCGCCGCGCTGTGGATCCCGCCAGGAAAGACGGCGTTGCTGGTGCTCGATGACGTGTACGAGACCCGCGAGGCCATCCCGGCATCGGTCACACACCAGATCAGCGCATCCTTTGGGTCGGCGGAGTCGGGAGTGGGCGGCATCGCTGTGCTGTGGCCTGACGAGGTCTCGCAATCCGGCGGAACCATGACCATCTCGAATGAGGAGCCGGTGGTGGTCGGCGCCCCGCTTCGCGGGCAGGGATGGCTGATCTCCAACGCATGCTGCACCCTCAACGGGCATCGCAACGTCCTTCTGCCGGTGGGCGGCCGTATCAATGGTGCCGAGCGATTCGCGATCGATGCGAGCCGAATCGACGTGGCATCGACCCGCGCGAGGGGGTACGAAGCCCTCGTCGAGGTCGACGGCGACCCTGACGACAACGAGAGCTATCGCGCGTACGGCGCCCCGGTGCTCGCGGTCGCGGACGCGACCGTGGTCGCCGTGCACAGCACCGACCCGGACACTGCCCCAGGAACTCTGCCCCTCGGCCCCGGCTTCACCCTGGCCAACCTCGGGGGCAACCTCATCGCTCTCGAACTCGTCCCCGACCTTTTCGCCGTCTATTATCACCTCGTCCCCGGCTCTCCGACTGTTCGGGTCGGTGACACCGTGACCAAGGGACAGGAGATCGCGCGGCTCGGCAACTCCGGCAACTCCTCTGCCGCGCACTTGCACTTTCAGCTGAGCCGCACCCCCCTGATCTTCTCGTCGGAAAGCGTGCCGTACGTCTTCGAAGAATTCACCGTCGTCGGATCCATCGACGCGGACTCGGGTGAGTTGATCGACGAGCCGCCCCCCGGACCACGCGAGAATGCACTGCCCCTTGCCCTGACCATCCTCGACTTTCCTTGAATGAGGAGCGCGCGTCCAGACCGCCTCGCGGCGGTTGGGACGCGCAGAGTGGCGCACACCAGGAAACGCAACGGGCGGCCGGCCAGACCGAATACAGAGGATCCGCGAGTGGGCACAGCACGGTTCAGTTTGACGCGGCGTCCCAGAGCCCGATTCGGTCCGAGAAGTCGCTGGCGATGCGGCCGACAACGCCGTCTTCAGACAGCGCCTCGGCCACGTCTTGCGCACGAGCCGGCGCTTCTTCGCTCCACCTGAACAGCGTGTAGAGGTCTGACGCAAGCTCGGGGCGGTGCGCGCGCCAGTGAGCGGCGGCAGTGCCGCAGTCCGTCGTCCACGTGCTCTCAGTGATGCTGACCAGTCCTGCGGCCGCGCGCAGCGTCTTCCGGCCGATCTGTTTGGCCAGGAAAGGAAGACCTTCGCGGCGTCCCCGGCGCCACCGGGTGAGCGCGCGTTGGATGTCACCGTTGAATCCGCGTGCCGCACGGGCGTCCCCGAGGAAGTTCACGGCCTGCACGGGCGACTCGCCCACCAGGGGGACGCAGTAGTGCCGGAAGAAGACGCGGTTGCCGTAGGCCTCATCGCCCGCCTCTTCGTAGTCGCGGCGCATTGCTGTGCCGACCGCGACCTCTCGACAGATCGACCGGTAGGCCATCGAGAGCTCGCGGGCCAGCGCTTCCGCATGCCCAGGATCCACACCTACCGCGACGAGATCAACATCCGACCGGCCAGGCTGCGCCATTCCCGTCGCGACGGAACCATAGAGCAGCAGCGCGACATCCGAAGCCGAAGCCGCGGCGGCGCCCCGACGAAGACTATCGAAGGCTGCTATTGCATCGACGATGACCGGCTCGAATGCCAGCGGGACCCTCGCGCGCGAGACTCCCGTCCGGATGAAGCCGTCCTTCGTCAGTCCCTCACCAGGATCGCGCATACCCGGGACGATAGCGACTGGGTCTGCGCCTTCCCTATCCACGCCTCCGCTCTCGGGTTGAGGGAGTCGCAGCGATCGTCCTCAGCCACTCAAGGCCAGTGTGTCGACCGTCGGTGACGTTCGACAGGCTCATTGCGGAGGTCGGCGCCTCACGGATCGTCGCCGTGGCGATCGCCTTCACCTCGGCAAGCGTTCGCCATCGGCGGGCGCGGAAGTCGGAGTCAGCACGATGAGGGGACTGTGCGCGATCATCTCGTCGACATCGTCTCTGCGCCATCGGCGTGCGGCAGCCTCGATGAGCGGCCGAGCTTCCTCGGGATCGGTGATCACCCGCGCCGTGGCGGGGATGTCCGCCTCGATGCCCTTCTTCAGAGGCACGATGACGTGGGGGTCGGCTGTGATGTTGTGTATCCAGTCCCTGGTGCGGTCTCGACGCGGCATCCCGGTGATGAACAGCACACCGTCCTCCTCGTGCAGGAAGATCTCGATGCGGCGGGGCAGCCCGCTACGGCGGCCGGTGGTGGTCAAATCGATGAGCTGACTTCGGTACAAGGCGGTGCTGACGTCGTTGTCCACACCCGTTGCAGCAATCTCGCTGCTGCTCGCATTCCCCACCATCAACTTGATCGCCGCGCCGCGCCGCGCCGCGCCGGTCGTCGAGCAGCGCGCATCGGCTCACTCAACGGCGATAGCGTTTGGGGGTGAACTTCTCCGCCGTGGCAATCTACATCGCAGCTCTCCTCCTGACTGGTGTCGCCATGGCGGTCTTCGGGACGCTGCTCCCGCTCGGCGGCGGGTCGACCGTCGCGCTCGTAGGCGCCGCCGCGATCGGCGCCGCCCTGGTTCTCATCGGCATCAGGATGATGAAGCCGGACGAGCGATAGCCGGTCCTCATGCGGTCAATGTTCTCCCCCTACAGTGGCAAGGTGGCTCGTCCGGCTCGCGGAATCCTGATTGCGATGGCAGTGATGGTCTTGGCCGGCTGTTCAAGCGGGGACGGGCGCGTGGGTGGGGCTGCTCCGCCAGTCGGCGAACCGGCGGAGGTGAGCCCTTCGGCAGCGACCGACACGGTCACCGATGTTCCCTCGGGCGAGCTCGTGGGGGCGTACATCGCCGCACAGCTCGAGCAGCCCACACTCGAAGAAGCGTGCGTGAAGGACGCAATCGGCTGGGCCTGCAACGTCAGCTCCATCGACCCGTTGAACGACACCGAGATGAGAGTAACGATCACCGAGCTGTCGCCGGGGGTCAAAGGGGTCGGCGTCGCGATGGCATTCCGGAACTTCGCCTCGACGGGCTCGGACGCGCCGATGCCGCACTTGGTCCGCGTGGTCGTCGTGAATGAAGTCGGAGAGGAAGTCGGCCGCACCGACCATTAGCGCCGGCCCGATGGGACCAGCCGGACCTCAGGGCGAGCCCGGACCCGCCGGACCGGCGGGCGCCCAGGGTGAGACCGGCCCCGCGGGTCCCCCCGGCGTCACAGGACCTCAGGGTGATCCTGGGCCGGCCGGACCGGCCGGTGCGCAAGGAGAGGTCGGACCCATCGGCCCTCCAGGTCCGATCGGCCCTGCCGGACCGGAAGGGAGCGGCGTCGATTCCCTTCAGGACTTGGTCGGACTTAGCTGCGGGCCCGGGGGAAGCGGTACCACCTCGTTGAGCACCGCCAGCGTCAGCCCGCAAGGAGTCACCACTGTCAACCTCACCTGCGTGCCGGCTCAGCTCAACGGGCTTCTGACAGTCCATGTCCGTCCGGGCGCAGGTGGACCGCTGGGCGTCGACCCGCCGACTGCCAGCGTCACCTTGACCGCGGCCGGTCTCGGTACTCAAACGTGCACGACTACCAGCGGTGGCGGCAGTGCCAGTTGCACGTTCGGATTCCCTGTCGGCACGATCGTTACCGTCACCGGCCAGAACCTGATATCGATCTCGGGCGACGTCTCCTGCACGCGCGACCAGATCGTCGCGGGCACCTGCCAGCTGACGATGGAGAGCAGCGGGGCTATCACCGCACAGGGACGGGACCTAGTCGGCTAGAGAGCGGCCCAGCGGTATCCACCAGTTCAGTGGCCCGGCAGCTGCGCGAGGAGTTCAGCGACTGAACTGTGAAGGCCGATGTGCGCGAACCGCCCAGGCACGTCTGTGGGCTGGGATGGACGCGACGGCGGGAGTCGAACCCGCAGCGCTGCCGGGTATGAACCGGAGCCCGGGACCGCCCGGACCGCCGCGATGACCCCACGCTAGGCGCGAATCGCACCCACCGCTCGTGAGTGTCAGAGCGTGTCGGACGGTGACGAGATGTGACGCGGCCGGCCGCGTGGCTCAGCACGCGGCGGTGGAGGCATCCGTCATCAGTGTCCGTCGTGGGTGACGATCGGCAGCACGGTGCCGTCGGCATCGAGGAGAGCCGCGCCCTGGCATGCACCCAACGCCGGTACGACGACCACCGTGACGACGGCGGCTGCCGCGACCAGGCTCCAGAGACTCGTCCGCCCGGACGGATGACGCCGGGCCCACACGATGCCGCACGCGACCACCACTCCGAGCGCGATGAGCAGGCCGATGGCGAAGACGCTCGCGCGCCCCGGCTCGGTCGCGAGCAACGTCAGCGCCGTAACCATCCCCGCCGACACGCCGGCGACTGCCCGCCGCGGCGCCAGCGTGCGACCCAGGGCGAGGCTGGCCGCGCCCCAGGCGAGCGCAGCCAGCCCCACCACGACAGAGATGACGCCGAGCACCCGCGACAGCGTGTCGGCCTGTGCCGCCACGGTCGCGGCGGCACCGAGCGCGACTGCAACCAGGCCGAAGCCCCACGCGGCGACCGGCACCCACGACGGGGCACGGGTGACCGCGCGCTCCGTCGCGGGTGCCTCGAGTCGCATGATCACGCGGTGGCGACGCGGGACGAGCGTTCGGCAGCGAGTCCGACGCCGAGCAGCACGAGGGCGCTGGCCAGGTGCAGGAAGTGGTCGGGCGCGTTCAGCGCGAGGATGTTCGCCGGCGTGCCGACGAGGAAGAAGCCGACCAGCCCGAGCAGCAGGTACGCGGCCCCCACGGTGATGTTCACGATCTTGGCGGGACGCGCGCCGCGCAGGCCGGCGGCGAGCAGCGCCGCGCCGATCAAGAGGTGCGCCACGTTGTGGAGCGGGTTCACCTCGAAGATGCCGAGCAGGAGCCCGCCCTCGGTGGCGACGAAGCCGACGCCCTGCGTGAACGCGAACCCGAGCAGGCCCACGAGAAGGTAGACGGCGCCGAAGACCGTGGCGACGATGCGGTTCGGTGAAGAGCCCATAGTGAGACCTCTCTGTTGTCAACGGCGATCTGCCGTGCTGTGAGAGGTCTTCGAGGCGGGCTCGGAATCGGATGGGATGCCGCGGCGGACGTCACCGGCCAGCCGGCCGAGTGCCGCGCTGACGTCGGGTCATACCGCCGGGACGGCGGGTGAGGTGATGCTAGATCTCGAAGTCGTCGACGGCGTCATCGTCGCGGTCGAGCATGGCCGGCGAAGCCTCGGATTCGATGCTGTCGTCGGGGTGCTCTGACTCGGCCGCGGTCGTGGTGTCGGGCTCAGGGCCGGGCTCTTGCGGGGGCAGGGTTGCGTCGGTCATGCCTCCAGTCCACGAGACGGCGTCGAACCGCGCAAACGGGTTGACGAGCTCGCCGGAGTCTGAGCGAGCCGCTCCGCGGGACGGGTCAGCCGGCCTTGCGGACCGTCCACACGTGCTCGCTCGGGTAGTCCCGCGCCCAGTCCGCGGTGATGCCCGACTTCGTGCCGACGGCGTCGGCCGGCGCCTGGATCTCGGCGAAGTCGACGACCTCGAACCCGGTCGAGCGGAAGAGCCGGATCCACGCCGAGAAGGGCAGCGAGAACTCGATGCCGCCCGGGTCGTCGGCGGCATCCCGCCAGTCGAGGCGGTGGTCGCCGAAGTAGGGACGCTCGAGCGTCCGCGGGATCGGGAACGAACCGTCGAGTGGCGAGCACACGCTCACGAGGTGGTGCGTGCCGAGGAACACGAGCGTCCCACCGGGTCGGAGCAGGCGGTGGGCCTCGGGGATCCACCGGTACGGGTCGGCCCAGATCGCCGCGCCGTACTCGCTGATCGCGAAGTCGAACGACTCGTCCGGCTTCGGCACCGCCTCGGCGTTGCCGTGAATGAGCTCCAGCGCGACGCCGTGCTGCTGCGCGAGGCGCTCGGCGGTGCGCAGCTGCTCGAGCGAGTTGTCGATGCCCGTGACCACCGCTCCGCGTCGGGCCATCCACGCCGACACGTACGCCGTGCCGCAGCCCAGCTCGATCGCCTGCAGTCCGGTCATGTCGTCGGGCAGCAGATGCAGCTCGCTCTCGGGAATGCCCCACGAGCCCCACGCCGGCTCGGCCTGGTTCCACGAGCGCTCACCCGCCTCGACCCACTCGTGGGCCATGCCGTCCCAGTACTCGCGGTTGACAGCGACATGCTCGGGGAGTTCGGCCACCCCGCGAGACTACCGCGGCGCTCCGGGCTCCGGTCAGCCCAGCGATCCCGCCTCGAGCGTGAAGCGCTGCGCGCGCAGCCGCGCCGCAAGGTGCTCGCCCATGGCGACCATCGGGGTCAGCACGCCGGCGCGGTCGCCGAGGTCGTCGAGGGCGAGGCTCAGCGCCGACTCGGCGAGCATGATGCCGGTTCCGCCGTAGCCGGGATCGTACGGCGCCGCGACGCGCGTGCGCACCGGCTCGCCTTCGACCGGGTAGACGTCGACGTCGAGGGCGAAGCGCCCGTGCTCGACCGCGTCGTCGCTCGGACCGCTTCCCGGCGACGGCAGCACCCGGTCGAGCAGTGCGCGCGTCGGCGCGAACGCCATCGCGCCGACGAGGGCCGCTGTTCCGACAGTGATCCCGCTCGCTCGCAGGAAGCCGCCGACGCCGCGCCCGGTCGCCACCACCTCGCGGTACTGCATCAGCTGCCCGTAGCTCCACCCGGTGAGGTAGTTGCTGCGCTGCACGATCTGCTGGTTGAAGCCGCCCATCACGAACGGCGCCTGCCATGTCCCGTGCTCCGCGCCCCAGCCCGTGCGGGCCCGGCTCGGCAGGCGCACCGACGGCCCGGGGGTGAGCGCGTAGGGGTTCGCGAGGAGGCGGCGGGCCGAGGCATCCGTTCTCGCCTCCTTCAGCTGCTGCCTCAGCGAGTCGATCGTGCCGCCGCTGATGCCGCCGCGCAGCGACCGCACCCTCAGCGTCGCCGCGACGATCGGCACGCCGCCGGCGGCTGCGTGGGCGAGGCCGAGCCCGAGGTCGGAGGGGATCGAGTCGAAGCCGCACGAGTGCACGATCTTGGCCCCGGTGCGCTCGGCGACCGCGTGGTTGCGCTCGATGCTGCGCGCGACGAAGATGCTCTCGCCCGTCAGGTCGGCGTACGACGTGCCGGCGCGGGCGCACGCCGCCGCGACGCGCGCGCCGTAGCGGAGGTACGGTCCGACGGTGGTGGCGATGACGGCAGCGGATGCCGCGACTCGGCCGACCGCGTCGTCATGGGTCGTGTCGACCTCGATCGCGGGCCAGTCGACGCCGAGCTCGCGCTTGACCTCGTTCAGGCGTGCGGTCGACCGGCCGGCGAGGGCGATCCGCACCCCCTCGGGCGCCGACCGCGCCAGGTGCCGAGCGGTGTACCTGCCGACGAATCCGGAGGCGCCGAGCAGGACGATGTCGTGGTCGCGGTCGTTCGGGGTCATAGAAGGGGAGCGTAGGGGTGGACGCGGTCGGGGCGACAGCGGCTTGCGCCGGGCGGATCACCGTTCTCGGCTCGTGGGCGCGTCGTCGAGGCGGACGCGCCCGCCGGCGAGGGGTGGTCAGCGCAGGGGCCGCTCGGGGCGGAAGCTCCAGCCGACCGCTTCGAGCGCGGCGGCGAGGCGGCGCGCGTGGAACGAGGCGACCTCGAGCGAGACCTCGGAGCAGACGTCGACCGCGAGCGGGGGAGGATCCGCGAACTTCGGGATCTCGACCTGCGCCCACGCATCGGCGCTCAGCCAGACCCGCGGGCGCACGGTGCCGGCACCCTCGACCTGACCGTCCGCGACGAAGGCGATCGTGTCGAACGCGTCGGGCTTCGTGATCGGCAGGTCGACGACCAGCGTCACGACGTGCAGCTCGCTCACACGTCGAGTCTGCGGCACGGCCGGGGGGTGAGGGTAGCCGTCACGGCGAACCGAAGAGCGTCGGATGCCGCGACCCGCACCTGCGAGCCCGAGGGGGGTCGCACCGGGTTAGGGTCGGCTGGTGGCCGAGGCATCCGATCACTGGCGCGACGCGGGCATCATCCTGGGCTGGAATCCGAGCCTGTGGGACGGGTGGCCCGGCACGTACGCGGGCGTCGTGGCGGGCGTGCAGTCCGGTCAGCCGTTCGTGACGCAGTGGTCGGTCGGAGCGCGCAAGGAGGTCGCACCCGGCACCGACGCATGGCTGCTGCGGCAGGGCGGGATGTACGGGCTGATCGGGCACGCCACGGTGCTGACGCAGCCGTACGAGGACGTGCACTTCGCCGATCCGCGACGCACGGCGAGCTTCGTCGACGTCGCGTTCGACGAGCTCGTGGCCGAAGGAGACCGGGTGCCGCGAGACGTGCTCGAGGTGGTCGTCCCCGAGGTGGCGTGGCGGTTCCAGTTCCGCTCGGGCAACCGCATCGCGCCCGAGCCGAACCGGCGGCTGCGCGGCCTGTGGCGGGAGGCGATGTCAGGGCTCGCGTGAGCCGCAGGGGGGTCCCGCAGCTAGGTCTCCCGCGCGTCGAGCTGCCGCAGGGCATCGCGGGCGCGCGCGAGTCGGTCCTCGACGGTCAGGTCCCACCACGGTTCACCGCGCTCGCCGAGGCCGTGCTTGGCGAGGTTCACCCGGCGACGGGCGTCGGCGACGGCATTCGCATCCTCGTCCTTCTTGGCGACGCGGACGGCCGAGCGTCCTCGGCCGAGGTGAGAAGTGAGCGCCGCGACGACGTCGGCGGGCAGCGCGGGATCGGTGCGCCGCCAGCGCCGGCCGTCGATGACGAGCCAGCGTTCGTCGTCGGCTGCGCCCTCGCTCCCGGCAGCCGTGGTCACGGGGTTCCGAAGCGGTCGACGAGGCGGATCAGCGTCGGCAGGCCGCGGGACGTCGCCCGGTCGCCGGTGAGGCGCTCGAGCAGGGGAGTGGCGTTGCCCTGTCCGTCGACGTCGTTGCGGACGAGCGCCCAGCCCGGCCCGGCGTCGACGATCGCGCACTGCGCCCGCGTTTCGAGGGCGAGCGCGTCGGGGTGGCTGTTGTCCACCGTGCCGCCGCGGTGGAGGGTGAACTCGTGCCGCCGTGGCTCCGGCGTCGCCCGGTGCTGGTCGACGATCGCGACGAGGTCGGCGAACGGGATCCACAGGGCGTCGCGGTCGTGGTCGGACCGGGCGGCGATCGCTTCTGCCGCGCTCACGACGGTCTCTGCGGGATCGTCGGACTCGAAGAGGACCGTGCCGTTGCTCTGGAACATCGTGATGTCGGGGCATCCGGCATCGGCGAAGCCGTCCACGATGTCGGCCGTCGACGGGTGACCGCGCTGACCCTGGTTCACGTTCCGCAGGAAGGCGACGCAGCGCATGAAGCGAGCGTATGCCTCACCCGCAGCGAGTGCTCAGGTCCAGGGCAGGCGCGTCGACTCGACGATGTAGATCCCGATTGCGACGATCAGCGCCCCGGCCGCCAGGGCGCCCATCATCCACGCGAGACGGCGGTTCGTGCTCTTGCGATCGCAACGACCGCCAGCACGGAAGAGCGGATGCCGCCGGCCGCTGTCGGCGCCGGCTCAGCGCTCCGCGGCGAGCTGCTGCGTGCCGATCACCGACAGCAGCTGCAGCCGCTCGTAGCTCTCGGTGCCGGGCGTGGCCGTGAGCACGAGGAGGGTCTGGCGCGGTGTGCCCGGCGAGCCGGAACAGGTGGTCGCGCTCGTCGAGCGTGAGTCGCAGCCCGCGGGCGATCGCGGCGAGCATCTGCTCCGACGGTTGCGGCCCGCGGGCCTGCTCGAGCCGGCTGTAGTAGTCGGTCGACATGTCGCACAGCGCGGCGACCTCCTCGCGCCGGAGCCCCGCGGTGCGACGCCGCGACCCGCGCCGCAGCCCGACGTCCTCGGGCTGCAGCGCCTCGCGGCGCCGGCGCAGGAAGTCGGCCAGCTGAGCTCTGTCCATCACCCGAGTCTGGGGCATCCGTCATTCCTCATCCAGGGACCGGGGATCCCACCGTCGGCGAGGTCACGCCGCGACGTGCACGCCGGTGAGCTGCTCCGAGAGCTCCCACACGCGCCGGCCATCGGTCTCGCTCTGCAGTCGCGAATAGAGCGGCTGCTCGGCCGGCAGGCCGCCCAGGTGACGGAAGCCCTGCGGCCCGTAGAGGTGCCCGCCCCGCGCTTCGAGGCTCGTCGCCGCGTACACCGCCGACAGCGCCGCCGACGAGGGCGTGCCCACGAGGATGCCGCGCCGCGACATCGCCCGGATCACCTTCACCGCCGTCGTGTCGCGGGGCCGGCCCATGCCGGGCTGGGCGGAGAGCAGGTTCGTCGGCGTGATGCCGGGGTGCGAGAGGGTGCTGCGGATGCCCCAGCCCGCGGCATCCGATCTCCTCTGCAGCTCCTTCGCGAAGAGGCCGAATGCGATCTTCGACGAGCTGTACGCCTTCATCGGGTCGTAGTCGCGCTCCCAGTTCAGGTCGCTCCAGTTGACGGCGCCCTGATCGGCGGCGACGCTCACCTGGCTCGTGACGTGCGCCTTCGCCTCGATGAGGAGGGGCATCAGCCGCGCGACGAGCGCGAAGTGGCCGAGGTGGTTCGTTGCGAGCTGCAGCTCGAACCCGTCTTCGGTGACCTGGCGGGCCGGCGGGTTCATGACGCCGGCGTTCAGGATCAGCAGATCGATGGGGGCGCCTTCGGCGGTCAGCGTCTCGGAGAGCGCCGCGACCGAGTCGAGGGAGGCGAGGTCGAGGGCGAGCACGCGGATGCCAGCACCCGGAGTTCGCTCCCGGATGAGCGCCGCCGCGACCTCGCCCTTCTGCTGGTTGCGGACGGGCATCAGGATGTCGGCGCCGGCGCGCGCCAGGCGTGCGGCGATCTCGAGGCCGACGCCGTCGCTCGCGCCGGTGACGAGGGCGAGCTTTCCGGTGAGGTCGGGGACGGGGATATCGAGTGGCTTGGGCATGGGGCGGCTCCTTCTGTCTGTGGCTGCCTCCATGCTCGGCGGACTGCGGAAGGGGATTCAGGGCGCGGTCATCCGGGGACTGCGGGTCCCTGGCTGGGGATCGGTGGGCCGGCCTGCGGCGGGAGCGCGGGTGGTGCGGCGCCGAGCCCGGCGGTCGGGGACCCGCTCAGCGCAGCGCGTCGGCCTTGGCCCGCAGCACCTTCTGCTGCGCGGCGTTCGCGGTGAGTGCGGCGGCGGTCAGCAGCTCGGACCGCGCCTCGTCCACGCGCCCGAGCTGCGCCAGCAGCTCGCCGCGGACGCTCGGCACCAGGTGCGAGCCGCGCAGGGCGCCCGACGCCTCCAGCTGGTCGACGATGGGCAGCGCGTCGGCGGGACCGGAAGCCATCGACACTGCCACCGCACGATTGAGCTCGACGATCGGGCTCGGGGCGATGCGGCCGAGCACCTCGTAGTGCAGCACGATGCGGTTCCAGTCCGTCTCCTCGACGCTCGGGGCCACCGCGTGACACTGCGCGATCGCCGCCTGCAGCGCGTACGGACCTCGACCGATGCCGCGGGCGGCGGCTGCGGCATCCGCTTTCTTCAGCACCTCGCCGGCACGGAGGATCTGCCCGCGGTCCCAGCGGGATCGGTCCTGGTCGGCCAGCAGCACGGGCTCGCCGGTGCGCGACTCGCGGGCCGCGAAGCGTGAGCGCTGGAACTCCATGAGTGCGACGAGCGCCAGCGGCTCGGGCTCTCGGGGGAGGAGCTCCGCGACGATGCGGCCGAGGCGCAGCGCCTCGTCGGCGAGGTCCGGGCGCACCCACCGGTCCCCGGCGGTGGCGGCGTAGCCCTCGGTGAAGACGAGGTAGACGACGCCGAGGACGGCCGAGAGGCGGTCCTTCCACTCCGCGGGGTCGGGCGTCTCGAACGGCACACGGGCGGCGGCGAGCGACTTCTTGGCCCGGGTGATGCGCGCCTGCACCGTCGGAACGGTGGTCAGCAGCATCCGCGCGATCTCCTCCGTGGTGAGGGCGGCGACCACGCGAAGGGTCAGCGCGACCTGCGACTCGCGCGAGAGCGCGGGGTGGCACGCGGTGAAGACGAGGCGCATGACATCGTCGTCGATCGGCCGCCACTCGTCGTCGGTCGCCTCGTCGAGCGTGTGCGCGATCGCCGCGTAGCGTTCGTCGAGCCGCTCGCGCCGCCGCCACGCGTCGATGACGCGACGCTTCGCCACCGCGGTGAGCCACGCTCCGGGGTTCGAGGGGAGGCCGTCCCTGGGCCAGGCCCCGAGGGCTTCGACGAGCGCCTCCTGGGCGACATCCTCGGCGAGGCCGAGGTCGCCGGTCATCTTGGCGACGGATGCCACGATCCGAAGTCCCTCGATGCGCCAGACGGCCTCGACCGTTCGCCGGGTGTCATCCATGGTGGTGCGGCTTCTCGACGAGGGTCATTCGGTGCCGAGCTCGGCCCGCCAGCCCTTCTCCTTCTCGAGGTACTCGTTGCCCTCGAAGCCCGCGAAGTCGGTCTCGTCGGTGACGCGCCGTACCTCGAGCTTGTTGCCGGGCGTCAGCGGTGCGCGCTTGGCCCACTCGATCGCCTCCTCGGCGGTGGAGGTCTGGATGATCCAGAACCCGTTGAACAGCTCGTGCACCTCGCCGTAAGGGCCGTCGCTCACGATCGGGGTCTCGCCCGCGAAGTCGACGACGTAGCCGGCCTCCTGTGCGAGGCCCTCGCCGGCGACGAGGACGCCCGCCGTCATCATGGACTCGTTGTACGCGCCCATCGCGTTGATGATCGCCTCGAAGTCCATGTTCGCGTAGTCCTCGACGGCCTGCTGGGTCGCCCGCATGATCAGCATGTGCTTCATTTCCCACTCCTTGTTCGGATGCTTCGAGGTGACCGTTCGTCCCTCTCACTATCGCGTCGAACGAGCGGCGGAGGAATCGACATCGATCAGAGAAGATTTTTCCGGGGCGGTCGGCGTCGGTCGTCCGGTCACCGCCCGGACGCGGCATCCGCCTGCCAGGCGCGCAGGTGCTCGACGACGAACGCGTGGTCCTCGGCCTGCGGGAGGCCCGAGACGCCGACCGTGCCGACCACCCCGACGCCCTCGATCGTGATCGGGAACACGCCGCCGTGCGCGGCGTACTGCGTCGTGTCGAGGCGCCCGTCGGTGTCGAAGTCCCTGCCGGCGACCCGGAACGACAGGCCGACCCCGAACGACGACCGGCCGTAGCGGCGGGCGACGCGCGTCTTGCGGTCGAGCCATCCGTCGTTGTCGGCGCTGGAGCCGGGCAGCGCGGTGTGGAACACCCGCGCCTCGCCGAGTGTGATCCCGATGACGATCGGCAGCCGCCGGTCCGCGGCGGCCTCGCGCATGCGGGTGCCGAGGGTCCAGGCATCCGTCACATCGAAGCGGGGGAGCACCACGTCGGCCTCCTCAGCCTCGACGCGGGCGAGCTGGGCGGCGATGTCGTCGGTCATGCGTCGAACCTACCGGGGAGGGGTTTGGGCGGGTTGCAGCGATGCGTGGCGTGGCCGGGCTGGAGGGCTGGCGTGGCTGGGCCGGTCTGGATGCCGGTTCCTCCCCAGGTGAGCTGTTCTGCGGCGTGTCGCGGCTTATCAACAGAATGCCGTTCGACCTGCGGTTTTGGACGCGGGAATGTCGGAACCCCTCACCAGAATCGAGGGTATGGACTTCCCGCTGGCCGACCTCGACGGCGCTGCTGAAGCGCTCGTCGCGCTGGTCGGTCCGGCGCTCCACGCCGAGGCTCAGCGGGGTCTGTCGCACCGCGAGCTGGTCGAAGCCCTGCAGGCCATCGAGCGGCTGGGGCGGGTGACGGATGCCGCACGCCTGGCGTTGGCCGGTGAGGTGGGGCGTCGCGCCGACTCCGAGTTCGGGGAAGACAGCATCACGGCGGTCTTCGGGTGCGGCTTCGCGGCAGAACTGATGGAGCGCGCGACCAGGGTCTCGCCGGCGACGGCGCGGTCGCGCCTGCGCGACGCGAAGGCGATCACGGGGCGGGTGACACTCACCGGGCAGACCCGGCCGGCACCGCTCGAGCACGCCCGCGTGGCGCTGGTGTCCGGACGACTCGGGGCCGACGCGCTCACCACGATCGTCGACGCGTTGCGGCCGTTGCAGGGGCGCTGCTCGCGCGACGAACTCGAGGCCGCCGAGTCGGAGCTCGTCGCTGCCGCGGTCGGTGACGGCGGTGAGCCGGCGTGCGGGATCCACGAGCTGAAGGTGATGGCGACGACCTGGGCGCTGTACCTCGACCCGGACGGCACGCTGCCGGATGAGCAGTACGCCGAGCGGATGCGCGGTATCCGGATCAGCCGGCGCTCGCGGCGCGGTCTGCGGCGGATCTCCGGCGACGTGACCGAAGACGTCGCGGCGCAGTTCGACCGACTCGTCGACGCGCACCTCAACCCGCGCGCCCAGGACCGTCTGCCGCGATTCACCGACGCGGACAGCGCCGGTGCCTCGGACGAAGCTGTGTGCGACCCGCGCACCGTCGACCAGAAGCGGCACGACGCGTTCGCGTCGATCCTCGTCGCCGCGGCCGGCGCCGCCGAGACCCCGACGCTGGGTGGGGCGGCGCCGACGCTGATCGTCACGACGACCGAAGACGACCTGACCCGGCCGAACGGCGTGGCGTTCGTCGAGAGCGCGGGCGGCCCGGTTCCTGTCTCGACGTCGTTCGCCCGGCACGTCGGCTGTCACGGCACCGTGCACCGGCTCACGCTCGCGCGAAACGGGGCGATCAAGGCGCTGCGCATCGAGGACCGCGTGTTCAACCACTGGCAGCGCAAGGCGATCGGCGCCCGCGACGGCGGCTGCATCATCCCCGGCTGCACCGTCCCCGCCGCGTGGTGCGAGGTGCATCACGTGACCGACTGGGCCCGGGGCGGACCGACCGCCGTCGACAACGGCGTGCTGCTCTGCTGGCATCACCACCGCGGCATCGAAAGCAGCGGGTGGGAGATCCGCATGGTCGACGGCATGCCACAGGTGCGACCACCCGGGTGGATCGATCCGCAGCGCCGATGGCGAGAACCGAATCGACTCCTGCTGAACGAACTGCGGCGCGCGAGGTCGGCGTGAGCGGTGGTGGTGCCCCAGCCGTTACGGTGGGTGGGATGCGGACCCTCCCCCTGGCTCTGGTGCTCGTCGCAGCCGCCATGACGCTCGGCGCGTGCACCGCGGAGGCGCCGGCGCCGACCCCCACCGCGACCACGACGTCCAGTCCGTCCGCGACGTCGACCGAGGCGTCGGCGACGGAGGAGGGCGAGGAGCCGGTCGCCCCGCGCGCGGACGACGCGCCGCCCACCGTGTGCGTGGATGCGGTCGGCCAGGGCGGAACGGTCGACGAGGGTGGAGCGGCGATCGCTGCGGCGGCGGCGAACGCCGCGCTGCCGACCGCGGTGGTGCTCGCACCGGGGGTCGATGTCGTCGCGTCCGCCACGCGTGCGGGCCTCTTCGACGTCACCGCCGACGTCTGCAGCCAGCCGCTGCCGCGCAGTGCGCTGATCGCCGTGGCGAACGAGGTCGCCCTCGCGATCGCGGCCGACCCTTCGAGTGCGCAGGTCGGCGACCTTGTCGTCACCGGGTGGGTTCCGGCCGACGACGGCACGCTCGAGGAGAGCCTCAGCGTGCGCACCGACCTCCCAGCCCACACATGGCAGCGCGGTTCCGCCCGGCCGCTGTCGAGCAACTGGGAGTGACGCGCCGCGGAAGCCCGAGAGCAGACCTACCCGCGCAGCTGCCGCTCCCGCTCACGCGACCGCTCGGCCGGCACCGGCGGTGGCGGAGCGTCCAGCGCACGCAGCATCCGCTCCAGCGTCTCGCGCAGCTCGTCGCGCGCGGGCGACGCGAGGTCGGTCGTGTACTCGATGCCGGCGGGGATCCACGACAGGCCATACATCGTCTCGCGGAAGTCGGCGCCGCCGACGGGCCACCGCGTCCGGCCGTCGCCCTCGTCCGAGGCGCCCTGACCCCACTGGCCGAACAGCTCCCGCATGGTGTCGAGTGGGAGGTCCATCACGGCATCCGCCTCGACGGCCTGCCGCACCCACGACCGGGCGACGAAGATGAACTCCTCGATCTGCTCCGGCGTCAGGGGCTTCGGCTCGAACAGCACCCTCGTGTGCTCGACCGCGGCGAGCCGGTCGACGCGGAAGGTGCGCCAGTCGTCCTTGTCGAGGTCCCAGCACAGCAGATACCAGTGCCGGTCCGCGGGTGCGAGGGCGTGCGGCTCCGCCCGGCGCTTCGTGACCTCCCCGGACGCGGCGGTGTACGTGAACCGCACGCGCTCGTGATCGCGCGTGGCGAGCGCCAGCTCGCCGAGCACCTCGCCCGAGACGGCGGCGCCGGAGTTCATCCCGGCCGGCTGCACCGCCTCGGCCAGGGCGGTCACACGCCGCCGAAGGGGAGCGGGAAGCACCTGCTCCAGCTTCGCGAGCGCCGTGATGGTCGTCTCGGCTCCGCTGACGAGCCGCTGGGATGCCGCGACCCGCAGCCCGATCGCCATGGCCACCGCCTCCTCATCGGTGAGCAGCAGCGGCGGCACCGCGCTCCCCGCCTCGAGCCGGTAGCCGCCGGCGGCACCCGGCGTGGACTCGATGCGGTAGCCGAGCTCGCGCAGCCGCTCGACATCGCGGCGCACCGTGCGCTCGGTCACGCCGAGCCGGTCGGCCAGCTCCGACCCCGGCCAATGCCGGTGGGTCTGCAGCAGATTGAGCAGCGAGAGGGCTCTCGACGTCGTATCGGACATGCGAAAAGAATCTCATGCATCGCGGACCGGATCTGTCCGCATTGCCCTCTAGCTTCGGGTGCATGGCGAACGAATCGATCATCCAAGCGCAGGGGCTGACCAAGCGCTTCACCGTGAAAGGCAAGACCGTCGAGGCCGTGACCGACCTCACCTTCGACGTCGCGCGGGGCGAGCTCGTGGCGTTCCTCGGGCCCAACGGCGCGGGCAAGTCCACGAGCCTGCGCATGCTCACGACCCTCATCCCGCCGACGTCCGGAACGGCGCAGGTCGTCGGGTTCGACATCCTCCAGCGGCCCGCCGACGTGCGCGCGCGCATCGGATACGTCGGGCAGCTCACCAGCGGCAGCTTCTCGCAGCGCGCCCGCGACGAGCTCCTCAGCCAGGGCGCCTTCTACGGCATGTCGAAGGCCGCGGCCCGCGCACGGGCCGACGAGCTCATCGAGTCGCTCGACCTGACCGCGTTCGCGACGCGGTCGGTGCAGCAGCTGTCGGGCGGGCAGAAGCGGCGCCTGGACGTCGCGCTCGGACTCATGCACGCGCCGCCGCTCATCTTCCTCGACGAGCCGTCGACGGGCCTGGATCCCCAGAGCCGTGCGAACCTGTGGCAGCACATCATCGACCTGCGCGCGCAGTACGGCACGACCGTCTTCCTCACCACGCACTACCTCGAAGAGGCGGACCGCTACGCCGAGCGCGTCATGGTGATGGACAAGGGCCGTGTCATCGCCGATGACACCGCGGCGCGCCTGAAGGCCGAGCTCGCCGGCGACCTGCTGACGTTCGGCTTCGCCTCGGAGACGGATGCCGCCGCCGCCGTCGCCGTCGTGCAGCGACTCGCCGAGCGCGAGGTTCAGCGGGTCGGGCCATCCGTCACCCTCACCGCGCTCGGCGGCGACGCCCTGCTGCCGTCCGCGGTGCGCGAGCTCGACGCCGCCGGCCTCACGGTCCAGACCGCGACGGGCGTGCCGCCCACTCTCGATGACGTGTTCCTCGCGCTGACCGGCCGCACGCTCCGTGAGGCGGGCGAGGGCGAGGCCGAGCCCGAAGAGGCCGCAGAGACCGCAGAGGCGACGGATGCCGCGGCTGCAACCGCCGGCGCGCCGGCCGAGAAGACAGGAGTGAGCCGATGACCACCGAGATGCAGACCCGCCCCGACACCGCGGTGCGCGCGAACGCGGCGCGCGACACGTGGAACGTGCTCACGCGCGAGCTGAAGCCCGTCGTGCGCGACCCGTTCACGCTGATCTTCAGCCTGGTGCAGCCGCTGGTGTTCCTGGGGCTGTTCGCGCCGCTGCTGGTGGGCTCGTCGGGCGCGCCGGTGGGGGAGACCCTGCAGTGGTTCGTGCCCGGTGTGCTCGTCATGATTGTGCTGTTCGGCACCGGGGCGACCGGGTCGAACCTGCAGTACGAGATGATGACCGGCTCCCACGAGCGCACGCTCGTCGCGCCGCTCGCGCGGTCGTCGCTGCTGGTGGGCCGCGCGCTCAAGGAGATCGCGCCGATCGTGGTGCAGGCGCTCATCATCGTGCTCATCGCGTGGCCGTTCGGGTTCACCATCAACGTGCCGGGTCTCGTCATCGGCCTGTTGCTGCTCGCGGTGTTCGGCGTCGGCCTCGGCGCGCTGTCGTACACTCTCGCCCTCAAGACCAAGGACCGCGAATGGCTCTTCTGGGGCGTGCAGCAGACGCTGATCTTCCCGCTGCTGATCCTGTCGGGCATGCTGCTGCCGCTCGACGAGGGTCCAGCGTGGATGCGGGCGGTGGCCACGGTGAACCCGATCAACTGGGTCGTGCAGGCCGAGCGGGCGCTGTTCGCCGGCGACCTCGGCGCGACCGAGGTGCTGTGGGGCTGGATTGCGGCGATCGTGCTGGCCATCGTCGGGCTGGCGGTCGGCATCCGCGCGATGCGCAGGAGCAGCTGACCCGAACAGCGGGTGCCCCGAACCGGCGTGGCCGGTCCGGGGCATCCCACGCCTTCGGGCGTCTCAGAGGACGGGCGCGGGCACGGACGACTCTGTGTGCGCGACGGCGACGCGATCGCCGCCGGCCATCTTCGCCTCGTACATGGCGTGATCGGCCGCGCGGATGAGCTGGTCCATGACGGGGGCGCCGTCGTTGCCGACCGTGACCACGCCGACACTCGCGGTGATCGAGAGGCCCGGGGGCAGGTCGGGGTACGGCTCGGCCACCGCGGCGCGGATGCGGTCGGCCAGCGCCGCGGCGTCATCCGGGTCGTCGACCGTGGCCACCGCGATGAACTCGTCGCCGCCGAACCGGCCGAGCACATCGGACTCCCGGATGACGCCCCGCACCCGCTGGCCGATCTCGCGCAGCAGCGCGTCGCCGGCGGCGTGGCCGAGCAGGTCGTTCACGGCCTTGAAGCCGTCGAGGTCGATGAAGATGACGGTGAGTGCACGGTAGCCGTGCATCAGCGTGCGCGTGACGTCCTCCTCGATCAGCCGCCGGTTGGGCAGCCCGGTCACCTCGTCGTGCATCGCCGCGCGGCGGAGCGTCTCTTCCAGGCGGATCCTCGCGATCGCCTGCGCCGCCTGGTTGGACAGCGCTTCGGCCAGCGGGACGGCCTCCTCGTCGAACTCGCGGGGATGGTCGAAGTAGCAGATCATCGATCCGACCGCGTCGCCGTGGGAGCGCATCGGCGACGCGATCGCCGCGTGAACCCCGGCGGCGCGGAAGATGTCGCTCATGCCGGCACCGGGAACGTGGCGGTCCGCCTCCTCGGCGGAGCGCACGATCAGCACCTCGCCGGCCAGGACGGTCACCGTTCCCGTCGGCTGCAGACCGCGCGGCCAATGCGCGGCGAGCGGATTCACGCCGGCCGCGTGCACGAGTCCGTCTCCGCCGCTGATGTGCACGCTGACGGCGCTCGCGGCGAAGGCCCGCCGGGCGACATCGACCAGGAGCTCGGCCGCGTCCATCTCGGTGCGGACGTTGCCGAAGCCGACCGCCGCGTTGAGGAGGATCTGGAGGCGCTGGCGGCCCCGCTCGGTCTTCGCCTCCGCGCCGCGGAAACCCAGGTTGAACGCGGACCGCGTCGAGACGTCGTACACCGCGAGGCGCTCGGCGCCCCCCTCGTCCTCGCCGAGCGAGCCGACGACGACGGGTCGCACGACGCCCGACACTGCGTGCAGCGTGGCGTCGGTGGGGCGCTGCCCGTCCGCTCCCGCCAGGGGCATCCGCAGCGTCAGCAGCGCTTCGAGCGGCCGTCCGATCACGTCATCCCGGTCGCAGTTGAGCCACTCGAGCAGCCGCGGGTTGGCATCGAGGATCCTGGCGTCCCGGTCCACGGCGATGAGCCCGCACGTTGCGAGGCCTAGCACGGAGTGCTCGAGCCGGAAGAGGTCGACAGGTTGCGGCATCCGATCAGAGCGGTGCTGCTGAACATGGCGGCCTCCTGTCTTCCGTGCGGTCTGGCGCCCAGTGGCGGGCTGGGGGCGACGTATCGTCGAACTCCACCCAGCCTAGACGATATTTCGCAAACTTAGATAACTTTCCTAGATGTTAGCAATCTGAGCTATTCTGGTGAGAGACGGGGCTGAGGGAGAAGGGCGGCATGGCGAGGGACACGGCGGGGCTCACCCTGGGGCAGGCGCTGCGCCAGTACCTGGACGCGCGCAACGCGGCGATGGTGGCCGCGCGCGCCACCCTCGGCATCAGCGACATCGACGCCCGGGCCCTGCTGTTCATCGTGGGCAATCCCGGAACGCGCCCCACCGCCCTGCGCGAGTATCTGGGGATCACCTCCGCGGGTGTGACGACGCTCATCGACCGGCTCGTGGACCGCTCCCTCGTACGGCGCGACGTCGACCCCGACGACCGGCGGGTCAACCGCATCACCGCGACGATCGACATCGGCGAAGATCCGTGGTCGGTCCTCAACCGGTTCGACGATGACTTCGAGATCGCCGTTGCCGCCGCCGATGAGACGCGGGTCGGGGATTCGGCCGCCCTGCTCGCGTCACTCGTCGAGGCGACGGTCAGCACGCGCCACTGACGGGCGCCGCGCATCGGCCACTCAGGCCTCGTCGTGGCCGTGGTACGCGTTCGACTTGGCCTCGAGGAACGCGCACAGGTCCGCCAGCGCCGTCAGCTCGGCGGCAAGCTCGCGCAGTCCCGCCGGGTCGAGGACGAGGTTGCCCTCGCGAGGCTCCATCGTCGCGACCCACTGCGCGGCGTCCTGCGTGGCCGGCTGGATGAACACCCCTGTCGGCGCGTGATCGAGCCGGAAGACTACGAGACCGGTGTTCGCTCCGCCGTCGCCGTCCTGCACCATCACCCGTGCGGCGCCGGCGAACCGCCTGCCCGAGGCCCGGTACTCGGCGAGCCAGGACTCCAACGTCTCCAGATTCCGAAACGCCATCGCGATCCTCCCGCTGCCTGTGCGCCGAAATGAGTATAGAGACCCAGCGGAGGCGGACTGTAGCCGATCTCCGCACCTCGGGTCGCGGGTTGCGACCGCCCACCCGAGCCGGTGGACTGGAGCGATGCCCACCACCGAGGACCTCGCGGACGATCTGGCGAGGGCCGTCGGCGGTTCGCAGATCTCCGCGGTGTTCCAGCCGCAGGTGTCGCTGGAGAGCGGGTCCGTCGTCGCCGCGGAGGCGCTGTGCCGGTGGTCGCACCCGCGGCTCGGCGACGTCGACCCGGTGACGATGATCGCCGTCGCCGAGCGCAGCGGCGTCATCCACGCGCTCGGCCGCCGCATGCTCGACGAAGGCCTCCGGAGGCTCGCGGAGTGGCGCGGGAACGGCCGCGACTGGGCGGTCGCCGTCAACGTCTCACCGCTGCAGTTCGAGGACGCGTCCTTCGTGCGCGACGTCGTCGCCGAGGTGACGCGCCGCGGGCTCGCCCCGGGCTCGCTCGTCCTCGAGCTCGCACCGCACCCCGAGCCGGCCGATCACGACGCCCTCCTCCCGCAGCTGCGAGCGCTCGGCGAGTGCGGCGTCGAGATCTCCCTCGCCGGTTACGGCACCGGCTCTCCGCCCCTCGGGCGACTCCCGCAGATGCCGCTGGCCGAGGTGAAGCTGTCGGGTGAGCTCGTGCGCGCGGCCGACACGGAAGGCCTCGCGTCCCTGGGCCGCGAGGTCGACATCGCGCACGCGCACGGGCTGCGCGTCGTGGCGGAGGGGATCGAGACACTCACCCACCTGCACGTGGCCAGGCAGCTCGGCTGCGACCGCGCGCAGGGCTTTCTCATCCGCGAGCCGCACTCCGACATCGCGTTCCCGTCAGGAGCGCCTGCTGCCGCAGAGTAGCGTTGTCGCATGACGGCGACGCGGCGAGGCATCCTTGCCGTCGTCACCATCCTGGTGCTCCTCGCCCTGGGGCTCGGGGTGGGCGTCGTCGTCGGCGACGCGCTCGGCATCCGCACGGAGCCCGCCGTGCAGATGCAGCCCGCCGCCGCCACCGCGGCGGAGGTCGCCGCCGCGGTGCCGCCGCCCGAGTTCACGACGGTCGACGCCCCCGACACCGAGCGGATGCGCGTCGCGCTGGAGGAGTTGACGGATGCCGTCGACGCGGCGTCCGCGCGCGAGGGCGAGGCGTCGCTGACCGTCACGCTCCTGCCGACACTCATCGCCGAATCCGAGGCGGCCGACGGCTACACCGTCGCGGGGGACGGCCGCGGGCTGCGCATCCAGGCCACCTCCGAGACCGGCGCCGTCCGCGCCGTCTACGACCTGGCTTCCCAGGTGCGCGCCGGCCTCCCCGTCGAAGACCTCGTCGGCACGCACGAGGCCTCCCGCCTGCTGCTGCGGATGACCGACCTCGGCGCCGTCGGCGTCACCCCCGACCCCGCCGCGTGGGAGGCGGGCGACGACTACTCGCACGCGTCGAAGGCCTTCGCCGACGTGATCGTGCCCGAGGCGCCGTACATCGACGAGGCGGCGCTCGCCGAGGCGTACGACGACTTCGACGTCTTCCTGCGCCACTCGCTGGCGAACGGGTTCAACGCGGTGGCGTTCCCCGGCTTCGTCGAGTTCGTCACCTTCGACGGCGCGCCGGGCGGCCCCGTCTACCCCGACGGCGACGACCATCGCGACAAGGCGTCGGCGCTGCTCGCGGCCTTCGCGCCGTTCTGGGACCGCGCCGACGAGCTCGGTGTGAAGGTGTTCCTGCGCACCGACATGCTGGCCCTCACCACTGCGCTGGAGGAGCATCTCGTCGAGCGCTTCGGCTCTCTCGACACCGAGAACCCGCAGTTCTGGGACGTCTACACCGCCGGCCTGGACGAGCTCTACGCCGCGGCGCCGGCGCTCGACGGCGTGCTCGTCCGCATCGGCGAGGCGGGGCCCGTCTACGACGTCGAGGGCTGGGACTACTACTCTGCGCTCGAGGTCACCACGGTCGACGCCGTGCGCGCCATGCTCGAGGCGTTCTCGGCGCAGGCCGAGGCATCCGATCGCGAGGTCATCTTCCGCACGTGGTCGGTGGGAGTGGGCGCCGTCGGCGACATGCATACCAACAGCGCCTCGTACGAGGCGGTGCTCGGCGGCATCGACTCGCCGGCCCTCATCGTCTCGACGAAGTACACGCTCGGCGACTTCTACACGTGGCTGCCCCTCAACGACACGCTCGAGCAGGGCACGCAGCGGCGCATCGTGGAGTTCCAGAGCCGGCGGGAGTTCGAGAACTTCGGCGCGTTCCCGAACGACCTCGGTCGCGAGTACCAGTACGCCCTGCAGACGCTCCTCGAGGCCGACGATCGAGTCGAGGGAGTGTGGGTGTGGACGCAGGACGGCGGCCCGTGGCGCGCCGGCCCGATGACGCTGTATCTCAAGGCCGGGTTCTGGCAGCTGTACGAGCTGAACACGCAGGTCGCGGCATCCCTCGCCCGGGACCCCGACGCCGACGTCACCGCGGTGACCGCGGCGTGGGCGCGGGAGTGGTTCTCGGACGACCCCTCGACCGTCGCGGCGATCGTCGACGCCATGAGCGTCTCGCGCGACGCGATCGCGCAGGGCATGTACATCGAGCCGTTCGCCGCGCAGCGGGTGTTCGCCATCGGGCTCGAGCCGCCGCCCATGATGTGGATCTTCGAGTGGGACATCCTCACCGGCGATTCCGCGGTGCTGGACGTGCTGTACGCCATCGTGCGGGACTCGGGCGGCGATCCCGAGGCGGCGATCGAGGCCGCGATCGCCGACGGCGAGCAGGCGGTGGCGGCGGTCGAGCTCATGCGCGAGACGCTGACGGCGACGGATGCCGCGACCTGGCGCGGGCCCGAGATGCGCGAGGCCTTCCTCGACACGCTGGACTACGAGCTCGACACCCTGCGGCTGCTCGCGGCGTACCGGGCCATGATCCTGCACCAGGGCCAGTGGCATGACACGCTCGCCCCCGGCGCGCGCGCCGCGTGGGACGCCGACCGCGCGGCCTTCGAGCGGCTGGCGGCGGAGCATGTCGAGACCTACGAGGGTGACATCGACCACCCCGCCTTCAACCTCACCGCCGCGCAGCTCGGCGTCGAGCGCGCCGAGCGCGACGCCGCGATGGCGTGGCTGGCTCGCGTGCTGCTCGTGCTGGCGGCGGCGTGGGTCGTGATCGGCATGCTCGCCGCCCGAACCCGGCTGGTCGCCAAGCCCGGCGCCGCCGCCGCGCGGGCGACCTGGCTCTCGTCGACGCGCCCGTGGCGGGCCCGCGAGTCGACGCTCGGCATGCTCGAGCTCGACCGCTGGCTGCTGCTCATCGTGCCCGCCGCCCTGCTCATCGCGACGCGCGCGGTGCAGACGTCGTTCCTGTCGTGGACGCACCTCGCCGTCATCATCGGCGCCTGGGCGGTCTTCGCCCTCGTGCTGCGGCTGTTCGTGTGGAACCGCTCGCCGTGGCCGGTCATCGCAGCCGTGGGCGGCGTGGTCGTGCTCCGCTGCATCGTCACGCTGTTCGCGCTGTCGTTCACCGGACCCGGCGGCTACTGGTTCGCGTTCTGGACCGACCCGGTGCTGCGCACGCTGTACATCACCGTGGCGTTCGCGCTCTTCGCGTGGGTGTTCGTCGCGGCGGGCTGGGCGCTCGCGGCCCAGATGCGCCCGCGGCGGGCGACCGGGTTCGTGCTCGCCGCGGTCGGCGCGGGGCTCCTCGTGCCGTCGGTGGTCGTGGGTCTCGTGGGCCTCGAGTCGGCACTGACCCTCTGGAACGACGAGCTGGGTCTCCTCCCGTGGGGGCTCGCGCGCATCCTCGGCATCACGACCTACCTCGAGATCCCGGATGCCACGCCGTGGGCCGCCGCGGGCTTCGGCCTCGCCCTCGTCGTGGGGGGCACGCTGCTGGCCCTGCCGGGGCGCCGGCGCGCGGCATCCGTCGCCTCCTGACGCGGGCCGCAGCGCTGCCACCGAGCGGCCAGCTTGGTTTCGTACGCTGATCCCTCGTGTAACGTTTGGGAGAAAATTCCGGTTGCGGCGTGACATATGGTTTTTTCTTCCATACAGTGGTGGTCGGCTGGAAGGTCCATGCACAAGGGAGTTCTCATGAGGAAGCGCATCTTGCCCATCGCCGTGTTGGGTGTGGCAGTACTCGGCATCACCGCCTGCAGCGGTGGCGGCGGCGGAGACGACTCGGGCTCGGGCTCGGGCGAGGGGAAGACGCTCGACGTCTGGATCATGCAGGGCACGAACCCCGACGCCGAGCCGTTCTTCGACGAGGTGGCCGAGGCGTTCGAGGAGGAGACCGGAGCCACGCTCAACGTCGAGTTCGTGCAGTGGGCGGACGCGCACGACCGGTTCGTCACGTCGATCGCGGGCGGCACGACGCCCGACGTCGCCGAGACGGGGACCACGTGGACCACGGAGTTCGCCGACGCCGGCGCGCTGGCGCCGATCGGCGAGTATGTGAGCGAGGCAGGCCTGGACGGCGACCTCGTCGAGGGCCTCGTGGCCTCGGGCACGTACGAGGACGAGCTCTACGGCATGCCGTGGTACGCCGGCGTCCGGTCGCTGGTCTACCGCACCGACGTCTTCGAGGAGCTCGGTCTGGACGCTCCCACGAACTGGGACGAGCTGCGCGACGCGGCGCTGGCCATCAAGGCGGCCAAGCCCGACATGACCGCCATCGCCGTTCCGGGTGACGCCGAGTTCACCGTGTACCCGTGGGTGTGGGGTGCCGGGGGCGAGGTGGCCACCGAGGACGGCGGCGAGTGGACCAGCGAGCTGGACTCCGCCGAGTCGATCAAGGGCCTCGAGTTCTGGACGGGTCTTGCCACGGAGGACAACCTGTCGTCCGCGGGCGCCACCACGTGGAAGGAGACCGACGTGCTGGACGGCTTCGCCGCGGGCACCGTCGGGATGGGCGTGATGGGCTCGTGGACGCCGTCGGCGATCGTGGAGAAGAACCCCGACATGGAGGGCAAGTTCGCGGCGATCCCGATCCCGGCCGAGGACGGCGGCATCGCCCCGTCGGTGCTGGGCGGCTCGCACCTCAGCGTCTTCGAGACCGCGGAGGACAAGGACCTCGCGTTCGCGTTCGTCGAGCTGATGACCACCGGCGAGTTCGCGGAGAAGTGGGGCGCGCAGAGCGGGTACTTCCCGGGCCAGACCTCGCTGCTGGAGCAGACGATCGCTGACGCCGACCCGATGGTCGTGCCCTTCGCGACGCAGATGGTCGAAGGCGGCGCCTCGGTGCCCGTGACGCCGACCTTCGGCGCAGTGCAGGCCAAGAAGACGACCAGCGCCATGATGCAGGCCATCCTCTCCGGTCAGAAGGACGTCGAGACGGCGGCCAAGGATGCCGCGGCCGAGATGACCGCGACGCTCAACGGGCAGTAAGAGACCGACGCATGGCCTACCTGACCCAGGCGCCGGTGGCGGAGGAGCGCACCTCCTCCGCCGCCGGCCCGGCGGTCCCGGCGGGGGGATCCCGCCGGCGCCCGATGGACCGCCTCCGGCCCTGGATGCTCCTCGCACCCGCGCTCGTGGTGCTCGCGGGACTGCTCCTCTGGCCCCTCATCCGGGTCGTCCTGTTCTCGTTCCAGGACTACGGTCTGCGCGAGATCGTCTCGGGCGAGCCGAACTTCATCGGCGCCGACAACTACGTCGAGGCGCTGACGAGTCCGACCCTCTGGACCGTGGTGCTGCCGAACACGGTCGGCTTCGCGGCGCTCGCGGTGCTCGGCACCGTCGCGTTCGGCACTCTCGTCGCGCTGCTGCTGCAGTCGCTCGGCACGTTTTGGCGCACGGTCGTGGCGAGCGCCATCATGGCGGCCTGGGCCATGCCCGCCGTCACCGGCACCTACGTCTGGGTGTGGATCTTCGACGCCGACCGCGGCATCGTCAACCAGCTGCTCATGCAGCTCGGGCTCATGGCCGAGCCCTACAACTGGTTCACCAACCGCTGGTCGTTCTACGCCATCGTGCTGCTCAACGTCATCCACCACGGCTTCCCGTTCGTCGCGGTCACCGTTCTCGCCGGGCTGCTCGGCGTGCCGAAGGAGACGCTGGAGGCGGCATCCCTCGACGGAGCCGGCGCATGGCGCCGCTTCTGGAGCATCACATTTCCGCAGCTGAACCAGGTGTTCGCGGTCGTGATCATCCTGTCGACCATCTGGGACTTCAAGGTGTTCGCGCAGGTCTACCTGATGCCCGGCGGCGCCGGATCGAACCGCGAGGTGCTGAACCTCGGGGTGTGGTCGTACGTCGAGTCCTTCGGGCAGAACCGGTACGGCTTCGGCTCCGCGATCGCGGTGCTGCTCACGCTCCTGCTGCTCGCCATCACCGTCGTCTACGTGCGGCGCCTGTTGAAGGAGGACCAGCTGTGACCCGGCCCTCGCTCACGCGACGCGCGCTAAAGGGCGTCGCCGTCTTCCTGCTCCTCGTCTTCACGCTCTTCCCGACGTACTGGATGCTCGTCAGCGCCGTCGATGAGAACCCGTCCGGCGGCGCCGAACTGGTGCCCCGCCAGTTCACTCTCGACCACTTCGTCTACGTGCTGACCGACGGCGGGTTCGCCACGTTCCTGAGCAACTCGGCCGTCGTGGCGCTGGTGGTCGTGGTGGTCTCGGGGCTGCTCGGCCTCCTGGCATCGATCGCCGTCGCCCGCTTCCGCTTCACACTGCGGACGCAGATCGTCATGATGATCCTCATCGTGCAGATGGTGCCGCTCGAGGCGCTCGTCATCCCGCTGTTCGTGCAGGTGCGCGACCTGCAGCTGCTGGGTACGCTGCTCGGGCTGATCGTCGTCTACACCGCGCTCGCGCTGCCGTTCGGCATCTGGATGCTGCGCGGCTTCGTCGCGGCCGTGCCGGTCGAGCTGGAAGAGGCGGCCTACATCGACGGCGCGTCCTGGTGGCGGATGTTCCGCTCGGTGCTGCTGCCGCTGGTCGCACCGGGCCTGGTGGCCACCAGCGTCTTCGCCTTCATCACCGCGTGGAACGAGTTCATCTTCGCCATGACGCTCCTCGGCGGCGTGTCGGAGAACTACACCGTCTCGATCGGCCTGCGGCAGTTCTTCGGCCTGCACTCCAACGACTGGGGCTCGGTCATGGCCGCGTCGACCATCATCACGATCCCCGTCATGGTGTTCTTCATCATCGTGCAGCGGCGCCTGTCGAGCGGTCTGGTGGCCGGGGCGGTGAAGGGCTGATATGGACCCCCATGAGCTGGTGCCCGGCGTCCTGCTGCCCGGGTTCGCCGGCCGCGAACTGCCGGACTGGCTGCGCGCCGAACTGGAGCGCGGTCTCGGCGGAGTGTGCCTGTTCGCGGGCAACGTCGACGCCGCTGACCCTCGTGGCACGGCACGCCTGGCCGCGGCCATCCGCGCCGTCCGGCCCGAGGCGCTCGTCGCGGCCGACGAGGAGGGCGGCGTGGTCACGCGGCTCGAGGGCCGTGACGGCTCCACTCTGCCCTCGCCCGCGCAGCTCGGCCTCGTCGCGCCCGCCGTCGCGGAGCGGGCGAGCGCGGTGCTGAGCGAGCGCGTGCGCCGTGCGGGCATCGACCTGCTCCTCGCGCCGAGCGCCGACGTCAACGACAACCCGGCGAATCCGGTGATCGGAGCGCGCTCGTTCGGCGGCGATCCGCACGACGTCGCGGCGCGGGTCGCCGCCACGGTGCGCGGCATCCGCTCCCGCCGCGGCGTGGCGGCCTGCGTGAAGCACTGGCCCGGCCACGGCGACACCGATGTCGACTCGCACCGCGGCCTGCCGACGGTGCCCGCGGCGACCGTCGCGCGACACGCCGAGCCGTTCGCCGCCGCGATCCGCGAAGGGGTGCCCGCCATCATGACCGCGCACATCGTCGTGCCCGAGTGGGGCGCCGAGCCTGTGACCGTCAACCCCGACGCGATCGCCCGGCTGCGCGCGGAGGGGTTCGACGGCGTGGTGATCACGGATGCCGTCGACATGGCCGCCATCGCCGACACCTACGGCCTCGGGGGCGGGGCCGTCCGCGCCCTGGCCGCCGGCATCGACCTGGTGTGCCTCGGCAACCCTGAGCTCAAAGGCGCCGACGCCGCCGCGCAGTACGCCGAGGTCACGTCGGCCGTCATCGCCGCACTCGACGAGGGAATCCTCGCCCCGGAGCGGCTGCGAGAGGCGCACGCCCGCGTGGCCCGGCTGGCCGCCGAGCTGACCGCAGCGCGCGCGGCCGCAGACGCGGGTACCGCCGGTCCGCTGCCGGTCGAGCCCGCCCTCCTCGGCACCGACGACACCGCGGCGATCGCCGCGGCGCTGGTCGCGGCATCCGACCCCTCCGCCGTGTCGGCCCTCGCCCGCATCGACCGCGTCGTCGACGCCCGCGCAGGCGCGACGCAGGCGGCCGCGACGCGTGCCGTGCCGGTCGACCGGACGCTGCGGGAGCTCACGGGCCACCCGGCGGCGCACAGCGGGGGAGTGACGGCCGTCGTCGCCGACCGGCCGAGCGACGCCCAGCTCGCGGTCATCGAGCGGGAGCGCGCGGCCGGGCAGAGCATCGTGGTCAACGTCGGCGCGATCCCCGGCGGTTTCGACGCCGCGGTGGTGCAGCTCGGTGCCGACTCGAGGTTCTCCGCCGCGATCGTGCGGTCGTGGACGGGGGAGAGCCGATGAGGGTCCTGGCGCTGCAGTCCGGCACCAGCGCCGACGGGATCGACGCGGCGCTCGTCACGGTCGAGCCGTCGCCGGACGGACTCGAGCTCGAGATCGAGCGCTGGGGCACGGAGCCGTGGCTTCCCGACGAGCGCGACCTCGTGCGGCGCGCCGTCCACGGCGACCGGCTCGACCCGGCCGCGTGGTGCGCGCTGGAGACCATGGTGGGCCAGGCCTTCGCCCGCGCTGCGGTGCGCTTCGCCGACGGCGCCGACACCGTCGACGTGGTGTGCGCCCACGGGCAGACCGTGTTCCACGGGGTCGAGGCGGGCGTGGTGTGGGGCACGCTGCAGGTCGGCGAACCCGCCTGGATCGCCCGCGCCACCGGCCTCCCCGTGGTCTTCAACCTGCGCGTGGCCGACGTCGCCGCCGGGGGCATGGGGGCACCCCTGATCACCGCCTTCGACGAGCGGTGGCTCGCGGCCTCAGCCGAATCGGCAGGCGCCCCGGTCGCGTCGCTCAACCTCGGCGGCATCGCCAACGTGCAGGTCGTGCATCCCGACGGGCGAGCCGCCGGCTTCGACACCGGGCCGGCCAACGCGCTGCTCGACGCCTGGATCAGCCGCGCCACCGACGGGGCCGAGGCGTTCGACCGCGACGGCGCGCACGCGCGGGCGGGGCGGGTCGACGGCGAGCTGCTCGGGAGTCTGCGCGCGCACCCGTACTTCGCCCTGCCTGCGCCCAAGACCACCGGGCGCGAGACGTTCACGATCCGCACCGTCGACGACGCCCTCGACGGCCGCGACCTGCCGCTCGCCGACATCTGCGCGACGCTTCTCGAGCTCACCGCCACCACCGTCGCCGACGCGCTCGCCGACGCCGCCCCGGCGCGCGTCGTGGTCTCGGGCGGCGGGGCGCGCAACCCCGTCCTGATGGCGCGGCTCACCGAGCACCTCGGCTTGCCGGTCGAGCCCAGCGACGCCTGGGGCATCCCCGCCGACGCGCGCGAGGCCGTCATGTTCGCCCTGCTGGCCTACCTGTCGGCGACCCGCGTCCCGCTCGTGCTTCCCGGCACGCCGGCCGGCCACGCCGCCGTCGCCGGCCAGTGGGACCTGTCGGCCGCGCCCCTGCCCACCGTCCCCGCGGCATCGCCGCAGCCGCACCGCCTGCGCGTGCGCACACGAGAGGAGCGATCGTGAGCATCGTCGCCGTCGATCTCGGGAAGACCGGATGCCGCGTCCGAGCGACCTCCGGCACGACCGTGTCATCCGCCGCCGGGGCCGGAGTGCCCGGCCTCGCCGACAGCGAGGGGGACGCCCGAGCCTTCGCCGCCATCGTCGCCGCCCTGGGCGAGCTTCCCGTGGGGGTGCGGGGCAACGTCTCGTCGATGGGCGTGGGAGCCGCCGGCGCGGAAGCCGCGCCCGCCGCGGCGCAGGCCCTCGCCGAGCGCGTGGCCGCGCACGTCGAGGCGCCGGTCGCCGTCACCAGCGACGCGGTGACCGCGCACGCCGGCGCCTTTGAGGGGACGCCCGGCACCATCGTGATCGTCGGCACCGGCACGGTGCTGCTGACCTTGGATGCGGAGGGCGTGCTGTCGCAGACCGACGGCTGGGGACCGTGGCTCGGCGACGAGGGGAGCGGGCGCGCGATCGGCCAGGAAGGACTGCGGGCGGTGCTCGCCGCGCACGACGGGCGCGGACCCGCCACGGCGCTGACCGCCGCCGCACTCGCCCTGCACTCCCCGCTGCGCACCCTTCCCCGCTGGGTCGCCGACACCGCCGCGCCGGCCCGGCAGCTCGCGCGCTTCGCGCCGTTCGTGCTCGAGGCGGCGGCCGCCGGCGACGCCGTCGCCCGCGACATCGTCGACCGCGGCGTCGAGGCGGTCGTGACCGCCTGCGCTGCGGCATCCGGTCCGTATTGCCTCATGGGCGGGATCGCCGGCTCCGGCGTCTTCGGCGACACGCTGCGCGCGCGCCTGCGCGACCGGGGGCTCACGGTCGCCCAGCCGCTCGGCGACGCGCTCGCCGGGGCGGAGTACATCGCCCGCACGCCGGGCAGCGCCTACGAGAGGAACGTGGTGCGCCATGGTTGACCTGGACGATCTGCGGCACCAGCTGGCCTCGCTCACCACCGAGGCCATCGACCCGGACTACTCGGACCTCGACCTGCGGAGCACACCCGAGCTGGTCGCGGCCATGATCGACCACAACCGGCAGGTCACCGAGGCGCTCGCCGACGCCTCGACCGCCCTCGCCGCCGCCGTCGACGTCGCCGCCGAGCGGCTGCAGCTGGGGGGGCGCCTCGTCTACGTCGGCGCCGGCACGCCGGGGCGGCTCGGCATCCTCGACGCGAGCGAGATCCCGCCGACATTCGGCGAGCCGGCGGAGCGGGTCGTCGGCATCATCGCCGGGGGCGAGCAGGCGATCCGGTGGGCCGTCGAGAACGCCGAGGACGACCTGGCCGCGGGGCGCGACGACATCGCACGTGCGGGCATCGGCCCCGACGACTGCGTGGTGGGTCTCACCGCCTCGGGCCGCACGCCCTACGTGCTGGGTGCGATCGCCGAGGCCCGCGCGCGCGGCGCCGCCACCATCGGCGTGAGCTGCAACCTCGGTGCGGAGCTGTCGGCGGCCGCCGACGTGGGGGTCGAGGTCGTCGTGGGTCCCGAGCTCCTCGCCGGATCCACGCGCCTCAAGGCCGGCACGGCGCAGAAGATCGTGCTCAACACCATCTCGACACTCGCCATGGTCCGCATCGGCAAGACCTACGGCAACCGGATGGTCGACGTGCGCGCGACGAACGAGAAGCTGCGTGCACGGGCGGTGCGCACGGTGATGGGCGTCGCCGACGCCGACCCCGCCGTCGCGCGCCGTGCCCTCGCCGCCACCGGGTGGGAGGTCAAGCCCGCGATACTGATGTGCATGAGAGGACTGACCGCGGACGCCGCGGCCCGCGCGCTTTCGGAGACCGGCGGACGACTGCGCGAGGCGCTGGACAGCGTCCCCGGGGCCGTGTGATGGACGTCCTGCTGCGGGTGCGCCAGTCGCGCGACCGCCTCAGCGCGTCCGAGCGCCGCGTCGCCGACGTGGTGCTGGCCGACCCCGAGGTCGTGCGCACGTCGACGATCATGCGGCTCGCCGATGTCAGTGAGGCGTCCCAGTCGACCGTGGCCCGGTTCTGCCAGAGCCTCGGCTACCCCGGCTACCGCGAGTTCCGCCTCGACGTGATCTCCGCGCTCAGCCGCGACCAGGCGCAGCGCGTGAGGTTCGACATCGCCGAGGGCGAGATCAGCGCCGACGACTCGATCGCCGACACCGTCGCCAAGATCGCGTTCCAGGAGATCCAGGCGATCCAGGACACCGCCCAGACGATCGACCCCGATGCCGTCTCCCGCGCGGTCGCCGCGATCCGCTCGGCCCGTCGCATCGAGCTCTACGGCGCCGGCGCCTCGTCGCTCAGCGCCCAGGACCTGTTCCAGAAGCTCAGCCGCATCGGCAAGCCGGCCGCGGTGTCGGTCGACATCCACCTCGCCCTCGTGCAGGCTGCCCTGCTGGACGACGCATCCGTCGCCGTAGGCGTCTCGTTCCGCGGCGAGACCCGCGAGACGCTGGACTTCCTCGCCACTGCCCGGGGCGCCGGCGCGCTGACCATCGGGATCACCAACGCCGCGCAGTCCTCCCTCGACGACGTCTGCGACATCGTGCTGCACACCAGCGTCCGGGAGAGCCGCTTCCGCAGCGGCGCGATGGCCAGCCGCATCGCGCAGCTCGCGCTCATCGACATGCTCTTCGTGCTGGTCCTGCGCCAGGACTTCCCGCTCATGACCGAGAGCCTGCGGCGCACGTACGACGCCGTCAGCTCCCGCCGGCCGGATTCCGGTGCGACGGCCTGACCACCCCGCGGATCGACGTATGCTTCCGTCGCGGCATCCGTCGACTCTTGATCCGTGGAAAGGACTGGAATGACCCTCGAAGACATCCCCGTGACCACCATCCGCGGCGAGGAGACGACCTTCGGCGAGCTCGTCGACGGGCGCCTCGCCCTCGTGGTGAACGTCGCCTCGCGCTGCGGGCTGACGCCGCAGTACGAGCAGCTCGAGGCGCTGCAGAAGGCGTACGCCGCGCGCGGGTTCACGGTGGTCGGCTTCCCGAGCAACCAGTTCATGCAGGAGCTGTCGAGCGAGGAGGCCGTCGCCGAGTACTGCTCGACCACGTGGGGAGTGACCTTCCCGATGTCGCAGAAGGTGCGGGTCAACGGCCGCAGCGCCCACCCGCTGTACCAGCGGCTCACCGACACGCCCGATGTCGACGGCAAGACGGGGCGCATCACGTGGAACTTCGAGAAGTTCCTCGTGAGCCCGTCGGGCGAGGTGAAGCGGTTCCCGCCGCAGACGAAGCCCGACGCGCCCGAGGTCGTCGAGGCCATCGAGGCCTGGCTGCCCGGCGAGTAGCGGCCCGGCTGCGGCAGAACTCCACGCATCTGCGACCGACGGTGCCCGGGTCGGCCGAGACGCCGGCGTCCGACGCCGGTTCGGTGGAGTACTGCCGCGTCGCCTGCAGACAGGCCGCCCGGTCCTAGGCTCGGGACGTGGGCAGCCGGCAGAAGGACCTCGCGATCGGGACGGTGCTCGGCGACATCCTGCGCCGGGCGGCGGCGGAGGTCGAGGAGACGCTGCCCGCGGCGCTCGCCGACGAGCCGGACGCGGTGCACCAGCACCGGGTGCGCGTGCGGCGGCTGCGCAGCGTGCTGGCGGGCTTCGAGGACTCCCTCGACACCGGCCAGGCCGACCGGCTGCGCGTCGCCTATGCCGAATGGGGCAGCCAGCTCGGCGTCGTGCGCGACATCGAGGTGCGCGCGAGCGTCGCGGCGGAGACCCTCGAGGATGCGGGGATCACCGACCCCGCGATCATCCGGCGGCTCGTCGACAGCGAGCGGGACGCCTACCCGGCCGCGCACGCGCGCCTCGTCGAGCTCGCCGCCTCGCCGCGGGCGCAGGAGCGGGCGCGGACGCTCGAGCGCTTCGTCGAGGCGATGTACGTCGTCGACCACGACCGCCCGGCCGAGCCCGCGCTGGCCGAGGTGCTGCGCGCCCAGGTGAAGCGCGTGCGCACCGCGGCGCGCCGGCTCGATGAGTCCACCGAGCGGTTCCACGATCTGCGCAAGGCCGCCCGCCGGGCGCGGTACGTCGCCGAGGCCGTCGCCGACGCGGTCCCGGACTTCGCCCCGCACACGGTACAGGCCATCGCCGAGGCGGGCGACGATCTCCACGACGCGCTGGGCGGCCACCGCGATCTCACCCTGCTCGCCCAGCACGCCCGTCAGGAGGGCGCCCGCGCGGCCCACGCCGGGGAACGGTCCGAGGACTACGAGGCGATCGCCGTCCTCGCCGAGGACGCCGCCGCCGAGCTGCTGGCGGATGTCGGCCCGGCGGTGCGGCAGCTGCGGGCCGCGGCATCCGACCTCCCCTGACGCCGCCGTCGACCGCGCCGGTGTCGGCGTCCGCGCCTAGACTTGACGGGCAATGACCGACGCCAGCACCCCCATCATCGTCGGCAGCGACATCGGTCCGCGCGCCTCCGCCGTGCGCGCGGACGACGACCTGCTGGCCGGCCTCAATCCTCCGCAGCGCGAAGCCGTGACCTACCGCGGTCAGGCGCTGCTCATCGTCGCGGGCGCGGGGTCGGGCAAGACGAGCGTGCTCACCCGGCGCATCGCGTCGCTGCTGCGGGGCCGCGAGGCGTGGCCGAGCCAGATCCTCGCGATCACGTTCACCAACAAGGCCGCGGGCGAGATGCGCGAACGCGTCGAGCAGCTCGTGGGCGACTCGGCGCGCGGCATGTGGATCTCGACGTTCCACTCGGCGTGCGTGCGCATCCTGCGGCGCGAGGCCGAGCAGTTCGGGTTCACGAAGTCGTTCACGATCTACGACTCCGGCGACTCGCGGGCGCTGATCAAGCGGCTGGTGAAAGAGCACGAGGCCGACGCGTACGGCCTGACCCCCGCCGCCACGCAGTCGAAGATCTCGCGGCTGAAGAACGAGCTGGCGGATGCCGAGTCCTACGCCCGCTCGGCCAACATGAACGATCCCGCCGAGCGGGTGTTCGTCGAGCTGTTCGCGGCCTACCAGCGCGAGCTGCAGCGGGCGAACGCCTTCGACTTCGACGACCTCATCGCGCAGACGGTGTTCCTCTTCCGTGCCTTCCCGCAGGTCGCCGACGTGTACCGGCGCCGGTTCCGTCACGTGCTGGTCGACGAGTATCAAGACACCAACCACGCCCAGTACGCGCTGATCCACGAGCTGACGCGGCCGCCGGGCTCGGATGCCGCGCCGATGGCCGCATCGGGCGGCATGATGATCTTCGAGCCCGAGCCGGCGGCCGAGGACGGCGCGTCGCTCACCGTCGTCGGCGACTCGGATCAGTCGATCTACGCCTTCCGCGGGGCGGACATCCGCAACATCAGCGAGTTCGAGAAGGACTATCCGGGCGCCAAGGTGGTGCTGCTTGAGCAGAACTACCGCTCGACGCAGAACATCCTGTCGGCCGCCAACGCCGTCATCAGCCACAACTTCGACCGCAAAGACAAGAAGCTGTGGACCGATGTCGGTGCCGGTGAGCAGATCATCGGCTTCACCGGCTATTCGCAGCACGACGAGGCCCAGTTCGTCGCCGACGAGATCGAGGCGCTCCGCCGCAGCGGCGTGGACTACTCGCAGATGGCGGTGTTCTACCGCACGAACTCGCAGTCCCGTGCGCTGGAGGAGATCTTCATTCGCTCGGCGCTGCCGTACAAGATCATGGGCGGCACGAAGTTCTACGAGCGCGCCGAGATCAAGGACGCGCTGGCGTACCTCGTCGCGGTGGCCAACCCCGCCGACGAGATGGCGATGCGCCGCATCATCAACCGGCCCAGGCGCGGCATCGGCGATGTCACGATCGAGACCATCGCGCGCTACGCCCAGGACGAGGGCATCACATTCCGCGACGCGCTGGCGAACTCGTCGGCGCTGGGAGTCGGCCCCAAGATCCAGGCGGCCATCGCGCAGCTCGACGCCGTGCTGGCCGAGGCATCGGAGATCATGCTCCCCGCCTCGGGCGAGCTCGCACCGCCGACCGCGGTCGCCGAGGGCCTGCAGCTGCTGCTGAACAAGAGCGGCTACTACGACGCGCTGCGGGCGAGCAAGGACGCGCAGGACGAAGCGCGCATCGAGAACCTCGACGAGCTCGTCGCCGTCGCCCGCGAGTTCGCCCGGAACAACCCCGAGGGCACGCTGCTGGACTTCCTCACGGAGGTCGCGCTGGTGTCGGATGCCGACGACCTCGAGGACGCCTCCGGCTCGGTCTCGCTCATGACGCTCCACACCGCGAAGGGGCTCGAGTACGACGCCGTGTTCGTCACGGGCGTCGAGGAGGACCTGATCCCGCACCGCATCTCGGCGGGTGAGCCCGGCGGCCCGCAGGAGGAGCGGCGCCTCTTCTACGTCGGCATCACGCGTGCCCGCAAGCGGCTCTTCCTGTCGCTGGCGATGACGCGTGCGCAGTTCGGCGAGGTGACGGTGGCGATGCCGAGCCGCTTCCTGCAGGAGATCCCGGCCGAGCTGCTGCACTGGCGCCAATCGCCGGGCGATGTGAACTCCCGCGGCGGCACGCAGTCGCGCGCGCTCAACGCGCGACGGGGCTCGGGGTTCGGAGGCGGGTCGGGCCGTCGCTACGGCGACGACCTGGTGCCGCTGGGTCGACGGGAGCGGCCGGCGGCGGCGCCGGGCAGCGGAATCGAGCGCTTCGCGAACAAGATCCCCGCCAAGGTGCGCGACAACGGCGACCTCGAGCTGGCGCCGGGCGACCGCATCCGCCACGACGACTTCGGCGAGGGGCGCGTGGACGCCGTCACGGGCGAGGGGGCGAAGCGCGTCGCGCACGTGCGCTTCGACGCCGCAGGCCCGAAGAAGCTCTTGATCAAGATCGCGCCCATCGAGAAGCTCTGAGTCGCCGGGGCGCGGCGCGGCGACGCGAGGGCCTGACCGCGTCGACGGCCGCGGGTTAGGCTCGATCAATGGCCTTGTTCTCGCGCCGTCCGAAGAAGCCCGCCGAGTCGCCGACGCCCGCCCCCGAGCCGGCCGCCGACGTCGAGCCGGAAGCCGGCGTCGAGCCTGCCGCCGGCGTCGAGCCGGAAGCCGGCACTGAGCCTGCGGAGGCCGCGAGCGATGCGCAGACGGATGCCGCGGCATCCGTGCCCATCTCGGTCTCGTCGTTCGGCGGACTCGGCGTCGGACCCGGGGCGCCTCGAACGGCCGAGCCCACGCAGCCCGCCGCCGGATCGGCGACCCAGGCCGCCGGGCCCACGCCGCCGCGCCCGCGGGTCGGGGTCCGGGAGTGGATGCGCACGGCGCCCGAGCCGACCGAGACCATCGCGGGGCTGCACGACAACGCGCTGCTGCATGCCGCGCTCGGCCGGGTCGGCGACGCGCCGCCCGCCCAGGCGCTGCTGGACGTCGCGCGGCAGCTGCTGCAGGGGCACGTGTTCCTGCGGGTGAAGGGAGACGCGCGCGCGCTGCTTGCGGAGGGCAAGGGGCTGCCGCTGGCGGTGGCCACCGTGGGGGAGCGCAGCTTCGCGCTGGCGTACTCGAGCGGTGCGGCGCTGCAGGCGAGTCTGCGCGCGGACGGCGACGCCGACACCTCGGCGATGGCGCAGCCCGTGCTGACGGTGCTCCGGCACGTGATATCGAGCACGCACGACGGACTGATCCTCGACCCGGCCTCCTCGCCGTCGCGCGCCGTGCTGCCGAAGGAGCTGCTGCAGCGGGCGGTGGAGCAGGCCGATCCCAAGCTCACGGTGAAGACCCTCCTCGCCGCCCCGCGCACGATGGCGGTCAGCGCGGAGGTCGCCGAGGCGCTCACCCGCGTGCCGCTCTGGGTCGCCGTCGGCACCGCGGACAGCGGCGCGCGCGGCCTCGCCGAGAGCCGCAGCGCCGACGGCACGCGCCACCTCGAGGTGTACTCCCACCCGCTGGAGGTGGCGGTGATGGGTCGCGGCGACAACGCAGCCCCGATCACGCCGGCTCAGCTGTCGCGCGCGCTGCGCACCGACGAGGGCATCACCGGGGTGATCGTGGACCCGGGCGGCCCATGGCTGCGCCTCAGCCGCGACGAACTGGCACCGGTGCTCGCCCTCAGCTAGGGAGCGGAGGCGTAGGCACCCAGAGCATCGGGTGACGGATGTCGCGACTGCCCGCTAGCGTCTGATCATGGCGTCCCCGCGCATCACCCTCACCGTCCCCGGTCCGAACGGCGACCGGGAGGTGGGGATCTCCAACCCCGACCGCGTGATCTGGCCGCAGCTCGGGATCACCAAGCGCGAGCTCGCCGAGTACCTCATCGCGGTGCAGGGGCCCTTCCTGGCCGCCAACGGCGACCGGCCCGTCTCGCTGGAACGGTTCCCCGAGGGCGTCGAGGGGGAGCGGTTCTACTCCAAGAATCCGCCCAAGGGCGCGCCGTCGTTCGTGGAGTCGCGCACCGTGACGTACAACAGCGGGCGGCGGCATCCGCAGATCGTCCTCACCGAGATCGCCGCGGCCGTGTGGGCAGTGCAGATGAACACGATCGTGTTCCACCCGTGGGCCTCGCTGACCGCGAACACCGACAACCCCGTCGAGCTGCGCATCGACCTCGACCCGCAGCCGGGCACGGACTTCGCGGATGCCGCGGCCGTGGCCCCCGCGATGCGCGACGTGCTCGCCGAAGCGGGACTCACGGCGTTCCTCAAGACCAGCGGCAACCGCGGCATCCACGTGTTCTGCCCGATCGAGCCGGAGTGGGAGTTCCTCGACGTGCGGCACGCGGTCATCGCCGCGGGGCGCGAGCTGGAGCGGCGGCATCCCGACAAGGTCACGATGAACTGGTGGAAGGAGGAGCGCGGGAAGCGCATCTTCATCGACTTCAACCAGGCCAACCGCGACCGCACGATGGCCGGCGCCTACAGTCCGCGGGCGCTTCCCACGGCGACCGTGTCGACCCCGCTGACGTGGGAAGAGCTCGAGGCGGGCATCGACCCCGCCTCGTTCACGGTGCGGACGGTGCCCCAGCGCCTCGCCGACTCCGGCGACCCGTGGGCCGACCTGCTCGCCGAGCCCGGACGGATCGACACGCTCCTGGAGTGGTGGCAGCGCGACCTCGACGACGGGCTCGGCGAGCTGCCGTTCCCTCCGGACTTCCCGAAGATGCCCGGCGAGCCGCCGCGTGTGCAGCCCAGCCGCATCAACCCGGAGAACTGGCAGTAAGACGCGCCCGATTGCACGGCGGTTGCACGGCTCATCGTCCGCCGCGGGGCCGACGACGCTTCCGTAGCTTCGCTGGGAGCCGGAATGACCGGCCCCTGAGCATCGGAGCACACATGTCCATCCCCGGCTTCAAGCCCCATGGCATCACCAACGTCCACGTCAACCACACCGGTCCGCGATCGTCGTTCGCCCTCGCACTGGCAGGAGCCGTCATGGCGGGCGCCTTCGTCCTCACCGCGTGCGCGCCGGCCGCGAGCCCGACGGCCGCCGAGGCCACCGCGGCTTCCGAGCCGTCGCCCGCCCCGAGCGATGCGGGCGCGGCCGGCACGCAGCCCGCCGGGGGCGCGGCATCCGTCCTCGCCATCGAATCCGACGCCGTCCTGGCATGGCAGGACCGCTGGTACGACAACTTCTGCAGCAGTGCGGTCATCGCCCTGGGCGACGAGAACTGCATCGGCATCGCGCTGGAAGGTGTCGAGCAGGCGCGCACGGCGCCCGAGCGCATCGAGGCCGAGGTGCCGTCGGGAGCGCTCGGCGACGAGCTGCGCGCCGCGGCGGCCGAGGTCGCGGCGGCCGGCGAGGCGTTCCTCGCCGCGAGCTGCGACACCGTGCCGACGGAGTGCGTCGCCGAGACCGACGACCTCACCGACGCGGTTCGGATGTACGGCGATGTCGTCGCCGAGGTGGTCGCGGCGAGCTGACCCGCCGTACCCGGGAGCGGGCTGCGATCGACGGATCGCAGCCCGCTCTTCGGCGTCTGCGGGCCCTTCGATTGCGCAGCGGTTGCACGGTGCAACGCCCGCCCCGCAGCACCGTTGCACGCCAATAGCTTGCTCAACCATGAACACGACCACACACCGCTCACGCCGCGGCCTCGCTCTCGCGGGTGCCGCCCTCACGGCCACGTCGGCGCTCGCGCTGACCGGCTGCATGTCCTTCACCGTCTCGCCCGGCCAGGGCGCCGCCGGCGTGGCCGGCGGCGCCGGAGGCGTCGGCTTCGACGACATCCAGACCGCCGCCATCCAGATCGAGGCCGTCGGCACGTTCGTCTCGCCCGAGATGGGCGGATACGAAGCAGCCGGACGCGGCTCGGGGTTCCTCATCAGCGAGGACGGCCTGGCCGTCACCAACAACCACGTCGTCGTCGGCGCCGGCACGCTCAAGGTGTGGCGCGGCGGCGACACGTCCGAGACGCTCAACGCGAAGGTCCTCGGCTCGTCGGAGTGCCTCGACCTCGCGGTCATCCAGCTGCAGGAGGACGACTACCCGTACTTCTCGTGGCACGAGGGCGACATCACCACCGCCACCGACGTCTACGCGGCCGGGTTCCCGCTGGGGGACCCCGAGTTCACGATGACGCGCGGCATCGTGTCGAAGGCCGACACGGCGGTCGACACCCCGTGGGCGTCACTCGACCACGTCATCGAGCACGACGCGCGCATCCGCGGCGGCAACTCGGGCGGTCCGCTCGTCGACGCCGACGGAAGGCTCATCGGCGTGAACTACGCCGGCAACGACCTCCACGACCAGAACCTCGCGATCCACCGCGACGAGGTGCAGCAGGTGCTCGACCAGCTGGCCGCCGGCGAGAGCGTGCTCAGCCTCGGCATCAACGGCACCGGCCTCATGACCGAGGAGGGCGAGGGCCTGGGCATCTGGGTGAACTCGGTCGCCTCGGGCTCGGCCGCCGACAAGGCCGGCGTCGAGCCCGGCGACCTCATCACCAAGATGGAGGGTGTCAGCGTCGGCACCGACGGCACGATGGCCGACTACTGCGACGTGCTGCGCACCCACGGGCAGGATGCGACCCTGGGAGTCGAGCTGTACCGCCCCGCGGACGGCATCTACTACACCGGCCAGTTCAACGGCGAGCCCGTCGATGGCGTCTCGGTCGCGAGCGAGGCGGGCGCGAGCTCGGGCGGCTCCGGCGGCGGCGCCAGCGCCGCGGCGGACTTCGTGTCGGTCGTCGACGACACCGGCAGCGTGACCGTCGACGTGCCCGAGGCGTGGTCGAGCATCGACACCAGCGTCTACACCGACCCTCGCGGCGGTCAGTGGGCCCGCATCGACGCCTCGACCGACGTCGCCGCGTTCGCGAGCGGCTGGTCGGTGCCCGGTGTCTCGGTGGTGGCGGCTCCCGCAGCCACCGCGACGATCCAGCCCGAGGAGTGGCTGCAGATGACCGCCGACTACCTCACCCAGTCCGGCTGCTCGCAGCAGGCGATCGACGAGTACGCCGACGACCTGCACTCGGGAGTCTTCCAGTACTGGACGGGCTGCGGTGAGACGGCCGCGGACTACCTGATGCTCGCCGCGTACTCCAACGACGGCCAGTACCTCATCGTGCTGTCGGTCACCGCGCTGAGCGAGGGCGACTTCACCGCGATCGACCGCGCGCTGGGAAGCTTCCAGGCGGCGTTCTGACACCTGGGCGACACGGAGGAGCGGATGCCGCGGCACACTGCGTGCCGCGGCATCCGCTCGCTCGTGGGTGGCGGATTGCAGCGCGCCGCGCCTGCCGACCCGTCCGCGATTGCATCAAGATTGCACCGTGACCCGCGCCGGGCGGCGCGGGCCGCGGCGCGCCTAGCATCCTGAGAGACCACGAACCGGAGGAGACCGACGCGCATGGGGATCGACATCGAACTGCTCGGGGCGTTCGGCCTGCGGATCGACGGGAGCGCGGTGCCGGTGCGCGGCGACCTCCCGCGCGCCCTGCTCGCGCGTCTGGCGAGCACGCCGCGCGAGCTCGTCCCGTCGGAGGAGCTCATCGCCGACGTCTGGGCAGATCGTCCCGAGAACGTGGTCTCGACGCTCCGTGCGCACCTGTCGCGACTGCGCAGCGCCGGCCTCGGCGCGTCGATCGTCGGCGCGCGCGGCGGCTACCTCATCGACATCCCGCGGGAGCGGGTCGACCTCACGCGGTTCCGCGACGACCTCGCGCAGGCCGCGCAGATCACCGACGCCGAGCAGCACCTGGCCCGCCTCGTCGAGCTGGCGGGGATCGCGGGGCAGGAGCCGCTCGCCGACCTCGACGGGCATCCGTTCCTGGCGCGGCTGCGCGCCGATCACCTGGAGGAGCGGCGGCTGCTGGACGAGGACCTCGCCGAATCGGCCATCGAGCTGGGCGACGACAGCCTCGCCACCGCCGTGCTGGCCGGAACCGTGGAACGCCACCCGCTGCACGAGCGGCCGGTGCGGCTGCTCGCCCTCGCCCTCGCGCGCTCCGCGCGCTACGCCGACGCGCTGGCCGTGCTGGACGGCTACCGCGAGCGGCTCACCGACCAGGGGCTCGACGCCTCGGCCCGCGTGGACGCGCTGCGGGCCTCGATCGTGCGGCTCGACCCCGCCGTCGTCGCGCCGATCGGCATCGGCGGGACGGTCAACCGCGTCGGCATCGCCATCCCGCTGACCCGCTTCATCGGACGCGGGAGCGACCTGCTCGCCCTGCGCGAGGCCCGGCGCGGGCACCGGCTGGTCACCGTCGTGGGGCCGGCGGGAGTGGGCAAGACCCGGATCGCCGTGGAGCTCGCGCGCGAGGCGACCACCGCCCTGGACGACGACCAGTACATGGTGGACCTCGCCGACATCCGCGACCCCGACGACGTCGTGGCCGCCATCGCTGCCGTCGTCCGGGCGCGCGAGCTCAGCATCGACGGCATCGTGCGCCGCCTCAGCCGCGGTCGCGTGCTCCTGGTGCTCGACAACGCCGACCATGTGATCGGCGCCCTCGCCGTCGCCGTCGACGCCCTGCTGGCCCAGACCGAGCACCTGCGCATCGTCGTGACCAGTCGCGAATCGCTGCGCCTCGCGCAGGAGCACGTCGTCGTGCTGCGTCCGCTCGTCGGCGACGACGCGGAGGACGCCTGGCGGCTGTTCAGCGAGCGGGCCGCGGATGCGCGCGGTGGCCGCGCCTTCCACGACGAGGAGCTCGCCGAGGCCCGGCAGCTGTGCGCGCAGCTGGAGGGAATCCCGCTCGCGCTCGAGCTCGCGGCGGCGCGGCTGGACGTGCTGGACGTCGAGCAGGTGCGCGAGGGCATCGGCGGCCGCGGGGCGGGCACCGGCCGGCACGACAGCGTGCGCGCCGCGATCGGCTGGACGTTCGACGAGCTCGACGACGACCAGCGGGCGCTCCTGGCGGACGTCGCCCGGTTCGCCGGGACCTTCACCGTCGGCGCCGCGGCCGGTACGAGCGGTCTGGACACCGCCCGGACGTCCGAGCTCCTGATGCAGCTGGTCGGTCGCTCGCTCGTCGCCGTCGACCGCAGCGGCACCGGCCGGCGGCGATTCCGCGTGCTCGAGTCGACGCGCGAGTTCCTCGCCGATCGCGACGACCCCGCCCGCGTCGCCGCGTGGCGGCTGAGGCACCGCTGGTGGTTCGCCGACCTCGCCAGCCGGCTCGGCCCGACCCTGCGCACGTTCGAGGCCCGCGACACCATGGCCGTGCTCGACGGCTTCCGCGCGGATCTCGCCGTCGCGTTCGAAGGCGCCATCGAGGCCGGCGATCGCGAGGCGGCGGTGCGCATCGCGGGCTGGCAGGCGCAGTACTGGTTCCTCCGCGGGCTGCTGCGGGAGGGCCGCACCCGTGTCGAGCGGGCCCTCGCGCTGCCGGGCGACCCGACCGACTCGGACGGGCTGGCTCTCACCGAGCTCGCCAACCTCGCCTACCAGACCGGCGACGCGATGGCCGGGTTCGAGGCGATCGCCCGCGCCCGCGCGGAGGGGGAGCGTCGCTCGGACGCCTCGGTCACCGCGGTCGCGCTGTCGCGCGAGGCGTTCGGGCGGTCGATGTTCGGCGAGCCGGACCTCGGCGAGCAGCTGATGGCGCAGGCGCTGGACCTGCTCCCCGACGCCCAGGCCTGGGCGCGCGCCGAGGTCCACATGTCGCTCGGCCAGCTGCGACGGGCGCAGGCGCGGCCGGACGACGCGCTCGCGGCGCTCAGCGAGTCGCACCGCATCGCATCCTCGGTCGGCTACACGTGGATGATCACGTCGTCGCAGTACATCATGGCCAAGTCGCTCGTCGACGCACGACGGCCACGCGAGGCGATCGCCGTCGCGCGCAGCGCGATCGCGGCTGCGCGTGCGAACGAGGACGCCGCCGGTGCCCTCGCCGTCGTGCACGTCGCGGCCGGCGCGTGCGCGTTCGTGGAGCGGCACGAGGTGGGCGCGCGCCTCATGGGCGCGGTGGACGAGCTCGGACGGCGCTACGACTACGACATCGCCGCCGCGGAGGGCGACGATGCGCGCCGCCTGCGGGAGGCCGTCGCGCAGGGTCTCACCCCCGGCGAGTTCGAGCACGAGTACCGCAACGGGCGCCGGCTCGGGTGGGACGAGGTCTCGGCGCTGATCGAGCGTCTTCCGCAGACCGCGCCGCTCCCCGCCGAGGCGACGGCGTGACAGCCGTGCGCATCGCGCTCTTCGGCGCCTTCGAGGTGTCCGGCGACGGTGCGCCCGAGGCGGTGCGGGGCACCATCCCGCAGGCGATCCTCGCGCGGCTCGCCCTCGAGCCCGGACGCGTCTTCTCGGCCGACGAGCTCGTCGAGGCACTGTGGTCGGAGCCGACCGCCGCCGTCGTCAGCAGCCTCCGCGCGCACATCTCCCGCCTGCGCGCCCGCGGGTGGGGCGAGGCGCTCGTCGGCGGCCGCGCGGGCTACCGACTCGAGCTGCCCCCGCAGGCGGTCGACATCGTCCGCTACCGCGCTCTCGTCGCCGGGAACGGCGCCTCGTCGCGCGCGGCCGAGCTCGAGGACGCCGACCGCCTGTGGCGCGGCGCGCCGCTCAGCGGGTTTGGCGAGTTCCCGTTCGCCCGGCCCGTCGCGGAGGACCTGGCAGCGCTCCGTCGAACCGCACTCCTCGAGCTGACCAATCTGCGACTGGAGGCGGGGGATGCCGCGGGGGCGGTCGCCGCGATCTCGCCGCTGGCGCAGGACCTCGGCGACGAAGAGATCGGCGCGCTGTACGCCCGCGCCCTCGACCGCTCGGGGCGGACGGCCGATGCCCTGGCGACGATCGACGCGCGCGCCACCGCGCTGCGTGACACCGGCACCCGCCCGCCGCGGGACCTCGACGCCCTGCGGCTCGCGATCGCCCGGCAGGACGAGGCCGAACCTGCCGTGGTCGACCGCCCCGTCGACCGTGTCGGGATCCCGGTCCCCGTCACGAGGTTCGTCGGACGCGAGAATGAGCTCGAGGTCATCCGGCGCGGCCGCGCCGAGTCGCGCCTGGTCACGCTCACCGGCCCCGCGGGGGTCGGCAAGACGCGCCTGGCGATCGAGGTCGCCCGGCGCGCACGCGCCGACGAGGACGAGCAGCAGCGGCTCATCGACCTCGCGGTCGTCTCGTCGCCCGACCGCGTCGTGGGCGCCGTCGCCGACGCCGTCGGCGCGGCCGCCCACTCCGTCGACGCGATCGCCGACGCGCTCGGCGGCCGGCGGACGCTGATGATCCTCGACAACGCCGAGCACGTGCTGGGCTCCACGGCATCCCTGGCCGCCCGGCTGCTCGAGCGATGCGCCGGGCTCAGCATGCTGGTCACGAGCCGGGAGTCGATGCGGATGCCCGGGGAGCGGGTCATCGTCCTCGATCCGCTCTCGAGCGCGGCCGCCGGTGACGCCGTCGCGCTGTTCCTGCAGCGTGCGAGCGAGTCCAGCGGCATCCGCGACTGGAGCGCCGCCGAGATCGGCGAGGCTCAGCGCCTGTGCACCCAGCTGGACGGACTGCCGCTCGCCATCGAGCTCGCCGCCTCGCGCCTGGACGTCCTCACCCTGGAGGAGCTCGCCTCGTCGCTCGACGCGGCACCCACCGGGCCGCGGCGCGGAGGCCGTCATGACTCGATCGACGACGCGATCGCGTGGAGCGTGGCGACGACGTCGCCCGCCGAGCGTGCGCTACTGGCGCAGCTGGCGGAGTTCTCGGGCTCGTTCACCCTCGACGCCGTCGCCGGCGTGTGCGACGCCGGCGACGGCGACCCCCGAGAGGTCGCGGTCGCCCTCGCGCGCAAGTCGCTCGTCGCCGCGGTCGCGCCGACGCCCGGCGAGCGCCGGTTCCGCGTGCTCGACACCGTCAAGCGCCACATGCGGGCGCGGCATGCGATCGAGGATCTCGAGTCGTGGCACCGGCGGCACGCGGCGTGGATGACCGAGGACGCCGAGCGCCGGGCGCCGCTGCTGCGCACCGCCGACAACCGCCGCGCACGGGCGGCGCTCACCGCCAACCGCGCCGACCTGGACGACGCGTGCCGGCGGCTCATCGACGGAGGGGACCGCCCCACGGCCGTGCGTCTGGTCGCCGCGCTCGCATGGCACTGGTACGAGCGCGGCAGCGGACACGAGGCGATCGCGACGATCGATCGGGTCCTCGACCTGCCCGGCCCGACCGCCCCCGACGCGGAGGCGACGGCGCTGTACGCCGCGTCGTTCATGCGGTCGGTCTCGGGTGACGTGCTGGCGACGCTGCGCACCATGGAGAGGTTCGCGCTGGTCGCCGACCAGGCCCAGGACCCGTCGCTGCCCATGATCGCGCACACGATGCAGGCGACGATCGCCGCGCACGGCGAGTCGGTCGAGGCGGCGGAGGCGGAGCTCGCCACGGCCCAGCGGCACCGGGAGCGCCTCGCCGACGACAGAGTATGGGCGGTCGTGGACCACCTGTACATCCGCGGCGACGCACTGCGGGTGATGGGACGGCCCGCGCAGGCGCTGGACTCGCTCGAGCAGGCCTACCGGCTCGCCACCGAGCTCGGGCACACGTGGGCGCTCGCCTCCACCTGCTACATCACGGGCAAGGTGCTGACGCAGGTCGGCCGTCCGCGCGATGCGATGGGGATGCTGCGGACCGCCGCGCACCGCTCCGCCGAGCGGGAGGATGCCACGAGCACGGTCGCCGCCGTCAGCGGGTACGCGATCGCCCTCGTGGAGGCCGGCGAGCATCGCCGCGCCGCCGAGCTCTTCGGCGCGGTGGACGCGCTCGGCCCGCGGTTCGGCTTCCACCCCGTCCTCTCGGACGGCTCCTACGCGGCGCCCTTCCGCGAGCGCGCCGCTGCCGGGCTGGGAGCGGCGGAGTGGGACGAGGCGATCGCGCGCGGGCGGGACCGAGATCTGCGCTGGGCGCTCGCCCAGCTCGCGTGACGCGGCGTCGGCTCGTCAGACCAGCACGTCGGCCAGATCGTACGCTGTCACGACCTCGAGCTGCTCGTACGTGCACGACCGCGGGTCGCGGTCGGGGCGCCAGCGCTCGAACTGCACGGTGTGGCGGAAGCGCCAGCCCTCGAGCTGGTCGTAGCGCACCTCGAGCACCCGCTCCGGGCGCAGCCGCACGAACGAGGAGTCGGCCCGGCCGGACTGGAAGCGCGACTTCTCGCCTTCGCCCCGCAGCACCTCGCCGTCGGCGTCGCGCTCCACGAGCGGGGCGAGCTCGTCGATGAGCTCGAGCCGGCGCTTGTCGCTCCACGCGGCGACCCCGCCGACCGGGTACAGCGTGCCGTCCTCGCCGTAGAGCCCCACGAGGAGGGAGCCGACGCCCTGTCCGGACTTGTGGATGCGATAGCCGAGCGCCACGACGTCGGCGGTGCGGGCGTGCTTGATCTTGAACATCGAGCGCTTGCCCGGGGCGTACGGCTGGTCGAGGGGTTTGGCCACGACGCCGTCGAGGCCCGCCCCCTCGAACTCGGCGAGCCAGCGCCGCGCGAGCTCGGGGTCGTCCGTCGTGCGCGTGACGTGGACGGGATGGGGAACGCCGCGCAGCAGCGTCACGAGCGCCTCGCGCCTCGTGCCGAACGGCTCCGCTTGCAGGTCGCGGTCGCCGACGGCGAGCAGGTCGAACGCGATGAACATCGCCGGCGTCTGCTCGGCGAGCATGTTCACCCGCGACGCCGCGGGATGGATGCGCTGCGACAGCGACTCCCAGTCCAGGCGCCGCCGCCCGTCGCGATCGACCGGCACCACGATCTCGCCGTCGAGCAGGCACGGCTCGGGGAGGACGCGGGCGAACGCCTCGACGAGCTCGGGGAAGTACCGCGTCAGCGGCTTGGCGCCCCGCGACCCGATCTCGACGTCCTCGCCGTCCCACGAGATGAGGGCGCGGAACCCGTCCCACTTCGGCTCGTAGCTGAGACCGCCGGGCGCCTTCGCCGGATCGGGGATGTCGGGCACGGACTTCGCCAGCATCGGCGCGGGGATCTCGTACGGCATGCGCTCCATCCTGCCGCTGCGCGCCGACACCCGACAGTCCCGGCGCGCCCCGCCCAACCTGCCCGGCCCGGCTCGCCCGGCCCGGATGGATGCGCGACGGCGCGGGAGTGGGCAGACTCGGAAAGCGCCCGCGTCAGCCCCGGGCACGGAGGTGAGCATGGACGTGGTCTTCCAGTTCCTGGCCGATCGCCCGATCGTGCTGCTGTTCCTCCTCCTCGGGGTCGGCGCGGCCCTGGGGACGGTTCGCGTCGCGGGCGTCTCGCTCGGTGCCGTCGGCGTGCTCTTCGCCGCGATCGGCATCACCGCGTGGGGTGTGTCGACGGGGGTGACGATCGAACTTCCGGCAGCGGTCGGCGACCTCGGGCTCGTCGTCTTCGCGTTCTGCACCGGCCTCATCGCGGGGCCCGGGTTCTTCAACGCGCTGCGCACCTCTTACCTGCTGATGCTCGCTGTCGCCGGCGTGCTCGTCGTGGCGGGCGGCCTGGCGTTCTGGGTCGGGTCGGCTCTCGGCATCCCGCCGCTCACCATCGCCGGAACGTTCGCCGGCGCCCTCACGAACACCCCCGCCCTCGCCGCGACCGGCGGCAGCCCGGAAGCGACCGTCGGCTACGCCAGCGCGTACGTGTACGGCGTCATCGCCGCGATGATCGGCGTCGCGCTCGCGCTGCGCTCGCGTGCGCGCGACACCGACGCGCAGGCCCCGATCGTCGGCAAGCCGATCGAGGTCGACACCACCTCGCGCCCGACCGCGGCCGACATCGCGGCCGGGTACGGCGGCCGGGTGGCGTTCTCGCGGCGGCGGCACGCCGACGGCGAGGTGGAGATCGTCGGCCCCGACACGGAGCTGGAGCCGGGTGACATCGTCAACGTCGTCGGGCCGAGCGACGACGTCGAGGCGGTGAAGACCGAGCTCGGCCACACGTCGGCGATCGACCTCACCCGGGACCGCAGCCGTCTCGACTTCCGGCGGATCATCCTGTCGGATGTACGGCTGGCCGGACGCTCGATCGCGAGCCTGCGCCTTCCCGAGCGCTACGGTGCGACGATCGCGCAGGTGCGGCGCGGCGATGTCGACTTCGTCGGCAGCCCCGACTTCGTGCTGCACCAGGGCGATCGCCTGCGCGTGGTCGGGCCCACCGGATCCATGGGGGAGATCACCCGCTTCCTCGGCGACTCCGAGCGCGGTCTCGCCGACATCAACCCGGTCGCCCTCGGCATCGGCGTCCTGCTCGGCATGCTGCTCGGGTCGATCGTCGTCCCGCTCCCCGGCGGCGGGCAGTTCAGCCTGGGCTACGCGGCGGGCGTGCTCGTCGTCGGGCTGATCATGGGGCGCATCGGCCGCATCGGGCGCGTGGTGACGTCGCTGCCCAACACCGCGTCGACCGTGCTCGCCGAGTTCGGGCTGCTCACCTTCCTCGCCTTCGCCGGCACCAAGGCGGGTTCGCTCATCCTCTCGGCGATCGCCTCGGGCGAGGTGGTGCGCCTGCTCGTGCTCGGCGCCGTGCTCTCGACGTTCTTCATGGGCGCGACCTTCGTGCTCGCCCGCGCCGTGTTCCGCCTCGGCGGCACGCGGTCGTCGGGCGTCATCGGCGGTGCGCAGACGAACCCGGCGATCCTCGGCTTCGCCAATTCCCGCACCGACTACGACGTCCGCGTCGCGCTCGGCTACACCCTGGTCTACCCGGCCGCGATGGTCGTCAAGATCCTGATCGCGCAGGTGCTCGTCGAGCTGTGACGACGGATGCCGCTCCCCGCGGCATCCGTCCCGCTCATGCGGACGCCGAGGCCGCGGCGGAGGCGGCGTACAGTGCGGCGGCCTCGGCGCGGTTCGCGGCGCCGATCTTGGCGAGGATCGCCGACACGTGCACCGACGCGGTCTTCGGGCTGATGAAGAGCCGCTGACCGATCTGCGGATTGGTGAGCCCCTCGGCGACCAGCTCGAGCACCTGCAGCTCCCGCGGCGTCAGCGCCGCCGCGCCCTTCGTCTGCCGCGCGCCGGCGCCGGCGAGCCGGGCCTGCGCCGCCAGCTCGGCCGCCCACCGCGCGGCGCGGGCGACGCCCTGCGCCGGCGCCTCGGCGGCGACCTCGTCCAGGACGGAGGCCGCGCCCGAGCGGTCGCCGTCATCGGCGAGCGCCCACGCGAGGCGGATCCGCCCGGCCTGGCGATGCCACACCGGCAGCCCGTCGTCCCCCGGTGCGCCGGACACCTCACGCCATGCCGCCACCCGGTCGGCCGGGGTGGCGGCGTCGCCGGCGTCGGCGAGGAGCGCCCGCACGAACCGCGCGGCCGCCTGCGCCGCGTCGTGGCGGGACCAGCCCGCCATCGCCCGCTCGAACCGGGCGCGCAGCTCCGGGGCGGCGGGCCTTCCGGCGGGCAGGCTCAGCAGTCCCGCGGTCACGAGCGCGTAGCGGCGCGCGGCGGGCGAGCCGGCCTCGCCCTCGGCGACCGCCAGCACGTCGCCGGCGGCCTCCGTCCCGCCGTCCGCCGCGTGCAGCGTCAGGGCGCGATCCGCCGCCTCGATCACCCACCACCCCTCCTTGTCGGGGTAGCGGCGCTGGGCCTCGTCGATCCGTGAGCGCTCGGCGGCCAGCAGCTCGTCGCGTTCGTCGGGGCGGTCGTCCCACGAGAGGTGGGACGCGAGCAGCCGCACGACGAACGCGCTGTCGACCGGGTTCATGAGCCGGCGGGCGCGCTGCGCGAAGCGGTGGGCCTCGGCGGGCCGGCCCGCAGCGAACAGGGCGAACGCCAGCGAGTGCGCGATCGACGCGCCCGAGCCGCGTTCGATGCCCGCCCGCGCGACGTCGTCGTAGTGCTGGGTCCCGACGACGATGGCCTCGTCGTACCGGCCCACGCGCACCAGCATGTCGGTCAGGGCGTGCCCGGCGTACGCGCGCAGCGGCGGGTCGAGCCGCAGCGTGACGGCCCGCTCGAGCGGTGCCAGCGCGCCGGGCTCGTCGTCGTCCTCGCCCGCGATGCGCTACGCCTCGACCGTCAGCGCGACGGCCAGCGCGGCGTCGTCGCCGGCCTCCTCGGCGAGGGCGATCGCCCGGTGCGCGTGGGCGGCGGCGGCCTCGCCGTGCTCGTCCAGCGCGATGTTGGTGAGCACGCGCGACAGCAGGATGCGGGCACGGGGGTCGTCGATGCCCTCCAGCAGGGCGACGGCCTTCTCGAGGTCCTCGTTGCGGCCGTGGTGCTCGGGGTTGTACGTCTCGACGAACCGCTGGCGCAGCAGTGCCGCGCGCGTGTACGGGTCGTCGGGGCATACGGCCAGGCCCTCGTTCGCCGACCGCAGCGAGCGCTCGGGGTCGCCGAGGTCGTGCCACGCCTGTGCGGCGTCGAGGTGCAGCTCGGGGAGCGTCGTGCCGGCGCGGGTCGCGGCATCCGGCACCTGATCCCACAGCTCGGTGAGACGCTCGGTGAGCTCCGCGGAGGTGGCGGGCGAGAAGCGCGAACGCAACTGCCGCAGCGCCGCGACCGTGGCATCGAACGCCGCGGTGAGGTCGCGTGCGGCGAGCCAGTGCTCCGCGACGGCCGACGCGTCGTCGGGCGAGTCGCCCCGGTGGTCGCGCAGGTGCTCGGCGTAGCGACGGTGCACCCGCACGCGCTCGCTCGGCAGCATCTCCGCCTCGACGGCCTCGCGCGTCAGCGCATGGCGGAAGGCGTAGCCGGCGCCGTCGGCGAGGATCACCCTGCTGTGGACCGCCTCGCGCACGGCGAGATCGAGCGCCGCCTCGTCCAGCGCGCACACCGCCGCGAGCACGTCGTGGTCCAGGTGCATGCCACCGGCGGCCATGGTGCGCACCGCCTGCTGCGCGTCGTCGCCGAGCCGTGCGTAGCGGGCGAGCACCAGCTCGCGCAGCGTGTCGGGAAGAGGACGGTCGCCGAGATCCACGAGCTCCTCGACGAGGAACGGGATGCCGCCGCTGCGCTCCGCCAGCGCTTCGACGAGCCGGGGGTCGAGCCGTCCGGTGAGCTGCTCGACCTGCTCGGCGACCTCGTCGGGGCTGAGCGGCGTCACCTCCACGCGCACGACCGACCGGGTGCGGTCCAGCTCCGCCAGCACCGGGCGCAGCGGATGGAACCGGTCGATGTCGTCGGAGCGGTAGGTGGCGACGATCGTGAGGCGCCGCCCGCGAAGCGTGCTGGCGAGGGTCTTCAGCAGCGCCATGGTCGCGGCATCCGCCCACTGCAGGTCCTCGAGGACGACCACGATGTGCCGGTGCTGCGACAGCCGCTCGAGCAGCACCTCGATCGCCTCGGCGAACTCGCCCGCGGGCTCATCGTGCTCGTGGGTCTCGGGTGCGATGCCGGGAACGAGCGCGGCCAGGCTCGCGATCGCCGCCGCGGAGCCCGCCGCCTCGCGCAGCTCGTCGGTGCCGACCGCCGTGTGCAGGTCGCGCAGCACGCGGCGGATCGGCCCGAACGGCGCGCCGATCGGGCCGAGGTCGATGCACTGCCCGAACGCGACGACGGGGCGTTCGGTGACGGCGGCCGGCTGTCCGGCCTCGAAGGGGTCGGTCGCGACGAGCGCGAGGAACTCCTGGACGAGCCGCGTCTTGCCCACACCCGCCTCGCCGCGCACGACGACGGTGCGGGGGTGGCCGCCGGAGCCCTCGTCGAACGACTCGAGCAGGGTGGCGAGCTCGGCGTGCCGGCCGACCATGCGCGAGCTCGAGGGGAGTGCGGGCATGGTCATATCGTGGCACCTTCCCGGGCGCGGCGGCGGGTCATCGCGCGGCGACGAACGTCGAGCGCCGCACGCGAGTCGCGCCGCGGGACCACATGGCGAGCGGGCGCACGCGCGGGCGGTCCGCCGCCGGGCCGTGCTCGCGCTGCCTGCGCACGAGCTCGGCGTCGCGCGCGAGGTCGGACGCGCGGTGCCGGTCGAGGGTGTAGGCGGTGTAGGTGATGTCGTTCATGGGTCGCTCCCGTCTGCTCGCGATCCCCGGTGCGGGGTCCGGACTGCTGACAGGAACGACCTTCCTCCCTGAGGAGAGGGCGCTTCATCGGGCGGATGCCCAGTCTTGGGACGCCCGATGCCTTAGACCGCCGCGACCGGCCCCCCTGAGCCGTAAGGCGGCGGAGGACGCGGAGCCGCGCGTCACCCGGCGACGGGATGCTTCGGGCGCGCCCACCGGGCCGCGAGGTTCGGACCGTCCCATACCTGCACGGCTCCCCACGCCGCCGCCGCGATCGGCACGGCCAGCACGGCGCCGACGATGCCGCCCAGCACCGTGCCGATGGTCAGGGCGACCAGGATGACGAAGGCGTGCAGCTTCATCGAGCGACCCATGAGCACCGGCTGGAGGAAGTTGCCCTCCAGCTGGTTCACCAGGACCACGACGCCGACCACGAAGAGCGCGTTGACCCAGCCGTTGGCGACGAGGGCGACGAGGGCGGCGATGATGCCGGCGAGCGTGGCACCCACGATGGGGATGAAGGCGAGGAGGAAGACCAGCACCGACAGCGGGATCGCCAGCGGCACGTCGAGGATGAGGAGGCCGATCAGGATGCCGACCGCGTCGACGAGCGCGACCAGCGCGGTTCCCCGCACGTACGATCCGAGCACGCCGACGGTCTTGTCGCCGATCCGGTGCGCCCGGAGATAGTTCTCGCCGCGGAACGGGCGCAGCACGAACTCCCACATCTGCGGGCCGTCCTTGAGGAAGAAGAAGAGGATCGTCGCCATCAGCACGAAGCCGGTCACGAAGTTCGCCACCGCGCTCACGCCCGCCAGCGCCCCCGACCCGAACTGGGCGCTGGTGATGAAGTCGAGGATGCCGTCGACCCACTGGTCGAGCTGGTCCTCGGTCGGCGCGAACGGGAGCGTCTGCACCCACGCGACCACGGCCTGGATCCCGTCGACCGCCTGGGCGTAGAGCTCGTCCCACTGGTCGCGCACCGCCCACACGATGAGCCAGCCGACGCCGGTGAGCAGCAGCACGATGGCCAGCAGCGTGATCACCGTCGCGAGCACCGGCGGGACGCCGCGCCGGCGCATCCACCGCATGACCGGTGCGAACGCGCACGCGAGGATGAGCGCGATCACCAGGGGGATCGTGACGAGCGTCAGGTACTGCAGCGCGAAGACGATCGCGGCGACGACCAGGCCGACCACGATGATCTGGATCGCGCGGATGCCGAGCTTGCCGAATCCGTCGGCCCACAGGCTCCACGGCGGTCGTGTGGCCCTCGGCTCGACATCCTGCGTCTCGAGCACCACGCGCTGCGGGTCGTTGCGGAAGAGTCCCATGAGCCGAGGGTATGCGCCCCTCGCCGCCGGGCCGGTCGACTTGCGCGCGCGTCCCGCGAGGGCTACGCGAAGGCGCTCATGCCGGTGATGTCCCGGCCGATGAGCAGGGCCTGCACGCTCTCGGTGCCCTCGTAGGTGTGGATGGCCTCGATGTCGGCCATGTGCTGCATCACGCCGTTCTCGAGCAGGATGCCGTTGCCCCCGAGCAGGTCGCGGGCGACCGCCGCGATGCGCCGGGCCGCTCGGGTGTTGTGGTACTTCGCCAGCGACGCCTGCGTCGGGCGCAGCTCGCCGCGCTCCTCGAGGTCGGCCATCCAGCGGCAGTAGAGCTGCATCGCGGTGAGCTCCTCGAGCATCTGCGCGAGACGCTCCTGCACCATCTGGAACCTCGCCAGCGGCTTGCCGAACTGGATCCGCTGCTGCGCGTACGCCAGCGCCGCCTCGTAGCAGGCGGTCGCGTGCCCCAGGGCCGACCAGGCGACACCCGACCGGGTGGAGTACAGCACGGTCGAAGCATCCTTGAAGCTGCGCGTGCCAGGCAGCACGGCGTCGGCGGCGACGCGCACGCCGTCCAGCGCGATGTGCGCCTGGTGGATGCCGCGCAGCGACGCCTTGCCCGCGATCACGGTGCCGGTATAGCCGGGCGCGTCCTGCGCGACGAGGAAGCAGCGCACCGCCCCGTGGAACTCGTCGCCCGGTGCCTCGACGCGGGCCCACACGAGGGTGATGCCCCCCGACGCGCCGTTGCCGATCCACTTCTTGGCGCCGTCGAGCACCCACTCGTCGCCGTCGCGACGGGCGGTGGTCTCGAGAGACACCGAGTCCGAGCCGTGGTCGGGTTCGGTGAGGGCGAAGGATGCCGCGACCCGGCCGCGCGCGACGGGCACCAGCCAGCGCTCCTGCTGCTGGTCACTGCCGAACAGGGCCAGCGTGCGCAGCGCGAGCCCGCCCTGAACGGCCAGTACCGTCCCGAGGGAGCCGTCCCCGCGCGAGATCTCCATGTTCACCAGGCCCGCCGCGAGGGGCGAGAAGCGGGTGAGGGCGGGGTGATCGATGCCGTCGTTGAAGAGGTCGAGCTCGCCGGCGCGCATGGCGAGGTCGAGCGGGTACTCGGCGGCGTCCCATGCCTGCTGCATGCGCGTGCCGACCTCGTCGATGTACGCCTTCGCGCGGTCCCATGCCTCGCGGTCGGCGGCGGGGAGGTCGGCGAAGACGGCGTAGTAGTCGGTGCCCGCTCGCGCGGTGACGTCGTAGCCGGCGACGCTCTGACCGGGGCGGGGCTGGAACTCGGTCACGGGTGCTCCTGACGGCGGATCCGGCGGCGCAGGGCGGCGCCGAGGTGGAACTGAATGTCAGGTGCAATAGTACTCAGTCTCACGGCAAGCCGTCCGCATCAGCGGTCGGGCGCGAACCCCGCTCAGGTGCGCGCCTCGTGGCGGAGGGGCTTGAGGCGGGCGGGCGCGTCGGCGGCCGGCATCCACTCGCACGCGAAGGTGCCGCGGTAGCCGAACAGGAAGCCGAACCGCCGGTTGCGCACCTCGAGCTCGATGTGGAAGAGCCCGTCGCCCTCGTCGTAGCGCTCGCGGAGCCGCGCCCGGCCGCTGAAGAGCATCGGGAACCGGAACGCGATCGGCCCCTCGTAGAACCGCTGTGCGTCCGAGGTCAGCTCGAGCCCGCCGCTCTCGTCCACGCGCAGGTCCAGATCGACGGCGAGGTGCTGGTGGGTGCCGAGATAGTCCACGATCCGGCCGTCGGCGAGGATCATCGTGGCGTCGAACCGTCGCCGGCGGCCGCCGATCGCGTACTCGCGGACGAAGGTCACGGTCTCCCGTCCGAGCGGGTCGAGGTAGGGGAAGTTCTCGACGACGAACGGCACGTCGGCGCCGGTGTCGGGGATCAGGATGTTGCGCAGCCGCCCGATCTGGAGGAACGGCACCGTCCACCACGGTCCGCGCCGGATCGTCGCCATCACGCCCCGCCCGACGCACGCCTCACCCGCGTCGAGGCCCACCCCGAACCGTCGCTGCATCATCGGGTGCAGCCGGTCGAAGTCGGCGCCGAGCGCCTGCTGGAAGATCGAGGTCACCGGGCGGACTCCGGATCCGGAAGGGTCGCCAGGGACGCCGGGGCGTCGGCGAGATGGTCGGAACGGCGAGCGGATGCCTCGGGCGCACGGCGGCAGCGCGCCGCGCGGGGGCGGTCACGGCGCCACCACCACAGCACGCTCCACAGCGGCCACCGCTCGGGCGGAGTCCCGGTCTCGAGCCAGATGCGCAGCCGGTCGAAGCTCCACGCCGTCGCCCAGCCGAGCAGCGGGCGCACGACGGCGTCGAGCCGGCCCCAGCCGGGTGCGTAGTCGTAGCCGGTGGAGAAGACGGTGACCCCGTCCGCGCCGACGACGTACCGCCAGTACCCGCGGCCGGACGCGATGGGCGACAACGGGTCTGCGGTGTGGAAGCGCAGCGCGGACGTGCGCGATCCGTCGGCGCGGTGCTTCTCGCCGAGGCTCACACCGGTCCCCCGCACCGTGTGGAGGGCCATCTCGCGCTCGTACGTGAAGGCGGTGGCACCGCCCGTCGTCGTTCCCGTCGGTGTGATCCGGGAGAACCGCAGGTCCCAGCGGACGTGCTGCGCGGGATCCTGCGTCGCGGCCCAGACCGCCTCCGGGTCGGCGGCGATCGACGTCTCGACGAAGATCCCGCGGTGCCTCACACGACGACGCTACGGCACGCGTGCGCCGCCGAGCCGGCGACAGGCCCGCGACCGGATGCTACTTCGACGTCAGACCCGCGCGCCAGCGCCGCTGCTCGCGGGCGAACAGGACGGCGAACACCGCCCAGACGCCCACGTCGTCGGCGAGGCCCATCGGTCCGAGCACCAGCTCGGGGATCAGATCGAGGGGCACGAACGTGTACACGACGGCGGCGATCGCGGCGACCCATGTCGTCGGCGCGACACGGTGCTCGCGGCGCGTGACCGCCTTGAGGAACCTGAACCACATGAGACCAGTGTGCGTCACGCCTGCGACAGCGCGGCGGGTGCTTGACAACGAAGTGATCACGGCCCCGTCGCGGTAGCATCCCGAAAACGACCGGAGGCGCGATGAAGAACAGCTGGACCCCGCTCGCCGTCGTCTACCTCGGGCTGGCGATCGTCGGTCTCGTCGGCACCTTCGTGCTGAACGCGTGGTCGGTCGTCGCCGGTCGCGATTACCTCGGCGACCTCTTCGGGAGCGGCCCGGCCGTCTCGTCGATCGGTGTCGACCTGCTGATCGTCGCTGTCGCGGGGGCGGTCCTGATCGTGGCCGAGGCGCGGCGACTGGGCATGAAGCGCGCGTGGCTCTACATCGCGCTCTCGCTGGTCACCGCCTTCGCCTTCACCTTCCCGCTGTTCCTCGCGATGCGCGAGCGGAGGCTGCGGGCGATCGCGACCGGCCGGCCAGGCTCCGCCTACTGAGGGTCGACGACGCGTCGTCACGCGCGCTCGACGGGCAGCCACAGCTCGCACGTGGCCGTGCGGAAGTCCTCGGCGCGATCGAGCACCGCCACGATCGACGGACCGGGGCGAAGGCGCCACGGGTTGGACGGGAACCACTCGGTCGCCGTCGCGGCCCACGTCGACTGGAGGGCGTCGGGGTACGCGCCGGTGCTCAGGAACACGGCCCACGCGCCGGCCGGGACGTCGATCGTGTCGAGGTCGTCGGGGACGGGGGTCTTCTCCGAGACCGCGACCCCGTGCAGGTAGGTCAGCTCGCTGCCCTCGGCGAAGTCGGGGTCGACCTCGGCGCTGATCTGGAGCAGTCCCCGGGGCTCGGTGTCGCTCAGCGCCTTGAGGCGGGCGTGCTCGCCCGCCGCAAGCCCGGAGACGAACGCCTGGATGTGCGGGTTGACCCCGTGGTGGATGAGGGGCACGCGGGCGGCGTGGCCGACGAGGCGGAAGGCGGGGCGGTCGGTGAGGCGGGTGTCCATGGGGGTGTTCCCTTCGACGGTCAGGCGGAACCTGAGCTGCGGTTGTGAGCGAAGGGGTCCGCCGTGCAGACGAACGTCGCCCGGAGTGCTGCCGTGCACCGACCGGAACGCCCGGCCGAAGGCCTCGGTCGAGCTGTAGCCGTACCGCACCGCGACGCCGAGCAGGTCGGCGCCTGCCACCACCTCGGACGCGGCGACCGTCATCCGTCGACGCCTCACGTATTCCGACAGCGGCATGCCCGCCAGCGACGAGAACATCCGGCGTACGTGGTACTCCGTCGTGCCGAGGTCGGCGGCGAGGACATCGAGGGCGAGGTCGCCGGTGAGGCCGTCCTCGACGGCCTCCACGACCCGGTTGAGGATCCCGATCACGGTTTCTCCCTTCGACGACCAGCCTGGTCGAGGAGTCCGGCGGCCGCCCGATGATCGCGGACCGATGTTGTCGGCTCAGCCGCCGACGTGCGCCAGGGTGAGGCGGTTCTTCCCCGTGCGCTTGGAGCTGTACATCGCCGCGTCGGCGCGCACGAGCAGCTGCTGGGCGTCGGGCTGCTCGTCGATGCCGGGGAGGTAGAGCGAGATCCCCACGCTCACCGATGCCGAGACGACGCCGCCGGCGACCGTGATCGGTGCCCGGGTGACCTCCAGGATCCGCTCGGCGATCGCCTCTGCGGCCGGCGCATCCGCTCGGGCGCAGATGGCGACGAACTCGTCGCCGCCGATGCGTCCGACGAGATCGCCGACACGGACGGACGCCGTCAGCCGCGCGGCGAGCTCGAAGAGGACCATGTCACCGGAGGCGTGGCCGAAGGCGTCGTTGATGCTCTTGAAGTCGTCGACGTCCAGGAAGAGGACGGCGAGCGGCTCGCCGGCGGCGGCCGAGGCGGCGATCGTCTCGTCCAGGCTCAGCTGGAGCAGCTGCCGGTTCGCGACGCCGGTGAGCTGGTCGTGAAGGGCCAGGAAGGCCAGGCGGCGCTGCAGCCGCACCCGCGTGAGCGTCTGTGACGCCTGGCGTCCGAGCGCCTGCTGCAGGTCGAAGTACTGCGCGTCGAAGTCGGTGCGCCGCGCGAAGAAGCACGCCAGGTTGCCGAGGCGCCTGCCGTCGGAGAGGAGCGGTGTGACCGTGATCGACGACAGTCTCTCGGCGCGCATGGCCGCGGCGAGTTCGGGGTAGACGTCGCCGATCTCATCGGCGTTGACGACGGTGACCTCCGCCGCGTTGCGCAGCGACGGAACGGGAGCGACCTTTCCGGCGAGGGGATTGGTGCCGCCCTTGAGCTGGAGCTCGCCGTCGTCGTCGGTCAGATAGACGGCCGCGTCGCGCGCGGCGAACGCGTCGCGCGCGGCGGCGGCGAACGACTCGGCCACCTCCTCGTCGGTGGCGCTGACGTCGAAGCTGCTCGAGACGTCCTGGAGGACGCGCACCCGCTGCTCGGACGTCTCGGCGGTGCGACGGGCGGCGAGAAGCTCGCGCTCGTACTGCGCACGCTCGGTGGCCTTGAAGACCGCCATCCGGACGAGACCTGCCTGCTCGTCACGGGCGGAGTTGACCAGGGTGGGCAGGGGCGTCCCGTCGGCCGTCACGAGGGTGAGCGCCACCTCCTCCACGGAGCCCCGCAGGTGAAGGACCTGGGTGTGGCGCGTCTCGTAGAACAGCCGGCTACCCGCGTCGAGCAGCGACGCGAAGGGCCGGCCGACGACGTCCTCGCGAGCGTGGCCCATCCAGGTGAGGAAGACCCCGTTGGCGTCGACGACATCGCCGCCGGGCGTCGTCGCCACGAGCCCGCACGGAGCGTGCTCGAACCAGCCGTCGCCGTGCCCGCTCATGCGACGAAGGCGAGGATCTGGTCTGCCACCTCGTCGGGTGCCGACAGGTTGGGCACATGGCCGGTGGCATCGAGGAGCGCGAAGCGGCTCGTCCTGATGGCGGCGTGCACATATCGGCCGACGGACTCGCCCGCGATGGCGTCCTCGCGGCACTGCAGCACGAGGGTGGGCACGCAGACGAGCGGCAGGTCGGTGCGGTTGTCCGACAGGAACGTCACGCGTGCGAAGTGACGGGCGATCTCGGGGTCGATGCTGCAGAAGCTGTCGGTGAGGCGCTGACCGAGCTCGGGCCGGTCGGGCCGGCCCATGATGACCGGGGCGGTGGCCTGCGACCAGCCGAGGTAGTTGGCGTCCAGGGCGTCGAGCATCGCGTCGATGTCCTCGCGCCGGAAGCCGCCCTCATACCCGTCCTCGTCGGTGTAGCGCGGGGAGGGGCCGACGAGCACGAGGCCGCGGAATCGCGACGGGTCGCGGTTCGCGGCGAGCACGCCGATCATCGCACTCACCGAGTGACCGACGAAGACGACATCGGTGACATCGAGCGCCTCGAGGATCTCGAGGACGTCCGTCGCATACCCGTCGAGCGAGTCGTACTTGCTCCGGTCGTACGCCGACGAGTCCGATCCGCCGGCTCCCACATGGTCGAACAGGACGACACAGTGGTCGGATTCGAAGCGCAGGGCGACGAGGCTCCAGGCCTCCTGGCTGCAGCCGAAACCGTGGGCGAACATCACCACGGGGCGGCCAGGGTCGCCGATGACCTTCACGTTGTTGCGGCGCAGCGCATCAGCCATGGCGTTCCCATCATCGGCGCAAGAGGAACGCCTCTTGAGATCGTACGCGACGCACGTCGCTCATCCGACCGCCGCGCGGCGCCGGAGGCGCGCACGGCGGATCCACTTCTCGAGCTCGATCAGCACCGGGACCAGGAGCGCCAGCCCGAGGGCGATGAGCCACTCGTCGCCCGACAGGCTCGTCGTTCCGATGAGCCGCTGCATGAAGCCGACCTCGACGGCCGCCACCGTGAGCACGAGCGGGATGGAGAGCCACTTCACCGCGATGAGGATGGGCGGCGCGAGGCCGGACTCGGGATCGCGGCGCATCACCAGGCCGCCGAAGATCGAGCCGAGGGCGCACACGACGAATGCCATGGTCACGGGCACGTTCGGCTGGGTGGAGCTGAGCTGGTCGGGGTAGATCAGCAGCGGGATCAGCGTCGTGAGGAAGATGAGGCCGCCGTAGATGAACCACAGCGTCACCGCCGCGGGATTGGCGATGGTCTTCTTCGGGTCGCGCGGCGGCTTGAGCATGATGCCCTCGGGAGCCGGGTCGAGGAGGATCACGATGACGGGGAAGATCGCCACGAAGAAGTTCAGGAACAGCACCATGATGGGCGTCAGCGGCACGCCGTCGTTGATGCCGAAGATGCTCGCCACGAGGAACAGCAGCACGAGCGAGAACAGCTGCGACATCTGGAACCGGACGTAGCTGACGATCTTCTCGTAGATCGAGCGCCCGAGGCGGACGGCCGTGACGAGGGTCCCGAAGTTGTCGTCGACGAGGATCATCTTCCCCGCCTGCTTGGTCACGTCGCTTCCCGACCCCATGGCGACGCCGATGTCGGCCTGCTTGAGCGCGGCGGCGTCGTTCACGGCGTCGCCGGTCATCGCGACGACGGCGCCCTGCTCCTGCATGAGGCGGGCCAGGCGCAGCTTGTCCTCGGGCGTGACCCGGCCGAACATGTGGAGTCGGGGGAGGGCGGTCTTGAGCTCGTCGTCGCTCATCGCCTGGATCTCGGCGCCGCTGGCGGCGCCCTCGCCGAGACCGAGCTTGGAGCCGATCGCGGCGGCCGTGATCGCGTGGTCGCCGGTGATCATGCGCACCTCGATGCCCGCCTCCCGGGCGATCCGCACCGCCTCCTTCGACGACGGGCGCAGCGGGTCGATGATCCCGACCAGCCCGACGAAGATGAGGTCGGACACGGCCGCCATCGGATCCTCCGCCACCGCCGCGTCCGGCGCGTAGCGTCGGAACGCGAAGGCCAGCACGCGCAGCCCCTGCTCGGAGAGCGAGCGGTTGGCTTCCAGGATCTGCTCGCGGCGGTCGGCGATCGGCACGACGCCGTCCATGGTCGCCACCGCGCTGCAGCGGTCCAGCACGACGTCGGGGCCGCCCTTGACGTAGCCGACGAGCGTCTCGGTGCCCTCCACCGGGATGCGGTGGAAGGTCGCCATGAACTTGTACGCCGAGTCGAACGGCACCTCGGCCACCCGCGGGAACTTCGCGCGCGTGAGCTCCGCCTCGGCGCCCAGCTTCGCCGCCAGCACCACCAGGGCGGCCTCGGTCGGGTCGCCGATGACCGCGCCGTCGTCCGACACGGTGGCGTCGCTGCAGAGCGTGAGCCCGAGGGCGAGCTGGGTGAACTGCGGCACGGGGAGTCCGGCGGCGTGGCGGACCTCGCCGGTCTTCTCGTAGCCGGAGCCCGCCACCGTGAACCACTCGCCGCGGTAGTACAGCGACTCCACCGTCATCTCGTTCATGGTGAGCGTGCCGGTCTTGTCGGAATTGATGGCGCTCGTCGCGCCGAGCGTCTCGACGTCGGTGAGGTTCTTGACCACCGCCTTGTGCTCCGCGAGCTGGCGGGACCCGTACGAGAGCATCGCCTGCACGAACGACGGCATGCCCGTCGGGATCGCCGAGATCGCCATCGAGATGCCGAGCAGGATCACCGAGGCGATCTCCTGCCCGCGCAGCAGGCCCGTCACGATGATGACGGCGACGGCCCCCCATGCGATCCAGCCGAGCACGCCGGTGAGCGAGTCGAGCTCACGCTGCAGGGGCGACTTGGCGGGCTTGACGGACGAGAGCATCGACGCGATGCGACCCATCTGCGTCTGCATGCCGGTGTCGGTGACGACGATCGCCGCCGTGCCGCGGGTGACCTGGGTGTTCTGGAAGACCATGTCGGTGCGGTCGCCCAGTGTGGTCTCGGGATCGGCGAGGGTCGAGGCATCCTTCGCGATCGGCGCGCTCTCGCCGGTGAGCGCCGCCTCCTGCGTCTCGAGCGTCGCCGACCGGAGGATCCGCCCGTCGGCGGGGACCAGGTCGCCCGCCTCGAGGTTCACGATGTCGCCGGGGACGAGGGTCGTCGCGTCCAGCTGGACCAGCGTGCCGTCGCGGACGACCTTCGCCTGCGGGATCTGCATCTTCGACAGCGCGTCGACGGATGCCTTCGCCTTCATCTCCTGCCGCGTGCCGAGCACGATGTTGAGCACGACGAGGGCACCGACGAGGATTCCGACGCTCACCTGGTTGATGAAGAGGCTGATGATCGCGACGGCCACCAGCATGATGTTCATGGGGTCGGCCAGCTGCTGCAGCGCCACCTGCCATGTCGACGGGGGCTTCTCGGCCGCGATGGCGTTCGGGCCGTGCTCGGCGAGCCGTGCCGCGGCGTCGGCGGCGGTGAGGCCGCGCTCCCGGTCGCTGCGGAGCGCCGCGACGACCGCGTCGGGCTCCTGGGTGTACCACGGGGCGTCCGATGCCGTGCCGGGCGGGGTGTCCACGGTGCTCATGGCTTGAACATACAGCGGCACGTCGCGCGCGGCACAGTGCTTTTTCGCCGCCTCGCGCGAGGTCAGTCGTCGAGCTCGGCGCGGAGTCGGCGGGTGAGCTCGGCGGTCGGGATCCCGCGGCGGAACACCGCGACGACGACGTCGTCCGCGGCCGGCGCCGACTCGTCGTCGGGGAGCACCCCGAACCGGCGGCGGGCGTCGTCCAGGGCGGACTTGAGCACCGAGACGGGCACCTTCTTCGGCCCGCGGATCAGTCGCCGCAGGACGTGGTTGTGCACCGCCGTGATCAGGGCGGCGAACCCCACGGCGTCGAGGGGATCGAGGCCAGGCAGCGACGCGCGCAGATACTCGTCGAAGAGCCGCTCGTAGCGGAAGACGGTCACGATCTCGCGCTCGCGCAGGGCGGGCACGCCGCGCACCACCGCGTACCGGCGGCGGGCCAGCTCGGGGTCGGCGGCGAAGTGGGAGTAGACGAGAACGGATGCCTCGCACACCGCGGCCCACGGGTCGGGGTGCGCCCGCCCGAGGAAGTCGCGCAGGCGGTCCAGCAGCACCTCGTGGTCGGTGAAGACCACGTCGTCCTTCCCGCCGAACTGGCGGAAGAACGTCGACCGCGACACCCCCGCCGCCTGGGCGATCTGCTCCACCGAGGTCTGGTCGAACCCCTGCTCGTCGAACAGCTCGAGGGCGGCGGCCACCACCGCCGCGCGCGAAGCGGCCTGGGCTGCGGAGGCGGCGGTGTCGGACATCTCGGGGAGAGCCTAATGCGCCGCGCTCTGCGGTGCGGGCTTCGCCGCGCGCGCCCTGCCGGGCGGGACGGCCGCTGTCAACGGGGCTCGACGCGGCGGCACGCGTGCACTTCACTGGCCCCATGACGCCGATCTGGAAGCGGGGCGCGCCGGCCGTCCCCGGGACGCCCTTCGAGCCCGGGCGGCACCGCGACGTGGTGGTCGTCGGCGCGGGCCTCACCGGCCTCGCCACCGCGCTGCTGCTCGTGCGCCAAGGCCGCGATGTCGCGGTGATCGAGGCCGGCGAGGTCGGGGAGCTGGCCTCCGGGGCGAATACCGGCAAGCTGACCGTGCTGCAGGGCTCGGTCCTGTCGTCGATCCGCCGGCACCACTCCGCCCGCCTCGCTCGCGCGTACGTCGACGCCAACCTCGACGGCGCGCGATGGCTGACCGGGATCGCGGAGGAGCTCGGCGTGCCCTTCTCGCGCCGCGCCGCGTACTCGTATGCGCAGACGCCGGACGGCGTGCGCCGGGTGGATGCCGAGCTGGAGGCCGCGCTCGAGGCCGGACTGCCCGCGCGGCGCGTCGAGCCGGACCAGCTCGCGCAGTCGCCCTTCCCCATCCTCGGCGCGGTGGCGCTGGACGGCCAGGTCGCGATCGACCCCCAGCGGCTGCTCGTCGCCATGGCCGAGGCGTTCCTCCGGGAGGGCGGCACGCTGCACACCGGCGTGCGCGCGACCGGGGCGCAGGTGGTCCCGCACGCCGGCGTCGAGACCACCGCCGGCTTCGCCGAGGCCGACCAGGTCGTGCTCGCCACCGCCACCCCGATCGTGGATCGCGGCCTGTACTTCGCGAAGGTGAGCGGGCTGCGCTCCTCGTGCGTCGCCTTCACGACCGACGGGCCGCTTCCCGAGGGCCTGTACGTCACCGTCGACGGCGAGACGAAGTCGGTCAGGTCGATCACGGCCGACGACGGACCCGTCGAGCAGGCGCAGCTCGTCGTCGGCGGCAACGGGTTCCCGACCGGACGCTCCTCGTCGCCGCGCACGCGGATCGACGCGCTGATCGCGTGGACCCAGCGCCACTTCCCGGGTGCGGAGCCGGTCGCCGAGTGGTCGGCGCAGGACTACCAGTCGCACAACCTCGTGCCGTTCGTCGGGGCGATGCCACGCTCCCTCGGGCGCATCCGGTTCGCCACCGGCTACGCCAAGTGGGGACTCTCCAACGCGCCGGCGGCCGCCCTGCGCCTGGCGGCCGAGATCGACCGGGTGCCCCGGCGCGACCGTCCGGACTGGATGAACGTCATCGCGACGCGCTTCACCGTCCCCGCCGACCTCGCGCGAGGCGGCGTGCAGAATCTGCGGGTCGGCTGGGAGGCGACGGCCGGGTGGATCGGCGCGCAGGTCGCCCCGACGCCGGTGCGTCGCCCCGCCGACGGTTGCGGGGTGGTCGCGGGCCGCGGCGGGCAGCCGGTCGGCATCTCGACCGTCGGCGGGCGCACCCGGGCGGTGAGTGCGGTCTGCACCCACATGGGCGGCGTGCTGCGCTGGAACGACGCCGAGTGCACGTGGGACTGTCCGCTGCACGCGTCGCGCTTCAGCGCGGACGGAAGGCGCATCGAGGGTCCCGCGCTGCATGACCTCTCCCGACTGCCGCGCGTGCCCGGCGAGGAGGTCGAGGAAGCGCCCGGCGCGTCGCTGCGGTCGGAACCGCTCGACGAGCGGTAGTAGGCTGGGGCACTGGTCGATATCTCGACGTCGAGACGCTTTCCCCGCGTCGTCCCGCCCATTCGCCCCAGCGAAGGAATCACTGTGGATCTGTACGAGTACCAGGCACGAGACCTTTTCGAGAAGTACGAGGTGCCGGTGCTCCCGGGCATCGTCGCCGACACCCCCGAGGAGGCGAAGGCAGCGGCCGAGAAGCTCGGCGGCGGCGTCGTCGTCGTGAAGGCGCAGGTCAAGACCGGCGGCCGCGGCAAGGCGGGCGGCGTCAAGGTCGCCAAGAGCCCGGACGAGGCGTACGAGGCGGCCAAGGCCATCCTCGGCCTGGACATCAAGGGCCACGTCGTCAAGCGCGTCATGGTCGCCGCGGGCGCCCGCATCGCGAAGGAGTACTACTTCTCGGTGCTGCTGGACCGCGCCAACCGCTCGTACCTGTCGCTCGCGTCCGTCGAAGGCGGCATGGAGATCGAGCAGCTCGCGGTCGAGAAGCCCGAGGCGCTGGCCCGCATCGACGTCAACCCGGGCACGGGCATCGACAAGGCCAAGGCCGTCGAGATCGCCGAGGCCGCCGGCTTCGACGCCGAGCTCGTCGACAAGGTGAGCGACGTCTTCGTCAAGCTCTACAACGTCTACAAGGGCGAGGACGCCACCCTGGTCGAGGTCAACCCGCTCATCCTCTCGGAGGACGGCGAGATCATCGCGCTCGACGGCAAGGTGACGCTCGACGAGAACGCCGAGTTCCGCCACCAGGGCCACGCGCTGCTCGAGGACAAGGACGCCGCCGACCCGCTCGAGGCCAAGGCCAAGGAGAACGACCTGAACTACGTCAAGCTCGACGGTCAGGTGGGCATCATCGGCAACGGCGCGGGCCTGGTCATGTCGACCCTCGATGTCGTCGCGTACGCCGGCGAGAGCCACGGCGGCGTCAAGCCCGCCAACTTCCTCGACATCGGCGGCGGCGCGTCGGCCGAGGTGATGGCCGCGGGCCTGGACGTCATCCTCGGCGACCCGCAGGTCAAGTCCGTGTTCGTGAACGTCTTCGGGGGGATCACGGCGTGCGACGCCGTCGCCAAGGGCATCGTGGGCGCGCTCGCCGAGCTGGGCGCGACCGCGTCGAAGCCTCTCGTGGTGCGGCTGGACGGCAACCGCGTCGAAGAGGGCCGCAAGATCCTCCAGGATGCGAACCACCCGCTGGTGACCCTGGCCGCGACGATGGACGAGGGCGCCGACAAGGCCGCCGAGCTCGCCAACGCCTGAGACTCACACCCGGATACGAGGAACGAAACAGACATGTCGATCTTTCTTGACAAGGACTCCAAGGTCATCGTCCAGGGCATCACCGGCGGCGAAGGCACCAAGCACACCGCGCTGATGCTCAAGGCCGGCACCAACGTCGTCGGCGGCGTGAACGCCCGCAAGGCCGGCACCACGGTGCTCCACCACGACCGCGACGGCAACGCCGTCGAGCTGCCCGTCTTCGGCTCGGTCGCCGAGGCGATGGAGAAGACCGGCGCCGACGTGTCCATCGCGTTCGTGCCCGCCGCGTTCACCAAGGCAGCGATGGTCGAGGCCATCGACGCCGAGATCCCGCTGCTCGTGGTCATCACCGAGGGCGTGCCCGTCGGCGACACCGCCGAGGCGTGGGCGCACGCCACTGCGAAGGGCAACAAGACGCGCATCATCGGTCCGAACTGCCCCGGGATCATCACGCCCGACGAGTCGCTGGTGGGCATCACGCCCGCCAACATCACCGGCAAGGGCCCCATCGGCCTCGTCTCGAAGTCGGGCACCCTCACCTACCAGATGATGTTCGAGCTGCGCGACATCGGCTTCTCGACCGCCATCGGCATCGGCGGCGACCCCATCATCGGCACCACGCACATCGACGCGCTCGAGGCGTTCGAGGCGGACCCCGAGACCAAGGCGATCGTCATGATCGGCGAGATCGGCGGCGACGCCGAGGAGCGTGCGGCCGACTTCATCAAGGCCCACGTCACCAAGCCGGTCGTCGGGTACGTCGCCGGCTTCACCGCCCCCGAGGGCAAGACGATGGGCCACGCCGGGGCCATCGTCTCGGGTTCGGCGGGCACCGCGCAGGCGAAGAAGGAGGCCCTCGAGGCCGCCGGCGTCAAGGTAGGCAAGACGCCGTCCGAGACCGCCGCGCTGATGCGGGAGATCATCGAGGCGCTCTGAGCGCAGAGCGTGACAGCGAGGGCGGATGCCGCGACACCGGGTCGCGGCATCCGCCCTCGCCGTGTCAGCCGGCCGGCGGCGCCGCCCTCTCGTGAGCCGCCTACGCTGGAGGACATGCCGTTGACCGGAGAGTACAAGCCGTCCACGTCCGACTGGGCGCGCAAGCAGGCGGAGGTCTTCGAGGCCTCCAAGGGGGAGAAGGCGAACACGCTGCGCGGCGTGCCGATCATCGTGCTGACGACCGTCGGCGCGAAGACCCGCGCACTGCGCAAGACCGCGCTGATGCGGGTCGAGCACGACGGGCGCTACGCCGTCGTCGCCTCGAAGGGCGGGGCGCCGGACGAGCCGAAGTGGGCCGACAACATGCGTCGTCATCCCCTCGTCGAGCTGCAGGACGGCGCGGTGAAGCGCGACTACCTCGCGCGCGAGGTGACCGGCGACGAGCGCGCGCAGTGGTGGGAGCGCGCCACCGCGGTGTGGCCGGACTACGACGCCTACCAGATGCGCACCGACCGGCAGATCGCGGTCTTCGTGCTCGAGCCGCAGGGCTGATCCCGGTCCCGGCCGAGCCCGACGTCGAACGCGCTCTCGGAGAGGAACAGCGCTCAGCCCAGCAGCGCCTCCAGCGGCCCGCGGGCGAAGTAGAGCACGAAGCCGGCGGCCACGATCCACAGCAGCGGGCTGATCTCGCGCGCCTTGCCCGACAGCGAGCGCACGACCACCCACGCGACGAAACCCGCGCCGATGCCGTTGGCGATCGAGTACGTCAGCGGCATGACGGTGATGGCGAGGAAGACCGGCAGCAGGATCGAGAAGTCGGAGAAGTCGATGAAGCGGATCTGCGACATCATCAGCGCACCGACGATGACCAGCGCCGCCGCGGCGACCTCGGTGGGCACGATCGAGACGAGCGGCGTGAAGAACATCGCCACCAGGAACAGCCCGCCGGTCACGACGTTCGCGAATCCGGTCCGGGCGCCCTCCCCGATCCCGGCGCCGGACTCGATGAACACCGTGTTGGACGAGCTGGAGGTCAGGCCGCCCGCGACCGCGCCGACGCCCTCGACCACGAGCGCCGACTTGATGCGAGGGAAGTCGCCCTTCTCGTCCGCGAGGCCCGCCTCCTTCGACAGGCCCGTCATCGTGCCCATCGCGTCGAAGAAGTTCGTGAAGACCAGGGTGAAGACCAGCATGAGGGCAGCCAGCACGCCGATCCGCTCGAACGAGCCGAACGAGATCTGACCCACGAGCGAGAGGTCCGGGATGCTCACGAGCGACGCCGGCAGCTCGGGCACCGACAGCCCCCAGCCGCCGGGGTTGACCTCGTCGCCGGCGAACTTCGGGCCGATGTTCCAGACTGCCTCGACGATCACGGCGACGACCGTGCCGGTCACCAGGCCGATGAGGATGCCGCCCTTGACCTTGCGCGCCACCAGGATGCCGGTCAGCAGCAGTGTGAAGACGAAGATGAGCGTCGGCACCGTGGCGACCGAGCCGTCGACGCCGAGGCCCACCGGGGGAGAGGAAGCGCCGGTGGACGTGACCAGGCCCGCGTCGACGAAGCCGATGAACGCGATGAACAGGCCGATGCCGACGGTGATGGCGAGCTTGAGCTGCAGCGGCACCGCGTCGAAGATCATCTGCCGCAGCCCGGTTGCCGCGAGGAGCACGATGAGGAGGCCGTTGATCACGACGAGGCCCATCGCCTCGGGCCAGGTCACCTGGCCGACGACCGAGACGGCGAGGAACGAGTTGATGCCGAGCCCCGCCGCGAAGGCGAACGGCAGCCGGGTCACGAGACCGAACAGCACCGTCATGACCCCCGCGGTGAGCGCCGTCGCGGCGGCCACCTGAGTGAATCCGAGGGTACCGCCGTCCACGTCGACGCCGGCGGACAGGATGATCGGGTTGAGGATGACGATGTAGGCCATCGTCACGAAGGTCACCACACCGCCTCGGACCTCGGTGCCGATGCTCGAACCGCGCCGGGTGATCTCGAAGAACCCGTCCAGGCGGCCCTTCGGCGTGGGCGTCCGGGGACTTTCGACCTCGCCGGGTGCGTTCGACGTGGTGGACGGACCTGTGCTCATGTGGTTGACCTCCGTCATACAACGCTAGTCGCTCCGGCGGCCGCCCCTGACGCGGTCGAGCGGATGCCTCCCCTCGCGGCGCGGGCGACCGGCGGCCGGACCCGCACGAAGTAGGGTCGATGGCGCATGAATCGCCTCATCGTCGCCCTCCTCGCGTCCGTCGACGCCGCCATCGCGGTCGCCGTCGGCCTTGCCGCGACCCTCGCGCCGCTGACCCTGCTGTGGGTGTTCGGATTCGGCGCGGGTGCCGACTGGGGCGTTCTATGGCCGGCCGCGGTGTCGGTGTGGCAGCTGGGCCACCTCGTCCCGCTGCAGATCACGCTGCCGCCCGACTACCTCGCCGAGACGGGAATCGCCGCGGACGCGGCATCCTTCGTCCTCTCCCTCGCGCCCCTCGCCTTCGCCGCGTTCACCGCCGTCTTCGCAGCGCGGTCGGGTGTGCGCGCTTCGCGCGCCGACGCCTGGGCCACCGGTGTCGCCACGTCGTCCCTGGTCTTCGCCGGTCTCGCCGCCGGTGCCGCGCTCACGGGCGCGAACGAGCCGGCGTCGGCCGCGACGTGGCAGGCGATCCTCGTGCCGACGCTCGTGTTCGCCCTCCCGGCGCTCGCGGCGGCGATCGTCACCGAGTGGAGGGAGGCCGGAGCGGGCCCGATCGCGCGGCTCCGCGACCGGGTCGAGGCCCTTCCGCACGGCTGGGCCGAGACGCCCGCGCTCATCGCTCGCGGGTCGGCGGTCGCCGTCGTGGGGCTGGTCGGTCTGGGAGCCGCGGTCGCCGCCGTGGCCGTCTTCGCACGGGCGGGCCAGATCGTCGCGCTGTTCCAGGCGGGCGACGCCGACGTGCTGGGGGCGACCGTGCTGACCCTCGGCCAGCTCGCGTACGTGCCGACCCTCGCGGTGTGGGGCATGAGCTTCGCGGCCGGGCCGGGATTCGCCGTGGCGGAGGGCACGTCGGTCTCACCTGCGGGCACCCAGGTCGGCGTGGTGCCGGGGCTTCCCGCGCTGGGCGCGGTGCCGGACTCGACGACGTCGTGGCTGCTGCTGCTCGCACTGCTGCCCGTCGCGCTCGGCGCGCTGGCAGGGTGGATCGCCCGCTCGCGCCTGGTGGCGCACGGCGTGCACGAGGACTCAGACCGGGAGCGGTCGGCCGGCGATCCGCTCGGCGCACGGCTCGTCATCACCGCGGGGATCGCGATCGTGTCAGGCGGCGCCGCCGCCCTGTTGGCGCTCGCCGCCTCGGGATCGCTCGGACCGGGCCGCCTGGCCCACTTCGGTCCGGACCCCGGGCCGCTCGCGCTCGCGGTCGGGCTGGAGGTGCTCGTCGGCGCGGGCATCCTGCTGCTGTCGCCCCGGCGCGCGGCCGGCTCCGTCGAGACGGCGCCTCCCGCGCCGGCCGACGTCGTGGAGGCGACGACGGAGCCGATCGTGCTGCCGAGTCTGACCCCGCACGGGCCGGGGCGGCTTCCGGACTAAACTGGGCCGGTGCTCACGGTCGCCGTCCTCATCTCGGGCACAGGGTCGAATCTGCGCGCACTGCTCGACGCGGCGGCCGAACCCGAGTTCCCCGCCCGCATCGTCGTCGTCGGCGGTGATCGCGAGGCCGACGGCTTCGCCCACGCGGAGGAGTACGGCATCCCGACCTTCATGGTGCCGTTCGCGCAGTTCGCCACGCGGGAGGAATGGGGGGCCGAACTCGGCACGCAGCTCGCGGTGTGGCAGCCGGACCTGGTGGTGCTGAGCGGCCTGATGCGGCTGCTGCCGTCGGATCTCGTCGATGCGTGGTCGCCGCGCATCATCAACACCCATCCGGCCTACCTTCCGGAGTTCCCCGGTGCGCACGGCGTGCGCGACGCACTGGCCGCCGGCGTCGCCCAGACCGGGGCCAGTGTGATCATCGTCGACAGCGGAGTGGACTCCGGCCCTATCCTCGCCCAGGAGCGCGTGCCGGTGCTGCCGGGCGACGACGAGCACGCCCTGCACGAGCGCATCAAGCCCGTCGAGCGGCGCCTGCTCATCGACGTGGTGCGCCGCGTCGCGACCGGCGATCTCGACCTCGCGGCGGAGTCCGCGCGCGCCCAGCTCTGACCCATCCCCACAGAGGAGAACCCGCATGGCCGGACCGAGCCACGACCCCGCCCTCTACCGCTCGCGCGACCTCGTCCCGGTGCGCCGGGCGCTGGTGTCGGTGAGCGACAAGACCGACCTGCTGGCGCTCGGTGCCGCGCTCGCCGAGGCGGGCGTGGAGATCGTGTCGACCGGCGGCTCGGCCACGCTCCTGCGCGACGCGGGCTACGACGTGACCGACGTCTCGAGCGTCACCGGGTTCCCGGAGTCGCTCGACGGCCGCGTCAAGACGCTGCACCCCGGCGTGCACGCGGGACTCCTCGCCGATCTGCGCCTCGAGGACCACGAGCGTCAGCTCGCCGCCCTGGACATCGCGCCGTTCGAGCTCGTCGTGGTGAACCTGTACCCCTTCGTCGAGACGGTGCGCTCCGGGGCACAGGGCGACGACGTGGTCGAGCAGATCGACATCGGCGGTCCCGCCATGGTGCGCGCGTCGGCGAAGAACTACGCCAACGTCGCGATCGTCGTCTCGCCGTCGTCCTACCCCGCCGTGATGGAGGCGGTCCGCGCCGGGGGCACCACCCTGGTGCAGCGGCGCGAGCTCGCGGCGCGCGCCTTCGCGCACACCGCGGAGTACGACCGCGCCGTGGCGACCTGGTTCTCGGAGGGCACGCTGCTCGAAGAGGACCTGCCCGCCCACCTCACGATCAAGGCCGAGCGCCTGGCGACGCTGCGCTACGGCGAGAACGCGCACCAGCGCGCGGCGATCTACACCCGCAACGGCGGCCATGGCATCGCCCAGGCCACGCAGCTGCAGGGCAAGGAGATGTCGTACAACAACTATGTGGACGCCGATGCCGCCCTCCGCGCCGCGTTCGACATGGTCAAGCCGGCCGTCGCGATCATCAAGCACGCGAATCCGTGCGGGATCGCCGTGGCCGCGCCGAAGTCACCCGACCCCATCGCCAGCGCACACCTGCGCGCCCACGAGTGCGACCCGGTGTCGGCCTTCGGCGGTGTCATCGCCGCGAACCGCACGGTCACGCTGAAGATGGCCGAGAACCTCCGCGACATCTTCACCGAGGTCATCGTCGCCCCCGACTTCGAGCCCGAGGCGCTGGAGGTCTTCCGCCTCAAGAAGAACCTGCGGGTGCTGCAGCTTCCCGCCGACTGGCGGCAGGAGCGGATGGACGTCCGCCTCGTCTCGGGCGGCCTGCTCCTGCAGGATGCCGACCGGTTCCCCGATGACATCGAGTCGGTCGCGAAGGACTGGCAGCTGGTGTCGGGGGAGCGCCCGTCCGACGACGAGATGACCAACCTCATCTTCGCCTGGAAGTCGTGCCGCGCGGTCAAGTCCAACGCCATCGTGCTGGCCAAGAGCTCGGCCACCGTCGGCATCGGCATGGGCCAGGTCAACCGCGTCGACTCGTGCCGGCTCGCGGTGGAGCGCGCGGGAGATCGCGCGGCCGGGTCGGTCGCGGCATCCGACGCGTTCTTTCCCTTCGCCGACGGGCCGCAGGTGCTGCTGGACGCCGGCATCTCGGCGATCATCCAGCCCGGCGGCTCGGTGCGCGACGACGAGGTGATCGCCGCGGCGCAGGCGGCGGGCGTCACGATGTTCTTCACGGGCGAGCGCCACTTCTTCCACTGACGCCCGCCCCCGGTGACGGCGCTTGCGCGCGCCCGGGTTAGGGTCGATGGAGTTTGGCCAGGAGGACCGCGTGATCTGGGAGATCGACGAGTCGACCCGCGGCATCGAGGGTCTCGACGAGGATGGGCGACCGCGGCCGGCGTACGCCGCGTCGCTGGGCCTGGTGCGCGCGCCGTTCGGGCGCCGGGCGCTCGCGGCGGCCGTCGAGGCCGCGGTCTACGTGCTGCTGCTGCTGCCGCTGCTGCTGGGCGCCCTGCCGGCGCTCATCGGGGCGGGCGCGGACGCCGATCCGGCCGAGGCGCTGCGGGACCGATGGGTGCTCATCGTCGTCTGCAGCGCCGTGTCGACGGTGCTCGTCAGCGTCTACCTCATCGTGCAGCTCGTGCTGCACGGCCGTCGGGGTGTCACGCTCGGCAAGGCGCTGACGGGCCTGCGCTCGGTGAACGTGCGTACGCTCGAGCGTCCCGGCTTCTGGCGGGGAGCCGTCGTGCGCGGACTCGTGCTGGGGGCGAGCTTCGCCGTGCCGCTGCTCGGACCCGTCCTCGTCGTCGCGCTGTCGCCGTTCTTCGATCCCGACCGCCGGGGCCGGGGATGGGCAGACCTCGCCGGCGCGACGTGGTTCGTCGACATCCGGCACGGACTGAACCCCTACGACGCCAAGCGCATGCGCATCGCGCGCAAGACGGTGGCCACCGACCTCGAGGACGTCCGCCGCGAGCTCCCGTCGCTCGCCACGGCTGCCGGCGACGCCGCGACGGCCGCCTACGTCCCGGCTGCGCGCAGCAGCGGCGGCGTGCTCGGGGCGGTGCGCGGCGACGGGCCCGACGCCGGGTCGCCGACGGCCTCGGCGTCACCGCCTGCGCCAGCCCCGGCGGCCTCGGGATGGGTGCCACCGCGGCTGCTGCCGGAGACGCCCGACGTTCCGGCCGCGCAAGCGCCGCCGGCCCTGCGCTTCGTGCTCGACACCGGCCGCATCATCGACGTCGGCACCGGCATCCTGATCGGCCGCGATCCGGCGCCGGTCACCGGCGACGACGGCGTCACCCCGGTCCCGATCGACGATCCCACCATGTCGGTCTCCAAGACCCATCTCGCGGTGCTGCCGCACGGCGGCGACACCGTCGTGGTCGACCGCGGGTCGACCAACGGCAGTGTGGTGGTGCGCGGCGGGGCGGAGCATCCGCTCACTCCGGGCGCGCCGGCTGCGCTCCGGCCCGGCGATACGATCCGGTTCGGCGACCGACACGCAATGATCCGCATCGGCTGAGACCGGTGCTCGACCAGGACGGCGAATGAGACTCAAACTGACGCTTCAGCGTCGCGACGGCCATCACACCGACATCGTGGTCACCTCCGACACCACGGCGACCGTGCAGGACGTGGCGCGCCGCATCGCCGAGACCGATCCCGCGCGCAGCTTCGTGTCGTCGCCGCGCGATGTCCTCACGCTCGAGGTGGCTTCGCCGACGTCGTCGGCGTTCCAGCTGCTCGAGCCCGACATGCTGATCAGCGACGCGCCGGTGGGCTCGGGCTTCGTCGCATCGATCGCGAACCTCGGGGCCGACTACGTCTCGAGCCGCCGGGCGGGCGCGCCGCCGGCGGCGATCCTGACGGTCGTGGCCGGCCCGTTCGCGGGACGGGAGTTCCCGCTGCCGCGGGGGCACTTCACGATCGGCCGTGCGGCCGCGGCCGACGTCGTGCTCGACGACCCGCTGGTGTCCAAGCGGCACGCCCGCATCGAGGTCGGAGCCTCCGTGGAGCTGGTGGACCTCAACTCCGCCAACGGCATCGTGGTCGACGGCGGCCTGGTGCAGCGCCTCCGCGTCATCCCGGGTCAGCGGTTCGCGCTCGGCGACACCGAGCTCGTCGTGCGCATGGTGCAGGACTTCGCGCCGGTGGAACAGGACCCCGTGCTCGAGCGGGGCGGATCGCTGCTGTTCAACCGCAGCCCGAGGGTCGAGCCGCGCTACGTGGGAGAGGAGCTGCCGGAGCCGCGCCTGCCCAAGGACCCGGTGAGCCGCCTGTTCCCGTGGCCGATGCTCGTCGCGCCGGTCATCCTGGGCGCGTCGATCTTCGCGATGACCGGGAATCCGCGCTCGCTGCTGGTCGTGCTGCTGTCGCCCCTCATGCTGCTCGGCAACTTCATCTCGCAGCGCACGCAGGTGGGTCAGCGGGTGCGCAAGGAGGCCGAGATCTTCGAGCGCACCTTCGAGGAGCTCGAGGAGAAGCTGTACCGGGAGCGTCCGCGGGAGCGCGAGGTGCGCAACGCCGAGGTGCCGCCGGTCGCCGTCGTGTTCGACGAGGCGATGCGGCTGGGGCCCATGCTGTGGACGCGGCGCCCCGAGCACTGGAACTTCCTGTCGGTCAGGCTGGGGACGTCCGAGGCGCCCTCGCGCACGACGATCAAGCGGGCTGAGAACCCCGACGCGCTGCAGGAGTACGTCGACCGGGTCGACCGCCTCCGTGAGCGATATCGCATCATCGACGGCGTGCCTGTGCTGGAGTCGCTGCAGAGCGTCGGCGTGATCGGCGTCGCAGGACCTCCGCGGGAGGCGGCCGACGCGCTGCGCGGCCTGTGCGTGCAGCTGTTCGGGCTGCACTCGCCGAACGAACTCGTCGCCGTGGCGATCACCGAGCCGCAGTGGGCGACGCAGCTGGAGTGGCTGAAGTGGCTGCCGCACACCACGAGCGAGCGCAGCCCGTTCCGCGACATGCCGCTGTCGGACTCGGCGTCCACGGGTGCCGCCCTCCTGTCGGCGCTGGAGGAGCTGGTGATGCGCCGGTCGAAGGCGGCGTCATCGCCGCGACTGCCGCTCGACGACGACTGGGACCCGATGCGCTACGGCACGGACGTCCGCCGCGCCGCGGAGGACGCGACGTTCCCGGGGCAGACGGCGGTCGTCGTGATCGTGACGGCGGATGCCCCGGTGGATCGTGCCCGCCTGACCCAGGTGCTCGAGCGCGGCGCCGACGTGGGCGTCTACGGACTGTTCGTGGCGCCGGTCGTCGAGGCGCTGCCGGCGGTCTGCCGGAGCTTCGTCGACGTCTCGGGCGGGCTGGAGGCGGCACGGGCGGGGACGGTCCGCAGCGGCGTGGAGTACCCGGCCACGGCGGTGGAGGGCGTGTCGAACGAGCTCATGAGCGTGCTGGCCAGGCGCCTGGCTCCGGTCGCCGACTCCAGCACGGTCATCGAGGACTCCTCGGACATCCCCAACTCTGTCATGTTCCTCTCGGTCGTCGGCCCGGAGATCGCGTCGGATCCGTCGTTCGCCGTCGAGCGCTGGCGCGAGAACAACACGATCGTCGACCGCTCGGGCGCGACGCTGCCGCGCCTGAAGAAGGCCGGCAGCCTGCGGGCGATCGTGGGGCAGGGGGCGACCGACGCGATGACCCTCGACCTGCGCGCGCAGGGACCGCACGCCCTCGTCGGCGGCACCACCGGCGCCGGCAAGTCGGAGTTCCTCCAGGCGTGGGTGCTCGGCATGGCCGCCGCCCACAGCCCCGACCGCGTGACGTTCCTCTTCGTCGACTACAAGGGCGGGTCGGCCTTCGCCGACTGCGTCGAGCTGCCGCACTGCGTCGGCCTGGTGACCGACCTGAGCCCGCACCTCGTGCGGCGCGCCCTGACGAGCCTCCGCGCCGAGCTGCACCATCGCGAGCACCTCTTCAACCGCAAGAAGGCCAAGGACCTGCTCGAGCTCGAGAAGCGCCGCGACCCCGACGCGCCCCCGGCGCTGGTCATCGTGATCGACGAGTTCGCGGCGCTCGCCGGCGAGGTGCCCGAGTTCGTGGACGGCGTCGTCGACATCGCCCAGCGCGGCCGCTCCCTCGGCATCCACCTCATCATGGCCACGCAGCGGCCGGCCGGTGTCATCAAGGACAACCTGCGTGCCAACACCAACCTCCGCGTCGCGCTGCGCATGGCCGACGAGTCGGACTCGAAGGACGTCGTCGACGACCCGGTCGCCGCCCGCTTCGACCCCGGGATCCCCGGTCGCGGCATCGCCAAGACGGGGCCCGGGCGTCTGGTGCCGTTCCAGTCCGCCTACGCGGGCGGCTGGAGCACCGATGAAGCGCCGGCAGCCGACGTGAGCGTCGCCGAGCTGCGGTTCGGGTCGGTGCAGAGGTGGGAGCTCGACGACCAGGGCGAGGCGACCGACGACACCGCCGACCCGGGGCCCAACGACCAGAAGCGCATCGTCGCGACGCTCGTGGCGGCCGCGGCGCAGGCGCGCATCCCGGCGCCCCGGCGCCCGTGGCTCGACGACCTCGAGACCACCGTCGACATCCGGGCGCTCCGCGCCGGGCGGCCGGGGAGCATCCTGCTCGGCAAGCGCGACGTCCCCGAGCGGCAGCTGCAGGAGCCGGTGTACTTCGAGCCCGACCGCGACGGCTCGCTCCTGGTCTACGGCACGAGCGGGTCGGGGAAGTCCACGGTGCTGCGCACCGCCGCGATCTCCGCGGCGATGGGACGTCGCGCCGAGAACGTCGCGGTGTACGGGCTGGACTTCGGCGCGGGTGCGCTCAAGAGCCTCGAGGTGCTGCCCCACGTCGGGTCGATCATCCCGGGCGACGACGCCGAGCGCGTCCAGCGCATCCTGCGGTCGCTCGGCGCCGTGCTCGACGACCGCGGCAAGCGGTTCTCGGCCGCCAACGCGTCGAGCATCGCGGAGTACCGAGAGCTCACCGGTCGCGACGAGCCGCGCATCATCCTGCTGCTGGACGGGCTGCCGCAGTTCCGCGGCGAGTGGGAGACGACCACCGCGCGGATGCCGTTCTACCAGGCGTTCATGCGCATCCTGGGCGAGGGGCGGCCCCTCGGCGTGCACGTCGTCGCGACCGCCGACCGCTCGGGGTCGGTGCCCACCGCGGTCAGCTCCAACATCTCGCGCCGCGTGATCCTGCGGCTCGCCGACGAGAACGCGTACTCGCTGCTGAACGCGCCGAAGGACGTGCTGGACGAGCGCTCGGCGCCCGGCCGCGCGATCATCGACGGATTCGAGACGCAGATCGCGGTCCTGGGCGGCACCCCCAATGTCGCCGAGCAGACCAAGCTGCTCGGGCAGTGGGCCGCCGAGCTGCGCGCGCTCGGCGCGCGCGAGGTCGACGAGATCGGGTCGCTCCCGACCCGCCTGGCCTGGTCGGCGCTGCCGGACCGGATCGGGGACCTCCCCGCGCTCGGCATCGCCGAGGACACCCTCGCGCCCCGCGAGGTCGATCCGGTCGGCACCTTCGTCGTCGCCGGGCCGCCGCTGGCGGGCAAGACCAACGCGATGAAGGCGCTGGTCACCGCGATGGTGCGCTTCGACCCGGGCGTGAGGCTCTTCCACTTCGGAGGCCGCCGGTCGCAGCTGAAGGAGTTCGCGCCGTGGATGCGCAGCGCCACGACGCCCGACGAGGCCAAGGAGCTCGCGACCGAGCTCGCCGAGCTCGTGGCCGACGAGTCCATCGAGACCCGTCTCATGATCGTGATCGAGGATGTGCCCCAGTTCGCCGACTCGCCCGCCGAGCGGCCGCTCAAGGCCCTGTTCCAGGCCGTCAACCGCAGCGAGCACTTCCTCATCGGCGACGCCGACGTCACGCAGGTGACCAGCGGGTTCGGGCTCGTGGGCGACTTCAAGGGCGGACGCAAGGGCATCATCCTCAAGCCCGACGCCTTCGACGGCGACGCGGTGTTCAAGGTGCCCTTCCCGAAGGTCAAGCGGGCGGACTTCCCCGACGGGCGCGGCATCTTCGTGCAGGCGGGCCGCCAGGTGACGGTGCAGCTGCCGCTCGTGGAGGCATCCGCTCTCCCCGTAGCCGTGCCGCAGCACTGACGGGCGGCGACGGGGCAGGCGGGCGCGGGGTCATGCCATGGGGAATGGTCCCCATCGCCCCCCGTCGATCGCGTCGGTTAGGTTTCTGATGTCCCGCCCGGGGTGGGTCGGGTTACCTGAGTGAGGGAGTTGACGATGGCGGATTTCGGTGCCTCGTATGCGGAGATGGAGCAGGTGGCGTCGTCGCTGTCGCAGGCTCGCGATGACATCCAGGGTCAGCTGGACGCGCTGAAGAGCCAGGTGGACACGTTGCTGGGTGAGGACTTCAAGACGCAGCACGCGTCGGGGAAGTTCGGTGAGGGCTACTCCGAGCTGACGACGGGTCTGAAGGGTGCGGTGGACGGCATCAACGACATGTCCGAGGCGCTGCTGGGCATGATGCGCGCCATCCAGGACCTCGACCAGCAGCTCGCCGGCGGCTGAGCACAGGACTTCACGCGTGGGGGACGCCCGTTCCCCACGCGTCCTCTCGTTCGACCACGGCCTTGGGAGTGAACACACGTGTCGGTGAAGATCTCATACGACGAGCTCGGTGCGCTGTACACCAACCTGCTCGCGACGCAGACGGAGTTCGAGTCGGCGTCCAAGCGGCGCAGCGACCTCAGCAGTGACATCGGGTCCCCGTACGGGCGCAGCGAGCTCCGCGACAAGACCGACGACTTCGAGGAGCGCTGGGACGACCGGCGCAACAAGCTGAACGAGGGGCTCAAGGCGGTCACCGAGCAGGCCAAGACCGTGCTGGAGGGCTTCGGCGACTTCGACACCCAGGTGGCCGCCGAGCTCGCGGCGCAGATGCAGGAAGTTGACGAGTGATGTCGATCCATCAATCCCCCAAGGGACGCCCGGTCGAGGTCGTGGCCGGAAACGGCGACGACGTCCGTGAGCGCGGGCAGCAGATCGTCAACCTCGGCGCGGCGATGTCGGATGCGGAGTCGCTGCTCACACGGCTCGTCGACGACGGTGCCGACATGGAGGGCAAGGCGGTCGACAGGCTGCGCGAGCTGAGCGCCGAGGTGAACGTCGAGCTGGGCCGTGCGGCGGAGCTGTACCAGGCGGTCGGTCCCTTCGTCCGCGACTACGGCTCGGAGCTGGCCGCGGTCAAGGCGCTGATGAAGGTCACCGTGCCCGATGCCGACACCTACTGGCTCAAGTACCAGCAGGCGCTCAGCGAGTGGCAGAGCGCGCAGATGGCACCGGTGCCGTACCCGGACGGGGCCGATGACGACACGGATGCCCGCACCGAGGCGGAGCGCACGCACGCCGACGCCGTCGATGCCGCGGAGGGCGACAAGGACGCCGCGTACCTCCTGTGGAAGGGCGCGGCCGACGACTTCGACGACCAGTACGACCGCTGGGAGACGGCGTTCGACGCCGCCGTCGAGGGCGTGCGGTCCTCGAATGCCAACGCGATCAAGGACGGCTGGCGCGACAACCTCGACGGATTCGTCGACTTCGCGCTGGACGTGCTCGCGGTCGCCGGCGTGGTGCTCGCCGTGCTGGCGATGGTGGTCGGCGGCCCCATCGTCGCCCTGCTGGCCCTCGCCGTGGGCGTTCTGACACTCGCGGGAACGCTCTGGCAGTACTCCCGCGGTGATGCCGCGCTCTGGGAGGTGGGACTGGCCGTCCTGGGCGTGCTGCCGTTCGGCGCCTTCGGCGAGTTCGCCAGCGGCGGTTTCGGGGCCGGCATGCGAGCGTGGGCGGGTCTCCCCGCCGGGGGTCTCTCGTTCGGCGACGACGCGGCCCGATGGGGGCTGAGCTTCGCATCGCGCAGCCCCGGTCAGTGGATCTCGAACATGCGCTCGCTCGGACCCGAGGCCGGCTACGTCGTCAACTCGTTCGACGAGATCCTGAGCACCGTGATGACCGGACAGGACCCGTTCATGTGGGAGGTCGTCGGCGCCCTCGGGACGACCGGCGAGCAGCTGACGTACGCCTTCAGCGGCGTCGGCGCGCACTACAACAACATCGCCGCGTTCGTGGGCGGGCTGCAGGGCACCGCGGAGCTGGTGACCGGGCTCGACCGCATCGCGTACCCGACGTGGTGACGCGATCGGCTGTGGCAGGGTGGAGCGGGTGAGTTCACTGCGCGAACAGCTCGCCGGCGGGCGCCCCGGGATCCCCGAGTTCCGGATGAGCCTGCCCGAGGGCTGGACCCTGTACGACACCTCGGGTGCGACCGAGCGGGCCCTGCTCGACCGGGCGAAGGCGCGGCTGCGCGAGGCGCACCGCCCCGACGTGTACGCGGCGCTGGAGACCCACGTCACCGGAGCGCTCGGCGCCGCCCGGCGGCAGGGCGCGTTCATGATGATCATGGCGGGCGAGCAGGCGCCGCAGTGGTCAACCGTGCCGATCAGCGTGCTCGGCACGATCACCGAGGGCGCACCCGGCGTGTCGCTGGACGCCATGGTCGCCGACGCCGTCGAGCGGCGGGGTGCTCGCGCGCTCGAGGGGAGCCGGCAGTTCCTCCGCTGGACCGACCGGCGCACCGTCGAGCTGTCGGGCGAGTCCGCCGGCGCCTACACGGTCGTCTACCTCACGCCCCTGCCGGGCTCGCGCCGGACCAAGGCGCTGCAGCTGACCGCCACCCTGGTGCACCCGAACGACGTCGATCCCGACGAGGACCCGTACATGAAGAGCTGGCTCTCGCTGCTGGACGCCCACGTGCTGACGTTCGCCTGGACCGGCCGATGACCCGCGTGGACTTCGGCTTCGACGCCGCGACCGCGATCCCGCTTCCCGGCCCGGATCTCGGCGCGGGCGACGTCCAGGCGTGGGCCGCCGACGCGGCGGCGCGGATGGCCGCGCTCCACGCCTTCCCCTCGCGCGAGACCGAGGTGCTCGCCCGGGCGCTCGCGCGGGCGCAGCGGTCGGCGGCATCCGACCCCGCCACCAGCCTGCTGGTCTTCGAGCCGGCCACGTGGTCGTGGGCGCCGCTGCGGCTGACGCTGGCGGAATGGGAGCCGGATGCCGCGGAGCAGCGGCGCTACCTCTGGCCCGAGTCGGTGCTCGCACCGCGGATCCGCCCCGCGCGGTCGACCGGGCTCGGCGAGGGCTGCTCGGTGACGCTGCTCGACGAGGACGGTCGCGGCGCGGTGCGCTGGCTCTTCATGACGACCGGCGCCGCGCTCTTCGCCGTGCTGGGTCCGCTCGCCCCGGCGGCGGTCGCCCTGTCGGCGCCGCGCGTGGAGGACCTGCTGGACACGGTGCGGATCGACGGGGCGATCTGGTCGCCGTCCGCCCTGCTCGACGTCGGCGCGCTCATGCGCTCGGCCGAGGACGCGGAAGGACTGTGGCGGGTATGACCGACGCCCCCGCGACGGCATACGCCCGCACCGCCCAGACGTGGACGCCGCTGGACTGGTGGAAGCTCGAGGCCCGCGCGCTGCACCACGTGCCCGCCGCGCGCCGCGCGCTGGCCTTCTTCGCGCCGCCGGCTGCGTGGAAGGATCTCGCCAAGAACACCGCGCCCGCGTGGGGATGCCTGCTCACGCTGTCGCACATCGCCAGCTTCACGCTGCCGATCGTCGCGCTGCTCGTCCTGCTCCCGTGGCTCTTCGACCGCGACGGGAGCGCGCTCGTGGGCCTTGCCGGCGTGCTGGCCGGCATCGCCGCGCTCCTCGGCGGCAACGGCATCGCGACCGAGATCCGGGAATCGCTCGGCACCGAGCCGGGCATCCAGCGGCTGCTGGGACTGCTGCACCTCGCCCCGTCCGGGATCGGCACGCTCGTCGCGGCGCTCGCCATCGCGCAGGGCGCCGCCGACGGACCGCTGGGGATCGTCGGCCTCGTGGCCGACGTCGTCGTCGGGGCGCTGCATCTCGTGCTGTTCCGCGGTCCGGCGCACACCGGCACGGATCGATGGCGCCGCAACATCACGACGCTCGAGAAGGCCGTCGAGCAGATGCCTCCCGACGAGCGTGCCCGCATCTACGCCGACCTCCAGGGGGCGCTCGCCGTGCTCGCCCAGCGGGACCTCATCGGCGAACGCGACCTCGTGCGGGCGAGGGATGCGCGGATCGGGCTGCTGGGCATCACGATGGCACCTCGCGAGGACCTCACGCCGCGAGGCGGGCGAGCCGCCTGAGCGCGGATGGGGAATGGTCCCCATGGGCCGGCGGCGCCGACCCGGGTTAGCGTGGAGGCATCGGCCGGCCGGTCGGGTTACCTGAGTGAGGGAGTTGACGATGGCGGATTTCGGTGCCTCGTATGCGGAGATGGAGCAGGTGGCGTCGTCGCTGTCGCAGGCTCGCGATGACATCCAGGGTCAGCTGGACGCGCTGAAGAGTCAGGTGGACACGTTGCTGGGTGAGGACTTCAAGACGCAGCACGCGTCGGGGAAGTTCGGTGAGGGCTACTCCGAGCTGACGACGGGTCTGAAGGGTGCGGTGGACGGCATCAACGACATGTCCGAGGCGCTGCTGGGCATGATGCGCGCCATCCAGGACCTCGACCAGCAGCTCGCCGGCGGCTGAACCGAAGGCCCCAGGCGGCCGGTCGCCGTCCCGCCTCACGGCGGGCGCGACCGGCCGCCCCGTCGTTTGCGGCCCCAGCCCGCCGACCGTCCGCACACCGTCACCGTCGTGTCCGATTTCCGCGAGCCGACGTCGGGGGAGCGTGTCAGGCTAGGGGCATGAGCCTGGTCATGACCTTCGACGAGAGGTATCGCGCCATCGACTCGCGCGATGCCCGGTTCGACGGCCAGTTCGTCACGGCCGTCCGCTCGACCGGCATCTACTGCCGCCCCAGCTGCCCCGCGCGCACGCCGAAGGCCTCCAACGTCACCTTCTACCCGACCAGCGCCGCCGCGCACGAGGCCGGCTACCGGGCGTGCAAGCGGTGCCTCCCCGAGGCGGCGCCCGGATCGCCGCAGTGGAACCTCCGCGGCGACACCGCCGGCCGGGCGATGCGACTGATCGCCGACGGTGTCGTCGAGCGGGAGGGCGTGCCCGGTCTCGCGCGGCGGCTCGGCTACTCGCCGCGGCACCTGACGCGCCTGCTCACCGCCGAGCTCGGAGCCGGGCCGCTGGCGCTCAGCCGCGCGCATCGCGCGCAGACCGCGCGCATGCTGCTCGTCGGCACCGAGCTGCCCGCTGCCGACGTCGCTTTCTCGTCGGGGTTCGCCAGCATCCGCCAGTTCAACGACACCGTGCGCGAGGTGTTCGGCATGGCGCCGCTCGAGCTTCGCGCACGCCGTCGGCCGTCGCGGGCGGCCGGCGCTCTCGAGCAGGCGATCCCCGGGGCGATCGACCTCGTGCTGCCGCATCGGGGTCCGCTCGACGCGGCCGGCCTGTTCGCGTGGATGGCCGCGCGCGCGGTCGCCGGCGCCGAGGTCGGCACCGGCACCTCGTTCGCGCGCACCGTGCGTCTGCCGCACGGCCCTGCGTGGTTCGAGCTGCGCGTCGACGGCGACGGGCGCGTGCGGCTGCGCGCCCGCCTGGCGAACCTCGCCGATCTCTCCCCCCTGGTCACGCGCGCGCGACGGCTGTTCGACCTCGACGCCGATCCCATCGCCGTCGACGAGGCGCTCGGCGGCCACGACGAGCTCGGGCCGCTCGTCGCAGCGCTTCCCGGCATCCGCGTGCCCGGGGCGGCCGACCCGCACGAGATGCTCATCCGGGCGATGGTGGGCCAGCAGATCACGGTGGCCGCCGCGCGCACCGCCCTGACGCAGCTCACGGCGCAGCTGGGCGATGACGTCGACGGGTTCGAGGGCACGTCGAAGCTGTTCCCCACGATGGCGGTCATCGCCGAGCGAGGGCACGAGGTGCTGCGCGGGCCCGCCGCCCGCATCCGCGCGATCACCGGAGCGGCGGCGGCCCTCGCCGACGGCTCCCTCCCGCTCACCACCGGCGACGACGCAGCCGAGCAGCGGGGCGCCCTGCTGGCCATGCCGGGCATCGGACCGTGGACGGCGGACTACGTGCGCATGCGCGTGCTCGCCGACCCCGATGTGTTCCTGCCGGGCGACGTCGCCGTCCGCGCCGGCGCCGCCGCGGTGGGGCTTCCCGCCGAGCTGCGCGCCCTCGCGGCCTGGGCCGCCCGCGCCGCACCGTGGCGCAGCTACCTCACCGCCCACCTGTGGCGCGCCGTCCCGCCGAAGGTGCCGGCGCGGCGCCGGGCCGCGGCATCCGTCACCACCGACCCGACCGTCCCGACCACCGGAGGCACGCCATGACCACCGCGACCATCCAGACCCTCGACACCCCGGACGGCCCCTTCACCATCCTCGCCGACGACGAGGGGCGCGTGCTCGCGTCGGGGTGGACGGCCGCGACCGGCCGGATCCTCGAGCGACTGCGGGCGGCGGATCGGCCGTCGACGGTGCGGGAGGGCGAGACGGATGCCGCCGCCGCCGTCGCGGCCTACTATGACGGCTACCTCGCGGCGATCGACGCGATCCCCGTCGCCCAGCACGGCACGACCATGCAGCTGACCGGGTGGGCGGCGCTGCGCCGCATCGCACCGGGGGAGCCGCTGACCTACAGCGAGTTCGCCGTTCAGCTGGGGTCGCCTCACGCGGTGCGCGCGGCGGCATCGATCTGCGCGCGCAACGCGCCGGCGCTCTTCGTGCCGTGCCATCGGGTGCTGCGCACCGGGGGAGCGCTCGGCGGGTTCGCGTGGGGGCTCGACGTCAAGCGGCGGCTGCTCGACCGCGAGGCCGGAGTCCCTGCCCTGGTCGCCTGACCCCGGGGCCAACCGGGCTGGGGACCGGAAAAGCTGTTGCGTTCAGGCTTCTCTCAGGTATACGCTGGTGGGCTGTCGCATCGCGAGGAGAATCGCGGTGCGGGCAGCCCATTCCGCGCATCCCCAGGAGGAAGAAATGTCTCAGGCCACCGTCGCCGTGAACGCCGCGCTCGTCCTCCGCTTCGCGGGACCCCGCATCGCCGTCCGGCTGCCGCGTCCCCGCATCCAGGGGTAGTCGCCTCCGCTCACCTCGCCGGTTCCGCCGGCTTCGGCATATCGCCGCCCGGCGAAGCGTTTCCCCACTCGGAGCCTTCGCACGGCGACGCCTGTCCACGGGCGCCCTCCAGACCCGACCCGGCCACGGGTCACCGCACCACCGCCACCCTCAAGGACCATGACCTCCACCGCCACCCCTGAGCGATCGAAACGACCGCAACGGACCGAACCGTCCACCTTCCAGACTCTCGGCCGGCTGAAGCCGTTCGTGCAGCCGGTCCTGCCGCGTCTTGTGCTCGGCGGCGTCAGCGCGCTCGTCGCGAGCCTGCTCGCGCTCGGCATCCCGCTCGTCCTCGAACAGGTCGTGCAGGGGCCGATCGCGTCGGGCGACTACGCCGCGATCGCGTGGGGCGCTCTGGCCATCCTCGCGCTGGGGCTCGCCGAGGCTGCCATGGTGTGGCTGCGACGCTGGTTCGTGCTGGGGCCGGCGACCCTCGTCGAGTACGACCTGCGCCGCACGTTCTACTCGCGCCTGCAGCGTCTCCCCGTCGCGTTCCACGACCGCTGGCAGTCCGGCCAGCTGCTCAGCCGCATGATGCAGGACATGAGCATGCTGCGCCGCTGGCTCGCCTTCGGCCTGGTGCTGCTCATCGTCAACGCGCTCACCATCGCCGTCGGCACCGCGCTGCTGTTCCGCTGGCACTGGTTGCTCGGCACCATCTTCCTCCTGGCCTCCGCGCCCCTGTGGTACGCCGGCTACCGGTTCGAGAAGACGTACGGCACGCTCGCCCGACAGTCACAGGACCAGGCGGGCGACCTCGCCACCTCGGTCGAGGAGAGCGTGCACGGCATCCGCGTCCTCAAGGCGTTCGGCCGCGGCAAGCACGCGCTGCAGAAGTTCGCGCGGCAGGCTGAGACGCTGCGCCAGACCGAGCTGAGCAAGGCCCGCGCGATCGGCTGGATCTGGTTCTGGCTGGTGCTGCTGCCGGATGTGGCGTTCGCGCTCTGCCTCGGCGCCGGCATCTACCTGACGGCGGTGGGGCAGCTGGAGGGCGCCGAGCTGATCGCGTTCTTCGCGATGGCGACGGTGCTGCGCTGGCCGATGGAGTCCATCGGGTTCCTCTTCTCGTTCCTGCTGGACGCTCGCACGGCCACCGACCGCATCTTCGAGGTGTTCGACGAGCAGAACACCATCGTCGACCCCGAGCACCCGGTGTCGATCGCGAAGCCGCGCGGCGAGCTGGCGTTCGAGGGCGTCCACTTCCGGTACCAGGACGCCTCCGCCCACGAGCGCGACCTGCTCGACGGCGTCGACCTGGTGCTGCGGCCCGGTGAGACGATGGCGCTCGTCGGCCTCACCGGCTCGGGCAAGACGACGCTCACGACACTGCCCACCCGGCTGTACGACGTGACCGGCGGGCGCGTGACGCTCGACGGTGTCGACGTGCGCGACCTGACCCTGACCGAGCTGCGCCGCCACATCGGCATGGCGTTCGAGGACGCCACGCTCTTCTCGCAGCCGGTGCGCGACAACGTGCTGCTCGGACGCGAAGACCTCGAGCCCGGCAGCCCCGAGGCCGAGCGCGTGCTGCGCGAGGCGCTCGACGTGGCACAGGCGTCGTTCGTCGACGACCTGCCGGACGGCGTCGACACCATCATCGGCGAGGAGGGCCTCTCGCTGTCGGGCGGCCAGCGCCAGCGGCTCGCGCTCGCCCGCGCCGTCGCGGCTCGCCCGGCCGTGCTCGTGCTCGACGATCCGCTGTCGGCGCTCGACGTCGACACCGAGGCGCTCGTCGAGGACGCGCTGCGCGAGGTGCTCCACGAGACGACGGCGCTCGTCGTCGCCCACCGCCCGTCGACGGTCATGCTCGCCGACCGGGTCGCCCTGCTGGAGGCGGGGCGCGTGACGGCGGTCGGCCGTCACTCCGAGCTGCTGCGCACCAGCGAGCACTACCGTCACGTGATCTCGAGCCTCGAGGTCGAGCAAGCCCGCATGCGGGAGAGGGAGGTGACCCTGTGACCGCCACGGTGATCGGAACGAGCGGGGAGGACCGCTCCGACTACACGCGCGCCGAGAGCAAGGCGATCCGGCGGCGCTCGCTGCGCCTGCTGGGCTCGCTCATCACGCCGGTGCGTGGCCAGCTGATCCTGGCCGCCGTCGTCCTCGTCGTCTCGACGGCGCTGCGCGTGGCCGGCCCCTGGCTCATCGGCATCGGCATCAACAACGCGCTGCCGGCTGTCATCGAGCGCAACGACTGGATGCCGACGATCGTGGTCGTCGCCGTCTACCTCGTCGCCGCGATCGGCGGCGCCGCCCTCATCGGCTGGTACGTCGTGGTCGCCGCGCGCCTGACCCAGGCGGTGATGCTGGACCTGCGCAAGCGCATCTTCCTGCACACGCAGCGGCTGAGCCTGGAGTTCCACGAGTCGTACACCTCGGGCCGGATCATCTCGCGGCAGACGAGCGACCTCGACACCATCCGCGAGCTGCTCGACGGCGGCCTGAACGAGCTGGTGTCGGGCATCCTGTACGGCGCGTTCACGCTCGTGGCGCTGTATCTCGTCGACTGGCAGTCGGGGCTGATCCTCACCGTCATGGGGATCCCGCTGTTCCTGCTGATGCGCTGGTTCTACACGCGCTCGCAGCGGGTGTACCGCGAGTCGCGCGTCATCAGCGCCGGGGTCATCGTGAAGTTCGTCGAGACGATGACCGGCATCCGCGCCGTCAAGGCCTTCCGCAAGGAGGCCCGCAACGACGAGGAGTTCGGCGCTCAGGCGATGACCTACCGCGACATCAACATCCGCTCGATCCGCCTCTTCGGCACGTTCGAGCCGGGACTCATGGCCGTGGCATCCGTGTCCCTCGCGCTCGTCGTCGCGTGGGGCGGCATCCGCGTCGCCGGCGGGGTGCTCGAGATCGGCTTCCTGCTGTCGGCCGTGCTGTACGTGCGCAACTTCTTCTCGCCGCTGCAGGAGGTGGCGTTCTTCCTGAACTCCTACCAGTCCGCCACGGCGGCGCTGGAGAAGGTGTCGGGCGTGCTCGAGGAGCAGCCCACGGTCCCCGACCCCAAGAACCCGGTCGACCTGTGGGAGGCCAAGGGTCACATCCGGTTCGACGACGTGGTGTTCGGCTACGCCCGCGACCGGGTGATCCTCCCGGACTTCTCGCTCGACATCCCGGCCGGGCAGACGATCGCGCTCGTGGGCACCACCGGGGCCGGCAAGTCGACGCTCGCCAAGCTGGTGTCGCGGTTCTACGACCCGACCGAGGGCGCTGTGACGCTCGACGGCGTGGACCTGCGCAACATGCATCCCAAGGACCTGCGCCGCGCGATCGTCATGGTCACACAGGAGGCCTACCTCTTCAGCGGCACGGTGGCCGACAACATCGCGCTCGGCAAGCCCGACGCGACGCTCGACGAGATCCGCGCGGCGGCCCGGGCGGTGGGGGCGGATGCCTTCATCGAGCGCCTCCCCGACGGCTACGACACCGACGTGAACAAGCGGGGCGGTCGCGTCTCGGCGGGGCAGCGCCAGCTGATCTCGTTCGCGCGGGCCTTCCTCGCCGACCCGGCGGTGCTCATCCTCGACGAGGCGACGGCCTCGCTCGACATCCCGTCGGAGCGTCAGATCCAGGACGCGCTGCAGACGCTGCTCGCGGACCGCACCGCGATCATCATCGCGCACCGCCTGTCGACGGTCGCGATCGCCGACCGCGTGCTGGTGATGGAGCACGGCCGCATCATCGAGGACGACACCCCCGAGGCGCTCATCGGCGGCGACGGCAAGTTCGCGCAGCTGCACGCGGCGTGGCGCGAGTCGCTGGTCTGAGCCCGGTTGCGGATGCCCCCGCCCTGCGCGCGCACGCGGGGCGGGGCATCCGTCGTCCCGGGCGTCGGTCGCTCAGGCGCGCGCGGTCGACACGGCGTGGGCGAGGGGATGGCGCGGCTCGAGGCCTGCGAGCGCGACGGCGCCGTCGATGCCGTGGCCGAGCGGGTCGACCACGGTGACGTCGAGCTCGCTGGCGGCGACGTGCGATTCGAAAGCATCGCGCAGCAGGGGCGAGCGGAAGACGCCGCCGATCGCGCAGACGGCGAACCGCTCGTCCGGCGCCCCGGTGCGCACCCGGCGCAGCGCGGTCTCGACGCTGTGGGCGAGCTCGGCGCCGGCGCGGGCCGTGACGCGCTGCGACACCAGGTCGCCCTCGCCGGCTAGGCGGGCGACGTGCGCGGCGAACGACGCGAGGACCTGCACGTGGTCGGGGTCGGACTGGATGTGGATGTACGCCTCGCTGAGGTCGGGCCAGCGCTCCTCGGCCACCGCCCGCAGCGCGGTCGCCGGGCCGCGTCCGTCGAACTCGCGCATGACGGCGTCCAGCGCCTCGCGTCCGATCCAGTGACCGCTGCCGGCGTCGCCGAGGAGGTAGCCCCAGCCGTCGACCCGGGCGACGCGCTCCGCGCCGACGGCGAGCGTCACCACGCCGGTGCCGGCCGCGACGACGGCGCCGCGGCGGTCGCCGAGCGCGCCCAGGAACGACGTCGTGGAGTCGTGCGCCAGGACGACCTCGCGCACGGCCGGCTCGGCGATCCGGGCGAGGAGGGCCGCGGCATCCGCTTCTCTCGTGGTGAGTCCGGAGACGCCGGCGGTCACCACCGACACCCCGACGCTGGTGCGCGCGATGGCGGCGGTCGCCACCGATGCGAGCTGCGGAAGGAGCGGCTCGTCGGTGCGGATGCCGGGGAACACGAGGTCCTGCCCGTGCACGCGCACCTTGATGCCGGTCTGCCCGGCGTCGATCGCCAGAACGCCGGTGGTCATGTCGTCGGTCCTCGCGCGCGTCTCGGCCACAGCCTCTGTCTTACTCCAGGTCGCCCGGTGTCCGACATCCTCCCGGCGACGCGTCCGCGGCGTCGGCCGCGTTCGGGTGGCGCGAAGCGCGGCCACCCGGCGGGGGTTGCGGCGCGTCGTGACAGGCGAAGGGGCGACCTGGCGTTCGGATGTCACAAAGCGCGGCCACCCGGCGCGCGTTTCGGCGTGTCGTGCCAGGCGAAAGGGGCGACCTGGCGTTCGGGTGTCGCGAATGGCGACCACCCGCGGCGCGGGTTGCGGCGTGTCGTGCCAGGCGAAGGGAGCCACCTGGCGTTCGGGTGTCACGAATGGCGGCCACTCGGCGCGGGTTGCGGCGTGTCGTGCCAGACGAAGGGAGCCACCTCCCGTTCGGGTGTCACGAATGATTTCGGCGCTCGGCCCAGTCAGGCGGGATCCCAGCCGCGCCTGAGGAGTGCCGCGCGCACGAGGCCCACCGCGCGGGGCCGGTGGCCGCGGATGTGCGCCGCCGTGAGCCGGACGACCTCCCATCCCTCGGCGGCGTACGCGGCGTACTTGTCGATGTCGCGGTTCCACTGCGTGCGGTCGACACGGTGGTGGTCGCCCTCGATCTCGACCACCACCCGTGCTGAGCGATACACGACCTCGGAGATCCCGAGGAGACGTCCGCGCCGGTCGCGGATCTCGACGTCCAGCTCAGGCTCGGGCAGGCCCGCCGTCACGGCGTCGAGCCGGAAGTCCGTCTCCAACGGGGACGCGCTGCCCACCCGGACGTGGTGCAGGGCGTCCCGGAGCCGGGCGATACCCACGCGTCGTCCGGCGAGCACCGCGCGCTCGAGCTGTTCCACGGTGGCGAGGCGTCGGTGCGGCTCGAGCCTGCCCTTCCGGTCGCGCGGAACACGCACCATCGAGTCGCCGAGCGCCACGAGTTCCCGGACCGACAGCTCGGCGCCGAGCATGGCCCACGTGGAGGCGGGTGTCGTCACGCGCATGCCGTCGAAGGCGCCGACGCGCGCGAGCCCGGGCCTGACGTGGATGCCTCGCACGCCCCGATGGCGAGGCGCGCGCCCAGGTGCGAAGACGGCCACGACGAGCTCGGGCCCCGGGTCGACGGCGGCTCCCTGCAGCACCGCGGCTGTCCGGCCGGCGAAGAACGTTCCGGACCCCATCACCGCCGCGAACGCCGTCGCACGGCGGACCTCCTCCTGCCGCGACTCCTCCCAGGGCGAAAGCGGCGTTGCGCTCGCGTCGTGGGGCGCGTCGGACTCGGCCCGCACGCGAACGCCGTGGAACGGCGAAGCGAGGTCTTTCGCGCGCAGCCGGCTCGACGAGACCCCCGCCGAACGCGCCTCGCTCACCGAGAACGCTCCGCCGAGCGAGCTCGGAAGGGGGTGCGGATGCCTCGCCATGCGTCCACGATGCACGCCGGGCCACCCGTCCGACGCTGCGACCGGGCGTTCTGGGGAGTGATCCCGCGCAGCGGCCCGTGGGGAGGAACCGCCCGGCCGCGGCATCCGCTCTTCATCTGGCGCGAAGCGCTGCTACCCGGCGGGCGATGCGGCGTGTCGTGACAGGCGAAGGAAGTGAGTGAGGGCGCGCGGGCGCGTGGACCACCAGGGCGACGGATGCCTCACACGAGCGTCGCGAGGAACCCGGCCTGCTTCGGGAACTGGTACGCCTGACCGCCCTCGTGCCCGTTGTGCGTGTACACCTCGATCCGCTTCGTCGCGGCGGCGTGCCGGTTGAACGCCGCGTAGACCGTCGACGGCGGGCAGACGGTGTCCATGAGCGCGACGGAGTAGAGGGCTGCGGCATCCGCTCGCCGCGCCATGTTGACGCCGTCGAAGTACGAGAGGGTGTCGAACACGCGCTCGTCGGCGCCGCGGTGGACCGACAGGTAGCGGACGACCTCCTGGTACGGGTCGTCGTCGGTCAGACCGACGGCGCGCTCGAAGTGGCACAGGAACGGCACGTCGGGCATGACGGCGACCAGGCCGTCCGAGAGCGCGGCGGCAGCGAGCGCGATACCTCCGCCCTGACTCGCGCCGCACACCGCGACGCGGTCGGCGTCCACCTGCGGGAGCGCGCGCACCGCGTCGACGGCGCGCACCGCGTCGGTGTAGAGCCGGCGGTAGTAGTACGTCGCGGGGTCCTCGATGCCGCGCGTCATGAACCCGGACGACGAAGGACCGGTGCCGTGGGGGTCGAGCGTGTCGCCTCCCGATCCCCACCCCGAGCCCTGGCCCCGGGTGTCCATGAAGAGGTGCGCGTAGCCGGCGACCGCCCAGTTGATCCGTTCGCCCGCGAGCCCGCGGCCCCCGCCGTACCCCTGGAACTCGACGACCGCCGGGAGCGGGGCGTGGGCGCCGGCGGGGAGGGTGAGCCAGGCACGGACCGGGTCGCCGCCGAAGCCGGGGAACGTGACGTCGTAGACGTCGACGAGCGTGAACGGCGTGTCGGCCGGGACCAGCCGGGGCGCGGCATCCGTCCTCCGCGAGTCGGCGATGGTGGCAGCCCAGAACGCGTCGAAGTCGGCGGGTTCGCGGACATCCGGGGCGTAGGTCTCGAGCTCGGCGGGCGACAGGTCGAATCTCGGCACGCGCATACCCTACGCGATGCCGCCCGCGGGCTGGGCCGACGCCGAGGGCGACGAGACCTCGATGGGGGAGGGGTATTCGAGGCCCCGCCGCCGGTCTCAGGAGCGCTTCCGGCGCTTCACGCGCCCGTCCGCCGCGTGCGCTGCATCAGGCCGGGTCAGAGGCGGATCTCCGCGATGACCTCACCGTACTCGGTCTCTCCGACCGGTGTGAAGCCCACGCGCTCGAAGAAGGCCTGCGGGCCGCCCTCGCCGGCCTCGTAGATCACGTTGACGTGATCCATGCCGCGGTTGCGCGCCTCCTCCAGGAGGCCTGCGACGGCGAACCGCCCGACGCCGCGACCCTGGTCGTCGGCGTCGACGTTGATGCGCCACAGCACAGAGCGGAAGTGCTCCTGCGGGTCGTCGGGATCGAAGTTGCCGCTCACGAAGGCGACGACCTCATCGCCGTCGAGCACCACGCGCTGCCAGGTGGTCTGCGGGTTCACGACCGTCGCGGCGATGCCGTAGCTCACGGGGGAGAGGAACTCCTCCTGCCCGGGCTTCAGCGACATATTGTTGACCGCCACGATGGTGGCGGCGGACAGTTCGACGAGTCGCAGGTCACCCATAACGCACAGGCTAGCGGGGATGACCGCATCCGGCATCGTCCGGATCACGGGTTAACACGAAGTTCACGCGCCCAGATATCTTGACGTCGAGATATCTCCGGACCTCTTGCGATAGGCTGACAGCCGACCCGCAAGAAGGACGTGACAGGTGACCGACTCCACCATCATCTACACCTACACCGACGAGGCCCCGGCGCTCGCGACCGCATCGTTCCTGCCGATCGTGCAGGCCGTGACCCGCCAGGCGGGCGTGGACGTCGAGACGCGCGACATCTCGCTGGCAGGCCGCATCCTCGCGGCCTTCCCCCAGAACCTCACCCCCGAGCAGCAGGTGGGCGATGCCCTCGCAGAGCTCGGCGGTCTCGCCACGCTGCCCGAGGCGAACATCATCAAGCTCCCGAACATCTCGGCGTCGATCCCGCAGCTGAAGGCCGCCATCGCCGAGCTGCAGTCGCAGGGCTACGACATCCCGGACTATCCGGACGAGGCCGAGACGCTGGAGGAGAAGGACGTTCGCGCCCGGTACGACCGCATCAAGGGCTCGGCCGTCAACCCGGTGCTGCGCGAGGGCAACAGCGACCGCCGCGCACCGCTCTCGGTGAAGAGCTACGCCCGCAAGCACCCGCACCGCAACAAGGCGTTCGCCGACGGCTCCCGGACGCGCGTGGCGACGCTCGGGCACGACGACTTCAAGTCGAACGAGAAGACCGCGCTGATCGCATCCGACGACGTGCTCGCGATCCGCTTCGTCGGCGCCGACGGCACGTCGACCGACCTGAAGACCGGCGTCAAGGTGCTCCCCGGTGAGATCGTCGACGCGACGTTCCTGTCGGCCGCCGCCCTCGACGAGTTCCTCGCCGAGACGCTCGAGACCGCCAAGGCCGACGACGTGCTCTACTCCGTGCACCTCAAGGCGACCATGATGAAGGTCAGCGACCCGATCATCTTCGGCCACGTCGTCAAGGCGTACTACGCCGACGTCTTCGACCGCTTCGGCGACAGGATCGCCGAGGCGGGCCTGACCCCCAACGACGGTCTCGGTGCGATCCTCGCCGGGCTCTCGGCGCTCGACGGGGGCGACGAGATCGCCGCCGCGTTCGCCGCTGCCACCGACACGCCGCGTCTGTCGTACGTCAACTCCGACAAGGGCATCACGAATCTGCACGTGCCGTCGGATGTCATCGTCGACGCGTCCATGCCCGCGCTCATCCGCAACGGCGGAAAGCTCTGGGGCGCCGACGGCGGCGAGGCCGACACGCTCGCCGTCATCCCCGACTCCTCGTACGCGAGCGTCTACCAGACCGTGATCGGCGACGTCATCGCCCACGGGCCGCTCGACCCCGCGACGATCGGCACCGTGCCCAACGTCGGGCTCATGGCCCAGGCGGCCGAGGAGTACGGCAGCCACGACAAGACGTTCGAGATCGCCGCGGCCGGAACCGTGCAGGTGGTGAACCAGGCGGGCGACGTGCTGATCGAGCACGCCGTGCACCCGGGCGACATCTGGCGTGCGACGCAGACCAAGGACGTCGCGATCCGCGACTGGGTGAAGCTCGCCGTCACCCGGGCCCGCGCCACCGGCGCGCCGGCGGTCTTCTGGCTCGACGAGCACCGCTCCCACGACGCCGCGCTCATCGCCAAGGTGCGCGAGTACCTCCGCGAGCACGACACCGAGGGCCTCACGATCGAGATCCTCGCCCCGGCCGAGGCCACCCAGTACTCGCTGGACCGCCTGCGCCGCGGCGAAGACACCATCTCAGTCACCGGCAACGTGCTGCGCGACTACCTCACCGACCTGTTCCCGATCCTCGAGGTCGGCACGAGCGCCAAGATGCTCTCGATCGTTCCGCTGCTCGCCGGCGGCGGCCTGTTCGAGACCGGCGCGGGCGGCTCCGCTCCCAAGCACGTCCAGCAGCTGCTCGCCGAGAACTACCTCCGGTGGGACTCGCTCGGCGAGTTCTTCGCGCTCGCCGCGTCGCTGGAGCACCTGGCCGACTTCACCGGCAACGTCAAGGCGCAGGTACTGGCCGACACGCTGGATGCCGCGACCGGCACGTTCCTCGAGAACGACAAGTCGCCCGGACGCGCGCTCGGCACGATCGACAACCGCGGCAGCCACTTCTACCTGGCGCTGTACTGGGCGCAGGAGCTCGCGAAGCAGCAGGCCGACCCGGAGCTCGCGGCCGCGTTCGCACCGGTCGCCGAGGCGCTGGCCGGCGATGAGCAGACGATCGTCGAGGAGCTGATCGCCGTGCAGGGCTCGCCGGCCGAGATCGGCGGCTACTACCGTCCCGACGCCGAGCTCGTGGCGGCCGTCATGCGTCCGTCCGCGACCTTCAACGCCGTGATCGACGGCCTGCTGGACGACCGGGGCTGAGCGCCGTCGAAGGAGAGCGGATGCCCCGGGCCCGGGGCATCCGCTCTCTCGTTCGTCACACCTGCGATCAGGAGTGGACCCACACCTCCGTGCCGCGCGCCGTCCAGTCGTAGACGAACTTCGCGTCGGCGTCCCACATGTTGACGCAGCCGTGGCTCTGCTGGAATCCCAGCGCGGAGCGGAACGAGGAGGCGCCGTGGAAGGCGATGTCGGGCGCGAACCAGGTGATCCACGGCACGTCCTCGGTGCAGTAGCTGTTCTGCGCGGCGGGGTTGTAGCAGAGGGCGCCCATGTCCTGGATGCGCGTGTAGGCGTTCACGGTGAAGCGCCCGGTCGGGGTGGGGGTGGCATCGCGCCCCGACGAGATCGTGTACGAGCGGATCAGGTTGCCGTTCTCGAACAGGTGCGCCGTCTGCGACGACAGATCCACCTCGACCGTGCGGGCGAGCGTCGTGACGACGGGCGCGATCTCGGTCACCGGCGTCTGGAACACCGCGTTCCCCGCGGCCAGCTGCGCGGCGGCCTCGGAGGCCATCCCGGACGTGTCGCCGACCTCGCGCCCCGACATCCCGGGCGCCTCTTCGCGCAGCACCTTCCCGGCCGAGTTCGTGATGACGGCACCGTTCACCGCGGCCCGGTTGATGGCGGCGGGCAGTCCGTCCACCATGGTCTGGATCGCCGCGGCGTCGGCGGTGATCTCGAAGGCGCCGTTGTCGGCGTCGGGCGCGATGCTCAGCCATCCGGCGAGCGTGGCGCGGTCGATGGGAACCGTGCGCTCCTCGCCGACGTAGAAGCCGGCGGTGTCGAGCATGCCGTTGAGCTGGGCCGCCGTGGCCTGTGCCGTCTCGGTCGAGATGTCGGCCGGGATCTCGGTGGCGACGGGCGCGAGGTCCACGCTCTTCGCGCCGGACAGCAGGGCGTCCTGCAGCGCCGCCTGCACCGTGGCGAGGTCGATCCCGGTGCCCGCGGCGGCGGGCGCCGCCGCGTACGAGGCCGTCGCGGGGTCGAACGACAGCGTCGCGTCGACCGGCTCGCTGTAGAGCTGGGGGACGACCTCGCTGAGCGCCGCGGTCGCGGTCGCGGCGTCGAGTTCGACCTCTGCGCCGGTGGTCTGGAACCACGACGTCACGTTCCACATGGGGTGCTCGGCGAAAGCCGCCTCGGCCAGCGCCTGCGCATCGACGGTGGCGCCGAGTTCCGCGCCGGTCAGCTCGACCTCGCCGCCGTCGCCCGTGAGGACGACGGTGGTCTCTGCGAGGCTCTGCGCGATCGCGTCCTCAGCGGCTCCGGGGGTCAGCCAGCCCACCGGCACACCGGCGACGGTCGTCCCCGGTGCGATGAGCACGAGTGACGAGACCACGAGACCGACGACGGCGGTGCCGGCGGCGGCGCCGATCCACACCGCGGTGTGCTTCTTCTTCGCCTTCGGCTCGGCAGGAGCCCACGCGTAGACGGCGTCGTCCCCGGACGCCTCCTCGGCCTGTGACTCGGTCGCCACATCTGTCACGCCAACACCCCCGACTGTGATAAACGCTTCCCCCATGGTAGGCGACGGAGCCTGGTCGTGAGGTCACGGCCTCATCACGCACGAATCGCCGGTCACGCGCGTATTCACGCGGGTCGGCGTCGGCCCGGTCTCGCAGAGAAGGTCACAGTTTTGTAAACCCTCCGATCAAATTGGGTCCAACCGCTTGCGTGAAGTTAGTTCGTAAGGTCTACTAACAAACATGTCGAACCCCGAAGCGCAGCGCGGCGTGCCCGTCCTCGACCCGGCGCCGGCCTCCTCCGGCGCGTTCGCGCCCGGCCGGACGCTGCGGCAGGGACGCAAGGTGCTGCCCGAGCACGCGCGGGGTCACAACCGCTCGCTGGTGCTGCAGACGCTCTTCCACCAGGGCGCGATGAGCCGAGCCGACCTGGCCCGCGAGACCGGCCTCACCCGCGTCACGATCTCCGACCTCGTCGCCGAGCTCATCGCCGACGGCTTCGTCGTCGAACGAGGGGTGCGCGAGGCGTCCGGTCCGGGCAAGCCGGCGATCCTCGTCGACCTCGATCACGACGGCCACCGCATCGTGGGGCTCGACCTCTCGGGCAGCGACGCGTTCATCGGCGCGGTGCTGACCCTCGACGGCGGCATCGTCGCCCGGCGCGACGTCGCCCTTCCCGCCGATGAGGACGTCGTCGCGACCGTCGTGGAGCTCGCCCGCGCACTGGTGGCCGACTCCCGCGCGCCGGTGCTCGGCATCGGCGTGGGCACCCCCGGCGTGGTCGACGACCGCGGGGTCATCCTCACCGCACCCAACTTCGGCTGGGCCGGCTTCGACCTCGAGAGCGCGCTGCGCCAGGCGCTGGGGCTGCCCGTACTGGTCGCCAACGACGCGAACGCCGCGGTGCTGGCCGAGTACACCTTCGGCGGCGCGCCCGACGACGTGCTGCTGGTCAAAGTCGGACGAGGCGTCGGGTCGGGACTGCTGCTGGCGGGCCAGCCCATGCGGGGCAGTCGATTCGCCGCGGGTGAGATCGGCCACGTCACGGTGGGCACCGACGGTGGTCCCCGGTGCGCGTGCGGACGCGTCGGATGCCTCGAGGCGTGGCTCTCGGTCCCCTCGCTGTCGTCACGGCTGGCCGCGGCATCCGATCCCGACTCCCGTGAGGGCGTGCTGCGGGATGCGGGGGAGCGGCTCGGGATCGCGCTGGCGCCCGTGGTCGGCACGCTCGACGTGTCGGAGATCGTCCTCTCCGGCCCTCCTGAACTCCTCGGCGGGTCCCTCGCGGACCAGACCGTCGAGACCCTCCGCGCGCGCACGCTCTCGTCGTCCGACGACGCCGGCGTACGGGTGCGGATGACGGAGCAAGGCCAGGACATCGTCCTGCGCGGTGCCGCCGTCATGGTCCTGTCAGGCCAGCTCGGGGTGTCCTGACGGTGCTGTCCCTCCGGGCTCGTCCCGGAACCCCGATTCCCCCCGGATGGGTCACCCGGCCCACCCGAAACCGAAGAACACAGAGGAAACACCATGAAGAAGACGCTCGGAGCGGTGGCGCTGATCGGCGCCTCGGCTCTCCTGCTCGCCGGCTGCAGCGGTGCCGGCGGCGACGACAGCGGATCCGGCGACGGCGAGGGCGCCGAGATCCGGGTGTGGCTGAACGGCACCGACACCCCGCAGGAGGCGCGCGACTACCTGAAGGAGACCTTCGAGGAGGAGAACCCCGGCTCGACCCTCACGATCGAGGAGCAGAGCTGGGAGGGCCTCGTCGACCGCCTGACCACCAGCCTGTCCAGCTCGGACAGCCCCGACATCGTCGAGTTCGGCAACACGCAGGCCCCGGCCTTCACCTCGGTCGGTGCGCTCCTGGATCTGACCGACATGTACGAGGACCTGGGCGGCGACGACCTGCTGCCCGGTTTCGTGGAGAGCGGCTCGTACGAGGGCCAGTTCTACGCCCCGCCGCTGTACTCCGGCGCCCGCGTGGTCTTCGCGGACCCCGCCTTCGTCACCGAGGCGCCCGCCGACCTCGACGCGTACATCGCCCAGGCGAAGGAGCTCGCCGCGGCGAACCCCGGGAAGTCCGGCATCTACTTCGCCGGCCAGGACTGGTACAACGCCCTGCCCTTCATCTGGGAGAACGGCGGCGAGATCGCGGTGCAGGACGGCGACCAGTGGGATGCGCAGCTGAGCTCGCCCGAGTCGGTCGCCGGTATCGAGCAGGTGCAGGACCTCATGACCACCGCGTCGGCCGCACCGAAGGACGGCGACAACGCCGAGCCCTGGACCCCGTACTGCGAGGGTTCGGCGATCCAGTTCTCGGCCCCGAACTGGGCGCTGAGCCTGGCCAGCGAGTGCGAGACAGACGCGCCGCCGGCGGCGCCGTTCGTCTACGCCCTGCCGGGCGTGGACGGCGATCCGGCGCAGGTCTTCGCCGGCGGCTCGAACATCGGCATCTCGGCGAAGTCGGCCAACCCCGAGCTGGCCAAGAGCGCTCTCGAGATCATGATGAGCGACGAGTTCCAGACGATCTACGGCGAGAACGGGCTCATCCCCGCGAAGAAGTCGCTCGCCTCGACGCTCGGTGACACGCCGGAGGCGCTCGCCTTCGCGGAGGCCGCGGGCAACGCGAAGCTGACGCCGGCCTCGCCGAACTGGGCCGAGGTCGAGGCCTCGCGCATCCTGGAGGACTTCTTCGTCAAGGTCGCCCAGGGCGGAGACGTCGCGGCTCTCGCGGCGGAGGTCGACACGCAGATCGAGGACATCCTCAACGGCTGAACAGCGCTCAGGCGCTGACCCCGGTGCGGCGCGCGTTCCCTTGCGCGCCGCACCACCCGGGCCGGTGGCCTTCCGCCGCCGGCCCGACCCATGCCATCCGAGCCCGGCGTCAGTCACTCTGGAAACGAAGTACAGGAGTCACCATGTCCACCGCGTCTCCTCCGCTGCCCCCGGCGGTGAGCGGGATCGACGGGGAGCGGCTGATCGCACCCCCCGAGCCCGAGCGTCCGGCTCGCCGCCGCCTCATCCGCCCCGGCGGGTTCACTCCCTATGCACTGCTCACGCCCGCGCTCATCGTCCTGGCGGTGATCACCGGGTGGCCGCTGCTGCAGCTCATGATCATGTCGTTCCAGGAGTTCGGCCGCGCGCAGGTCTTCGGCGCCCCGCCGGAGTTCGTGGGCGTGGCCAACTACGCCGCGGTCCTCACCGACCCCTCCTTCTGGCAGGTCCTCGGCCGCTCCGTGGTCTTCGCGGCCGTCTGCGTCGTGCTGACGATGGCGCTCGGCGTCCTGGTCGCCCTCCTGATGCGCCGTCTCGGAGTGGTCCTTCGCACCCTGGTCTCGGTGGGACTCCTGCTCGCGTGGGCGATGCCGCCGCTGTCGGCCACCATCGTGTGGGGCTGGATCTTCGACACGCAGTACGGCGTCCTGAACCACGTGCTGGTCAACGTGTTCGGGCTGACGCAGTTCGAGGGCCACTCCTGGCTCATCGACCCGCTGAGCTTCTTCTTCGTCGCGACCATCGTCATCGTGTGGGGCGCCGTCCCGTTCGTGGCGTTCACCGTGTATGCGGGCCTGACCCAGGTGCCGGACGAGGTGCTCGAAGCCGCCCAGCTCGACGGCGCCGGCGCGTTCCAGCGGTTCCGCCTCGTGATCGTCCCGTTCATCCGCCCGGTGCTGGTGATCGTCACGATCCTGCAGATCATCTGGGACCTGCGCGTGTTCACGCAGATCTACGCTCTGCAGTCGATCGGCGGCCTGGCCGAGCAGACCAACACGCTCGGGGTGTACATCTACCGCGTGTCGCTGGGCTCCGGCGACTTCGGAACCGGCGGGGCGATCTCGGTGATCTTCGTGCTGATGCTCGCCGTGCTCTCGGTGTTCTACGTCCGCAGCAGCGTGAAGGAGGAGACGCTGTGACCACCGCTGCCGCACCCGAGGCACGCGCATCCCGCATGCCCGCACCCGCCGCGGTGCCGGCGTCCGAGCCCCGCCGGGGCGCCGAGCGCGCCCGTCGCCGCATCGGCTCGATCCTCGCCGGTGCCGCCGCGATCGCCGTGTTCGCGGCATCCGTCTTCCCGGTGTACTGGATGGTGAACACGTCGTTCCAGCCGAACGCCCAGGTGCGGGGGAGCGAGCTGCACTTCTGGCCGGACAACGGCACGCTCGAGAACTACGCGAACGTCATCTTCGACTCCTCGCGGGCGCCGTTCCTGCCGGCGCTCGCGAACTCGATCGCGGTGACGGCCATCACGGTCGTCGTCGCGCTCGTGTTCGCGTTCCTCGCCGCGCTCGCCGTCACACGCTTCCGCTTCCGCAGTCGGGCGGCCTTCATCGTGGCGATCCTCCTCGTGCAGATGATCCCCGCCGAGGCCATGATCATCTCGATCTTCCGCCTGGTCGACGGGTGGCAGATGCTCAACACCATCGCGGGACTGTCGGCGGTGTACATCGCCACCGTGCTGCCCTTCACGATCTGGACGCTGCGGGGATTCGTCAACGGCGTGCCGGCCGAGCTGGAAGAGGCGGCGATGATCGACGGACTCAGCCGCTCGCAGGCGTTCTGGCGCATCACGTTCCCGCTGCTGGCGCCCGGGCTCGTGGCCACCGGGATCTTCGGGTTCATCCAGGCGTGGAACGAGTTCCTCTTCGCCCTCGTGCTCAACCCGCGTCCCGAGGCGATGACGCTCCCGGTGTGGCTGCGCACGTTCCTCGACCCGAACGGCGGCATCAACTGGGCCGAGCTCATGGCGGGCTCCACCCTGGTGGCCATCCCCGTCGTGGTGTTCTTCCTCCTCGTGCAGAGCCGCATGACCAGCGGGCTCGTGGCGGGGGCGGTCAAGGGCTGATGCGCGCTCACGGTGCAGCCGACTTCCGCAGGGAGGTCGGCAGATGAAGGTCGGTCTCGACGTCGGCGGCACGAAGACCGATGCGGTGGCCGTCGACGACGGCGGTGCGATCGCCGGGCGCATCCGCATCCCCACCGGATGGGGGCCGGATGCCGTGGCCCAGACCGTCGTCGACGCGGTGGGCGCGCTCGCCGCGGAGGCCGGTGTCGACCTCGCCGAGGTGCGCTCCGTGGGCGTCGGCATCCCCGGTCAGATCGAGCCGGGGACGGGACGCGTCGTGCACGCCGTCAACCTCGGAGTCGAGGCACTGGACCTCGCCGAGGCCGTGGCACCCCGCCTCGGGGTGCCGGTGCGGGTCGAGAACGACGTGAAGGCCGCGGCCCTCGGGGCGCACGCGCTCCACCGGGCGTCAGGGGCGGCCGCGCCGGCCTCGATGGCCTACCTCAACCTCGGGACGGGTGTGGCGGCGGGCATCGTCGCGGACGGCCGGCTGTGGCGGGGCGCCCGGGGCACCGCCGGGGAGGTCGGGCACATCTCCATCGATCCGCACGGGCCGCTGTGCCGCTGCGGCCAACGCGGGTGCATCGAGGCGTTCGCCGGCGGCGGGGCCGTCGCCGAACGCTGGCGGCACCGCTCCGCCCTTCCTGTGCGCGACGTCTTCGACGCCGCCGACGCCGGCGACCCGTCGGCGCGGCGGCTGCGCGAGGATCTCGCGCGCGGCGTGGCGGCCGCCGTGCGGGTGCTGGTGCTGACGGCGGACGTCGATATCGTGGTCCTCGGAGGGGGTGTGACAGCGCTGGGCGATCGACTGATGACGGATGTCGCAGCCGAGCTGTCGGCCAGCGCCGAGGCGTCCCCCTTCATGCGTTCGCTGCGTCTCGCCGAGCGTGTCGAGCTGCTGCCGCCGGGTTCGCTCGCGGCGGCACTGGGCGCCGCGCTCGTCGGCGCGGAGGGCGATGCCACACACGACACCGAGGAGGCTCTGGTCCATGGCTGAGATCGTGATCGTCCGCGACAAGGAGGCGGCGGGAGAGCTCGTCGCCGACCACATCGCGGCGCTGGTGCGGGAGAATCCCGAGGCGGTGCTGGGCCTCGCCACCGGATCGACCCCGCTCCCGGTGTATGAGGCGCTGCGACCCCGGCTGCAAGGCGTGGACGTGTCGCGGGTGCGCGGCTTCGCGCTGGACGAGTACGTCGGGATAGATCCCGCGCATCCCGAGAGCTACCGCTCCGTGATCACCCGCGAGGTGGTCGAGCCGCTGGGCCTCAACCCCGAACTGGTCCGCACGCCCGACGGCACGCCCGAGGGCATCGAGTACCACGGCGAGGAGTACGAGGCCGCGATCCTCGACGCCGGCGGCATCGACCTGCAGATCCTCGGCATCGGAACCGACGGCCACATCGGCTTCAACGAGCCCGGCTCGTCGTTCGCGTCCCAGACGCGGGTGAAGACCCTGACGGAGCAGACGCGGCGTGACAACGCCCGGTTCTTCGACTCGATCGACGACGTGCCGATGCACTGCATCACGCAGGGCCTGGGCACGATCCTGCGGGCGCGCCACCTGGTGCTGCTCGCGTTCGGCGAGGGCAAGGCGGCAGCCGTCGCCGGCGCGGTCGAGGGTCCGCTCACCGCGTCGCTGCCCGGGTCGGCGATCCAGCTGCACGCCCGCGCCACCGTGGTGGTCGACGAGGCGGCGGCGTCACAGCTCCAGCGCGCCGCCTACTACCGCTACGCGTTCGACAACAAGCCCGACTGGCAGGGCATCTGACCCGTCATCTGCGCCTCACGGTGCGAAGACCTTGCCGGGGTTGAGGATCCCCTGCGGGTCGAACACCCGGGTGATCTGACGCTGCAGCTCCCACTGGTCCTCGCCGAGCTCGTCGGCCAGCCAACGACGCTTCAGCACGCCCACGCCGTGCTCGCCGGTGAGGGTGCCGCCCAGCCGCAGGGCGGCGCGGAACAAGTCGTCCGCGGCCCGCCAGATCTCGTCCGGCGCCTCGATGACGCCGAACTCGTCGGGCTCGCCCACGAAGATGAAGTTCGGGTGCAGGTTGCCGTCGCCGGCGTGCGCCACGGTGGGGATGACGACCCCGTGCTCGCGCTCGACGCGCGCGATCTCGTCGAACATCGCGGGAAGCGCGCTGCGCGGCACCGACACGTCCTCGATGAGCGTGGTGCCGAGAGTCTCCATCGCAGGATGCATCGACCGGCGGATCGCCAGCAGACGCTCCCCCTCCTCGGGGTCGTGCGACACGGCGACGGTGCCGCCGGCGCCGCGCAGCACCCCCGCGATGGCGTCGGCCTCGGCGACCGCCGCCGGGCCGTCGGTCTGGAGGGTGAGCTGCGCCGCACCCGGCGTCGGCGGGTCGAGCGACAGCAGGGCGTGCACCGCGGCGAGGGATGCGGCATCCATCAGCTCCATGATCGCCGGCTGGACGCCCGCCGCCGTGACCGCCGCCGAGGCGACGGCGGCCGTCCGCACATCGGGGAAGGTCGCGGCGATCGTGCACACCTGACCCGGAGTGAGGCGACGCAGCTTCAGCGTCGCGCCGACGATCACCCCGAGGGTGCCCTCCGACCCGATCACGAGTGAGGTGAGATCGAGGCCGGTCACGCCTTTCACGGTGCGGTGGCCCAGTCTGAGCAGACGCCCGTCGGCCAGCACGATGTCGACCCCGAGCACCGCGTCGCGCACCACGCCGTACTTCGCGCACAGCAGTCCCCCCGCGCCGGTGGCGATGTTGCCCCCGACGGTCGAGATGGCGCGGCTCGCCGGATCGGGCGCCCACCACAGGCCGTGCGGGGACAGTGCGGCGTTGAGGTCGGCGTTCAGGATGCCGGGCTCGACGACCGCGAGGAGGTCGTCGGGACGCACCTCGAGGATGCGGTCCATCGCGCGCACCGAGAGGGCGATCTCGCCGCCGCCCGCGTTGGCGCCGCCGGCCAGTCCCGTGCCGGCGCCGCGGGTCACCACGGGCGTGCCCGTCTCGGTCGCGATGCGGAGGGTGCGCTGGACGTCGTCCACGCTGCGGGCGTGCACGACCGCGATCGGGTGTCCGGATGCCGCGTGGCCCGACTTGTCGGCACGCGCCGCGGCCAGCGCTGCCGGCGAGGTGTCGACCCGGTCGCCGAGCTCGGCGCGGAGGCGGGTGAGCGCGTCGCTACCTGCCATCACGTCAGGCGGCGGCGGCCGACGATGACGCCGGCGGTGACGGCGACCACGCCGAAGACGAGGCCGATCCACGCGTTGCCCATGCTCCACCACGCGATCGTCGCCGACGCGTACACCAGGAGCTCGACGACGGCGCGCACGAACGGGTGGACGGCCAGCACCGCGCGCGGGGAGACGAAGAGCGCCCAGGCCAGGATCGCGACGACGGGGGCCGCGATGCCGGCCACGATGTTCCACGGGAAGGGCCACATCGTGAACCCCCACAGCGCCAGTGTGGCGAAGGCGAAGAGCTCGCACAGGAAGGCCACGACGTCGATCGCCGTGAGTGGGGGTCGGGTGCCCGGTGCCTGATCGGCGGCCTGCGGCCCATCCTTGCTCGGGGGCGCAGGCATGGCGCCAGGGGTGTCGGACATGACCTCCAGTCTACGGCGGGATGCCGCGCTCACCGGTCGGCGGGCGTCCGCCTAGGGAGCTGCGGCGAGCGGTGCGGCGGGCGCCTCCGGCGCGGCGGGAGCCGCCGCTGCGGGCGGGAGCGCGGGTGCGCTCCGGTTGGCGTTGGCGTTGGCGTTGGCGTTGGCGTTGGCCTGCGCCTGGGCGGGTGGGCTCTTGGCTGTCGCCTTCGCGTTGGCGTTGGGGTTGGGGCCGGCGTTGGGATTCGCTCCGCCGTTGGGGTTGGGGCCGGCGTTCGGATTGGCCCCGGCATTCGCGTTGGTGCCGGCGGTCGGGTTGGCGTGGGTGGAGCCGGTTCCGCTGGTGCCGGCGTTCGGGTTCGCCCGGGCGTTCGGGTTCGCCCCGGCGTGGGGGTTCGCCCCGGCGTGGGGGTTCGCCCCGGCGTTCGGGTTCGCCCCGGCGTTCGGGTTCGCCCCGGCGTGGGGGTCGGCGTGGGTGGAGGGGGTGCCGGCGTTCGGGTTTCCGCTGCCCGTCGTCGCATGAGGACTCGCAGGGGCGCCGGCGTTCGCGCCGCCGCCGTGGCCGTCGCCGGGGGTGCCGGCGGTGTCGTGGCCGGGTGCGCCGTCCGCCGCGCCGTGCGAGGAGGGCGGGGTGGAGGCATCCGTGTCGTACGCACCGCTGTCCGTCAGGACCGGGATGTCGGCGGGGTCCGGGCCGGACTCGTCCGGGAGGTGCAGAGCGGACTCCGCGTCGTCGGCGATGCCGGGTACCACCGGCGAGGTCGGCTGCGTGACCTCTGTGACGGCCGGGGTCGGGACGGGCTGGTCGGCGACCGGCGGCAGCACCACCGCCGCGGCGACCACGCCGCCCGTGACGATGAGTCCCGCCGCGGCCAGGCCCGACGCGGCGCCGATGCCGGCCAGCGCCGACCCGCCCGCGGCGGCTGCCACGACGGTCGTCGTACCGCCCGCCGCGGCCGCAGCGCCGACCGCGCCGGCGCTCGAGCTGACGGCAGCCGTGCCGGCACCGAGACCCGTGCCGGTGCCGGTGACCGCACCGGGCAGCGCCGCGACGGTGCCTTCCGCCACGACGGAGGGCATCCCGGCCATGGCGACGAGCGAGGTGCCGCCTCCCTGGACCGTCGCGAGGTAGCCCGCCGTGCCGGTCGCGCCGAGCGCCAGCGGCAGCAGCACCAGCGCGAGCCGGCTCGACACCTCCGCCGCCTCGCTCGACACCAGCGCGCAGCGCACGCATTGCGCCAGGTGGCGCTCGATCTTGGCGTGATCGCGGCGTCCCAGGTTGCGCCGCGCGTACGCGCCGAGGTGCTCGATCGTCCATTGACAGTCCGACCCGTCGGCGACCGCGCGCAGATGCGCCTGGATCCACGCCTCTCGCAGGCCCTCGCGGGCGCGGAACGCCAGCTGCGCGACCGCGGTCGGCTTCATGCCGAGGAGCGGCGCGATCTCGGCGGGCTTCATCTGCTCGATCTCGGAGTACCAGAGCACCTCCTGCCAGCGGGTGGGAAGGCTGCGGAACGCCTGGTGCGTGAGGCCCCGGTCCAGGGCCGCCTCGCTCTCATGCTCGCCGGCGGCAGGGTCCTCGACGCCGTCCAGCTCGTCGATCGCGGTCTCACGGCGGGCGCGCCCCCACGCGGCCGCGGTGTTGCGGATGCTCGTGAAGAGGTACGCGCGGAACGAGCCGGTGGGGCCGCCCCCCGAGACGATGGAGCCGTAGATGCGGGTGTACGCCTCCTGCACCAGGTCGTCCGCATCGAGGCTCGACGTCATGTTGCGCGCGACCGTGACGCCCGCGCGGTAGTGGCGGCGCCACAGTTCTCCGAAGGCGCCGGCGTCGCCCGAGCGGGTGCGCGTGACGAGGTCGGCGTCGGCGACGGCATCGCCCGCCGCCTGCCCGCGCTCGCGCACCTCGTCGTGTTCCATGGATCCCCAGTCTCCGCGGCGCACCGTCGCGCCTCCCGCCGCGGCCGTCTCGGGTCGCGACCGATCCATTGTCGCCGCAAGGTGCCGGTTTCGCCAGGGGCTGGCGCGGACTGCGCCGACGCCTCCGCGCGCCTCGCCGGGCGGCTCCGAACATTCTTCCCGAACTCGCGTAATAGACCGCAGACCCCGACGTCTCTCTCGTCAGAGTGGCACCGCCCCTGTGTGGGGCACGGGGCGGCAGCCCCCCGCGAGACAGCTCGCGGATCTGGCGGGGTTCGAAGGTATCTCGGGGGAGGGATCTTCGGCCCCGCCTTCGTCGTGTGCGCTCAGCCCGGGCGGCCGTCGACCCACACGCGACGCACCGCGAGGTGCTCGTCCAGCAGCACCGCATCCGCGGGCGAGCCGGCGTCGAGTCGTCCGAGATCGGGCCGGCCGACCGCCCGCGCGGGCGTCGCACCCGCGGCACGCACGGCGTCCCCGAGGCCCACCCCCGCGCCGACGATGTGGCGCACCGCGGCGTCCTGCGTGAGGGTGGAACCGGCGATCGCCCCTCCGTCCTCCAGGCGGGCGACCCCGCCGTCCACGCGTACGGGCAGGCCGCCCAGCACATAGCGTCCGTCGGACGACCCTGCCGCCGCCATCGCGTCGGTGATCAGCGCCATCCGGTCCCCGCCGGCGGCGAAGAGGGTCGCGATCAGGGCGAGGTCGACGTGCACGCCGTCGGCGATGATCTCGAGGGTGACCCGGTCGTCGCGCAGCGCCGCCACCACGGGACCGGGCGCGCGGTGGTGGATGCCGTTCATCGCGTTGAACGCGTGGGTGAGGAGGGTCGCGCCCGCGTCGAACGCCCGGCGGGTGACGTCGGCATCCGCGTCGGTGTGCCCGACCGCGACGGCGACGCCGGCGTCGGTGAAGCGCCGGATGGCGTCGAAGGCGCCCGGGAGCTCGGGAGCCAGCGTGACCTGCCGGATCGAGCCGCGTCCCGCTTCCAGCAGACGGTCGACGGATGCCGCGTCCGGCGCGCGCAGCAGCGACGCCGTGTGCGCGCCCTTGTGGCCGGGGTCGAGGAAGGGCCCCTCCAGGTGGGAGCCGAGGATCGTCGGATCGGATGCCGCGAGATCGGCGACCATCGCCACCCGGGCGGCCAGCTCGTCGATCGGCGCCGTGATGAGCGAGAGCACGGCCCGTGTCGTGCCGTGGGCCCGGTGCACCGCGCGCGCCGCGCGGATCGCCTCGGGGCCGTCGTCGAAGCTCGCCCCGCCGCCGCCGTGCCCGTGGATGTCGACGAAGCCGGGGGCGAGGCATCCGCCCCCACCGTCCACGACGTGGCGGGCGGCGGGGAGCTCGCCGCCCTCGCCGGCCGCCGACACCCTGCCGTCCTCGAACCGGACCCAGCCGTCTGCGCGGGCCGGGTCGACGCCCGTCGATCCCAGCACGCGGACGCTGTGGACGAGCGTGCTCACGGGGTGGCTCCTTCCTCGACGGCGGTCACTCGACGGCCCACGGGATCTCTTCCGAGCGGTGGAACCCGATGCCCATCGCGGTCCACAACGGTCCGAGTGCGCCGACGCGCTCGCGGAACGACGCCCACGTGCGCAGCGAGCTCGTGCCGGTCGCCGGCGACCAGCCGGCTTCGGCGGCGGCGGCGATGCGGGGGAACGCCATGGTGTCGACGTCGGCGGCGGTGCGGACCGTCTCGGTCCACAGCGGCGCCTCGACGCCGAGGATGCCGGTGTCGTCGACCCCGGGTATGACGTCGGCGGGCTCCCACGAGTACGCGCGCTCGACGCTCGTCGGCCCGTTCGCCCATACGAGGCCGAGGTCGGGACCGGACGGGTACTTCATGTCGAGGTAGACCGCATCTGCGGGGGAGAGGATGAGGCCGCCGGCGTTGTCGGCGAACGCCTTCGCCGTCGCATCGGAATCGCCCTGCGGCACGACGTAGCCCCAGTACTGGCCGACTGTCGTGTCGGCGATGCCCTTCACCGCGCCCGCCTCGTGCCAGGCGATGGGCGTCTTGCCGAGGTCGGCGATGATGGCGCTCACGCGCGCGACGAAGACGTCGAAGTCCTCCGGGCTGGTCGACAGCGACTCGTCGCCGCCGAAGTGCAGGTACGGCCCGGGCGTCATCGCGGTCAGCTCGCCGAACACGTCCGCGACGAAGTCGTAGGTCGCCTCGTCGTCGATCTTCAGCGACGAGAAGCCGACGGCCATCCCGTCGAACGGCACGCCGGCGACGGGCGGCTCCCCGCCGTGCTCGCGGACGGCCGCGAGGGTGTCATCGCCGAGCACGGGATCCTCGGCGAGCTGCGGGTACGCCAGGCCCACGGCGTGCGTGTGACCGGGCATGTCGATCTCGGGCACCACGATCATGTGACGGGACGCGGCGTGCTCCACGATCGCGCGGTAGTCGTCCTTCGTGTAGAACCCGCCGGGGTCGCCGCCGACCGAGGTGCCGGAGGCCACCGCGGTGAGCTCGGGACGGGAGTGCAGCTGCAGCCGCCAGCCCTGGTCGTCGGTGAGGTGCAGGTGAAGCGCGTTCAGCTTCAGTGACGCGGCGTGGTCGATGAGGCTCTTCACCGTGTCGACGCCGTGGAAGTGCCGGGCGACGTCGAGCATCACGCCCCGGTACGGGAAGCGGGGGGCGTCCAGGATCGCCACGGCGGGAACCACCCAGCCGTCGCCGTCGCGGGCGATGAGCTGCGCGAGCGTCTGGACGCCGTAGAACAGCCCGACGGCGTCGGCCCCCGTGACGATGACGGATGCCTCGTCCACGTCGATCCGGTACGACTCCGGTGGTCCGCCGGGGGTGATGCGCAGCTCGACGCCTCCGGGCTCGTCGGCCGTGGCGATGTCGTGACCCGTGCGGGCCCGCACCGCCGCGGCCAGGCCGGCGGCGGCATCCGCGTCTCCCGACAGGGTGGTGGCGTCGGAGAGCCGGAACGGCGCACCGCCCGCCGCCATCGACGCGGGTGCGGGCACGACGGCGGGAAGCGGCACGGTGTCTCCATTCTTGGCGCGGGGGCGGATGTAAAGACTCCTAACAAACCGACCGCCCCTCAGCCTAGCGCGTCGTGTTCGGTTATGCTCGGGTTGTCGCGACTGGCGTTGAGGTGGGTCACCACCGGGGAGCGACCGACGACGGCATTCGACCGCACGCCTGGGCCGATGTGGGAACCCCCCTATCTGCACGCCGTGAGTCAGGAGATCGCATGACCGATCAGTTCTTCAACGCCCCGCTCGCCGAGGTCGACCCCGAGATCGCCCAGGTGCTCGACCGCGAGCTCGACCGGCAGCGCGGGTTCCTCGAGATGATCGCGTCCGAGAACTTCGTCCCCGTCTCGGTCCTGCAGTCCCAGGGCTCGGTGCTGACCAACAAGTACGCCGAGGGCTATCCCGGCCGCCGCTACTACGGCGGCTGCGAGGAGGTCGACGTCGCCGAGGAGCTCGCGATCCAGCGGGCCAAGAAGCTGTTCGGCGCCGAATTCGCCAATGTGCAGCCGCACTCCGGCGCGACGGCCAATGCGGCCGTGCTGCACGCGATCGCGCGCCCGGGCGACACGCTGCTCGGCCTGTCGCTCGACCAGGGCGGGCACCTCACGCACGGCATGAAGATCAACTTCTCGGGCCGGCTGTACAACATCGTGGCCTACGGCGTCGATCCCGAGACCTCCACCATCGACATGGACGAGGTCGCCCGGCTCGCGCGCGAGCACCAGCCGAAGGTGATCATCGCCGGCTGGTCGGCCTACCCGCGCCAGCTGGACTTCGCCCGATTCCGCGCCATCGCCGACGAGGTCGGCGCCACGCTGTGGGTCGACATGGCGCACTTCGCGGGCCTCGTCGCGGCGGGCGTCCACCCGAACCCGGTGCCGCACGCGCACGTGGTGTCGTCGACGGTGCACAAGACGATCGGCGGCCCGCGCTCGGGATTCATCCTCACCAACGACGCCGACATCGCGAAGAAGATCAACACCGCGGTCTTCCCCGGCCAGCAGGGCGGACCGCTCATGCACGTCATCGCGGCCAAGGCCACGGCGTTCAAGCTCGCCGCGACGCCTGAGTTCCGGGAGCGCCAGGAGCGGGTGCTGCGCGGCGCGCACATCATCGCCGAGCGGCTCTCGCAGCAGGATGTGCGGGATGCCGGCATCTCGGTGCGCTCGGGCGGCACCGACGTGCACCTGGTGCTCGTGGACCTCCGCGACGCCCAGATCGACGGCAAGCAGGCCGAGGACCGCCTGCACGAGATCCGCATCACCGTGAACCGCAACGCCGTCCCCAACGACCCGCGCCCGCCGATGGTCACGTCGGGGCTGCGGATCGGCACGCCCGCGCTCGCGACGCGCGGGTTCGGCGACGCCGAGTTCACCGAGGTCGCCGACATCATCGCCCTCGCCCTGCAGCCGGGTGCCGACCTCGAGGAGCTGCGGCTGCGGGTCGCGGCCCTCACCGCCGCGTTCCCGCTGTACCCGGGCTTCCGCCACTGACCTCGAACCCGGCGCCCCTTGGCGCGCGGGTTTCTGCTATCACTATCAACATAGGTATTCCGGATGCCGTGGCTCGCGGCATCCGTGATCCCGTGGTTCCACCTCAGCAACGAAGGCAGGACGGCATGACCGCACACAAGCTCGACGGCAAGGCCGCGGCGGCCGAGATCAAGGACGAGCTGCGCGAGCGCATCGCGGCGCTCAAGGAGAAGGGCATCACGCCGGGCATCGCGACGGTGCTGGTCGGCGCCGACCCGGCGTCGCAGCTGTACGTCGGCATGAAGCACCGGCAGTCCGAGGCCATCGGCATGAACTCGATCCAGAAGGAGCTCCCCGCCGATGCCACCCAGGAGCAGGTCGAGGCGCTCATCGACGAGCTCAACGCCGACCCGGAGTGCCACGGCTACATCGTGCAGCTGCCGCTGCCGAAGCACCTCGACACCGACGCGATCCTCGAGCGCATCGATCCCGCCAAGGACGCCGACGGCCTGCACCCGACCAATCTCGGCCGCCTCGTGCTCAACGTCAACGCGCCCATCACGACTCCGCTGCCGTGCACCCCGCGGGGCGTCATCGAGCTGCTGCTGCGCAACGACTACGACCTCAAGGGCAAGCACGTGGTCGTCGTCGGCCGCGGTGTCACGATCGGTCGGTCGATCGGCCTGCTGCTGACCCGTCGCGAGATCAACGCGACGGTGACGCTCACGCACACCGGCACCGCTGACCTCGGCCACCACCTGCGCCAGGCCGATGTCATCGTGGCGGCCGCCGGCGTCAAGCACATCGTGCAGGCGTCCGATGTGAAGCCGGGAGCCGCGGTGCTCGACGTGGGCGTCACGCGCGAGGAGGACCCCGAGACCGGAAAGTCGCAGGTCCACGGCGACGTGCACCCGGATGTCGCCGAGGTCGCCGGCTACCTCTCGCCCAACCCCGGCGGCGTGGGCCCGATGACCGTCGCCCTCCTCATGACGAACGTCGTCGAGGCCGCCGAGCGCGCCGCCGGCTGACCCGGCGCCGCGCCGGCCCCGGGTTCGCCGCCGCGCCGCGCCGGTCGGCGAGCGCACGGCCTGTTGTCGAGTGCACGGCCCGGCGGCGTCGCGAGGTCGTGCTCTCGTCGGCAGTGCGTGCACTCGGCGGAAGAGCGGACGGATGCCGCGCCCCGGCGTCAGCCGCGACGCGACTCGGCCGCCGCCAGGGCGGCCCGGGCGCCGTCGGTCGGCGCGACAGCGACCAGCCCGCGGTACAGCTTCACCAGCGCGTCGACGTCGAGCGTCCCGGTGCGGGCGCGGTCGCAGTGCACCGCCTGGATCGCCGCCTCCAGCTGGAATCGACCGAGCGGGCGTCTCAGCTCCGAGGCCCGCCGCAGCAGGGCGGCGCCCTCGGCGATGAGCGCGCGGTCCCACATCGCCGGGTCCTGCTCGTCCAGCGGGGGCCAGGGTGCCGCGATGCGGGCCGGCGCCCGCGACTGCGCGTAGGTGAGCAGCGCCGCCAGTCCCCACGCCTCCGGTTCGTCGTCGAGGAGGGCGGCGGTGAGCACCGCCAGCCAGCGCGCTTCGTCGGCGAGCGATTCGCGCGGCTCCTCGCCCTGGTCGAGCCAGCCGATCGCGTACGCGCCGTAGATGGCCTCGAGGACGCCCGGCAGGCGTCCGGGCATGTCGGCGCGGATCGGCACGCGGAACGGGATCCCGGCGTCGCGGATGCGGCGCTTCGCGCGCACCAGCCGCTGCGCCATCGCCGCCGGGTCCACGCCGAAGGCGCGGGCGATCTGCGCCGCGTCGAAGCCGAGGACCGTCTGCAGCATCAGGGGCGTCCGGACCGCCGGGTCGATCGCCGGATGCGCGCACGCGAAGAGCAGCTCCAGCCGTCGATCGGGGATCTCGTCGCGCAGCTCCCGCGTGCGCGCCGGGTCGCCGGCGAAGGGGTCGCCGACGGGCGAGGCCGCGCCGCGGCCCGCGCTCGTGCCGCGGGCGGCGGCGAAGAGCACCGCGTCCAGCGGCACCCCGGTGCGATGCGCCGCAGAGCCGAGGATGTCGCGAAGATGACGAGCGACGAAGGTCGCGATCGACAGGCAGCGGCGAATCGGCCTCAGCCGAGCTCGTCCAGCATGCGGCGCTGCTCATCGGTGAGGCCGTCGTTCCGGTCACGGCGGGCAGAGTCGCGCGGCGCGCCGGGATAGGTGTCGGGCGGGCTGGGGATCGGGGGAGCGGGGGTCGCGGCATCCGCCTGCTCGCTCCTGCCCGCCGTCGCGCGGTCGTAGAGCGCGCCGGCGTGGCTCTCGACCCGGTCGTCGATCGCATCGTAGATCGCCCAGCCGATGAGGAGGAACACGGGAGGCAGCACCCAGCCCCAGAACGCGCCGAAGATGCCGCCGCCGATCGAGACCCCGGTGAAGGCCACGGTCGCGATCCAGACGAGCAAGGCGACGGCGAAGGCGAGCAGGAGCTCCACGAGCTTCTCGCCCGCGCGGGTGCGCTGGTGCGCCGACCTCGCCGCCATCGAGCGGAACCCCTTCTCGACGAGCGGCTTGATCCAGATGACGAGCGCCGTCAGCACGATGCCCGCCCACAGCGCCGCCCAGCCGACGCGCGCGGGCGTCAGCCACCCGACGACGAGGAGCACGACGATGTTGAACACGAGCAGCGACGCGAACCGCACGACCCACTTCTTCATGGCTCTCACTGTGCCACGTCCGCAAGGAGGCGGGGAGCGGATGCCGCGCCCCGGCCCGGCTCCCCGGGCTCAGGCGATCGAGACCAGCGTGTCCAGGTCGTCCTCGGGAAGATGCTCGGCCGTGGCGGCGACCGTCACGTCGACGAGGTCGGCGCGGCCGGACACGACCGTGAGGAACGCCGTGTCGGCGGCATCCCGCCCCGTCGCTATGCGCACGAGACTGGGGCGCGGCGCGAGCGTGGTGGCATCGACCACCCGCCAGCCGCCGTCGATCCACGCCTCGGCGACGGCGTGGAAGTCCATCGGGTGAAGGCCGGGAGCGTAGACGGCGACCATGCGGGCCGGGATGCCGAGGCCGCGCAGCAGCGCGATGCACAGGTGCGCGTAGTCGCGGCACACCCCCTGACGGGCCAGCAGCGTGCGGGTGGCGCCGTCGGTGGGAAGCGATGAGCCGGGGACGTACGCCAGGCGCGTTCCCACCCACGACGACACCGACGCCAGCAGCTGCACGCCGCCCTGGATGCCCTGGAACTCGGCGGCCGCCGTCGGTGCCATCGCGTCGGACTCGGCGTAGCGGCTCTGCCGCAGGAAGACGAGCCGTTCCACCTCGTCGCCGCCCGCCGGCTCACCGTCGCCCACCGTGGCGGCGTACTCCATCACGAACTCGCCGGCCGGTGCGAGCACGCGGTGCAGTCGCGTCCCGTGGGCATCGAGCAGCTCCTCGGCTTCGAGCGGCTTCCCGTCCACGGTCGCGGCGATCCGTTCCGACACCGGCGCGTAGTGCTGTGAGACGGCGACGGCGAACACCAGTTCGGCGGGCTCGGTGACCGTCAGGGCGATGCGGCTGGAGACGTCGCGCTTCATGACCCCAGCGTGGCACGGTCGCGCAGGACCTCGTGCGTCTTGACAGCGCGCGGGGCTCGGTCAGTACGAGGCGCGGTCGGCGTCGGATGCCTCGACCCACCGCGCCGCCAGCGCCTCCGAGCCGCGCGCCAGCAGCGCGACGTCGGCGCCGACGAGGAGGAAGGAGGCCCCCTCCTTCCGGTACGCCTCGGCGGCGGGCGGGTCGAACGCATTGACGCCCACCGGCTTGCCCGCCGCACGCACGGCCGCGAAGGCCCGGTGGACGGCGGCCACGACGTCGGGGTGCGTCTGCCGGCCGAGGAGGCCCATCGACGCGGCGAGATCCGACGGGCCCACGAAGACCCCGTCCACCCCGTCGACCGCCGCGATCTCGTCGGCGGCGTCGACGCCCGCCGCCGTCTCGATCTGCACGAACAGCGAGACGTGCTCATCGGCGTTCTCGAGATACCCGTCGACGCGGTTCCACCGCGCCGACCGCGCGAGCGCCGAGCCCACGCCGCGGTTCCCCCGCGGGGGATAGCGGACCGCGGCGACGGCGGCCTCGGCATCCGCCTTCGACGACACCATCGGCACGAGGAGGTTCTGGGCTCCGAGGTCGAGCACCTGCTTGATCGTCACGACGTCGCCGATCGGCACGCGCACGACCGGGGTGACCGGGTGGGCGGCGACGGCCTGCAGCTGGGCGAGCACCGATTCCAGTCCGTTGGGTGAGTGCTCCATGTCGATGAGCACCCAGTCCAGGCCCGACCCCGCGCAGATCTCGGCCACCAGCGGCGAGCCGGTGCAGACCCAGATGCCCGCGAGCGGACGGTCGGCGCTCGCGAGCGCGTCGCGGAAGGTCGGGCTCAGACGAAGCGGCATTCGATGACTCCCATGGGTCCGTAGTCGCACCTGACGCTATCGCCCCGCGACACCCACATGGGGCGCGTGAACGAGCCCGCCAGGATGATCTCGCCCGCCTCGAGCCGCGCGCCGTGCTGGTGGAACTTGTTCGCAAGCCACGCCACACCCGTGGCGGGGTGCCCGAGCACGCCGGCAGCGACCCCGGTCTCCTCGATCTCGCCGTTGCGGCTCAGCACGCCGGGCACCCAGCGCAGGTCGATCTCGTCGGGGCGCTTGCGGACGGTTCCGAGCACCATGGCGCCGTAGGCGGCGTTGTCGGCGATGGTGTCGACGATGGTGCGGCCCTCCAGCTCGATGTGCGAGTTCAGCACCTCGAGCGCGGGAACCGCGTAGTCGATCGCGGCGAGCGCGTCCTCGAGCGTGCAGTCCGGGCCTTCCAGCGGCGACTTCAGCGCGAAGGCGAGCTCCACCTCGATGCGCACGTTCGAGAAGAGGTCGACCGGGATCTCGGCGCCCGACGCGTACACCGTGTCGTCGAACATCACGCCGTAGTCGGGCTCGGTGATGCCCGTCGCCTGCTGCATCGCCTTCGACGTGAGGCCGATCTTGCGGCCCACCAGCTTCCGACCCGCGGCGATGTTGTGGTCGCGCCAGACGCCCTGGATCGCGTAGGAGTCCTCCACCGTCGCGTCCGGGTACCGCGCCGTGATGCGCGGGATCACCCCGTGCGTCCGGTCGGCCTCGGCGAGCTCAGCCGCGATCTGCGCGATGGTCTCCGGGGGCAGCATCCGCTCTCCTTTCATCGGGAGTTCTGCAGATGAGTCACAGCTGGTGGCCGAGCTTGTACTCGCCCTGCTTCCAGCTGGGCATCTGGTCGGCCTCGTCGTCGGGGCGCGTGTAGGAGAACCCGTCGGCGCCGATCGTGACCGCCATCTCGGACGTGTCGGTGCGGGCGACGACGGGCTGCGGGTTGCCGTCCAGGTCGAGCACGAGCGAGGCCTCGGTGTACCAGGAAGGCACGACGGGGTTGCCCCACCAGTCGCGGCGCTGGTTGTCGTGCACGTCCCACGTGACCACCGGGTTGTCGGGGTCGCCGGTGTAGTAGTCCTGCGTGTAGATCTCGACGCGGTGGCCGTCGGGGTCGCGCAGGTACAGGTAGAACGCGTTCGACACGCCGTGGCGCCCGGGTCCGCGCTCGATGGCGTCGGAGCGCCGCAGCGCGCCGAGCTTGTCGCAGATCGCGAGGATGTTGTGCTTCTCGTGGGTGGCGAACGCGACGTGGTGCATGCGCGGGCCGTCACCGCCGGTCATGGCGGTGTCGTGCACGGTGGGCTTGCGGCGCATCCACGCGGCGTAGACGGTGCCCTCCTCGTCCTGGATGTCCTCGGTGACGCGGAAGCCCAGCGACTGCATGAAGTTCACCGCGCGCGGGACGTCGGGGGTGACCTGGTTGAAGTGGTCCAGGCGCACCAGCTCCCCGGGGGTGTGCAGGTCGTAGCGCCACGACAGGCGCTCGACGTGCTCGGTCTGGTAGAAGAACTCGTACGGGAAGCCGAGCGGGTCGGTCACGCGCACCGCGTCACCGATGCCCTTGACGAAGCCGTCGGCTCGCCGCTCGACGCGGCAGCCGAGCTCCTCGTAGAACGCCACCGCCTTGTCGAGGTCCTCCGGCGTGCGCACCCGGTACGAGAACGCGGCGACGGCGGCCACCGGCCCCTGGCGCAGCACCAGGTTGTGGTGGATGAACTCCTCCGTCGAGCGGAGGTAGATCGCCTCGCCGTCCTCCTCGGTGACGTACAGACCGAGCACGTCGACGTAGAACTCGCGGGAGGCCGCCAGGTCGGTGACGACGAGCTCCATGTACGCGCAGCGCAGGATGTCGGGTGCCGGCGCGCTGGGCGTCGGGATCGGGTTGTCGGAGAGGATCGGCGCCTCCTGGCTCACGAAGAAGCCGGAGGAGGTGCGGGTCATCTGGTCACGGTGGGTCATTTCGCGTCCTTGCGTTGTTCGAGGTTCCGGCCACTCGCCAAGACACTCCGGGCGGGAGGATGCCGGTCGGCGTGTTCTGGCGAGTGGGGTGAAGGGTGAGTCGGATGCCGCGGCTCAGGCCTGCAGCTTCTCTGCGGCGTCGGCCTGCGCGGCGTCGGCCTGCCCGGCGTCGCCGGTCGCCGAGCGGGTCGGGGCGGCCGCCTTGCCGAAGGTCGGGTTGTGAGCCGGGCCGAGCGTGATGTGCACGGCCTGCTGGTCGGTGTAGAAGTCGATCGAGCGGTAGCCGCCCTCGTGACCGAGGCCGGACGCCTTGACGCCGCCGAACGGGGTGCGGAGGTCGCGCACGTTGTTGGAGTTCAGCCACACCATGCCCGCCTCGATGGCCTGCGAGAAGTTGTGCGCCCGCTTGAGGTCGTTCGTCCACACGTACGCGGCGAGACCGTAGCGGACGCCGTTCGCCAGCTCGAGGGCCTCCTCGTCGGTATCGAACGGCGTGATGGCGACGACCGGGCCGAAGATCTCCTCCTGGAAGATCCGCGCGTCCCGGGCGACGTCGGCGAACACCGTCGGGCGCACGAAGTTGCCTTCGTCGAAACCCTCGGGGCGGCCGCCGCCGGCGACGAGGCGCGCCTCGCCCTTGCCGATCTCGATGTAGCTCATCACCTTGTCGTAGTGCTCGGGGTGCACGAGCGCGCCGACCTCGGTCGCAGGGTCGTGCGGGTAGCCGACGACCACGCGCTCCGCCTGCGCCGCGTAGCGCTTCACGAACTCGTCGTAGATCGGACGCTCCACGAGGATGCGCGAGCCCGCCGTGCAGCGCTCGCCGTTCAGCGAGAACACGCCGAAGATCGTCGCGTCGATCGCGGCCTCCAGGTCGGCGTCGGCGAAGACGACCGCGGGGCTCTTGCCGCCGAGCTCCATCGACAGGCCCTTCAGGAACGGCGCGGCGTTGCCGAAGATGATCTGCCCGGTGCGGCTCTCGCCGGTGAACGAGATGAGGGGGACATCCGGATGCTTCACCAGCGCGTCGCCGGCATCCTCACCCAGTCCGTTCACGAGGTTGAACACACCCTGCGGCAGGCCCGCCTCCTCGAAGATGCCGGCCCACAGCGACGCCGAGAGCGGCGTGAACTCGGCCGGCTTGAGGACGACGGTGTTGCCGGTGGCGAGGGCGGGGCCGAGCTTCCAGGACTCGAGCATGAACGGCGTGTTCCACGGGGTGATGAGTCCGGCCACACCGATGGGCTTTCGGTTGACGTAGTTCATCTGGCGGCCGGGAACCTTGTACGCGTCGTCGGCCTGGGCGACGATCAGGTCGGCGAAGAACCGGAAGTTCTCGGCCGCCCGTCGCGCCTGCCCGAGCGCCTGCGTGATCGGCAGCCCCGAGTCGAAGGACTCCAGCTCGGCGAGGCGCGCGTCGCGCGACTCGACGATGTCGGCGATGCGGTGCAGCACGCGCGAGCGCTCGCGCGGCAGCATCCGCGGCCAGGGCCCGTCGGTGAACGCGCGCCGGGCGGCGGCGACGGCCCGGTCGATGTCGGCCTTCTTGCCGGCGGCGGCCTGCACGTAGGTCTCGTTCGTCACCGGGTCGAGCACGTCGAACGTGTCGCCGTCCTGCGAGTCCACGAACTCGCCGTCGATGTAGTGCCGGATGCGCGACGGCAGGTCCTCGGGGACATGACGGGTCGCGCGGATGGTCTGGGTGTCGGTCATGGTCGCTCCTTCGTCGGAGATTCGTGACGGTGCGGGTCGGGCGCCGTCGTGGTGTCAGAACGCGGGGAGGCCGAGCGCCTCGTCCGGGTGCTCGTGGATCATGTAGGCGTCGAGCGTGGCCGACCGGTGGCGCCGGGCGGCCTTTTCGATCTCGCCGAGGGGAGCCCCGGTCTCGATGAGCTGAACGATGCTCTCGTGCTCGCGCACCGACTCCTGGGCGCGCCCGGGCACGAAGCTGAAGGTCGAGTCGCGCAGGTGGCCGAGGCGCGCCCACTCGGCGCGAACGAGTTCGAGCATGCGGGGGTTCGCGCACTTCTCGTAGAGCGTCGCGTGGAACTCCTGGTTGAGCGCGGTGAACGCGCGCGGGTCGAAGTGCTCGAGGGTCTCGATCATGAGCTCGTTGATGCGCCGGGCGTTGCGGATGTCGTCGGCCGTGAGGCGCCGGGCGGCGAGCGCGGTGGCGGTCCCCTCGAGGATCGACAGCGCCTGCATGCTGTGGCGGTACTGCGAGTCGTCGACCATCGACACCCGCGCGCCGACGTTGCGCTCGAACGTCACGAGTCCCTCGGCCTCGAGCTGCCGGATCGCCTCGCGCACCGGGACCACGCTCATGTCGAGGTCGCCGGCGATCGAGCCGAGCACCAGGCGGTACCCGGGGGTGAACTCCTGGTTGGCGATGCGCTCCTTGATCCAGTGGTAGGCGCGCTGCGACTTGCTCTGGGTGGGGGCGTCCAGGCCCGTGTCGAGCTCGGTCATCGCCCCTGGCCCCTCTCCGCCTCGTAGCGGGCGCGCCACTGCGCGTTCATCGGGAACAGGCCGTCGACCGGATGCCCCTCCGCGACGCGCTCGGCGATCCAGGCGTCCTCCGCCTCCTGCGCGAGCGCTGCGTCGACGACCTCTTCGACCAGACCCGGCGGGATGACGATCACCCCGTCGGCGTCGCCGACGATGACGTCGCCCGGCTGGACGGTCGCGCCGCCGCAGGCGACGGTGACGTCGTGGTCCCACGGCACGTGCTTGCGGCCGAGGACGGCCGGGTGGGCGCCGGAGGTGTATACCGGGATGCCGACGGCGGCGACGGCCGCGGCATCCCTCACCCCTCCGTCGGTGACGATCCCGGCGGCGCCCCGCGCGTGCGCGCGGATCGCGAGCACGTCGCCGAGCGTGCCCGACCCCGTCTCGCCGCGCGCCTCGATCACCACGACCTCGCCCTCGCCGACAGCGTCGAACGTGCGCTTCTGCGCGTTGTATCCGCCGCCATGGGAGGCGAACAGGTCCTCGCGGTGGGGGACGAAGCGGAGGGTCCGCGCGGTGCCGACGAGCTTGGCGTCGGGGTGCAGCGGTCGCACACCGTCGATGTGGACGTTCTCCATGCCGCGCTTGCGCAGCTGCGCCGACAGCCCGGCGACCGGCACGGCCTCGAGCTTCGCGCGCAGCTCAGCGGAGAGGGGGGAGCCCGCCGTCTCTGCGGGGCCGGGCTCGGGGGGCAGGCCGGCGGCCTCGCGAGATCCCCAGGCCTCGGTGCGCTGGAGGTCGTCGGCGGCGGGCAGCGAGCCGAGCTCGGGATCGAAGGGCGCATCGCCCTGGGTGACCGTGGTGACCAGACGGCCCGTCGACGGTCCGCCCGGCACGTCCACCTCGACCTCGACCACGTCACCCGGAACCGCGACCGACGAGCCGGCGGGGGTGCCGGTGAGGATCACGTCGCCGGTCTCGAGGGTGAAGTGCTGCGACAGGTCGGCCACGAGCTGCTCGAGCGGGAAGATCATGCCGGCGGCCGTGTCGTCCTGCGCCACGACGCCGTTGAGCCAGGTGCGCACGCGGAGGTCGCCCGGCCGGATGCTGCGCGCGTCGATGAGCGAGGGTCCGATGGGCGTGTACCCGTCGCCGCCCTTCGAGCGGACATTGGAGCCCTTGTCGTTCGCGCGCAGGTCGTACAGCCCGAAGTCGTTCGCGGCGGTGACGAAGGCCACGTGGTCCCACGCCTCCGCGAGCGGGACCCGGCGCGCCGGCGCGCCGATCACGAGCGCGATCTCGCCCTCGAACGCCAGCAGCTCGGTGCCCGCCGGCCGCTCGATGGTTTGGCCGGACGCGGCGAGGGAGCTCGACGGCTTGAAGAAGTACGACGGATGCTGCGGCCGGCGCCCGCGCTGATCCGCACGCGACGCGTAGCTGAGGTGGATGGCCACGATCTTGCCGGGGCGGGTGGGAAGCGCCGCGGGCTGCGGGGCTGCCGCTTCGGTGATCTCTGCCATGAGCTCCCTCACTCAACGGGACTGTTGCGTCGTATCCGAAATCGTATATGATCAATCCGCATCCGGCAACCACCCGTTGTTCGCCGGTGACGACGACGTCAGCCCCGACACAGGAGTCCCCATGAGCTCATCGAGAACCCCGCAGGGTTTCACCCCGACCGGCACGATCGCCTCTCCGGCCGATCGACGCCGGGTCGTCTTCGCGACGGTCGTCGGCACGACCGTCGAGTGGTACGACTTCTTCATCTACGCGTTCGCGGCCGGCCTCGTGTTCGCCGAGCTGTTCTTCGCCCCCGCCGGCGAGGGCTTCGCGCAGATCCTCTCGTTCATCACCGTCGGCATCAGCTTCCTGTTCCGTCCGCTGGGTGCGTTCCTGGCCGGCCACTTCGGCGACAAGTACGGCCGCAAGGTCGTGCTGATGTGGACGCTGATCCTGATGGGCGCGGCGACGACGCTCGTCGGCCTGCTGCCGACGTACGCCGCGATCGGCATCGCCGCTCCGATCCTGCTCATCCTGCTGCGCGTGCTGCAGGGCATCTCCGCCGGCGGCGAGTGGGGCGGCGCGGTGCTGATGGCCGTCGAGCACGCCCCCAAGACCCGGCGCGGCATCTTCGGGGCCTCGCCGCAGGTCGGCGTGCCCATCGGTCTGCTGCTGGCCTCGGGCATCATGGCGCTGGTCGCGATCCCGGGTGACGAGTGGTTCAAGGAGTTCGGCTGGCGCATCCCGTTCCTGCTCAGCGTGGTGCTGATCCTCGTGGGCTACTACGTCCGCCGCCGCGTCGAGGAGAGCCCGGTCTTCGCCGAGCTCGCCGAGCGCAAGGAGAAGGCGCGCATGCCGATCGTGCAGCTGTTCAAGAAGCACACGCTGCTCGTGATCATCGCCGCGCTCGTGTTCGCCGGCAACAACGCGGTCGGCTACATGACCACGGGCGGCTACATCCAGCGCTACGCGACCGACCCCGAAGGACCGGTGTCGCTTCCCACCGCCCCCGTGCTGTGGGCGGTGACGGGCTCGGCCGTCACGTGGCTCGTCGCCACCTTCGTGGCCGGCTGGATCAGCGACAGGATCGGCCGCCGCACGACGTACATCATCGGCTGGATCCTGCAGCTGGTCGGCGTGTTCCTGCTCTTCCCGCTGGTCAACTCCGCCGACGTCGGCCTGCTGTTCCTCGGCCTGGCGATCCTCACCATCGGCCTCGGCTTCACCTACGGCCCGCAGGCGGCCCTCTACAGCGAGCTGTTCCCCGCCTCGATCCGGTTCTCCGGGGTGTCGATCTCATATGCGATCGGCGCCATCGTGGGCGGCGCGTTCGCGCCGACGATCGCCCAGGCGCTGGTCCAGGCGACCGGCTCCACCGTGGCGGTGACGTGGTACCTGGCCGGAATGACGGTCATCGGCCTCATCGCGACGCTGCTCCTCCGCGACCGCTCCGGCATCCCGCTCGGACCCGACCACGAGGCTGAGCAGGCGAAGAGCCCGATCTACGGCCTGTCGCGGGCCTGACCCGACGGCGACGGATGCCGCGACCCGATCCCTTCGCGGGCGCCGGGTCGCGGCATCCGTCGTCCGTCAGCGGGTGCGCATGCCGTCGAGCGCCACCGCGACCACGTCGTGCGCGAGGCGCTCGCGATCGACGGCCCCGTCGGGGCGGTACCACTCGACGATCGAGTTGACCATGCCGAACACCAGGCGGGTCGCCACGGCCCCGTCGACGTCGGCGCGGATCCGGCCCGAGCGCTGCGCCTCGCTCACGAGCGCGGCCACGCGGTGGTCGAACGTCCGGCGGCGCTCGAGCGCCGCCCGCTCGACGGCGCTGTTGCCGCGCACGCGCAGCAGCAATGTGACGTACGGGAGTCTGTCGACGAGCACCCGCACCGCGCCGCGCAGCACCGCCGCCAGTCGCTCCGCCGGTTCGCCGGTCGCGGCGGCCGGCTCATCGAGCACGCCCTCCAGCCCGTCGAGCGCCTCATCCAGTGCGAGCGAGAGCAGCTGCTCCTTGGAGGCGAAGTGGTGGTACAGCGCCGACTTGGTCAGCCCCAGGCGCCCGGCGAGGTCGGCGACCGACGTCGCGTCGTAGCCCTGCTCGTTGAAGAGCCGCACCGCGACCTCCAGCACCTGGTCGCGGTCGTATCCCGGTCGCCCCCGCCGCGCGGGCGGGGGCTCGGCGATCGCGGTCATGTGCCCAGTGTGGCACGGCGGGCTTCATTACTGAACGATCGGTCACGTATTATCGAGGTGTCCGCGACGGAGCGGATCGAGAGGATGCCGATGCCAGAGCCGCTGCAGCTCCAGCGCCGCGCCGACCGCGTGATCGCCACCCTGTCGCGGCCCGAGGTGCGCAACGCGATCGACCAGGACATGATCGACCGCCTGCACGAGCTCTGCGGTGAGCTCGAGCGGGAGCCCCGCACGCTGATCCTCATCGGGTCCGACGGCGTGTTCGCGTCCGGCGCCGACATCGCACAGCTGCGGGAGCGCCGGGCCGCCGACGCGCGCAAGGGCATCAACACCCGGGCGTTCCAGCGCATCCGCCACCTCCCGATGCCGGTCATCGCCGCGATCGACGGCTACGCCCTCGGCGGCGGAGCCGAGCTCGCCTACGCCGCCGACATCCGCATCGGCACCCCGCGGCTGCGGATCGGCAACCCCGAGACGGGGCTCGGCATCATCGCCGCGGCGGGGGCGACGTGGCGGCTGCCGCAGCTGGTCGGCGAGGCCCGCGCGGCCGAGATGCTGCTGACAGGCCGGATCCTGGAGGCCGACACCGCCGTCGCCTGGGGCCTCGTGTCGTCGCTGGTCGAGCCGGACGACCTCCTCGCCGCCGCCGAGGCGGTCGCCGACCGGATCGCCCGCAACGATCCCACCGCGACGCGGCACACCAAGACGGCGCTGCTCGCGCCGCCCGCAGCGCACCCCGAGGTCGAGCTCGAGCTGCAGGCGCACCTCTTCGAGAGCCCCGAGAAGGAGCGGCGCATGACCGCGTTCCTCGAGAGGCGCGCGCGATGACCGGGGTGCCCGGGCGGGTCGGCGTGATCGGCGGGGGCCGCATGGGGGCGGGCATCGCCCACGCGTTCGCGCTGGCCGGCGCCGCGGTGACCGTCGTCGAGCGGGACGCGGATGCCGCGGCCGCGGCATCCGCCCGCCTCCTGGAGAGCCTGCGGCGCAGCGTCGAACGCGGCACGACGCAGCGGGGGATCGACGAGCTCGCGGGGGCGGTGACGGCGACGACGGATGCCTCGTCCCTCGCCGGCTGCGGGCTTGTGATCGAAGCCGTGCCGGAGGATCGCGCCCTGAAGATCGAGGCACTCGGCCGGACCGAGCGCGTGCTCGCTCCCGAGGCCGCTCTCGCCACGAACACGTCGTCGATCCCCATCGACGACCTCGCGACCGGGCTGGCCCGCCCGGCTCGCTTCCTGGGCCTGCACTTCTTCAACCCCGTGCCCGCCTCGCAGCTCGTCGAGGTGGTGACCGGATCCGCGACCGACACGGCGCTCGTCGACGACGCCCGGCGCTGGGCGCAGGCCCTCGGCAAGACGCCGATCGTCGTGCGCGACAGCCCCGGCTTCGCGTCGAGCCGGCTCGGGGTCGCGCTGGGGCTCGAGGCGATCCGGATGCTGGAGGAGGGCGTCGCCTCGGCGGCCGACATCGACGCGGCGATGGAGCTCGGGTACCGGCATCCGCTCGGCCCGCTGCGCACCACCGACCTCGTCGGCCTCGACGTGCGCCTCGGCATCGCCGAGGAGCTCCACGCGAAGCTCGGCGACCGCTTCGCGCCCCCCGACCTGCTGCGGCGCCTCGTCGCCGACGGACATCTCGGCCGCAAGACCGGCCGCGGCTTCTACGAATGGAGTGACCAGTGACCAGCGATCAGACCGAGGTCGGCATCCTCCCCAGCTACCTGTGCGACCGGTGGTGGACACCCGCGCTCGGACAGGGCGAGGGTGCGGACGGCGACGCGACGGACGTGCTCGATGCGTCCACCGGTGAGGTGGTCACCCGCGTGAGCACGGCCGGGGTCGACCTCGCCGGCGCCATCGCCTACGCGCGCACGACCGGGCAGGCGAGCCTCGGCGCGTTGACCTTCCACCAGCGCGCGCTGCTGCTGAAGGAGTTCGCCCTCGCACTCACCGGCCGCAAGGAGGAGCTGTACGAGCTGTCCAAGCGCGCCGGCGCGACCGTGCGCGACTCGCTCAGCGACGTCGACGGCGGCATCGGCGTGCTCTTCACGTACTCGTCGAAGGGCCGCCGCGAGCTGCCCAACGCCCAGGTGTACCTCGACGGACCCGTCGAGCCGCTGTCGAAGGACGGCTCGTTCCTCGGCCGCCACGTGTACACGCGCCTGCCCGGTGTCGCGGTCCAGATCAACGCCTTCAACTTCCCGATGTGGGGGGCGCTGGAGAAGTTCGCCCCGGCGTTCCTCGCGGGCGTGCCGACGATCGTGAAGCCCGCGACGCCGACGGCGTACGTCGCCGAGGCCTGGGTGCGGATCCTGGTCGACACCGGCCGGCTTCCGGCCGGATCGCTGCAGCTGGTGAGCGGCGCCGTTCCCGGGCTCTTCGACCACCTCGGGCTCGGCGACCTCGTCGGCTTCACCGGCAGCGCCGCGACGGCGGAGCGCCTGCGGACACAGGCGGCGCCCGGCGTGCGCTTCACCCGCGAGACCGACTCGATCAACGCCTCGGTGCTCGGCCCCGACGCCGTGCCGGGGACTCCCGAGTTCGACGCGTACGTCAAGCAGCTCATGGTGGAGCTGACGACCAAGGCCGGGCAGAAGTGCACCGCGATCCGCCGCGCCATCGTGCCCGAGGCGGCGGTCGAGCCGCTGATCGAGGCGCTGCGGGGCAAGATCGCCGAGCGCGTCGTGGTCGGCGACCCCCGCGCCGACGGCGTCACCATGGGTCCCGTCGTCTCGCGCGCACAGCGCGACGAGGTGCTGCGGGCGGTCGGCGAGCTGCAGGCGGCGGGCGGACGGCTCCTGCTGGGGACGACGGATGCCCCGGACGTCACGCGCGCGGACGGCTCGATCGGGCCGGCACCCGAGGGAGCGTTCGTCGCGCCGATCCTCGTCGGCTTCGACGGCGACCCCGCGGCGCTGCCGGATGCCGTGCACGACGTGGAGGCCTTCGGGCCCGTCGCGAGCTTGCTGGCGTACCGCACGGTGGAGGAGGCTGCCGACCTCGTGGGCCGCGGCGGCGGGTCGCTCGTCACCAGCGTCGCGACCTCGGATCCGGCGGTGGCGACCACGCTCCTCGCGCGCACCGCCGCCTACAACGGGCGCCTGCTGTTCCTCGACCGCGACGATGCCCGCTCGTCCACCGGCCACGGCGCGCCGGTGCCGCACCTCGTGCACGGCGGACCCGGCCGCGCGGGCGGCGGCGAGGAGCTCGGCGGCATCCGCGCCGTCCTCCACCACATGCAGCGCACCGCGGTGCAGGGGTCGCCCGCGATGCTGACCGCCCTCACCGGCGTGTGGCACCAGGGCGCGGCATCCCGCTCCGACACGCACCCGTTCCGCAAGTCGCTGGCCGAGCTCGCGATCGGCGACCAGATCGCCTCGCCCACCCGCCCGGTCACGCTCGACGACATCGAGACGTTCGCGAACTTCACCGGCGACCTGTTCTACGCCCACATGGACGAGGCGGCCGCAGCGGCCAACCCGTTCTTCCCCGGGCGTGTTGCGCACGGCTACCTGCTGGTGTCGTGGGCGGCGGGCCTGTTCGTCGACCCCGAGCCGGGCCCGGTGCTCGCCAACTACGGCTTGGAGAACCTGCGGTTCGTCACGCCGGTGTCGCCGGGCGACGAGATCCGCGTGGTGCTCACGGCGAAGCAGATCACGCCGCGCGAGACGGACGAGTACGGCGAGGTGCGGTGGGACGCGGTGATCCTCAACCAGGACGACGACATCGTGGCGACCTACGACGTGCTGACGCTCGTCGCGAAGACCGCGGAGCAGGCGGCGTCAGCCGCGGCCTCCGCCGTCCCTTCCGCGCCCGCCAGGGTGGACGCGTGACCGACCCCGCCGAGCACTTCGCCGGGCAGCGGCCGATGCTGCGGCGCGACCGCGCATCGGCGGCGCTCGGCATGGTCGTCGAGCGCGACGGGCCGGGCGAGGCGATCGTGTCGATGCGGGTGCGCGACGACATGACGAACGGATTCGCCATCACGCACGGTGGGATGGTGTTCGCGCTCGCCGACACGGCGTTCGCGATGGCCTGCAACGAGGACTCCGAGGTGACGGTCGCCGCCGGCGCCGACATCTCGTTCCTCAAGGCGACGCACGCCGGGCAGACGCTCACCGCGCACGCACGGCGCCGGGTGCTCACCGGCAGAAGCGGCGTCTACGACGTGACGGTCACCGACGAGACGGGCGATGTCGTCGCCGAGTTCCGCGGGCGGTCGTTCACCACGCGGCGGGCGCACCCTGACGACTCGGTGTGAGCCGTTGTCGCGGCATCCGTCGCCGTATACACTTTACTGAACGAACGGTCTGTAAATGAGGAGTCGATGATGACGACCGATGTGCTGATCGACGAGGCGGCCGGGCAGGCCGCCTTCGACGCGATCATCGAGGCGGACTCGCGCATCGAACCCCGCGACTGGATGCCCGAGGCGTACCGCCGGACGCTGATCCGCCAGATCTCGCAGCACGCGCACTCCGAGATCATCGGCATGCAGCCGGAGGGCAACTGGATCACGCGGGCGCCAAGCCTCAAGCGCAAGGCGATCCTGATGGCCAAGGTGCAGGACGAGGCCGGGCACGGGCTGTACCTCTACTCCGCCGCGCAGACCCTCGGCATCACCCGCGACGAGATGACCGAGCAGCTCATCGAGGGCCGCGCGAAGTACTCGTCGATCTTCAACTACCCCACCCCGACGTGGGCCGACATGGGCGCGATCGGGTGGCTCGTCGACGGCGCCGCGATCTGCAACCAGGTGCCGCTGTGCCGCGCCTCGTACGGCCCCTACGGCCGGGCGATGGTGCGCATCTGCAAGGAGGAGTCGTTCCACCAGCGGCAGGGCTTCGAGATCCTGCTGACCCTCATGCAGGGCACGCCCGCACAGCGGAAGATGGCGCAGGATGCCGTCGACCGCTGGTACTGGCCGTCGCTGATGATGTTCGGCCCGCCCGACGACGCGTCGCCGAACTCGGCGCAGTCGATGGCGTGGAAGATCAAGCGCTTCTCGAACGACGAGCTGCGGCAGCGGTTCATCGGGATGCTGGTGCCCCAGGCCGAGGTGCTGGGGGTGACGCTGCCCGATCCCCAGCTGCGCTGGGACGAGGACGCCCAGCGCTGGCACACGAGCGAGATCGACTGGACCGAGCTGCAGGAGGTCATCGCCGGGCGGGGCGCGATGAACGCCGAGCGCATCCGCAACCGGCGCACGGCGCACGAGGACGGCGCGTGGGTACGCGAGGCGGCGGCCGAGTACGCCCGCAAGCAGCAGCTGCAGGGCGCGGGGAAGGCGGTGGCGTGATGACCACTCCGGGCGGATCGACCGACTCCTCGACCGAGCGCCGCGAGACCTGGCCGCTCTGGGAGGTGTTCGTGCGCGCCGGACGCGGCCTGTCGCACGTGCACGCGGGCTCGCTGCACGCGCCGGACGCGGCACTGGCGCTGCGCAACGCCCGCGACCTTTACACCCGCCGGGGCGAGGGCACCTCGATCTGGGTGGTTCCCGCCGAGGCCATCAGCACGAGCGACCCCGACGCGAAGGGCGCGTTCTTCGAGAGCCCGGCCGGCAAGAACTACCGCCACGCCACGTACTACACGGCGTCCGAGGGGGTGCCGCACCTGTGACCGGGATCACCGAAGCGCACGGCGACGTCACCGTCGAGCGGGTCGAGCTGTCGGCCGAGCTCGCCGGCGCCGACGGGCACGCCGCGACCGCCGACGTCGCCGAATACGCGCTGTGGCTCGGCGACGACGCGCTGATCCTCTCCCAGCAGCTCGGCGCGTGGATCGCGCGCGCGCCGGAGCTGGAGGAGGACGTCGCGCTCGCGAACATCGCGCTGGACCTGCTCGGTCACGCCCGGTCGCTGCTGCACTACGCCGGCACGTACGACGGGCGCTCCGAGGACGACCTCGCATACTGGCGCGACGAGCCCGAGTTCCGCTGCGCGTGGCTCTTCCAGCAGCCCAACGGCGACTTCGCACAGACGATCGCACGCCAGCTCGCGGCATCCGTCTACCTCTTCGAGCTCTACACCGCTCTGCAGCGGTCGTCCGACCCGACCTTCGCCGCCGTCGCCGCGAAGGCGGTGAAGGAGGTCGAGTACCACCGCGACCACGCCGTGCAGTGGACGCTGCGGCTGGCGGGCGGCACCGACGAGTCCCGCAGCCGCATGGTGCGGGCTCTCGGCGACGTCTGGCCGTACGTCGGAGAGCTGTTCCGCGACGAGCCGCTGATCGACCGCCTGGAGGGCGTCGCGGTGCGGCCCTCGGCGCTGCGGGCCGGGTTCGACGGCGTCATCGCCGCGGTGCTCGCCGAGGCCGAGCTGGACGTGCCCGCCGGTCCGGTGTCGTCGGCCGGCGGTCGCCGCGGCTCCCACTTCCCGACGCTCGGCTACCTGCTGGCCGAGATGCAGGTGCTCGCCCGTCAGCACCCGGGGGCGACGTGGTGAGGCCGGCCGTTCACGATTCAGTCCCCGCGCCGCCCGCGACGCCCGGGTCCGCGGATTCCTGCAGTTCTTCCGGCCCGCGTGCGGCCTCTGGACTGAATCCCGCACCGCCGACTCTGAACACCGAAGCCCGGCGGGCGTGGGCGGTGGCGGCATCCGTCCCCGATCCCGAGGTGCCGGTGCTCACGATCGAGGACCTCGGCGTGCTGCGCGACGTCGCGGTCGAGGGCGGTCGCGTGACCGTCACCATCACGCCGACCTATTCGGGATGCCCGGCGATGGACGCCATCCGCGACGACGTCGTGCTCGCGCTGACCGCTGCCGGCTTCGACCAGGTCGACGTGCGCCTCGTGCTGGCGCCCGCCTGGACCACGGACTGGATGACGGATGCCGGCAAGCGCAAGCTCGTCGACTACGGCATCGCCCCGCCCACCGGCCGGGCGGCGGTGCGCGGCCCGATCCCGGTGCCGCTGTCGGTGCGGTGCCCGCAGTGCGGATCCCTCGACACCCGCGAGGTCGCCCGATTCGGGTCGACCTCCTGCAAGGCGCTCTACGAGTGCCGCGCGTGCCTCGAGCCCTTCGACCACTTCAAGGCGCACTGATGCGCCGCGGCGACTCCCGGCATGCGGCGGGACCCGAGGACGCCGAGCGCGAGCGCATCGCCGAGACCCTGCTGACGACCGCCGTGGGCGGGCCACGCGGGGCGAAGCACCGCGCGCGGTTCCACACCCTCCGGGTCGCCGCCGTGCGGCCGTTGACGGATGCCTCGGTCGAGGTGACCTTCGCCATCCCCGAGGAGGCGCGCGGCGACTTCGACTACCTCGCCGGGCAGCACGTGGCGCTGCGCAAGGTGATCGACGGCCACGAGCTGCGCCGGTCGTACTCGCTGTGCCGGGCCGCGGACTCCGGGGGTGGGGGAGACGGCCCTCGCACCATCAGCGTCGCCATCAAGCGCGACTCGGGCGGGCGGTTCTCGACGTGGGCGCAGACGGAGCTGCGCGTCGGGGACCGGATCGACGTCATGAGCCCGCAGGGCACCTTCACCTCGAAGCTGGCGGACCTCGACGACGCGCACGTGGCGGGGATCGCCGCCGGCTCGGGCATCACGCCGCTGATGGCGCTGGCCGCGACGGTCCTCGCGCGCTCCGCCACGTCGCGGTTCACGCTCGTGTACACCAACCGGTCGAGCCTGGATGTCATGTTCCTCGACGAGCTGTCCGACCTCAAGGACCGCTACCCCACGCGTCTGGCGCTTCACCACGTGCTCTCGCGCGAGCAGCGCACGGCGCCGCTGCTGTCGGGACGCATCGACGAGCCGCGCCTGCGGCGCATACTCGGCGAGCTGGTGCTGCCCGACACCGTCGACGAATGGTTCCTGTGCGGTCCGTTCGAGCTCGTGCAGCTGTGCCGCGACACCCTCGCCGACATCGGCGTCGACCCGGCGCACGTGCGCTACGAGCTCTTCACGACCGGCGAGGGGGAGCGTGCCGAGCCGTCCGCCGGGCGTCCGGTCGCCGTGGCCGCCGACGAGCCGGTGCGGCGCATCGAGTTCACGCTCGACGGCCAGTCCCAGTCCGTCGACAGCCCCGTCGCTGCCCGGGAGTCGATCCTCAACGCCGCGCTGCGGGTGCGGCCGGACGTGCCGTTCGCGTGCGCGGGGGGTGTGTGCGGCACGTGCCGCGCGCGGCTTGTCGAAGGCTCCGTCACCATGACCGAGAACTACGCCCTCGAGCCCGATGAGCTCGAGCGCGGCTACGTGCTCACCTGCCAATCACACCCGACGACCGATACCGTCGTCGTCGACTACGACGTCTGAGGAGGAACGCATGATCGAACTGTCCATCACCGGCGATGTCGCCGAAGTCGTCCTCAACGCGCCGGAGAAGCTCAACGCGCTCTCCCTGCGGGCGCTGGGAGAGATGGATGCCGCGTACCGCAGCGCCGAGGAGGCCGGCGTCCGTGCTCTCGTCCTGCGCAGCGAGGGGCGCGCGTTCTGCGCGGGCCGCGACATCGCCGGCGTCGACCCGGTCACCGACGACGTGCCGCAGTACCTCGCCGGTGTGGAGACCCTCATGCGGCGCATCGCCGCCTTCCCGGCGCCCACCTTCGCCGCCGTCCACGGCGCATGCCTCGGGGTGGGGCTCGGCCTCGCGATCGCGACCGACGTCGTCTACGTCGCCGACGACGCCAAGATCGGCTCACCGTTCGCGAGCCTCGGCGCCATGCTCGACTCCGGCGGCCACGCCCTCCTGTACGAGCGGCTCGGCGCGCACCGTGCCCTCGACCTCATCTACACCGGCGAGCTGATGACCGGGGCGGAAGCGGTCGCGGCGGGGCTGTTCAGCCGGGCGATGCCGGTCGAGGAGGTGTTCGACTTCACCCTGCAGCGCGCCACGGTGGCCGCCACCGGCCCTACGGCGGCTTTCGTGGCCTCCAAGCGCCTGATCGCGCGTCTGCGCGGAGAGCGACTGTGGGATGCCGTGGCCGAAGAGGCACGCAGCCAGGAGGCGCTGCGCACCACCGCCGACTACCGCGAGGGCTTCGCCGCCTTCCAGCAGAAGCGCAAGCCGGACTTCACCGGCGAGTGACGCGTCCCCGGCCGGGTCACGAGTTCACGCGGATGATCTCCTGCTGATACGGCGCGACGACCGCGCCCGAGATGCGGCAGTCGAGCACGAGGAAGGGACGGGATGCCGCGGGCTCGGCCGTCCAGGTCGCGAGCCGGTCCAGGTCCTCGAGGCGACGCACGACGACGCCCTCCGCGCCCACGCCGGACGCGAGCGCGGCGAAGTCGACCTCGGGGATGAGCATCGGCTCCTTCGCGAGGCCCTTCAGCCCGTACAGGTTCACCTCGGCGCCGTAGGCGGCGTCGTTCCAGACGACCGCGAGCCCGCGACCGCCCGCCACCCGCACGGCACTCTCGAGGTCGGCGAGCGCCATGAGCCCGCCGCCGTCGCCGGTGGTCAGCACGACCGTCGCCGACGGCTTCGCCAGCGCGGCGCCCGGCACCGAGGGCCAGCCGAGGCCGATGGACTGGAACGCCGTGCCGACCATGCTCATGCGGTCGGGGGAGGCGACCGGCCAGTACATGTTCGCCCAGCCGATGAAGTGGCCGCCGTCCGAGACGACCACCCGGTCTTCGGGGAGGAGCGCTCCGATGCGGGCGGCCACGGCGCGGGGGTCCAGGCGCCCGTCGGGGGCGACGCGCTCGCCGGGCTCGTAGGCCCGCAGCGCCGCCACGTCGATCGACTCGCGCCAGCCGCTCGAAGCCGCGCCGCGCGCGCGAAGACCCTCGGCGACGGCACGCGCCACGACGGCGGCATCCCCACGAACGAACCCGCCGACGTGCGGGTGGGTGGCCGCCGCGGTGACATCGACCTGGAACACCCGGGTCCCCGGGGCGAACAGGTCCCCGAAGCGCATCGTGAACTGGTTGAGGGACGCCCCGAACGCGACGGCCACATCGGCCGAACGCACCAGCTCCATGGCGCCCTCGGCGCCGAAGCCGCCGGTGACGCCCAGGTCGAACTCGCTTCGCGGGAAGACGCCGCGGCCCAGCGCGGTGGAGGCCGTCACGGCGCCGACCGCGTCGGCGATGTCGCCGAGCGCGGAACCGGCGCCCGAGATCCAGGCGCCGCGGCCGGCGAGCAGGAACGGGCGCTGCGCCGTGGCGAGCGCCCCGACGAGCCCGTCGACCGCGCCCTCGGCGAACGGCCCGGTGGGCACGAGCGGCCCGGGCAGCCGCGGCTCCGGCGCCTCCGGCACCGGCCCGGCGTCGCGCGCGGCCACGTCGTACGGGATCGCCAGCACCGTCGGCACCCGGTAGGTGAGCGCGTGCTCGATCGCGATGACGGTCGTGGCCGCGGCATCCGCGCGCCCCACGGTGTAGGTGCGGGCGCCCACCGCCGACGCGAGCGCGATCTGGTCGACGTCCCACGGCCGCGGACCCGAGGTCGGCTCGTCGCCGACGACGAGCACGAGCGGCACGTGCGCCTGCACCGCCTCGGCCAGGGCGGTGAGCGTGTTGGTGAAGCCGGCGCCGTAGGTGGCGGTCGCGGCGGCGAGACGTCCGGAGGCGCGGTGGTACGCGTCCGCGGCGACGACGCCGCCCGCCTCGTGCCGCACGGCGGTGAAGTGCACGTCGGTCGAGCTCTCGAGCGCGTCGAGGAAGTAGGCGTTGCCGTTGCCCATCACGCCGAAGACGTGGTCGATGTGCCGGGCCAGGGTGAGGGCGACGTGGGCGGAGACGGAGGTGGTCGCAGAGACCGCGGGCATGGCGGAGCCTTTCGAGACGGAACGGATGTCGAGGCCGTATGTGTCTCGCGCGTGCGCGCTGCGTGCCCATTTTTCGAGCACCGGCGGGACGTTCCCTCCGGACGTCACGAGTATAGGACGTCCGCCAAGATGGAGGGATGAAGACGATCCAGCTGCGCCGGTACACGCTCGTCGAGGGGGAGTACGACGCGTTCGTCTCCTGGTGGGGCACGTGGATGCCGAAGGTGCGGCCGGCCGCCGGCTTCACCATCGAATTCGCCTACGGTCTGCCCGAGACGAACGAGTTCGTGTGGGCGGTCAGCGCGCCGGGCGACGAGGACGCCTTCCTGTCCCTCGAGAAGGACTACATGGCGTCGGAGCCGCGCGCCGAGGCGTTCGCCGGTGTTCCGCAGCGCGTCGCCGAGTACAACATCCGCTTCGTCACGGAGTTCCCGACGACTGCCTGAGCGGACGACTCAGCCCCCGAGTGCCTCGCGGATCGCCGCGGCAGACACCGCCAGGCGCGCGGCGATCTCGGCGTCGCCGTGCGCGCTGGCCACGAACACCACCGCGATCGCCGCGGGACCGCGGCCGCGCACGCGGAGCGGAACGGCCACCGCCCGCAGGCTCGGGATGACCTCGTCGTGGCTTGTCGCGTAGCCGCGGGTGGCGGCATCCCGGATCTCGTGCGCCAGCTGCTCGCCGACGTCGGCCGGCCAGGAAGTCTCGGGCATCAGCGACAGGATCGCCTTGCCGGGGGCCCCGCGCGTGACCGGATGTCTCGTCCCCGGACGCTGGGCGACCGGGTTCACCGCATGACGCGGCTCGACGCTGGACAGCGTCACGCACTCGTCGTGGTCGAGCACCGCGAGGAAGCACGTCACGCCCAGGTCCCCGGCGACCGCAGTGAGCTCGGGGAGGGCCTCCGCCTGCAGGTCGTGGGCGACGCCGGCGGCGAGGGCGGCCATGCGCGCGCCGAGCTCGACCCGGCCCGCCGAGTCGCGCTCTGTGAGCCCGTGATCCTCGAGGGTGCGCAGCAGCCGGTAGGCGACCGAGCGGTGCACGTCGAGGCGGCGCGCGATCTCGTCGATCGTGAGGGGGCCGCGCGCGTCGGCGAGGACTTCGAGGATCCGGATGCCGCGACTGAGCGTCTGCGACGCCGGCGCGGCGGTGGCGGGCGAAGGGGGCATCTCTGGTCTCGCGCTCTTGCCGCGACGCGGCGGGTCGTATACGATCTGTTCAATAGTAGAACGGTGTGTTCGAATATAGAACACACCCCTCCGGCCCACAAGCCCTCGACACCGTCGTCCGAGGAGGACACGATGCAGTTCCACCACCACGGCTACGTCTCGGGCGATCCCCGCGTGCAGGACGCCGCCGGCACCGGCATCGACCGACCGGCCGAGCTCCCCGACGAGATGGACGTGCTCATCGTCGGCTCCGGCCCGGCCGGCATGCTCCTGGCTGCCCAGATGTCCCAGTTCCCCGGCGTCACCACCCGCATCGTCGAGCGGCGCGACGGGCGCCTCGTGCTCGGGCAGGCGGACGGCATCCAGCCACGGAGCGTCGAGACCTTCCAGGCCTTCGGCTTCGCCGAGGCGATCATCGCCGAGGCGTACAACATCGCCTACATGAACTTCTGGGGCCCCGACCCCGAGAACCCGCGCAACATCGTCCGCACCGCGCGCACCGAGGACTACGCCTTCAAGATCAGCGAGTTCCCGCACCTGATCGTGAACCAGGCGCGCGTGCTGGACTACTTCGCCGACGCCGCCGCGAAGGGCCCGGGGCGCATCGTGCCCGACTACGGGATCGAGTTCGTCGGCCTCACCGTGCACCCCGGGGGCGATCACCCCGTCGAGGTGCGGCTGCGTCACGTCGCGGGACCCCGCGCCGGAGAGGAGCGCACCGTGCGCGCCAAGTACGTCGTCGGCTCCGACGGCGCCCGCAGCGGCGTGCGCGAGGCCATCGGCCGCAAGCACGTCGGGCAGTTCGCGGCGCACGCCTGGGGCGTCATGGACGTCCTGGTCAACACCGACTTCCCCGACTGGCGCACCAAGTGCGCGATCAACTCGACCGCCGGCAACATCCTCCACATCCCCCGCGAGGGCGGCTACCTCAGCCGCATGTACATCGACCTCGGCGAGGTGGCCGCCGACGACGACCACCGGGTGCGCCGGACGCCGATCGAAGAGATCATCCGCCGCGCCAACGAGATCCTCCACCCCTACGCGATCGACGTGAAGCAGGTCGCGTGGCACAGCGTGTACGAGGTCGGCCATCGCGTCACCGACAAGTTCGACGACGTCGACGTCGACCAGGGCCACGCCCCGCGGGTGTTCCTCACCGGAGACGCGTGCCACACCCACAGCGCCAAGGCCGGCCAGGGCATGAACGTCTCGATGCAGGACGGCTTCAACCTCGGCTGGAAGCTGGGGCACGTCCTCACGGGGCTCAGTCCCGCGTCGCTGCTCGAGACGTACTCGGCGGAGCGTCAGCCGGTCGCGCAGCAGCTCATCGACTTCGACCGGGAGTGGTCCACGCTGATGGCGCGAAAGCCCGAGGAGATCTCCGACCCCCAGGAGCTCGCGAACTACTACCTCGGCACCGCCGAGTTCCCGTCCGGGTTCATGACCCAGTACGGCCCGTCGATGATCGTGACGGATGCCTCCCACCAGGGCCTGGCCGAGGGCTTCCCGCTGGGCAAGCGCTTCAAGTCCGTCGAGGTGGTCCGGGTGTGCGACGGCAACCCGGTGCACCTGGGCCACCACGCCAAGGCCGACGGACGCTGGCGGATCTACGCCTTCGCCGACGCACAGCCGGCGGGCGAGGCATCCGCTCTGTCGGAGTGGGCGACGTTCATGGCCTCTCCCGGATCCCCGGTCGCCCGCTTCACCCCGGAGGCGGCGGACGCCGACGCGGTGTTCGACGTGAAGGTGATCTACCAGCAGGCGCACGAGGACGTCGACGTCACCCGCGTGCCCGAGCTCTTCCTGCCGAAGACCGGACCGCTGGGCCTCACCGACTGGGAGAAGGTCTACGCCGCCGCGCCGAGCGCGTGGACGACTGCCGACATCTTCGCCGAGCGCGGGCTCTCGCGCGACGGCGTGGTCGTCGTGGTGCGGCCCGACCAGTACGTCGCGGGCATCTTCCCGCTCACGGCGACCGACGAGCTGACTTCATTCCTGGAGGGTGCGTTCCTGTCGCAGCGCGAACCCGCGGTCGTGCCGGGCTGAGGGTCTCCGCGGCGGCGAAACCATCGCCTCCGGTGTACATCGCGTATATCGGCCGCTCCGGCGGCGGCGGGTCACAATGACCCGTAGACATCGAATCAGCGGGTGCCGCGAGCGGCGGCATCCGAAACCGACGAGGGAGTCCCCGTGACCACGACGACCACCGAAACCCGTGAGTCCGAGCTGCTGGCGGCCGTGCCCGACGGTCTGTTCATCGGCGGCCAGTGGCGTGCGGCGACCGGCGGCAAGACGCTGAAGGTCTACGACCCCTCCAACGGCGAGGTCGTCAAGGAGATCGCGAGCGCGTCACCCGAGGACGGCAAGGCGGCCCTGGACGCCGCGGTCGACGCCTTCCCGGCGTGGGCGGCGACGCCTGCGCGCGAGCGCGCCGAGATCCTGCGGCGCGCGTTCGACCTGCTGCAGGAGCGCAAGGAGGAGTTCGCGCTGCTCATGACGGTCGAGATGGGCAAGCCGCTGGCCGAGGCGCGCGGCGAGGTGGCCTACGGCGGCGAGTTCCTGCGCTGGTTCAGCGAGGAGACCGTCCGCGTGCAGGGCCGGTACGGCGCTAACCCGGAGGGCACCGGCCGCATGATCGTGTCGCAGCACCCGGTCGGCCCGTGCTTCCTCATCACGCCGTGGAACTTCCCGCTGGCCATGGCGACGCGCAAGATCGCGCCGGCGCTGGCCGCAGGGTGCACCGTGGTCATCAAGCCCGCCGAGCTGACCCCCCTGACCACCCTGTACTTCGCGAAGCTGCTCGAGGACGCCGGCGTTCCCGCCGGCGTGGTCAACGTGTTCACCACCTCGACCTCCGGTGCGGTGTCGGAGCCGATCATCCGCGACCCGCGGCTGCGGAAGCTGTCGTTCACCGGCTCGACGCAGGTCGGCCAGCGCCTGCTGGAGCAGGCGGCGCAGGGCGTGCTGCGCACGTCGATGGAACTCGGCGGCAACGCCCCGTTCGTGGTGTTCGACGACGCCGACCTCGACAAGGCGGTCGACGGTGCGATGCTCGCCAAGTTCCGCAACATCGGCCAGGCCTGCACGGCCGCCAACCGCTTCATCGTGCACCGCTCGGTCGCCGACGAGTTCGCCCGCCGGGTCACCGAGCGGGTGAAGGGCTTCACCGTCGGACGCGGGACCGAGGAGGGCGTCACCATCGGACCGCTCATCGACGACCGCGCCGTGGCGAAGGCGTCGCAGCTCGTGCAGGACGCCGTCCAGCGCGGAGCGAAGGTCGCCACCGGCGGCAAGGAGGTCGAGGGCCCCGGCACCTTCTACGAGCCCACCGTCGTCACCGACGTGCAGCCCGGCTCCGACATCCTCCGCGAGGAGATCTTCGGACCGGTGCTCGCGATCATCCCCTTCGACACCGAGGACGACGCGGTGCGCATCGCCAACGACACGGAGTACGGCCTCGTCTCGTACGTCTTCACCGAGAGCCTCGCCCGCGGCCAGCGCATGATCGAGCGCCTCGAGACCGGCATGATGGGCCTGAACGTGGGCGTCGTCTCCAACGCCGCCGCCCCGTTCGGCGGCTGGAAGATGTCGGGCCTGGGGCGCGAGGGCGGCGCCGAGGGCATCCACGAGTACCTGCAGACCAAGTACACGCTGACCCCGAATCCCTTCTGACGCGCAGCCGCAGGACATAATGGGGCGCATGTCCTCCTCCGTCGAACGTCGCTCGAATCCGACGGCCTGGGCCGCGTTCTGGATCGCGCTGGCCGGCCTCGTCCTCATGCCCATCCCGCTGTTCATCGGCCTGATCCTCGGCGGCGGCCTCTCGATCGTCGCCGCGGTGCTCGCCGTGATCGGGCTCTTCAAGGGCCTCGCGCGCAACGGCAAGGGGATCGCCCCGGTGGTGTTCGCCGCGATCTTCATCGCGCTGACGTGGGGCGGCATCTCGCTCGGCGGCGGCACGATCTGGTAGGTCCCCGGACGTCGGCATCGCCATCGCCCTCGGAGTGAGCGGATGAGACCCCTTCGGTACGCGATCAACGTCACCCTCGACGGCTGCTGCCACCACGAGGCCGGCCTCGCGCCCGACGAGGAGTCGATGCGCTACTGGACCGACGCCCTCGCCGCCGCCGATGCGCTGCTGTACGGGCGGGTGACCTACGAGATGATGGCGTCGGCGTGGCGCCGGCCGGCGACGGGCGCATGGCCCGACTGGATGCAGGAGTGGGACATCCCGTTCGCCGAGACCATCGACCGCGCCGAGAAGCACGTCGTCTCCGCCACGCTGGACCGCGTCGACTGGAACGCCGAGCTGCTGCAGGGCGACCTGGAACAGGGCGTTCAGCGATTGAAGCAGGAGCCCGGCCGGGGTCTGCTGGTGGGCGGCGTGACGCTCCCCGCCGCCCTGGCCGATCTCGGTCTGATCGACGAGTACGTCCTCGTCGTGCACCCGATCGTCGCCGGGCACGGACCGAGGCTGCTCGAAGGGCTCCGCGAGCGCGTCCCGCTCGAGCTGATCGAGCGCCACGACTTCCGGTCGGGGGCGGTCGCCGTGCGGTACCGTCCCGTGACCTCAGCCCGCTGACTTCACCCGTCGACTGCGACGTCGGGCTCCCATCGCAGCAGATCGCCGGGCTGGCACTCCAGCGCCTCGCAGAGCGCATCGAGCGTGGTGAACCGGACGGCTTTGGCTCTGCCGTTCTTGAGCACCGCGAGATTGGCCGGGGTGATGCCGACCCGCTCCGCCAGGGTGCCGACCGACATCTTGCGCCGGGCGAGCATCACATCCACATCGATGACGATGGGCACGTCACACCACCTCGTCCAGCTCGGAGCGCAGGGTCGCCGCCTCGGCGTCCCGGTCGATGGCCTGGCGCAGGAGGCTCTTCATCACGACCACCAGCAGAGCCATCCCCGCCAGGACGAGGGCGGCTCCGCAGATCAGCCCCACGATGCCGGGCGCGACCCCGCCGGGGGCGAGCAGCACGGCGATGGCGAACGTGATGACGGCCGCCGCCGAGATCGACCAGACGATGACGTCGACGTAGCGGAAGGACGACTCGGCGAACACCGATCCCTTGCGCACCCTCGTCAGCAGCTGCCAGACGCACACCGCGAAGACCTGCATCGTGAGCACGCCGAGAGCGAGGAGCGTGACGAAGGTGATCCGCGAGACCGGGGGAGCGCCCTGGAGGTCGGTCCACACCGCCGGGATGATGAACGCCTGCACGACGAGCGATCCGGCCAGCGCCAGAGCGATCACGACCTGCAGGACCAGAGTGGTCGATCGAGCCATGGCGGCTCCTCCTGTCATCGAAGAACAGCAGAAATCTATCGTTTATCGAGAGATAGCGCAATCAAGCGGAGTGCATTACGCCTCTCCGAGGCGCCCGTCCACCCCTTTCCTGCGTCGACGTCCGCACGTCAAGGTGGAGTGGTGCAGTTCACGGACGAGATCGGCGCCTGGGTGGCGCAGCAGCGGTGGTACGCAGGCAAGGGGCACGAGCCCAGGTTCCGGCTCCTCGACGCCCGTCCCGTGACCGGCGCCACGCGCTATCTGCTCATGGACGACGCGGGAACCGTCCCGGCGCTCTACCACGTGCCCCTCGCCCGGGTCTCTGAGCCCATCGAGCCGGCGGAGGCTGTCGTCAGCGGGGGAGAGGGCGGATGCCTCGTGGACGCGGCGCGGCATCCTGAGTTCGCCGTCGGCCTCCTGGCGCAGATGGGCGTCGACGTCAGCCGCGTGACCGGGTCGCGCGTGCTCACAGGGGAGCAGTCGAACACGTCGATCGTCTTCGAGGAGGACGGCGAGCCGACGATCATCCTCAAGCTCTTCCGCACGCTGCACCACGGCGAGAACCCCGACGTCACCGTGCAGCGCGTGCTGAGCGGCCAATGCTCACCGTACGTTCCGCGCTTCTACGGCAGCGTCGATGCCGAGTGGCCGGATGTCGGCCGCGAGTCGGGCGCCGCGCACGGGACGCTCGGCTTCGCGCAGGAGTTCCTCCCGGGTGTGCAGGACGGGTGGGCGGTCGCGCTCGACGCCGCGCGCGAGGGCCGCGACTTCACCGCGGCGGCGCGCGACCTCGGCACGGCGGTCGCCGGTGTCCACGGCGATCTCGGAGCAGCGCTCGAGACGGCCGATGCCGGACCCGATGAGGTCGCGTCCACCGCCACCGCCTGGCGCCGGCGACTGGGGATCGCGGCGGCCGAGGTGCCCGCCGTCGCCGACCGGCTGCCCGCCATCGACGCCGTCTACCGCGCGGCGCTCGAGCGGGCGTGGCCGCGCCTGCAGCGCATCCACGGCGACCTGCACCTCGGGCAGGTCCTCGCGGTCCGCGACGGCGGCTGGCGCATCGTCGACTTCGAGGGCGAGCCGCTGCGTCCCATGAAGGAACGGGCGATCCCCGATCTGCCGCCGCGCGACGTCGCCGGCATGCTGCGGTCGTTCGACTACGCCGGGGCGGTGGCGGCCGGACCGGACGCGAGAGAGTGGGCGGCGGCCTGCCAGGCCGCGTTCGTCGACGCCTACGCGGGCGCCCACGGCGCGGTCGGGCTCGACCCCGTGCTGCTGAAGGCGCTCGTGCTCGACAAGGCGGTGTACGAGTCGATCTACGAGGCACGCAACCGGCCGGCCTGGCTGCCGGTGCCGCTCGCGGGGATCGACGCCGCCCTCGCGTGACCGCCCGCCCGGCGGGGTACGCCAGCAGTGCGCGTCGCACGGGGGAGGCATCCGTCATCGGGCCCCGCGGTGAGCGCTACTCGTCCGCCGGCTCGACCGGCTCGAGCACGAGGAACAGCGCGCCGTAGGCGGGGAGCGAGACCGAGAAGCTCTGCAGGTCGTCGATCCTGCCCACCGACTCGCCGGACGCGGCATCCCTCACCTCGCTGCCGGGCACGAGCTGCTCCGACCGGACGGTGCCCTCCGTGGGCTCGGACGAGAAGTTCAGCACCGTCACCTGCATCGGCGCCTCGGCGTGCGGGTCGCCGTCGTCGAGGCGGTGCACGAGCACGAGCATCCCGGCGTGGGCGACCTCCGGGATGTCGACCTGCGACGCCGTGGCGATGCCGTGCTCGCGGCGCAGCGCGATGATGTCGGCGAGGCGCGACGCGAAGGACCCGGCGTCGGCCAGCTGCGCCGGCAGCGCGCCGTACAGAGAACGGCCGCGCGGCATGCCCGCCGCCGAGCGGGTCGCGGCGGTGTCGACGTCCAGCAGGTCGTGCGCGCCGCGCTCGATCCAGCGGGTGTCGCCGGCCGCGACGAGGTCTGCGACCTCGCCGGCCGGCACCGTGAGCATGCCGGTCAGATCCCAGCCCGAGAGCGCGAAGACGCCGGGCTGCCACGCGTTGTACGCGCACAGCAGCAGGTGCGCGTCGCGGATCGCGGGCACGTCCTCGTCGGTGATGTCGTCGAGCCGGGCGATGCCCCGCGTCGCCGCGATCAGCGACGTCGTGGTGCAGGCGATGCCGTTCTGCGTGAAGACTCGGTTGTAGTCGGCGGTGCCGGTGAGAGCCTCGGTCAGATCGGCCCGCACCTCCTCGGCAAGCTGGCTTCCCGGGATGTCGCGTCCCCGGAAGTGGAACTCGTCGTCGCCGTGACGCGTCGCCCAGTGGACGAGCTCGTAGGTGAGCTCGTCGTGGTTCTGCATGCCGTGCACGAGCTGCACGGGCTGCACGCCCAGCCGCAGCGACGTCGTGAGGGCGAGGCGGAGGAACTCCGTCTGGCCGGTCGCCAGCGCGTGATGGTAGCCCGGACGGCCGATGAAGTCGTACGAGAGGTCGGCCCCGACCGCGCCGGTGTCGCGGATGTCCTCGATGGTGAGGTTGAGCTCCTGGAAGGTGAAGCCGCCGACCTTGCGCACCATCCCGGCGATGATGTGGTTGGCCGCGTGGGAGAGCGGATGCCCCTCCGACCAGGCGGGCAGCCCTTCGGCGCTCTTCTCCACGCCGAGGAACCCGTTGGCGTCCAGGCGCAGCGCGCTCGTGCCGAGCTCGCCGAGGGAGTGCAGCGCGTCGCCGATGACCAGGCGCATCCCGGCGAACGTCGGGTCGAGCCAGTTGATCGAGGGCTGCCCCTGCTTGAAGTAGTGGAGGTAGACCCAGCGGCGCGTGATGCCGTCGGGGCCGGTGACCGGCGCCGTCGCGCTCCAGTTCGTCTCCTTCACCCCCGGGGTGTAGAAGATGACGCGCTGCAGCGCGCCGATGATGTACCCGTGCTCGGCGAGCTCATGCTCGGTCGCGGCGTCCAGATTGACGCTGTCGACGCCGTCCGGCACGTCGGGCAGGAGCGCCCAGTCCTCCGGCGGGATCTCGATCATGTGGTAGATGCCCGGGTAGTCCTTGAAGCCCATCTCGGCGAGGCGGAAGTCGGCTCCCTTGCCGGTGTGCCCCGGCACGATGTCGTCGATGATGCTGCCGCCGAAGGTGTCGGCGACGTCGCACAGGGCGCGGAACTCGTCCTCGGTGCCGAAGGCGGGGTCGATCTGCGTGCTGATGCGGTCGAAGTGGCCGTCCACACTCGGGGTGTCGAGCCACCCGGCGATGCCGCCCGCCCGTTTGACCGGGCCGGTGTGGATGGCGGTGATGCCGATCCGCTCGAACGCCGCCCACAGCGCCTCGTCGCCGAGCGACGCCAGGAACGACTGCCCCGGCCGGGTGATCAGCGAGATCGGGTACGCCGTGAACCAGACGTCGCTGGTCGCGATGGCCCGCCGTGCGTCGGGGCGCGCGTAGGCGTGCCGCCACATGGTGGGCTGGCCCGACAGCTGTCGCGCCAGGACGTCGGCGTCCTTCAGCATCGACTGCCGCACGAGCCACTCGACGTACGACGGGTTGGTGCCGTTCGCGGTGCGCGGATCCGTCCGGATGCGCCGGACGCTGCTGCCGCGCAGGTGGTCGCGCGGGCGAAGGCGCCGCGGCCGGGCGGGGTAGCGCTGCTCGTCGTAGCTGATCTCGGGGACTTCGGCCTCGGGCTCGCCGCCCTCGAGGGCTTGCACTCCGGCCAGGTCGATGGGACCGGTGTACAGGACCTCCGGCCATTGCTCGTCGCGCGCCATGCCTCCACGGTAGAGATCGCGTCGTGCCGGCACGAGGGACTGGTGCGCACCCTTCACCAAGGGTTATAGGGGCGACTGCTGTCGTGGGGCTGGGCCATGATGGGCGGATGGATGCCTCGACGGTGCGTCACGAGCGGCTCCGGTCCCATCGCCTGAGCGCGCCGGCCGCCACGATCGCCGATGCGGCGCGGCACATGCTCGCCACGCAGAGCCAGGAGTTCTGGGGCGGCCGCTGGGCGCTCGCGGCGCGAACCCGGGGGCGCATCACGGTGCGCGACGTCGACGCCGCCTACGGCCGCGGCGAGATCGTGCGCACCTGGACCATGCGCGGGACGATCCACACCATCCCCGCCGCCGACGTCGCGTGGGTGTTCTCCCTCACCGCCGAGCGGCAGCGCCGGCAGGCCGCCGCCGTCCACCGCGCCGAGGGGATCGACGCCGACGAGGTCGACCGCGCCGAGCGCCTCGCACGCGCGGCGCTGGGCGGCGGCAACCGCCTCACCCGCAGGGAGCTGTTCGAGGTGTGGCAGCAGGGCGGCGTGTCGACGCTGCGTCAGCGCGGCTACCACCTGCTCGTCGCGCTGTCGCTGCGGACCGTGCTGTGCCAGGGGCCGGTGGTGCCGCGCGAGGGCGGGCCCACCCGCGAGCAGTACTGGGTGCTCGCCGACGAGTGGATCACGGATGCCGCCGCCCCCGTCGATCCGCTCGCGGAGTTCTTCGTCCGCTACATCGCGTCGCACGGCCCGGCCGGTCCCCGCGACTTCTCGTGGTGGAGCGGACTGCCGCTCGGGGTGTCGCGGGCGGCGGCGGAGGCGGCATCCGATCGGCTCGTCCTCGTCGCCGACGAGCCGGAGCCGCAGTACGTCGTCGCGGCGGGCGCGCCCCGGCGCAGCCCCACCGCACCCGAGGTCGTGGCGCTGCCGCCGTTCGAGGAGTACTACCTGTCGTACCTCGACCGCACGGTGCCGTGCGCGCCGGAGTTCCTGACCGCGATCGGCCCGAGCATGAACGGCATCGTCCGGCCCGTCCTCGTCGCCCGCGGCGAGGTGGTGGGCGTGTGGACGCATTCGGTGGCGGTCGGCCGGCACGCCGACACGCCCGTCCCCGAGCTCTTCGCGCCCGGGTCGGCGACGGATGCCGAGATCGCTGCCGCCCTCGATCGCTACCGCGACTTCATCACCGCGTAGCCGGTCAGGCGTGGCGGTCGAGGAAGTCGTAGACCTCGTTGTCGTCGACGCCGGGGAACGTGCCGCGAGGGAGCGGCGAGAACATCTGCATGTGCACCCGCGCGCTCGGCCAGGCCTTGCCCGACCAGCGGTCGAGCACATCGGGGGCGGCCCGGCGGCAGCACGACTCGTCGGGACAGGTCGAGCTCGCGCGCTTCTGGGTCTCGCGACCGCGGAACCAGCGGGCGTCGTCGAACGGCACGCCGACGGTGATGGAGAACTCGCCCGCCGAGGTCGTGCCGGTCTGCGTCGAGCACCAGTACGTACCCGCGGGGGTGTCGGTGTACTGGTAGTGCTCGGTGGTGCGGTTCTGCTCCGAGAACGCCGCGCGGGCGGAGAACTTGCGGCATGCGATCTGCCCGTCCACCGCGCCGGTGACGTCCATCGGGAGCGGGAGGTCGTCGTTCTCGTACACGCGCGAGATCGCCCCCGACCCATCGACGCGCAGGAAGTGCAGCTTGATGCCCAGGTGATGGGTGGCGAGGTTGGTCAGCCGCATGCCGGCGGCCTCGTGCGTCACCCCGAAGGCGTCGCGGAAGTCCTCGACCGCCAGGTTGCGGTCCTTCTTGGCCTGCTGCAGGAACGCCACCGACGCCGTCTCGGGCATGAGGCAGCACGCGGCGTAGTAGTTGATCTCCAGCCGCTGCTGCAGGAAGTCGGCGTAGTCGGTGGGGCGCTCGTGGCCGAGCAGCCGGTGCGCCATCGCCTGCAGCGCCATCGAGCGCAGGCCGTGGCCGCCGGGGATCGACGCGGGGGGCAGGTAGATGCGGCCGTGCTCCAGGTCGGTCACCGACCGCGTCGAGTGCGGCAGGTCGTTGACGTAGATCAGCTCGAAGCCGAGCTTCTCGGCCATGATGCTCACCGTGCGGTGGGTCAGCGCGCCGGTGGTGTGCCCGGCGGCCTTCAGCTGCTTCTCGGCGAGCTTCTCGATGTCGGGGAGGTAGTTGTCGCGCTCGCGCATCTTCAGCCGCAGCTCGGTGTTCGCCCGCCGCGCCTCCTCGGGGGTCGCGATCGCCTCCTTCTCGCGGCGCTGCAGCTCGCGGTGCAGTCCCAGGATCGACTCGATCGTGTCGTCGCTCATGCCCTTGGTGACCTTGACGGGGGCGATGCCGAGCTGGCGGAAGACCGAGCTCGACTGCGCCCGCTCGAGCTCGATCTCCAGCGCGGCGCGCCGGTTGGGCGGCTCGGCCGACAGCAGGTCGGCGACCTCCACGCCGGTCGACGACGCGATCGCCTGCAGCAGCGAGAGCTTGGGCTCGCGCTTGCCGTTCTCGATGAGGCTGAGCTGGCTGCCGGCGACGCCGACCAGGGCGCCCAGCTCGTCCAGCGTGTAGCCGTGCGCCAGACGCTGGTGACGGATGCGGTGACCCAGGGTCGACAGTTCCAGTGCGGTGGCGGGCATTCTTTGATGCTAGCGAAAGAATCAAGACTCTTGACGTCGTGTTTCGTCGCAAGACACCCTAGGAGGCGACCAAAGTAGAGGAAGAGCGCGAATATGCATCGTCTACCCGACGGTCGAATCAACGAGGAGCGACACTATGGCCCTTGCCGACATCTTCACCCGGACCGAAGGCTCCGCCCCCGCCCGTCCCGCGGCCACGCGGACGTATGGCGAGGTGCCCACCATTCAGGGTGAGGGCATGCCCGCTCTGCTGGCATGGGTCGACGAGATCGCGGCGCTGACCAAGCCCGCGCGCATCCACTGGGTCGACGGGTCGCGGGCGGAGAACGAGGCGCTGCTGCGCGAGCAGGTCGACGAGGGCAAGCTCATCAAGCTCAACCCCGAGTGGCGTCCCGGGTCGTACCTCGCCCGCTCGCACCCGAGCGATGTCGCCCGCACCGAGGGGCGCACCTTCATCGCCTCCGAGCGCGAGGAGGACGCGGGTCCGACCAACAACTGGGTCGCGCCCGACGAGATCCGGGCCACCATCACCCCGCTGTTCGACGGCTCGATGGCGGGGCGCACGATGTACGTGGTGCCGTTCTCGATGGGCGCGGTCGGCGGCCCGCTGTCGCACATCGGCGTGCAGGTGACCGACAGCGCCTACGCCGTCACGTCGATCGGCATCATGACCCGCGTGGGCACCGAGGTGCTGCGCGAGATCGCGGGCGGCGCGCCCTGGGTCAAGACCGTGCACACGGTCGGCGCCCCGCTCCAGCCGGGGCAGCAGGACGTCGCGTGGCCGTGCAACGACGAGAAGTACATCGTCCACTTCCCCGACACCCTCGAGGTCTGGTCGTTCGGCTCCGGCTACGGCGGCAACGCCATCCTCGCCAAGAAGTGCTTCGCGCTGCGGATCGCCTCGGTCATCGGCCGCGACGAGGGGTGGCTCGCCGAGCACATGCTCCTCATCCGCGTGATCGACCCCGCCGGCCGCGCCTACCACCTGGCCGCCGCGTTCCCGTCGGCGTGCGGCAAGACGAACCTCGCGATGCTCCGTCCGACGATCCCGGGCTGGCGCGTGGAGACCCTCGGCGACGACATCGCGTGGCTGCGCCCCGGTGAGGACGGGCGCTTGTGGGCCATCAACCCCGAGGCCGGGTTCTTCGGCGTCGCGCCGGGCACCGGCGAGTCCACCAACGTCACCGCGGTCGAGACGCTGTGGGGCAACACGATCTTCACCAACGTCGCGCTGCGCCCCGACGGCGACGTGTGGTGGGAGGGCCTCACCGACACCCCGCCGGCGGAGCTCACCGACTGGGAGGGCAACCCGTGGACGCCGGCATCCGGTCGTCCCGCCGCGCACCCGAACTCGCGCTTCACCGTCGCCGCCGCGCAGTGCCCGCAGATCGCGGACGATTGGGACGCCCCGCAGGGCGTGCCCCTGGACGCGATCCTCTTCGGCGGCCGCCGCGCCACCAATGTGCCGCTGGTCGTGGAGGCCACCGACTGGACGCACGGGGTCTTCATGGGCTCGAACGTGTCGAGCGAGCGCACCGCCGCCGCCGAGGGGACGGTCGGCGAGCTGCGCCGCGATCCGTTCGCGATGCTGCCGTTCTGCGGCTACAACATGGCCGACTACTTCGGCCACTGGCTGAAGGTCGGCCAGAAGCTGCGCTTCGACCGTGCGCCGCGCATCTTCCAGGTGAACTGGTTCCGCAAGGGGTCGGACGGCCGCTTCCTGTGGCCCGGCTTCGGCGACAACTCCCGCGTCATCGACTGGATCATCCGCCGCATCGAGGGCGAGGTGCCTGCCGTCGACAGCCCGATCGGGCGCCTGCCGCGCACCGAGGACCTCGACCTCGACGGCATCGACGTGCCGCAGGCCGACCTCGACGAGCTGTTCGCGATCGACCCGCAGCTGTGGCTGCACGAGGCCGACCTCACCGAGGAGTTCTACCGCACCTTCGAGGGCCGCGTCCCCGCCCCGCTGTGGGCCGAGCTCGCCGCCCTGCGCTACCGGCTGCAGCGCGCCTGACCCGCGCACCGGACATCGGAAGCGGATGCCTCGCCCCGCGTCTTCGCGGCGGGTCGAGGCATCCGTCGTCCCAGGTCAGACGAGCAGCTGGTGCTTCGCGAGGTCGCGGTACAGCGGCGTCGTCTGCACGAGCTCGGCGTGGGTGCCCTGCCCGACGACACGGCCCTGCTCGAGGACGACGATGTGGTCGCTGTCGACGACCGTCGAGAGGCGGTGGGCGATCACGATGAGCGTGCGACCGGCGGCCACGGCGTCGATCGCCTCGCGCATGCGCTGCTCGTTGAGGCCGTCCAGCGACGAGGTGGACTCGTCGAGCAGCAGGATCGGGGGAGCGGCCAGCAGGGCCCGAGCGATCGCGAGGCGCTGACGCTCCCCGCCCGAGAGCATCACGCCCGACTCGCCGACCGGCGCGTCGAGCCCCAGCGGGTTGCGGTCCAGCACGTCGCCGAGGTTCACCGCGCGCAGCACCGCCTCGCACTCGGCATCCGACGCCTCCGGCGACGCCAGCCGCAGGTTGTCGCCGAGCGTGCCGGCCAGGGTGGGGGCGTCCTGCTCGACGTAGCCCAGCTGCGCCCGCAGCGCGTCGCGGTCCAGGGCGCGCACATCCGTCCCGTTCAGGAGCACCGCGCCGCCGGTGGGGTCGTAGAAGCGCTCGATGAGGGCCAGCGTCGTGCTCTTGCCGGCTCCCGAGGGTCCCACCAGCGCGACGCGCGCGCCGCGGGGGACCGAGAACGACACGCCGCGCAGCACCTCGCCGTCGGGGATGCCGGATGCCGCGACATCCGTCGCTGCGTCGCCCGGCGAGCCGGCGCCGTCGCCGAGGCCGATGGTCGACGGGTCGACGTGGGCCGACTCGAGCACCGCGAGCGCCTCGGACTCGGCCTTGCGGCGCGCGGCGACGACGTTCTCGGGGTAGCGGAACCGCACGTCGCGGAACTCGACTGCGGGCGCCTGCCCGGATTCGATGGGCGCATCCTGCGGGTTCGCAGGCTCCGAGACGGCAGATCGCGTCATGCGGACGTCGAGACCGGCGGCGATCGTGGCATCGTCCTGCGACTCCGTGGGCAGGTCCAGCACCTCCTGGATGCGCCCCAGCGCCCCGAGCGCCTGGTTGACCGACGTGATCGCGCCGAAGAACGAGCCCAGCGGGGCGATCAGCATGAACAGGAACATGATGAAGGTCACCAGGCTCGCGATCGACAGCGCGCCGGTGGCCACCCGGAAGCCGCCCAGGCCGATGACGACGAGCAGCGAGACCTGCAGCGCGATCCCTGCGATCGGCACCACGAGCGCCGACACCTTGGCGATGCGCACGCCGACCCGGTACGCGTCCGTCGCCTGCGACGTGACCGCCTCGACCTCGCGGGAGGTGGCGCCGGCGGCGCGCACCGTGCGGATCGACCCGACCGCCCGCTCGACGCCGGAGGCGAGCTCGCCGACCTTCTCCTGCTGCTCGGTCGACGCGGTGCGGATGCGGCCGCTCAGCATCGTCACGCCGACGACCGACACGCCGATGACCAGCACGATGATGCCGAGCAGCAGCGGGTCGATGACCGCCATGGCGACCAGCGCGCCGACGAAGAGCAGCGCGTTGCCGACCGAGTCGGCGAGCCCCTGCGTCAGCGCCGCGTAGAGGAGCGTCGTGTCGCTGCCCACGCGGGAGACGAGATCGCCGGTGCGGCGGGCGTCGAACTCGCTGATCGGCAGGCGCAGGATGCGGGCGATCAGCCGGCGCCGGCTGGAGTAGACCACCGCGGTGCCGGTGCGCTGCAGCAGGTAGTGCTGCCAGCCCGAGACGAGCGACGAGAGCACGACGAAGCCCACGAGCGCCCACAGCAGCAGGCCGAGGTCGAGGTTGTTCTGCACGCGCTCGATCACCTGTCCGACCAGCAGCGGCTGCACCAGCATCGTGAGGGCGCTGAACACGCTCAGCACCGCCACGACCACGAGCGTGCCCCGGTGCTCGAAGAGGAACGGCAGCAGCTGCCGGAACGTCGCGCGCGGTCCCTCCTGCGCCTTGCCGCGTCGCGTGCGTCCGTCTCGGGCGCGACGGGGGACGGATGCCTCGGCCGGCGGGGCGGCGGAGGCTCGATCGAGTTCGGCGGAGGGCATGGGTCTACCTCGTTCGTGAAGGGGCTTACCTTCGACCGTACTTCTTGTGGACGGCCTGACGACTCACGCCCAGGGCGCCGGCGATCGCCTGCCACGAGAAGCCGAGGTTGCGCGCCTTGCGCACCTGCACCTCCTCGGCCCGGGCGAGCTCGCGGCGCACCTCGGCCAGGCGGTGGAGCTCGGCGAGCGGCTCGCGCTCGCCGGCCGCCCCGATCAGGGTGCGGATCTCGTCGCCGCCCATCGGTCGCCTTTCGGAGTCGGGGTGCCGCACGGCGCGGCATCCGTCGTCAACCGTAGTTGACAAGCGGCGGCGTGTCAACTGATATTGACGTGACGGGTCCCGGTGTCGGGGCATGGCGTTAGGGTTGTCCGGTGTCCGCCCCCGTGATCACCGCCGCGAACCTCGTCAAGGCCTACAAGGTCAAGGGCAAGCCCGACTTCCTGGCCGTCGACGGGCTCTCGTTCGAGGTCGCGCCGGGCGAGTCGTTCGGCCTGCTCGGGCCCAACGGCGCGGGCAAGTCCACGACGATGAAGATGATCGGCGCGGTGTCGACGCGCACGGCCGGCGAGCTCGAGATCCTCGGGCTCGACCCCGACCGCTACGGGCCCGAGATCCGCTCGCGTCTGGGCGTCGTGCCGCAGCAGGACAACCTCGACGGCGAGCTCAACGCCCGCGAGAACCTCTACATCTACGGCCGCTACTTCGGGCTGCCCGGCAAGGTGTGCGGCGAGAAGGCCGACGAGCTGCTCGCGTTCGCGGCCCTCGAAGACAAGGCCAAGGCGAAGGTCGACCAGCTCTCGGGCGGCATGAAGCGCCGGCTCACCATCGCGCGCGGCCTCATCAACGACCCCCGCATCCTGCTGCTCGACGAGCCGACCACGGGCCTGGACCCGCAGGCGCGGCACGTGCTGTGGGACCGCCTCTTCCGACTGAAGGAGCGCGGCACGACGCTCGTGCTCACGACGCACTACATGGACGAGGCCGAGCAGCTGTGCGACCGCCTCATCGTCGTCGACAAGGGGCGGATCATGGCCGAGGGGACGCCGGCATCCCTCATCCGCGACCACTCGAGCCGTGAGGTGCTCGAGGTGCGCTTCGGCTCCGACCGCAACGAGCAGGTCGCGCCGCAGCTCGAGGGCATCGGCGACCGGGTCGAGGTGCTGCCCGACCGCATCCTCGTCTACGCGCACAACGGCGAGGAGGCCCTCGAAGCCGTCACGCACCGGGGCCTCCACCCCCTCACGAGCCTGGTGCGTCGCTCGAGCCTGGAAGACGTGTTCCTGCGCCTGACCGGAAGGTCGCTGATCGAATGACCGCGCCACCCGACGACTCGGGCGCGACCGCGACGACGGCGCAGCCGTCGCTGGACGAGCTGCGCGCCGAGGCGCTGCAGTGGGGCCGCCGGCCCCGGGCGCTGGGCACCTGGTACGTCACCGAGCACATGGTGCGCGCGATGCGCGCCTACGGGTGGACGATCATCGTCGGAGCCCTCGGCCAGCCGATCCTCTACCTCCTGGGCTTGGCGGTCGGCCTCGCGGCGCTCATCGACGCGCCGATCACCGAGAACGGCGTCGAGGTGTCGTACCTCGTCTTCGTCGCACCGGCGCTGCTCATGACGGCGGCGATCTCGGTCGCGTCGGAGGAGTTCTCGTACCCGGTGATGGCGGGCTTCAAATGGAGGCGCTACTTCTTCGGCTTCAGCGCCTCGGCGCTGTCGCCCGGCCAGATCGCCGGCGGCGTCGTGGCCGGCGCGTCGGCGCGGATCCTCCTCGTCGTCGTCGCCTACTACGGGTTCCTCTGGGTCTTCGGCGCCGTGCCAGACCCGGCGACCGGTTGGCTCACGATCCCCATCGGGCTGCTCGCGGGCCTCGCGTTCGGCATCCCGTACATGGCCTACGCCGCGTCGATCACCGAGGACAAGGGGCAGATCGCGCTCGTGCAGCGCTTCATCTTCATGCCGATGTTCCTGTTCTCGGGCACGTTCTACCCGCTGGCCACGCTCCCGCTGTGGCTGCAGTGGGTCGGGTGGGTCTCGCCGCTGTGGCACGCCACCGAGCTCGGCCGCATGGTCACGTACGGCAAGCCGGCCGAGCCGATCATGATCGTCGTGCACATCGGCTACCTGCTCGTGCTGTCGGTCGGCGGGTACCTCGTCGGCCGTCGCCTGTTCGGCAGGAGGCTGGCCGAATGACCACCGTCCGGGGCTCTTCGGCGCCCGAGGAGGCGACGGCGCAGGTCCGCCGCGGCGGCGTGCGCGCCCTCTGGGCCGGAAACCCGCAGTCGGTCGTGCAGCGCGGACTCCTCGCCGCGCGCTCCTCGAGCTGGGCTGTCGTGCTGTCGGGATTCTTCGAGCCGGTGTTCTACCTGGCCTCGATGGGCATCGGCCTCGGTGCGCTCATCGGCGACGTCGAGACCTCCAGCGGGGTCGAGGTGCCGTACGCCGCCTTCATCGCCCCCGCGCTGCTCGCGGTGTCGGCGATGAACGGCGCGATCTACGACTCGACGTGGAACGTCTTCTTCAAGCTCAACTACGGCAAGCTCTACGAGGGCATGCTGGCGACCTCGATGGGCCCGCTCGACGTCGCGCTCGGCGAGATCCTCTACGCGCTGCTGCGCGGGCTGCTCTACGCCACCGGGTTCATGGTCATCATGCAGCTGCTCGGACTGAACCTGGCGTGGACCGCCGTGTTCGCCCTGCCCGCGGTGCTCCTCATCGCGTTCGGCTTCGCCAGCCTCGGCATGGCGGTCACGAGCTACATGAAGACCTTCCAGCAGATGGACTGGATCAACTTCGTGCTGCTGCCGATGTTCCTCTTCTCGGCGACGCTGTACCCGATCACGATCTACTCCGAGTGGATCCAGACCATCATCATGGCGTTCCCGCTGTGGCACGGCGTCGAGCTGATCCGCGGCCTCACCACCGGCATCCTCACCCCGGCGATGTGGTGGCATGTCCTCTATTTCGCCGTCATGATCGCCGTCGGCCTGGTCTTCACCACGAAGCGGCTGCGCGCGCTGTTCCTCGATTGAGCCGCGTGCCCTCCGTGCGGCCATGCCGCTGCGTCGAAACCACCCCTTCTCGCCGACTCCATGCGTCTCGGACGGGCCGGACCGGGTGGTCTCGGCGAGAAGGGGTGGTTCGGGTGCGGATGCGGGAGGTCAGAGCGAGCCGGTGGCTCCCACGCCCAGGTCGGCGTCGTAGTCCACGTCCTTCGTCTCGGGCGAGAGCAGCAGTGCGATGAAGGTCAGCACCGCCATCGCCGAGAGGTAGAGCCCGACCAGCCACGGGCTGCCGTCGGCGGCCGCCCACAGGGCGACGGCGACGATCGGCGCGAGCGCCGCGCCGAGGATCGACGACACGTTGTACGAGATCGCCGAGCCGGAGTAGCGGACGTTGGTCGGGAACAGCTCGGGAAGCACCGCGCCCATCGGGCCGAAGGTCGACCCCATCAGCATGAACCCGAAGATGAGGAACGCCTGCGTCAGGGCACCGGTGAACTTCGGATCGAGCTGCGGCGACAGGAAGAGGTTGAACGTCAGCCCGAATACGATGATGAGCCCGGTGACCCACAGCAGCAGGCGGCGGCGGCCGATGGCATCGGCGATCGGGCCCGAGAGCAGCGTGAAGATGCCGAAGAACACCACGCCGAGGATCTGCATCAGCACGAAGTCGGTGTAGGCGAAGCCGAGGCCGGGGTAGAACTGCGCGGCGAACGCCGTCGGGTCGAACGCCGTGCCCGCCGCTTCGGCGGCCCGCTGCGCCGCCGCCGACGCGGTCTCGAGGTCGGCGGCCTTCGTGCCGTACGACAGCGTGAAGTTCGTCATCAGGTAGAACAGCACGTAGGTCGCCAGCATGATGAAGATGCCGAGGATCAGGTGCCACCAGTGGTGGCGCAGCACCGTGCCGAGCGGGAACCTGCGGATCGCGCCCTTCTCCTCGGCCTTCACGAACGTCACGGACTCGACCAGTCGCAGCCGCACCCACAGGCCGATGATGACCATCACCGCCGAGAACAGGAACGGCACGCGCCAGCCCCACGCGAGGAAGTCCGCCGAGCGCTGACCCGCGCCCTCGGGGTGGGGGAGCAGGTAGTTGATCGCGAGGAACACCGAGTTCGCGATGATGAACCCGAGCGGTGCACCCAGCTGCGGGAACGTGCCGTACCAGGCGCGCTTGCCCTTCGGCGCGTTCTCGGTGGCCACGAGGGCGGCGCCCGACCACTCGCCGCCGAGTGCGAAGCCCTGGAAGAGCCGCAGGACGAGCAGCAGCACGGCCGCCCACACACCGATCTCGTTGAAGGTGGGGAGGCATCCGATCAGGAAGGTCGCGATGCCCATCGTGAGCAGCGACGCGACGAGGGTCGCCTTGCGCCCGAAGCGGTCGCCGAAGTGGCCGAAGACGATCGCGCCCAGCGGACGCGCGATCATCGCGGCGCCGAAGACGCTGAACGACAGCAGGAGCGAGGTCGTGTCGTTGCCGGTGGGGAAGAAGAGGATGGGGAAGACCAGGACGGCGGCGGTCGCGTAGACGTAGAAGTCGTAGAACTCGATCGTGGTGCCGACGAGGCTCGCGGTGATGACGCGAGAGCGGGGATTGGCGGGAGCCGCGGCGGTGGCGGCGTCGGAGCGGGAAGTCATTGTCACCTGGGGAGTGCGAAGCGGAGCATCCGGGTGGGATGCGGTGGTGGGCGACCGCACGGCGCAGGGTCATGCGTCAGGCGGCACTGCACGGGGATCACCGTGAGTCCGGGTGTGGTCGCCCGGGCACGAGGACCAAGCCTACTCCCGCAGCGCGGCTCGGGTCCGGGAACGGGAAAGCGGATGCCGCGACCTGTGCCGCGGCATCCGCTCGAGAGTCCCGGGTCAGCGCCAGAGCACCGCGATCGCGGCGTTGGCGAAGGTGAGGATGCCGATGCCCCAGAAGATCGCCGGCGGGACCGAGCCGGACTTCCGCTGGCGCGCGGCTCCGACGCCCAGCAGCGCGCCGATGATCAGCAGGATGACGAGCTTCGTCCCGATCTTGGCGTAGTTGAGATCGCCCTCGATGCCCCACGGCGCGGCGAGGATGAGGCCGGCGACACCCGCGATCGCGAGGCCCCAGTGCATGAGACGGGTGATGTGGTGCCGCCCGTTCACCAGTTCGACGACCCAGGCGCCGAAGAGGATCGCGAAGCCGACGAGGTGGACGAGCACGACGACATGACGGAGGATTTCCATGCCATCAGCCTATCTGAAGGTTGCTCATCTCACTGTCGAAGCGCGCGCAGCACGAGGGCGGTGCGCAGTGCGGCGTCGGCTGCTTCGAAGCCCTTGTCCTCCTTCGACCCCTCCAGCCCCGCGCGGTCGATGCCCTGCGCCTCGTCGTCGAGCGTGAGCACGCCGAAGCCCACGGGCTTGCCGGTGTCCAGCGCCACCCGCGTGAGGCCGTCGGTCGCCGCGTTCGAGACGAAGTCGAAGTGCGGTGTGCCGCCCCGGATGATGACGCCCAGCGCGACGGCTGCGTCGGCGCCGGCATCCAGCGCCGCCTTCGTCACCACCGGCAGCTCGAAGGAGCCCGGCACGCGGACCAGCCGCCACGTGGCGCCCGACGCCTCGAGCGCGCGCTCGGCGCCGGCGATGAGGCCGTCGGTGATGGTGTCATGCCAGGTTCCCGCCACGACGACCACGTCCAGGCCCGCCGCGTCGATCGTGTCCGCCGTCTGCGGAGCGCCTCTGCCGCTCATCGGTCTGCTCCTTCGTGCATCTGGGCGAGGGCGTCGGCGAGGTCCGCCTCGGCGATGATGTGCCCCATGCGGTCGCGCTTGGTCTCGAGATACTGGTGGTTGTTGGGTCCGACGCCCACCAGCAGCGGCACCTGCTCGACGATGTCGAGGCCGAGGCCGCGGAGCTGGTTGACCTTGTCGGTGTTGTTGGTCAGCAGGCGCACCTTCTCGACGCCGAGGTCGGTCAGGATGCCGGCTGCCGCCGCGTAGTCGCGGGCGTCGGCGGGGAGGCCGAGCGCGAGATTGGCGTCGACGGTGTCGAGCCCCCGCTCCTGCAGCGAGTAGGCGCGCAGCTTGTTGATGAGGCCGATGCCCCGACCCTCGTGGCCGCGCATGTAGATCACCACGCCGCCGTCCTGCTCGATGGCGTCCAGGGCCGCCTCCAGCTGCGGGCCGCACTCGCACTTGAGCGAGCCGAACGCCTCGCCCGTGAGGCACTCGGAGTGCACGCGCACGAGCGGCGCGTCGGAGAGCTCGCCCGAGACGACCGCGATGTGATCGGTGCCGGTGACGCGGTCCTTGTAGGCGAGGAAGCGGAACGCCCCGTGCGAGGTGGGCACGTGCGCCTCGGCGCGCAGGCTCACGCGACGCTTGTGGGCGTTGCGGGTGGCCGGGTCGCACGGCGCGGTCTCGTCCAGGTGGGCGATGAGCTGCTCGATGGTGATCACCGGGATGTCGTGCTCGGCGCCGAGCTCCTGCAGGCCGGGCAGCCGCATCATGCTGCCGTCGTCGGCGACGACCTCGCCGATGACGCCGACGGGTGTGAGATCGGCCAGGCGCATCAGCTCGACGGCGGCCTCGGTGTGACCGGCGCGCTCACGCACGCCGCCGTCGACGGCGCGCAGCGGGAGGATGTGCCCCGGGCGGATGAGGCTCGCGGGCGTCGACTCGGGGTCGGCGAGGACGTTGAGCGTGTGCGCGCGATCGGAGGCGCTGATGCCCGTCGAGGAGCGGTCGGCCGCGTCGACGCTGACGGTGTAGGCCGTCCCGCGGGCGTCTTCGTTGACCTCCACCATCGGGGGCAGATCCAGGCGATCGGCCCAGTCGGCGGGCATCGGGGCGCACAGGAAGCCGCTCGTCCAGCGGACGGTCCAGGCCACCCACTCCGGCGTCGCGAGCTGCGCCGACAGCACCACATCGCCTTCGTTCTCGCGGTTCTCATCGTCCGCGACGATGACGGGGCGCCCGGCGCGCAGCGCGGCCAGGGCTTCGGGGATCGTGGAAAGGCTCATGAGGAGCCTCCTTCCGTGGGCGCGGACGACGCCGCGGGGACTGCGGGGGCGGCCGGAGCCGCGGAGGCGAAGGAGAGGAGGCGCTGCACGTGCCGCGCCAGGATGTCGGTCTCGAGGTTCACGCGGTCGCCGGCGACCCGGTCGCCGAGCGTCGTCGCCGCGAGCGTTTCGGGGATCAGCGACACCTCGAACCACGCCCCGGCGGCGTCGGGGGGACTGGCCGCGCTGACGGTGAGCGAGACGCCGTCCACGGCGATCGAGCCCTTGTCGACCACGAGCGGGGCGAGCGCTGACGGCAGCGAGATGCGCAGCACCTGCCACTGCGCCCCGGGACGCACCTCGAGCACGTCGCCGGTGCCGTCGATATGGCCCTGCACGATGTGCCCGCCCAGCCGGCTGTGCGCGGCCGTCGCGCGCTCGAGGTTCACGCGGCGCCCAGGGGCGGCGCCGGCGAGCGTCGACATGTCGAGGGTCTGCTTCATCACGTCGGCGGTGAACCAGTCGGCGCCCTGGCCGACGACCGTGAGGCACACGCCGCTGACCGAGATCGAGTCGCCGTGCGCGGCATCCGACACCGCCTTGGGCCCCGTGACGGTCACGCGCACGCCGTCGCCCGACGGCTCCACGGCGGCGATCTCGCCGATCTCCTCGACGATTCCGGTGAACATCACTCGTCTCCTTCCGACGACGGGCGGGCGACGATGAGCAGATCGTCGCCGAGGGGGGTGACGGATGCCACGGCCAGGCGTCGCGCCTCGGTGATCGTCGTGACGCCGACGTCGTGCAGGGCCATGCGGTCGCCACCGAGGAGCACCGGGGCGACGTACACCAGCAGCTCGTCCGCGAGTCCGTCACGCACGAACGAGGCGGCGACCGAAGGCCCCCCCTCCACGAACACGCGCTGCACTCCGCGTCGTCGCAGGTCCGCGAGCAGGCCGGCCAGTCCGCCCGATCCAGTGTCGCCGGCGTACTGGAGGAACGCGCGCGGGTGCCGCCGCAGTGCGGCGGTCTCGGGCACCGCGCGGGAGCCCACCACGACGGGCACGGGCTGGGACGACAGCAGCGATCCGTCCTCGGCGCGGGCGGTGAGGGCCGGGTCGTCGGCGAGCACCGTGCCGGTGCCGGCGACGATGGCATCCGCCCGCGCCCGGCGGGCGTGGACGTCGGCGCGCGCCACCGGCCCGGTGATCCACTGGCTCGTGCCGTCGGATGCCGCGGCCCGCCCGTCCAGGCTCTGCGCCCACTTCACGGTGACATGCGGGCGGCCGAGGCGCTGCACGGTGAGCCAGGAGTCCAGGAGCGCCGTCGCCTCGGCGGCAGACACGCCGGATTCGACATCGACGCCGGCGGCGCGCAGGCGGTCGGCGCCGCCGGAGGAGTGGTCGCCGGGGTCGCCGACGGCGTACACCACGCGGGAGACCCCGGCCGCGATGAGGGCCTCGGCGCACGGACCGGTGCGGCCGGTGTGGTTGCACGGCTCGAGGGTCACGACGGCGGTCGCGCCGTGGGCCGCGCCGGGCGTCAGCTGCGACAGTGCATCGACCTCGGCGTGCGGAGTGCCGGCGCCGCGGTGCCACCCCTCCGCGAGGACCTCGCCGTCGCGGGAGAGCAGCACCGCGCCCACCTGCGGGTTGACCCCGCGCGGCCCGCGGGCGGCGAGCTCCAGCGCGCGACGCATTGCGTCGTGTTCCGCTGCGCTTGCCATCGGGCCCTCGTTCCGTCGTCGTTCTCGACGCTCCGGGGGCACGGGAAGCCGCGGCGCGCGAAACGCCGCCCGTGCTGCCTCCCATCCGGACTAGCGACGGATTCCCGTCGCATCACCGTCGGTTCCGGAATCGCACCGGATCGGCCGTGGCGGCACCCGATCGGATGCTGATGCCTCGGCTCGCGGACTGTCACCGCCGGTTCGGATTCTCACCGACCCCGGAGCACGTTGATGCTCACGAGTCTAGTCAACGCGGCATCCGTCCATTCATTCCATGTCGGCGAATGAACCTTGCGGCCGCGCAGCCCTCGTCACTCCAGCAGCGCGCGGGCGGTGGCCTCGTCGACCACCAGGTCGGTCGCGATGCGCGCGGCCAGGGCCCCGCGCAGGCTCGCGAGCTTGGAGACCCCGGAGACGATGCACAGGCGCTGGGGGATCCGGCGCAGCAGGTCGAGGCTCGGGCCGGTCGCGCGCGCGTTGAGGGCGATGCCGTCGCTCGAGCCGTCGGCACGGTAGAACACGGTCGCGACGTCGCCCACCACGCCCGCCCGGGCGAGCTCCTCCCGCTCGCGTGCCTCGAGGTAGCCGCCGCTGTACACGTGGCTGGGCACCTGTGAGCCGGCCGACCCCGTGCTGAAGACGACGAGGTCCATCGACGTGATCATGTCGAGGATGCGGCGGGTGCTCCGCTCCCGCCACATCGCCTGCTTCGTCGCCGGGTCGTCGAAGAACGCGGGCACCGGGAACTGCTGCGCACTGCCCGCGTACGCCTCGGCGAAGCGGCTGAGGATCTCGCTGGCGTAGAGGAGCCCGGTCGTCTGGGTGTTGCCCGAGCCGTTCAGCTGGACGAACGTCGTGCCGTGCACCGCCTTGGGCACGAGATGCCGGCTCACGGCGGCGGTGGTGGAGCCCCATGCGACCCCCACGGTCATGTCGTCGTGGACGAGGTCGGCCACGACGTGGGCCGCGGCGATCGCCACGCGCTGCAGGCGCTCGACCTCGGTGGCGCCATCGGGCACGGGCACGACGTCGGCGGTGATGCCGAAGCGCTCGGACAGGCGCTCCTCGAGCCGCTGCGGAGCGGCGAACGGGGACCGGATGCGGATGTCGACGATACCGGTGGCACGCGCGTGCGTGAGCAGGCGCGACACGGTGGAGCGGGACGTGCCGAGCTCGGCCGCGATGGCGTCCATCGTGCGGTCCTGCACGTAGTACAGATGCGCAGCCGTGAGTGCTCGCTGGACTGTCCGGGCATCGCGGATCTGCTCCATCAGGCCATTCTGCACATATGTGCAATCGACCTGCAAGGACGTCCAGGGATGCCATCATGGGATCAGCGACACGACGAGAGAGGGGTCCGCGATGACGGCGGGTTCGCAGCGAGGTTTCGGAGCACTGGCAGAGCGTCCGTATGCCGACGTGCTCATCGTCGGCGGCGGCATCAACGGTCTCGCCGCCTTCCGCGACCTCGCCATGCAGGGCGTCGATGTGGCGCTCGTCGAGAAGGACGACTTCGTCAGCGGCGCCTCCGCGGCGTCGTCCCACATGATCCACGGCGGCATCCGCTACCTCGAGAACGGCGAATTCCGTCTGGTGCACGAGGCCGTCACCGAGCGCAACTCGCTGCTGAAGACCGCACCGCACTTCGTCCGTCCGCTGCAGACCACCATCCCCATCTTCTCGACCTTCTCCGGGGTGCTGTCCGCGCCGCTGCGCTTCCTGCGTCACGGCGGCGGCACCCACCGCGAGCGCGGCGCGGCGCTGATCAAGATCGGCCTGGTTATCTACGACTCGTTCTCGCGAGGCGGCGGCGCGGTGCCCCGCCACACCTTCCACGGCCGCAAGCGCTCGCTCGCCCAGCTTCCGCAGCTGAACCCCGATGTGAAGTACACCGCGACCTACTGGGACGCCTCGCTCCACGACCCCGAGCGCCTGGCGATCGATGTGCTGAGCGACGGCCGCGTCGCGGGCGGCGACCGGGCTCGCGCCGCCAACTACACCGCCGCCGTCGGCGCCGAGGAAGGCCGCATCGTGCTGCGCGACGCGCTGACCGGTGCCGAGACGCGGTTCTCGGCATCCGTCGTCATCAACGCCAGCGGACCCTGGACCGACCTCACGAACCTCGCGCTCGGGGACCCGACGCACTATATGGGGGGCACCAAGGGCTCGCACATCGTCCTCGACCACCCGGAGCTGCTCGCCGCCACCGGGGGCAGGGAGCTGTTCTTCGAGAACGAGGACGGCCGGATCGTGCTCATCTACCCGCTGAAGGGCCGCGTGCTCGTCGGCACCACCGACCTCGAGCACCACATGGGCGACCCCGTCGTGTGCACGGAGGATGAGGTCGACTACTTCATCGACCTCATCGGGCAGGTGCTCCCCGCCGTGGAGGTGAACCGCTCGCAGATCGTCTACCGGTTCTCGGGGGTACGGCCTCTTCCCGGCCACGGCGAGCTCTCACCGGGTTTCGTCTCGCGCGACTACCGCATCGAGTCCGCGCCGCTGGTGGGAGGCGACGCCACCGTCCTCAGCCTCGTGGGCGGCAAGTGGACGACGTTCCGCGCGTCGGCCGAGGATCTCGCCGACCGCGCCCTCGCGCTCCTCGCGCAGCCGCGCCGCCGCTCCACCCGCGGCGTGCCGATCGGCGGCGGCCGCGGTTTCCCTGTCACCGAGCGCGCGCGGCAGCAGTGGGTCACCTCGCACGCCGTCGACGTCCCGGCCGCGCGCGTCGCCACGCTGCTGGACCGGTACGGCACGGTCGCGGCATCCGTCGTCGAGGCCATCGCGCAGGACCCCGAGGATGCCCTGCTCGACCACGCTCCCGGCTATAGCTCCGGCGAGCTGCGTCACCTCGCGGCGACCGAGGACGTCGCGCACCTGGACGACCTGCTCCTGCGCCGCACGAGCATCGCCTTCACCGGCGGTGCGAGCCCGGAGGCCGTGGCCGAGGTGGCCGAGGCGGTCGCGCCGGTGCTCGGCTGGGATGCCGCACGTACCGCGCGCGAGGTCGCCCGTGCCCTCGAGCGGGTGCACGCCGCCGACCCGACGTGGTCGCCGGCGTCGGCACGATAGCCTGACCGCACCCGCGCCCCGAGCGCGCCGCCGCGGGCGCCGATGCCCGCCGAGGAAGGAGACGAGGTTGCCCGACCACGTGCTGTCCATCGATCAGGGGACGACCTCCACCCGTGCCATCGTGTTCGACTCCCGCGGCGCGGTCGTCGCGGTCTCGCAGCGCGAGCACGAGCAGGTCTTCCCCCGGGCCGGCTGGGTCGAGCACGATCCGGTCGAGATCTGGACGAACACGGAGTGGGTGGTGGCCTCGTGCCTCTCGCGCGCCGGCATCGGGGCGTCCGAGATCGCGGCGATCGGCGTGACGAACCAGCGCGAGACCGCGGTCGTGTGGGAGAAGCGCACCGGCCGACCCGTGCACAACGCCCTCGTGTGGCAGGACACCCGCACCCAGCCGCGCATCGACGAGATGGCGCGGGACGGCGGCGCCGACCGGTTCGCCGACACCACGGGCCTGCCGCTGGCGACCTACTTCTCGGCGTCGAAGGTCGCCTGGATCCTCGATCGCGTGCCGGGCGCGCGGGCGGCCGCCGAGGCGGGCGAGCTGCTGTTCGGCACGCCCGACACCTGGGTGGTCTGGAACCTCACCGGCGGGGCACGCGGCGGCATCCACGTCACTGACGTCACGAACGCCTCGCGCACCCTCCTGATGGACCTGCGCACCCTGGACTGGTCCGACGAGCTGCTGGAGACGTGGCGGATCCCGCGCGCGATGATGCCCGACATCCGCTCCTCGTCAGCGGTCCTCGGCGAGTCGCGACTCCCGGAAGTGCTCCACGGCGTCCCCATCGCCGGCATCCTCGGCGACCAGCAGGCGGCGACCTTCGGGCAGGCGGCGTTCGACACCGGGGAATCGAAGAACACCTACGGCACCGGCAACTTCCTCCTCGTGGGCACCGGGACCGAGATCGTCCGCTCCCGCAGCGGACTCATCACGACGGTGGGCTACCGCATCGGCGACGAGCCGGCGCGCTACGCGCTGGAGGGCTCGATCGCCGTCACCGGATCGCTCGTGCAGTGGCTGCGCGACAACCTCGGCATCATCCACCGCTCCGAGGAGGTCGAGACGCTCGCCGCCACGGTCGACGACAACGGCGGAGCGTACTTCGTGCCGGCCTTCTCCGGCCTCTTCGCCCCCTACTGGCGGCCCGACGCGCGCGGCGCGCTGGTGGGCATGACCCGCTACGTCAACAAGGGGCACATCGCGCGCGCCGCCCTCGAGGCGACGGCGTTCCAGACGCGTGATGTCATCGAGGCCGTCGTGGCCGACACCGGCCGCACCCTCGCCGAGCTGCGCGTGGACGGCGGCATGACCCGCAACGACCTGCTGATGCAGTTCCAGGCAGACATCCTCGGCATCCCCGTCGTGCGCCCCCGGGTCGTCGAGACCACCGCGCTGGGCGCCGCGTACGCCGCCGGCCTCGCGACCGGGGTCTGGCGCGACCTCGACGAACTGCGCACGCACTGGCAGGAGGACGCCCGCTTCGAGCCGCAGATGTCCGAGGACGAGCGCGAGCGGCGCTTCCGTCAGTGGCGCAAGGCCGTCTCGAAGTCCCTCGACTGGGTCGACGATGACGCCCGCGTGCTCATGGGCACGACCGACGCGCCGCCGACCGGCTGAGCCCGGGTCACTTCAGGAGCCGCGAGAGGCGGCGGTCGGCGAGGATCTTGCCACCGGTCTGGCACGTCGGGCAGTACTCGAGCGAGTTGTCGGCGAAGAACACGCTGCGCACCTCGTCGCCGCACACGGGGCAGGTTTCGCCGCGCCGGCCGTGCACCTGCATGCCGCGACGCTTGGCGTCTTTGAGCTCTGCCGGAGGCTTGCCGGATGCCTCGGCGACGGCATCCGTCAATGTCTCGGTCATCGCCTCGAACAGCCGCGTCACGTCGGCGTCGGAGAGCGAGGACGCCAGCGCGTACGGCGACATCTTGGCCGCGTGCAGGATCTCGTCGGAGTACGCGTTGCCGACGCCGGCGATGATCGTCTGGTCGCGCAGCACGCCCTTGATCTGGGTGCGCCGGCCTTCGATCAGTGACGCGAACACATCCCGGGTGAAGGCCGGGCCGAGCGGGTCGGGCCCGAGCCGCGCGATGCCGGGCACGTCGGCGGCATCCCGCGCGACGTAGACAGCCAGCGACTTCTTGGTGCCGGCCTCGGTGAGGTCGAAGCCCGCGCCGTCGCCGAACGCCACCCGGAGCGCGATCGGGGTCTTGCCGGGCCGGATGACGGTCTTCGGCAGCTCGTCGTACCACCGCAGCCATCCCGCCTTGGCGAGGTGGAACACGAGGTGGGGGCCGGTCGTGGCGAGGTCGATGAACTTGCCGTGGCGCTCCGCGCCGGTGATCTCGGCGCCCCGCAGCGCGTCGATCGGCGGGTCGTACGTCTTCAGCGCCGCGATGTTGGCGACCGTGGCCCGCTCGATGCGCACCCCGGTGAGCCGCTCGCGCAGGAAGTCGACGAGACCCTGCACCTCGGGCATCTCCGGCATGCGCTCATCCTGCCACGGGCCGGCGACAGCGGGGCCAGTCCGGCCCGTTCGGTCAGTCCTCGAGGACCGGCCACGGCTGCGGCCGGCGGTCATCGGAGGCGAGGAGTCCGGCGATCCAGCCGTCGTCGCGCCCGTGCGCGCCGGTCAGGGCGCCGCGGAGGAGCCCCTCGTAGCGGAAGCCGAGCGTGCGGGCGAGCTTCGCCGAGGCGACGTTGCCCACCACCGCGCGCCACTCGATGCGGTGAAGACCCAGGCCCTCCGGCGCGAAGCCCCAGGCGATCACCGCGTCGGCTGCCTCGCGGAGCTTCCCGCCGCCGCGCGCCCACGGCGCCATCCAGTAGCCGATCTCGGCGGCGCCCCGCCCGTCGACGCGGTAGAAGCCGATGGTGCCGACGAGGCGGCCGGTCTCGCGCATGACCCACGTCAGATGCTGCCCGGTCTCCCAGTCGCGCGGGATGCGCTCCACGAACGCCACCGCGTGCTCCCGCTCGTACGGGATCGGCACCGGCGTGTACCGCTGGATGTCGGCATCCTGACACGCCTGGTGGATGGCGTCGACGTCGTCCGCGACCGGCAGGGTCAGCTCCAGCCGCCGCGTGCGAAGGGTGACCGGCTCCACGGCGCCAGCCTAGGGCTGCGAGCCGCCGGAACACCCCTCGCGCCGTTCAGCATTCAGTCTCCACGCGCGCCGCGCCGGTCCCGTCGCCCGGGAATCCGGCGCCCCCGGGCGCCGGCGTTTTCGACGGGACTGAATGCCGAACAGGCTCCTCCCCAGGCGGAGGGAACCGGCGGGTCTGCCACAGAACGGCGGAACCCCGACCGCCGCGAGGGCGCGACTCACCATCCTCAACACATGGACGTACTGACCCGTGCGGAACTCGTCGGCCTCGGCTGGACGGGAAGGCGGATCACCCGGGCGGTGCAGAGCGGCACCATCGTTCGCGCCCGGCAGGACCGCTACCTCACCTCGGACGCACCGCCCGATCTCATCCGGGCGGCCAGGGTGGGCGGACTGCTGACCTGCGTGTCGCTGCTGCAGATGCTCGGGGTGTTCGTCTTCGGAAGACCGCCGCTTCATGTCCACATGCGCCGGGGCTCGAGCCGCATGCGCTCGCCAGACGACAGGGAGGCGCCGCTGCCGGGGAGGCGGCACCGCGGCGTCGTCCTGCATTGGCAGCCGCTCGTGGGCGAGGCGGGCGTCGGGTGCGCCGATGTGCTGGACGCCCTCATCCAGTCCGTGCGATGTCAGCCGGCCCGCTATGCCATCGCGTCCATCGACAGCGCCCTCAACAAGGGACTGATCCGCGCGGACCAGTTGGAGGACCTCTTCGCCGCGCTTCCGGCCCGCTACGGGATCCTCCGGTCGTTCGTGGACGGCCGCGCCCAGTCCGGACCGGAGACGCTCGTACGGCTCATGGTGCTGGCACTCGGGCACGCCGTCGAGCTCCAGGTCCGGTTCGACGGTGTCGGGTTCGTCGACCTCCTGGTCGACGGCTGGCTCGTCGTCGAGTGCGACAGCAAGGCGCACCACGGTTCATGGCGCCAGCAGCTCAAGGACTACCGGCGAGACCTCACCCTCGCACAGGCCGGTCATCCGGTGCTGCGCCTGACCGCCCAGGACATCCTCTACCGGCCGGAGGCCGTACAGGCGGCCCTCCGGGGCCTCCTTCACCGCGTGTGACCCCGGCCTGCCCTCCCGCTGCGCCAGCGAGTTCAGAATTCAGTCCCGTCGTGCAACCGGGGGGCCGGGTGTCCCGGTATTGCGCGGTGCCGCCGGGGCACGCGGCGCAGCAGGACTGAATCCCGAACCGCTCGACGACGCAAACGCCGCTGGAGGCTCAGCGGGTGCGGCGCAGCAGCCCGACCCTGTCGTACACGTCGGCCAGGGTGCGGTCGGCGACAGCCTCGGCCTTCGCCGCGTTGGCGGCGAGCACGCGGTCGAGCTCGGCCGGGTCGTCGAGCAGCTGCAGCGCCCGCTCCCGCACCGGACCGAACTCGTTCACCACGACCTCGGCCAGGCCCTTCTTGAAGTCGCCGTACCCGCGGCCGGCGTACTCGTCCTCGATGGCGGGGATCTGGCGGCCGGTGAGGGCGGCGTAGATGACCAGCAGGTTCGACACGCCGGGCTTCGCCTCGCGGTCGTACCGCACGGCACCCTCGGAATCGGTGACGGCCCGCATGATCTTCTTCGCCGACACGGCCGGGTCGTCCAGCAGCCACAGGACGCCGGCATCCGACTCCGCCGATTTCGACATCTTCGCGGTCGGGTTCTGCAGGTCGTAGATGCGCGCGGTCTCCTGCTGGATCACCGGCGTCGGCACGCGGAACGTGGTCCCGAAGCGGCTGTTGAAACGCTCGGCGAGGTCACGGGTCAGCTCGACGTGCTGCTTCTGGTCGTCGCCGACGGGCACGATGTCGGTCTGGTACAGCAGGATGTCCGCGGCCATCAGCACCGGGTAGGTGAAGAGCCCCACCGATGTGGCGTCCGAGCCGTAGCGCTGCGACTTGTCCTTGAACTGGGTCATGCGGCCGGCCTCGCCGAAGCCGGTGATCGTCGACAGGATCCACGCGAGCTCGGGGTGCGCCGGCACGTGGGACTGCACGTACAGCGTCGACTTGGACGGCTCGATGCCGGCGGCGATGTACTGCGCGGCGGTGCGGCGGGTCTTCTCGCGGAGGTGCTCCGGGTCTTGCGCGACGGTGATCGCGTGCAGGTCGACCACCGAGAAGAACGCGTCGTAGGACTCCTGCAGCTCGCGCCACTGCATGAGAGCCCCGATGTAGTTGCCGATCTGGAGCGAGTCGGCAGAGGGCTGCATGCCGGAGTACAGACGCGATTTGCTCATCCGGCCAGTCTATAAAGCGGATGCCGCGACGCCGTCCCGCCCGGACCCCTCGGTGGCAGGACGCGAACGAGTCAGCGCCCGATCGTGTAGTCGGCGACGACGGGGGAGTGGTCGCTCCACCGGGTGTCCCACGACGGTGCCCGGACGACGCGGTAGTCCACGACCCGCGCGCCGAGTTCGGGCGTCGCGAGGTGGTAGTCGATGCGCCACCCCGCGTCGTTGTCGAACGCGCGCCCGCGCATCGACCACCAGGTGTACGGACCGTCGACGTCGCCGTGGAACCGGCGGCCGACGTCGACCCAGCCGAGGCCCGCTCCGACCGACCCGTCGGCCCCGGTGACGTCGGCGCCCTCGTCGCCGAAGAAGCGGTCGAAGTAGGCGCGCTCGCGCGGCAGGAAGCCGGCCTTCTTGACGTTGCCCTTCCAGTTGCGGATGTCGACCTCGCGGTGGCCGACGTTGAGGTCGCCCATGACGAGCGCGAGCGGCGAGGCGGCGCGAAGCTGCGGCATCCGCTTCTCCATCGCATCGAGGAACGCCCACTTGGCGTCCTGCTTCGGCGTTTCGGCCTCACCGGTGTGCACGTAGGCGCTCACGACGATGAGGCGCTCGCCGTCGATGTCGAAGTCGGCCTCGATCCATCGGCCCGCGCTGTCGAGCACGTCTGCGGCGTCCTCGGCGGCGGGGCCGAGCACGCGCCGCACCTCGACCGAGGGCATGCGGCTGGCCACGGCGACGCCGGCGCGGCCTTTGGCCAGCGCCTCGTCGTTGACGATCTCCCACCCGGGCAGGGCCGAACGCAGCTCGTCCTCGGTCGCGCGCACCTCCTGCAGCGCCATCACGTCGATGTCTGCGGCGTCGAGCCACTCGATCATGCCCTTGCGCGTCGCCGCGCGGATCCCGTTGACGTTGACAGAGGCGATGCGAACACGGCGAGACACGACGGCAAGACTATCCGGGCCTGCCGACACTCACTCGAAGAGGCTGCCGGCCTTCTTCGGCGCAGGGGGCGCGGCCGCCTCGACCTGGCTCAGCTCGTCCTCCGCCGCCCGCACCGCGCGGTTGGCCGCCCACGCCCGGTACCACGGCGCGGTGTCGCGGGCCTCCTCCGCGGTGCGCAGCCGCACGCGCGCGGCCACGAGCAGCGCCGCGTGCTCGGCGGCCAGCCGCTCCGCCTCGGTTTGCGGCAGCAGCGGGATCTCGTCGTCCTCCGCAGAGACGGCGACCCAGGCGGCCGCCACCAGCATGATGATGCCGATGATCCGGAACCACAGCAGCAGCCCGACGAAGATGGCGAAGGTGGCCAGCAGCGCATTGGTCGGGGTGTAGATGAACAGCCAGCCGGTGAACAGCTGCAGCACCGTGATGGCCCCGCCGCCGAGCAGTGCGCCGGGCACGATGCGGCGCGGGGGCAGCTGGGTCCCGGTGAGGAAGCGGATGAGCGCGCCGAGCGCGGCGCTGTAGATGACGAACGAGATGAGGATCGTGCCGATGCTCGTCAGCGCCCCCACCCAGCCCGACGCGTCGTCCCATCCGAGGAGCGACACGACCCAGTTCAGCGCCCACGTGCCCAGCGACGTCGCCGCGAAGCCCAGCACGAGCGCGAGCGCGAAGACTCCCGCTCCGACGAGGTCGCGGGCCTTGAGGTAGAAGTAGCTGCGCAGGTCGGGCGGCAGGCCGAAGATGTCGCGCACCGCGCGGCGGGTGAAGGTGACGAAGCCGATCGCGGTCCACACGAGGGTGCCGAGCGCGATGATGCCCGTGATGCCGAGGACGCCGGCGTTGGTCGTCGCGACCTCGGTCACCTGCTGGGGGGTGAACAGGCCGCCTTCGGGGGCGATGAGCCCAGGGATGTAGCTGTTGATGAGGTCGATGAGACCGTCGATCGCCTGCTGGCTGCCGCCCAGCCAGAGGCCGGTGACGGCGAACGCCACGTAGATGGCCGCAAAAGTCGCGAACAGCGCCTGGTAGCTCACGCCCGCCGCGAGCAGGAAACCGTTGTGCTGCAGGAAATGCCGCCACACCCGCACCGGGAACCACGCCAGCGTGCGCTGCGTGATCGCCGTCGCCCGGCTCAGCGGCTCGTCGAACCGCTGCCGCAGACTGGTCTGCGTCGCCTCCCACCGCGCGCGGAGCGTCTCCTCCTCGCGCTGGGCGGCGTCGGCCTGGTCGCGGGCCTCGTCGTGGCCCTGCGCACGCGGGCCGGGTCGTGCTCGCGCGTCGTCCCGATGGCTCACGGACCTCACATTATCGACATGACGGATGCCGCATCGCAGCGCGATGCGGCATCCGTCACGTCGTCCGGGTGAGAAGCCTACGGTCGTCCGCGCAGGACGGCCTGCTTCACCTCGGCGATGGCCTTGGTCACCTCGATGCCGCGGGGACAGGCCTCGGTGCAGTTGAAGGTCGTGCGGCATCGCCACACGCCCTCCTTGTCGTTGAGGATGTCCAGGCGCACATCGCCGGCGTCGTCGCGCGAGTCGAAGATGAAGCGGTGCGCGTTGACGATGGCGGCGGGGCCGAAGTACTGACCGTCGGTCCAGAACACCGGGCACGATGACGTGCACGCGGCGCACAGGATGCACTTGGTGGTGTCGTCGAAGACCTCGCGGTCGACGATCGACTGGATGCGCTCCTTGCCCGGCTCGGGGGTGGAGCTCGCGATGAGGAACGGCTGCACCTCGCGGTACGACGCGAAGAACGGCTCCATGTCGACGACGAGGTCCTTCTCCAGCGGCAGGCCCTTGATCGCCTCGACGTAGATCGGCTGCGAGATGTCGAGGTCCTTGATGAGCGTCTTGCACGCGAGCCGGTTGCGGCCGTTGATGCGCATCGCGTCGGAGCCGCAGATGCCGTGGGCGCACGAGCGACGGAACGTGAGGGACCCGTCGACCTCCCACTTGATCTTGTGCAGGGCGTCCAGCACGCGGTCGGTCGAGTACAGCTCGACGTCGTAGTCGACCCAGCGCGGCTCCTCGTCGACCTCCGGGTCGAAGCGGCGGATGATGAAGGTCACCAGGAACGACTGGATGCCCGTGTCGTTCGCCGTCTCCTGCGCGCGCTCCGGGGCGTCGGCGTCGGTGCGCTCGATCACGTCGGTTGCCGAGGTGGCCATCAGTACTTCCTCTCCAGCGGCGGGTAGCGCAACTCGCCGGCGTCGTTCTTCGTGAAGACGACGGGCTTCCAGTCGAGCCGGATGTGGTCGTCGGCCTTGGACGAGCCGGCGTCGCCGGCGAGGTAGGCCATCGTGTGCTGCATGTAGTTCTCGTCGTCGCGCTGCGGGAAGTCGTCGCGCATGTGGCCGCCGCGGCTCTCCTTGCGGTTGCGCGCGGTCACGACCACGACCTCCGCGATGTCGAGCAGGAATCCGAGCTCGACGGCCTCGAGCAGGTCGGTGTTGAACCGCTTGCCCTTGTCATCGACGTGCACGTTCCGGTACCGCTCGCGGAGCTCCTCGATCACGTCGAGCACCTCGCCGAGCGACTCCTCGGTGCGGAACACCTGAGCCTTGCGGTCCATCTCGTCCTGCAGCCTCTTGCGCAGGACGGCGATCCGCTCGGTGCCCTGGTTGGCGCGCAGGCCCTCGATCATGTCGCGCACCTCGCCGGCGGGGTCTTCGGGCAGCGGCACGAAGTCCGCGGTCTGCACGTACTGGACCGCGTTGCGGCCGGCCCGCTTGCCGAACACGTTGATGTCCAGCAGCGAGTTGGTGCCGAGGCGGTTGGAGCCGTGGACCGACACGCAGGCGCACTCGCCGGCGGCGTACAGGCCCGGCACGACGGTGGTGTTGTCGCTCAGCACCTGCGCGTCGTTGTTCGTGGGGATGCCGCCCATCGCGTAGTGGGCGGTCGGCATGACGGGCACGGGCTCGACCACCGGGTCGACGCCGAGGTACGTGCGGGCGAACTCGGTGATGTCGGGCAGCTTGGTCTCGAGCACCTCCGCGCCCAGGTGCGTGCAGTCCAGCAGCACGTAGTCGCGGTGGGGCCCCGCACCCCGGCCCTCGGCCACCTCCTGCACCATGCAGCGGCTGACGATGTCTCGCGGAGCGAGGTCCTTGATGGTCGGGGCGTATCGCTCCATGAAGCGCTCGCCCGACACGTTGCGGAGGATGGCGCCTTCGCCGCGCGCGCCCTCGGTCAGGAGGATGCCGAGCCCGGCGAGGCCGGTCGGGTGGAACTGGAAGAACTCCATGTCCTCCAGCGGGAGGCCCTTGCGCCAGATGATCCCGACGCCGTCACCGGTGAGGGTGTGAGCGTTGGAGGTGGTCTTGAAGATCTTGCCGAACCCGCCGGTGGCGAAGATGACCGCCTTCGAGTGGAACACGTGCAGATCGCCGGTGGCCAGCTCGTAGGCCACGACTCCCGCGATCTCGGTCTTGCCGGCGGCATCCTTCACCGTGATGAGGTCGAGCACGTAGAACTCGTTGAAGAAGTTGATGCCGAGCTTGACGCAGTTCTGGAACAGCGTCTGCAGGATCATGTGGCCGGTGCGGTCGGCGGCGTAGCACGCGCGCCGCACGGGCGTCTTGCCGTGGTCGGCGGTGTGCCCGCCGAAGCGCCGCTGGTCGATCTTGCCCTCGGGCGTGCGGTTGAAGGGCAGGCCCATGTTCTCGAGGTCGATGACCGCGTCGATGGCCTCCCTCGCGAGGATCTCGGCGGCGTCCTGGTCGACGAGGTAGTCGCCGCCCTTGACGGTGTCGAAGGTGTGCCACTCCCACGAGTCCTCTTCGACGTTGGCCAGGGCCGCAGCCATGCCGCCCTGGGCCGCGCCGGTGTGCGAGCGCGTGGGGTACAGCTTGGTGATGACGGCGGTCCGCGCGCCGGGGCCGGCCTCGATGGCCGCGCGCATGCCCGCACCGCCGGCGCCCACGATGACGATGTCGAACTGGTGGTAGTGGACGCCGTCCTTGACGTAGGAGTCCGCGGTCTGAGTGCTCACGTGTCGGGTGCCTCTGTTCTGTGATGCGTTCTGTGTCGTGGCGAGGGGGTCTGCGTCAGGGGTTGCAGACCTCGGCCAGGACGCTTCCGTCGCTGAGGTTGGGGATGCAGGGGTCGAAGGTGAAGACCACGAGCGTGCCGAGGAGGATGAGGAGGCCGGCGGTCAGCCAGAGCGCCCACACCAGCACGGTGCGGGTGCGCTCGTGCATGACGTAGTCGTTCACGATGGTCCGCATCCCGTTGGCGCCGTGGATGAGCGCGAGCCAGAGCATCAGCACGTCCCACCACTGCCAGAACGGCGAGGCGAACTTGCCGGCCACGAACGCGAAGTCGATGCCGTGGATGCCCTCGCCCAGCATCAGGTTGACGAACAGGTGACCGAAGATCAGGACGATCAGCAGCACGCCGGACGCGCGCATGTAGATCCAGCCCCACTTCTCGAGGTTCGGTCCGGTGCGACGGACGGGGGTGCGCGGCGCGCGGGGATCGGCGATGGCGGTGCCGTCCTGAGCGGGTCGAAGGGTCATCAGTGCTCTCCTCCCCAGCCGTAGGCGAAGACGATCGACAGGTGGCGGACGGTGAAGGGGATCATCGTCGCCACGAGCAGCGCGATGACGCCCCACCACAGCTGGCGCTGGTGGCGGGTGGCCCACGGCCAGAAGTCCACCAGGATGATCCGGAGGCCGTTGAACGCGTGATAGACGACCGCGCCCACCAGGACGACCTCGCCCACCCCCATGATGGGGTTCTTGTACGAGCTCATCACCGCGTCGTACGCCTCGGGCGCGACCCGGATCAGCGCCGTGTCGAGGATGTGCACGAGGAGGAAGAAGAAGATGGCGACGCCGGTGATGCGGTGGAGCACCCACGACCACATGCCCTCGTTCCCGCGGTAGAGGGTGCCGCGGGGGACTCGGGAGGTGGTCTCGGATACCGACGGTGTGACGCGTGCTGGTGCAGACACGTGCGTCCTCCTTGGATCGAAACACGGTGGGGCGGCCTCGGCGGACGAGGACGGCCCCCGGGCGAGGACCCCAGCGGTGGGCTCGGGGCCGTCGGCGTCACGCGGGCGCTGCGTCCATCCTATTCCCGCTGGGGAGGGCGCGGCGACGAAGGGCATCCTTCGAATCCCTTCATCCGGAGGGATCTTCGCGAGCGCGAAGAACGGCGGAAGTTTCGGGATCGTCAGCCCGCGAGCATCGACTTCCCGGGACCGTCTTGAAAATCCGCCGAAAAGCTTTGCGGCGGCCTCGACGCCTGCCTAGGTTTTGTCGGACACAAGAACAAATGCGTCGCCCCCAACGACGCCGACGAAGATGTCTGGAGTTCTCATGCCCCGATCCATCCGATCGCTTCTGGTGGCCACCGCCGCCGCTGCACTCGTCGTCCCCCTGTGGACGGGGACGGCCGCCACCGCGGCGCCGCCCGGATTCAGCCACGCCGACAAGGACGCGCTGCGCAATCAAGCGCCGCGGGACCTGGAGATCGGCAGCGCCGTGTGGGCGCAGCGCGATCTCCTCACCTACGACCGCAAGGCACCGACCGAGCTCCAGCAGGTGCTCGGCGCTCAGTTCTCCTCGGTGACGCCGGAGAACGACATGAAGTGGGATGCCATCCACCCGGCTCCGGACGTGTACGACTTCACGTCAGCCGACGCTCTGGTCGCGTTCGCGAAGGCGAACAAGCAGGAGATCCGCGGCCACACGCTGCTGTGGCACAGCCAGAACCCGGCGTGGGTGACCGCGGCGAGCAGCACGTGGACCTGCGACGATGCCCGCGCCGTGCTCGAGGACCACATCCGCACCGTGGTCGGCCACTTCAAGGGCGAGATCTACGAGTGGGATGTCGCCAACGAGATCTTCCAGGACACGTGGGACGCCGGCGGAGTCCGGCTGCGCACCGAGGCGAACCCGTTCCTGCGCGCGTGCGCGGACGACCCCGAGGCGCTCATCGGGGATGCATTCCGCTGGGCGCACGAGGCCGACCCCGACGCCGCGCTGTTCCTCAACGACTACAACGCGGAGGGCATCAACGAGAAGACTGACGCCTACTACGCGCTGGCGCAGCGCCTGCTCGCCGACGGCGTGCCGCTGGACGGATTCGGCGCCCAGGGCCACCTGAGCCTGCTCTACGGGTTCGACACCTCCCTCCAGGCGAACTTCGAGCGGTTCGCGGCGCTGGGCCTGAAGGTGGCGATCACCGAGGCGGACGTGCGCATCCCGCTCTTGGCCGGGGAGACCGGCCCGACCGCTGCTCAGGTCGCCGAGCAGGCCGCGCGCTACGACGCGATGCTCGAGGCGTGCCTGAACGTGCCGGCATGCTCGTCGTACACGGTGTGGGGCTTCCCGGACGCCAACTCCTGGGTCCCGGGGGTCTTCCCCGGAGAGGGCTGGGCGACCATCTTCGAGGACGACTTCACGCCGAAGCCGGCGTTCGACGCGATGCTCGCGTCGCTGCGCGACGCGGCCCCGGGCGTCTCGCCTCGAAAGGGCTGATCCGCGCGACGGCGGCGGGCGCACCGCCCGCCGCCGTCACGTCCCCGCCACACGCCCGCCATCCCCGCGAAAGGCGGGCCGATAATCTGGGGCCATGCCTGGACCCATCGACGACTTCTACGCCGTCATCCCCGCCGGCGGCATCGGCAGCCGGCTGTGGCCGCTCTCCCGCGCCGACGCGCCGAAGTTCCTGCACGATCTCACCGGCTCCGGGCGCACGCTGCTGCGCGACACCTGGGATCGCCTGGAGCCGCTCGCGGGACCCGACCGCATCGCGGTCGTGACCGGACGCGCGCACCGCGCCGCGGTCGAGAAAGAGCTGCCGGGGATCGCCGACCGGAACGTGCTCCTGGAGTCCGAGCCGCGGGACTCCACGGCGGCCATCGGGCTGGCCGCAGCGGTCCTGGCCCGCCGGGAGCCCGACGTCATCATCGGCTCGTTCGCCGCCGACCACGTCATCCGGGTACCGCAGCTGTTCGACTGGGCGGTGCAGCAGGCCGTCGCGACCGCGCGCGAGGGCTACATCTGCACCATCGGCATCCAGCCCTCCGAGCCGTCGGTCGGCTTCGGCTACATCCGCAAGGGCGCAGCGCTGACGGTGGAGGGCGCGCCGGAGGCGGCGCTGGTGGAGAGCTTCGTCGAGAAGCCCGACCTCGACACGGCGAAGGAGTACTTCGCCGATCGCAACTACCTGTGGAACGCGGGCATGTTCATCTCCCGCGCCGACGTGCTGCTGGGCGAGATCGCCGAGAGCGACCCGCACCTGTACGCCGGGCTCATGGACCTCGCCGAGGCGTGGGACGACCGCGACCGCCGGGGCCCCGTCGTGGACCGCGTGTGGCCGACACTGACCAAGATCGCCATCGACTACGCCGTCGCCGAGCCGGCGGCGGCCAAGGGGCGACTGGCCGTGGTGCCCGGCCACTTCGACTGGGACGACGTCGGCGACTTCGCGAGTCTGGCCAAGCTCAACTCGGGCGGGCGCAAGAACGACCTGGCGATCCTCGGAGAGAACGCGCGCGTGCTCTCCGATGCAGCCAGCGGGATCGTGGTGAGCCAGACCCGCCGGGTGATCAGCCTGATCGGCGTGCGCGACATCGTCGTGGTCGACACCGATGACGCACTCCTGGTCACCACCAGCGAGCACGCGCAGCGGGTCAAGGGCGTCGTCGACGCGCTCAAGCTCAGCGGTCGCGGCGAGGTGCTCTGAGCGGAACGCCGTGGAACCGGATGCCGCCGGCCGCGGCATCCGGTATCCGGAGGGTCTCGCGATATTGCGTCTTCATAACCTTTCGGCTCACGCGGGCCCGGACGCATGCAAGCCGGGCGTCACAGTGGGTAACTTTGTGCAGTCCCCGTGAAGGACGCGGGGGAACGTAGTGGAGGCTGAGTTGACCATCTCACGCACCAAGAAGCTCGTCGGCGTCACGGTCGCCGCGGGCCTGCTGATCGCCCTCGCGGGCTGCGGCTCCGCCCCGGAGGAGACGGACCCCACCGGTGACGCGGGCGGCGACGTCGTCGAGGGCTTCACGCCCTGCCTCGTCTCGGATGACGGCGGCTTCAACGACAAGTCGTTCAACCAGTCGGCCCTCGAGGGCATGGAGCGCGCCGCCGAGGAGCTCGGCGTCGAGCCGATCGAGGTCGAGTCGAGCTCGGCCAACGACTACGCGCCCAACCTCGAGAACCTCATCGCCGAGGGCTGCACGTTCATCGTCTCGGTCGGCTTCAAGCTCTCCGCCGACACCATCGCCTCTGCGACGGCGAACCCCGACGTGAGCTACGCCATCATCGACGACTGGGCCGACGCCGACGGCGACGGCGAGACCGACGCCCCGAACATCAAGCCGCTCCAGTTCGACACGGTGCAGGCCGCCTACCTCGGCGGCTACGCGGCCGCGGCGTGGTCGGCGCAGTCCGGCGTCAACAAGGTCGGCACGGTCGGTGGCATCCCGATCCCGCCGGTGACGATCTTCATGGACGGCTTCGTCGACGGCGTCGCGAAGTACAACGAGGACAAGGGCGCGAACGTCGAGACCTTCGGCTGGGACGTCGAGGCGCAGGACGGCTCGATGACCGGTGGCTTCGCGGCCAACGACACCGCCAAGCAGGCCATGCAGGGCATCCTCGACCAGGGCGTGGACGTCATCCTCCCGGTCGGCGGCCCGATCTACCAGAGCGCGCGCGACGCCATCACCGACGGCGGCACCGGCACCGTCATGCTCGGTGTGGACTCCGACCTCGCCGTCGCCGACCCGTCGGTCGCCGACATGGTGCTCGTCTCGATCATGAAGCGCATCGACGAGGCCGTCTACCAGGCCACGATGGAGGCGTCGACGGGTGACTTCGACGTCAGCCCGTACGTCGGCACGCTCGAGAACGAGGGCGTCGGCCTCTCCGGCTTCGGCTCGTTCGAGTCGCAGCTGCCCGAGGGTCTGACCGAAGAGCTCGACGCGCTGCGCGAGCAGATCATCTCGGGCGAGCTCGAGGTCACGTCGCCCAGCTCGCCGTAAGGCAGCGCAGCTGTGACATGCGGCCGGGTGGACGACTCCACCCGGCCGCTTTCTTCCGGGCACGCCACCGACCGTGGCGCCGCGCCCGACTGGATATATAAGGTGCAGATATGAAGCTCGAGCTCCGTGGCATCACGAAGCGTTTCGGCTCCCTCGTCGCGAACGACCACATCGATCTGGTGGTCAATGCGGGTGAGATCCACGCTCTTCTGGGGGAGAACGGCGCCGGCAAGTCCACGCTCATGAACGTGCTCTACGGCCTGTATCAGGCCGACGAGGGCGAGATCCTGCTGGACGACGCCGTCCAGCACTTCCGGGGGCCCGGCGACGCGATGAACGCCGGCATCGGCATGGTCCATCAGCACTTCATGCTGATCCCCGTCTTCACGGTCGCCGAGAACGTCATGCTGGGCCACGAGGACACCAAGGCGCTCGGCGCGCTCGACCTCGCCAAGGCCCGGCAGCACGTGCGCGCCGTGGCCGACCGGTTCGGCTTCGAGGTGGATCCCGATGCCATCGTCGGCGACCTGCCCGTCGGCGTGCAGCAGCGCGTCGAGATCATCAAGGCGCTCTCGCGCGACGCGAAGGTGCTCGTGTTCGACGAGCCGACGGCGGTGCTCACGCCGCAGGAGACCGACGAGCTGATGGCGATCATGCGCCAGCTGCGCGACGAGGGAACGTCGATCGTCTTCATCACCCACAAGCTCCGCGAGGTGCGCGCCGTGGCCGACCGCATCACGGTGATCCGGCTCGGGAAGGTCGTCGGCGAGGCCTCGCCCACGGCGTCCAACGCCGAGCTGGCCTCGCTGATGGTCGGCCGCGCCGTCGAGCTCACCGTTCACAAGGAGCCCGCCACGCCGGGCGCCGGAGGCCTCGAGGTGCGGGATCTGCGCGTCGTCGCGCCGGACGGCACGGTCGTCGTCGACCGGGTGAGCTTCGATGTGCGGCCGGGAGAGATCCTCGCCGTCGCCGGTGTGCAGGGCAACGGCCAGACCGAGCTGATCGAGGCCATGGTGGGCCTCGCCGACCGGGTGACCGGCTCGATCGAGCTGGACGGCGTCGAGCTCGTGGGCAAGAGCGTCCGCGGCATCCTGGATGAAGGCGTCGGATTCGTCCCCGAGGACCGCACCGAGGACGGCCTGGTGGGCACTTTCACCGTCGCCGAGAACCTCATCCTCGACCGCTCCGGCGACAGCGCCTTCATCTCCGGCGGCACCATCCGTCGCGGTGTGCTCGACGAGTTCGCCAAGGCCCGCATCGCCGAGTACGACATCCGCACCCAGGGCCCCGACGTCCCCGCCGGCACGCTCTCGGGCGGCAACCAGCAGAAGGTCGTCATCGCCCGCGAGATGAGCCGCGAGCTCAAGCTCCTCGTCGCGGCCCAGCCCACGCGCGGCGTCGACGTGGGCTCCATCGAGTTCATCCACAAACGCATCGTCGAGACACGGGATGCCGGCATCCCGGTCGTCGTCGTCTCGACCGAGCTCGACGAGGTCGCGGCGCTCGCCGACCGCATCGCCGTCATGTACCGGGGCGCGATCGTCGGCATCGTGCCCGGTGGCACCCCCCGAGATGTCCTCGGCCTGATGATGGCCGGCGAGAAGCCTGAGGAGGCGGTCGCGTGAGCGGTCAGAACCCCGCCGGGAGCGGCGAACCGCTGAATGGGCTGCCCCCAGACCAGCTGCCGGCCGTCTCGGGACCCCTCACGGGTTCCCCCGACGTGCCCGCACCCACTCCGGACGCGCCCGGTGCCGTCGACGGAGAGGTGCCGCCGCCCCCGCGGCAGAACGTCTTCATCAAGGAGCTGCTGCGCAGCAACTGGGTCACCACGGTCCTGGCGATCGTCGTGGCGATGATCGTCGGCGGCATCCTGATGGCGCTGACCGACGAGGACGTCCAGGAGGCGGCGGGCTACTTCTTCGCCAGACCCACCGACACTCTCGGGGCCGTCTGGAACGCGGTGTACGGCGGGTACGAGGCGATGTTCCGCGGCGCGATCTTCAACCCGCGGGCGAACGACTTCGCGACGCAGATCCGTCCGCTGACCAACACCCTCGGGTTCGCCGCGCCGCTGATCGCGGCCGGTCTCGGCGTGGCGCTGGCGTTCCGCGTCGGCCTGTTCAACATCGGCGGTCGCGGGCAGATCCTCATCGCCTGCGCGACGGCGGCGCTGCTGACGTTCAACCTGAACCTGCCGATGTTCCTGCAGCTGCCGCTGACGCTCGCGGCGGGCATCGCCGGCGGCGCGATCTGGGGTGGCATCGTCGGTGTGCTCAAGGCCAAGACCGGCGCGCACGAGGTGATCCTCACCATCATGCTCAACTACGTCGCCTTCTACCTGGTGACGTGGATGGTGCGCACGCCGGGCCTGCTGCAGCGCCCCGCCGGCGACCAGCCGATCTCGTCGGGGACGCCGGCCAATGCCCAGTTCCCGGATCTGCTCGGTCCCCGCTTCCCGCTGCTGGACTGGGGCTTCCTCATCGTGATCGGCGCGACGGTCTTCGTCTGGTGGCTCGTCGAGCGCTCCAGCCTCGGCTTCCGCCTGCGCGCGGTGGGCGAGAACCCGCATGCGGCGCGAGCGTCGGGCATCTCGGTGCAGCGCATGTACATCTACGCGATGCTCTTCGCGGGCGGCCTGGCGGGACTGGCGGGCATGAACCAGATCCAGGGCTCGGTCACCACCGGCTTCGACGGGCTGATCGACGCGGGCATCGGCTTCGATGCGATCACCGTGGCGCTGCTCGGCCGCAGCCGCGCGTGGGGCGTGTTCGCGGCGGGCCTGCTGTTCGGCGCGCTCAAGGCCGGGTCATTCACGATGCAGGCCTCGCAGGACATCCCCGTGGACATCGTGCTGGTGGTGCAGTCGCTGATCGTGCTCTTCATCGCCGCGCCGCCGCTGATCCGCACGATCTTCTTCCTCCCCAAGACCGATGCCGAGAAGGCTGCCAAGGCGAGAGCCAAGGCCGCGAAGAAGGCGGTGTCCGCATGACCGCTCTGGCGCCCGCTCCTGCTGCCGCCGGCGGCACGATCCAGCACACGACTGTCCGGGTCCGGCATCTCAAGCTGCCCGTGACCCTGGCCATCGTGACGGTGCTGCTCGCGCTGCTGTTCCTCCTGGTACCGCGCAACGGCATCAGCACGTTCCGCCTCGGCGACCCCGGCTCGACCATCGCGCTGCCCAACGTCAGCGTGCCGACGGCGCTGACCAGCTGGCTCGTCGTCGTGCTGCTGGTGCTGCTGACGGTGTGGGCTTTCTGGGACGCGATGTCGTACCGCCGCACCGGCATCTGGCTGCCGATCGTGTTCGGCCTGCTCGCGGTCTTCGCGTTCCTGGTGTGGGCCTCGGCGGGCGGGCTCGTGCCCGTCACGGGCCTGCTCTTCGGCGCGCTGTCGCTGTCGGTCCCGCTCATCTTCGGTGCCCTCGGCGGCGTCATCGGCGAGCGCGTGGGCGTGGTCAACGTCGCGATCGAGGGTCAGTTCCTCTTCGGCGCCTTCAGCGCCGCCCTGCTGGCCAGCATCACGCGCAACCCGTTCGTGGGCCTGGTCGGCGCCATGGTCGGCGGCGTGCTCGTGGCGTTCGTCCTCGCGGCGTTCTCGATCAAGTACCTCGTCGACCAGGTCATCGTCGGTGTCGTCCTGAACGTGCTCGTCACCGGCCTGACCGGCTTCCTCTACGGCGCCCTGCTGGTCCCGAACGAGTCCGAGCTGAACCGTCCGGTGCGCTTCACGCGCTGGGAGATCCCGGTGCTCGGAGACATCCCCATCATCGGCCCGGTGCTGTTCAACCAGACCTTCATCGTGTACCTGATGTACATCACCGTCGCGCTGGTGGCGTGGGGCCTCTACCGCACGCGGTGGGGTCTGCGCCTGCGCGCGGTCGGGGAGCACCCGCAGGCCGCCGACACCGTGGGCATCAAGGTGAACACGAGCCGCTTCTGGAACGTCTCGCTCGCCGGCGCGATCGCCGGCATCGGCGGCGCCTACTTCACGCTCGTGTCGGTGGGGCAGTTCACCAAGGAGATGACCGCCGGACTCGGCTTCATCGCCCTGGCGGCGGTGATCTTCGGTCGCTGGGACCCGATCCGCGCGACGCTGGCTGCGCTTCTCTTCGGCTTCGCGACCAACCTGCAGAACCTGCTGACGGTGCTGCGCACGCCGATCCCCAGCGAGTTCATGCTGATGCTGCCCTACGTCGTGACGATCATCGCCGTGGCCGGTTTCGCGGGGCAGATCCGCGGACCCGCGGCGGCGGGCAAGCCGTACATCAAGGGCTGATCACTGCGAACGGAGTGCTCTGGTGACCGATATCGACTGGGATGAGCTGCGCGCCGCGGCCACCGACGCGATGCGGCGCGCGTATGCGCCGTACTCGCGCTACAAGGTGGGCGCGGCGGCGCTCGTGACCGACGGGCGCATCGTGACCGGCTGCAACGTCGAGAACGCCTCGTACGGCGTGGGGCTGTGCGCCGAGTGCGGCCTGGTGAGCGAGCTGCACAACTCCGGCGGGGGAGGCCTCGTCGCGTTCGTGTGCGTCAACGGCCACGGCGACACGATCATGCCGTGCGGCCGGTGCCGGCAGCTGCTGTTCGAGTTCGCCGTCCCGGGCATGCTGCTCGAGACCGTCTCGGGCATCCGCACCATCGACGAGGTGCTCCCCGATGCGTTCGGGCCGCGAGACCTCGAGGAGGCCGGTCGATGAGCGAGCAGGGCACGGATGCCGCGGTGGAGCCGTTCGACGCGGTGGACGTGATCCGCGCCAAGCGCGACGGGGGAGCGGTCCCTGAGGACGCCCTGCGCTGGATGGTCGACGCCTACACGCGCGGCTACGTCGCCGACTCCCAGATGGCGGCGTTCGCGATGGCGATTCTCCTCAACGGCATGACCCGCGACGAGATCCGCGTCATGACCGACGCGATGATCGCGTCGGGAGAGCGGATGAGCTTCGCGGGCCTGGGCAAGCCGACGGTCGACAAGCACTCCACCGGCGGCGTGGGCGACAAGATCACGCTTCCCCTGGCGCCGCTGGTCGCCTCGTTCGGCGTCGCGGTGCCGCAGCTGTCGGGCCGTGGCCTCGGCCACACCGGCGGCACGCTCGACAAGCTCGAGTCGATCCCCGGGTGGCGCGCGGCGCTCTCGAACGACGAGATGTTCGCGCAGCTGCGCGACATCGGCCCGGTGATCTGCGCCGCCGGCTCCGGTCTCGCGCCCGCCGACAAGAAGCTCTACGCGCTGCGCGACGTGACCGGCACGGTCGAGGCGATCCCGCTGATCGCGTCGAGCATCATGTCGAAGAAGATCGCGGAGGGCACCGACTCGCTGGTGCTCGACGTGAAGTTCGGCTCCGGCGCGTTCATGCGCGACGTGGACCGCGCGCGCGAGCTGGCGCGCACGATGGTGGAGCTCGGCACCGACTCGGGGGTCGCGACGACCGCGCTCCTCACCGACATGAACACCCCCCTCGGCCTCGCGATCGGCAACGCCAACGAGGTGCGCGAGTCGGTCGAGGTGCTCGCCGGCGGCGGGCCCGCCGACGTGGTCGAGCTGACGGTGGCGCTCGCGCGCGAGATGCTGGCGCTCGCGGGCCAGCCGGACGCCGACGTCGAGGCCGCGCTGCGCGACGGCCGCGCCATGGACGCCTGGCGCGCCATGATCCGCGCTCAGGACGGGGATCCGGATGCCGCGCTCCCCGCGCCGAACGAGACGCACACGGTGACGGCGACCGAGGCGGGCTTCGTCACCCGCGTGGAGGCGCTCCCCTTCGGAATCGCGGCGTGGCGCCTCGGGGCCGGGCGGGCCCGGGCGCAGGACCCGGTGCTGCACGCGGCGGGCATCGACCTCCACGTCAAGCCGGGCGACGAGGTCGCTGCCGGCCAGCCGCTCTTCACGCTGCTCGGGCAGGACGACTCCCGCTTCGCGCGTGCGCTCGAGGCGCTCGAAGGAGCCTGGGAGGTGGGGACGGATGCCCCGCCCCGCACGCCCCTCGTCCTCGAACGCATCACTGCCTAGACTGATCAGTCGCGCCTGCCGCGACATGCGGCGGCGCCGGGCCGCGGCATCCGCCGTCGAATCCCACCCGCGATCGCCACCGAGGAGAACTGAATGCCCATCGACCAGCACGGCGACGCCATCCTCGAGGGTCTGTCGATCCGCGGCCTGCCGAAGGTGTCGCTGCACGACCACCTCGACGGCGGCGTGCGGCCCGCGACGATCATCGAGCTCGCCGACGCCATCGGGCTGGAGGTTCCGGAGTCCGACCCCGACGACCTCGCGGACTGGTTCGCCGAGAAGAGCGACTCCGGGTCGCTCGTCGAGTACCTGAAGACCTTCGACCTGACGACGGCCGTCATGCAGACCCGCGAAGGGCTCACCCGGGTTGCGCGGGAGTTCGTCGAAGACCTCGCCGCGGACGGCGTGATCTACGGCGAGGTGCGGTGGGCCCCTGAGCAGCACCTCGGCCGCGGGCTGTCGCTCGAGGATGCGGTCGCCGCCGTGCAGGAGGGGATCGAGGAGGGCGAGGATGCCGCCGAGGCGCGCGGGCGCGACATCCGCGTGGGTCAGCTCATCACCGCGATGCGCCACACCGACCGGTCGCCCGAGATCGCGCGGCTCGCGGTGGACTGGCGCGGTCGCGGCGCGGTCGGCTTCGACATCGCGGGGCCGGAGGACGGCTTCCCCGCCTCGAACCACCGCGAGGCGTTCGACTACCTCGCCTCGGAGTTCTTCCCGGTCACCGTGCACGCCGGCGAGGCCGCGGGGCTGGACTCCATCCGCTCGGCGCTGATCGACGGGCGCGCCCTGCGTCTGGGCCACGGGGTGCGCATCGCCGAGGACCTCGAGGTGGTCTCGCGCGCGGGCGAAGAGGTGCTGGTGCAATTCGGCGATCTCGCCCGCTGGGTGCGCGACCGCGAGATCCCCCTCGAGCTGTCGCCGTCGTCGAACCTGCAGACCGGCGCGATCGAGCGCTGGGGCACGACGATGGAGGACCACCCGTTCGACCTGCTCTACCAGCTCGGCTTCTCGGTCACGGTGAACGTCGACAACCGCACGATGAGCCGCACCTCGCTGACGCGCGAGCTCGCGCTGCTCGCCGAGACCTTCGAGTACGGCCTCGACGACCTCGAGGCGTTCCAGCTGAACGCCGCCGCGGGGGCCTTCCTCGCGGTCGAGGAGCGTGAGGAGCTCATCGAGCTGATCGCCGAGGGCTTCGAGCGATAGCCCGGGTGGCGTTGCGCAGCGACCGAGCCGCAACTCCTGAAGTCCTCGGGCCGAGCCGCGCCGGCGGCCCGGATCCTGGGCGCAGGCGCGCACTTCTCAGGAGTTCGGCACGCGCGTCGAACGGCGGCCGTGCGTCAGGATCTCCCTCAGGGCGTCGAGAACTTCCTCACGGTCGAACATGACGTCCTCTGCGAGCACCCGTACGGTCGTGTAGCCGAGGCGCGCGGCGGCGAGGTCGCGGCGGCGGTCCCGCTTCTGGCTCTGCCACCCGGAGTGGAAGGCCTCGCTGTCGCACTCCACGATGAGCCAGCCGTCGACGATGAAGTCCACCCGGCCGACGCGCGGGACCGAGACCTGCACGTCGAAACGGCATCCGAGGCCGCGAAGGATGAGCCGCATCAGGCTCTCCGGCCCGGATTCGCTCCGCGGGTCGAGCAGGGGCCGCAACCGCCGGTACTTCTGCGGCAGTCGGGTGAACACCTCGGCGATGTCGTGGGCATCGACCAGGCCGCGATGCCACGCGCTGTCGAGCGTAGCGATGGCGGCGCGAGGCTCCTGACACTTCGTGGCCTGGACCAGGGCCTCGATCACGTCGGTGATGAGATGATCGGCTGCCGCCGTCGTCGCACGCCAATGCGCCACGACCTCGGACGGCCGCGTCGGGAGGCGACTCGCCAGCGGGTCGAACTGGAGGTGCAGCGGCGCGCGCGCGTGCACGAACACACCCAGCCGGCGCAGCAGCGACACACAGTCGAGCCGGCCGCCGAGTCGCGCGGCGTCGACGACGTCGTCGGTCAGCCCTGCCCGCACATACCGGCCCTTGCGGACGCGCAGGAGCCTTCCGTGGGCGACGGCGGCGCGGAGTTGTCGGCGCGTGACGCCGACACCGCGCAATCCGTCGGTCGTCATGAAGGCGGGTGGGACCGGCCAGGCCGCGTCGGAGAGAGTGCTCATGGCCACAACCTGCCCGTGATGCCGCCTGCGTCCGCCCCCGGTGACGCGGTACGAGGACAAGTCCAGACTCGGCCGGGTTGGGGAGGAGGGTGCGAGGCTCGGCGTGGTCGCAACTCCTGAGGAATCAGCCGATGGGGAGGGCGTCGCTCGGCGGGCGGTCGCAGCTCCGGAGGAATCGGCCGCGATGGGGGAGTCGCTCGGCGGGGGCCGCAACTCCTGAGGAACCGGCCGCGACCGGGTGAGTCCCATAGCGTGGTGTCACTTCCCGCGGGGGGTCTCGTCGTCGTAGACGATGAAGGGCCACCGTGGGATGACCAGTTGTTTCCGGCAAGAAGCAAAGCAGAGATCCCACGATGACCCACCACCAGTCTGCCCTGACGACCCTGATCGGCGAAGTCCTCGCCGATCCCGACCTCGCCCACTCGGACGTGTTCCGACGGATGCTGCAGGCCGGCCTGCAGGACCTGATCAACGCGGAAGCGACGGTGAAGATCGGCGCGGCGCCGCACGAGCGCACCCCAGAGCGGACCACGCGTCGTAACGGCACCCGCCCGAAGACCCTCGCGACCCCGGCCGGCGAGGTCGACCTTCAGATCCCGAAGCTGCGCGAGGGGTCGTTCTTCCCGTCGCTGCTCAGCCCCCGCCGCCGGGTCGACAAGGCACTCTACGCGGTGATCTGCCAGGCGTGGATCGACGGGGTGTCCACTCGCAAAGTCGATCAGCTGGTCCGGGCGCTGGGCAACGACACCGGCATCTCGAGGTCGACGGTGTCGCGGATCTGCGGGGAGATCGACGAGGCGGTGCAGGAGTTCCTGCACCGCCGGATCGATCACACCTGGTTCCCCTACCTGTTCCTGGACGCCACTTACCTCGACGTGCGCCACCGCGGCCGTGTCGTCTCCCAAGCCCTCGTCGTCGCCACCGGCGTCAGCGGCGACGGCCGCCGGGAGATCCTCGGGATGGCGCTCGGCGACGCGGAGACTACGGACTTCTGGACCGAGTTCCTCCGCGGCCTCCGAGACCGCGGGCTGAAGGTCGCTACCGACGCCGATCCGCTCGGCGTCGCGCTGGTCACCTCCGACGCGCACGCCGGCCTGAAAGCGGCGGTCAAGGCGATCCTGCCCGGATCCGGATGGCAACGATGCCGGGTTCATTTCGCCCGCAATGTCACCCAGAAGATCGGATCCGCGCGTTCCAAGCCCGTCAATGCGCTGATCTCGACGATCTTCGCGCAGACCACCTCGGAGGCCGTGATCGCCCAGTACCAGGCCGTCACCGACAGCCTGCGCGCCTCCTTCCCCGAGATCGCGGCCATGCTCGAGGCCGCAGAACCCGACCTCACCGCGTTCGCACCACTGCCGCGCGAGCATTGGCAGAAGGTCTGGTCGAACAACCCGATCGAACGCCTCAACCGCGAGATCAAACGCCGCGACGACGTCGTGCAGATCTTCCCCGACCGCGACTCCGTGACCCGCCTCATCGGCGCCGTCCTGCAGGAGCAGCACGAGGAATGGAGCTACGGCGAACGCCGCTACTTCTCCGACATCTCGATGCGCAAACTCGTCCACACCCTCAACGAGCACACCGAACCCGCCCGCCCCGAGCTCTACCTCACCGCCTGACCATCACCCACCACAGGGAACAACCGGAGTGACACCACACCACGGGACTTGACCCCGCGACCGCCGCACCCCGGGCGCGGCGGCCGCGTCCGACCCTGTTTCTCAGGAGTCGGAGATGGGGCGCGACCCCGCGTGGGAACCGGCCGGCAACCGGCGACGCGGAGCCTTGCCCCTTGGCGTGGTCGCAACTCCTGAGGATTCGGCGGCCGCCGCCGCATCCGGGCACCGGCGGCGGTGTCCGGCCCTGTTTCTCAGGAGTTGCGGACGGGGAGCGGACCCGCGCGGGAGCCGACCGGTGCCGCCGCCGCGCCGGTCAGCCCACGCGGGCGGCCGAGTCGCGCCAGGTCAGCCGCGCCGGGGCGGCCGAGCCCCCCAGCTCAGCTGGCGCCGGCCGCCTTCAGCGCGAACGCGCCGACCAGCTCGGTGAGCTGCTCGCGCATGTCGTCGTCGGAGATCGTCGGGGTGCCGTCGCCGGCCTGCGGCCCGTAGTCGCCGAACGACGAGTGGGCGGCCCCCGGGATCTCGTGCAACACGGCGTCGGCCGGCAGCAGCGGGCGGGCATCGGCGATCTTGCCGGCCGTCGTCAGCCCGTCCTCGCTGCCGGAGATGCTGAGCACGGGAATTCCGCTCTCGGACAGGTCGGTGGCGCAGTACGAGGCGAAAAGGGCCAGGCCGTCGGCATCCGTCGCCAGCTGGCACGCGCGCACCCCGCCGAGGGAGTGTCCGCCGACCACCCACGTGTCGATCTCGGGGGCGAGGCCGGTGAAGGCGTCGAGCGGCCGCAGATCGAAGAAGGCGAGGTTGAGCCAGGGCTTCGTGATGACGACGGTGAGGCCCGCGTCCGCGACAAGCCCCGCGAGCTTGTCGGCGTAGGCGAGGGGCTCGACCTTGGCACCGGGGACGTAGACGAGTCCGACATCGGCGCCGTCGTCCGCGGGAGAGAGCACGATCGCGCCGCCGGTGTCGGAGATCTCGATCGCCGGGTTCGCGCGCACGTCGTCGAGCGGCCCCGCCTCGGCGGGCATCACGCCGACCTGGCTCCAGACGAGGATGCCGACGACGCCGGCGACGATCAGGGCACCGAGCGAGCCGACGATCCACCAGGCGATGCGGCGCCCGCGGCGGCGGGGCTGAGAGGAATCGGTGGGTTCGGCGAGGGGTGCAGGCGAGGTCACCGTACGAGCGTACGGTCCGCCGCCTGGGAAGCTACCCGTCCTCGGGAGCCAGCTCCGCCTGCCGCGCGGCGACGACCGCCTCCACGCGTGGGAAGAGCGGATGCCCCGGCTCCAGGCCGGTGACGGCTTCGGTGAACTCCGCGGCTCCCTGTTCGCGCAGCATCCGCTGCAGGTCGACCGACTGGGCGTCCTCCTCGTCGTCGAACGCCAGCGCCGCGCCCATCGCCGCGACGAGGGCGTCCACCCCAAGGCCGCGCTCGGCTGCCTCCGCCGCCGGACCGGTGAAGCGCTCGTGGCGGGAGAGCTTGCGCAGCGGCTGGCGCCCCACCCGCCACACGGTGTCGGGCAGCGCGGCGTTGCGGAAGCGCTGCAGGATCGTGGCGCGGTAGTCGGCGAGCGACGCGGGATCGAGCCCGTGCTTGGCCGCCAGGAGTGCCGAGGTCTCCTCGAGCGCGGCCGACACGCGCGCGGCGATCGACGCGTCGGCCAGAGCGTCGGCGATCGACTCGACGCCGGCCTGCGCGCCGAAGTACGCCGTCGCCGCGTGGCCGGTGTTGACCGTGAAGAGCTTGCGCTCGATGTAGGGGCCGAGGTCGTCGACGAAGTGCGCGCCGGGGATGTTCGGGGGGTCCTCGCCGAACGGCAGGCGCTCGATCGCCCACTCGAAGAACGGCTCGACCGTGACGTCCACGCCGCCGCCTTCCGGCTGGGCGGGCACGATGCGGTCGACGGCGGTGTTGGCGAACACCGCGCGCGAGGCCAGTCCGTCCCAGCCGTCGCCGGCGAGGGCGACGATCTCGTCGCGCAGCAGATCGGTCGCGTTGATCGCGTTCTCGCACGCCATGATCTGCAGCGGCGGGCTCGACGGGTTGCGCAGCGCGAGCCCGGCGACGATGTGCGGGGCGACGAACCTCAGGATGGTCGGGCCGACGGCCGTCGTGACGACGTTCGCGGTGGCGATCTCGTCGACCAGCTCCTCGGGGCGCTCGGCGCTGTTGATGGCGCGGAAGTCCGTGACCACGGTGTCCTCGCCGCCCTCGCCGACCTCGTGGACGGTATAGCGGTCCGCGGCGTTGATGGCGTCCACGAGACTCGCAGCGACGTCCGAGAACACCAGGCGGTAACCGCCCTGGTGCAGGAGCAGGCCGACGAACCCCCGGCCGATGTTGCCCGCGCCGAAGTGGACGGCCTTCATCAGACGCCCGCCGCCGACACCAGGGCGAACAGCTCCTCCGGCGTCTGCGCGCGCTTGAGCTTGGCGACCTCGTCCTCGTCGGAGAACAGGATGGCGATCTGCGACAGGATCTCGAGGTGCTCATCGCCCTTGCCGGCGATGCCGATGACGAAGGTTACCGGGTTGCCGTCCCAGTCCACGCCGCCGTCGTAGCGGACGACGGAGAGGGCGGAGTCGAGGATCTCGTTCTTCGTCTCGTTCGTGCCGTGCGGGATGGCCAGCTCGTTGCCCATGTAGGTCGAGACCGTCTGCTCCCGCTGCAGCATGGCGTCGTAGTAGGCGCCGGTGACCGCGCCGGCGGTCTGCAGGATGTCAGCGGCCTCGCGCATCGCATCGTCGCGCGTCGCGCTGCCGGAGTGGATGCGCACCTGACCGATGCTCAGAACCTCGCGTGCCATGTCGTCGCCTTTCTGGTGGGTCGTCGTGGATGTGGGGGGCGGATGCCGCGGCCGGCTGTGTCCTCGACCTTACGGGCCGCTCGCGGAAAGGGCGATGGGACCGGGGGCTTCACGCCGGCCCGGCCCCATCGCAGTCGGTGCTACGCCTTGCCCTCGTGCTGAGAGCGGACGAGGTCGACGACCTCGTCGTAGCGCGGCGAGTTCATGAAGTTGTCGACCGAGACGTGCACCGCGTCGGGCGTGCGCTGGCGCGCCCGGTCGGTGAGCTGGTTCTGCGTGATGACCAGGTCGGCCGATCGGTCGAGGTTGGCGATCGCTTTGTTGACGACCGTGACGTCCTCGATGCCCGCCTTCTTGATCTTGTTGCGCAGCACGCTCGCCCCCATGGCCGAGGACCCCATGCCCGCGTCGCACGCGAACACGATGTTCCGGATCTCGCGCTCGGTCATGGTGGCCGGCTCGATGCCGCCGGCTGCTCCGGTGGCCGCGCCGCCGCGGAGGCCGGCCAGCGCGTCGGAGGACTTGCCCTTGGCCGCCTCGGTCTGGGTGATCGCCGCGCCGAAGGCGTCGTCGGTCGCCGCCATCGCCGCGAGGTCCCGCTTGCGGGACGCACGCAGGATGAGCGCGGCGATGACGAACGTGACGGCGGCCGAGAGGATCACCGAGAGGATCACCGCGAGGTAGGCGCCCTGGGCCGTCTGCGCGAGCACCGCGATGATGCTGCCGGGTGCCGCCGGTGCCCGAAGCGCCCCGCCGAGGAGCATGTTGGTGGTGACACCGGTCATGCCGCCGGCGATGAGCGCGACGATGAGGATCGGCTTCATCAGCGCGTACGGGAAGTACACCTCGTGGATGCCGCCGAAGAACTGGATCACCGCGGCGCCGGGGGCCGACGCGCGGGCGGCGCCCAGGCCGAAGAAGGTGAACGCCAGCAGCAGGCCGACGCCGGGGCCGGGGTTCGCCTCGAGGAGGAACAGGATCGACGAGCCCTCCTCGGCCGCCTGCGAGATGCCGAGCGGCGTGAGGACGCCGTGGTTGATGGCGTTGTTGAGGAAGAACACCTTCGCCGGCTCGATGATGATGCTGGTCAGCGGCAGCAGGTTGAAGTCGACGAGCCACTCCACCGCGCGGGAGAGCACGCCCATGATGCCGTTGACGAGCCACGCGACCGGGTAGAACCCGACGATGGCCATCACGAAGCCCCAGATGCCCGCCGAGAACATGTTGACGAGCATCTCGAAGCCCGCCTTGATCTTGCCCTCCCACAGGCTGTCGAGCCACTTCATCGTGTAAGCCGACAGCGGGGCGAGGATCATGGCGCCGATGAACATGTGCACCTGACCCAGCTGCGGCTCTCCCTCGGGGAGGGTCGCGTTGAACTGGGCGATGAGGAGGTCGGAGCCGGCGATCGCTCCCATCGTGGCGATGGAGGCCACCACGCCGCCTCGGATGCCGTAGACGATGCTGCCGCCCGTATAGGCGATCAGGATCGGCAGCAGGTAGTGGATGAAGGGGCCCACGATCGTCGCGAGGTCGGCGTTGGGTGTCCAGCCGACTCCGATGAAGAACGCGGTGAAGATGCCCCACGCGATGAGCGCGGGGATGTTCGGCATGATCATGCCGGAAAGGAACGTGCCGAAGCGCTGGACTCCGACTCGCGCCCTGCTGGCGCCCGATGTGGGCGCTGACGCCGTTGTCATGGCTGGTTCTCCTTCTTCGGGTTCTCCGTGGCCGCTCAGGCGGCGGCCGCTCGGGTGACGGCCGCCTGGGCGGCGGCTCTGGCGGATGCCGCGTCCGACGCGGCGAGCGCGGCCGAGGCGATCTCGCGCGCCTGGTCGCTGGTGTACTTCAGGAGGGTGGCCCGCACGTCGGCGAGTGCGGTGGGGGCCATGGACAGGCTCGTGGCGCCGAGGCCCACGAGCACGACGGCGAGCAGCGGATCCGCTGCCGCCTCTCCGCAGATGCCGACCGGCTTGCCGTGGCCGCGGCCGGCCTCGCCCACCTCGCCCACGAGCCGGAGCACCGCCGGGTGCCACGGGTCCTGGAACGACGCGACCGAACCGAGCAGCCGGTCGGCGGCGAGCGTGTACTGCGTGAGGTCGTTGGTGCCGATGGACGCGAAGTCGGCCTCGGCGAGGATGCGGTCGGCCAGCAGCGCCGAGGACGGAACCTCGACCATGACGCCGGCGGTCTTGATGCCGTAGTCGCGCGCGATCTCGACGAAGTAGGCGGTCTCCTCGACGGTGGACACCATCGGCGCCATGACCCACAGGTCGGCGTCGGTGGCGGCATCCGCCTCCGCCAGCGCGGTGAGCTGCTCGCGCAGGATGTCCTCGCTCGCCCGCAGCGCCCGCAGGCCCCGGAGGCCCAGCGCGGGGTTCTCCTCGTGCGCGTCGTTGAGGAACGCCAGCGGCTTGTCGGCGCCGGCGTCCAGCACGCGCACCACGACCTTCTTGCCGGGGAAGGCGGAGAGGAGCTTGGTGTACGCCTCACGCTGCTGCTCGACGGTGGGCGCCTGGTTCGACGACAGGAAGAGGAACTCGGTGCGGAACAGGCCCACGCCCTCCGCGCCGAGGGCGACGGCGTCCGTCGCGCCGTCGGGGTTGCCGAGGTTCGCCAGCAGCGGGATGGTCGTGCCGTCGGCGAGGGCGCCGTCGGTGATCGGCGCGGACGCCTGCGCGGCGCGCGCCGCGGCGCGATTCTGCGCCCGGTCGAGCTCTTCGGCGGTCGGGTCGGTCGTGACCACGCCGGCCGCGGCATCCACGATCACCGTCTCCCCGTCGCGCAGGCCGGTCGCCTGCACGGCGCCGACGACCGCGACGATCGACTTCTCGCGGGCGAGGATCGCGGTGTGCGAGGTCGGCCCGCCCTCGGTCGTGACCAGCGCCAGCACCTTGTCGAGGTCGAGGAGCGCGGTGTCGGCGGGGGCGAGGTCCTTGGCGACGAGGACGAACGGATGCCCCGGGTCGGGCACACCCGGAGCCGCCACGCCGCGCAGCCGCGCGATGACGCGCTGCGCGACGTCGTCGAGGTCGGCGGCACGCTCGCCCAGGTACCCGCCCAGCGCGGTGAGCTGGTCGCGGAACGACGCGAACGCGTCGTACACGGCGAACTCGCCGGTCTTGCCCTGCGCGATGCGCGCATTCACCTCGTCGGCGAGGCTCGGGTCCTCGGCCATCATCGCCTGCGCCTCGAGCACCTCCTGCGCGGCGCCGCCCGCCTGTGCGCCGCGCGCCTCCAGCTCGCGGGCGACGGCGGCGACGGCATCCGCCACCCGGGTTCTCTCCTCGTCCGGGGTCAGCGAGCTGGGCGCGTCGGACGGCGCCGGAAGCGGTTCCGCCATACGTGCGACGGGACCCTGCGCGACGCCCAGTCCGATCCCGACTCCCCGAAGTTCGGTCATGTTCATGCCTCCGCGTCGTGGTCGGTGGTGAGCAGTTCGGCGAGCCTGTCGAGCGTCGACTCGGCGCCGTCCCCGTCGGCGGTGAGCGTCACGTAGTCGCCCTGCTCCACGCCGAGCGCGATCACGCCCAGGATGCTCGCCGCGTTGACCGGCGCTCCCGAGTCCTTGGCGATCGTGATCGGGATGCCGGCGTCCTTGGCCGCCTGAGCGAACAGCTTCGCGGGCCGGGCGTGCAGCCCGTGCGCCGATCCGATGCGGACGGTGCGGGAGATGGGTGGCATGTGGTGGTGACCTCTCTGTCGGAGTCCGGCGTCGGTTCAGTATGCGGGGGAGGCGGGGTCGGGCGGGGCGACGGCCGGCTGCGGCTCCCTCTCGCCGGCCGCTGCGCGGACCACCTCCAGCGTGCGCGTCCCGTCGAGGTCCCCGAAGATGTCCGGCGGCAGCAGCACCACCGTCGTGCCCCGGGCTGCCGCATCCCGTTCGATGCGCTCGAGCGCATGAGCCAGATGCGGTCCCACGAGGACCATGTCCGCGGCGTCGAGGTCGATCGGGAGCGACCGCTCGGTGCCGGCGAAGGCGGCGTAGTCGAGCCCCTGGGCGTGCGCGGCGTGGCGCACGCGCTGGGCGACGAAGGTGCTGGACGCACCCGCTCCGCAGACCACCAGGATCCTCATCGATCCGCCTCCTTCCCTGCCATTGTTGTGAGAACGCTGGGAGGGGACAACCAGTCCTTCTTCCGCGGGGGCGGAAACCCGGGCGGCCTCGCCTTCCGCGCGCGTGATTGACTGGAGACGTGACCCGGGCCCGGCAAGATCGCGTGCTGGGGCTGCTCCTGCGCGACGGGGAATGGATGACCGCCTCGGCGCTGGCAGACGCTCTCGGCGTGACGCCGCGCAGCATCCGCTCCTATGTCACCGCCGCCAACACCCGGGTGGCGCCCGGCACAGCCGTCGAATCGGGCCCGCAGGGGTACCGCGCGGGCTCGGAGGCGGCGGCGGCTCTGCGCGCCGGAGCCGACCCCGGCACGCCCCGCGACCGCCTCCACACCCTGGTGCGCTCGCTGCTGGACGCGCCGGACGGGATCGACGTCTTCCACACCGCCGACGCGCTCCACGTCTCGCCCGCGACGCTGGACGCCGACCTGGCGCGGGTGCGCGGGCTCCTGGGCGGCACGGAGCTCACGCTCGAGCGCTCCGCGTCCCGGGCGCGCCTGCGCGGCACCGAGAGCGCGCAGCGGCGCCTGCTCAGCCGGCTCGCTCACGACGAGATGGACGCCGGGTCGTTCGACATCGCTGCCCTCCGCCGGACGCTCGGGGAGGGGTCGGTGGGCGCACGGGCGTTCGGCCCGTTCAAGACCGAGCTCGTCGCCCGTCTGGGGGAGCTCGGCTGGTTCGTCAACGAGTTCGGCATCGGCGATGTCGTGATGCACATCGCCATCGCCGCGGACCGCACGGCGCGCGATCGGCCGCTGGACACACCGGAATCGGATGCCGCGGCCGACCGCCCCACGCAGACGCAGGTCGCCGCGATCATCGCCGAGCTCGCCGAGCGCCACCTCGGGGTGCGGCTGGGCTCGGCCGACCTGCAGCACCTCGCGACCCTCGTGCTGACCAGGGTGGTCGCCCCGGACGGCGCCGCGGACGAGGCATCCGGATCCCGTCCCGCCTCGCTGGACGGCGAGGTGGAGCAGATCGTGCGCGAGGTCGTGACGGCGGCCGCCGAGGAGTTCCTCGTCGACATCGCGCACGACGACTTCGTCGCCCGGCTCGCCCTGCACGTGCAGAACCTGCTGCACCGCGCCCGCGAGCAGGCGTGGTCGCGGAACCCGCTGACGCGCTCCCTGAAGTCGACGTACCCGATGATCTTCGAGGTCGCGGTGTTCATCGCGAGCCGCCTGCAGCAGCGCCTGGGCATCCCGCTGCCCGACGACGAGATCGCCTACATCGCCATGCACGTCGGCGGGCGGCTCGAGCGCAGCCGCCGTGCCGACCAGCTGCTCACCGCGACGATCGTCTGCCCCGGCTACTACGACCTGCACGAGCTGCTGCGCTCGAGCGTCGACCGCTCGCTCGGACGGGCGGTCGAGGTCGTCGGCGTCGAGACGCGCGTCGACCCCGACTGGGACTCGATCGACACCGACCTCGTGCTGACGACCATCGACCCTCCGGCTCCGAGCGACCGGATCGTGCGGATCCAGCCGTTCCTCACCGACGCCGACGTGGAGCGCGTGCAGACCGCGGCCGGGCGCATCCGGCGTTCGCGCCGCCTCGCGCGCCTGCGGGCCGAGCTGGAGCGGTACTTCGAGCCCTCGGCCTTCGTCCGCGGGCTCGACGACGTGCCCGGCGGCGACGAAGGCGTGATCCGGGCGCTGGGCGCACTGCTGGTCGCCCAGGACGTCATCGACGCCGAGTACGTCGAGCGCACCATCAAGCGCGAACGGCTGTCGTCGACGGCGTTCACCGACGCCCTCGCGGTGCCGCATGCGCTGGAGATGACCGCGTCCCGCACCGCGATCGCGGTCGGGATCGCGGACCCCTCGATCCCGTGGGGCGACGCACGCGTGCAGGTGGTCGCACTCGTGGCGTTCTCGGAGTCCGACCGCGAGGCGTTCCAGACCGTCTTCGAGCAGTTCGTCGAGGTGTTCAGCGAACGCGACAGCGTGCAGCGCATCGTCCGCCGCGGCACGGACTTCAACGCCTTCCTCGACGAGCTCGTCGCCGTGATCGACGGCTGAGCCGAGGCATCCGCCTGCGTGTCGTGTCGCGGTGCGCCCCGGGTCAGCCGCGTGCCAGGCGCTCGGACAACCCGAGACGGACGGCGGGCCACTCGTGGGGGAGGATCGAGAAGACGACGGTGTCGCGGAAGGTGCCGTCGGGACCGAGACGGTGGTTGCGCAGCACGCCGTCCTGCTTCGCCCCCAGCCGCGCGATCGCGGCTCGCGACTGCCGGTTGTGCCAGTGCGTGCGGAACTCCACGGCGATCGCGTCGCAGGTCTCGAAGGCGTGCGCGAGCAGGAGGAGCTTCGACGCGGTGTTGACGGCGGTGCGCTGCGCCTCGGGACCGATCCAGGTGTGGCCGATCTCGACGTGCCGGTTCTGCTGGTCGATGTTGCAGAACGTCGTGGTGCCCACGACACGGCCGGTGTCGAGGCGGCGCACCGCCCAGGGATTCATGTGACCCTCGTCGCGCCACGCCAGCCGCTGCGCGATGTCGGCGCCCACCGTGTCGGTGCGGGGGACCGACGTGTACCAGGCGTGCTCGAGTCCGGCGGCGGCCACCCGCAGGTCGGCCTCGTGGGCGGGCTCGAGCGGCTCGAGCCGCACGTGCGCGTTCTCGAGCGTCAGGCGTTCCCGCAGCAGCATGCCTCCGAGCCTAGAGCCGGGGGCGCCCGCACCGAGGCCCCCGGCCAGTGCGGGCCGGACTCAGGACTCCTTGGCGTGCATCTCAGCCTCGACCACGGCGGCCGCGGCGGCCGGGTCGCTCCCTGACACCTGGGACGCCCGGCGGGCGGCGGCGATCGCTCGCTGACCGGCGGGCAGCCAGACCGAGAGCCCGATGACGACGAACGTCAGGACGCCCGCGGCGACCAGCAGCATCTCGATCGGCACGAGGTCGGCGAGCGGTCCGAACACGACCATGCCGATCGGCATCGCGACGGCCATCACGATGCCGACGAATCCGAACACGCGGCCCTGCCGCTCGGGTTCCACGGTCTCCTGCAGGAGCGTCATCGACGGGGTGGAGAAGAACGGCACGGCGAGTCCGACGAGGAACATGAACCCGAAGAAGACCCAGACGTTCGGCGACAGGCCCAGCCCGATCGAGAGCGCGCCGAACACCAGCGACGACGACACGATCATGCCGATCCGGCTGCGCTTGGCGAAGAAGGAGGCGACGAGGATGCCACCGAGCATCATGCCGACGCTGAAGGCGATCTCGAGCACGGCGAGGTTGACGACGTCCTGCGCCTCGCCCGCGGGGAACGAGCGCACCAGCATGAGCGGGGTGAGGTTCGAGGGTGCCACGGTGAGCAGGAAGATGATCGCGAACACCACCAGCAGCCACCGCACGAAGGCGTGGTGGGCGATGTAGCGGATGCCGTCGACGAGGTCGGCGAAGTAGCCGGTGTGGGCGTCGGCGGCCCGCCGGACGGTTCCGACCGGGATGAAGGCGAGGATGCCGATGCCGATGACGGCGGTCGCGACGTCGATGAAGAAGATCGGGATGAGCGATGCGGCCGAGCCGCCGGACGCGGCCGAGGCCCACGCGTACAGCGCGCCGGCGGCTGCCGGGGCCAGGAGGGCCATCGCTGACTGGATGGAGCCGTTGATGCCGTTGACCCGGATGAGGTTGCGCGTCGGCGCGATCTGCGGGATGAGCGCCGACACCGCCGGCATCTGGATGCCGGCGCCGGCCGACCGGACCGCCATGGTGGCGAAGATCAGCCACACCGCGTCGTACCCGGTCATCATGAGGAGTGCGAGCGCGAGCGTCGACGCCGCGATGGCCGCGTCGGCGCCCATGATGAGGTACTTGCGGTTGTGGCGGTCGGCCCAGACGCCGCCGAAGATGGACACGACCGCCTGCGGGAGGAAGCCGAACAGCGCCGCCAGCATCATCACGATGCCCGACTGGTACGTGATCGTCAGGTACCAGAAGACGGCGTACTGCACCAGCATCGATCCGAACAGGCTGACCGTCTGCCCGCTCAGGAACAGGATGACGTTGCGCAGCCAGCGAGGCGGGTCCGTCTGCACCGCGCCGTCGGCGCCGTCGTTCCCGCCGCTCATCGTCATTCCCCGTCCGTCGTCCGCGCGCGATCGCGAGCGGCTCGGAAGGGGGCTCGCGTGACAACGCGGACGCGACTCTAGCACGGGCCCCGGACACGCGCCCGGCGCCCGGCGGAGTCAGCCGCCATAGGCGTCCAGCAGCGCGCGGGCGCCGTCGGCGAGCGCGCGGATGCGCGCCGACGCGTCGTCGCGGTCGTCTCCTCTCACATCCAGATAGAGCTTGAGCTTGGGCTCGGTGCCGCTGGGCCGCACGATGACGCGCGACCCGTCCGCCAGCCACAGGCGAAGCACGTCGCCCGGCGGGAGGTCGCCGAAACCGCCGAGCAGATCGTCGATCCGCTCCACCGCGACCTCGCCCACGGACTGCGGATGCCGCTCCCGCAGCGCCCCCATGATCCGGCCGATCTGCGACAGATCGTCGACGCGCACCGAGATCTGGTCACTCGCGAACGAGCCGAACTGCTCGTCGAACTCCACGAGCAGGTCGGCGAGGGATGCGCCGCGTCCGCGCGCCTCCGCCACCATCCCGAGGATCGCCACGGCCGCCGAGATGCCGTCCTTGTCGCGGACCGTCTCCGGGTTGACGAGGTATCCCAGCGCCTCCTCGAACCCGAACACCATCCCGGGGGCGCGGGAGATCCACTTGAATCCGGTCAGCGTCGCGTGGAAGTCGAGGCCGTAGTGCTCGGCGACGGTCTGCAGTCCCGGCGACGACACCAGCGAGCAGGCGAGCGAAGCCCCGGCGGACGTGCCGTCGGCCGTCGCCAACCGGGCGGCGCGCCACCCCAGCAGCAGGCCGATCTCGTTGCCGGTGAGGCGCCGCCAGCCGCCCTCCGCCGCGTCGTCGGGCAGCGCGACGGCCAGCCGGTCCGCGTCAGGGTCGTTGGCGACGATCAGCTCCGCGCCGGAGTCGCGCGCGACCTCGAACGCGAGGTCCATCGCGCCGGGCTCCTCAGGATTGGGGAAGGCCACGGTCGGGAACCGGCCGTCGGGCTCGAGCTGCGCTGTCACCGGCACCGGGGCGGGGTAGCCCGCGGTCTCGAGGATGCGCGAGAAGGTCTCCCATCCGACGCCGTGCATGGCGGTGTACACCCAGGCGAGGCCCTCGGCCCCGGGCGGCGCCGGAGCCACCGCCGCCGTCGCCGCGATGTACTCCTCGACGACCGCCTCGGTCGCCAGCTCGAAGCCCAGCGAGCGGGGGATGGTCGAGACGTCGCCTGCGTCGGCGATGCGCTGGATGTGCGCGGCGATCTCGGCGTCGGCGGGCGACACGATCTGCGAGCCGTCGTCGTCGCCGCCGAGGTACACCTTGTAGCCGTTGTCGTCCGGCGGGTTGTGGCTGGCGGTGACCATGACGCCGGCCGCCGCGCCGAGGTGGCGGACGGCGAAGGCCAGGACGGGGGTCGGCAGCAGGCGCGGCAGCAGGATGGCGCGCAGGCCCGCGCCGGCGAAGATCTCGGCGGAGTCCCGTGCGAAGACGTCGGAGTTGCGGCGGCCGTCGTAGCCGATGACGACGATGGGCGCATCGTCGAGGATGCCGGGGATCTGCGGACCCTCGGCCTCGAGCGCGTCCGGTGACGGCGCGTCGGTGAGCGCCGCGGCCGACGTGCCGGCGGGGGGTCGATCGGCCGCGGCGGGAGCGTCCGCGGCGAGAGGAGGCATCCCGGCCCGTTCCCGGACGTACGCAGCGAGACCGGCGGCCGCCTGCGCCACCAGCACGCGGTTCATGCGGTTGCTCCCGGCGCCGAGCGCGCCGCGCAGACCCGCCGTGCCGAACGCCAGCCGAGTCGCGAACCGGTCGGCGAGGTCGTCGGCCGCACCGGCGTCGCCCGCCTCGGCGGCCTCGACCAGAGCGCGCAGCTCGGCGCGCGTGTCGGCGTCGGGGTCCTGTGCCATCCACGCGCGCGCGCGGGCGAGGACGGCGGCGGGGTCGTCGGCTCCGGCGGGGACCTGGTCGGGTGCCGGCTCCTGGACGTCCGGGCTCGCGGCCGGCACCTCCTCGCCGTTCACAGTGCGCCGATCACGCGGGCGAGCAGGGACGAGATCCTCGGCTCGGCCTCCCGGCCGGCGTCGATGACCTCCTGGTGGCTGAGCGGGGTCTTCTGGATGCCCGCGGCCATGTTGGTGATGAGCGAGAAGCCGAGGATCTCCATGCCCGCCTGCCGCGCGGCGATCGCCTCGAGCGCCGTCGACATGCCGACGATGTGCCCGCCGAAGGTCTTGACCATCTGCACCTCCGCGGGCGTCTCGTACTGCGGCCCGCGGAACTGGCAGTACACGCCCTCGTCCAATGTCGGCTCGATCGACCGCGCGAGATCGCGCAGGCGCATCGAGTACAGGTCGGTGAGATCGATGAACGTCGCCCCCTCGAGGGGGGTGTCGCCGGTGAGGTTGATGTGGTCGCTGATCAGCACCGCGCGCCCCGGCGACCAGGTGTGCCGGATGCCGCCCGCGCCGTTGGTGAGCACCATCGTGCGCGCACCGGTCGCTGCGGCGGTGCGCACGCTGTGCACGACCCGGCGGACGCCGTGTCCCTCGTAATAGTGCGTGCGGGCTCCGATGACGAGCACGCGGCGCCCCTTGGGGGTGGCGATGCTGCGGAGGGTGCCGACGTGGCCCGCGAGGGCCGGGGCGCTGAAGCCGGTCACCTCCGTGGCGGGGAACGTCGAGGTCGTCTCGCCGAGCAGCTCGGCGGCCTTGCCCCAGCCGCTGCCGAGGGTCAGCGCGATGTCGTGGCGCTCGACTCCGGTGATGCGGGCGATGTCCTCGGCGGCAGCCGCCGCGACCTCGAACGGGTCTGCGGCGGGGTCGTCGAGGGGATTGCCGGTGGTGTCTGACATGTCACCACTTTAGGAATGAGCGGCGGTCAGAGCCAACGGTGCCTCCGGCGGCCCCGCCCGGGAGTGTCGCAAGGGATTCGTGCCCGGCGCTTTGCGCAGGCAAGAATGGAACCCATGTCGATCAGCTTCGAGCGCACGCAGAGCGTCGCCATCATCGGCGGCGGACCGGGCGGGTACGAGGCGGCCCTGGCGGCCGCGCAGCTCGGGGCCGAGGTGACGGTGGTCGAACGGGCAGGCATCGGCGGCTCCGCGGTCATCACCGACGTCGTGCCGTCCAAATCCCTCATCGCCACCGCCGATGCGGCCGTCGCGATCGCCGGAGCGGGCGACCTCGGGGTGCAGCTGTTCGCCAAGGGCAAGGACGGCAAGCCGCTGAAGCCCGAGATCGCGATCAACCTCGCCGCGGTCAACAAGCGCCTCCTCACCCTGGCCCGCCAGCAGTCCGACGACATGCGCGCCACGCTCGCCGAAGCGGGCGTGCGCATCATCTCGGGCCACGGCCGCCTCGAGGGCGACGACGCGGTCGTCGTGTCGACCGGTCCCGGCGGGACCGATTTCGACCGGATCGAGGCCGACACGCTCGTGGTCTCGACGGGGTCCTCGCCCCGCGTGCTGCCGTCGGCCATGCCCGACGGGGAGCGCATCCTCACCTGGACGCAGCTCTACAACATGTCCGCGATCCCGGAGCACCTGATCGTCGTCGGCTCCGGCGTGACCGGCGCGGAGTTCGCCGGCGCCTACATGAACCTCGGCGCTCAGGTCACGCTGGTCTCGAGCCGCGACCAGGTGCTGCCGGGCGAGGACAAGGACGCCGCGGCCGTGCTCGAGCGCGTGTTCCAGCGCGGCGGCATGAAGCTCCTGCAGAAGTCGCGGGCCGACAAGGTGGAGAACACCGGCGACCGCGTCGTGGTGACGCTGTCCGACGGCAGCACCGTCGAGGGCAGCCACTGCCTCATGGCGGTCGGATCGATCCCGAACACCGCGGGCATCGGCCTCGAGGAGGCGGGCGTCCAGATGACCGAGTCCGGCCACATCCAGGTCAATCGCGTCGCGCGCACCTCGGTGCCCAACATCTACGCCGCGGGCGACTGCACCACGTTCGTTCCGCTCGCGTCGGTCGCCTCGATGCAGGGCCGCACCGCCGTCTTCCATGCGCTGGGCGACATCGTGATCCCGCTCGAGCGCAGGCGCATCACGTCGAACATCTTCACCGCGCCCGAGATCGCCACCATCGGGTGGCAGGAGCACGACATCGCGGGCGGCCACGTCCAGGGCGTCGTGCACAAGCTCCCGCTGGCGGCCAACGCCCGCGCGAAGATGATGGGCGTCAAGGACGGCTTCGTGAAGCTCATCGCCCGCGAGGGCAGCGGCACCGTCATCGGCGGCGTCATCGTGGCCCCCCGGGCGTCGGAGCTCATCTACCCCATCGCGATCGCCGTGGAGCGCCGCCTCACCGTCGACCAGGTCTCCCGCGTCTTCGCGGTCTACCCGTCGCTGTCGGGGAGCATCACGGATGCCGCGCGCGCGATGCACGTCGTCGACCACAACATCTACGGCGGCTGACGCCGAGCCTCTCCCGCCGAGTGCACGGGCTCCCGCCCGATGCACGGAGTGCGGGCGGGAAGACGCCGTGCGCTCGGCGCGACGTCGCGCATTCGGAGGTCGACGCGCGCGCAGCAGTGAGGGATCGGATGCCTCGGAGCGAGGCATCCGGCGTCAGGAGATCGTCAGGAGCTGGTGGCCGGCCGAGACCGTCGTGCCGGGGTCGGCGTTGATGGCGCCGATGACGCCGTCCTTGTGGGCCTGGATGGGCTGCTCCATCTTCATCGCCTCGAGCACCACGACGAGGTCGCCCTTGACGACCTGCTGGCCCTCCTCGACGGCAACCTTGACCACGGTCGCCTGCATCGGCGACTTCACCGCGTTGCCCGACGCGCCGGCGACGACCGAGGGGGAGTGCGAGCGGCGCGACGGCGGGACGGCCGCCGGGCGCCCCGCGACGCCGACGGGCGCGACGACCCGGTCGGGAAGGCTCACCTCGAGGCGCTTGCCCGCGACCTCGACGACCACCGTGTGGCGCGCCTCGGCCGGGCTGGGCTCGCTGAGCTCACCGTCCCACGGCGCGATGTCGTTCACGAACTGGGTCTCGATCCACCGGGTGTAGACCCCGAACTCGCCGTCCTCTGCGGTGAAGGCGGGGTCGCGCACCACCGCGCGGTGGAACGGGAGCACAGTGGGAAGACCCGACACCTCGAATTCGTCCAGCGCACGTCGCGACCGCTCCAGCGCCTCGGCGCGGTCCCGGCCGGTGACGATGATCTTCGCGAGCAGCGAGTCGAAGGAGCCCGAGACGCTGTCGCCGGCGGTCACGCCGGAGTCCAGCCGGATGCCGGGGCCGCCGAAGGTCTTGAAGACGTGGATGGGTCCGGGCTGCGGGAGGAAGCCGCGCCCCGGGTCCTCGCCGTTGATGCGGAACTCGATCGAGTGCCCGTCGGCGACCGGGTCGTCGTAGCCGAGCTCCTCGCCCTCGGCCAGGCGGAACTGCTCGCGCACGAGGTCGATCCCGGTGACCTCCTCCGAGACCGGGTGCTCGACCTGCAGGCGCGTGTTCACCTCGAGGAACGAGATGGTGCCGTCGGCGCCGATGAGGAACTCGCACGTGCCCGCGCCGACGTAGCCGACCTCCTTGAGGATCGCCTTCGAGGCGTCGTACAGCGTCCGGTTCTGCTCGTCGGTGAGGAACGGCGCCGGCGCCTCTTCGACCAGCTTCTGGTGGCGGCGCTGCAGCGAGCAGTCGCGCGTCGAGATGACGACGACGTTGCCCGCGGCATCCGCGAGGCACTGCGTCTCGACGTGGCGGGGCTTGTCGAGGTACTTCTCGACGAAGCACTCGCCGCGGCCGAAGGCGGTGATGGCCTCGCGCGTCGCCGAGTCGAACATCTCGGGGACCTCGTCGATGGTGCGGGCGACCTTCAGGCCGCGGCCGCCGCCGCCGTACGCCGCCTTGATGGCGATCGGGAGACCCACCGACTCGGCGAACGCGACGACCTCGTCGGCGCCCGAGACGGGGCCCGGGGTCCCGGGGGCGAGGGGCGCGCCCACCTTCTCGGCGACGGCGCGGGCGGTCACCTTGTCGCCGAGCGCCTCGATGGCCTCGGGCGACGGGCCGATCCACACCAGCCCGGCACCGATCACGGCGCGCGCGAAGTCGGCGTTCTCGGCCAGGAACCCGTAGCCCGGGTGCACGGCGTCGGCGCCCGAGCGGCGGGCCACCGACAGGATCTTGTCGATCGACAGGTAGGTCTCGGCGCTCGTCGAGCCGTCGAGCGCGTACGCCTCGTCGGCGAGGCGGGCGTGCATCGCATCGCGGTCCTGGTCGGCGTACACGGCGACCGAGGACTTCCCCGCGTCGCGGGCGGCGCGGATGACGCGGACGGCGATCTCGCCGCGGTTGGCAACGAGAACCTTGGCGATCTGAGGCATGAGTGCCAGCCTACCGACGGCACCGCGGGGGCTTTTGAGCGGTTCATACAAGAACCGACCAGAAACGTGGGATTCCTACTACAACCTGCAGGGGGCCCGCGTGCCGTGCTCCCTACCGTGCGGAGGTCTCCTCGAGCGAGGGATCCGTCGTGTTCCACAGCGACGTCCACTCGACGCCGAGTTCGCGCACCAGCGCCCGCAGCGTCGCCACCGACATGCCGACCACGGTGGAGGGGTCGCCCTCCACGCGCGAGATGAAGGCGCCGCCGAGACTGTCGACGGTGAACGCGCCCGCCACGTGCAGCGGCTCGCCGGTGCCGACGTACGCCTCGATCTCGGCATCCGTCATGTCATCGACGAAGGAGACGGATGCCTCGGCGGTGGCGTGCACCTCGTGCGGCGCGCGATCAGGGCAGACGCGCACGACGGCATGCCCGGAGTGCAGCACGCCGGTACGACCCCGCATCGCCTGCCAGCGGGCGCGGGCGTTCTCGTGCGTGTAGGGCTTGCCCAGCACCTCGCCGTCGAGCTCGAACATCGAGTCCCCGCCGATCACGATGCCGTCGAAGTCGGGGATGTCGTCCCGCAGCCGCGCGGCGACGTCCGCCGCCTTGCGGCGGGCGAGGAGGAGGACATGCTCGTCGGGGGCGAGCGTGCGCGCCTCCGCGGTCTCGACGGCGGCGATCACCGCCTCCTCGTCGACATCGGGGGCGAGCGTCAGCGGGCGGATGCCGAACTGACGCAGCAGCATCAGCCGGGCGGGCGAGGTCGAGGCGAGGCAGACGCGCATGCGTCCACCGTACGCGGGGCCGGGCGTTCAGGATTCAGTCCGCCCGTCCGGGGGAGGCGGGCGCGCCCGCGGGCTTCCGCGCCCGGTCTCGCCCGGCCCGGACCGGCGGACTGAATCCCGAACCGGGCGGCGGCGTAGGCTCGTCGGGTGAGTGCAACCGGCGACACCCTCGACCTCGACATCACCGGCGTCGCCCACGGCGGCGTCTTCGTCGCCCGGCACGAGGGGCGCGTGGTGTTCGTGCCCGACACGGTGCCCGGCGAGCGGGTCCGCGTGCGGCTGACCGACACCGCCAAGAAGTCGTTCTGGCGCGCCGAGACGCTCGAGGTGCTCGACGCGTCGCCCCACCGGCAGCTGCACGTGTGGCGCCAGGCCGACGTCGACGTGCCGCCCGAGCAGCGACCCGGCGGCGGCGATTTCGGCCACATCTCGCTCGACCACCAGCGGCGCCTGAAGCTCGAGGTGCTCCGGGACGCGCTGCACCGGTTCGGCGGCATCGCCGAGCCGGACGCCACCATCACCGGCGCCTTCGCGCCGGCGGGGGCCGGCGGCGAGGACGCCGACGAGATCGACGGCGAGACGGTCGACGGCACCGCGTGGCGCACCCGGGTGAGCCTGCACGTCGACGCCCTCGGGCGCATCGGACAGTACGCCCCCCGCACGCACCGGGTGATCCCGCTCGAAGATCTCCCGTTGGCGACCGCCGCGGTCGAGCGGGCCGCGCTCGCACTCCGCGGCGGAGATCCCGGGCGCATCGACCTGGTGCAGCCGGCCGACGGCCGCGTCCGGGTGCTGCCGCGTCCCGAAGCGGCGCGGCCGGCAGGGCCGCGCAGCAGCCGCCGCCGACCCGGTTCCCGCCCGCCGCGGCGCGCAGCGCCGGCTCGCGAGGTGATCGTCGAGAGCGTGGGGGGTCGCGATTTCCGGGTGGATGCCGGCGGGTTCTGGCAGGTCCACCGCCTGGCCGCGCACACCCTGACGACCACCGTGGCCTCAGCCCTTCGTCGCAGCTCCGGTGACGCACCGGCGGTGGACCCGGACGCCTGGCACCTCGACCTCTACGGCGGCGTGGGTCTCTTCGCCGCCACCCTGGGTGAGATCGGCGGGCCGGCGACGCGTGTCACGAGCGTCGAGTCGGACCCGGCGGCGACCGACCATGCGGGCGAGAACCTCGCCGAATGGGTGGGCGCGCGAGCCGAGACGGGGCGGGTCGACCGATGGCTGGCGCGGCTGACGGAGGAGGCATCCGTCTCCGAACGGGAACGGCTGCGCCGCGGTGTCGTGCTGCTGGACCCGCCGCGCTCGGGAGCCGGCCGCGAGGTCGTCGAGCACATCACGTCCCTGGCGCCCGCCAGGGTCGTCTACGTCGCCTGCGACCCGGTCGCCCTGGCCCGCGACATCGCGACCTTCCGTTCCGGCGGGTATGAGGTGGCGGGCATCGACGCCCTGGACATCTTCCCCAATTCGCATCATGTCGAGGCCGTGGCAGTCCTCACCCGCACCGATCCGCGCGGATAGGCTGGCCGCATGACGCGCGTTGCCCTCATCGACGACCACGAGTCGGTGCGGCTCGGCCTGCAGGCGGCGTGCGCCCGCGCGGAGCGCATGAACGTCGCGTTCTCGGGCAGCACCGTGACGGAGTACCTGGACTGGCGGGCCTACGCACGCCAGGCGCCGGCCGACGTGGTCGTGCTCGACCTCACGCTCGGCGACGGCACGACGGTGACCGAGAACGTGGCGCGGCTCGTCCGCGACGGCTCGAGCGTCATCATCCACAGCGTCGCCGACCGCCCTGCCGCTGTGCGCGAGGCGCTCGCCGCGGGGGCTGCCGGCGTCGTCAGCAAGTCCTCGCCGATCGACGATGTGATCGCCGCGGTGCGCACGGTCGCCCGCGGCGAGCCCCTCAACAACGTCGAGTGGGCCAGCGCCGTCGAGGGCGACCGCGCATTCGCCGATGCCCAGCTGTCGGCGCGGGAGCGCGATGTGCTGCGGCTCTACGCCGCCGGGCTGCCGCTCAAGGTCGTCGCCGACCGGCTGGGCGTCGCCTACTCCACCGCCAAGGAGAACATCACGCGCATCCGCGTCAAGTACGTCGAGGTCGGGCGCCCCGCGCCCACGAAGATCGATCTGCTCCACCGTGCGGTCGAGGACGGCATCCTCGTCGAGCCGTCCGCCGACCCGGGAGACCTGGCGCGTGGCCGCTGACGTTCAGACGGGCGTGGTCGACACGGCGTGGGGGCAGATCCCGCACTCGACTCACGCGACGGCCGGCATCGGCTCCTTCACCCGGTCGCGGGTCGAGCGCATCATCTCGCTCGCGGCCGGCCTCGGATCCGTCCTCGTCGGCCTCCAGTCGTTCCTGACCGCGCTGGGCTCCACCGACGAGCGCCCCGGGTGGCACCTGGCCCTCATGGTCTCGGTCTTCGGCTCGCTCGCGGTGATGATCCTGGCGTGCATCATCGGCCGCGGCGTGCGGATCGCCGCCGGTGCGTTCGCGATGATCTACGTCCTCGCCCTTGCCGCCTGGCCGATCGCGACCGCGGGCATCGCGCCGGCGTCGCTGGACGAGCCGTGGATCTGGCTGCCCCTGAACCTCGCGACGCTGGCCGCCGTGCTGGCGTTCCCGCTGCCGCTGCAGATCGTGTGGACCGCGCTGACGCCGCTGCTGTTCGGGATCGTCCGGCTCATCCAGGTGGGGTTCGCCCAGGAGTACTGGCTGGTCGTCGGCCTCGACGTGTCCTTCACGCTCATCCTCGGTGGGGTGATCCTCACCCTGGGCTGGCTGTTCCGCTCGATGGCCGTCAACGTCGACGAGACACGCGCCCGGGCGGTGGCCTCGTACGCGCAGGCGGCGGCGGCGGATGCCGCGGAGCAGGAGCGGGTGGCGGTCGCGGCGCTCATGCACGACAGCGTGCTGGCCGCGCTGATCGCGGCGGAGCGCGCGACCACGCCGCGCGAGCGCACCCTCGCGGCGACGATGGCCAGGGAAGCGCTGACCCGGCTCGCGAACACCGAGCAGGACGACCACGAGGGCACCGACGAGCCGTGGGATGCCGCGACCCTCGCCGCAGAGATCGGCGAGGCCGCGCGCGACCTGGGCGTGGAGGTGGACGTGCAGCGTGACATCGACCCCGCCTCGCCGCCGATCCCTGGTCGGGTGGCGCGGGCGCTGACGCTGGCGGCGACCCAGGCGGTCGCCAACGCCGTCCAGCACGCCGGCGGCGCGGGGCTCGACGTCGCCGTCGCGTCCCACGAGGGACGCGTGCGCGTCGAGGTGCGGGATGCGGGGGAGGGCTTCGATCCGGATGCCGTCCCCGACGACCGCCTCGGGATCCGCGCGTCGATCGTGGCCAGGGTCGCCGCGGTGGGCGGGCAGACCGACCTGCGCACGGGTCCGCAGGGGACCGTCGTCCGCCTGTCGTGGCAGGAGGCCGCCGCATGATCAGCGTCAAGAACGTCCTGGTTGTGCTGGCCGTCGCCTTCACGGCGTACCTGGCCGCGCGCGGGCTCTCGTGGACCAGCCCGGTGCCCTATCCGCTCGTCGTGGTCACCACCTTGGCGCTCTACCTCGCGACGACCTGGCTCTGCATCTTCTGGGAGCCCGCGGCGCTGCGCGCCGCGCGCGCCGCCGCGGGCCGGGCCCCGCGGCCGGACGCCGACCGGACCGATGCCGTGGCCGACGGCATCCGGGGACCGGTCCCGCTGCCGGTGCCCGCACAGATCCTGGCTCTGGCGTGCGCGATCATCGTGCCGAGCGCCATCGCCCTCTCGGTCGGCGCCGCCTCGCGCACCGAGCCCTTCGCCACCTGGTATCTCGGCGGCATCGGCGCCCTGATGACGATCGTGATGGTGCGCCGCCGTCCCTGGACGGCGTGGGCGGGGATCGTTGCCCTGTCGGTGGCGTCGATGGCGTGGATGGGACCGCTGACGGCGCTCGGGCTCGGTCTCGTCGGCTCCATCGTGTGGGTGGCCGTCGCGCAGATGCTGGTGCGCTCGATGGACCGCGCCGCGCGGGACACCTCGCGGCTCACCCGGCTGCAGCGCGCCGCGACGGCGTGGCAGACCTCTCAGGTGGTGCGGCAGCGGGAGCGGCGGGTGCAGGTGCAGAAGGCGCTCGCCGTGGCCGGTCCGGTGCTCACGCGCACTGTCGCCAACGCCGGCGCCCTCACCGACGACGACCGCCTCGAGGCGCGCATCGCCGAGGGCCGGCTGCGTGACGAGATGCGCGGCCCCCGCCTCCTCGACGACGACGTGCGCGCCGAGCTCGAGCGCGCGCGGCGTCGCGGGGCCAATGTGACGGTGCTGGACGAGGGTGGCCTCGACGACGTCGACGAGGACACGCTGTCGGTGATCCGCGCGCAGCTGGCCGAGACGCTGCGATCGGCCAGCTCCGACCGCCTGTACATCCGCACCTCGCCGGACGAGCGTGTCGCGGTGACCGTCGTCGGGCGCTCGCCGTCGGTCGGCGCGCCCAGCGACGAGGACGCCGTCGACCTGTGGCGCGAGATCGCGCACCCCGGGAGGGTGTGATCCCGCACGGTGGCGTCCCGCGACGGCGCTGAGGCCGCGCTTCCGGCGCGCGCGAGAAGCCCCTGCTGAGCGCTTCCCGCCCAGCAGGGGAGGAAGCCGGGCGGGAAGCGGAGCGGAAGGAGGCGAGGGGCGGCGAAGCCGCCCGCCCCTCGCCTGGCGGACGGTTACCCGAAAACCGTCCGCATGGCCGGACCCGGGGCATCCGCAGAACGGATTCGGGTCGGCCGAACGCAGAAGCGTTCCAGCGCTACAAGTATCTCGACGGGGCGCGTCCGGTGTCTGTAGGTATTTCGGGGGACATTTCACCCGCCCCGTTCGCCGCGGGGCTGCCGGGTGGCCGCCTCATCGTCCGCCGAAGCGTCCCCAGCCGAGCTCCCGCTGCAGCGGCAGGCGCAGGGCGCGCTGCGAGAGCGACCAGGCGCTGCGGCGGGCGCTGTCATCCGCGACGGCCTCGGCCGCCTCTCCGACGTACGCCTCGCTCACGACGGCGATGAGCGCCGCCAGCTCCTCCTCCGTGGCAGCGCCGCGCAGCACGTCGATCCTGACGCTTCCCGCCTGCGAGCCGTCTTCAGCGATGCTCACAGCGGGATGTTCCCGTGCTTCTTGGGGGGCAGGCTCGCGCGCTTCCCGCGCAGTGCCCGCAGCGCCTTCGCGATCGACACCCGGGTGTGCGCCGGCTCGATGATGCCGTCCAGCTCGCCGCGCTCGGCCGCGAGGAACGGGGAGGCGACGTTGTACGTGTACTCGTTCGCCAGGCGGGTGCGCACCGCGGCGACGTCCTCGCCGGCCTCCTCGGCGCGCTTGATCTCTCCCCGGTAGAGGATGTTCACCGCCCCCTGGCCGCCCATGACGGCGATCTCCGCCGTCGGCCAGGCGAGGTTGATGTCGGCGCCGAGCTGCTTGGAGCCCATCACGATGTAGGCGCCGCCGTAGGCCTTGCGCAGGATGACCGTCACCAGCGGCACGGTCGCCTCGGCGTACGCATACAGCAGCTTCGCGCCGCGGCGGATGACCCCGGTCCACTCCTGGTCGGTGCCGGGGAGGTAGCCCGGCACGTCGACGAGGGTCACGATCGGGATGGAGAACGCGTCGCAGAACCGCACGAAGCGGCTCGCCTTCTCGCCGGCCTCGATGTTGAGGGTGCCCGCCATCTGCGACGGCTGGTTCGCGATGATGCCGACCGAGCGCCCCTCGATGCGGCCGAAGCCGATGACGATGTTGGGCGCGAACAGCGGCTGCACCTCGAGGAAGTCCTCGGCGTCGACGATGCCCCGGATGACCTGGTGGATGTCGTACGGCTGGTTGGGCGAGTCGGGGATGATCGCGTTCAGAGCCCGGTCGGCATCCGTCGTCTCGAACTCGAAGCCGCTTTCGTAGACCGGCAGCTCGGCCATGTTGTTGTCGGGGAGGAAGCCGAGCATGGTCCGCACATAGTCGATCGCGTCGTCCTCGTCCTCGGCGAGGTAGTGGGCGACGCCGGAGCGGGTGTTGTGCGTGTGCGCGCCGCCGAGCTCCTCCATGCCGACGTCCTCGCCGGTCACCGTCTTGATCACGTCCGGGCCGGTGACGAACATCTGGCTGGTCTTGTCGACCATGACGACGAAGTCGGTGAGGGCGGGGGAGTACACCGCGCCCCCGGCCGCCGGGCCCATGATGATCGAGATCTGCGGGATGACCCCCGACGCCTGCGTGTTCAGGCGGAAGATCTCGCCGTACTTGCCGAGCGCGACCACGCCCTCCTGGATCCGTGCGCCACCCGAGTCGAGGATCCCGACGACAGGGATGCCGGAGCGCAGCGCGAACTCCATCACCTTGATGATCTTCTCGCCGGCCACCTCGCCCAGCGATCCGCCGAAGGTCGAGAAGTCCTGCGAGTAGACCGCGACCGTGCGGCCGTGGATGGTGCCCACCCCCGACACGACGGAATCGCCGTAGGGCCGCGAGCGGTCCATCCCGAAGGCGGTGGTGCGGTGGCGGACGTACTCGTCGAGCTCGACGAAGCTGCCGGTGTCCAGGAGCAGATCGATGCGCTCGCGCGCGGTGCCCTTGCCCTTCGCGTGCTGCTTCTGCTTGGCGACCTCCTCGGGATCGAGCACGGCCTCCTGGAATCGGGCGCGGAGGTCGGCGATCTTGCCGGCGGTCGTCGAGAGGTCGGGCTGCTCGGTCACGGATTCCACCCTATCGGCGGGGTCGGCGCATCCGTTGGAGAGTGTGCACAAGGGGTCGCGGCATCCGCTGTCGACCGTCGCAGGACTTGCCTCGCCGTGTCGCACGGAGACGCCGGGGCCACGCCGTGCCGTCTCATCCTCGATCCGTGCGGTCGCCCGCCCTCGGCGGTAGGGTCTGACTCACTGTGGAGCCGCGGTCGAGGTGGTCGGAGCGGGCATCGGTGCGCGCGCTGGTGTTCGGGCTCGTGATCGCCCTGAGTCTGGGACCGGATGCCGCGTCCGCCGCTGCGCCGCTGCCGCAGGACTCCGCAAGCGTGGTCGCCGCGGTCGACGACACCGGGGAGCCCGCCGTCGCGCCGGAGCCGCCGTCGCCGTCCACGTCGCCTCCGGTCCCGGAGCCGGGCGCGACCGGCGCCCCGGAGCCCACCCCCACTCCGACGCCCACCCCGACCCCCGCGCCGACCGAACCCGAGGCGGACCCCGCGCCCGACGGCGAGGAGCCGGCGCCGCAGCCCGGAGCCCCCGACCCCTCGCCGCCCCCGGACTCCTCCGAGGCGATCGCACCCCTTGCCGTGTCAGAGGTGCCCACCATGCCGCGGCTCGCGGGCGCCGACCGGTTCAGCACAAGCGTCGCGGCCTCCCAGGCGGCCTTTCCTTCCGGCACGGCGACCGTGCTCGTCACGTCGGGCTACGCGCCCGTGGACGCGATCATCGCTGCCGGGCTTGCGGCGGGGCTTTCGGCGCCGATCCTCTACGTCCACCCCGAGACCGTCCCCGACGTGGTCGCGGCCGAGATCGCGCGGCTCGGTGCGACCTCGATCGTCATCGTCGGCGGCGCCACCGTCGTGCCGGACCCGGTCGCCGATCGCCTGCGAGCCATCGTCCCGGACGTCCGGCGATTCGGCGGCGGAGACCGCTTCGAGACCTCACGCCTGGCGATGCTCGGACGCAGCACGCCCACCGACACCGCGTATCTCACCGGCGGCGCGGGCCAGATCGACCCGCCGGTGGCGTCGGTGGCGGCCGCCGCGACGGACCGGGCGGCGCTGCTGGTCAACGGCCTCCAGGCGAGCGTGGACGCTCCGACCGCGGACGCGCTGCGCTCCCTCGGAGTGCGCAACCTCGTGCTGGTGGGAGGCCTCGGCACCATCGGCTCGTCGTACGAGGCGTCGTTGCGAGCCGAGGGCTTCGCGGTGTCGCGGCGGACGGGCGCAGACCGCTACGCGACGGCCGTGATGATGGCGGACGAGCGGAGCGCACCCGCCGCTCGCGCCATCGTCGCCAACTCGGGCACCGCCGCGGACGTGGGCGTCGCCGCGGGCCTGGCGGCGGTGACGCGACAGCCGCTGTACTACACCATCAAGCCCTGCCTGGTCGATGTGGCCGCGGCGCACATCGCCGCCGCCGGGCTGGCCGTGACCGCCGTGGGCGGACCGGTCTGGCTGGGGGCGCCGGTGCTGGAGGGCCGCAGCTGCGCTTCGGTGCGGGCCGACGGCGAGCGCGCCCTCGAGGCGGCGCTGCAGGCGACGCTGTCGCAGATCGGCGGCAGCTACGCCGTGTCGGTCCGCGAGCTGACCGGCACGAATCAGACGGTGCACATCAACGGCGCGCAGCAGCGTGAGCCCGCGAGCATGCTGAAGGTCTTCGCCGCGTGGGCGGCGCTCAAGCGGATCGAGCAGGGCCGCGCCGGGTTCGGGACGATCCTCCCCTCGGGCGCGACGCTGGGCGGGTGCATCCACGTCATGATCGTGGCATCCGACAACTACTGCCACTCCGACATCGTCCACTGGATCACCATCCCCGAGATCAACCGGATGATCTCCGCCGCGGGCTTCCCCGGAACGTTCTACGGGAACGTCTCCGCCGGCACCAGCGTCCTCTACGGCGGCAACCGCACGACCTCCAGCGACTCGAGCCTGTTCCTGCGTCGCCTGCGGAGCGGCGAGGTCCTCGCCCCGTGGCTGGCGGACGTCCTGCTCCACCCCATGCGCACGCAGGTCTTCCGCACCCGGATCCCGTCTGGGATCCCCGCGGGCGTGCCGCAGGCCAGCAAGCCCGGCGCGCTCTGGCTCTCGGGAGGGCTCATGCACGCGGACACCGCGATCATCGACGGCCCCGAGTCCACCTACGTCCTCACCGTGATCGGCGACGTGCACACCTCGCAGGCGGGGATCCGGGTCATCTCCCGCACCGTCTACGAGCATTTCCACGGGGCGTTCGGGGCGGCGGCGTCGTACCCCGTCGAGCAGGTGCTGACCGTCGCTCCGACGGTGGTGCGCGCGAGCCCCGGAGGCGCGGTCGTCGCCGGCCTGCCGCAGTGGTACCCGCTGCAGGTCCTGGACGCCCGGCGCCTCTGGTACCTGGTGCAGTACGGCTCGCGGCAGGTGTGGATCTTCTACTCCGACGTCGTCACCCGCTGAGCCGCAGCCGCGGCGGCGCCGGGCTCACCGGCGAGCAGCGCCCGCGGTAGCGTGTCACCATGTCGATGACCGAGGACGGCTACCCCCTCGCCGCAGCCATCAGCCCCCGGGTCCAGGTCGTGGAGTCGACGGACTCGACGAACGCCGACGTGGTGCGTCACGTCGCCGAGGCGCCGGCGGAGTGGCCGCACCTCTCGCTGCTGCTGACCGAGGATCAGCGCGCGGGCCGCGGCCGGCTCGACCGCACGTGGGTGACCCCGCCCGGCACCGCGCTCGCGGTGTCCGTCGTCATCGACGCGAGCGGGCTTCCGACGCCTTCCCGCGGATGGATCCCGCTCGTCGCCGGAGCGGCGATGACGCGCGCCATCCGGTCCCAGCTGCCCGGCGACGTCCACACCGCCGCGCTCAAGTGGCCCAACGACGTGCTGCTGGACGGCGCCAAGGTCTGCGGCATCCTGGCGGAGGTCGTCCCCGGCCATCCGGAGATCGTCGTGGTCGGCGCGGGAGTGAACACGCGGATGCCGCGGCCCGACCTGCCCGTCGCCACGGCCACCTCCTTCGCGGCCCACGGCCTCACCTGCGACGAGGACCGCCTGCTCGCCGACTACCTGAGAGACCTCGACGAGCAGCTGGGGGCCCTCGTCGCCGCGGACGGCGATGCGGCGGCGTCCGGCGTGCTCGGCGGGATCGAGAGCCTCTGCGCCACCCTGGGAAGCGACGTGGCGGTGTCGCTCCCGGACGGCCAGACGCTGTGGGGACGCGGAAGCCGCCTCGACCCCGACGGCCGGCTGGTCATCGTCCAGGACGACGAGTACGAGAGCGTGGTGTCGGCCGGAGACGTGGTCCACGTCCGGACCCGCCCGACCTCCGCGCCCGACTGAGGCCGTACCGGCGGGTGCGCGCCGCCGTGTCGCGGCCACCGGTCACAATGGGACCATGACGCAGCCGACGAGCTACGGCGGCAGGCCGCTCACGCCGGCCCCGGGCGCCCCCACGCCCGAGCTGCTCGTCGCGCGCTTCCGGCCGCACGCCCGCCGCCTCTTCTGGTCCGCCGTGGTCCTGATCGCCGTGGCGGCCGCCTGCGGCTACCTGTACGGCAACCTGCCGGCGCCGTTCGAGGACTGGATGCTGCTGACCGCTGCGGCCGTCGTCGTGCTGGTCCTCGTTCTCCTGCCGTTCCTCGGGTGGTGGGCGCATGTGTACACCATCACCACGCGACGCGTCATGGAGCGCCGGGGTGCCTTCGGCGTCAAGCGGCGCGAGCTCGCGCACGTCCGCGGCTACACGCTCACCGTCCGTCGGGGCGTGCTGCAGCGGCTGTGGGGCGCCGGGACGATCACGCTGACGAACGGCGTCGACGAGCCTCTGCGGCTGGCCGACATCCCGAGCGTCGAACTCGTGCACGAGGCGCTCGTGGACCAGGTCGAGGTGAACCAGATCCTCGCCCACCGGGACGCGCAGCCGCTTCCGCCGGGCCCACCGCCCGCCGTTCCGCCGCGCCCGCCCGCGCCGGCCGGCTGACCTGTCATCGTCAACGCCCGCCGGTGCGGGATGATGGAGGAGGTCTGTCTGCGGTCGAGAGGGAGTGGCATGGCGCTGCGAGTCGGAGTCGTCGGGGGCGGGCAGCTGGCCCGCATGATGATCGCACCGGCGGTCGAGCTCGGCGTCGAGCTGCGCGTGCTCGCCGAGGAGGAGGGCATGTCGGCGGCGCTGGCCGCCACCGCCGTCGGGGACTACCGCGACGCCCAGACGGTGCTCGCATTCGCCCGAGACGTGGACGTGCTGACGTTCGACCACGAGCACGTGCCGCAGGAGGTGCTGACGACGCTCGTCGCGGAGGGCGTCGCGGTCCACCCCGGCCCCGACGCACTGCGGTTCGCGCAGGACAAGCTGCTGATGCGCGCACGCCTGGACGAGCTCGGGATGCCGCAGCCCGACTGGGCGGCGGTCACCACCCCCGAGGAACTGCAGGCGTTCATCGACGACCACGGGGGCCGAGCCGTGGTGAAGACGCCACGCGGGGGATACGACGGCAAAGGTGTGCGGGTGGTGTCCGCGGGTGCGGAGGCCGAGGACTGGTTCGCGACGCTGGCGGAGGATGCCCGTGGCGGCGCGCTGCTGGCGGAAGAGCTCGTGGAGTTCTCCCGCGAGCTCGCCCAGCAGGTCGCCCGCCGGCCGTCGGGAGCGGTGAGGGCCTATCCGGTGGTGGAGACCGTGCAGCGCGACGGCGTCTGCGCCGAGGTGATCGCGCCGGCTCCCCACGCAGGCGAGCGGCTGCAGCAGGTGGCCGCGCACATCGGCGTGGGGATCGCCGAAGGACTCGGCGTGACCGGGATGCTGGCGGTCGAGCTCTTCGAGACGATCGACGAGCGGCTGCTCGTCAACGAGTTGGCGATGCGGCCACACAACAGCGGGCACTGGAGTCAGGACGGCGCCGTGACGAGCCAGTTCGAGCAGCATCTGCGGGCGGTGCTCGACCTCCCGCTCGGCGACACCGATCCGCGAGCCGAGTGGTCGATGATGGTCAACATCCTCGGCGGGCCGACGGGTGGCGGGCTGGATGCGCGCTTCGCCGCCGCGATGGCCGAGCACCCGCAGGCCAAGGTGCACACCTACGGCAAGGCGCCGCGCCCCGGCCGCAAGGTCGGTCACGTCAACGTCGTCGGAGACGACCTCGACGACGTGGCGTACCGGGCGCGGGCCGCGGCATCCTTCTTCCTGGACTGATCCCCACGGATGAGGCCGCACCGGGTCTGCCGCGGGGGTGAGCTCGTGGACGAGCCGCGCCGTTGCGGGGATCTTCCAGCCTCGGCCCCTAGCCTTGACGAGTGACTGCGCCCCTTCATTCCTCCCCGGCGCCGCTGGTCGGCGTCGTCATGGGCTCCGACTCGGATTGGCGGGTCATGAGCGACGCCTCGCAGGCGCTCACCGACTTCGGGATCCCGCACGAGGTGGAGGTCGTCTCGGCCCATCGCACCCCCGACAAGCTCATGCGGTACGGGCGCGACGCCCGCTCGCGGGGCCTGCGGGTCATCATCGCCGGCGCCGGCGGGGCGGCCCACCTGCCCGGCATGCTCGCGTCGGTGACGGCGCTGCCGGTCATCGGCGTGCCGGTGCAGCTCGCGACGCTGGACGGGATGGACTCCCTGCTCAGCATCGTGCAGATGCCTGCCGGGATCCCGGTCGCCACCGTGTCGATCAACGGGGCCAAGAACGCCGGGCTTCTGGCCGCCCGCATCCTCGGGGCTGCCGACGAGGCCGTGGCCGACCGCGTCGAGGCCTACGCCCGTGACCTGGAGTCCCAGGTGGAGGAGAAGAACCGGCGGCTCAAGGAGTCTCTGTGAGCGTCGCCAGTCCTGAGCGCACCGGTGCCCGCGCCACCACGGCGGGGATCGTCAACGATCGCCCCATCCGATATCCGGATGCCGGGTCCCGGGCCCTCATGACCCGCCGCGGCTGGTGGCTGGTGGGCCTCAACTTCCTGATCCCCGGCTCGGCGCAGGTGCTCGCAGGCAACCGGCGACTGGGCCGCTTCGGCATCGCCTCGACCCTGGTGCTCTGGGCGCTCGTCGTGGTGACGCTGCTGTTCGCCCTGCTGGCTCCGACGGCGGGGCTCAGCCTCATCACCAGCGCGTGGCTCCCCGACTGGCTCGGTCTCCTCCGGCCGCTGCCGCTGCTCATCGCCCAGGGCGTGCTCATCGGGTACGCGGTGCTGTGGATCGTCCTGACGATCGACACGCTGCGCCTGGTACGACTCGTCCGCACCGGGCCGGGCGCGCGCTTCGCCATCGCCACCGTCGCCGTCGGCCTGCTCGTCGTCGCCAGCGGCTCTGCCGCGTACGCGTCGAACGCGGTCGGCACCGCGCGCAGCACGATCTCGACCATCTTCGGTGCGAGCGGTCCGACGGTGCCGCCGTCGGACGGCTACTACAACATCCTCCTGCTGGGCGCGGACAGCGGAGAAGGACGCGACTCGATGCGGTTCGACAGCATCTCGGTCGTGTCGGTGAACGCCGAGACCGGCGCCACCACGATCACGGGCATCCCGCGCGACATGCCGCACTTCCCGTTCGCCGAGGGCCCCATGCGCGACCGCTATCCCGACGGTCACCAGGGCTTCTCGGATCCCACCTGCGGCTGGGGAAGCGGCATCAACCAGCTGCGCACGGAGGTGGAGGTCTGCCAGGACGGCGCCGAGCTGTATCCGGATGCCGAGGCCAACGGATCGGCCCCCGGCATCGAGGCGACCAAGGACGCCGCGGAGGGCATCCTCGGGATCCAGATCCCGTACTACGTCTTCATCGACATGCACGGCTTCGCCTCACTGGTCGACGCGCTGGGAGGCGTCGAGATCACCGTGGCCGAGCGACTGCCGAAGGGCGGCGGGCCGTCGTATCCCGGCGAGCCGGCGGAGGACTGGGCCATCGGCTGGATCGAGCCGGGCGCGCAGCGAATGGACGGCGACACCGCCCAGTGGTACGCGCGCTCGCGGTACACGACCGACGACTTCTCGCGCATGAAGCGGCAGCGCGAGCTGCAGGAGGCGATCCTCGCCCAGTTCACGCCGCAGGTCGTGCTGACACGGTTCCAGGACGTCGCGGCCGCCGGCGCCGACGTCGTCCAGACCGATCTTCCGCAGTCGCTCATCCCCACCCTCGTCGACCTCGCGATGAAGGCCAAGGAGCAGCCCGTGCAGACCCTCGAGCTGACCCCGGCCGGCGGGATCGACGAGTTCGACCCCGACTACGCCTACATCGCCGAGCTCATCCAGGCGACGCTGCATCCGCCGACCGAGACGCCCGAGGGCTGAGCGGTGGTCGCGACTCTCCGCGTCATGCTCGACCAGCTCGTCGCGCCCAGCGATCCGCAGCTCGCCGAGGCATCCCTCGAGCTGGCGCGCGCGCTCGTCGCCGCCGCCCCGGCCGGATGCGAGGTCGAGGCCGTCGCGCCGGCGGGGGGACCCGATGACGCGCTGGCGGGCGTCCCGGGGCTGGCCGGCGTGCGGCGCACGGCGCTGCCGCGCCGGGAGCTCGCCGCCGCGCTGCAGGTCGGGGTGGGGACCGGCATCGGCGGCGGGATGATCCACGCGCCGTCCCTGCTGGCACCGCTCGTACGCCACGACCGCGTGCACGACCACGACCAGACCGTGGTCACCGTGTGGGATCTGCGCCCATGGGAGTCGCCGGCCGAGCTGTCGCGGCCCGCGGTGGCCTGGCATCGGGCGATGCTCAAGCGGGCCGTCAAGCACGCCGACGCGGTCGTCGTGCCGACGCACTCCCTCGCCGAGAGGCTGCTCGAGGTCGCTCCGTCGCTCGGCGGCAGGGTGCGCGTCATCGCCGGTGCGTCGCCGGCACGCTTCGCGGTGCCGACGGATGAGGTCGGCCGTCGTCGCGCCCTCGGCCTGCCGGAGGGCTTCGCGCTGCTCGCCGGGCGAGCCCTCAGCTCGGAGAACCTCGCCGTCGGGCTTGCGGCGGTGGCGGCATCCGGTGTCGACATCCCGGTCGTCGTGATCGACGCCGACGACGGCCAGGAGCCGCAGCTGGCCGACCTCGCCTCCGCGGCGGGACTGCCCGAGCGCGCCGTTCACGTGCGGGGATCGCTGGATGCCGCCGACCGTGCCGCGGTCTTCGCAGGGGCGGTCGCGTTGGTGGCGCCGTCACGCCGCGCTGCGTTCCCGTGGCGCGTGGTGGACGCCCTGCGGCTCGGTGTCCCGGTGATCGCAGCGGCGTCGACCGTGCACGACGAGGTCGTCGTCGACGGGGGTGTGCTGGTGAAGGCCCGGGACGCGGCCGAGCTGACCGAGGGACTCGGCGCGGCGTTGGCGGCCGGGCTCGCGTCGACCGAGGCGGCCGAGCGACTCGGCGTGCTCGCCGGCGACCGGGGCCGGGCGTTCTCGTGGCGCGAGGCGGCCGACAAGGTGTGGCTGCTCCACGCTGAGCTGTAGACGGGCTCGGAGTCCGCCGAGAACGACGTGTCGATACGTCGAATGCCGGCCCGATGTTGTACTCATCCGTCCCATCGGTCACACTGATCACATGGCGGGGGCTCAGAGGTTCAGCATCGGTGTGTCTGTGCGCAGGACGATCGCGGGCGCGCTCGCCGTTCTGACAGTGGTCGCGGGCATCTTCGTCGGAGGGTCCGGGGCGGTTGCCGCGACTGCGCCCGCGGTCGCCGCGGCCCCGAGCGGACCGGTCTCGGCGGGCATCGTGCAGGCCGCCGACCTCTCGCTGTTCCAGCCGGGCAACATCGTCAGCGACGCCGTGTTCTTCTACAAGGACTCGATGACCGAGGCGCAGATTCAGACGTTCCTCGAGCAGAAGGTCCCGCGCTGCCAGGCGGGCTACGTGTGTCTGCGGGACTGGTATGACACCTCCCGCACCACCGCCGCCGATGCCATGTGCGGCGCCTATTCGGGCGGGGTCCGCGAGCGGGCCTCGCGCATCATCTTCAAGGTGGCGCAGGCGTGCGGCATCAACCCGCAGGTCATTCTGGTGATGCTCCAGAAGGAGCAGGGGCTGGTCACGCATGTGTGGCCGAGCGACTGGCGCTACACCATCGCGATGGGGCAGGGATGCCCCGACACCGCCGCCTGCGACACGCGCTACTACGGGTTCTTCAACCAGGTCTTCGGAGCGGCGTGGCAGCTCAAGCGCTACGCCAACCCGCCGGGGACGAGCCAGTTCTTCACGTGGTACGCCCCGGGCAAGACCTGGAACGTGCGCTGGCACCCGAACGTCGCGTGCGGCTCGTCGCCGGTGTTCATCCAGAACCAGGCCACGGCGAACCTGTACTACTACACCCCCTATCAGCCGAACGCCGCCGCGCTGCGTGCGGGGTACGGCGAGGGCGACGGATGCTCCGCCTACGGCAACCGCAACTTCTTCAACTACTTCACCGACTGGTTCGGTTCCACGCAGGTCCCGGCGAACGCGTGCACCCCGCCGGCCGAGACCGCGATCGCGCCGGCCGCGGGCGAGTTCACCGTGAACGTCGCCTCGCTCAACGCCCGGATCGCCCCCAGCACGTCGTGCGACACCGGCCGCGCGTCGCTGGCGCAGGGGACCGTCGTGACCCGGATCGGCACGTTCGGCACCTGGTGGCGCGTGCGATACGAGGGGCGGATCCTCTGGGTGGCATCGGAGTTCCTCGTCGCCACACCCGCGCCGACGTACGCGACTGTCCGCGTGGCCGGAGGCACGCGCTACCAGACGGCTGTCGAGGTGTCCAAGCGCACGAATCCGAACGGCTCGGCCACGGTCTACCTGGCTTCGGGGGAGAACTACCCCGACGCGCTGTCGGGGGCGGCGCTGGCGGCCAAGAGCGGCTCGGCACTGCTGTTGACCATGTCGGGCGTGCTCCCGACTGAGACGGCCGCGGAGCTCGCCCGTCTGAAGCCGACCAAGGTCGTGCTGCTGGGCGGCGAGGCCGCCATCAGCCCGGGTGTCCAGAGCGCCGTGACGACGCTTCTCGGCGCCGGTGTCGCCGTTGAGCGTCTCGCCGGCGGCACGCGCTACGCGACTTCTGTGGCCCTTGCGCGGGCGGGCTGGCAGGCAGCGCCCGTCGCCTACCTCGCGACCGGCCGCGGGTTCGCCGACGCGCTGTCGGTGTCGGCCGTGGCGGCCGCTGCGGGAGCCCCCGTGGTCCTCGTGGACGGCGCGTTGGCCTCGCTCGACGAGCAGAGCCTCACCGCACTCGCGCAGCTCGGCGTCAGGACGGTCGTCATCGCCGGCGGGCCGGCCTCCGTCTCGGAAGGCATCGCGACGCAGCTGCGCGGGCTCGGGATCACGGTGGACCGCAAGGGCGGCGGCAACCGCTGGGAGACCAGCGCGCTGCTGGCGGCGTCGGCGTACCCCGCCGCCGCGCCGAACGTGTTCGTCGCCTCCGGCGAGAATTTCCCCGACGCGCTGACCGGCACGCTCCTGGCGGCCCGGCAGAAGGCGCCGCTGCTGGTCACTTTCGCGACATGCCTCACCGGAGTGGCGAAGAACTACGCCATCAGCCACGGAGCCGCGACGCTGTCGCTGGTCGGGGGGCCTGCGGCGCTCGGCGACGGGGTGTTCCGCTCCGTGCGCTGCTGACAGAGTGATCGCGGTGAGCGCCGCGCCGGCGGCGACCGGCCGCTGCGCTCACCGCGACGCGTCGTACCAGACGAGCCCTCAGCGGAGGTAGTCGCGCAGGCGCTCGCGCCACGGCGCGGGCTCGTAGCCCGCACCGGTGATCCGATCGAGGGCCAGAACGCTGTTGACCGGGCGGGGGGCGATCGGGCCGGTCGCCGACGCGAAGTAGTCGGCGGTGCTCACGCCGCTCACCCGGGCTTCGTCATGACCCAGCGCAGAGAAGACCGCGCGCGCCACGTCCGCCCAGGCGGTGGGTTCCCCCGCGCCCGTCACGTTGTAGACGCCGTAGTCCGCGCCGGAGTCGACCAGATGCCGGATCGCCCGGGCGATGTCGACGGTGAACGTCGGCCGCCCGAACTGATCGTCCACGACGCTCGGGTCGACGCCGCGCTCTGCCAGCGACGCCATGGTGCGCACGAAGTTCTTCCCGTCGCCGATCACCCACGACGTCCGGACGATGTAGTGGCGCGGCACCGTGCTCACGATCGCGTCGCCGGCCGCCTTGCTCTGGCCGTACACGCCGAGCGGGCACAGCGGGTCGGCTTCGGTGTAGGGGCGGTCGAGCGACCCGTCGAAGACGTAATCGCTCGACACGTGCACGAGCGTGATGTCGTTCTCGGCGGCGATCCGCGCAAGCGTCGACACGCCGCCCACGTTGACGGCCCATGCCTCGCGCCGCCCGTCCGCGGTCTCGGCTGCGTCGACAGCGGTGTGGGCCGCCGCGTTGATGATGACGCGGTAGTCGCGCCAACGACGCTGGGCGGCGACATCGGGTGCCGCCAGGTCCAGGTCGGCTCGCGTCGCGTACTCGATGTGCGCGGCGTCGCCGAGCTCCGCGCGCAGCGCGCGTCCCAGCTGTCCCGAGGCGCCGATGACCAGCGTGCGGCGAGGCGGCACGGGCGTGACGGCGTCGAGGCGGGGGTGGGCCAGGTCCTTCTCCGAGATCTCGACGTCGCTGAGTGGAATGGGCCACTCGATCGCCGCGGTCTCGTCGGCGAGGTTGAGGAACGTGTACGAGGCCTGCGGCGACCAGTGGTCGTTGACGAGGTAGACGTAGGCGGTGTCGGGCTCGAGGGTCTGATACGCGTTGCCCACTCCACGCGGGACGAAGATCGCACGCGACGGGTCGATCTCGGTCGTGAACACCGCGCCGAATGTGGGACCTTCGCGCAGGTCCACCCACGCCCCGAAGATCCGCCCCGTGGCGACGGAGACGAACTTGTCCCACGGCTCGGCGTGGATCCCGCGCGTCGTTCCGACCGCGTCGTTGAACGAGATGTTGTTCTGCACCGGTCCGAAGTCGGGCAGGCCGGCGGCGACCATCTTCTCGCGCTGCCAGTTCTCCTTGAACCAGCCGCGGCTGTCACCGTGTACCGGCAGCTCCCAGACCACCAGGCCCGGAATGGGTGTCTTCGTCGGCGCGAGAGCCTTGCCGAACTGCGTCATCACTGGCCCTTTGCGGCGTAGAAGGCCTCGGTTGCGTCCTTCGCCGGCGCCCACCAGTCCTCGTGGTCGCGGTACCACTGGATGGTCGCCGCGAGGCCCGCCTCGAAGTCCCCGAACTGCGGCGCCCAGCCGAGCTCGGAGCGCAGCTTGGTCGAGTCGATCGCATAGCGCAGGTCGTGCCCGGCGCGATCGGTGACGTGGTCGTACGCGTCCGCCGGCTCACCCATGGTGGTGAGGATCAGCTCGACCACCTGCTTGTTGTTCTTCTCGCCGTCCGCGCCGATGAGGTACGTCTCGCCGATCACGCCCTTGTCGAGGATGGTCAGCACCGCGGACGAGTGGTCGTCGGCGTGGATCCAGTCGCGCACGTTCTCGCCTGCGCCGTACAGCTTCGGACGGATGCCGCGCAGGACATTGGTGATCTGGCGCGGGATGAACTTCTCCACGTGCTGGTACGGCCCGTAGTTGTTGGAGCAGTTGGAGATCGTCGCCTGCACGCCGAAGGACCGCACCCAGGCGCGCACGAGGAGGTCGGAGCCCGCCTTGGTCGAGGAGTACGGGCTCGACGGGTTGTACGGGGTGTTCTCGGTGAAACGCTCCGGGTCGTCCAGTTCGAGATCGCCGTACACCTCATCGGTGGAGATGTGGTGGAACCGCGTGCCGTGGCGGCGGGCCGCTTCCAGCAGCGTGTAGGTGCCGATGATGTTGGTGTCCAGGAACGGACGCGGGTCGTGCAGCGAGTTGTCGTTGTGCGACTCCGCCGCATAGTGCACGACGGCGTCCGCGTCGCGGAACAGCTCGTCCACGAGTGCGGCGTCGGCGATGTCGCCCTCGACGAACCGGAAGCGGTCCCCAGGGAGGCCTTCCAGCGACGCCCGATTGCCCGCGTAGGTGAGCTTGTCCAGGACGGTGACGTGATCGTCGGTGTGCCCGATGACGTGGTGGACGAAGTTGGAGCCGATGAATCCGGCACCGCCGGTCACGAGCAGTCTGCGCATCGGACCAGGATACCGGCGCCCCCCGGGTTCGCCGATCGGCCGGCTGGGCTGCTCAGCGTGGGGCGAGCCATCCGACGCGGCGCGCGGCCCGCACGACGCGGCTGCGGTTGATCTCCGCGAGCTCTTCCTGCACGGCTTCCCGCTCGCGCCGGGCGCCGTCGGATTCCTCGCGGAGCGAGGCGACCAGCGCATCGAGTTCGGCGATGTGGCGCCGGGCGAAGTCGAGGTCGTCGGTCGCCTGGCGCTTCTCCTGCTCCAACCGCAGCAGCCGCGCCTCCAGCGGACGCACCCGCGACATGATCACGCGCTCCAGCTCCTCGTCCGCTGCGGCAATGGGCTGATCGGGAACGGCGGACGGCAGCGCGTCGGCGATCCGCCGGTCTTCGACGAACCACCCTCGGGCGAGGCCCTCGGCGAGTTCCTCCGCGGACGGATGGCGCGCGATGTAGGAGGTGCGCAGGAGTCCGTCCTGAAACCGGCGGTAGTCGCGCATGCCGTGGTGATTGGCGCTGGGGCGCAGGTGGGGAGAGGCCTCGTACGCGCGCCCGGCGTTCTCCACCTTGCGCGCGAACTGGGCCAGCGACCGCCACGGGAAGTGGTAGACCTCCAGGCCCTGACCCTCGGCGAGGCTGCCGTGGGGCTCGATGTTCACGAAGTGGTTGCCCTGGGCGACCTCCACGTCCTCGCGTGCGACGAAGGCGACGTCGGGCGTCGCGTGCGCATGGATGCCCAGTTCGTGCAACAGCTCATCCGGCCGGTGATCGCGGTAGATCAGCCGCTGGAGGCCGGTGCCGGCGTCCGCGCCCGCACCCGTCATGTCGATCACCGGCACCTCGAACGCGCCGATGGCGGGATCGATGGTTGCGAGCTCGTCCTTGATCGTCCGACCGGGGGTCTTGGACACCCAGAACTCGTCGGCGTCGGCGTTGAGCACCCACACCGCGCCGCGGCGCGCCGCCTCACGCGACATCTGCGTCACCACCGCGTGCTGCTGCTTCAGGTGCCGGGGGTCGTGCGCGAGCTCGATCCTGCCGTCGGCGGCGAAGGCCTCGAGGATCTCGCGCGTGCCGTCGACCGAGCCGTTGTCCGTCACCAGGAAGAGGTCGATGCCCTGCGCGAGGTGATGCTCGATCATCGTCCCGACGATGTCCGCCTCGTCGCGGACCATCATGGTCATGGCGATCATAAAGTTCTCTCGTCGTGCCGGCATACCGCCTCGCGCTCGGGTCGCGCGGGGCTCGCCGACGTGGTCGCATCCAAGATACCGTCGCGCAGGACCGGCCCCCGCGCCGTGCGGATCGCGGTCACGCGCGGCCCACGCCCGCGGCCTACACTCTCACCTGCGACCACAGCACGGGGGGATCATGCTCAAGCAGCTCATCGCACGCGGCGCGCGCTCTGCCGCACGGATCGTCGAGCGCGCCGCCGGCGCGCTCGCCGAGAGCGCGGTGCTGCTGCGCCTCGGCCCGCGACGCTACGCGCAGCACCGCCAGACCGTCGTGGCCGCGGGCTCCGGGCCGGGTGCCACCTACGCGCAGGGCGTCACGACCACCCTGACTCCCGCGCGCGCCGCCGCGTGGCACCGCTTGAACTGGAAGCATGTGGTGGTCGTGGTCTACGGGACGCCCGTCGACGATGTGCGGGCGTGGCTGCGGCGGGGGCACGGACTGCTCCGCGCCCACTTCCTGCTGACCCCCGAGATCGCCGCTCACGCGGGCGAGATCCCCGTGAACGCCTACACCGTCGCCGCCGGGACCGGTGACGCGCCGGCGATCGACTTGGCCGAGATCCACGACTGGATGCATCGCGAGCGACGTCGCTGGGACCTCGTGCTCATCGACGCCTCCCAGCCCCTGCCGCCCGTCGAGACGATCGTCCAGCTGCAGCACGCGGCCTACGAATACCACCATGACCAGGAGATCGGATTCGTCACGCCGGCGTACGCAGCGAACGGCTCGGTCGCGGCGGGATATCAGATCGACCGTCGCACCGGCGCCGTCGCGCCGTCGCTCCCCGGAGAGCGCGACTACGGACAGAGCCGCATTCCCCGCTATGTGCTGACGGCCGCCGCGCACGGGCTGTACGCGACCTCCACGGCGATCGATCGGGTCGACATCGCGCGCCGGCACCTCGCCGGGCTCGATCTCGACGCCCAGGTCGGCCGGCTTGTGCGCCACGGCTGGGCGGGGAACTTCCGCACCCTGTGCTTCAGCACCACCGTCATGCCGGTGCGGACCCTGCCGCAGCTGAAGCTCGAAGGAGAGCAGCGCCGGTGGCTTCTCGAGCGGCAGACGACGACGGATGCCGGGACGCGCCGTGTCATCTTCGTGCTCAATGCGACCTCGATCAGCGGCGGCATCCGCATCGTGTTCGAATTGGCCAACGGTCTGGCGGACCGGGGGTTCGAGGTCGAGATCTGGTCGCTGCAGGACGCGCCGACCTGGTTCGACCTCCGGGTCCCGGTGGCGATGTTCCGCAACTACGAGGACCTCCTCCTCTCGCTGCGCAATGAGGACGCCGTGAAGGTGGCGACGTGGTGGGAGACCGCGGAGGTGGTCTGGCTCGCCACGGTGAGCCACGGCATCCCGGTCTATCTCGTGCAGGAGTTCGAGACCTGGTTCTACCCAGACGACCCCGTCGCGCAGGCGGCGGTCGTCGCGAGCTACCGCAGGGAGCACCTGGCGCTCACGGAGGCGACGTATCAGCGCGAGGAGCTCGCGGAGGTGGGTCTGCAGACGACGCTCATCCCCAACGGCTACGACCCGGACGTGTTCCACGAGATCCCGGGCTGGCAGCGCGACGAGCGCACGGTGCTGGCCCTCGGGCGATCGTTCTTCCAGAAGAACTTCGCCATGACCGAGCGCGCGTGGCGCCGTCTCGGCGAGGATCGCCCCACGCTGCTGCTGTTCGGGAGCGAGCCCGACATCGTGACCGACCCGCGGGTGGACTATCGACTGCTCCCGCGTGATGCGCAGGTGAACGAGCTCTACAACACCGCGACGCTGTTCGTGCAGACGTCGCGCCACGAGGGTTTCTGCCTGCCGATCCTCGAGGCGATGGCCGCCGGCTGTCCCGTGATCACCACCGACTCGCACGGCAACCGCGACTTCTGCCGGGACGGCGAGAACTGCGTCGTGGTACCACAGGACGACGACGCCGCCCTCGCGGCGGCGATCACCCGCCTTCTGGACGACCCCGCGGAACGTGAGCGGCTCAGCCGCGCCGGGCTGGCGACGGCGGCGCAATACCGTTGGCCGGACGTCCTGAACTCCGTCGCCGACTTCTACGGCCGCGTCGCCGGCGCCGGCTCAGCGGGCGTGCCGCTGACGGAGCGCGCGGACGAGCGCCCCGAGACGCCGGCGTAGAGCGCGGTAGACCGCACCGAGGGGCGAGCGGGATGCGGCGGCGCGGGCCCTCGCGAGGCGGCCGGGCGCCGTCGGCACCGGCTCCGGGTGCTCCCGCGCGGGCACGTCGCGCGGCAGCAGCCTGGTCTCCCAGTCCGCGACGACGGACCGCAGGTCGGACGTCGTCGCCGACCAGCGCCAGTCGTCGCGGATCGCCGCCACGTGGCCGCGGACCTGCTCGCGCCGACGCCGATCGGAGAGGTCCCGGATCGCGTCGACCGTGCCGGCGACATCGCCGTAGCCGACGACGTCGCCGAGGTCGCCGGCGCGGATGTACTCCGAGAACCAGTCGCCCTCGGTCACGATGCTCGGCAGAGTGGCCCAGAAGTGGTCGAGGACCCGCGTGCGGAAGGCGTAGCGGGTCTCGAACGACTCCTTGTGCGCGCAGATCGCGACGTCCGCGTCGAGCAGGTAGGCGGCGCGCTCGGCCGCCGGCACCCACCCTTCGATGAAGTGCACGCCCGCGCCCAGCACACCCAGCTCCCGGGCGACCTCCTCCGCCCGCTCGACCGTCTTCGGCTTGCCGATGAGGGAGTTCGGATGCGTCGTCCCGTAGAAGACGAGGTGCACGTCGGGGCGCTCACGGCGGAGCTCGGCGACGGCGCGGATCGGCGTCTCGGCGTCGAACCAGTCCCAGATCCCGCCGGCCCACAGGAGCACCAGGTCGTCCTCGCCGATGCCGAGCTCGCCGCGAATGGCTCGCCGGTCGGCGTGCGGCTCGCCGTCCTCCATGCCGAACGGCACGAGCCCGATCAGGTCGGACGTGTGGCGACCGCGCAGATCGCTCGGCAGCAACCCGCCGGCAGACATCATGTACCCCACCCAGAAGTCGCGCTGCCGTTCGTTGGAGGTCACGAAGTAGCTGCCGGCGCGCATGCAGAAGCGGAAGAAGGACAGCACGTCGCTGAAGACGTCGTCCATCTGCGGCTGAGTGTCGAAGCCGCCGATCCGCTCGGCCCCGATGGCCTCGGCGGGAAGGGCGTTGTAGAGGTCGAACACGAACCGGCATCCGGCCGCGGCGCCCTGACGGACGACCTCGTCGTCGATGAGCTGACAGAAGGCGACGTCGTGCGCGCTCACGAGGGCGACGAGCTCGTCGCGGCCGCGGAACTCGCGGACGGCGAACCCGCGACCGGCGAGGCTCTCGGTCTCGCTCCCCTCGATCCCGACGGCGAGCGTGACGTCGGCGACCTGCGTCAGCTGCGTCGCGATCTCGACGAATCGGATGCCGGGGCCGGCCATGCGGGCGCCCACCACGTCGGCGGTGACGACCACGACGCGGGGCCGGCGCGGGGAGGCGGGGGGAGGAGTCGTTAGCATGGGGTTTCCGTATTCGTCGAGTGGAACGCGTTCATGTCAGACATCCCCGCGCGCATCGCTCGCCGCGCGATCCGAAAGCTGCCCGATCCCGTCGTGGCCCGAATCCGCTCGGCCAGGACGGAGCGATCCTATGGTCTCAACACCCGGGGGATCACCGCGAACCCCGAGATGGTGGCGTGGTTCGCCGCCCACGCACGGCCGGTGAGCATCGTCATACCGAGCTACAACGATGTTCCGCTGCTCACGGCGGCGCTCGCCAGCATCGAGGAGACCTGCCGCGGAGCCGAGTACGAGGTCATCATCGTCGACGACTTCATCGACCCGCAGGTCTCCGAGCAGCTGAAGCAGCTCGAGAGCGACAGGGTCACGGTGGTGCTCAAGGACCGCCGTCTTGGCTTCGCAGGGACGGTCAACGTCGGCATGCAGCTCGCCCGGCACGACATCATCCTGCTCAACAGCGACATCGTCGCCAAGCCCGGCTGGCTCGAGGCCCTGCAGTACTCCGCGTACGCGCTGGACCCGGCCATCGGCATGGTCAGCCCGAAGCTGGTCTACCCCGACGGCCGCATACAGTACGCGGGGACGTACTACGCACGCCTCCTGGCCCCGCAGTGGTTCGGGCACCTCCACGTCGGGTCGCCGGCCACCAAGCCGACCGCCAACGTCGCAGGCTACAACCGGTCGATCTCCGGTGCCTGCGTCTACATCACCCGGGAGGCGTTCGACCGGGTCGGACTGCTCGACGACGAGTTCTGGCTGGGGTTCGAAGACGTCGACTACGGCTTGCGGGCGTGGGGGCGCGGCATCCGCTGCTTCTATCAGCCTGCGGCGATGCTGGTCCATCACGAGTCGGCGTCCCGAGGCTACAGCCAGGGTCAGCGCGAGCTGGCCTCGATGCGGCGGTTCTGGCGGCGGTGGGAGGACGAGTTCCTCGCGCGCCGCCGCGGCGCCGACGCGCCGGTGGATCTTGTCGTGGGGCCGGCCTCCGACGCCCCGTGGCGCCGCTACGTCGAGGCGCTGGCGGCGGCGCTCGCCGCCGACGGACGCGTCGTCGCCGTGCGGGAGGCGGATGGGCCCGGGCCGGACGACGCGCTCGTCGCGGAACTGGGGGAGCGCCGCGGGATCGCCGTGGCGTGCGACGAGGGCGCCGCGGAAACGGTCTGGCTCGCCTCGACGGCCGGCTCCCTCCCGGTGTATCTGCTGCCTGCGGTCGAGAGCATCCGGCACCCCCACGACGTCGAGACGCAGTCCCGGATCATCGCCGGCTACCGCCCCGAGTTCGACTACATCGCCCCCAACCGGTGGACCGCCGCGCAGCTGCAGGCCGAGGCCGCGTGGGAGACAAGGCGCCGGATCCCGCCCGCGCTCGAGCCCGACCCGCTGCCGGAGGCTGCCGACGACGTCGTTGTGACGATCGGGGCCGGCCCGGCGGAGCGCCGCGTGGCAGAGGCGGCGGCGGCCGGCCCGGGCGCACGCGCCGTCCATCTGGAGTCCGGGGCCTCACCGGTGGAGGTCGCGGCGTTGAAGCCCCGCGCGGTGGTGGACCTCGTCGAGCACCAGTCCAGCCTCGAGCCGTTCGCCCTCATGTCCTGCGGCGCCGTCTACCTCGCCCCCGTCGACGGCCGGCTCGCACACGAGGTGCTCGACGGCTACAACGCGCTGCTCTTCTCGCGCGGTGACCTCGACCAGCTGCGTCGCTCGCTGGACGACGCGCTCGGCGATGACGCCGTGTGGACGGAGATCCGTCACAACGGGCACGCCTCGGCGACCCGTGCTGCCGGCGCGGCGGCCAGGGCATTCGCCGACGCGCTCCTGGACTTCTCGCAGTCGCCGATCTGACCGTCCGCCGTCGCCCGGTTTGAGCGGGATCGTCGCATCAGCGACACTTGACGTCATGCGTGGCATCATTCTGGCCGGCGGCACGGGTTCGCGGCTGCATCCGATCACCCTCGGCATCTCCAAGCAGCTCGTCCCCGTCTACGACAAGCCGATGATCTACTATCCGCTGTCGACCCTGCTCCTCGCGGGGATCCAAGACATCCTCATCATCACGACGCCGCAGGATGCCGACCAGTTCCAGCGTCTCCTCGGCGACGGTGAGCGGTTCGGCATCTCGCTGACGTACAAGACGCAGCCCTCGCCCGACGGGCTGGCGCAGGCCTTCGTCCTCGGCGAGGACCACATCGGGTCCGACTCGGCCGCGCTCGTGCTGGGTGACAACATCTTCTACGGCCAGGGGATGGGCACCCGCCTCCGCCAGTACACCGACCTCGACGGCGGCGTCGTGTTCGGCTACTGGGTCGACGACCCGACGGCGTACGGCGTCGTGGAGTTCGACGCCGACGGCAAGGTGGTGTCGCTGGAGGAGAAGCCCGCGCAGCCCAAGAGCAACTACGCCGTCCCCGGACTCTACTTCTACGACAACGACGTCGTGGAGATCGCGAAGAACCTGAAGCCGTCGCCGCGCGGCGAGCTGGAGATCACCGATGTGAACCTGGAGTACCTGCGGCGCGGCGCGCTCCAGGTCGAGCTCCTGCCCCGCGGGACGGCGTGGCTCGATACCGGGACCTTCGACTCGCTGGCCGAGGCGACCGACTTCATCCGCACCGTCGAGAAGCGGCAGGGACTGTCGATCGGCTGCCCGGAGGAAGTCGCCTGGCGCATGGGATTCCTCACCGACGACGAGCTCCGCCGCCGCGCCGAGCCTCTGGTCAAGAGCGGCTACGGCTCGTATCTGCTCAAGGCGCTCGAGCAGCGGCTGCGCTGACCCGTGGTCGCCGACGGATCCGCCGTCCCGCCCGCCCTCGCCTTCCCGCCCGACGGACGACGCCTGGTCGTCTATGTCGTCTGGGATCGCCGCGGGGGAGTGGACGACTACATCCCGTATGCGCTGCAGGGCATGCGCGACGACGCCGCGCACATCCTCGTCGTGGTCAACGGGTCGCTCTCGGCAGAAGGGCGGGCCAAGCTCGAGCCGGTCGCCGACGACATCCTCGTCCGGTCGAACGAGGGCTTCGACATCTGGGCGCACAAGGCCGCGCTGGAGCGCCTCGGTGACGCGGTCGCGGAGTACGACGAGATCATCTTCACCAACGACACATGGTTCGGCCCTGTCCGTCCCTACGCGCCGGTGCTGCAGCGGATGGCCGAGCGGCCGACGCACTTCTGGGGCATGACGGACCACGCCCGCGAGGAGCCGAATCCGTTCACGGGCAAGGGCGTCCTCCACTACCACCTCCAGTCGTTCTGGGTGGCGGTGCGGCGCAGCATGTTCCTCTCGGACGCGTGGCGCGACTACTGGCGCGACCTTCCCGAGATGCCGACGTACTTCGACGCGGTGCTCGCGCATGAGGCGGTGTTCACCCACTACTTCGCCACGCGGGGCTTCTCGCACGACGTGGCCTTCCCGTCGGCGGAGTATCCGACCGACCACCCGGCGCTGTTCAATCCCGACCTGCTGCTGGCGGACGGATGCCCGGTGATCAAGCGCCGGCCGTTCTTCCACTACCCGCCGTTCCTGGATCGCCACGCGGTCATCGGCCGTGAGCTGGTCGCCCGGCTCGAGGGGTACGGCTATCCCATGCCGCTGTTCTGGCAGAACCTCGCGCGCAACGTCGAGCCGAAAGTGCTGAACGCGGATGCCGGGATGCTCGAGGTCCTCCCCGGCGTCGATCTCTCGTACGACCCCGCGCAGCCGCTGCGCACCGTCGCGATCCTCCACATCTTCTACGTGGAGATGACAGGGGAGATGCTCGACCGGGTGGACACGCTCCCTGGTCCCTACGACCTCGTGGTCACCACCACGGACACCGACCGGGCGGACCGGATCCGCTCGATCATCTCGGAGCACGGGGCGCCGCGGGGGTCGATCGAGGTCCGCGTCGTCGACTCCAACGACGGCCGTGACCAGAGCGCCTTCCTGGTCGGCTGTCGGGACGTGGTCGTCGACGGCGGTTACGACCTGGTGGTGAAGCTGCATTCGAAGAAGACGCCGCAGGACGGCTTCAACATCGGTCGGCACTTCAAGGAGCAGCAGTTCCGCAACCTGCTGGACAGCCCCGGCCACACCGCCAACCTCGTCGCGCTCTTCCAGCGGGAGCCGGGCCTCGGTCTGGTCTACCCGCCGATGATCCACATCGGCTACCCCACGCTCGGGCGCGCCTGGTGGGCGAACAAGGACGGTGTGGCAGCGCTGTGCGATCGACTCGGCATCCGCGTCCCGCTGGACGACGTCTCGCCGCTCGCGCCGTACGGCTCGATGTTCATCGGCCGGCCCGAGGCGCTGCGGCTCCTCCTGACGGAGCCGTGGTCGTACGAGCAGTTCGGGGGCAGCGAGACGTACGCGGACGGCGGGCTCGCCCATGTGCTGGAGCGCATGCCGTCGTACGCCGCGGGGGAGCTCGGCTACCACACCCGGACCGTGGCCACGCCCGAGTACATGTCGATCAGCCACACCGCCCTCGAGTACAAGCTGGATCAGCTGACCGCGACGCTCCCGGGCGACACGGTCGATGCCATCCACTACCTGCGCGGCGCCGGCAATGTCGGCGACGGCCGGCTCATCGACTTCGCGCGGATGTGGTTCCGCCTCCACCATCCCGGCACGGGAGCGGCGCTCCGACGCGTCGTGGGGCGCGAGGCCGTGCTCGGCAAGGCGCTGCGACGGATTCCTCGCCGCCGCTGAGCAGGGCGGTTGCTCAGGAACCCGGGCGGTAGGATCTTCAGGATGTCCACTTCGCCCGAATCGAGCGCAGCCGCGCGCTTCGCGCGTATCGACGCACTCCCCATGCGCTCCGTCGGCGCACCGGCAGGTCTCAAGCCCCGCGAGCTGTGGGGCTCGGTGGGGTCGATCCTGTCGCATCGCGAGATGCTGGACCTGCTGATCCGCCGCGACCTGAAGGCCCGCTACAAGGACTCCACCCTCGGGTTCTTCTGGTCGCTTGCGCGGCCGCTGATGCAGCTGGGCATCTACTTCGTCGTCGTCGGCCAGTTCCTGGCGGCGGCTCGCGGCATCCCGGACTTCGCTGTCTACATCTTCGCCGGGCTGACCGCGATGGGGCTGTTCACCGAGATCGTGATCGGCGCGACCGGCTCGATCCTCGGCAACGCCGGTCTGGTGAAGAAGGTCTTCGTCCCGCGAGAGGTGTTTCCGCTCGCGAGCGTGGGTTCGGCCCTGTTCAACTTCCTGATCCAGCTGGCCCTGCTCATCGCCGCCACCATCCTGGTCGGCAAGCCGCCGCTGCACCCCGAGTTCTTCTACTTCTTCCCCGCCCTCGCGGTCATCGTGGTCTACGGCACCGCCCTGGGTCTGCTGTTCAGCGCGGTCAACGTCTACCTGCGCGACGTGCAGTACCTTGTGGAGCTCGGGACGATGCTGCTGTTCTGGGCCAGTCCCATCGTGTACTCGTGGCAGATGGTCAGCGACCAGCTGAAGAACGCCCCGATCCTGCTGGACATCTACACCAACAACCCGCTGACGCTCGCCGTGATCGGGTTCCAGAAGGCGTTCTGGGTCGCCGGCGAGGACGTCCCGCAGCCGTCGGATCTGCTGCTGCGCCTGGTCGTCGCCCTCCTGATCGGGCTCGTGCTGCTGTTCGTGAGCCACCGCGTCTTCCTGCGTCTGCAGGGCAACTTCGCCCAGGAGCTGTGAGATCTTGACCACGCCCGCCATCACGATGAACGCGCCCGACGTGGTGCGCATCAGCAACGTCTCCAAGCGCTTCGTCGTGCGCAAGGACTCGTCCATCAAGGAGCGCATCGTCACGCTCGGGCGCGCAGGGCGCCGGCACCGCCAGGACTTCTGGGCGCTGCGCGACGTGAGCCTCGCGATCCAGGCCGGCAGCACCATCGGGTTGATCGGGCACAACGGCTCGGGCAAGAGCACGCTGCTCAAGGTCATCGGCGGCATCATCGATCCGACGGAGGGGACGGTCGAGGAGCGGGGACGCCTCGCCGCACTGCTCGAGCTCGGCGCCGGGTTCCACCCCGATCTCACCGGCCGCGAGAACGTCTACTTGAACGCCTCCGTGCTGGGCATGAGCCGCGAAGAGACCGAGGGCAAGTTCGCCGACATCGTGGCGTTCTCGGGCATCGGCGACTTCATCGACACGCAGGTGAAGTTCTACTCGTCGGGCATGTACGTGCGCCTTGCCTTCGCCGTCGCGGTCCACACCGACCCCGACATCCTCCTGGTGGACGAGGTGCTGGCCGTCGGCGACGAGGCGTTCCAGCGGAAGTGCCTCGACAAGATCCGCTCGTTCCAGGCCGAGGGCCGCACGATCGTCATCGTCAGCCATTCGCTCGGTCAGATCACCGAGCTGTGCGACCGCGCCGTCCTCCTCAACGCGGGCCGCATCGTCTACGACGGCGATCCGGCGATCGCCGTGGCGCGCTTCCGCGACATCCTCGACGAGCGGCGCATCGCCGAGGACGACAAGGCGGCCGCCGCCGAACCGGAGCCCCCGATCGCGGAGCCGCGGATCCTCGGTGCCGAGCTCGAGGTGATCGGCGGGAACGCCGCCGGCGAGGTCACCCCGGGCAGCGACATCCGCATCACCGTCGACGTGGAGTCCGAGGCGCCCGTCGAGCGCTGGCGCTGTGCGATCCAGATCGACTCGGTCCTCGGCACCGGCGTATACGGCACGACGACGGATCGGATGGGAATGCACCCGCCGACCCTGCTGGGCCGGCGCCGGGTCGAGTTCCTGCTGAGGGACGCCCGGTTCGGCACCGGCAAGTACTTCGTCAACGTCTCGCTCATGGACGAGGCGGGGCGCCACCTCGACGACGCGCGGCTGGCGTGCTCGTTCAACGTCGAGCAGTACGCGCTCTCGGCGGGGATCGTCCACCTGGCGCCGGAGTTCATCGACCACGGCGAGCTCGCGTCGTGAGCAGCTGAGCTCGTGGCGGACACCCCCGTGGCCTCTCGGCGCGCACGAGGCCTGATCGACCGGGCGCGACGCGTCGCCGGCCGCGTCGTGCATCGGCCGCGTGCCGCACCGCGGTTCGCGGCATCCCTTCCCCGGCTCGCGGGCGGTGCGGCGCGCCGCGCGGTGTGGCGGTTCGAGACGGTGCGTCAGGCGATCTTCGGCGTGTGGCTGGCTCGGATCGTGGGAGCGGCCCCGCACGACGCACTCCCCGTCATCGTGTGCCTGTGGAACCGGCCCCAGCGCATCCGCCGGACGCTGCAGCTGCTGGCCGAGCAGGAGGGCGCCCCGCCACTGCGCGTCATCTTCTGGAACAACAAGCCGGTCAATGACCGGCACTACCTCGGTGAGATCGAGGCGTTCGGCGCCACCGGCGCCATCGCCGCCATCGATTACCACAGCAGTCGGGTCAACATCGGCGGCATCGCCCGCTTTCTCGTCGCCCGCAGCATCACCCGCGACGCGCCGTCGACGCCGTTCGTGATGCTGGACGACGACCTCGACCCGTCCGCGACGTTCGTCCGAGATCTCCTCGCCGCGTACTCGCCCCGCACCTACGCGGGTTTCTGGGCCTTCGTCATCCTCGACCAGTACTGGGAGCGTCGCAACGCCGTCGCCGGCGAGGCCGCGCAGTACGTGGGCACCGGCGGCACGGTGTGCGACGCGGCGCTCGTGCGCGAGCTCGGATTCTTCCTCCGGCTCCCCGGCCGGTTCGCCTTCATCGAAGACCTGTGGGCGAGTGCCTACGCCGCATCGCGCGGATGGCGCGTGCAGAAGGTCGACACACCGGTCGAACTCACCAGCGAGGACTCGAACCAGTACCTCGGGATGATCGAACTGAAAGCCCGGTTCTGGGCGTACCTGCGTACGCGTCTGGAGGCGGCGAGGCCATTGTGACAGGAGGACCCCGAATGAACGGCCGCACGGGACGACGGGTCGCCGGCGTGGTGCTCGCGTACCACCCCGAGGCCGACATCGCCGACAACGTGCGGGCGCTGCTCGCGGAGGCGGACGAGGTGTACCTCGTCAACAACTCGCCAGACGAGGCGTCTCGAGCCGTCCTCGCACCGGTGGCGGCGGACGACCGCGTCACCGTCCTCGAGCAGCCCGGCAACGTCGGCGTGGCCGCCGGGTTCAATGCCGGCATGCGGGCCGCCCTCGACGCGGGCGCCGATTTCGTCTGGATCTTCGATCAGGACAGCACCGTCACCGCCGGAATGCTGGCCCGGCTTCTTGCCGCCCATGCCGCCGCCGGAGACACGGCCGGGATCATCGCCCCGGCACTGCGGTCGCACGCCACCGGGGTCGTGTACCGCCGTGAGACCGGCGACGGCGCGCGAGAGGTCGACGTGCTCATCAGCTCGGGAGCCTTGTTCTCCCGCCGGCTGCTGGAGCGGATCGGCCTGCACGACGAAGCGCTCTTCATCGACTACGTCGACCACGACATCAGCCTGCGGGCCCGCGCGAAGGGGTTTCACAACTACAAGGTCTTCGACGCGCTGCTGGACCACCGTTTCGGCGATTCCGATCCCGTCCGCCTGCTCGGCCGCCGGGTGTATCTGTCGAACTACTCGCCGATGCGGCAGTTCCACATGGCGCGCAACCGCGTCATCGTCATCCGCCGGTACGGGTTCGGCCGCTGGTTCTGGGAGGACCTGGCCTTCACGACGAAGGCCTGGATCAAGGTGCTGCTGCGCGAGACAGATCGATGGACCAAGATCCGTGCCGCATCGCGCGGCGCGTGGGCTGGCCTGCGCTACAAGGACGTGTGAACGAGCTCGTCGTCTCGCGACGTCCGCTCAGATGTCGGCTGGTCGTCGTCGAGCCGTGCGACCACGAGCCACAGCAGCCCCAGCGCCGCCGCGAACGCTGCGGAGCCCCCCAGCCACACCACGAGCGGTGACGGTGCCGCGCTCCACCACCACTCCGCTCCGGCGCCGGGATCCAGGGCGTTGCTGTCCTGACCCACGGTGTAGCGACGGATGTTGTCGTGGAGCGCGAGCGACATCGCGAACGCCAGCGCCAGCGCGGCCACGAAGGAGCGCGGTCCGCGCCATGCCTGGACGATGCGCGGCGCGAGGGTGGCCACGCCGACGAGGATGATCATGAGCGGCAGCACATAGCGCGACTGCACCGTCGTCCCGACGATGGAGCGCGACTGCGCGAGGAGCACCAGGGGAACCGCCCAGAGCGCGGCAGCCGCCAGCGCGAGGGCCACGGCGCGTCGCGGCCGGACGCGGTGGATGCCGATGAAGACGGCCGCGCAGAAGACCCCGAACGCCAGCACATGCACGCTCGCGGGCAGCTGCGTGTCGAGCCATCCCAGCCCCACCGCGCCGAAAGCGCCCGTGAACAGCTGGGGGAGTTCGAGCAGGTTGCTGAGGTGCTGCGAACCGGACAGCGGCGGATTCTCGTTCGGGAGCCCGGAGGCGAGCACCCCTCCCTGCCCGGAGGTGAAGTAGAAGGCGGCGGCGGTCACCACGATCAGCGCCGCGGCGATCGCGGGGACGACGGGCGGCCGGCCGCGGCGCAGGCCGAGCACGGCAGCGAGGAGCACCCCGAACACCGCGAACACGCCCGCATCGGCGCGCGCCCCCGCCCCGAGGAGGGTCGCCAGCACGGCGAGCCCCGCCAGGACGATCTGTCGCCGGCCCGTCGTGCGCAGCGCTCCGTACAGGCTCACCCACACGACGGCGGCCGACAGCAGAGCCCAGGAGGACGGGTTGGTCGAGGCGAAGACGAAGAGTCCGAGGGGGACGGAGGTGGCCACGACGGAGACGACCAGGGCGGGTCTCGTCGATCGGGGAAGCGCGAAGAACGTCGCGGTCAGCAGCCCAACGGTCAGCGCCGAGTTGAACACGCGCATCGCCAGGACGGAGGTCGTGACGTCGGGTCCGACGAAGAGGCTCATCACCCCGTAGAACACCGGCGGGTACAGGCCGCGCGCGTTCATCCACGCCGCCTCCACCATGTCGACGGTGACGGGGTTCCAGCAGTCCGCGCTCTGGTCCGAGCGGAACGCGTAGCACGGGGCGTTGACCACCGGCCCCGGTACCATCCGGGTGTCGGGGTCGTCCGTCGGCTCGCACAGGGCGTCGCGGTCGCCGATTCCGCACCAGATCGAGGGGAGGTGGAAATCGTCGTCCGGGCTCGAGCCGATGGGCGACGCGAAAACCCACGACAGCAGCGTCAGCAGGAAGAGCAGCGGCACGGCGATGGAGGCGACGCGACGAAGCCTCGCGTCGCTCTCGGTTGTCACGATCCCATCGTAATCGAGGCGCGTGCCCGCCCCGGCTAGACTGGGTGCTCGTGTCTGCTGACTCCCCGCCCCCCGCCGTGCGCGTCGTTCCGAGTGCCGATGTCGCCTCCGACGCGGTGATCGGCGAAGGCTCCTCGATCTGGCACCTCGCCCAAGTGCGTGAGGGGGCGCGGCTCGGGCGCAACTGCATCGTGGGACGCGGCGCCTACGTCGGCTCCGGGGTCGTCATGGGCGACAACTGCAAGGTGCAGAATTACGCCCTCGTGTATGAGCCGGCCTCGCTCGGGGACGGCGTGTTCATCGGGCCCGCCGTCGTTCTCACCAACGACACGTATCCGCGCGCGATCAATCCGGACGGCTCGCTCAAGAGCGCGCACGACTGGGAGCCCGTCGGCGTGACCATCCGCACCGGCGCGTCCATCGGCGCGCGGTCCACCTGCGTTGCCCCGGTCACCATCGGCGCGTGGGCCACCGTGGCCGCCGGTGCGGTCGTGGTGAAGGATGTGCCCGACTTCGCGCTGGTTGCCGGCGTCCCCGCCCGCCGGATCGGCTGGGTAGGCCAGGCGGGGCTGCCGCTCCTCGCCCTGGATGAGGGGCGCTGGCGCTGCCCTGCCACCGAGCGGACGTATATCGAAACCGACGGGATTCTTTCCGAGGAGGACGCATGACCGACTTCATCCCCGCCGCCAGGCCGATCATCGGCGACGACGAGCGTGCCGCCGTCGACCGCGTCCTGCGCAGCGGAATGGTCGCCCAGGGCCCCGAGGTGGCCGCCTTCGAGGCAGAGTTCTCGGCGCACTTCGTCGACGGACGTCCCGTCGTCGCGGTCAATTCCGGCACCTCCGGCCTTCACCTTGGTCTTCTCGCCGCCGGGGTCGGCCCGGGCGACGAGGTGATCGTCCCCTCGTTCACCTTCGCCGCGACCGCCAACTCGGTCGCCCTCACCGGTGCCACCCCGGTCTTCGCCGACATCGAGCCGGAGACGTTCACGCTGGACCCGGCGTCGGTAGAAGCAGCCATCACCGCCAGGACCAAGGGGATCATGCCGGTCCACCTGTACGGGCACCCCGCGCGCATGACGGAGCTCGGCGCCCTGGCGGACAGCCATGGCCTCGCGCTGTACGAGGATGCCGCCCAGGCACACGGCGCGGCGCTCGGCGGCCGTCCGGTCGGCACATTCGGCGCGTTCGCCATGTTCTCGCTGTACCCGACGAAGAACATGACCAGCGGCGAAGGCGGCATGATCGCCGCGGCCGACGACCGGATCGCCCGCAACGCCCGCCTGCTGCGCAACCAGGGCATGGAGCGCCAGTACGAGAACGAGGTCATCGGCTTCAACGCCCGGATGACCGACATCCACGCCGCCATCGGGCGCGTCCAGCTGACGAAGGTCGATGCCTGGACGGAGGCCCGCCGTCACAACGCCGCGGTCCTCGATGAGAACCTGCGCGGCGTCGTCGTCCCGCCGGTCGCGGACGGAGCGAGGCACGTCTACCACCAGTACACCGTCCGCGTCCCCGAGGACCGGGACGGCTTCGTCCAAGCGCTCAAGGAGGAGCACGGCGTGGGCAGTGGGGTCTACTACCCCATCCCCAACCACCGCCTGCCGTCCCTCGAGCGCTTCGCGCCGGGACTGCACCTCGACCAGACCGAGCGCGCCGCGGCGGAGGTCGTCTCCCTGCCGGTGCACCCGTCGCTGGTTGAGGCCGACCTCGAGCGCATCGTGACCGCTGTGAACGCCGTCGCCGGGGCGGGCGCCTGATGGCCGGACTGAGAGCGGGCCTTCTCGGTCTCGGGATGATGGGGCGCCATCACGCCCGGATCCTGCGCGATGTGGACGGCGTCGAGCTGGTGGCCGTCGCCGACCCCGGCGGAGACCCGCACCGCGTCGCCGGTGGCCTTGACGTGCTGCCCGACGTCGAAGCGCTCATCGCCGCGGGCCTGGACATCGCGATCGTGGCGATCCCCACCCGCTTCCACGCCGACGCCGCGCTGGCCCTCGCGGACGCGGGCATCCACACGCTGGTCGAGAAGCCGATCGCCGAAGACACCGAGACCGGCTACCGGGTGGCGGCGGCGTTCGGCGAGCGTGGACTGGTCGGCGCGGTCGGGCACGTCGAGCGGTTCAACCCGGCGCTGCAGCAGTTGCGCGCACGGCTGGCCCACGGGGACGCCGGGGACGTCTATCAGATCGCCACCCGCCGCCAGAGCAGCTTCCCCGGGCGCATCGGCGACGTCGGCGTCGCCAAAGACCTCGCCACCCACGATGTGGACCTGACGGCCTGGGTCGCTCAGTCGGGCTATGAGTCGGTGTCGGCGCAGACCGCCCACAAGAGCGGCCGCGCGTTCGAGGACATGATCTCGATGACCGGCCGCCTGCGCAACGGCGTCATCGCCAATCACCTCATCAACTGGCTGAGCCCGATGAAGGAGCGCGTCACGGTCGTCACGGGCGAGCGCGGCACCTTCATCGCCGACACGGCGACCGGCGATCTCACGTTCTATGCCAACGGTACCGTCGCGCTGGAATGGGAGTCGGTGTCGACTTTCCGCGGCGTCTCGGAGGGGGATGTGACGCGCTTCGCGTTCGCGAAGAAGGAGCCGCTGCGGGCCGAGCTGGAGGCCTTCCGCGACGCGGTGCGCGGCGAGGAGACGCAGCTGTCCACGATGGCGGAGGCGGCGCACACCCTCGAGGTCGTCGAGTCCGCGCTGCGCTCGGCCGGTGGTGGCGGCGTCCTGGTCGCTACGGCGCCTGCGGCGGGCTGATCCGCTTCGGCTCCTCGGGAGGCCCCGCGCTTCCGACCGCCCCGAACGGCGGGTAGGTCGGAGCCGACGGGGTGGCCTGGATGTCCAGCTGGAGTGCGCTGATGAGCATCTGCGTCCCCAGCATGAGCGGGAGCGCGGCCAGCATCACCGTCCCCGCGGTCGCGATCACCGAGCCGAAGACCTGGAAGAGGATCCAGATGCTGACGGCGATGCCGAAGGCGAACAGGATGAGGCCGAGGAAGAGCAGCAGCGCGATCGGCGAGAACGACCACAGCACGTAGCGATACCAGATCCGGGTCCAGAAGCCGACGGTGAGCCGGTGCAGGAGCTCGGGGATCACCCGTCGCAGCTTGATGCTCGACACCTCCTCGCCGTACACCGCGGGTATGGGGACGTCGACGGCGGGGACCTGGAGGATGTTCAGGTGGATGAGGAGGTCGTTCTCGAAGCTGTAGCGCTTGGCGATGCGGTCCAGCGGCAGCCGGCGGACCACGTCGGCCCGCACTGCGGTATACCCGTTCTGAGGGTCGAAGAGGTTCCAGTACCCCGACGTCAGCTTGGTCATGAACGACAGCACGATGTTGCCGAACACGCGATAGCCCGGCATCCCGGTGAACGATTCGGGCGCATAGAAGCGGTTGGCCTTGGCGAACCCGTAGCCGCCGTCCGTCACGCTGTCCAGGAGCTTGGGCAAGTAGTGCGGATCCATCTGCGCGTCGCCGGCCATGATCACATTGACGTCGCTCCCGAGTTCGAGGGCGGCCTTGTGACCCGTGATGATCGCGCCGCCCACGCCCTGGTTCACCTCGTGCCGGATGAGAGTGACGCGCTCGCTGCCGACGCGCTGGACGGCTCCGCTCGTATCGTCAGGGCTGCAGTCGTCGACGATGACGATGTCGTCGACGTAGTCCGGCATCGTCTCGATGACCCGGCTGATCATGCGCTCTTCCTTGTAGGCGGGCACGACGGCCGCGATCCGGGCTCCCCGGTACATCAGCTTCCCTTCCGGGCTGAGAACACCCAGTACCGATAGATGAAGTAGTTCCAGATCGTGGTGGCCACCACGGCGGCGATCTTGCCGACGATCCACGGCAGCCCCAGTGCATCTGCGGCCCACACGATGCCGGTCGTGGCCACGGTGTTCGCGGCCACCAGGATCGCGTAGCGCACGACGCTGGGCGCGACGTCGTCCGACGCCCGGAAGGCGACCGTGCGCTGCAGCGTGTAGGTGAAGGCGAAGCTGAGCAGGAAGGCGGCGGGCGTGCTGATCGGCAACGGCACCCCCAAGACGTCGTGGAGCAGCCAGAGCACGCCGACGTCGAACAGGAACGCGAGGCCGCCCACGAACAGGTAGCGGACGGCGCTGGAGGACCAGATGCGGACGATCAGCGGGCTCGGCTCGGGGCGAGGTTCCGCATGCACGTGCTCCATCTTCCCATGCGTCCGCGCTGCGCCCACTCCCGACGGAGCGGCGAGCCGCCCGGCGTTAGGCTTGTCGGGGCTCTCGCCCGGAAAGTTGAGCATATGGATCTCCTCATCGTCGGCTCCGGATTCTTCGGCCTCACGATCGCCGAGAGGGCGGCGGCCGCTGGACGCCGGGTAACGGTCATCGACCGGCGCGACCACATCGGCGGCAATGCGTACAGCGAGTCCGATCCCGACACGGGGATCGAGGTGCACCGCTACGGCGCTCACCTGTTCCACACCTCGAACCCGGTCGTGTGGGAGTACGCCAACCGGTTCACGCAGTTCACCGATTACGTGCACCGCGTCTACACCACGCATCGCGGGGTGGTGTACCCGCTGCCGATCAACCTCGGCACCATCAACCAGTTCTTCGCCGCGGCCTACACCCCTGCGCAGGCCCGTGCCCTGGTGCAGGAGTCGGCCGGCGAGTACGACCCGAAGAACGCCCGCAACCTCGAGGAGCGCGGCATCGGCCTGATCGGCCGGCCGCTCTACGAGGCGTTCATCCGCGGCTACACCGCCAAGCAGTGGCAGACCGATCCGAAGGATCTGCCCGCGGGCGTCATCAGCCGGCTCCCGGTGCGCTACACCTACGACAACCGGTACTTCGACGACCGCTGGGAGGGACTCCCCGTCGATGGATACACCGCGTGGCTCGAGAGGATGGCCGACCACCCGCGCATCGAGGTCCGCCTGTCGACGGACTACTTCGACGCGTCGCAGCCGCTGCACAAGGCGGCGACGGCGGGGCAGGTGCCCGTGGTCTACACCGGGCCGATCGACCGCTACTTCGACTACAGCGAAGGGGCGCTGTCGTGGCGGACCCTCGACTTCGAGCGAGAGGTCGTCGCGGTGTCCGACTTCCAGGGCACCCCGGTCATGAACTACGCCGACGAGGACGTGCCGTACACGCGCATCCACGAGTTCAAGCACTTCCACCCCGAGCGCTCGGACCGCTACCCGGCCGACCGGACCGTCATCGTGCGCGAGTACTCCCGCTTCGCGGGCGACGACGACGAGCCGTACTATCCAGTCAACACCCCGGACGACCGCGACGGCCTGCTGGCGTACCGGGAGCGAGCGAAGGCGGAGACGGACGTCTACTTCGGAGGCCGGCTGGGCACCTACCAGTACCTGGACATGCACATGGCGATCGGCTCGGCGCTGTCGATGTGGAACAACCAGCTGGCGTGATGTCCGCCTCCACAGCCCCACGGTCCGACGCCGACCCGCTCGATAGACTTCACCGCATGACTGCCCACGACCGGCGCGTCCTCGTCGTGATGCCTGCCTTCAACGAAGCGGAGGCGATCGGCGGGGTGATCGCAGAGGTGCGGTCGACACTGCCCACTGTCGACGTCGTCGTGGTCGACGACGGCTCCGGCGACGACACGTCCCGCATCGCCAAGGCGGCGGGGGCGATCGCGCTGCGTCTGCCGTTCAACCTCGGCGTCGGTGGTGCGATGCGGCTCGGCTACATCTACGCCGTCGAGAACGGGTACGACGTGGTGGTCCAGGTCGACGCCGACGGACAGCATGACCCGGCCGCGGTGCCCGACCTCGTCGAGAAGCTCGACGAGGCCGACATCGTCATCGGTGCGAGGTTCGCCGGCGTGGGCGACTACAGCGCCCGGGGTCTGCGCCGGCTCGCCATGCGCGTGATGGCCAAGGTCCTGAGCCGCACTGCCAAGACCACGCTCACCGACACGACGTCCGGCTTCAAGGCGTGCGGGCCCCGCGCCGTGGCCCTGTTTTCGGAGAACTATCCGGCCGAATACCTCGGGGACACCATCGAGGCGCTCGTCATCGCCGCCCGGTCGGGATGCCGCATCACCCAGGTGCCCGTCGCGATGCGCGTGCGCGCCGGGGGCAAGCCGTCCCACAACCCGTTCCGCTCGGCCGTCTACCTGCTCCGCGCCTTCGTGGCGCTGGGCTTCGCGTACGTCCGGCCGGCGCCGGCCGTCACGTCGTCCCGAGTGAGCGCATGACCGCGACCGCGTACCTCGTCGGCATCGCCGGCGCCGTCCTGATGCTCTCGGTCGTCATCGAGCTGCTCCGGCGCCGCCGGCTGCGTGAGCGTCACGCCGTGTGGTGGCTGATCGCGACGACGCTGGCCGTGATCGCCGGACTCTTCCCCGGCCTGCTCGTGTGGGTGGCCGACCTCGTGGGCGTGGTGCTGCCGGCGAACCTCGTCTTCTTCGTCAGCATCGGCATGCTCGTGCTCGTGGCCATCCAGCACAGCGCCGAGCTGACCGACCTCGAGTCCGAGACGCGGGTGCTCGCCGAGCGCACCGCGCTGCTGGAGGAGCGCATCCGACTGCTGGAGGCGGGGCAGCGCGCTCAGCTCTCAGAGGCGGACGAGGGCTCCGATCCCGCCATCTGAGCGAGGCGTGCGGAGGCCGCCGTCGCGCTCGACCACGCGAAGGCGACGAGCAGGCCGGCGGTCAGCGCCGCCGCGGCCGATCCCGCGAACCAGACGAGCATCGGCGACACCGGTGCGTTCCACCACCATTCGATCGGATCGTTCAGGTTGAAGGTCTCGTTGTCGAGGCCGGTGATGTAGCGCCGGAGGTTGACGTGCAGCGCGACGCCGGCCGCGATCGCCAGGGCGACGGCCACGAGCACCAGCTGCAGCCGGCCGAGTCCCAGCGCGGCTCCCGAGAGGCCGATGAGAACGACGCCGGCGAGCACGATGATGAGCGGGTAGATGTAGCGCGGCTGGACGAACTGCCCGACGACGACGCCGTCGTTCAGCAGGATGTACATCGGCACGGCGACGAGGCTCAGGCTGACGCCTGCGACGACGATCCACTTCCGGACGTCGCCGGTGCGCATTCCCCAGAACGAGACCCCGCCGAAGACGACGAGCGCGAAGACCCAGACGACGCCGGGCATCGTGGTGTCGAGCCAGCCCAGACCTCCGACCTGCCATATGCCGAAGACGCCCGCCCAGAGCTCCGGCAGCTGCTTGATGTTGATGAAGGCCAGCAGGGATAGCGGAATGTCGCCGTCGGACGCTGCGGTGTCACTCGTGACGACGGCGGATTGCCGGCCGCTGAAGAAGAACAGCACCGCGATCACGACGAGGCCGAAGGGAAGCAGGAGGTCCCGCGCGAAGGCGCGCGTGCGCGAGGCGGAAAGCACACAGGCGACCGCGAGCGCGAGCACACCGTAGACTGCGGCGTCGCTCCGCGCGCCTGCTCCCACCACGAGCAGCAGGCTCGTCATTCCCGCGAGGGCCCACTTGCGCCATCCCTCGGCCCGGAAGAAGCCCCACGCGGCCACCCACAGGCCAGTGGCCGACAGCACCGCCCAGGAACTGGGATTCACGCTCGGAATCAGGAAGAGGCCGAGCGGCACGGCGGTGACGGCGGCCCCCCAGACGAGAACCGGGCGCAGACCGCGGGGCAAGAGGAAGAACAGCCCGGCGAGGACCGCGACATAGAGCAGCGCGTTGGCGGAGCGCATCAGGATGACCGACGTCGAGACGTCGTCCGTGACGAAGAGGCTCATGGTCCCGTAGAACACCGGCGGGTAGGCGCTCACATACCAGTTCCCGCGTTTCGTGCTCGACAGCTCCCCGACATCCACCGGGCAGGCCGCCGACACGTCCGGGCGGAACTTGAAGCAGCCGACCCAGTCGACGAGCTCCGCCGGCACGCGGCGCGACACCTCCGCGCCCGCCTCCTCGCACTGACCCGGCTCGATGCCCTGGGCGCACCAGATGCTCGCCAGGTGGTAGTCGTCGTCGGGGCTCGAGCCGGGCGGTGAGGACACCCCCCACGCGAGGAGGGTGACGGCGAGCGAGAGCGGCACGAGGACCATGCCGAGGCTGCGCGCCCAGCGGGGGAGCTTCATGACACTCCTGTGTGGGTCGGTTCAATGCGCGGTCGCCATGCCGCAAAGGTGAGCGCCGCGATCCCGACGAGGAATGCCACGGATCCGGCGGCCCACAGCGCCATCGGCGACACCGGAGCGTTCCACCACCACTCGACGTTGGCGTCGAGGTCTACGCCGAGCACGTCGTCACCCGTGACATACCGCCGGATGTTGACGTGCAGCGCCACGCCGTTGGCGAGCACGAGCGAGCAGGCGGCGACGATCATCTGGAGGCGGCTGAGCCCCAGATCTGGACGGATGCCGCCCACGAGGGCGATGCCGGCGAGCATGATCACGAGCGGGTAGACGTAGCGCGACTGCACGCCGCCTTCACCGGCGACCACGCCGTCGTGCACGAGGATGTAGAGCGGGATGATGGTGAGGCTCGCAGCGACGCCGGCCAGCGCGACCCACTTGCCCCACGTGCCGCTTCGCAGCCCCCAGAACACGACCGCGCCGAACAGCGTCAGCGCGGTGACCCAGACCGCACCGGGCATCTCGGTGTCGAGCCAGCCGAGCGGCGATGTACCGAACACCCCGGCCCACAGCTCGGGCAGCGCCTTGAGGTTGGCGAAGACGAGGGTGGAGGCGGCGAGCCCCTGGTCGCCTGCAGCCGTGCCGGCGGACACCACAGCGGACTGGCCGGCGGTGAAGAAGAACAGTGCGGCGACGACCGACAGGCCGGCGGGGACGAGCAGGCGAAGCACATAGGCGCGGTCACGGCGGACGGCGATCGTCGCCCCCGCGAGCATCGCGATCACCCCGTACACGGCGGCGTCGCTGCGCGCACCCGCGCCGAGCAGAAGCAGCAGTCCCGCCAAACCCGCAAGGAGCCACGCCCGCCTTCCCGGGGTGGTCATGAACCCCCATACCGCCACCCACAGGCCCGTCGCCGAAAGCACGGCCCACGAACTGGGATTCACGCTCGGGATGAGGAACATCGCCAGGGGAACAGCGGTCACCGCGGCGCCCCACACCAGCGGGGGCCGCTTCTGCCGGGGGAGGAGGAAGAACAGGGCGGTGAGGACGCCGACGTACAGCACCGCGTTCGCGCTGCGCATCAGCACCACCGAGAAGGCGACGTCTTCGGTGACGAAGAGGTTCATCACCGCGTAGAACACCGGCGGGTACGCGCCGGTGAGCCAGTTCCCACGATCGAACGCGATCATCTCGCCCTCGGCCAGGGGGCACGCCGCGGACTCGGATCGGAACGCGTAGCAGACGGACGCCTTGCGCACGCCCGGCGGCACGAAGCGCTCATCGGGGTCGGTCGCGGCCTCGCAGCGCCCGTCGACCTCGCCGGCCGCGCACCAGATGCTCGCCAGGTGGTAGTCATCGTCCGGGCTCGATCCCGGCGGTGAAGACAGTCCCCATGACAGGAGCGCGAGCAGGATCGCCAGTGGAGCGAGCACGGCGGCAACGGCACGCACACGGGGGCGGGGTCTCTTCGTCACGCTGTGTTTCTCGTCGATCGAACCGCGTCGGCGACGCGCGCAGAGGTGGGACGAGGTGAACCGGCACGGTTAAGCTGGTCGGATGATCGCCTACCGGTTCCCATCGTATCGAGCCCTCGGCGCATATTCGATTCGTCGCGTGTCGGGCGCGGGGCGCGCGTGATCGTCTTCATCTACGGCACGACGGCGGAGGCGATCAAGATCGCCCCCGTGGCGCGACGACTGAGGGCCCGGGGCATCCCGTACACGCAGTGGATCACTCAACAGCACACCGAGGCGCTGCGTCGTGCGATCCCCGAGCTCGGGCTGGACGCGCCGAGCGAGGTCATCGCCGACGGCTGGCGGGGCAAGCCGCTGAAGACACCGCTGCAGATGGTGGGGTGGGCCTTCTCGGTCGTGGGGTGGACGATCCGGAATCTGCGGCGGGTCCGACGGACCCTGCCGGCGGGCTCGGTCATCGTGGTGCACGGCGACACGATGACGACGGTCCTCGGCACGTTCATCGGGCGACTCCTGCGAACGCCGGTCGCGCACATCGAAGCAGGACTGCGGTCCGGCGATTGGCGGCATCCGTTCCCCGAAGAGCTCGATCGGCGCATCGTGGGCGTGTTCGCCCAGATCCACTACGTTCCGTCGCAAGAGGCGGCAGACAACCTGCGCGGGCGCGAGAACGTGGTGCTGACGCACGGCAACACCGCCAAGGATGCCGTGCGCGACGCGGCAGCGGCGGCTGGCCCCGAGGCCGGCGCCGAGGGCGCGTACGCGCTGGTGCTCCTGCACCGCTACGAGTTCATCTCGAACCAGGCGCTCGTGCGCGACACCCTGCGCACACTCTCCGCGCACAGCGAGGTCCCGCTGCGCCTCATCGTCGACTCGTATTCGCGCGGTGCGATCGAGCAGACGATCGAGGACGAGGGGCTCGCCGGCTTCACGCTGATCACCAAGCTCGAGCACGGCCGGTTCGTCGCCGCGATGAAGGGCGCCGAGTTCATCGTCACCGACTCGGGCGGCATCCAACAGGAAGCCGCCGCGCTCGGCGTGCCCACCCTCATCCATCGCAAGGTCACCGAAGGGCGCGAAGGATTCGGGTCGAGCGCGGTCCTCTCGGGCTGGGATCTGAGCGTGCTTCGCGAGTTCCTCGCCTCGTACGAGCGGCTGCGCACGGGGGATGCCGGAGCGGATGCCTCGCCGTCCGAGATCATCGTGGACGACCTGGTGGCGCGGGGCCTCGCGGTTCCGTCCTGACCTCCGCCCCGGTCACGAGCCGACGATCGCAGGCTCCTCGTTGCGATGCGTCGAGCGGATCCAATCCTCGTTGCAGTAGTCGTCCTTGTAGACGGCCAGGCGCGTGAAGCCCACCACGGACTGCCAGGCGTCGGCGAAGCGGAATCGGCTCGTCCCGGTCTCGTGGGCCTCGCTCAGTGTGACGGGCACCTCACGGACGATCAGGTGCTGCTGTTCCGCGGCGAGGACGAGTTCGGTGGTCCACATGAGACCCGTCTCCCGGGAGAGGTGGGCGAACGCCCGCGCCCACACGCCGTCGACCCAGATCGTGCCCTGGCTGTCGCCCACGCGCGACTGCAGCAGCGCTTCGCGCAGGAAGCGGAAGATCCTCGACTGCACCGTGCGTCGCCAGCTTCGCGTGACGTCCGAGGCGGGGTGCGCCTTGGATCCGATCGCGACCACGACATCGTCGGGGAGAAGGCGAAAGCCCTCCAGATCGGTGAAGCCGAACGGGAGGTCGTCGGCGGTGAGGAGCAGCCTCCGGCCGGTGCTGGCCAGCACGCCCGCCCGGAGCGCCTCGCCCAGGCCCGGGGCGGAATGCACGACGACAAGGCGGCTCGGAGAGTCCCACGTCATGGCCAGCTGTTCCAGCACCTCCTGCGTGGAGTCGGACGAGCCGTTCTCCACGACGATGACCTCATCGTCGGCGGACAGGACTCCAGCCAGAGCCGTCGCCGTCTGCACGATGACATCCTCGCCGTTGCGCGTCGGGACGATCGCCGACACCCCTCGCCCGGGGGATATGGGACCGGTCGCCGGTAGCAGCCGCGCACGGGCGCTGAGGCGCGTGCGCTCCACCGCGCGCACATGCGAAGGCATCGAGGTGAGCGACCAGACGACCGCGCCGAGGGCGACCGCCGACAGCAGACCGAGGGCGGGCATCAGCTCCGAGTAGTAGTACAGGAGGGGCATGACCAGCACCGGGGCCGCGAGACCCAGCAGCAACGTGGGCAGCGCGATGGCGAGCGCAGCCTTGAGCGATCGCCGTTGGGGGACGCGACGCGTCAGCGCCAGCACAAAGCCGACGATGACGAAGATGATCATCGCGCCGAAGTGCTTGACGACGAACAGCAGCTTCTGGACGTAGGTGCCCAGCGCGCCGGACGGGTCGGATGCCACGGCCTGGAGGTACCGATCCTGGAGGACGAGGTCGTCCCGTGCACCGGCGTCGATGCCGTCGGGATCCCCCTCGCCGGCGGTCTGCCACGCGTACTCGTCCGACCAGGGGATGCCGAAAGTCGAAGGCTGACCGGTGACCGGCTCCGGGTAGGAGAGACCGAGATAGAGCGAATGCCACACGCCGTGGCCGCTGGGGACAGCCTCGAGCGCCAGCCCCGTCGCCGCGGACCTGCCGGCGTCGACCGCGCCCATCACCGTGGTCTGGATCCCGAACGCCAGTGCGATCGCCATCCCGGCTGCCGTGATCGCCCGCAGCCACCGCCACCGCCGCGTTCCGTTCAGCCACCACAGCACACCGACAGCCGCGGCCACGCCGACGCCCGACGACGGCCGGAACAGGTTGCCGAACCCCGCCAGGACGACGATCGCCAGGCTCGCCGCGATCAGTGCTCCCGGAGACAGCCGGTAGGTGCTGAACAGCAGACAGAGGGCGAGCGAGAGGAAGACGACCGCCGCAGCGATGCCGTAGAGCGCGTAGACGCGGACCGGGGAGATCTCGTCCGACAGTCCGTAGGCGGTGCCGGTGAGCACCGTGCCGTTGTTGACCAGCCACATCAGGGCGGGGAGGAGCGCGAGTGCGTAGCCCGCGCGCGCGCGTCGGAAGATGCGCGCCACGGCGGTGGGCAGCCAGATGAGCGGTGCGGAGATGAGGAGAGCCTGCACGATCGAGAGGCCCGGATACGGCGAGTCCGAACCCGTGACGTGGGCCATGAGACTCGCGACGATGTACGAGCCGGGGCCGACATCCCAGGCGGTCGAGCTGACGGGGCTGTCCGATGGCGCGCCGGTCCCGCCGGGCACAGCTGCCGCCTCCGTGGCGAGGAGGATGCCGGTGTCGCGAAACGCGTCGTATGTGGAACGCAGCTCGGCGTCACGCGTGGAGTGCCACGGCAGTTCGGGCATGGACATGACCGCGATGAACGAAGTCACGGCGAGGGCGAGGCCGACGAGGACGAGGAAGAGGCTCGTCGAGCGAGGCCAGATCCGGTTCGTCGAGGGCGCGGTCTCCACTGGCGAGGGGATGAGCGTCATTGGTCCATTCGATTCGAATCGCCGATCAGCCTAACCGACCGGCCGTGTCGCATCCCCGGCCCTGCGCGAGGCCCGCCGATCGACGAGGAGGAACACGGCGAGCACCGCCGCGCCGATGGCGCCGAGCGCGACGAGCATCGCCGGCACGTCGGGGATGGCCCACGTGAACAGGGCGAACTGTGCGACCACGGCGATGACCAGCGCGATCGCGCCCGCCCGGGACGCGGAGGATGTCATCTTGATGAGCATTCCCTGCGCGGCGATCCAGGGCAGGTACGCCAGCGACACCGGAACGAGCATCTCGACCGCGCCGGAGTACGCGTTGCCGTAGAGGAGCGAGATGATCAGCGGCCCCCACAGGGCCAGCACCGCCGTCAGCGCCAGTCCCGTGGCCAGTGAGAGCCCCAAGGTCAGCAGCACGCCGAGCCTGCTGAGCGCCGCGTTGTCGCGGTTGCGCACGAACCGCGGAAGCAGGTAGAGCGACAGTGTGGCGGGGATGATGAATCCGGCACGGACGAGCACCGTCACCGCGGCGTAGGTTCCGGCGACCGACGCCTCGGCCCCGGCGCGCAGGTAGAACACGTCCGAGGTCGTCAGCCACGCGAAGCTCACCGTGAGCACGACGATGGTCAGGCCGTCGGCGCTGAAGACGCCGGTGGCGGGTCGCGGGATGCGTCGCGCCGCCCACGCCGCGCCCACCAGGCACGCGGCGATGGCGACGAGGGTGGCGGCGATGATGCCGCCGACGCCGAGAGCCAGGATCATCGCGACCAGGATCAGCGCGACCCGGGCGACCTGCGACGCGGTCGTCCACCACACCGCGCGGGCGACATTCCCCGCGCCCTGCAGCAATCCCAGCGCGTCCGCGAAGACGAACGTGAGCGGGATCGAGAGGCCCGCAGCGATCACCACGGCCACCGTCGTGTCCAGCGCGCCGGCGATCAGCGGGGACAGGGCGGCGACGACCGCTCCGCCGCCGAGGCCGATGGCGATGGCGTCGCGCGGCCAGCGGGTCCTGGTGCGCGCGTGCGTGTCGTTGCGCGCGAGCGCGGCTGCCGTCTGCACCGTGACGAGGTTCTGCAACGACGAGCTTCCGACCGCGGCGACGTTGACGATCACGAGGAACGCGGCGAACAGGCCGAACTCCGCCGGTGCGAGGTATCGCGCGCTCAGGATCTGCGCGAGGAACGTCGCGACGACGCCGACGATGGTGGCCAGCGCGATCATCGACAGCCCACGCGCGTGCGCCCGCACGTGGCCCCCCCACCCTCTCGCCGGACCCTCGGGCGGAAGATCGGCGCTGCTCACAGGTCCGGCGCAGACTCGACGACAGCGCCTCTGGACGCGGGAACGGATGCCGCGGACCGCCCGCCCCGGAACGACCGACGGTGCAGCACGACTCCGCGGACCAGACCCCGCCAGAACACCAGGCCGAACGGCAGGACATAGACGAGGTAGGACTGGATCGCCCGGATCGGGGCACGACGGATCCCCGCGATGACGGCTGGCGCCGAGATCGCCAGCGCGGTGAGCGAACTCAGCCACCCCAGCGCACGGGGTCGCCCCGTGACGACGGCCGCGAGGCCGGCCCCCAGGACGAGGGGGGGTGCGAGTGCGAGGCCGATGAGCACGACGTTCCGCAGCCGCGAGGTTCCCGCATAGCTGTCGACGAACATGGTGCCGCGGCCGCCGGCATGGGCCAGGAACTTCCGCAGCGTGGTTCGGGGACGGTAGGTCGCGGAGAAGCCGGGATCCAGCCGGATGGGCTGTATGGCAGCGATGTGACGCAGCAGCTTGGTGTCGTCCGACGTGAACCGCGCGTTCTTGTCAGGCCAGCAGGCGTCGTACGCGTCGAGCATCACAGTCCGCTGCACGAGGAAGCACCCGGTCCCCTTGGGCACCCGATCGAAGTTCGCCGGCGTGATGTCCATCGGGCGCGGGTCGGCGAGGTACTCGCCCCAGAACACATGCGTGGGCACCTCCCAGAAGCGGCCGACGAGCGGGGTCGCCGGGTCGGTGATCACGTGCCCGTTCCAGGCGCTCGCCGAGGAGAGGGCGTCCACCGCGTTCAGGTGCGCCAGCGCGTCCGGGTGCAGCAGAAGACGGGAGTTGAGGATCAGGGTCCAGTCGGACTGCGCCGCCCGCAGCCCGTTCCACACGGCCAGGAACACGCCCTGATTCGTCTGGTCGATCACCCGGACCTCGTATCGGCTCGCTGCCGCGCGTCGGGCGAGGAGATCGGCTGTGGCATCCGTCGATCCGTCGTCCACGACGACGATCTCGGCGCGCCAGGGCGTGCGCGACAGCGCTGCATCGACGGCATCCAGCGTCGAATCGAGCCAGGGCGCGGAGTTGTAGGAAGGGATGACGATCGAGAGATCGATATCACCGGAGGATGTGGCCATGAGCGGCGGGAGTCCCATCTGAGTGCCTGGAGGGGCGTCCGCAGACGCACGACGCGGCCGGAGCCGGGCCGGGGCGGTGCCGGATCCGCCGCAGCGGCCCTGGTGGCCGAGGCGACCGGGACCAGTATGAATCGTAATGCCGGGGTCGGATCCTTGCAGATCACCGCCGCCCGACTAGGATGCTCAGGTCCGGCATCCGGACCGATGGGTTCGTGAAGCAGGAGAGCGGGCAATGGCAGACCGGGTCGTCGCGGCCGAGGAGGGCGCCGCACCTGTCGGCGCCGCGAGTGGGCAGCCGCCGCGAAGCCGGCGCGGGCTGCGGACCACGGGTCTGGTGATCCTGGTGGCAGGACTCCTCGGCGTGCTCGAGGTGTGGGGCAACATCGGCTACGGCTATACCGCCGGGTGGGGCGACCACTTCGTGCTGTCGCCGCAAGGGCTCCGATGGGTGCACCCGGAAGCGTTCGAGAACGACTGGTTTCTGGCGGCCGCGCCCCAGCCGCACTGGTTCTTCGACGCCCTGACCGCCTTGAGCGAGCGCTCCGGCCTGCTCTCGGCGGCCTACGCCCTCTTCTGGATGGCGGGGCTCGTCGCCTTCGCCGCCGCGACGGTTCTGCTCGCCGGCCGATTCGCGCCCGGTGCACGCTGGCAGGTCGCCGTGGGCGTGACGCTCGTTGCGGCGGTCACTCCGTGGATGATCGGCGGCACCGGTTCGCCGGTCATCGCCGTGGCGATCCCGGCCGTGCTCTCAGCCAACCTCATCTACCTGCTCATCGCCGCCTTCCTCACGCAGCGGCTCGTCGTCGTCGCGGTCCTCGCCCCGCTCATCGCGATCGTCCACGTTCAGCAAGGGTCGATCGCGATCGTGCTCGTCGCCTCGATGCTCACCGTCGACGCAGTGCGCCGTCGCCGGATCGACGTCCGGCTGGCAGCAGCGCTCGGGCTCACGATCGGCTTCGTCGTGCTCGGCCTCTCACTTCGGCCGGTCGCGGCCAATCTCGGCGACTTCGTCGAGATCTGCGACCGGATCATCCCGTACCACTGTGCGGCTCATCTGTGGCCCATCTGGGACGTCATGGCGACGGTGGGACTGGTCGTCCTGTGCGCGCTCAGCGCGCTCCTGATGCGCCGCCCGGAGCGCTGGAGGTGGTTCGCAACGGCGGGCCTCGCGGCTCTGGGGTACACCGGAGGCTTCCTCTCGGACGCCCTGCGCATCCCCGTGCTCGGAGAGATCGCCCAGGGCGTCAACGTGTACCGACTGGCAGCCGTCCTCCTCCCGTTCGCGGTCTGGGGCGCATTCGTACCGCTGCTGGTCAGGCTGCCCGCACGCCGGATGATCGTCCTCATCGCGATCTGGGGTGCCGCCTGGGTGCTCCTGCTCGCCACGCCGTCGTGGGCCGGCACCCTCCTCCGCCGGGAAGTCCTGCTGACCACCTCGCTCCTGCTGCCGCTCATCTGGCATCTCTGGCGCACGTGGCGACGGGGCCGCGCACGGGGCGCCGGCAGCCCGGGCGGCCCCGCGCTGCTCGCCGGGGTGCTGGTGGTCGCCTCGGTCGCCTCCTACGGCGGTCTTTCGGTCCGCGGTGTCGACTTCACCTTCGTGAGGGATGCCGGCCTGCGCGAATGGGGCTCCCACGTGCGCGAGATCGTGCCGGCCGGCGAGGTCCTGGTCGCATCGCCGCGATCGGAGTGGGTGAAGCTCGTCACGCAGCGCGCCGTCATCGCGGACTGCAAGAACGTCCCGTACGGCGGACCGGCGTGGGACGAATGGCAGCGCCGGCTGGACGCCCTCGCGGGATGGGAGCAGTGCGTGGCACCGGGCCCGCTCCTCTACGACGCGCTGCCCGCCGATGCGCTCGCCGACGTCGCCGACGAGTACGGCTCGGAGTTCATCGTGGTCAACCGCGGGCAGGATGCCCAGATCGCGGGGCTGAAGCGGCTCGGATGGGCCGAGGTGCTCGCGCCGGTGGGCGGCTCCGGCGCGCACGTGCTGCACCGGGAGTGACGCGTGGTCCGCGGCTCGGATGTGCGCGGTGCACCGCCCCGTAGACTCGACACCGTGACCACAGCCGCCGTCGGCGCCCCCGGATCGCCCCGGCGCTACCTCCACTCGCTGTGGCTGCTGTCGGCCCGGGACCTCAAGGTGCGATACGCCACGAGCGCGCTGGGCTATCTGTGGTCGGTGCTCGATCCGCTCGTGATGAGCGCCATCTACTGGTTCGTCTTCACCCAGATCTTCGACCGCACCGTCGGGCACGAGCCGTACATCGTGTTCCTCATCACCGCGCTGCTGCCGTGGGTGTGGTTCAACTCGGCCGTGTCGGACTTCACGAGGGCGTTCAGCAAGGACGCGCGGCTCGTGCGCTCGACCGCGATCCCCCGCACGATCTGGGTGAACCGGATCGTGCTGTCCAAGGGGATCGAGTTCTTGTGCTCGCTGCCCGTCCTCGTGCTGTTCATCGTCTTCGCCGGCCCCGGCATCCAGTTCAACTGGGGTCTGCTGCTGTTCCCCGTCGCCGTCCTGCTGCAGACGGTGCTGCTGATCGGGCTCGGGCTGCTGGTGGCACCGCTGTGCGTGCTGTGGAGCGACCTCGAGCGCACGACGAAGCTCATCCTCCGCGCCCTGTTCTATGCGTCACCCGTCATCTACGGCGTCTCGGACCTGCCGGGCGTCTTCGAGACGCTCGCGGCCTTCAACCCGCTCGCCGGCATCTTCGCCCTCTACCGCGTCGGATTCTTCCCCGAGGAATGGGACGCCTGGGTCGTCGCGATCGGCGCCGCGCTGTCGCTTTCCGTCTTCGCCCTCGGCGTCTTCGTCTTCCGTCGCCTCGAGCGCCCGGTGCTGAAGGAGCTGTGATGACGTCGACAGGCCTGGCGATCGAGGTGGAGGGCCTCGGCGTGCGATTCCGCCGCAACCGTCGCGGCCGGCGCAGCATCAAGGACCTCTTCTCCGACTCGACGCGCCGCTCGAAGCCGGGGGAGTTCTGGGCGCTGCGCGACGTGGGCTTCGACGTCCGGCCCGGCGAGTCGATCGGCGTCGTCGGTCGCAACGGGCAGGGCAAGTCGACGCTGCTGAAGCTCGTCGCCGGCGTGCTGCTCCCCGACGAGGGGACCGTGTCGGTCAACGGCGGCGTCGCGCCGCTCATCGAGATCACCGGCGGCTTCGTCGGCGATCTGACCGTCCGCGAGAACGTGCGCCTCACCTCGGGACTGCACGGCATGTCCAAGGCGGAGGTCAGCCGGCGATTCGACGGCATCATCGACTTCGCCGAGCTCGACGACTTCGTCGACACCCCCTACAAGCACCTCAGCAACGGGATGAAGGTGCGGCTGGCGTTCTCCGTCGTGTCGCAGCTCGAGGAGCCGATCCTGCTGGTCGACGAGGTCCTGGCCGTCGGCGACAAGGCGTTCCGCGAGAAGTGCTACGCCCGCATCGACGAGCTCCTGGCCGACGGCCGGACGCTGTTCTTCGTGTCGCACAGCGAGCGGGACCTGCGGCGCTTCTGCACCCGCGGGCTCTACCTGGACAAGCACCGCCTCGCTATGGACGCCCCGATCCGGGATGTCCTCGACCGCTACAACGCCGACTACCCGACGGGCGCCTGACTGTTCGGCCGGCTCAGCGGCCCGGCTGTGCGGCGGCCTCGAGGGGCGGCATGGGCTGCCACGAGGCATCCCGCGAGATGGCCCGGCCGTCGCGCAGCCCGCGGAAGAGATTCGACGTGCCGCGCACCGTGCGCTCGACGAAGAAGAGCCTGATCAGCTCCTTGGCGAACGTCAGCGCCGTCCCCAGCGCGAACGGCAGCGGCCGGTAGACCCCGAGCGACCGGTAGTACTTCTTGATGTACGCGCGATTGCGCATGATGTAGTACCGATACGCGTTGCTCGACGCGTTCATGTGCCGGATGCCCATGTCCCACTGCCTGATCTCGCGCGTGCGCCGCAGCACGAAGTCGTCGACGATGACCGACTGCGTCTTGCGCGATGCCAGCCAGCCGTACATCTGGTCGTCCCAGTAGATGAAGAACCGGGGATCGGGCAGGCCGATCTGGCGCACGATGTCGCGGTGGATGAACATCCCCTCGAAGCATCCGGAGTTCATCGGCTTGAAGCCGGACTCGTCGAAGGACGCCGGGGCGAACGGGATCGGGATCGCCAGCGGCTCGGCGATCCGGTACTGCCAGTAGAAGGCGCTGCCGTCATAGTCGTAGCGGCGACCCTGGATGCTCTTGAACCGCGGCGTCCACTTGCCCATCTTCGCCAGGCCGTCCGGCAGCACCTCGACGTCGTCGTCCATGAGCCAGATCCACTCCGAGCCCAGTTCGTACGCGACGCGCATCCCCTCGCTGAATCCGCCCGAGCCACCGGTGTTCGTCTCCATCCGGCGGTACACCAGCTCAGCGGGCGCGAGGCTCTCGCGGAACGACGCCACGACGTCGGCGGTGTCGTCGGTCGAGGCGTTGTCGATGACGACGATGTGCCCGGGCTTGGGGTCCATCTCGGTCAGGCTCGTCAGGAGGCGCGTGAGCAGCCCCGACCGGTTGTACGTGACGATCGCGATCGTGGCGGTCGCGGGGTCGAAGGTCGCGGCGGACGGGACGTGGGTCACGGGGCTGATCTCCGGGGGCGAGTGTGCGGGGCGCCGAGGCGACGGGCCGGAGAGAAGCCTACCCCGCCGCCCCGTGGTCTCCCTGGGCGTGGGGGAGACCCGAGCCGTCCGCCCTCACGGGGCCCGCAGCATCCGTTCCGCTGTCCAGCCGCTCCCGCCACGACCGCGACTGCCCTGCCCGCACCGCGCAGAGCACCAGCATGAGCCAGCCGAGGCCCGTGAGGGTGAAGCTCTCGAACATCGAGTCGACGAGCAGCGCCACCAGGATGAGCGGCGTCCAGGCGTACACCACCGAGCGCCGCTCGCCGGCGACGAGCCACGATCGGGCGAGCGCCAGAGCCCCCAGCGCGAGGAACAGCACGAGCCCCACCCACCCGAGCTGCAGCGCGACGTCGAAGTAGGCGTTCAGACCCGTGGCGTGGTCGGCGTCGAGCCAGAAGTTGATGGCGTTGAAGGGGTACTCCTGCGGGTCCCACACCCCGTACCAGCCGAAGCCCTGAACGGGACGCTGCCGGAGGAGGTCGACCATGAAGTTCCACAGGTCGACCCGCATCGAGAAGTCCGTGCCCGCTCCGAGCAGGGCGATGATCGGATGCCGCGCCGCATAGCCCACGAACACGCCGACCACGACCAGCCCGCCGAGGGCGAGCTGCAGGCCCGCGCGACGTTCGGGGCGGGCATGGCGGACCAGCGCGAGGGCGCCCACGGCGAGACCCACCGCGACGGCCACGACGAGGACCGTGGGCGAGTCGCTGAGCGCGGCCAGGCCGCCGGCCAGCACCACGGAGGCGACGGAGACCCCGGGGCCGACGGACTGCGTGCGGTACTCGATGAGGAAGGTGATGAGGGCGAGCAGCGCGACGAAGCCGAGGAGGTTGCGTGTGCCGAAGATGCCCTGGATCGGGCCGAGCTGCGCGAGGTTGCCCTGCACGCCGAGGAAGCGGAAGGGCATGTCGAGGAGGATCCCCGAGAGCACCTCGACGGCGAGCGAGAGGCCGAGGAGCGCCCGCAGGACGTCGCCCAGCGCCCGCACCGTCTGGAGGGTGTCGCGCACGTGCCCGATCACGACGGCGAGGAAGGCGGTGGCAGCCATCGACACCCAGCTCCAGAACGAGGCGCCGGGTTCGCCGCTCCAGAAGACGCTGACCAGCGCCCAGCCGGCGAACATGACGACGCTCGTGGGCACCAGGCGCAGCAGCGAGACCTCGCGACGGCGCACCACCATGATGGCGACGCCCAGCACGCACAGCCCCACCACCGCGGTGACGTAGGTCACGTGCCCGGCGATGCGCTCGATCGCGAAGGCCGAGAACACGGTGCCGAAGACCACGAGCGTGTAAGCGCGCGCGAAGGACGCCGAGTTCAGCAGGGCACCCAGCCACCCGGGCGCCGTCGATGCGGGAGATTCGCTCACGCGTCCGGCCCTGCGGCCCCGCCAGGGCGGACGGGCTCCTCGGCGGGCACCGCCTCCCCGCGCTCGATCGCGGCGGACTGCTCCGCCGGGCCCACCCCCACGTGCGGAGACTGCTTGATCTTGCCGCCGAGCATGACCAGGAAGAGCCACCCCCACAGCAGCAGCGGACTGGACTCGGCCAGTCCCTGCACGAGCAGGATCGCGCCCACCAGGGTGGGCAGCAGCGTCAGCGGCGAGTAGGGCCGGTCGGCGCGCAGATCCCAGCGCGGCCGGTCGACCGCGAAGAACCACGAGCGCCAGATGAACGCGAAGAACAGCAGCGCGAGCAGCACCACGCCGACGATGCCCAGCTGCATCGACACGTCGATCCACATGCTGTGCGCCTGCATCACGGTCTGGCCGTGGTCGACGATCCAGCCGTCGAAGGCGGGATCCGACGGGATCCACGGCGTCGCGAAGCCCCAGCCGACCCACGGCCTCTCCGCGGCGCGAGCCAAGACGGCCTCCCAGATGCGCTCACGACCGGTGAGGTCCGAGCTGCGCCCGAGCGCGGTGAACAGGCTGTCCCGCAGCAGCCAGAGGGTCACCAGCCCGCCCGCCCCCACCACGACGTAGCCGACGTAGAACTTCGTCCGCTCGCCGGGTCTGGTCGCGCGGCGCATGAGCAGGACCGTGACGAGCACCACCGCGACGGCGGCAGCCGCCAGATACGCCGTCGCCGAGGAGGCCCGGACGAAGAGGAAGGCGGCCAGCGCGATCCAGATCCACAGGGCGACGCGGCGCGGCGCTCCCGAGGCCAGGCGGATGGCGAAGACGACGATCGCGAGCAGTGCCACCGGGCCGAGCAGATTCGCGCTGCCCATGATGCCCTGGAGGCGCTCGGGGAAGTCGAAGAGGTTGTCGCGCGACCAGTACTCGATCGGATCGTCGGCCTTCTCGACCACCCAGCCGGGAAGGATCGGCTTGCCGATGACCACCGACACCCACAGCTCGAACAGGATCGACAGCGCGACGACCCACTTCAGTGCGGACGCGATCGCGCGCACGAGTTCCCGCCAGGTGAGCACGCTGCCGATGAACAGCGCCTGCAGGGTGGTGATGTACAGCAGCAGGAGGGTGATCGCCGTGGTCTGCGGCCACGCCGACCAGGTGAGCGACAGGGTCGCCCACAGCACGTACGACACGACGAACCAGGGCAGACGCCGCCACTGCACCGGCGGTCGCACCACCGCCCACAGCAGCGCCGACAGCACGCCTCCCGCGATGGTCACGACGGCGGTGGGAAGCTCGCCGATGGCGTTGACCCACGCGGTCCCCGACAGCGACATGAAGAGGACGAAGATGCACCAACCGCGCAGCAGGAGGTGGCCGGTCTTCTCACGGACCGGCGGTCCCGGCGGCGCCGACGCCGGATGCTTCGAATGGACGGCCATCGCTCTCAGCGTACCCGCGCGACGCCGCGCCACCCCGCCGATCTGCTGATCCCCGGGGTTGCCCGAGGGGCGGGGCGTGCCCGCCGCGCGCGGGGGCGGGACGCCGGGCGTGCGGAGGCCCTTGGCTAGGCTGGAGCGCGTGCTGATCCCCCTGGCGAACGCCCCCCGCGACTACGCGTGGGGCTCGCCCACTCTGCTCGCAGAGCTCGAGGGCCGCACGCCGTCGGGCCGTCCCGAGGCGGAGGTCTGGTTCGGCGACCACCCGGGCGACCCGGCGGAGATCCCCGACGGGCGCACGCTCGACCGGTGGATCGCCGAAGAGGGGGCCGCCGTCGGGGTGGGGGAGCCGCTGCCCTACCTGCTGAAGCTGCTGGCCGCGGCATCCGCCCTCTCGATCCAGGCCCACCCGTCCCTCGCGCAGGCGTCCGCCGGCTTCGCCCGGGAGGAGGCGGCCGGGATCCCGCGCGATGCCGCCGAGCGCACCTACCGCGACCGCAACCACAAACCCGAGCTCATCGTGGCCGTCAGCGAGAGCTTCCGGGCGCTCGCGGGACTGCGCGACCTCGACGACACCCGCCGCCTCATCGCGGCGCTCGGACCGCGTGCCGCGCCGCTCGCCGAGCGTCTGGAGCGAGCGGATGCCTCGCTCTCGGGCGTCATCGGCTGGCTGCTGTCCGACGGCGCCGGCGCGGCGCGCGAGGTGATCGCCGCCGCGGCGGCCGCCCGCTCCGACGAGTTCGCCGACGAGCTGGCGCTCGCGCGCGCACTGGACGAGGCGTTCCCCGGCGACCCCGGCATCGTCGTCGCGCTCCTGATGAACCTCGTGACGCTGCGTCGTGGCGAAGGGCTGTTCGTCCCCGCGGGAGTCCTGCACGCCTACCTCGAGGGGCTCGGCGTCGAGCTCATGGCGGCGAGCGACAACGTGCTGCGCGGCGGACTCACGCCCAAGCACGTGGATGCCGCCGAACTGGTGGGCGTGCTGGATCCCGTGCCGGGCCTGCCGCCGGTGATCCGCCCGCGGCCGATCGGAGACGGCATCGCCCGCTACGACGTCCCCGTCGATGACTTCGCCCTGCTCGTGGCCGTGCCCCAGGGCGACGCGACCGTGGACGTGCCGCTCGCGGGCACGTCGATCGCCCTCGCGACTGCGGGTGCTCTCACCGTGTCCGGCCGCGCGTCGGGGGCGCGCACGACGCTGAAGCCGGGAAGCGCCGTGCTCATCACCCCCGACGAGGGGGGAGTGCACGTCTCCGGCGAGGGGCGGCTGTTCCTCGCGCAGCCGGGGCGCTGAGCACGGGGTCCGGGCTTTCTCACCGGACCGTTACACGCGACGACACGCCGTCGGCGCGTCGTAAAGGTTCAAGAGGCGGTTGAGCCTTTACTATCTGCGACTTGACCTCGCCGAACTACACGGGTGTAATTAGCCGTACACGCACCAGCGTGGAGCAGGATCTCGGGGGGTGAGAACGACATGACGGTTTCGCAATTCCGTTCCGGCGTTCCCGACGACTGGTTCGTCGATCCGGTTCAACTGGGGGTTCCGGGGGTTCGCCGCAACGTCGACGCGGAAGAAGACAATCCGCTCGCGTGGCAGACCGACGCGCTGTGCGCGCAAACCGATCCGGAGGCGTTCTTCCCTGAGAAGGGCGGCTCCACCAGAGATGCCAAGCGCATCTGCACGTCGTGCGACGTCCGCGGGGAATGTCTCGAGTACGCGCTGCAGAACGACGAGCGGTTCGGCATCTGGGGCGGTCTGAGCGAGCGGGAGCGTCGCAAGCTGAAGCGCCGCGCGGGCTGAACGCACGCCGCGGCCGACCGGCACGATCCGGCCGGCCCGGCGCGTTCGCCCGGGGTGCCGGATCCGCACGCCTAGGCTGACGAAGACATGCCCGCCGCCACGCCGAACAGAGTGCACGCCGTCCTGGTCGTGCGACCCGATGGTCGCACCCCGGCCGCGTTCCATCTGAGACGGAGCCTCGCGGCGCTCAGAGAGCAGTCCCGACCGGTCGACGCCCTGACCGTCGTGGTCTGCGGGGGCGACGATCACCTCTTCGAGGTGGCAGACGGCGGCCGGCCCGACATCATCCTGCGCGCTGCGCCCTCCACCGGGTTCGCGGCCGCCGTCGCCCAGGCCACGGACGACATCGGCGACGGCATGCTGTGGCTCCTCGTGCAGGACACCGCACCCGAGCCCGATGCGCTCGCCCGGCTGCTCGGCGCGCTGGAGCGCTCGCCGTCGGTCGCCTTCGTGGCACCCAAGCTCGTCCGCTGGGACGATCGCTCGGAGATCGTGTCGCTCGGCGTGGGGATGACCCGGTTCGGGCGCACCGTCGGCCTCGCCGACGGCGAGCTGGACCAGGGGCAGCACGACGCCCGCGAAGACGTGCTCGGTTCCGACGTCCGCGGCATCCTCATCCGGACCGAGGCGTGGAAGCGGCTCGGCGGTCTGGACCGGGGCCTGGCCGGCGCCGACGAGGGTCTCGACCTCGGGGTGCGAGCCCGCCTCGCCGGCGGACGCGTCTCGCTCGTCCCGAGCGCACTGGTCGCCGTCGCCGGGGACGGTGCCGCGAGCCTCCCGGTCCCGCTCACCCCGCAGCGGCGACGGCGGGCCGCCTACGCCGCCCGCCTCGCGCAGCTGCACCGACGCCTCGTCTACGCTCCGGCACCGGCGGTGCCGCTGCACTGGCTGACGATCCTGCCGCTCGCGGTGTGGCGGACGATCTCGGACCTGGCCGGAAAGCAGCCGGGCCGCATCGCCCCCGAGTGGGGGGCGGCCGCGGCCGCGCTCGTCGGACTCGGCGCGGTGTGGCGGGGGCGGCGGCGCCTGCGCAGCGCCCGCACGGCCTCCTGGTCCCTCCTCGCCCCGCTGCGGACCACGCGCGCGGAGCTGCGCGAACGCCTCGACGATGAACCGGAGGTGGCGATCGGCGGCCACCGCCGCAGCGACCTGCGGTTCTTCTCCGGCGGCGGGGCGTGGCTCGTGCTGGCCGCGCTCGTCGCATCGATCGCCGTCTTCCCGGCGCTGCTGGCGTGGCCGGTGCTCGGCGGCGGAGCGCTGCAGCCCCTCGCGACCACGGTGGGGCAGCTGTGGGACGACGCGTCCTTCGGGCAACGGGCGCTCGGGCTGGACACGGTCGGCCCCGCCGATCCGTTCGCGGCGCTCGTGGCCGTCCTCGGATCGCTCTGGCCGTGGGCGCCGTCGCGGATGCTGGTGCTCCTGTGGGTCGCCGCGCTTCCCCTCGCCGCCCTGGGGGGATGGTTCGGCGCGACGCGCGTCACCGAGCGCCCGGGCCTGCGCCTGCTCGGAGGTGCCGTCTGGGCCCTGGCGCCCACCTTCCTCATCGCTCTCATGCAGGGCCGGCCGACCGGCGTGATCCTTCACCTGCTGCTGCCGTGGCTCTTCTACGCCGGGTCCGTCGCGCACCGCTCATGGACGGGCGCAGGCGCCGCGTCGATCCTGCTCGCCGGTGTCGTCGCCACCGCGCCGTCGCTCGCCCCCGCGATGGCGGCGATCTGGGTGGGTGCGGTGCTGCTGGCCGTCTTCGGGCGGGCCGGGCACGGCGTCGCGCGCCTCGTCTGGACGCTCGTGCCCACCGTCGCCCTGGCCTTCCCCCTCGTGCTGCACCGGCTGATCGACGGCAGCCCGTGGAGTCTCGTCGCCGATCCGGGCGTGCCCTGGCCGGGCCCGCAGGTCGCCGCCGACGCGGCGGGGCGGGCTCTCCTGGCCGCGGGGATCCCCACCCCCGACCTGGCCGGCTGGGCCGCGCTCCTCCCCGAGGGGCCCACCTGGTGGGTGCCGCTGCTGAGCCTGCCGCTCGCCGTCCTGGCCCTGGCCGCTCCGCTGACCCAGCGCTGGGCCGTCGGCACCGGCCTCCTCGTCGTCACCGCGCTGGGGCTGGCCACCGCGTTCGCGACGGCGGGGATATCGGTCCAGTTCGTCCAGTCGCTCACGGTGCCGCTCTGGCCGGGGACCGCGCTCAGCCTCGCCTGGCTGGGCGCGCTCGGCGGCGCCCTGGTGGCGCTCGACGCGGGGCTCGCCCCGCGGGTCGCGGTGGCCCGCGGCATCGCGGCGGCTCTCGTCCTGACATGCGCCGTCGCGCTCGCCGTGCCCTCGCTGACCGCGTTCGCGCGGGGCGCCAGCGCCCTGGCGAACGGCCCGGCCAGCACCCTTCCGGCGTTCGTCGCCGCGGAGGGCCGTGAGGATCCGGACGTCGGCACGATCGTGCTGACGCCGCAGGCGGACTCCGGCGTGGCCGCTCAGGTCGTCTGGGGCGCCAGCGAGACGATCGGCGGCCAGACCACGATGCTCTCCACCCGCACCGAGCCGACGGCGCAGGACGCCGAGCTGGCGCGGCTCGCGGCGGACCTGGTCACGCCTTCGTCCGAGGACGTCGTCGCACAGCTCGGCGCCCGCGGCATCGGGTTCATCCTCCTGGCGCCGGCGACCCCGCCGGAGACCGACGCCGCGCGCACCGTGCGCCTCTCGGCCATGACCGCGCTGGGGCAGCGCGACACCCTCGTGGTGGTGGGGGAGACCGCGAAGGGCGGACTGTGGCGCGTCGTCGACGAGGTGGCCGAGCGGCCGCAGGAGGCGGCATCCGTCGCGACCGCCTCGTGGTGGATCGCGCTCGGACAGCTCGCCGTCTTCGGCATCGCGCTGCTGCTCGCCGTGCCGACCGGCGCGTCGATGCGCGAAGCGCGTCGCACCCCGCGCGTGGTGGGACCGCACTGGCAGGAGGGACGATGAGCGATCGACGAGTGTTCCGGTGGGCGACCTCGAGCGCCCGCCTCCTGATCGGCACGGCGGTCTCGATCTGCGCGGCGGTCGCCGTCGTCACCGCGATCTGGCTGCCGTGGCCGACGATCGCCCGCGCCCCGCTGGCGGTCACGGCCACACCCGCTCCCGCCGCGTCCACCATCGTGTGCGACGGGGCGCTGCTGGCGATCGGGAGGGACCCCACCGACGCCGACGCCGTGCAGGTGGCGGTGCCGCAGACCGTCGTGGGCGGCGTCGCCGAGGGGGAGCCCGCCGAGGAGGAGCAGCTCGAGACGGTCGACGTCGGGCCCGGCCCGGCCGCGTTCAGCGCCCAGCCGGTCGACGACACGGCGGTGGACATCGCCGCCACGGGCTCGGCGACCGCGGCGGAGGCGGATCTGGCCGGGTTCGCCGCGTCGGCGTGCCGCCCTCCGCTGCTGGACTCGTGGCTGGTGGGCGGGTCGGCGACCACCGGTGCAGCGGACCTCGTGCTGCTGTCAAATCCGGGCGAGGTGGCGGCGACCGTGCAGATCACCGTGTACGGCGTGGACGGACCGCAGGTGCCCCCGGGCGGCGCGGATCTCGTGATCGCTGCCGGCACCCAGCGGGTCATTCCGCTGGCGGGCCTCGCCCTCGGGGAGCAGACTCCGGTCGTGCGGGTCTCGGCGGTCGGCGCGCCGATCCACGCCTCGCTTCAGGCCAGCATCATCCGCACCCTGACGCCCGGCGGAGTCGACCAGGTGGGGCCCGTGGCCCAGGCGGAGACCCGGGCGGTGATCGCCGGCGTGACGGTGCCCCCCGACACCGACGACGACGCCGGCCCGGCCCCCGACGAGGGCGAGGCGGAGACACCCGCGGAGGCCACCGTGCTGCGGATGCTGTCGCCATCGGCGCCGGCGACGGCCCGAGTGACCGTGTACGGAGTGGACCGCGAGCAGCCCGTGCGCGAGCCGGAGGATGTCGCACTGGAAGCGGGCCGGCCGCTGGAGTTCGCGCTGGGCGGGCTCCGCACCGGCACCTACATCGTGACGATCGACGCCGACGCGCCCGTCGTGTCGGCGGTGTGGCAGTCGACGGGCGTCCAGGCGGGCGATGACTTCGCCTGGTTCACGCCGGCGCCCGAGGTCTCGGTCCCGTCGCTGTTCGCGACGCCCGCGGGCCCGACGCCGAGCATCTCGATCGTGAACCCGGCCGCCGAGCCCGTCACCGTCGGGGTGGTCGCCGTCGACGGCCGCGGCTCGACGATGGATCTCACCGTGCCCGCCTCCGGATCGGTGTCGGTGCGCCTCGCGCCTCGCACGCTCTACGTCCTCGAACCCGACGCGCCGGTGCGGGCGGGACTGGCGCTCGCCGGCGACGGTGCCCTCGCGGGGTTCCCGATCTGGCCGGCCGACGTGGTGACGCCCGAGGTGGTCGTCTACCCGTGAGAGCGGGTCTCGACGCGGTCGTTCCCGCGGCCGACCCTCAGAAGTACCGGAAGCGCTCCGGGCCGAGGTCCCACGGATCGCGGTCGAGGTACTCCGCCGCGGCGCGGAAGACGGCACCCTCGACCAGCATCCGACGGTGCAGGTCGTCGTCGCGGTGCAGATGGCTGAGCCGCTCGATCGGGAGCCGGTACAGGATGATGCGGTGCTCGGCGGGCAGGACGGTCCAGCGCGGGATGCCGTCGTCACCGGTGGCGGCGGGCATGTCGGCGACCTCGAAGCGAACGTCCCGCAGCTCGGGCCACGCCGACCGCAGGAACTCCGCAGCCGTTCCCACCGAGAGGTCGAAGCGGTCGACGCGCGTGTCCAGCGGCGGCAGGGGCGGACGGACGACCGAGCTGCGCCCCTCGCGCCCGTGGCGACCGTGTCGCGACGCCCGCCGCGGCGCGCGGTCGCTCGTCCGGGTCCGACGCCACGCCATGAGCCCATCCTAGGTCTCGGCGCAGACGCCGCGGCGCGGCATCCGTCCCCGGGCACGATCGCGCAGTAGCGTCGAGCCGATGCGCGAGAGAGTCTGCTCCAAGGTCGGCTGCGCCCGTGAGGCGATGTCGACGCTCACCTACGACTACGGCGACCAGATGGCCGCCCTCGGCCCCCTCGGCGCTGTGGGCGACCCGCATGCGCACGACCTGTGCGCCATCCACACCGACCGCCTCTCGGTGCCCAAGGGCTGGGTGGTCGTGCGGCACGAGACGCTGCGCGCCTGAGCCGGCTCGCGCCCGTCGTCCCCGTGGGAGAATGGGCGGATGCCGACCCACACCTCCGTCGCGTCCGCCGGCGCCCCCGCGGTCTCCGAATCCGTCGCAGGGCTCGAGTTCGAGGTCGCCGACCTCTCGCTCGCCGAGGCGGGACGCCACCAGCTGCGCCTGGCCGAGAACGAGATGCCGGGGCTGATGGCGCTCCGTGAGGAGTTCGGGCCGTCGCAGCCCCTCCAGGGCGCCCGCATCGCCGGGTCGCTGCACATGACGGTGCAGACCGCGGTGCTGATCGAGACGCTCGTGGCCCTGGGCGCCCAGGTGCGGTGGGCCAGCTGCAACATCTTCTCCACGCAGGACGAGGCCGCCGCGGCCGTCGTCGTCGGGCCGGCAGGCACCGTCGACGCCCCCGCCGGCGTACCGGTGTTCGCGTGGAAGGGCGAGACCCTCGAGGAGTACTGGCGCCTGGCGGACCGCATCTTCGACTGGTCGGCCGAGGGCTTCGACGGACCCAACATGATCCTCGACGACGGCGGCGACGCCACCCTGCTCGTGCACAGGGGCGTCGAGTTCGAGAAGGCGGGGGTGGTTCCGGATGCCGCGCCCGACGACTCCGCCGAGTACCGCATCGTCCTCGAGACCCTGCGGGCGAGCCTGGCGCGCGACCCGCAGCGCTTCACCCGCATGGTAGCCGGCCTCCTGGGCGTCACGGAGGAGACCACCACGGGCGTCCACCGCCTCTACGAGCTCGCGGCATCCGGACAGCTGCTCTTTCCCGCCATCAACGTCAACGATTCGGTCACCAAGTCGAAGTTCGACAACAAGTACGGCATCCGTCACTCGCTCCCCGACGGGATCAACCGCGCCACCGACGTGCTGATGGGCGGCAAGGTCGCCTTCGTCTGCGGCTACGGCGACGTGGGCAAGGGCGCCGCCGAGGCGCTGCGCGGCCAGGGCGCGCGGGTCATCGTGAGCGAGGTGGACCCGATCTGCGCCCTGCAGGCGGCGATGGACGGCTACCAGGTGGCACCGCTGGGCGAGGCCGCAGGGCAGGTCGACATCGTCATCACGGGCACGGGCAACAGGGACGTGGTCACCGTCGAGCACCTGCTCGCGCTGAAGCACCTTGCGATCGTCGGCAACGTCGGGCACTTCGACAACGAGATCGACATGGCCGGCCTCGAGGCGCTCCCCGGCGTCCAGAAGATCGAGATCAAGCCGCAGGTGCACGAATGGCGTCTGCCGAACGGACGCAGCGTGCTCGTGCTGAGCGAGGGCCGGCTGCTCAACCTCGGCAATGCCACGGGGCATCCGTCCTTCGTCATGAGCGCGTCCTTCACCAACCAGGTGCTGGCGCAGATCGAGCTGTTCACCAAGCGCGACGAGTATCCGACCGCGGTGTACACGCTGCCCAAGCGCCTCGACGAGAAGGTCGCGCGCCTTCACCTCGACGCACTCGGCGTGAAGCTGACCACCTTGACCGAGGATCAGGCCGACTACATCGGCGTTCCCGTCGAAGGTCCGTACAAGCTCGACCACTACCGCTACTGACCCCCGGTCCGCGAGCGAGCGGGGGAGGGTCAGCGCTGCGGGAAGCCGCGCGGCGGACCCGACACCGGCCCCGCCAGCGCTTCGGCGCGGGCGGTCTCGAGCTGGATCGCCCGCAGCTCCCGGTCGCGCCGCAGCGCCACGACGGCGATGAGGAACGGCTCGGTGTCGACGTGGGGCACCGGTGAGACATGCTCCGCAGCCTCGCGGGCGAGGGACACCGCCAGCCGCGCGCGGGCGGACGGCTGCATGCTCGTCGCCGACCGGGAGAACTGGGAGATGCGACGCGACAGTGGTTCGGGCAGGCGCGCGACATCGGCGACCGCCGCCCACTCCGCCAGCGCCGGCGGGACGCCGGGCCAGCCGTCGGGCAGGCGGGGCGTGCGGGTGCGCTCGGAGTAGGTGCCCGCGACGAGGTCGCCGAGGCGCTGCGACCGCGGCGTGAACGCGCCGACGAGCGCCGCGACGGCGCCGAGCGTGAACCACAGCTCGAACACCCCGACCAGCGCGCGGATGAACGCGTGCCGGAAGCCGGCCGCGCCGCCGTCCGTGCGCACGATGCGCCCGCCGACGGCGAGACGGCCCAGACTGCGGCCGTGCGTCGTCGTCTCGACGACCGTCGGGATGACGACCATCACGAGCACCAGCGTGACGATGGTGAGGATCGGCACCACCGCGCTGTCGACCGCGCCCTCGCCGACCAGCCACAGCATGCCCCACGCGAACAGCAGCAGGATCGCCACGCCGATGAGCATGTCGATCAGCACGCCGAGGGCGCGGAGGAAGAAGCCCAGCGGCTGGACGTCGAGTGCGACCGCCTCGCCGGTGAGCACCTCGTCCTGCTGGATGTCGACCACGGCCGCGCGCGGAGCGCTCGGCGGCGGGGCGGACGGGGGAGCGCTCATGGCTACAGTAAAGCGCATGGACCTCGACGCGCTCACGGCCGCCCGGCGCCAGGAATGGGCGCGGCTGGACGAGCTCAGCCGGGTCCGGCGGCTCTCGGGCGCCGAGGTCGACGAGCTGGTGACGCGGTACCGTGCGGCATCCGCCGACCTCGCCGACGCGAAGACCTCGGCGGGGCGGAGCATCCAGAGCGACCACGTGTCGACGATGCTGGGCCGTGCCCGGCTGAAGCTGACGGGCGCACCCGAGAACGTCATGCGCCAGATCCCGAGGTTCTTCGCGCTCCAGCTCCCTGCCGCCCTCTACCGGGTGCGCTGGGCGACGCTCGCGATCGCGGCGGGTTTCGTGCTCGTGGTCGCGGTGGTGGCGCTGTGGGTCTCGCAGGATCCTGCGCTGCTGGCGAGCCTGGGCAGCCGCGCGCAGCTCGAGCAGTACGCCGAGAGCGACTTCACCGAGTACTACAGCGAGAATCCGGCGGCCGTCTTCGCAGGGACGGTGTGGACCAACAACGCGTGGATCGCGGCGCAGTGCGTGCTGTTCGGCATCACCGGCGTGTGGCCGGTCATGGTGCTCGTGCAGAACGCGGTCGGCGTCGGCACCGCCGCGGCCGTCATGACGGCGTTCGACCGGGCGGACGTGTTCGTGCTCTTCATCCTCCCGCACGGTCTGCTGGAGCTGACGTGCATCTTCGTCGCCGCGGCGGCGGGGCTGCAGATCTTCTGGGCCTGGGTCGCTCCCGGTCCGCGCTCACGCGGCGAGGCGCTGGCGGCGGCGGGTCGATCGCTCGCGACGATCGCGATCGGCCTGGTCATCGCCCTCGGCCTCTCGGGTCTCATCGAGGGATTCGTCACGGCGCAGCCCTGGCCCTGGCCGGTCAAGATCGGCATCGGGGCGGCCGCGCTCGGGGTGTTCCTGGTCTACATGCTGGTCGTGGGGCGTCGGGCGCACCGGCTGGGGGAGACCGGCGACCTCACCGAGTACGAGACGGGCACGCCCACCCTCACCGCCGGCTGACCCGTCTCCCACTCAATTTTGAACCGCTCAAAACAGCGATAAGCTGGACGGGTGCCATCGCCCCCCGATCCCGACATCCCGGACGCCCACGCGACCGCGCGGCTGCGTGGGGCGGGGCTGCGGGTCACCGAGTCCCGGCGGGCGGTCGTCGCTGCGCTCGCCGAGCGGCCGCACGCCAGCGCCGACGAGCTCTTCACCCTGGTCGCGCGCACCGTGCCGGGGACGAGCCTGCAGTCCGTGTACAACGCGCTGGGCGACTTCGTCGACGCCGGCCTCGCGCGCCGCATCGAGCCTGCCGGTCGCCCGGGCCTGTTCGAGCTCCGCGTCGACGACAACCACCATCACCTCATCTGCTCCCGCTGCGGCGCGGTCGAAGACGTCGACTGCGTCGTCGGCGAGGCGCCGTGTCTCACCCCGTCAGACGCCCGGGGCTACGCGCTCCAGGTCGCCGAGGTGACCTTCTGGGGCGTCTGCCCCGCGTGCACGACGACGGATGCCGCCACCGCCGCCTCCGCGGACGCGCGGGCCGCGGCATCCTGATCCCTTTCCCCCGAGCCCATCCCGATTGGAAGGAAGCCATGACCGACAGCCGAGAGATCGTCCCCGAGATCGGCGAGGACCTGTCCCACACCGACCAGGCGGTCACGCCGATCGACACCCCGGTCGACGAGCGCGAGGATGGCGAGACGCGCCCGCGTCCGAATCCGGACGACGCCTGCCCGGTCATCCACGGCGGCGGACAGCCGCACCCGACCACCGGCAACGCCAACAGCGTCTGGTGGCCGAACCAGCTGAACCTCAAGATCCTCGCGAAGAACCCCGCCGTGGCCAACCCGCTCGGTGAGGACTTCGACTACAAGACCGCCTTCGAGGCGCTCGACCTGGCGGCGGTCAAGGCCGACATCGCCGAGACGCTCACGACGTCGCAGGACTGGTGGCCGGCGGACTTCGGCAACTACGGGCCGCTGATGATCCGCATGGCATGGCACAGCGCAGGCACCTACCGCGTGACCGACGGCCGCGGCGGCGGGGGTGCGGGACAGCAGCGCTTCGCCCCCCTGAACAGCTGGCCGGACAACGTCAACCTCGACAAGGCACGCCGCCTGCTGTGGCCGGTCAAGAAGAAGTACGGCCAGTCGATCTCGTGGGCCGACCTGATGATCCTCGCCGGCAACGTCGCGCTGGAGTCGATGGGCTTCCGCACCTTCGGCTTCGCCGGCGGCCGTGCCGACGTGTGGGAGCCCGACGCCGACGTGTACTGGGGTCCCGAGACGACGTGGCTGGCCGACGAGCGCTACTCCGGTGACCGTGACCTCGAGAAGCCGCTCGCCGCGGTGCAGATGGGCCTCATCTACGTCAACCCCGAGGGTCCCAACGGCGAGCCCGACCCGCTGAAGTCGGCGCGCGACATCCGCGAGACGTTCGGCCGGATGGCCATGAACGACGAGGAGACGGTCGCCCTCATCGCCGGCGGCCACACCTTCGGCAAGACGCACGGCGCGGCCCCCGACACCAACGTCGAGGACAACCCCGAGGCGGCGGGTCTGGAGATGCAGGGCCTCGGCTGGAAGAACAACCACGGCACCGGTCACGGCGACGACACCATCACGTCGGGCCTCGAGGTCACCTGGACGTACCACCCGACGCGCTGGGACAACGAGTTCTTCCACATCCTCTACGCGTACGAGTGGGAGCTCATGCGCAGCCCCGGCGGCGGCCACCAGTGGCGTCCGGTCAACGGCGGCGGAGCCGACATGGTGCCGATGGCGCACTCGAACGGCCGACGCGAGCCGCGCATGCTCACCAGCGACCTGGCGCTGCGCACCGACCCCGAGTACGACAGGATCTCGCGCCGCTTCAAGGACGACCCCGAGGCGTTCGCGGACGCGTTCGCGCGCGCGTGGTTCAAGCTGACCCACCGTGACATGGGCCCGATAGAGCGCTACCTCGGCCCCGAGGTGCCCGCCGAGGAGCTCCTCTGGCAGGACCGGGTGCCTGCGGTCGACCACGAGCTCATCGACGCTGCCGACGCGGCGGCGCTGAAGGCGCAGATCCTGGAGTCCGGCCTCACCCCCTCCCAGCTCGTCGAGACGACGTGGGCGGCGGCCTCCTCGTTCCGCGGCAGCGACAAGCGCGGCGGCGTGAACGGCGCTCGCATCCGCCTGGCCCCGCAGAAGGACTGGGAGGTCAACAAGCCCGCTCAGCTGGCGACGGTGATCGCGACGCTCGAGCAGATCCAGGCGTCGTTCAACGACGGCCGCACCGACGGCAAGAAGGTGTCGGTCGCCGACCTCATCGTCCTCGGCGGCAACGCCGCGGTCGAGAAGGCGGCGAAGGATGCCGGCGTGGACGCCGAGGTGCCCTTCCACCCGGGCCGCACGGACGCGACGCAGGAGCAGACGGAAGCCTCGTCCTTCGCGTTCCTCGAGCCGATCGCCGACGGCTTCCGCAACTACTACGGTCCGCAGGCGTTCATGCCCGAGGAGCACCACCTCATCGACCGGGCGAACCTCCTCACGCTGAGCGCGCCGGAGATGACGGTGCTCGTGGGCGGACTGCGTGTGCTCGGTGCGAACTGGGACGACTCGGACTACGGCGTGTTCACCGACCGAAAGGACGTGCTCACGAACGACTTCTTCGTGAACCTGCTGGACCTCGGAACGACGTGGAAGCCGCTCGACCCGGGCGCCCACGCGTTCTCGGGCACGAAGGACGGCTCGGGTGAGCCCGTCGGCGTCGGCACCCGCGTGGACCTGCTGTTCGCGTCGAACTCCGAGCTCCGCGCGGTCGCCGAGGTGTACGCCTCGGACGACGCGAACGAGAAGTTCGTGCGCGACTTCGTCGCCGCGTGGGGCAAGGTCACCGAGCTCGACCGGTTCGATCTCGCCTGACACCGGCAACACGAAGCGGCCCGTCCCCGATCCGGGGGCGGGCCGCTCCGTGATTCGTTGGGCCTCAGTCGACGCGCGCCTCCGCCTGGACGGGCGGCAGTGTGCCCTTCGGCTCGAAGAGGGAGCGGTGCAGGATGCCGGCGAGCAGACCGCCGACGATCGGGAAGACGATGAACACCCAGAGCTGCGCCAGCGGGTCGGGCCCGCCGTAGATCGCGGTCGCGATCGACCGGGCGGGGTTCACCGACGTGTTGTCGATGGGGATCGAGACGAGGTGGATGAGGGTCAGGGTGAGGCCGATCGCGAGCGGAGCGAGGGCCGCCGTGCCGCGCGTGGGGTTGGTGACACCCAGGATGATGAGGACGAAGACCGCCGTCAGCACGACCTCCGCGACGATGGCTGCCCCCAGCCCGAAGCCGCCCGGGGAGCCGAAGTCGCCGGTGCCGAACCCGTTGGACGCGAAGCCGCCGTCCTGCGCGGTGGCCAGCCAGTCGTCGGCGCCGAACAGGCCGATGAGCACGATGACGGTCGTGCCCAGTGCGCCGCCGATGAGCTGCGCGATGATGTAGCCGATCGTCTTCTTCCACTCGAAGCGCCCCGCCGCCGCCAGGCCAAGCGTGATGGCCGGGTTGAAATGGCCTCCCGAGATCGGTCCCCACGCGTACGCGCCGGCCACCACGGTCAGACCGAACGCGAGGGAGACGCCGACGAAGGCGATGCCCAGCGGGTTGGATTCGGACCCTGCCGGGAAGTTGGCGGCGAACAGCGCCGATCCGACGCCGCCGAAGACGAGCAGAAACGTTCCCAGGGCCTCCGCGACGAGTCTGTTCACCGTGGTGGGCGGGATGGTGGTATCCGACATCTGCGGACTCCTTTCCTCGCCGCGAGGGTATCGGCATCCACAGGCGATTCCCAGGATGGCGGTGCGGAGTTTCCCGAGGTCAGAGGCGTCCGGCGGCCTTGAGGGCGAGGTAGCGGTCAGCGATCCGTGGCGGGAGGTCCTCGGGTGTCGCGGCGATGGCCTCACCCCCGGCTCGCGACACGGCGGCCGCCACGACCGCGGCATCGTGTGCGCTGCGCTCGCTCGCGGCCGCGCGGTACACCTCTGCGGCGTCCGGCCGCTCGGGGAGGTCGTCCGCCTCATCGGTCACGGTGCCCACGAGCACGTGGGCCCGGCGGGCGAGCGCAGGCAGCGAGCCGAGGAAGCCGCGCGCGGCTTCCGGGGAATCCTGCGCCGTGAGCAGCACCACGAGAGACGGGCGGGAGGTGAGCGCGCCGACCTGCGCGAAGGCGGCGTCCCAGTCCGTGTCGATGAGCTGCGGCTCCACCGGCGCCATCGCATCGACCATCGCCGGAAGCAGCGAGGGGCCGTCGGCGCGCGTGACGCGGGCGCGGATCACGCGATCGAACATGAGCAGGTGCACGTGGTCACCGGCCCGCGCGGCCAGCGCGGCCAGCAGCAAGGCCGCCTCCATCGCGGCATCCATCCGGACGCCGTCGCCGACGCGCGCCGCCGCCGTGCGCCCGGTGTCGATCACGATGACCACGTGGCGGTCGCGCTCGGGTCGCCAGGTGCGCAGCATCGTGGTGCTCGACCGGGCGGTCGCCCGCCAGTCGATCGATCGCACGTCGTCGCCCCGGACGTACTCCCGCAGGCTGTCGAACTCGGTCCCCTGGCCCCGGACCTGGATGCTGGTGTTCCCGTCGAGTTCCCGCAGTCGCGCCAGACGCGACGGGAGATGCCGGCGCGCGGTGAAGGGAGGCAGCACGCGCACCGCCCCCGTCGCATCCAGCCGTGCCTGGCGTCCGGCCAGCCGCAGCGGTCCGTCGGAGCGCACCACGACGAAGGCCGACCTCAGCTCGCCCCGACGGCGGGGGAGGAGGGGGATCCGGATCGTCCGGGCCTCACCGGGCGGGAGCGCGAGCGCGGGACGGTCCGGAGCCGCTCCGGCCGTCGGCTGCCACGCATCACGCACCCGGCCCCGCACGGTGCGGTCGCCGGGGTTGCGCAGCGTCAGCTCGGACAGCACAGGCTGCCCGAGCAGCACGCGCCGCGGCATCCGCCTGGTCACCTCGATCCGGCGCGGATCGGGCGCGGCGGCGGCGTCTGCGAGCGCGGCCGCCGTGCACAGGACCACCCAGGCTGCGGCGGCGATCCACGCGTCGACACCCGCCGCAGAGAGCAGCACGACGGGCACGGCGCCGAGCGCGACGAGCAGGGGGAGGCGACCGGTGAGGTACATGGTGTCAGGACCCGGCCCGCGTCAAATCGGCACGCGCGTCTGCTGGACCACCGAGCCCAGGACGGCGTCGACCGAGACCCCCTCGAGCTCCGCGTCCGGCCGCAGCCGGATGCGGTGGCGCCACGTCGGCACGAGCATCGTCTGCACGTGGTCCGGCGTGATGGCGGGGTAGCCGCCGAGCCAGGCCCACGCCTTGGCGGCGGCGAGCAGCGCGGTGGCGGCGCGCGGGCTCACCCCCAGCTGCACCGACGGACTGCGCCGTGTGGCCTGTGCGAGGTCGACGACGTAGCCGAGGACGTCGTCCGAGACGGTGACGGATGCCGCGGCCCGCTGCGCCGCCCGCAGCTCGTCGGCCGTCGCCGCCCGTCGCAGGCCCGCCGCGGCGAGGTCCCGCGGGTCGAAGCCGCCGGCGTGGCGGCGGAGGACGGCGAGCTCGGCGTCGCGCGAGGGCACGTCGACGATGAGCTTGAGCAGGAAGCGGTCGAGCTGCGCTTCGGGCAGCGTGTAGGTGCCCTCGTGCTCGATCGGGTTCTGCGTCGCGGCGACGAGGAACGGATCGGGCAGACGCCGCGTGACGCCGTCGGTCGAGACCTGACGCTCCTCCATGGCCTCCAGCAGCGCCGCCTGGGTCTTCGGCGGCGTCCGGTTGATCTCGTCGGCGAGCACGATGTGGGTGAAGACCGGGCCCTCGCGGAACTCGAACTCGCCCGTGCGCGCGTCGTACACCAGCGAGCCCGACACGTCGCCGGGCATGAGGTCGGGCGTGAACTGGATGCGCTTGGTGTCCAGGCCCAGCGCGGTCGAGAACGCCCGCACCAGGAGCGTCTTGGCGACGCCGGGGACGCCCTCCAGAAGCACGTGCCCTCGCGCGAGCAGCGCGATCAGTAGGCCGGTGACCGTGCCGTCCTGCCCGACCACCGCCTTGCCCACCTCCAGGCGCACGCGATTCATGGCCTCGCGAAGCGCGGCGTCGTCGGCGCCGCCCCGGTCGGCCGGTGCGGCGGCGGTGTCGGCGGAGGGCGGCACGGGAACTGCGGGCGTGTCCGTCATCGGGGGCTCCTCTCGGGGCGGACGGCCGCGCGGACGGCGTCCTCGAGTTGTCTCAGGCGGGTGGTCAGTGCGAGCAGCTCGGCGTCGCTGCGGGGGACGTCGTCGATGAGGAGGCCCCGGACCGCCGCGCGGTCCGCCCCGATCCGGCCAGCGGCCGCGTCCGCGATCTCGGGCGCCGCCGTGGTGGCCGCCAGTCCGAGGAGCGCGGCCAGCCGACGCAGCGCTCCGATGCGCAGCCGGTCGGCGGCGTGGAGCGGATCGCCCGAGCGTGCGTACAGGCGGGCCCGGCCCTCGGTCGTCTCGGACGCGCGGACGGTGACCGGCAGCCGCTCGGCCACGAGCGGGCCGAAGCGCCGGCCGCGCCAGATCCCGGCCGCGATCCCCGCCACGAGCAGCAGCGCGATCACCGGGCTCACCCAGGGCGGTGTGAGATCGCCCAGCGACGGATCTGCGTCGGTGAGGTCGGTGTCACCGAGTCCGGGGACGTACCAGACGACGAGCGGATGCCTCCCCATCAGGTTCACGGCGAGGGCGGCGTTGCCGTCGTCGGCCAGGTTCTCGTTGGTGAAGAGGGCCCGGCCGTCGACGGCGGCGATCTGTCCTCGGTCGCTCTCCTGCAGGAGGAGTCCGGAGCCCTCGCCGGCCGGGTAGCACGACACCACGCCGGGGCCGGGGGCGAACACCGCTCCCGGTTCGACCGCGCCGGCGCGGAGGCCCGCGTCCACCTCGCAGCCCGGCGGAACGCTCCCGTCGGGCGCGAAGCCCGCCGGCGCCGACCCCGCCAGCAGCTGGTCGAGCGTGCGCGAGCGGGGCTCGATCAGCACGACGTCGTCGGCCGCGTCGGTGAGCGCGCGCACGGCGTCGTCGGACAGCGCGGGGGTGTCGGGGAGGACGAGGGTCGCACCGCCCGGCGCGAGCGCTCGCCGCGCCGCGTCGCGGTCGCGGGCGACCTCGACGGCCACGCCGTGGTCGCGCAGGATCTGCGCGATCGCGCGCGTGCCGGTCGGGCCCGCAGAGTCCGGATCGAGCGCGCCGCGCTGTGCCCACTGGTTCGCGGACGAGACGACGGCGCCGGCTCCGGCGACGAGCAGGAGCACCAGACCGATTCCGATCCACGCGCCGACGCGGCGGCGGCGTCCGGGGGGACCGGCGGGTTCTCCGCTGCCCGCCGCCGGCGCGGCATCCGTGTTCTCCACCCCTCCGGCCGTGCCCGCCGTGACGGTCGCGCTCACGCCGGCACCTCCTCGCGCACGGCGGGTCGGGCGGCTGCGACGGCGTCGTCGACCGACGCGACGAGGCGGTAGAGCTCGCCGGTGCCCGGTCGCCGGAGATAGCGGACGTCGTCGAACGCGGTCGCGGCGTCCTCCAGCCGACCCGCGAACGGCGGGAACGCGTGCGCCGCGGCGCGCGCGAAGGCGTGGACCGTCGCACCCGGCGGCGGATCGACCACGCCGCGCTCGATGCACCCTCGCGCGAGCGCGCGGAAGCGGAGCACGATCGCGGCGTCCCAGTCCGACGCCCGGGCGCGTTCGTCCGCCGCGGCGCGCAGATCTGCGGCGCTGCGCTCCTCCGGCTCGCCGAACAGGAGCGGCGGACGGGCGGCGGCCCGGCGCGAGGCCCGCGGCACGCCCCACACCAGGAAGGCGGCGACGATGACGATCACCACCACGATTGCGGCCACGAGCGCGAATGTCGTGCCCCAGCCGCCGGAGAGGTCCGGGTTCAGCAGGGATGCCACGAAGTCTCCGATGGCGCGCGCGATGCGGTCGAGCGGCGTGGGCTCGGCGACGTCGTACACCGATTTCGCGAGCTCGTCCTCAGCCCACCGCCGCGCCTCATCGCCGTCGGGCGTGAGCGGCGGCACGGCGTCGGCCGGACGCGCGAGCGGGCCGAGCGGCTCGGTCAGGACCACGGCGACTCGCGGTCGGTCCCGTCGGAAGCCGAGCCCGGGGCGGTCCACGTCGTGGCGGAGGCCTCCGGCGCGGCGGTCGGGCGGGGCGCCACGGGCGGGACCTCGGCCTCTGCAGCGGAGGGGTCCCCGTCGGCGACCGACTCGGCCGGCCTGCCGTAACCGGCCGGCGGGGCGTACGCGGGCGCGCCGCCGTGCACCGGAAGGACGGCGACCGGCGTTGCAGCCGGTGCGGCGGGCGGGGGCGGGTAGGCGCCCTGAGGCGGGAAGGCGGGTGGGGCGTGCAGGGGCGGGTAGGCACCGTAGCCGGGCGCCGGGTACGGAGCGCGAGCGGTGCGCGGGCCGATCGCGCGCCCGACGTTCTCGCGGTAGGGATCGGGAAGTCCCGCGGCTCCGGCATCCCGTCGCTCCACATACGCGAGCAGGTCGAGATCCAGCCCCTCGCGGCGCATGCGGCAGTCGATGTAGATCAGCGCCGTCGCCGTCGACTGGACCACCACCGCGACGGACTGCAGCAGCAGGGTGAGCATCTGCGTCAGCAGCGCCGTCGCGAGGAAGCCGATGATCGCCGTCGGCTCGGAGGCTCCGGTGGGCGCGATGATCGTCGTGAGCCCGAGGGAGAGGAAACTCATCGGCAGGCTCACCACCTGCGCGACGGTGGCGAAGATGACGCTGATGACGAGGATGATCCCCAGTGCCGGCCAGAAGCGCCCGCGCGTCAGCGTCCACGAGCGCGACAGCGCCTGCCCGATCGTGGCGTGCTCGACGATGATCGCGGCCGGCGCGAGCAGCAGCTTGATCATGAGCCACCACGTGGCGGGGATGGCGGCGACGATCACGATGATGGTGAGCGCGATCGCGGCAGGCGGTGCCACCGTCGCGATCCCGATCACGGCCGCCACGACGGCCCCGACGAGCACCACGACGGCCAGCACCACGAGCGCCGCGAAACCGAGGAGCCGCCACGCGATCGGCTTCACCTGGCGCCACAGGGCACCGAGCGTGAGCTTCTCGGCGAGCGCGGCGTGCGTCACCTCCACCACCACGATGCCCTGGACGATCACGCTCAGCGCCCCGGCCGCCAGCGACAGCACGATGCCCGCGATCGCGGTGAGCGCGATGGAGCCCGCCATCACGGTGTCGTACTCCTCGGTCCCCTCCTGCAGGGTGTCCAGGCGCGAGAACGAGGCCCACATCACCAGCAGCACACCGCCGATCACCACGGCGTACGCGAGGGTCTGCACGACCAGCGCGAACCCGAGCAGCACCCGGGGGTTCTGGCGCAGCGCCGCGAACGAGCGGCCCAGGATCGTCCCGAACGACAGCGGGTGCAGCGGGATGATGCCGGGGCGGGACGCCGGCGTCCAAGCCGGGTACGCGGTCACGGTGGTCCTCTCTCGGTGGGCGCCGCCCGCGGGCCGCGCGGTCGCCGTGTGCCCCTATCGTTCCACATCCGCAGGACGCGGCATCCGCTCTCCGCAGCGGCGTCCGCACCCGCTCCCGGCGGCTCTCGGCGAGCGCTCGGGCGGGGTGCGGGCGGTCCACAGTCGCCGTCGACTACTCTGTGGGAAGCGCATGGGGACGCCGCTTGCCGTGCCCCGTGCCTGGACAGAAGGAACGAACCCGCGCGATGACTTCACGCATCCTGGTGGTCGACGATGACACCGCCCTGGCCGAGATGATCGGCATCGTGCTGCGCACGGAAGGATTCGAGACGGCCTTCTGCGCCGACGGCGCGCAGGCCGTCGAGGCCTGGCGCACGGAGCGTCCCGACCTGATCCTGCTCGACCTCATGCTCCCGGGCATGGACGGGATCGAGATCTGCACGCGCATCCGCGCCGAGTCCGGCATCCCGATCATCATGCTGACCGCGCGCACCGACACCGCGGACGTCGTGCGGGGTCTGGAGTCCGGCGCCGACGACTACATCGTGAAGCCGTTCAACCCCAAGGAGCTCGTCGCGCGCATCCGCACCCGCCTGCGGCCGGCGTCCCAGCCCGCGAACGACACGCTGCGCATCGGCGACCTCACCGTCGACGTCGCCGCTCACGAGGTGCGCCGCGGCGAGGCGCCGATCGCGCTGACCCCGCTGGAGTTCGAGCTGCTCGTGGCGCTCGCCTCCAAGCCGCAGCAGGTGTTCTCCCGCGAGATGCTGCTGGAGCAGGTGTGGGGGTACCACTACAAGGCCGACACGAGGCTGGTGAACGTGCACGTGCAGCGGCTGCGCGCGAAGGTCGAGAAGGACCCCGACAACCCGAAGATCGTCACGACGGTGCGCGGCGTCGGGTACCGCGCCGGCGCCGTCGTCTGAGGCCGACGTGACAGCGCCGACCACGGGCGTGACGGCCACGATGGCACCGCTCACCGGGTGGCGTCTGTGGCGGGCGTGGCCGGGGAACATGGCGGCCCTGTGGCGCCGGTCGCTGCGGTTCCGCACGATCCTGGTGACCATCGGCCTCACGGCGCTCGCGGTGGTCGTCGCGTGCGTGTGGATGGCCCTGGCCATCCAGAACGACCTCTTCGCGTCGCGCCGCGACCAGGTTCTCGTCGACGCGGAGCAGGCGCGGGCCGCCGCGCAGCGGACGCTGGATGCCGCGGTGCAGAGCGACGCGGTGCAGATGCAGAACGTGATGACACTCGCCTTCACCGCGCTGCGCGACCAGTCCTCGGCCGACATGGTCGCCGCCTACCGCATCGGGCCGCCGGTGCCCGACGCCCCCCAGGACTTCTCGACGGCGGAGGGGGTGATCGACGAGCTGCTGACCGTTCCGATGCGCACGCTCGTGCGCACCACCCCCGACCGTCAGATCTGGCAGCCCGTCTCGCTGCCGGACGGGGGCCAGGCGAGCGTCCCCGGAATCGTCGTCGGACAGCAGCTCGACATCCAGGGCGTGGCGTCCTACGAGCTCTACCTCGCCTACGACCTCGCCAACGCCCCGCAGACGCTGTCATTCGTGCAGCGCACGCTGTGGGTCGTGGGCATCGGGCTGGTGCTGCTCATCAGCGGGATCGCGTGGTTCGTCCTTCGCTCGGTGACGACGCCGATCAGCGAGGCGGCCGACACCAGCGCCAAGCTGGCGTCCGGCCAGCTCGACGTGAGGCTCGAGGTGCGCGGCGAGGACGAGCTGGCCACCCTCGGCCGGTCGTTCAACGCGATGGCCGACAGCATCGAGTCGCAGATCAAGGAGCTGGCCGAGCTGTCGCTCGTGCAGCAGCGGTTCGTGTCGGACGTCTCCCACGAGCTGCGCACGCCGATGACCACCATCCGGCTCGCGGCCGACATGATCAACGACCAGCGCGACGAGTTCGACCCCGCCACGGCGCGCGCGGCCGAGCTGCTCAATGCGCAGGTGCAGCGGTTCGAGACGCTCCTGACCGACCTGCTGGAGATCAGCCGGTACGACGCCGGCTCGGTGCAGCTCGAGCTCGAGCCGACCAGTCTCGCCCACCTCGCCGAGGACGTCATCGCCTCGATGCACCAGCTCGCGGAGCAGCACGGCAGCGACGTGCGCCTGGTGGCGCCGGGCGGCTACTCGCCGGTCGACATGGACCCCCGCCGCGTGCGCCGCGTCGTGCGCAACCTCCTCGGCAATGCCATCGAGCACGGCGAGGGCCGCCCCATCGTGGTCACCGTGGACAGCAACCAGCAGGCGGTCGCCATCGGCGTGCGCGACTACGGGATGGGCATGAAGCCCGAGGAGGCGGAGCGCGTCTTCGACCGGTTCTGGCGTGCGGATCCATCGCGCAAGCGCACGATCGGCGGCACCGGTCTCGGCCTGTCGATCGCACTGGGCGACGCGAAGCTGCACGGCGGCGAGCTGGCGGTGTGGTCCGCGCCCGGCCGCGGCACGCACTTCGTGCTCACGCTGCCGCGCAAGGACGCCGCCCTGGACGGGACGTCGCCCATCGCGCTGGAGCCGGGCGACGACGCGGTGGCGCCCTTCGACGAGCTGGGCCTCACCGAGCCGATCACGGTGCCGGGGGCGGGTGTGGCGCAGGGCGCCGCGGGGGGAGCGGATGCCGCGACGCGAGGAGGATCCGCATGACCCGGGCACGCGGCATCCTGGCTCTCCTGCTCGCCGCGTGCGCGTTCGTCGTCACCGGCTGCGCGGGCTTCCCGACCACCGGGCCGGTCGAGTACGGACTCGAGACGGGCGACACCGGAGACGGCTCGCAGAACGTCGCCTTCATCCCGAACCGGCCCCAGCCGGGCGCCTCTCCGGCGCAGATCGTGGAAGGCTTCATCGACGCGGGCTCGGGTCCCGGCGTCGGCGGCAACTGGGCGGTCGCCCGCGAGTTCCTCGCGCCGGCGCTGCAGGACACGTGGAAGCCGGAGGCCGGCGTCATCGTCGACGAGCGCGCGGAGCGTGACTACGTGGAGCGGGACGACGGCGTCGTGGGGTTCGCGTTCGACGTCGTGGCCACCGTCGACAACATCGGCGCCTACGAGCGCGCCGAGCTCGCGCCGGGCGAGCAGGTCTTCCGCCTCGAGCAGCGCGCCGACGGCGAGTGGCGCATCACGGAGGCGCCCGACGGCATCTGGCTGGACGAGGCGCAGTTCCCGACCGTGTTCCACCGCTACCCGCTGATGTACTTCGATCCGGCGTGGGAGTACCTGGTCCCGGACGTGCGGTGGTTCCCCGTGACCACGGCCGCCAGCAGCATCGCCGGGGCGCTGGTGAACGGTCCGCCCGCCGAGTGGCTGGCCGCGTCGGTGGCGACGGCGTTCCCCGACGACGTCACCGCGGTGCCCTCGGTGCCGATCGACGAGAACGGGGTGGCCGAGGTCGAGCTCAGCGAGGGCATCGTCGGCGCGAGCGCGGTCGCGCTGGACCGGATGCTGACGCAGCTGGAGGCGAGTCTCAGTGCGGCAGGAGCCTCCGACGTCGTGATGAGCGTCGAGTCCACCCCCATCGACGCCCAGCCCGTGGCGGTGCGCTCCACGCGCGTCCCGGCCGCTCCCCTCGTGCTCGTCGAGGAGGGCTTCGGCTTCCTCACCGGCGACGAGCTCGACAGGATCCCCGGGCTGTCCGAGGCCGTCGAGAGCGCGGCGCCGACGAGCGTCCAGGTCGCGCCCGACCGGACCGTCGCCGCCGCGAAGCTCGCGTCGGGAGCCGTGGCGCGGCTCAGCGCGACGGTCGTCGAGCCGGAGGTGCTCGACACCCGCGCGGACCTCGTCGACCCGACGATCGACCGGCTGGGGATCGTGTGGAGCGTGCCGCGCACGGCACCCGGTGCGGTGCGCGCGTACCTGCCCGGCGGCGAGGTCGTCGAGGTCGCCGATGCGTGGGCCGAGGCGACGTGGATCGCGGGGATGGCTCTCTCGCGAGACGGCACGCGGATCGCCGCCACCGTGGTCTCCGGCGGCCGGTCGATGCTGTGGGTGGCCGGCGTCCTGCGCAACGCGGACGGCGTGCCGGAAGCACTGGGCACGCCCGTCCGGCTCGTCGGCGTCGGGGGCACCGGCCTCGGGGTCACCTGGATCGACGACGTGACGGTCGGCGTGCTGGGCAGCGGCGAGACGGAGTCGGTGGTCGTCGAGCAGGTGGTCGGCGCGCCCACCACGACCTCGACGGCAGCCGCGGGAATGAAGTCGATCGCCGGCGGCAGCGGGATATCGAGCCTGCGCCTGCTGGCGCTCGACGGCACGCTTTACGTCAAGCGCGGCACCACGTGGCAGCCGACCGCCACCGGGATCCAGGTGCTCGCCACCCAACAGGGGGCGCCGCAATAAGGTTCCTCCCCAGCGGCGCGCCGGGGCTCGTCATCCACGGATCCCTGGCACGGCCGGTCGGCACCGGCCACGGTCGGCGAACCTGGCGCCGTGATGCGAGAACTGTGGGTCGCGGCGCGCGCGGCGGGAGCCGACGCGTTGGCCCTCCTGCTGCCGCTGTGGTGCGCCGGGTGCGACGAGCCCGACGTCGCGCTGTGCGAACGCTGCCTCATCGCGCTCGCGCCCGATCCACGACGTCGTGTCGTCGAGGCCGACGGGGGCGACGTGGTGGTGTGGAGCGGGCTGGCGTTCGACGGCGTCGCGGCGCGCGTGGTGCGAGCCATCAAGGAGGACGGCCGCACCGGCCTGGCGCGCGCGCTGGCGCCCGCGCTCGAGGCGGCGCTGGCGCACACCGGCGACGCGGACGCCCTGCTCGTCCCCATGCCGACGTCCCGCGCCGCCTACCGCCGCCGCGGCTTCCGGATGCCCGACCTCGTGATGCGACGCACCGGTCGGCACGTGCGCCGCGTGCTGTCGGCGGTGCGCACGACAGCCGACCAGCGCGGGCTCGACCGCGATCAGCGGCGCCGCAACGTCGCGCACAGTCTCGCCGCGCCGGGCGCCGGCGGGCTGCGGGTGATCGTGGTCGACGATGTGCTGACGACGGGTGCCAGTCTCGCGGAGGCGGTGCGGGCGCTGAGGGCGGCGGGGGCCGATGTGGTGGGGGCGGTCACCATCGCCGCCACGCCCAGGCGTCTTCCGTCGGGGTGGTGAACGGACGCTCGACGCATTCGAAACTCACAGGTGACAGACCCTGTACGCCGGGATACCGTGGGGAAGACAAGGCGACTGATGGTCCGCCCTTGGCCGGGTGGACCGGAACAAGGAGGTCAGGGATGGAAACCAGCATCGTCGGCGTGGGAGTGGGGATCACCGATCGCTTCCGCAGTGTCGTCGAGGAGAAGGCGGCCCGTATCCAGAACCTCGCGCCGCGCGCTCAGCGCGTGGATGTCAAGGTCACCCACCGCGCCTATCACAACGGGCGCATGGAGGACGAGACCGTCGAGCTCACCGTCAACGGCAAGGGGCCCGTCATCCGGGCCGAAGCGACGGACGGCGACAAGTTCACCGCTCTCGACCTCGCCGTCGACAAGCTGTGCGAGCAGCTGCGACGTGCCAAGGACAAGCGCGTCGACGCGCGCAACCACCCCCGCGGCGCCAAGTTCGAGAAGGGGAGCGGCGCCCTCCAGGGGATCGATGTGCAGCCGGCATCCGTCGACGTGCTCCGCGCGGTCGCGACCGGCGAGATCCCGATCATCACCGGCAACGAGGACGAAGAGGGCTACACCCCCGTCGTCATCCGCACCAAGGAGTTCCATCCCGAGTGGATGTCGGTGGAGGAGGCGGTCGACCGCATGGAGCTGGTCGGCCACGACTTCTTCCTCTTCATCGACGCCCGCACCGACCACCCCAGCGTCGTCTACCGGCGCAAGGGGTGGGACTACGGCGTCATCTCACTGACCACGCAGGCGCAGCCGGAGGAACTGGCGTCCTGACCTGCTGACCGACGAGGGGGTGCGGCCGCCCGGCCGCGCCCCCTTCTCGTGCCCGCCGCGTGCCGGGGAGCGACGGCGTGCGGGCCCGTCGGACGGGGGCGATGACGGATGCCTCGTCCCGGCCGGTCGGCGCGGCGGCCGATCAGTCGATGAAGCCGTCCAGGATGCTGCCGATGACCAGGCCGCCGAGGATGCCGCCCATGAGGTCGCCGCCGCCGCTGCGGCGGCCGCCGCCCCATCCGCCCTGCTGCCCGTATCCCGGCACGCCCCACTGCTCGGGCTGGGGCCGGGCGGAGTCGATGTCGCGCTGGGCGAGCTGCAGCGCCTCGCTGGCCAGGAAGGCCGCGCGGCGGGCCATCGCGAACGCCTGCTCGCGGTGATCCTCGCCGATGGTCGTCACGGCGGCGGCCGATGCCCCGAGATAGCGATCCAGGTCGAGACGGATGCGCTCGGCCTCGGCGAACCGGGTGCGCGCGTCGGCGCCGATCCACCCGCGGTGCCCGGCGATGACGTCCCGCGAGACGGCGATCTGCCGGTCGGCGTCGTCGATGGCGTGCCGCACGTGCTCCGACGGCGGGATCGGCCGCGCGGCGCGTTCGCGCGCCGCGGCGATCGCGGCGTCCAGCCCCGCGTTCGCCTCGCGCAGCCGCGACAGCTGCTCGAACGGGTCGGTGTTGACGCCTGCCGCGGGCAGGGCCGCCAGGGCCGACTGGAGCTCCTCGATCGCGGTCTGCACGCCGGGGGAGTGCGGCTCCTTGAGGGCCGCGACGAGGTCGCCCCGGGAATCCTCGACGATCGCCGCCAGCGTGGACTCGGCGCGCAGCGCCTCGACCTCGAATGTCTCGACGGCATCGAGGAGGGTCTCGGCGCGCCGCACCGACTCGGTCGCCGCCTCCAGCGCCATGTTCGCCTGCTCGCGCTGGCCGGCCTCGCGACGCCGCTCGGCCACGCCTGCGCTGTGCTCCGCGAATCCGAGCAGCTGCTCGGCCTCGGCCGGGTTCGCCTCGATCTGGGCGAGCGCGTGCGCGGAATAGCGCACCGCCAGCCGCTCGACGGTCGAGCGCGCATCGGGAAGACGCAGGCGCAGGCGGGCGGCATCCGCACGCACCTTCGCGATGATCTCGGGCGCGCGGCGGGCGCGCTCGATGGGCGCGGCCAGTGCCTCGGTGCGGTCATCGAGCAGATCCTCGGCCCACTCGCACAGCTGCACGATGCGTGCGTTGCGCGTGCGGAGCTCCTCGGGGGTGTCGGGGATCTCGTCGTGGTTCAGCTGGTGCAGGTGGAACGCCTCCTGCAGATGGGTGCGCACCGAGTCCAGCGCGTCGCGAAGCTCCCTGGTGGGTCCCGGGCCGAGCTCCGCGTCGGCGAAGGCCAGTTCGTCCGTGGTCAGGCGGATGCGCTCATCCGCGGCCACCAGGGCCTGCTGGGCGCGCCGCGCCAGGTCGGCGTCCTGCGTGCTCAGCTCTTCCTGCTCGCGCTTGCGTCTGCCCCAGAATCCGGCCATGGATCGATCCTACGGGGACGGCTGGGAGCGAGCCGAGGCGAGCGGATGCCGCGGGGAGATGTTCGCCGACAGCGTGCCGCCGCCGCGTCGCGAGGCCCGTCAGCCGTCGCTGCGCTTGTGCCGCGGCTTGCGGGCGGGGCCCTGGTCCCGGAAGGAGCCGGGGCCGCCGGAATCGCGGAACGAGCCGCGGTCGCCGCGCCGGGGCCGGGAGGCGGCATCCGCCCGGCGCTGGGGTCGCCCGGTGTCGGGTCGCAGCTCGATGAGCTGCCCCGAGATGCGGGTGTCGGCGAGCCGGTCGAGGGTCTCGGGCGAGAGGTCCGACGGCAGCTCGACCAGCGAGAAGTCGGGCATGATCTTGATGGCGCCGAAGTCGTCGCGGCGCAGGCCCCCCTCGTTGGCGAGCGCGCCGACGATCTGCCGGGGCTCCACGCGCTGGCGCTTGCCGACGGCGATGCGGTAGGTCGCGAAGCCCTCGCGCGGAGTGCGGCGCTCGCCGCGCTCCGGGCGGTCGCCGAACGCGGCGCGGTCGCCGCGATCCGGGCGCTCGGTGCGCTCGCGGCGCGGCGCCGGCTCGGGATCGGGCTCGAGCAGGAGCGGGGTCTCGCCCTGTGCGACGACGGCCAGAGCCGCCGCCACGTCGACCTCGGGCACGTCGTGGTGGCGGACGTAGTGGGCGACGATGTCGCGGAAGCGCTCGATGCGCTCGGCCTCATCCAGCGCGGCCGTGATGCGGTCGTCGAAGCGCGACAGCCGGGTCACGTTCACCTCGTCGACGCTGGGCAGCGGCATCTCGGTGAGCTCCTGGCGGGTCGCCCGCTCGATCATCTTCACCAGGCCGCGCTCGCGGGGGGTGACGAAGCTGATGGCGTCGCCCGAGCGCCCGGCGCGACCGGTGCGTCCGATGCGGTGGACGTAGGATTCGGCATCCGTGGGGATGTCGTAGTTGACGACATGCGAGACGCGCTCGACGTCCAGGCCGCGGGCGGCGACATCCGTCGCGACGAGGATGTCCAGCTTGCCCGACTTCAGCTGGTTCACCGTCTTCTCTCGCTGCGGCTGCGCGATGTCCCCGTTGATCGCCGCCGCCGAATAGCCGCGTGCCCGCAGCTTCTCGGCGATCTCCTCGGTGACGCTGCGGGTGCGGCCGAAGACGATCATGCCGTCGAAGTTCTCGACCTCGAGGATGCGGGTGAGCGCATCCATCTTCTGCTGCCAGGCGGTGATGAGGTAACGCTGCGAGATGTTGGCGGAGGTCTTTGTCTTGGCCTTGACCGTGATCTCCTCGGGGTCGTGCAGGTACTGCTTCGACATGCGGCGGATCGCGGGGGGCATGGTCGCCGAGAAGAGGGCGACCTGCTTGGTCTCGGGGGTCTCGGCGAGGATCGTCTCGACGTCCTCGGCGAAGCCCATCTTCAGCATCTCGTCGGCCTCGTCGAGCACCAGGTACTGCAGCTCCGAGAGGTCGAGCGTGCCCTTCTCGAGGTGGTCGATGATGCGTCCGGGGGTGCCGACGACGATGTGCACCCCACGGCGGAGCGCCGACAGCTGCACGCCGTAGCCCTGTCCGCCGTAGACGGGGAGGACGTGCACGCCCTTGAGGTGTCCCGCGTACTTCTCGAACGCCTCGCAGACCTGCAGCGCCAGCTCGCGCGTGGGAGCCAGCACCAGCGCCTGCGGGTTCTTCTGCGAGAGCTCCAGGCGGTCGACGATGGGCAGCGCGAACGCGGCGGTCTTCCCTGTGCCGGTCTGCGCCATGCCGACCACATCACGGCCCGCGAGGAGCGTCGGGATGGTGGCCGCCTGGATGGCCGAGGGAGTCTCGTAGCCGATCTCGCGCAGCGCCTTGAGGACGGGCTGACTCAATCCGAGGTCGGAGAACGTCATCGCTGCGGGCTCGGTCGGAGCCTCGGCCTGGGTCTGGTCGGCGTCGGTGTGCACAGTTCAGCGTACCGGGGCGCTCCTGGGAGGGACCAGGACGACGGCGCGCGGCGGGCGTGTCAGGCGGAGGCGCCCGCCCCGACCCGTGCGGGCCGTCCGCGGCGGGGCTTCTCCGTCGACAGTCCGAGGGCCAGCGCGGGTCCGGGATGCCGCGCCAGGCGCTTCTGCGAGTGGTCCAGCCAGCGCAGCTCGGCCTCGGCGGCGAAGAGCATCGAGTCCAGGACGAGCGACGAGGCGAGGCCGGCCGGCCCGTCCTCGGTGGCGACCGCCCGAGACGCGAGCCGGAGCTCCTCCAGCTGCGCGAGCGACGCGCGACGCTGCCGCTCGATCACCTCGACGACGTCCACACCGGGAAGGGTCGCGGCCACGGCGAGCTTGATCGCGAGCTCGTCCCTGCTGCCGGTGGCGCGCTGCACCGGCGAGGCGAGCCAGCTGCGTGCCTGGGCGGACCCCGCATCCGTGATCCGCCAGTAGACGTGACCGTGCTCGTCCATGTCGCCGCGCTCGACGAGACCGTCGCGCTCGAGACGGTCGAGGGTGTTGTAGATCTGCCCGACGTTCAGAGGCCACGTCGACCCGGTGCGGCGATGGAACTCCGCCCGCAGCTGGTAGCCGTAGCACGGGCCCTGTTCGAGGATGGCCAGCAGACTCTGTCGGACCGACATCGCTCTCCTTGCTGCATACCGGGTATTCGCATGCCCAGTACATGCATACCGGGAATGCAGCCGAACGGATGCCGCGCCCCGGCGCGTCGCGCCTGTCCACCGCTGTGCGCACCCAGCGCACACCAAGGTCACGGGTGGATAACATAGGCAGATATGCCTGGGGGCTCGGGTCCTCGGGCGGCAACGGCGCCCGTGCGCCGCATCCCGAAGCCTGAAGATGGAGACACTCCGTGGCCAACCCCCTCGAGAAACTGCTTCGCGCCGGTGAGGGTCGCATCCTCCGGCGGCTCCAGCAGGTCGTGAAGGCCGTCGGCGCGCTCGAAGAGGACTACGAGCACCTCACCGACGAGGAGCTCCGGGGGGAGACGGCCGAGCTGCGCGCCCGCCACGAGGCCGGCGAGACGCTGGACCAGCTCATGCCCGAGGCGTTCGCCGCCGTGCGCGAGGCGGCCAAGCGCACCCTCGGCCAGCGCGCCTACGACGTGCAGATCATGGGCGGTGCGGCCCTGCACCTCGGCAACATCGCCGAGATGAAGACCGGTGAGGGCAAGACCCTCACCGCCGCGTTCCCGGTCTACCTCAACGCGATCGCCGGCAAGGGCGTGCACGTGGTCACCGTGAACGACTTCCTCGCCTCCTACCAGTCCGAGCTCATGGGCCGCATCTACCGCGCCCTCGGGATGACCACCGGCACGATCGTCGCCGGGCAGACGCCGGAGGTGCGTCGCGAGCAGTACGGCTGCGACATCACCTACGGCACCAACAACGAGTTCGGCTTCGACTACCTCCGCGACAACATGGCCTGGCGCAAGGAGGACCTCGTGCAGCGGGGCCACTTCTTCGCGATCGTCGACGAGGTGGACTCGATCCTCATCGACGAGGCGCGGACGCCGCTGATCATCTCGGGCCCGTCGTCGGGCGAGGCGAACCGCTGGTTCGTCGAGTTCGCGAAGATCGCCAAGACCCTTGAGGCGGGCGTGGACTACGAGGTCGACGAGAAGAAGCGCACCATCGGCGTGCTGGAGCCCGGCATCGAGAAGGTCGAGGACTACCTCGGCATCGACAACCTCTACGAGTCGGCGAACACGCCGCTCATCTCGTTCCTCAACAACTCGATCAAGGCGCTCGCGCTGTTCAAGCGCGACACCGACTACGTCGTGATGAACGACGAGGTCATGATCGTCGACGAGCACACCGGCCGCATCCTCGTCGGCCGCCGCTACAACGAGGGCATCCACCAGGCGATCGAGGCGAAGGAAGGCGTGCCGGTCAAGGCCGAGAACCAGACGCTCGCGACCGTCACGCTGCAGAACTACTTCCGGCTCTACGACAAGCTCGCCGGCATGACGGGCACCGCCGAGACCGAGGCGGCCGAGTTCATGTCGACGTACCAGCTCGGCGTCGTGTCGATCCCGACGAACAGGCCGATGATCCGCAAGGACCAGCCCGACCTCGTCTACAAGAACGAGACCGCGAAGTTCGCCCAGGTCGTCGAAGACATCGCCGGCCGTCACGAGGTCGGCCAGCCCGTCCTCGTCGGAACGGTCAGCGTCGAGAAGAGCGAGTACCTGTCGCGCCTGCTCGCCAAGAAGGGCATCAAGCACGAGGTGCTCAACGCCAAGAACCACGCCCGCGAGGCCGAGATCGTCGCCCGCGCGGGGCGCCTGGGCGCCGTCACCGTGGCCACCAACATGGCCGGGCGCGGCACCGACATCATGCTCGGCGGCAACGCCGAGTTCCTCGCGGTGCAGGAGATGAAGGCGAAGGGGCTCGACCCCGTCGAGACGCCCGACGAGTACGAGGCCGAATGGGATGCCGTCTACGAGGCGATGCGCGACCGTGTCGCCAAGGAGGGCTCCGAGGTCGTCGAGGCCGGCGGGCTCTACGTCCTCGGCACCGAGCGTCACGAGTCCCGCCGCATCGACAATCAGCTGCGCGGCCGCTCGGGCCGTCAGGGTGACCCGGGCGAGAGCCGGTTCTACCTGTCGCTGACCGACGACCTGATGCGGCTGTTCCAGTCGGGCGCCGCCGAGGCGATCATCGCCCGCACCAACTTCCCCGACGACGTCGCCATCGAGTCGGGCATGGTCACCCGCGCCATCAAGTCCGCGCAGAGCCAGGTCGAGGCGCGCAACGCCGAGATCCGCAAGAACGTCCTCAAGTACGACGACGTGCTCAACCGCCAGCGCGAGGCCATCTACTCCGACCGCCGGCACATCCTGCAGGGCGACGACATCGCCGATCGCGTGCAGCACTTCATCGAGGACGCCATCAACGCGGTCATCGACGACCACACCGGGGCGGGGCACAGCGAGAACTGGGACTTCGACGCCCTGTGGACCGAGCTGAAGACGCTGTACCCGGTGAGCGTCACCATCGACGAGGTCGTGGCCGAGGCCGCCGGCCGCAAGGGCGGCATCACCGCCGACGGCCTGAAGCGCGAGATCCTCTCCGATGCCCGCATCGCCTACGAGAAGCGCCAGGAGACCCTCGGCGAGGCGGCGACCCGCGAGCTCGAGCGCCGCGTGGTGCTGCAGGTGCTCGACCGCCGGTGGCGGGACCACCTCTACGAGATGGACTACCTCAAGGACGGCATCGGCCTGCGTGCGATGGCCCAGCGCGACCCGCTGATCGAGTACCAGCGCGAGGGCTACCAGATGTTCCAGGCGATGATGGGGCAGATCAAGGAGGAGTCCGTCGGCTACCTGTACAACCTCGAGGTCGAGGTGCGTCGCCAGGGCGAGGCAGGCGCCGAGCAGGTCACGCAGGTCGAGGCCAAGGGTCTGGGTGCGCAGCCGGTCGACAACCAGCGACTGCAGTACTCGGCATCCAACGACGCCGGCGAGGTCGAGGTCCGCAACGACCGCGGCCAGGTGCAGCAGGCGGCCACCAACCGCCTCCGTCAGGCGGCCGCGGCCGCCGCGGCGGCGCCCGGCGCGCAGCAGGCGCCCGTCGCCGAGGCACCTCGCGGGGCGTTCGGACAGCGGACGGATGCCGCGGCCCCCGCGGCGCAGCAGGCGCCGATGAACCGCGCCCAGCGCCGCGCCGCCGACCAGCGCAAGAAGTAGCCGCACGCGGGCCACGCCCCGTCGATTGGCCCTCGCGGGTCGCGGATATCCTGGGGCGATGAGTCCCCTCCGCCCTCTCGACCAGTCGAGCAAGCTCCAGAACGTCCTCTACGAGATCCGGGGACAGGCGCTGGCAGAGGCCGACCGGCTCGAGAACGAGGGTCACACGATCCTCAAGCTCAACACGGGCAACCCCGCGGTGTTCGGCTTCGAGGCGCCGTTCCAGATCGTCCGCGACATGATCGAGGCGGTGCCGCACGCGCACGGGTACAGCGACTCCAAGGGCATCATGCCCGCGCGGCGCGCAGTGGTGTCGCGCTACGAGCAGGTCACCGGGTTCCCGCAGTTCGACCCCGACGACGTGTACCTCGGAAACGGCGTGTCCGAGCTCATCACGATGACGATGCAGGCGCTCCTGGACGAGGGCGACGAGGTGCTGATCCCCGCGCCGGACTACCCGCTGTGGACGGCGATGACGAGCCTCGCGGGCGGCACGCCGGTGCACTACCGCTGCGACCCCGACGACGGCTGGCAGCCCGACCTGGACGACATCCGGGAGAAGGTCACCGCGCGCACGAAGGCGATCGTGGTGATCAACCCCAACAACCCGACGGGGGCCGTCTACTCCCGCGAGGTGCTCGAGGGCATCGTCGAGATCGCGCGCGAGCACTCGCTGCTGCTGCTGTCCGACGAGATCTACGACCGCATCCTCTTCGACGACGCGAAGCACATTCCGCTGGCGACCCTCGCGCACGACCTGCTGTGCCTGACGTTCAACGGCCTGTCCAAGACGTACCGCGTCGCGGGATACCGCTCGGGGTGGCTCGTGATCACCGGACCCAAGAAGCACGCGGCGGGGTTCCTCGAGGGCATCCAGCTGCTGGCCTCGACGCGGCTGTGCCCCAACGTGCCGGCGCAGCACGCGGTGCAGGCGGCGTTGTCGGGCGTGCAGTCCATCGACGCCCTCGTCGCGCCCGAGGGACGCCTCCACGAGCAGCGCGACGCCGCGTGGGAGGGACTCCAGCGCATTCCCGGGGTCTCCTGCCACAAGCCGCAGGGCGCCCTCTACGCGTTCCCCCGGCTCGATCCGAACGTGCATGAGATCCACGATGACGCGCGCCTCGTGTACGACTTCCTCGTCGCCGAGCACGTGCTGCTCGTGCAGGGCACCGGCTTCAACTGGCCGACGCCCGATCACCTGCGCATCGTCACGCTCCCCGAGGCGCGGGTGCTCGCGGAGGCCGTCGAGCGGCTGGGGAACTTCCTGGCGTCGTACCGGCAGTGAGATCGACGGATGCCGCGCCGGCGCGGCATCCGTCAACCCCCTCACTCATGCACCCCGGCGCGCCGTAGCGTGCGGGCATGGCCATCGAACTGAACCAGCCGGCGCTGCGCCACGCGCGGGCGCTCATCCGGGACGGCAAGGTCGTGCGCGACGAGCGCGACGCGTGGTCGGGGGCTGCCCCCTCCGCGGAGGAGGAGAACGCCTTCATCGACAAGGCGGGATGGACCGAGTACTCGCACTGGCACCTCGGCATCGACCGCAGCGAGAACCACGAGACCAAGAAGGCGTACTCGTTCCCCTTCGGCGACTTCGTGAAGGTCCATCGTTCGGGCGTCATCGCCGCCGAGAGCCGGGCGGGCCAGCACGACCACGATGAGATCCGCGACGCGCTGAAGTCGCTCCTCCAACTCATCGACGAGGACACCGCCGACTGAGCTGTGCCGCGCCGCGGGCGGCGTTCCGGGGTCAGAGGAGGGCGAGGGACGTCGCGCGCCAGCGGCCGTCCATGCCCTCCAGGCGCACGGCAAGCGCGCGGGTGCGGGCCGGACCGCGCACGACCAGGACCGCCTCGACGATGCCGTCGGCCGGAGACGACTCGTGCACCGACATGATCGTGTGCACGGGGCGCCGCGCCGCCACGCCCCGGGCGCTGCGCGCGCGTGCGGCGAGGTTGGCGCGCGTCACCAGTTTGCGATAGGCGTCTTCGGTGAGCCAGCGCGCGAGCTGATCGACCTCGCGCACCCCCGCGAAGACCTCGAGCACACCGACGGCGAGGTTTCGCAGGAACGGCTCGGGGGAGGGCAGTGCTGTGGAGGGCGTGCGCTGCGGTGCGAAGAACTCGGCGAGCTCGGTGCTGCGGGATGCGTGGGGAAGGCGGGCGAGACCCGCGGGCGTCGTTGCCATTGGTGCCTATCTGACATGTGGGGACTGTCAGGGACGATTAGAGCACACGGCGAACTCTCAGGAAAATCGGGAAAGCCCCGGCTGTGGATAACTCGACGGCGCGCACCACGGGTATGCCCTACTCTCGCCGAGTGCGCTGGGACCGCTTCTTCGACGATCTGGAGGATCAGCTCGCCTCCGAGTGGGAGGCGGAGCGCGCGGCGCTCGACACGGAGGCCGAGCGGCTGCGGCTCTCCCGCGTGGTGCTCGCCGAGCGCCTGACCCAGCTGGCGGGCGGCGAGACACCCGCGGCGTGCTCGTTCGACCTCTCCGACGGCACGACGCTGCGCGCCGTGGTGACGGGTGTCGGTGCCGACTGGGTCGCCCTGGCGCCCGCCGAGGGCGCCGGAGCCGTGATCGTCCCGTTCGCGTCCCTGCTGGCGATCGGACTGCCGCACGCCGAGCTGCTGCGCTCAGCGCGACCGGTGCCTGCCCGCTCGCCGCTCGCCGACCGTCTCACCTTCGGGTTCGTGCTGCGCGATCTCGTGCGCCGGCGCGCCGGCGTCGCCGTCCATCTTGCGAGCGGCCGTGTGCTCACCGGCACGATCGACCGCGCCGGCGCGGACCACCTCGACCTCGCCGTGCACGAGCCGGGCGCGCCTCGGCGCGCGGACGAGGTGTCGGGCTACCGCCTGGTGCCGTTCGCGAGTGTGGCATGGATCCGCGCGGACGCGGCCCCGGCGCTGGTCTGAGCAGACCGCCTCAGTCGGGGTTGCGGACGATCCCGCCCCAGAGCTCGGGGAAGCTGGCCGTCTGCGACTGGTGCCACAGCGCGATGCGGCGCGCCTCTTCGGCCTGATCGTCGAGATACTCGCCGACGCTGGCGGCGTCGACGCGCCAGCGGAGGGGCGCGCCGACCCGCACGCCCCGCAGCCGCCCCTCGAGCACGAGCGCCATGACCTCGTCGACGGAGACACCGAGCACCTCGGCCACCTGAGCAGGGGCGAGAAGACGCACCTCGGACGTCGGGTCATCGGGCATGCCCCCATTATCGCGCCGCGACGCCCGGGCGGACCGGAGCGGCAGGGCCCTGTGGATAACGGCCGGCGCCGTTGCGCGAGGTGGGCGACGATGGAGGGCATGTCCGCCGCAAGCGATCCCGTCCGCGCGCCGCGTCGAGCCTTCTGGGGCGACGCGCGCTTCTTCCTCGGCGTGCTCCTCGTCGTCGCCTCGGTCGCGGGCGTCTGGCTCGTCGTCACCGCCGCGCGCCAGACCGTCCCGGTCTACGCCGCAGCCGACACCCTGGTGCCCGGCCAGGTCATCGAGGCAGGCGACCTCGAGGTCGTCGACATCGCCCTCGGTCCCCTCGCGGATGTCTACCTGCACCCGGGTGAGACGGCGGCGGACGCGATCGTGGCGACGCGCACCGTGCCGGCCGGCGAGCTCGTGCCGGCGGCGGCGGTCGGCGACGCCACGTCGGCGCGCACCACGAACGTCGTCGTCCGCAGCGCGGTCGACGTGCCGGCGTCCGTGGGGACCGGCACCGTCGTCGAGGTCTGGACCGCACCGCTCCGCGAGGACGGCGGCTACGAGGAGCCCCGCGTGCTCGTAGCCGACGCCACGGTCGTCTCGGTGACGCGCGACGACTCGATGATCGGAGGGGGAGCGGCGGCCCTCGAGCTCGTGATCCCCCGCGCGGATGTGCCGGCGACCCTCGCCGCGATGTCCGACGAGTCGGCGCTGTCCATCGTGCCCTCGACGGGGGACGGCTCATGAAGGTCGTCGTCGCCGTCGACGACGCGGCCGACCTCGTCGCCGGACTGCGTCGGGAGGGGATCGAGGTGAGCGCCGTGATCCCGGCCGACGGACCGAGCCTCGCTGCCGCCGACGACATGCCGGGGGCCGAGGCGGAGGGCGTGCTGCGCGCGCTCGCCGATGCCGACGCGCTCGTGGTGACGGTGTCGCGTCGCACCATGTCGCCCACGGTCGTGGCGCTGTGCGACCGCGCGGGCACGCGAGTCGTCCCGCTCGTCGAGGACCCCGCCGGTGAGCGCCTCGCCGCCGCCTGCGGACTCGAGGCCCCACTCGATCGCCGGGTGGAACCGTGGCGGGTCGCCGACGCGCTGTCGGCGGGACCGGTGAGCGCGTCGCGACCCGTCGCCGCACGACCCCGGATCGTCGTCGTGTGGGGTGCCGCCGGCGCGCCCGGCCGATCGACCGTCGCGGCCGAGCTCGCGGTGGAGCTCGCCCGCGGCGGGCGGCACGTCGCTCTCGTCGACGCCGACACGCACGCCCCTTCGCTGGCCCTGACGCTCGGGCTGGCAGACGAGGGACCCGGCTTCGCGGCCGCCTGCCGCCAGGCCGAGCTCGGCGGGCTCGACGCGAGCGAGCTGTCGCGCATCGCGGTGCCGCTGGGCCGCTCGGGCGTCGACGTGCTGACCGGGATCAACCGTCCGTCCCGCTGGCCGGAGCTCAGCGAGCGCCGCGTGACGGCGGCGCTCGCCGCGTGCAGGGACTGGGCCGACTACACCGTCGTGGACGTGTCGTCCTCGCTCGAGCGCGACGAGGAGATCATGAGCGACCTCGACGGTCCGCGCCGCAATGCGGCGGCGCTGGCCGCGCTGCGCGCCGCGGACCTCGTCGTCGCGGTGGCGGCCGCGGATCCTGTCGGCATCGCGCGCTTCCTGCGGGGTCACTCCGACCTGCGTGCCACCATCGGCGCCACTCCGATCGCGGTGGTCGCCAACAAGCTGCGCCCCGGCACCCTGGGCATCGACGCGCGCGGTCAGATCCGACGCACCCTCGACCGCTTCGCCGGCATCCGGGAGGTCTGGTTCCTGCCGCTCGATCCTCGATCCGCCGATGCCGCCCTTCTCGCGGCCAGCCCGGTCGCCGAGGTGGCGCCGCGGTCGCCGCTGACCCTGGGGATCCGGCGCTTCGCCGGCGAGGCCGTCGTTCCCGCGCCGGCGGGCGGCGCGCCCGCCGCGACCGCGGGTCGCGGCATCCGTCGCTCCCGCAGAGCCGGCGCGGCTCCCCAGGGGGACGGGCCGGCGCACCGGCGAGCGCACGCCCGCGCTCTAGGCTAGGTGGGTGTCGACCCTCAGCGATCTCGTCTACGCCCAGGGCCGCTCCAGCGAACAGGACGTGGAGTGGCTGCACCGTCTCGCGGGAGACGGCCAGCTCCTCGCCGACCTGGCGTCCGCGGACATCGTGCTGTGGGTGCCGACCGCCGACGACTCGTTCGTGGCCGTCGCGCACACCCGGCCGAGCGGCGCGGCGACGCTGTTCTATCGCGACATCGTCGGCGACCGCGTGCGTCCGCAGTGGCGCACGCAGGTGCGCGACGCGTTCCAGGGCGGTCGCATCGTCGATTCCGCGTCACCGGACTGGTTCGAGGAGACGCCGACGCGCGTGCGCGCCGTCCCGGTCGCACGACGGCACGACGGTCAGCACGTCGTGGTCGGCGTGATGACCCGCCACACCAATCTCGGCGAGGCGCGCACCCCCTCGCGCCAGCAGATCACCTTCAACGAGTGTGCCGACGACCTGTTCGGGATGATCGCGTCGGGGGACTTCCCCGACCTCGCCGCGCCGACGTCGCCGCGCCGCGGCGCGCCGCGTGCCTCGGACGGGCTCATCCGGCTCGATGTCGACGGCGTCACGACGTTCGCCAGCCCGAACGCGCTGTCGGCCTTCAACCGGCTGGGATTCGACGACGAGCTGGAGGGCGAGTCGCTCGTGGAGGTGGTGACGCAGATCCTCCCCGGCAAGCGTCAGTTCGACGAGTCGCTGCCGGTCGTCGTCACCGGCCGCGCCCCCTGGCGCACGGACCTCGAGTCGCGCGGCGTCACGGTCTCGCTGCGCACCATTCCGCTCCGCGACCACGGGACGCGCATCGGAGCGATCGTGCTCTGCCGCGACGTGACCGAGATCCGCCACCAGGAGCAGGAGCTCATCACCAAGGATGCGACGATCCGCGAGATCCACCACCGCGTCAAGAACAACCTGCAGACCGTCGCCTCGCTGCTGCGCATCCAGGCGCGCCGCTCGCACTCCGAGGAGGCGCGCGAGGCACTGACGCAGGCCATGCGGCGGGTGTCGGCCATCGCGGTCGTGCACGACACGCTGTCGGAGGGGCTGGCTCAGAACGTCGACTTCGATGAGGTCTTCGCGCGGGTGCTGAAGCTCGTCGCCGAGGTCGCTGCCGCTCCCAACACCCGCGCCAGGACGCACTCGTCCGGCCGGTTCGGGACGCTGCCCAGCGAGTACGCCACGCCGCTGGCCCTGGCGCTGACGGAGCTCGTGACCAACGCGGTGGAGCACGGACTGGCGGGACAGGAGGGCGATGTCGAGATCGTCGCGGAGCGCGACGAGGACCGCCTCGAGGTGCGCGTGCGCGACACCGGGTCGGGATTGCCCGAGGGGCAGGTGGGCCGCGGCCTGGGCACCCAGATCGTGCGCACGCTCATCCAGGGCGAGCTCGGCGGCACCATCGACTGGCACACCATCATGGGCAGCGGCACCGAGGTGACGATCGAGATCCCGCTGCGCTACATCGACCGCGGCGGCAGCTGACCGACCGCGCGCCGCGCCGGGCGACGGCAAAGAGAGCGGATGCCGCGTGCGCGGCATCCGCTCGGTTCGACAGGCGGGTCAGCTGGCGCGGCGCGCGCGGGCTGCCCGGCGCTTGAGGGCCCGGCGCTCGTCCTCGGACAGGCCGCCCCACACGCCCGAGTCCTGACCGGTCTCGAGGGCGTACTGCAGGCAGATCTCGGTGACGGTGCAGCGCGCGCACACCGACTTGGCCTTCTCGATCTGATCGACGGCAGGGCCGGTGTTCCCGACGGGGAAGAACAGCTCGGGGTCGACGGTCAGGCAGGCGGCCTTGTCGCGCCAGTCCATGGTGGTGCTCCTTGTGAGAGAGGGGTGGGGCTATGGGTTCCGGTCGGGTCGGATACCCTGTGGGAAGTGCGAGATCACTCGCCCCACGTCGCTGTGGGAGCACACGGCTTCACCAATCGTCCCATAGCGGTTTACCTGAATCAAGGATCGATCGGCGGGTTTGTGTAGGACCTGCTGTGCGTTCCGCCGCTGACCAGGAGGTTTCGCACAAACGTCTGACGCGTGGAAGAGGAGTCGACAGAAGATGCGCACAAGCCTGGCCGCAAGGATGGCCGCCGCCCTCGTGGGGCTGGAGGGTCTCGGCATCGGCGCGCTGACCGTGCGGGAGATCGTGGCGATCGCCGGGGGCGACACCGCTTCGCTCGAGAGCGCGATCGCGCTGGTCGTCCTCACCCTCGTGGGCGCGGCCGCCGTGCTGGCGTTCGCGGTGGCGATCTGGCGGGGACAGTCGTGGGGGCGGTCGGGTGGCATCGTCACGCAGCTGCTGATCCTCGCCGTCGCGCTCGGGGCCGCGACCGGGGCGTTCGCCGAGCCGGGCGTGGCGCTCGCGCTGGCGGCGCCGGCCGTCGTGGCGCTGGTGCTCCTCCTGCTGGCCGTCCGGGACGCCGGCAGGCAGGCGCGAAGCGCCGAGCGGACCGAGGGCGCGGCGCCCCGCTGACCCGCGCCGCACCTCGGGGAGGGGCCCCGCCGTCAGACGCCGAGGAGCGCCCGGAGCCGCGCCACGTGCCCGGTGGCTCGCACGTTGTACAGCGCGTGGGCGATGCGGCCCTGCTCGTCGATGACGAACGTGGAGCGGATGACGCCCATGAGCGTCTTGCCGTAGTTCACCTTCTCGCCCCACGCCGCGTACTCCTCATGCACGCGGTGGTCGGGGTCGCTCAGCAGATCGTAGGTGAGGCCGTCGCGCTCGCGGAACCGTCGCAGCTTCTCGGGCTGGTCGCGCGAGACGCCGAGGATCGTGTAGCCCGCCGCCTGCAGCGGGGCGAGGCTGTCGCGGAAGTCGCAGGCCTCCTTGGTGCAGCCCGGGGTCATCGCCTCGGGGTAGAAGAACAGGATGACCCCGCGCCCCTCGAAGTCCGCGAGCGAGACCGGACGGTCGTCCTGGTCGACGAGGGTGAACGCGGGGGCGGGCGAGCCGGGGTCGAGGCGGGTCGTGGTCACCTGTCCACCTTAGGCGGCGGCCGCACCGGTGCGGGGCTCGGAGCGGCGAGTCAGGCGCCGGGCTCCTGCGCCTTCCTGGCGAACGTCTCGAGCAGTCGCTGCAGCGAGTCGAGCCGTGCGGGGCCGCCGGGTCCGAGTCGTCCCTCCGCGACCGCCTCGACGATCGCGCAGTCGGGCGCGTCGGGCAGGTGGGTGCAGCCCCGCGGACACTCCTCGGCCACCTCGGCCAGGTCGGTGAAGGCGCGCAGGATGTTGGCCGGATCCACGTGGCCCAGACCGAACGACCGCACGCCCGGCGTGTCGATCACCCACCCGCTGCCGGCATCACCGCGGTACCGCAGCGACACCGTGGAGCTCGAGGTGTGGCGCCCGCGGCCGGTGACGACGTTCACGTGGCCGGTGGCGCGCCGCGCGTCCGGGACCAGCGCGTTGACGAGGGTCGACTTGCCGACCCCGGAGTGGCCGACGAACACCGTCGAGTGGCCCGCCAGGGTCGCCCCGATGCGGTCGAGCGGCATCTCCTCGCGACCGCTCGTGAACACGTCCAGGTCGAGGCCCTCGAAGTGCGCCAGGAAGCCGGCCGGATCGGCGAGGTCGGTCTTGGTGACGACGAGGAGAGGACGGATGCCGGCATCCAGCGCCGCCACCAGGTAGCGGTCGACGAGCCGTGGGCGGGGCTCGGGGTCGGCGGCGGCGACGACCACCAGCATCTGGTCGGCGTTAGCGACGACGACCCGCTCCACCTGGTCGGTGTCGTCCGCGCTGCGGCGCAGCAGCGACGTGCGCTCCTCGATGCCGACGATGCGGGCGAGCGTGCCGTCCTCGCCGGACGCATCGCCCACCACACGCGCACGGTCGCCGGTCACGATCGGCGTCTTGCGCAGCTCGCGTGCCCGGGCGGCCAGCACGGTCCTCTCGTCCGGCAGGTCCTCGTCGACGAGGACCGTGTACCTGCCGCGGTCGACGCCCAGCACGCGCGCGACCCGGGCGTCGCTGTGGGCCGGCCGTCGCTTGGTGCGCGGGCGGTTCGCCTTGGGATTGGGCCGCACCCGCACATCCGCCTCGTCGAACTCCGGTTCGTCGTCGTCGAGGTCGTCGAGCCAGCTCATGCCGTCGTCCTGGGTCGGTTCACCGTGTCCTGCCGATCGCTCCGCGGCGTCGCGTGCCGCCTCACGAGGCGCGCATCGTCTCCTCGGCGCGGCCGCCGTCGATGTGCTCGCCCTCGAGCATGCGCTGCCAGATCTGCGGGAACTCCGGCATCGTCTTGGCCGTGGTGCCGATGTCGTCGATCTGCACGCCCGGGACGGCGAGGCCGATCAGCGCTCCCGTGGTGGCCATGCGGTGGTCGTGGTGCGCGTGCCACGTGCCGCCGTGCAGCGGTCGCGGCGTGATGCGGATGCCGTCGGCCAGCTCCTCCGCCTCGCCGCCGAGCCGCCGGAGCTCCCCGACGAGTGCCGCGATGCGATCGGTCTCGTGCCCGCGGATGTGGCCGATGCCGTGCAGTGTGGAGGGTGAGTCGGCGAACGCGGCCAGGCCGAAGATCGTCGGGGTCAGCTCGCCCGCCGCGGACAGGTCCAGATCGACGCCCTGGATGCCGTTGCCCGCCGTCACCGTCAGCGCGCCGCCCCGGCGGACCACGCGCGCGCCCATGAGGGAGAGGATCTCGGTGAGCATCGCCCCCGGCTGCGTGGAGTGCGCGGGCCAGCCGGTGACCGACACCGAGCCCCCCGCCACCATCGCCGCTGCGAGGAACGGCGCGGCGTTGGACAGGTCGGGTTCGATTGCGACGTCCTTGCCGCGGATCGGTCCCGCCGGCACGATCCACTCGCCCACACCGGGGCGCTCGACGTGCACGCCGCGGTGACCCAGCGCCTCCACCGTCATGTCGATGTGGGGGATGCTCGGCAGGCGGCTGCCGGAGTGCACGAGCTGCAGTCCGACGTCGAAGCGCGGCGCCGCCAGCAGCAGGCCGGAGACGAACTGGCTGGACGCGCTGGCGTCGATGGTCACCTCGCCGCCGCGCACGTGCCCGTGTCCGCGCACGATGAAGGGCAGCGCCCAGTGGCCGCCGTCGTCGATGTCGACGCCGACGTCGCGCAGCGCGGTGATCATCGCGCCCATCGGGCGGTGCAGCGCGCTCGCGTGAGCGGTGAGCGTCACATCGCCCCGGCCGAATCCGGCCAGGCCCGCGACGAAGCGCATCACGGTGCCCGCCTGCCCGCAGTCCACCACGGTCTCGCCGCGCAGCGGCCACACCGGTGAGACCTCGATGTCGTCCCCGTAAATGCCGTCGCCCTCGACCAGCTCGATGCCCACGCCGAGTGAGCGCAGCGCCTGGATCATGTGGGCGGAGTCGTCGGAGTGCAGCGGCGCGATCAGCCTGCTCGGGGCGTCGGCCAGCGACGCCAGCACGAGCTCGCGATTGGTCAGCGACTTGGAACCGGGGACGGTCACTCTGGCGTGCAGCGGGCCCTCCGCGACCGGCGCATGCCAGTGGCCGCGCTCGATCGGCGCGGAGGTGGGGGAATACCCATCGGCTGTCATCGGGTTCTACCCTACTGAACGGCTTCCGATCCGCCGCGTAATGCGGGGTCGGGGCCGCGAGTCCACCCACGGAAGCGGAGCCGGATGTTCGCCACTCTTGATCGCCTCGACCTCGAGGCGCCGTCCCCCGACGTCTCGGGCGGCCTGCGACCCGCCGCCGTAGACTGGCGCGTGATGAGCGACTCGATCGACCAGGCCGGTCAGACCGACCCGGTGCAGGACCCGCGTGAGCAGTTCGAAGAGCAGGCGCTGCCCTTCATGGACCAGCTGTACGCCGCGGCCATGCGCATGACACGCAATCCCGCGGACGCCGCGGACCTGGTGCAGGAGACCTTCGTCAAGGCGTTCGCGTCGTGGAAGACCTTCACGCAGGGCACCAACCTCAAGGCGTGGCTCTACCGCATCCTCACCAACACCTACATCAACACCTATCGCAAGAAGCAGCGCGAGCCCTACCAGGGCACCATCGACGAGCTGGAGGACTGGCAGCTCGGCGGGGCCGAGTCGACGACCGCGACGCGAACGCGTTCCGCCGAGGCGGAGGCGATCGATCGCATGCCGGCCTCGGTCGTCAAGGACGCGCTGCAGTCCATCCCGGAGGACTTCCGGCTGGCGGTGTACCTCGCCGACGTCGAGGGCTTCGCCTACCAGGAGATCGCCGACATCATGAAGACCCCCATCGGCACGGTGATGAGCCGCCTGCATCGTGGCAGGCGCATGCTTCGTGAACTGCTCGCCGAGTACGCCACGGAGCGCGGCATCGCCACGGCCGCCACAAGGAGCGCGAAATGACCGACTGCGGCTGCGAGAAGGCGCGGCGCGACCTCGAGGAGTACCTGCGCAACGAGGTCTGCAAGACCGAGCACAGCGACATCGCCGAGCATCTGGAGCACTGCGCGGGATGCCGGGACGAGGCGCTCGTCGCCCGCACGCTGACCGAGGTGGTCGCGCGTGCGTGCAAGGAGACGGCGCCCGAGGAGCTGCGCGACCAGGTGCTCGCCCGGTTGCGGGCCGTCCAGGCCGCGCACTGATCGAGGCAGCCGGCGCCGGTCAGTCAGTGTGCGCCGGTGCGAACGCGATCAGTGCGCCCGGCGCGACGTCCACCGTGAGGGGGAGCGTGCCGATCGGGTCGCCGTCCGCGTACGCGGTGACGCCCGGCGAGCTCAGCCGGACGGATCTGACGCGATGCACCGACACCTCCGGCACGGTCGTGTGCGTGCCCCGGTAGACGCGGGGGAGGAGCCGGAGCAGTCGCATCCGCCCTGCCGGCCGCACCAGGACGACGTCCAGCAGGCCGTCGGCGGGATCGGCGTCCGGACAGATCGGGATGCCGCTGCCGTAAATGCGGCCGTTGCCGACCGTCGCCATCACCTGGTCTCCGGCCACGTGCACGGCGGTGCCGTCGGCGAGTTCCAGATCGACCTCGTACGGGATGCCGGCGAGGGTCAGGAACTCGATGAGGATCGCGATGTTGTACCGCGAGCCGCCTCGGGGCCAGCGCATCGCGTTGGCCCGGTCGTTGACCTTCGAGTCGAAGCCGCTGGCCAGGACCGTGCCGAAGTACCGGCTCGACCCGTCGCCGCGGGTGACGCGCGCGAGATCGACGGTGCGGGTGCGCCCGGCTGCGATGGCGTCGGCGGCCGCGCGGGCGTCGAGTTCGCGCAGTCCGAGCGTCGCTGCGAAGTCGTTGCCGGTGCCCGAGGGCACGATGCCGAGCGGGATGCCCGTGCCGGCCACCTCCTGCAGCGCGAGATTGACCGTGCCGTCGCCGCCGACGACGGCCACCGCGTCGACGCCGGCCGCAACGGCCGTGCGCAGCAGCGCGGACGACTCCGCGGCGCTTCCTCCGCTGACGACCGTCGTCTGCACGCCGTGCGCCCGGAGACGCTCGGCGGCGGTCATCGCGGCGCCCGTGTGCGCGCCGGCGCGGGCGGCCGGGTTGACCAGGAGCGCGACCTTCATGCGCCGGCGCCGAGCGGCGCTCCGGGCACGACGAGCGCGCCGGGGTTCATGATCCCGCGGGGATCGAGCACCGCCTTGACCGCGCGCAGCACGTCGACGCCGAGCGGGCCGATCTCGTCCTCGAGGTAAGCACGGTGATCGCGCCCGACGGCGTGATGGTGGGTGATCGTGCCGCCGGAGCCGACGATCGCGCGGGACGCGGCATCCTTCGCGCTCGCCCATTGGCTCCGCGGATCCTCGGAGAGCGCCGCGACGACGGTGAAGTAGAGCGACGCGCCGGCCGGGTACACGTGCGAGATGTGGCACAGCACGATCGGCTTGGTACCGGATGCGGTGAGGCTGGCCGACAGCGCGGCGGTGACCGCGTGCTTCAGGTCCGACAGGCTCGCCCACGTCGTCGCGGTCTCGAGCGTCTCGGCCAGCACGCCGATGTCGAGGAGCGTGTCGCGCAGTGCGGGCGACGCGAACCGCCCGCGCTCCCAGGAACGGGCCGGATCCTCCCCGCGGGAGGTCGCGCCGTGCGCCGCGAACACGCCGTCCACAGCGTCACGTGTCCCGGTCGCCTCCGCGAGATCGGCCCCCTCGAACGTCGCGACGGCCAGGCAGCCGCGCATCCGCAGGAGGTGGCCCCCCATCGCGGCGTTCACGCGGGTCTCGGTCTCGTCGCTGAGCCGGAGGACGGTGGGGCGGATGCCGCGCTGCGTGGCTTCCCGGATCGCCGCGGCTCCCGCCTCGAAGTCGGGGAACGTCCACGCGCGATACGCCGTCGCCGCCGGGATCGGGCGGATGCGCACGGTGAGCTCGGTGAGGACGCCGAGCGCGCCCTCGGATCCCAGGAAGAGCTCGCGCAGGTCGGGGCCGGCCGCGCTGGCCGGTGCCCGGCCCAAGGTGAGATCGCCGGCCGGCGTGGCGACGCGCAGGGCGTGGACCAGGTCGTCGAAGCGGCCGTACCCCCGGGAGGCCTGACCGCTGGAGCGGGTGGCGGCGAAGCCGCCGAGTGACGCGTATTCGTAGCTCTGCGGGAAGTGGCCCAGGGTGTAGCCCCGGGCGGCGAGCAGCTCTTCGGCCTGGGGCCCGGTGGTGCCGGCGCCGAACGTGGCGAGCAGCGACACCTCGTCGAGCGCCAGCAGGCCCGCGGTGCGGGAGAGGTCGAGTGCGATCACCGCACGGTGGGCGCCGCGGTGCGGCTCCACGCCGCCGACGACCGACGTGCCGCCGCCGAACGGGACGACGGCGATGCCGGCCGCATCGCACGCGCGAAGCACGGCCGCCACCTCCTCATGGTCGGCGGGCGTGATGACGGCGTCGGGGGCCCTCTGCTCCTCGTCGAGGCGGCGGCGGAGGAGGTCGGGTGTGCTCTTGCCGCCCAGATGCATCATCCGCCGCGCGTCGTCCCGCGTCACGTCGCCGTGTCCGACGGCGGCGGCCAGCGCGGCGAGATCGGCGTCCGTCAGCGTGGACGGGGTGAGACGGGGGGCAGCGCGGCGCGGAACGGGGTGCGCCCTGCCCGGGAGGAGCGTCGCGACGATGGCCTTGGCGGCAGCGGGAAGCGGGGCGGGCGCGGAACCCCACGCGTCCCAGTCGCCGCGCGGGCGGGGCTCCGGCGTGATGCGGACGGCGTCCGCGGCATCGCGCGGGGAATCGGGGGGCGCCGTCGCAGACATGGCGACAGTATGACACGCTCTGTATCTTTGTCACATGGCCGACGGAGCGTCCGACACCGAGACCGCGATCCTCGACGCCGCGCTCGCCGAGGTGCTCGCGCACGGCATCCGGCGGACGACGGCATCCGACATCGCCCGACGGTGCGGGATCGCGCGACAGACGCTATACCGCTACTGGCCCGACGCCCAGGCCGTCTTCGCGGCGCTCATCACGCGCGAGCTGCTGGCCGCCCTCCCGGTGGACGACGGCGAGTCCGCGGACCTGGGCGGTCTGGTCGAGGTCCTGGTCGAGACCGCCGACCGCGTGCGGCGCCTTGCGCTCGTGGACCGGCTGCGCGACACCGATCCTGAGCTGTTCGCGCGCTACATCCTCAGCCGGCTGGGCACCAGTCAGCGGGCGATCCACGCCGAGACGGCCCGGCGTCTGTCAGCCGCGCAGCGTCGCGGTCTCGTGCGCGCCGGAGACCCGGCGCAGCAGGCGGCGATGGTGCTCCTGATCACCCAGTCGGCCGTCCAGTCGGCGCCGCTCGTGGCCGAGTGGCTTCCCGCCGAGGCATGGCGCGCCGAGCTCGCCCATGCGCTGCGCGGGTATCTCGGGCCCGGCGGCGAGGTGTCGCGGTGACGTCCCGCATCGTCGGACGAACCCCCGGCTCCAGCGCGCTGAACGCCGCCCGCCGACGGCGCGAGCTCGAGGCGCTCGGCGAGGAGCGCGAGATCGACGTCCTCGTGGTCGGCGGAGGCATCACCGGCGTGGGGATCGCGCTGGACGCCGCCTCACGGGGCCTGCGCACGGTCCTCGTCGAGCGCGGCGATCTCGCCCACGGCACCAGCCGGTGGAGCTCCAAGCTCGTCCACGGCGGTCTGCGCTACCTCGCCTCCGGCCAGATCGGCATCGCACGCGAGAGCGCCCTCGAGCGCCACGTGCTGATGACCCGGACGGCGCCCCACCTCACCCGGGCGCTCGCCCAGGTCGTGCCGCTGCATGGTCCGGGCCACGTCGCGACCGGCGCCGTCATCGGACTGGGATACGAGCTCGGCGCCGGCCTGCGGCGCACCGTCGGCACGCCGGGAGCCCTGCTGCCCGGCCCGCGCGCGCTGGGGCCGGAGGCGGTCGCGCGCCTCGCGCCGGCGATCCGTGCCGAGGGGCTCCGCGGCGGCGTGCGCGGCTGGGACGGCCAGCTGATCGACGACGCCCGGCTCGTGGTCGCCGTCGCCCGGACGGCCGCCGGGTACGGGGCATCCGTCCTCACCCGTGTCGAGGCCGTCGCGGCGACCGGCGGCGAGGCGCACCTGCGCGACGTGATCACCGGCAGTCGCGCGGCCGTGCGCGCGCGGGCGGTGGTGAACGCCACCGGCGTGTGGGCGGGCAGGCTGGATCCCGGCCTTCGACTGCGGCCCAGCCGCGGCACGCATCTCGTCGTGCCGACCGAGCGGCTCGGCGACTCGGAGGTGTCGCTCACGGTGCCGATCGCGGGCTCCTCGAGCCGGTTCGTCTTCACCCTTCCCGCACAGCACGGCCGCACCTACATCGGCCTCACCGACGTGCCCGTCGACGGCCCGGTCCCCGAGGCCGCCGTGGCCACGGACGCCGAGATCGAGATGCTGCTCGGCACGGTGAACGCGGTGCTGGCCGAGCCGCTGGAGCGCACCGACGTGCTCGCGACCTTCGCGGGGCTCCGGCCTCTCCTGTCCGGCACGCACGACGAGACCAGCGACCTGTCGCGGCGGCACGCCATCGTCGAGTCGGCCACCGGCGTCCTCAGCGTCGTCGGCGGGAAGCTCACGACCTACCGGCGGATGGCCGAGGATGCGGTGGACGCTGTCATCCGCCGAGACCCGTCGCTGCCGCCACGTCCCTCGCGGACGCGCGCGATTCCACTGGTCGGCGCGTGGCCGCGCGATCGCCTGGGCGAGATCGCCGCACCCGCGCGCCTGGTGCGCCGGTTCGGCGCCGAGGCGCCCTACGCCGCCGCCCTACGCCGCCGCCCTCGCCGACGGCCCGGGCGCGGCGTGCGGCGTCACCGCACAGGAGCTGCAGTGGGGCGTGGCGGTCGAGGGCGCGCTCGGCGTGGACGACCTGCTGGACCGTCGCACGCGGCTCGGCCTGGTCGCGGCGGACCGCGAGGCGTCGGCGGATGCCGCAGCCGCGGCCTTCGCGCGCGCCGACGTCGAGCCGCTCACGCCGGCGGACTGAACCCCGAGTACGGCGCGGGCCCCGTTCCCGCCGCGAGCAGGAACGGGGCCCACGCCGTGGCTGGCGTCAGAGCGTCAGCGCCTGCTGCATGATCTTCGCCTGCTCGGCGGCGTGCACCTTGGGGGAGCCGGTCGCGGTGGAGGCGGCGGACGAGCGGGAGACGCGGCTGATCGTGCGGCCGTCGAGGTGCTTCACGAGCTCGAGGGCGATGAACGGCCACGCGCCCTGGTTCTCGGGCTCGTCCTGCACCCACACCAGCTCGGCGTCCGGGTACGAGGAGATGACCGCGTTCAGCTCGGCGACGGGGGCGGGGTAGAACTGCTCGAGGCGGACGAGGGCGATCCCGGGATCGGGGTTCTTCTCCAGCTCGGCGCGCAGATCCCAGTGGATCTTGCCGGCGTGCAGCAGCACCCGCTTGACGGCCGACTTGTCGATGCCGCGGTCGTCGTCCAGGACCGGCTCGAACCGGCCGGTGAGGAAGTCCTCGACCGGGCTCGTCGCGCCGCGCAGGCGCAGCATCGCCTTGGGGGTGAACACGATCAGCGGGCGACGCGGGCGGGCGTAGGCCTGACGACGCAGCAGGTGGAAGTACGAGGCCGGCGTCGAGGGACGGGCGACGGTCATGTTGTCCTGGGCGCACATCTGCAGGTAGCGCTCGATGCGCGCGGACGAGTGGTCGGGTCCCTGGCCCTCGTAGCCGTGGGGGAGCAGCAGCACGACGCTCGACTGCTGGCCCCACTTCTGCTCGGCCGACGAGATGAACTCGTCGATCACCGACTGCGCGCCGTTGGCGAAGTCGCCGAACTGGGCCTCCCACAGCACGAGGGAGTCGGCGCGCTCGACCGAGTAGCCGTACTCGAACGCCATCGCCGCGTACTCGCTCAGGAACGAGTCGTAGACGTAGAACTTGCCCTGGTCGCCGGACAGGTTCGTCAACGGGATCCACTCCTGCCCGTTGGCGCGGTCGTGCAGGACGGCGTGGCGCTGCACGAAGGTGCCACGACGGGAGTCCTGGCCGGCCAGGCGCACGTTGGTCTTCTCCAGCAGGAGCGACCCGAACGCCAGCAGCTCGCCGAATCCCCAGTCGATGGAGCCGTTGCGGCTCATGTCGAGGCGCTTGTCGAGCAGCTGCTGCAGCTTGTTGTGCACCGTGAAGCCCTCGGGCTTGTTGACGAAGGTGTCGCCGATGAGGTGCACGATCTCCTTCGACACGCCCGTGGTCTCCGGCTCGCCGGCGACGGGAACCGAGACCTCGTCGGCGGTGATCACCGGGGACGAGCCGGTCTCGGCGGCGTGCGTCTCGGCGAAGGCGACCTCGAGGCGGCTCTGGAAGTCCTGCTTGGCCTTCTCGTACTCCTCCTCGGTGATGTCGCCGCGGCCGACGAGGGCCTCGGTGTACAGCCGGCGCACCGAGCGCTTCGCCTCGATGAGGTTCGTCATGAGCGGCTGCGTCATCGACGGGTCGTCGCCCTCGTTGTGACCGCGGCGCCGGTAGCAGACGAGGTCGATGACCACGTCGCGGTGGAAGCGCTCGCGGTACGCGAAGGCCAGCTGGGCGACGCGGGTGACGGCCTCGGGATCGTCGCCGTTCACATGGAAGATCGGCGCCTGGATCGTCTTGGCGACGTCGGTGGCGTAGACCGAGGTGCGGGCGTCCACGGGCGTGGTGGTGAAGCCGACCTGGTTGTTGACCACGACGTGCACGGTGCCGCCGGTGCGGTACGCGCGCAGCTGCGACATCTGCAGGGTCTCGACGACGACGCCCTGACCGGCGAAGGCCGCGTCGCCGTGGACGAGGATCGGCAGCCAGGTGAAGGTGCCGATGGGCTTGCGGTCCTGCTTGGCCCGCACGATGCCCTCCAGCACCCCGTCCACCGTCTCGAGGTGGGACGGGTTCGCGGCGAGGTAAACGGGAAGCTCGGACTGGTTGTCGGCGACGAAGGTGCCCTCGGTGCCCAGGTGATACTTCACGTCGCCCGAGCCGCTCTTGGATCCGATCGCGACAGAGCCCTCGAACTCGCGGAACACCTGGCCGTACGTCTTTCCGGCGATGTTGGTCAGCACGTTCAGGCGGCCGCGGTGAGCCATGCCGATCGCCGCGCCGTCCAGGCCGGCCTCGGCGGCGCCCTGCAGGATCTCGTCGAGCAGCGGGATCAGCGACTCGCCGCCCTCGAGGCTGAAGCGCTTCTGCCCGACGTACTTGGTCTGCAGGAACGTCTCGAACGCCTCGGCCTGGTTGAGCTTGTCGAGGATGCGAAGCTGCTCGTCGTGGCCGGGCTTCTGGTACTTGACCTCGACGTTCTGCTGGAACCACGCGCGCTGCACGGGGTCCTGGATGTGCATGTACTCGATGCCGATCGTGCGGCAGTACGAGTCGCGCAGGACGCCGAGGATGTCGCGCAGCTTCATCTGGCGCTTGCCGCCGAAGCCGCCGGTGACGAACTCGCGGTCGAGGTCCCAGAAGGTCAGACCGTGGCTCTCGATCTCGAGGTCGGGGTGCGTGCGCTGCACGTACTCGAGCGGGTCGATGTCGGCCATCAGGTGACCGCGGACGCGGAAGGAGTTGATGAGCTCCTGCACGCGCGCCTGCTTGTCGACGCGCTCGGCGAGGTCGACGTTGATGTCGGGGGCCCAGTGGATCGGGGCGTACGGGATGCGCAGCGCCGAGAAGATGTCCTCGTAGAAGCCGCGCTGCCCGATCAAGAGCTCGTGCACCTTCTTCAGGAACTCGCCCGATCCGGCGCCCTGGATCACCCGGTGGTCGTAGGTGCTGGTCAGCGTGATCGTCTTGCCGATCGCGAGCTCGTTCAGCGTCTTGTCGCTCGCGCCCTGGAACTCTGCCGGGTACTCGAGGGCGCCGGCGCCGACGATGCAGCCCTGCCCCTTCATGAGCCGCGGCACCGAGTGCACGGTGCCGATGCCGCCGGGGTTGGTCAGCGAGATCGTCGTGCCCTGGAAGTCCGCCGCGGTCAGCTTGTTGCCGCGCGCGCGGGTGACCAGGTCCTCGTAGGTGGTGAGGAACTCGTTGAAGGAGAGCTGCTCGGCGCGCTTGATGCTGGGCACGAGCAGCGCGCGGCTGCCGTCCGGGCGGGGAAGGTCGATCGCGATGCCGAGGTTGATGTGCGCCGGCGCCACCACCGAGGGCTTGCCGTCCACTTCGGCGTAGAAGACGTTCTGGCTCGGAAACTCCTTGAGCGTCTGGATGATCGCCCACCCGATGAGGTGAGTGAAGCTCACCTTGCCGCCGCGCGTGCGGGACATGTGGTTGTTGATGACGATGCGGTTGTCGATCATCAGCTTCGCCGGAACCGTGCGCACGCTCGTGGCGGTGGGGACCGTGAGCGACTCGTCCATGTTCGCCGCGAGGGTCTTGGGCAGGCCCCTCAGCGCGGTCACGACGTCGGCCTCGGCCTCGCCGTCGGCCGAAGAGGGCTGCGCCTTCGGAGCCTGCGCCGGGATCGGCTGCGGGGCGGCCGGGCGCGCGGTGGTGCGGGCGACGGGCTGGCTGCCGACGACCGGCACGGGCGCCGTCACCGGCCGGGGCTCGTCCGCGGCTGCCGGATTCTCTGCAGGCGCGGGAGCCGCCGGAGCCTCTGCAGGCGCGGGAGCCGCCGGTGCAGGAGCGGCGGCTGCCGGAGCGGGGGCCGTCGGAGCTGCCGTCTCCGCGGGGGATGCGCCGTCGACCGGGTGGTAGGCCTCGAGAACGGGCCACCATGCCTTGTCGACGGAGTTCCGGTCGATCTTGAACTGTTCGTACAGCTCCTCGACGAGCCACTCGTTGGCTCCGAACTCTCCCTCGTTCGAAACCCCGACGCCCGTCACCTGGCTCGACACGCTGAATCGCCTGCTTTCATCGGTGAAGTTCTGGGATACGCGTGGGGCTGCACAGCCTGCGCACGCGTCGGTTAAGCCTAGCCCAGTCTGGGCGGGCGGTTCCGGTCACCGCCCGCGCATCAGCGGAAAGAATGCACACCATTACCTGCACAGGAAGTGTCACTACCCTTGGCGGTCATGGAGTTCTACGGCGAAGCCCCCGACGTCGACCTGACGTACTCTGACGTCTTCCTCGTTCCGCGCCGATCCGCCGTCGCGAGCAGGCTCGATGTCGATCTCGCCCCGGGCGACGGCACCACGGCGACCATCCCGCTGGTCTCGTCCAACATGAACTCCGTCACCGGTGCGCGCCTGGCCGCCACGCTGGCCCGGCGCGGCGGACTCGGCGTCCTCCCGCAGGACATGCCGCTGCAGGAGCTCGACGCCGCGATCCGCTGGGTCAAGGCGCAGCCGGTGACGTGGGACACGCCACTGGTCCTGCCGCCGGACGCGACCGTCGCGGACGCGGCGCGGCTGCTGCCGCCCACCGACGGGCACGGGATCGTCGTGGCCGAGGCCGGCGGCGACCGGATCGACGCCGATGACGTGCTGGGCATCGTGCCGGCGACGCGCCTGGGGACCGCCCTTCCCGACGCGCGCCTGGGCGACCTCGCGCGCGGGCGTGCCGCATCCGTGGACGCCGACGACATCGAGGGCGCGCGCCACGCGTTCGACGTGATCGTGGCCGCCGGCGCCGAGATGGTGACGGTGCTCCACCATGGCCACCTCGTCGGGACGCTCTCGCGGCGCAGCGCGCTGCGCTCGACCCTCTACCGCCCGGCGGTCGACGCGTCCGGCCGTCTGATCGTCGCCGCCGCGGTCGGGATCAACGGCGACGTCGCCGCCAAGGCGCAGGCACTGGCGGCCGCCGGCGTCGACGTGCTCGTGCTCGACACCGCCCACGGTCACCAGGAGGGGATGCTGCAGGCGCTGCGGACCGTGGCCGATCTCGACCTCGGCCTTCCGATCGCCGCGGGCAACATCGTCACCCCCGAAGGCGTGCACGACCTCGTGACCGCCGGAGCGACCATCCTGAAGGTGGGTGTGGGTCCCGGCGCGATGTGCACGACGCGCATGATGACCGCGGTGGGGCGCCCGCAGTTCTCGGCGGTCCTCGAGACGGCCGAGGCCGCCCGAATGATGGGCGCGCACGTGTGGGCCGACGGCGGGGTGCGCTACCCGCGCGACGTCGCGCTGGCGCTCGCGGCGGGCGCGGCATCCGTCATGATCGGCTCGTGGTTCGCGGGCACCATCGAGGCGCCCGGCGAGCTGCAGGTCGACCAGGGCGGGCGCGCCTACAAGGAATCGTGGGGCATGGCTTCGACGAAGGCGGTGCACGAGCGGTTCGGGCGCCTCGAGCCGTACGAACTCGCCCGCAAGGAGCTGTTCGCGGAGGGCATCTCGTCGTCGAGGATCTACCTCGACCCGCTCCGGCCCGGCCTGGAGGACCTCCTCGACATGATCACGTCGGGCTTGCGGTCCTCGTTCACCTACGCCGGTGCCGCGACGGTGGCCGAGTTCCACGACCGCGCGCGCGTCGGGCTGCAGTCGGCAGCCGGCTACGAGGAGGGCAAGGCGCTGCCCGTCAGCTGGTGACGAGGACGGATGCCGCGGGCCGCGGCATCCGCCACCGCCTCAGCGTTCTGGGCGGTCACCGCCCGTGCGCGCCGGCTCGTCGTCGTCCTCGTGCTGGAGACGGATGCGCTTGCCCTCTTCGACGTCCTTGCGCTCCTTCTCGGCGGCCTTGTCGCTCTTCCGGGTGTCGCGCGGCGGGAGCTGGATGTCCTCCTCGGCCGCGATGCCGGCCTGCAGCTGGCGGCCCCGCTCCAGCTCCGCGTCGAACTCGGCCCCGAACAGCAGCGCGATGTTGGCGATCCACAGCCACAGCAGGAAGATGATGACGCCTGCCAGCGATCCGTAGGTGCGGTCGTAGTTGGAGAAGTTCGCGACGTACAGCCCGAACAGCACCGAGGCGATGACGAGCGTGAGGATCGCCAGCAGCGATCCCATGCTGATCCAGCGGAACTTCGGCTGCTTCGCGTTCGGGGTGGCGTAGTAGAGGATCGCCACCATCAGCACGACGATCAGCGCGAGCACCGGCCACTTCACGATCTCCCACACGGTCGTCGCGACCTCGCCCAGGCCCAGTGCCGAGCCGACCGCGTCGGCGACGGGGCCGGAGACGACGAGGATCACCAGCGCCACGACGATGAGCACCACGCCGATGACGGTCACGAGCAGCTGTGCGGGCTTCAGCTTCCAGAAGGGGCGTCCCTCCGGGATCTCGTAGATGCGGTTCATGGCGCGACTGAACGCCCCGACGTACCCCGACGCCGACCAGATCGCCAGCAGAAGACCGAGGACGAGGCCCCAGCCGGCGGCGGGGGACTCGGCGAGCTGCTCGAGCGGTCCGCTCAGCGTCTCGGCTGTCTCGGGCGAGGCGGATTCGACGACCCCGAGGATCGCGTCGGTCGCCTGCCCGTTGCCGGCGATGAGGCCGAAGATCGAGAACACCGCGACGAGTCCGGGGAAGATCGCGAGCACCGAGAAGTAGGTGAGGGCGGCGGCGATGTCGGTGCACTCGTCCGCCGAGAACTCCCTGGCCGTCTTGACGAAGACGTACTTCCAGGATCGCTTCTCGATCTCGCGAGGCGTGTCGGGCTTGTCGGGGTGCTCTGGTGACGGAGCGTTGCGGGGATCCGTCTGCCGGTCGGCGCTCGTGTCGGTCATGCCCCCCAGCCTGCGGACTGGTGGCCACCGTCACGGAGGGGGTTGACACGTCTGCCCGCAAGCCGGACGGGATCCACGGGCACGCCCGTCCGGCGGCGCCGCGGAGCGCCTGCCGTAGACTGGGCGGCACGATGGACGACCCTCCCAGTTGCAGACGTCAGCCCCACCGACCCGACTCCCCGACGAACGGGGGTGACGTGTGATGGACTACGTCATGCTGGGCGTGGGGCTCCTGCTCACCATCGGCACCGGACTGTTCGTCGCCAGCGAATTCGCGCTGGTGAACCTCGACCGTGCCGACCTCGAGGCCCGCCAGGCCGCCGGCGAGTCCCGGCTCACCCTGACGATCAGTGCGCTGCGCATCACCTCGACGCATCTGTCCAGCGCGCAGCTGGGCATCACGCTGACGACCCTGCTCACCGGCTACACGATGGAGCCGGCGATCTCGAACCTGCTCGCCCCGGTCTTCGACGCGTGGGGCATCCCCGAGGGCGTGTCGCGACCGCTCGCCGCCGTCATCGGCGTGTCGATCGCCACCGTGTTCTCGATGATCATCGGCGAGCTCGTCCCGAAGAACTTCGCGCTGGCGGTTCCGCGCCAGACCGCCAAGCTCGTCATGCCGTTCCAGGTCGCGTTCACGACCGTCTTCCGCCCGGCCATCGTCGTGCTCAACGGGAGCGCCAACGGCGTGCTGCGGGCCATGGGCGTCGAGCCCAAGGAGGAGCTCTCCGGCGCTCGCACGGCGGAGGAGCTGTCGAGCCTCGTGCGCCGCTCGGCCAGTGCCGGCGTGCTCGAGCAGGACACGGCGTCGCTGCTGGATCGCAGCCTGACCTTCGCGCGCCTGAGCGCCGCCGACGTCATGACGCCGCGGCCCAGCATCCACGCGCTCGCCGCGGACGACTCCGCGGAGGACGTCATCCAGCTCGCCCGCCGCACCGGGCACAGCCGGTTCCCGGTCTACGGCGAGTCGATGGACGACATCACCGGCATCGTCCACCTCAAGGCCGCCGTCAGCGTCCCGCGCGAGCGACGCGCGGACGTGCCCGCCGCCGCACTGGCGACCGAGCCGCTGCGCTTCCCCGAGGCGGTGCACCTCGACGTGCTCGTCGCCGAGCTGCGTGCCCGCGGCTACCAGATGGCGGTCGTCGTCGACGAGTACGGCGGCACGGCCGGCGTCGTGACGCTGGAGGACCTCGTCGAGGAGATCGTCGGCGAGGTGCTCGACGAGCACGACCGCCGGCGCGCCGGAATCGTCCGCCTCGACGACGCCGTCATCTTCCCCGGCGAGCTGCGGCCCGACGAGGTGCGAGACCGCATCGGCATCCGCATCCCCGAGGGGGACGTCTACGACACCGTCGGCGGGTTCATCATGAGCGTCCTCGAACGGATCCCGGCCGTCGGCGACACCGTCGATATCGAGGACGGGGTTCTCGAGGTCCAGCGCATGGACGGGCGCCGCGTGGACCGCGTGCGTTTCGCCCCCACCCCGGTGCCGCACGCCGCGGCGGCGACGGAAGGCGGTGAGCGTCGATGAACGACTGGGCCGGAATCGCCTGGCTCGTGGTGCTCCTCATCGCGAACGCCTTCTTCGTCGGCGCCGAGTTCGCCGTCATCTCCGCGCGCCGGTCGCAGATCGAGCCGCTCGCCGAGAAGGGGTCGCGCTCGGCGAAGACCGCGCTGTACGCGATGGAGCACGCCACGCTCATGCTCGCGACCAGTCAGCTCGGCATCACGATCTGCTCGCTGCTGATCCTGAACGTGTCGGAGCCGGCGATCCACCACCTGCTCGCGGAGCCGCTCGGTCTCACCGGGTGGTCGGAGGGGGTCGTCGACGGGGTCGCGTTCGCCATCGCGCTCATCCTCGTGTCGTACCTGCACGTCGTGTTCGGTGAGATGGTGCCGAAGAACCTCGCGTTCTCGGTGCCCGACCGCGCCGTGCTCATGCTCGCCACCCCGCTGGTCTGGGTGTCGAAGCTGTTCCACCCGGTCATCGTGAGCCTGAACTGGATCGCGAACCACATCGTGCGGCTGTTCCGGGTTGAGCCGAAGGACGAGGCCGCCTCGACGTTCACGCTCGAGGAGGTCGCCACGATCGTCAACCAGTCGCGCATCGAGGGCGTCCTCGACGATGCGGCCGGGACCGTCGCGGCGGTGGTGGAATTCACCGACAAGAAGGCCGCCGACGTGGCGGTCCCGCTGTCGCAGCTGGTGACCCTGCCCGAGGCGACCACACCCGACGAGATCGAGCGCGCGGTGGCCAAGAACGGGTTCTCGCGGTACGTGATCGTCGACGATGAAGGCGCGCCGCTGGGCTACGTGCACCTGAAGGACATCCTGCGGGCGGCGGAGGGACCGGATGCCGTGAACGACGTCGCGCGCCCGATCACGACCCGCCGCATCCACCACATGGTGCCGGTGCGCGAGAACACCGACCTGGAGGACGCGCTCGCCGTCATGCGGCGCGCCGGTCGCCATCTGGCCCAGGTGCGCAACGACGAGGGGGAGACCACGGCGGTGCTGTTCCTCGAGGACATCATCGAGGAGCTCATCGGCGAGGTGCAGGACGCGACCCGCCGCCCCGGATTCTGACCTGCACGCCGGACGCCCAGGACCGACCGGTCCCGGGCGTCCGCCGTCGGCGAAGCGGCGGCGCCGGATCAGGCGGCCGGGCGTCGCGCGCCGGCCGGGCGGGCGCGCAGGTACTGCGCGGGCCAGTAGTCGATCTCGGCGCCCAGCTCGGATGCCGCGCGCAGGCCGTAGTGCGGGTCGCGCAGCCACTCGCGGCCGGCCATCACCGCGTCGGCCGCGCCCTCGGCCAGCACCCGCTCGGCGTGGGCGGCGTCGTCGATCATCCCGACGGCGTTCACCGGAACCCGCGCCTCGCGCCGCACCCGGGCCGCCAGCTCCACCTGGTAGCCGGGGCCGGTCGTGAGCTGCTGGTGCGCGACCAGCCCGCCACTGGAGATGTCGAAGAGGTCGGCGCCGCGCTCGGCGGCCCAGCGCGCCACGGTGACGGTGTCATCGGCGTTCCAGCCGCCGGGCGCCCAGTCGGTCGCCGAGAACCGCACGATGAGCGGGACGCCGGGTGCGGCATCCGTCACCGCCTCCAGCACGCGCAGGAGCAGGCGGGCACGGTTGCGGAGCGAGCCGCCGTACTCGTCCTCGCGCAGATTGGACAGCGGCGAGAGGAACTGGTGCAGCAGGTAGCCGTGGGCCGCGTGCAGCTCGAGGACCTGGAATCCCGCTTCGACCGCACGGCGGGAGGCGGCGGCGAAGGCCGCGACGATCCGGTCGATGCCCGCGATGTCCAGGGCGACCGGCTCGGCGTAGCCGTCGTAGGCGACCGCCGACGGGGCGACGGTGGCCCAGCCGCCGTCGTCGGCCGGCACCGACCCGCGGCGTCCCGTCAGCGGCGACCACGTCGACGCCTTGCGGCCGGCGTGCGCGAGCTGGATCCCCGCCACGGCGCCGCGGCGGCGGATGGCGGCCACGATCGGCGCCCACGCGTCGCGCTGCGCGTCCGTCCACAGTCCGACGTCTTCGGGCGAGATGCGCCCCTCGGGCGTCACCGCGGTCGCCTCCGCCACGATCAGACCCGCGCCCCCCGAGGCGAACTGGGCGAGATGCGTGTGATGCCACTCCTGCGGTACGCCGTCCACCGCGCTGTACTGGCACATCGGAGACACCCAGAGGCGGTTGCGGACGGTGACGTCGCGGAGCGTGAGGGGCGTGAAGAGGCGGGGCATGGTTCTCCGGGTCGGTCGGGGGGAGCGGTACTGTGGCCGCATGGAGCGGTCGCACGCGGCGCGGGAATGGACGCGTGCCGACGCCGCCCGCGCCCTCCGAAGGCCAACAGGCGCCGACGACAAGTATTCCCGAGGGGTGCTGGGCATGCGCACCGGCTCCGCGGCCTATCCGGGCGCCGCCGTGCTCGGCGTCGAGGCGGCGTGGCGCACCGGCCTCGGCATGGTGCGCTACCTCGGCCCCGAGCGGCCCACAGCGCTGGTGCTCGCCCGCCGTCCCGAGACCGTGACGGCGGACGGCCGCGTGCAGGCGTGGGTGATCGGATCGGGGACGGATGCCGCGGCCCGCACAGCCCCCGAGACCGCGGCGCTGCGCGCACTGCTGTCGGACACCGACCCCGTCGTGGTCGACGCCGGGGCACTCGACCTCGCCGCCGAAGCCACGACGCCGCGCGTCCTCACACCGCACGATCGCGAGCACGCGCGGCTGCGGTCGGCACTGGGACTCGGTCACGCGCCGGACGACCGGGTCGTCGCGGCCCGCGAGACCGCCGAGGCCACCGGTGCGGTGGTGCTGCTCAAGGGATCGGTGACCGTGGTCGCCGCGCCCGACGGGTGGGCGGCGACGGTCCGGTCCGGCACCCCGTGGCTCGCCACCGCCGGCACCGGCGACGTGCTGGCCGGCGTCATCGGCGCACTCGTGGCGGGAGCGACGGCGCGGGGGGTGCCGCCGGATGCTGCCGCCCTCGCCGCGCTCGCCGCCTCGGGCGCGTGGCTGCACGGGCGGGCCGGGGCGATCGCCGCAGCGGATGCGGCGGCCGGTTCGGGATCGGCGCCCGGCGGCGGCGGGCCGATCACGGCGCTCGACGTGGCCGAAGCGCTCCCGCGCGCGGTCGCCGAGGCGCTCGCGGACTGACGCGCTGGCGGCGGAGCGAGGACGCTCACGCACCGTCCCTAGGATGAAGGCGTGTCTCGGCGGGCGGTGGTGTGGATCGCGTTCGTCCTCGTCCACGCCGTCGTGCTCTGGCTGGGCTTCACCGACGACCGCGCCGCCTCCTGGGACGTCGATCAGCTCTACCGGTGGTGGGCGGGGCTGGCGCTCACCGGCGAGGCGACGCCCGGGATCACGTCCGACTGGATCTACCCGGTGCTCGCACAGGTGCCGATCCTCGCCGCGGGCCTGCTCGCCGCGCTGCTGGACTACACCCTCGCGTGGGCTCTGATCGTCACGGCGCTGGACGCCGTCGGCTTCGCCATCCTCATCGGACGGGGCCGCTCCCGCGGCCGGCTGCTGGCCGGGTGGTTCTGGCTGGCGGCGATCCTCTCCCTCGGCGGGGTCGGGATGTTCCGTCTCGACGCCGTCACGGTGCCGCTCGCGGTCGCCGGCTGCCTGTGGCTCGTGGGCCGCCCGTGGCTCGGGTCGGCGCTCCTCGCGGTGGCGACGTGGATCAAGGTGTGGCCTGCCGCGCTGCTGGCCGCCGCGCTCGTCGCCGTGCGGAGGCGACTGGCGATCGCCGGGGCGGCGGCGGCCGTGTCGGGCGCGGTGGCGATGGCCGTGTTCCTCTCGGGCGGCGGCGAGCACCTGTTCGGCTTCGTCGGCGACCAGGCCACGCGCGGGCTCCAGATCGAGGCCCCGGTCAGCACGGTCTACATGGTGATGGCCGCGGCGGGAGTGCCCGGGGCGGCCGTGGTCTACGACCCGGACCTCATCACGTTCCAGGTCGACGGCCCGGGCGTGGACGGCGTCGTCTCGGTGATGACGCCGGTGCTGATCACGGGGATCCTCGCGGTCGCGGTCCTGGGCGCGCTCAAGGCGTGGCGCGGTGCGACGTTCGCGGCCCTGTTCCCGGCTCTCGCCGCCGCCCTGGTGCTCGGCTTCATCGTGCTCAACAAGGTGGGCTCTCCCCAGTACATGACGTGGCTGGTCGCCCCGGTCGTCGTGGGCCTCGTGCTGGACCGCCGCCGGTGGTGGGCGCCGGCGGGCCTCACCCTCGGCATCCTGGCGCTCACACAGCTGATCTTCCCGTTCGCGTACGACGCGGTGCTCGTCGCGGCGCCCGCCGCCGTCGCGCTGCTCGCCGTGCGCAACGTCCTGCTGCTCGCCCTGTTCGCATGGGTGGTGGTGCGACTCGTCCGCGTCCGCGTGCGGCCGGCTGTCCGTGCGCGCGTGACAGAGTAGAGCCCAGGTCGCCACCACCGCCGTCCCCGGCGCCCCGCGACCGTCATCCCGATCACCGGAGGTCCCCATGCTCGTCGCCTTCTCCGTCGCCCCGAGCGGCACCGGCCGCGCCGACGGCTCGGTCCACGACGCCGTCGCGGCTGCGGTCCAGGTGGTCCGCGACAGCGGGCTGCCGCACCGGACGACATCGATGTTCACCGAGGTCGAGGGGGAGTGGGACGAGGTCTTCGGCGTCGTCAAGCGCGCGACCGACGCCGTCCTCCCCTTCGGTTCGCGGGTGTCGCTCGTGCTCAAGGCCGACATCCGGCCCGGATACTCCGGCGAGCTGGACGGGAAGATCGAGCGCCTCGAGGCGGCCATCGACCGGCGCGCCGGCGACGAGTGAGGCCCGGCGCCGGCGACGCCGGACCGGATAGCGTGGACGGATGCCGCAGCCGACGCCCCCCGACCGCGCACTGCAGGCGCTGAGCGACTCGATCGGCGGCGCACGGACACGTCGACCGGAGGACGCCACCGATCCCGCGATCCCGGTCGCCGCGACGGTCGTGCTCCTGCGCGACGGCGCGGGGCCGCGCGGCGGGCTCGAGGTGCTCATGATGGAGCGTCCGGACCGGGGCTCGTTCGCCGGGGCGTGGGTATTCCCCGGCGGCAAGCTCGAAGCCGCCGACCGCGGTGCGGACGAGGGTGAACCCGAGGAGACGGTGGCCCGGCGCGCGGCGATCCGCGAGACACGTGAGGAGACCGGACTCATCGTCGACCCCCGGCCCGTGGTGACCCTCTCGTGCTGGGACCCGCCGCCGGGGCTGGCCCTGCGGATCCGCACCTGGTTCTTCCTGGCGACGGGCGCGACCGGGACCCTGGCTCCGGCGCCGGACGAGGTCGTCAGGGCGGAATGGATCCGCCCGGCGGACGCACTGGCCGACCACGGCCGCGGCGGATTCACACTGTACCCGCCGACATGGGTGACGCTTCACGGCCTCGCCCGGCACGACGACACCGCATCGGTCCTCGGCGCCGCTCGTGTCGGCGGGATCCAGCGCTTCGAGACGGTCGCCCGCCGCAGCGGCGACGGCCCGGTCCTGCTGTGGCACGGCGACGACGAGTATGAACCGGATGCCCCGGCCGAGGCATCCGGTTCCCGTCATCGCCTGGAGATCGGGTCGCTGCCGTGGCGCTACCAGCGCAGCTGAGCGACACGTCGGCCGGCCGGATGCTCAGGCGGCGAGGAGCCGTCGCAGGTGCGTGCCCACGGCGTGGGTCTCGATGAGGAAGCCGTCGTGGCCGAAGTCGCTCGTGAGCACGACGGCGCGATCACCGTCGAGCGTGCGGCGGATGCCGCGGGCGATCCGGTGCTGTCCGTCGATCGGGAAGAGCCGGTCGCTGTCGATGCCGAGCACGAGCGCCGTCGCGGTGACGCGCGCGAGGGCGTCGTCGACGCCGCCGCGGTCGCGGCCGACGTCATGGGAATTCATCGCCTCGACCAGCGTGATGTACGAGTTCGCGTCGAAGCGCCGCGTGAACTTGTTGCCGTGGAAGTCGAGGTAGGACTCGACGGCGAAGCGGCCGCCGTGCCCGAGCGGGCTGACGCCCGACTGCCAGGAGCGCTGGAACCGCTGGTTCAGCTCGGTGGGCGAGCGGTAGTTCAGCAGCGCCATGCGACGGGCCAGTGCGAGCCCGCGCGTGGGTCCGTCGCCGTCGGGGGCGTCGTAGTACTCGCCGCCCTGGAAGCGCGGGTCGATGCGGATGGCCTCCAGCTGCACCGAGTTCAGGGCGATCTGGTCGGCGGTGTTGACCGGCGGCGAGGAGAGGATCGCGACGCGCTGCACCCGGTCGGGTAGCGACACCGCCCACTCGAGGGCGTGCATCCCGCCCATCGATCCGCCGACGACCGCGGCCCACACGTCGATGCCGAGCGCGTCGGCCAGGCGCACCTGGGCGGCGACCTGATCACGGATGGTCAGGTACGGGAAGCGGGAGGCCCACTCGTAGCCGTCGGGACCGATCGATGCCGGCCCGGTCGAGCCCTGGCATCCGCCGAGCATGTTGGGTGCGACCACGAACCAGCGGTCGGTGTCGATCGGGCCGCCGGGACCGACGATGTCGTCCCACCAGCCCGACGTCGGGTGGCCCGCGCCTGCCGGACCCCGCACGTGGCTGTCGCCGGTGAGGGCGTGCAGCACGAGCACGGCGTTGTCGCGCGTCGCGTTCAGCTCGCCCCAGGTCTCATAGGCGAGGCGGTACGCCGGCAGCTCGCGACCGCCCTCGGTGCGGAAGGCGCCGAACGCGGCGAAGTGCCGGTCGCCAGGCGGGTCGCCGTCCCGCCACGCTCCCGTGGCAGGCGGGCGGCCGCGCAGCAGGCGGGCGTCGGCCTCCGTGACCGGCGCGCTGGGCACCGTGTCTTCGGAGGTCTGCCAGTCCATCGGTCCATTCTCGCGTGCCGGGTCGCCGGCCGGCCGTGTGTTACGGGGCTACGGCGTCGCCGCACCGGTCGTCGTGTCTTCGGGTCGGTCTAGCATTCCCGGCATGGACGTCATCGAGTACCTCATGACCGGGGATCCGGCCATCCGCTGGCAGGTGATGCGCGACCTGACGGACGCGGCACCAGACGAGGTCGCGGCCGAGCGATCACGCGTGGCGACCGAGGGGTGGGGCGCGGCACTGCTCGCCGAGCAGGGCGACGACGGACTGTGGGACGGCGGAACGTATCGCCCGGGGTGGATCGACGAGAACCGTCCCTTCTTCGACGCATGGACGGCGACCCACTTCTCGCTGCAGTCGCTCGCCGAGTACGGGGCCGACCCCGCGGCGGAGCCGGTGCGCCGCGCCGTCGACCGCGCCGCAGGGAGCGCCCGCTGGGAGTACAACGGCGCCCCCTACTTCGACGGCGAGGTCGAGCCGTGCATCAACGGCATCGCGCTCGCCGTCGGCGCGTACTTCTCACGGGATGCGGCGCCGATCGCCGAGACGCTCCTGGCGACGCAGCACTCCGACGGAGGGTGGAACTGCTGGGAGGACGACACGGCGAGACCCAGCTCCTTCCACTCCACCATCTGCGCGCTCGAAGGACTGTGGGCATGGGAGCAGGTCGCCGAGGCGAGCGACGAGCACCGCGCCGCCCGCCGTCGCGGCGAGGAGTATCTGCTCGAGCGCCGGCTGTTCCGCCGCAAGTCCGACGGCACCGTGCCGGACCTCCGCATGACCATGATCTCGGTGCCGTGGCGCTGGTTCTACGACGTGCTGCGCGGCCTGGAGTACTTCCGCCTCGCCCGGCCCGAGCGCGACGAGCGCTGCGCCGATGCGATCGAGCTGCTGCGCGAGAAGCGTCTCGACAGTGGGCTGTTCCCGTTCGAGAATCACCACGAGGGCCCGGTGCTGTTCACGATGGAGGGGGAGCACGACGGCTTCCCGAGCCGGTGGGCGACCCTGCGCGCCCTGCGGGTGCTGCGCTGGTGGGACGACGCGCCGGCGCTGACGTGACCAAGACGCGGATGCCTCGACCCGCGTGGGTCGAGGCATCCGCGTCTCGGGATCCTCGGTCAGGCGCGCGCGGCCTCCGACACGCGCCGTGCGGCGGCGAGAGCCTGCTCGAGGTCGGCCTTGAGGTCCTCGATGTTCTCGAGGCCCACCGACAGCCGCACCAGGCCGGGCGTCACGCCCGTGGTCAGCTGCTGCTCGGGGGTGAGCTGCGAGTGCGTGGTCGAGGCGGGGTGGATGACGAGCGAGCGCACGTCGCCGATGTTGGCCAGGTGGCTGAACAGGGTGAGCGAGTTGACGAACTCGCGTCCCGCCTCGACGCCGCCCTTGAGCTCGAACGACAGCACCGCGCCCACGCCCTTCGGGGCGTACTCGTTGGCCGCGGCGTACCACGGCGAGGTGGGCAGGCCCGAGTAGTTCACCGAGGCGACGTCGGAGTGGTTCTCGAGCCACTCGGCGATCTCCTGGGCGTTCTGCACGTGGCGCTCCACCCGCAGTGACAGGGTCTCGATGCCCTGGATGAGCAGCCAGGCGCTGTTCGGCGAGATGGCCGAGCCGAGGTCGCGCAGCAGCTGCACGCGCGCCTTGATGATGTACGCCAGGCCGTCGCCGACCGCCGCGGTGTACGACGCGCCGTGGTACGACGGGTCGGGCACGGTGAGCCCCGGGAACCTGTCGACGTTCTGAGACCACGGGAAGGTGCCGCCGTCGACGATCACGCCGCCGATCGTGGTGCCGTGGCCGCCGAGGAACTTCGTCGCGGAGTGCACCACGATGTCGGCGCCGTGCTCGAACGGCTTGATGAGGTACGGGGTCGCGATGGTGTTGTCGACGATCAGCGGCACGCCGTTCTCGTGCGCGATGTCGGCGACGGCGCGGATGTCGAGCACGTTGATCTTCGGGTTGCCGATGGTCTCGGCGAAGAAGAGCTTGGTGTTCGGGCGCACCGCGCGGCGCCATTCGTCGGCGTCGTCCTGGTTCTCGACGAAGGTCGTCTCGATGCCGAGCTTGGCGAGCGTGTACTTGAACAGGTTGTAGGTGCCGCCGTAGATCGAGCTCGACGACACGATGTGGTCGCCGGCCTCGGCGATGTTCAGCACCGCGAAGGTCGCCGCGGCCTGGCCGCTCGCCAGGAGCAGGGCGCCGGTGCCGCCTTCGAGGGCTGCGAGGCGCTCTTCGACGACCGCCTGCGTGGGGTTCTGGATGCGCGTGTAGATGTTGCCGAACTCGGCCAGGGCGAAGAGGTTCGCCGCGTGGTCGGCGTTGTCGAAGACGTACGACGTGGTCTGGTAGATCGGCGTCGCGCGAGCCTTCGTCACCGGGTCGGGCTGGGCTCCGGAGTGGATCTGCTTGGTCTCGAAACGCCAGTTCTCGGGTGCGGACATCGCGTGCTCCTGCGGGTTCGGATGCCGGAAGCAGGCGCCCCCAGCCGGGTTCGAGAGTACGGAGGAGGGCGGCTTGTCAACAACGCCGGGGAAATGGGACGTAACGAGCGAGCGGCCGCGGGATGCGGGAGCGGTGTGCCGGGTGGGTAGCGTGGAGCCATGGCGAACAGACGTGCTGTGGTGACCGGGGCGAGTTCGGGGATCGGAGAGGCGGCGGTGCGCGCGCTGCGGGCGACCGGCTGGGACGTGGTGGGGGTGGCGCGCCGCGCCGACCGCCTGGCCGCGCTCGAGGCCGAGACGGGCGCGGTCGCCTTCGCCGCCGACCTGACGACGGATGCCGATGTGGAGGCCCTCGCCGATTTCCTTGCCCGCTCCGGCCCGGTGCACGCCCTCGTGCACGTCGCGGGCGGCGCCCGCGGCACCGACCGCGTCGAGGACGGGCGGGTCGAGGACTGGCAGTGGATGTTCGAGGTGAACGTGCTGTCGGCTCAGCGGCTCGTGGCGGCGCTGCTCCCGCAGCTGCGCCGCGCCGCGGCATCCGACGGCCACGCCGACACGGTCTTCGTGACCTCGACCGCGGCGCAGAACGCCTACGCGGGAGGCGCCGGCTACAACGCCGCCAAGGCGGGGGAGGCGATGCTCGCCCACGCACTGCGCCTCGAGCTGAACGGGGAGCCGATCCGCGTCGTCGAGATCGCACCCGGGATGGTGCACACGCCCGAGTTCACGCTGAACCGCCTGGGCGGCGACAGCGTCGCCGCCGAGCGCGTCTACGAGGGCGTCGGCCAGCCGCTCACCGCCGAGGACGTCGCCGACGTGATCGCGTACGCGCTCAACGCCCCCGGTCACGTGAACCTGGACCTGGTCACGATGCGTCCCGTGGCTCAGTCCGCGCAGCACCTGCTGGCGCGCGGTCCGCTGCGTCCGCGTGGCGTGGACGCACCGTGACCGTCCGGCACGGCACCGTCGTCACCTACCCGGCCGGGGCGACCGGGTCCCACGGCAGCGTGGTGCACGTCGCACCTGCCGGCGACGGGCGCACCGCCGTCATCCTCGACCGGACGGCGTTCCACCCCGTCGACACGGCGTGGGCCGACCAGCCCGCCGACCGGGGCGTGCTGCGCATCGACGACGCGGAGCTGGCGGTGGTGGATGCGGTGGTCGGCGCGACGCAGGGCGAGCAGCTGCTGCTCGGCCGGGACGTCCCGGTGCGCACCGGAACCGAGGGTTGGACATTCGTCGTGGCCCACGTCGTGGAGGGGGACGGGGTGACCACCGGAGCGACAGCGGAGGTTCGGGTGGATGCCGCCCACCGCGCGGCGCTCTCGCTCGGCCACACGGCATGCCACCTCGCGTCGCTCGCGCTGGATGCGGCGCTCGCCGATGCGTGGCGCAAGACCGCGCCCCTCGACGCCCTCGGGGCGCCGGCGTTCGACGCGCTGGCGATCCAGGAGTCGCGCATCCTCCCCGACGGCTCGCGGGACGTCTACCGCATCGGCAGGTCGCTGCGGCGCAAGGGATTCGACCCGGGAGCGCTCGACGACCTGGGCGCCCTCGCCGCTCGCGTGGACGCGCAGCTGGCGGCCTGGGTCGGGGCCGACGGAGCCGTGCGCATCGAGGCCGACGGCGAGCAGCTCGCCGACCGGCGGACGTGGGTGTGTGAGCTCCCCGGGACCGAGGTCCGCATCCCGTGCGGCGGGACGCACGTCTCGTCCCTCGCCGAGATCGGGGCGGTGACCGTGTCGTTCGAGGCGACGGCGGTCGAGGGCGGCTCCGAGCTCGTGATGACCACGATGGCCGTGCGTGCCTGACATGGCGATGACCCTGCCCGAGCTCGCCGGCGCGGGCCTGATCGACGCCGACTGGTCGGTGGCACTGGATCCGGTGGCCGGCGACATCGCTGCGCTCGGCGACCGGCTGCGGTCCCAGGTCGCGGCGGGACGCCACTACCTCCCGGCCGGAGACCTCGTCCTCCGCGCCTTCCAGCGCCCGCTGCGCGACGTCAAGGTGCTCATCGTCGGGCAGGACCCGTACCCCACGCCGGGGCATCCGATCGGTCTCTCATTCGCCGTGGACGCGCACGTGCGTCCGCTCCCGCGCAGCCTGGCCAACATCTACCGCGAGCTCGAGGACGACCTCGGCATCCCTCGGGCGGCCCACGGCGACCTGTCGGCCTGGAGCGACCAGGGCGTCATGCTCCTCAACCGGGTGCTCACCGTCGCGCCCGGGGCGCCGGCGTCCCACCGCGGCTGGGGGTGGGAGAAGGTCACGGAGCATGCCATCCGCACGCTTGCCGCCCGCGACCGGCCGCTGGTGGCGATCCTGTGGGGGAGGGATGCGGCGAACCTGCGTCCGCTGCTGGGCGCCACCCCCGTCATCGAGTCCGCGCACCCGTCGCCGCTGTCGGCGAGCCGCGGATTCTTCGGCTCGCGGCCGTTCTCGCGTGCGAACGAGCTGCTCTCGGCGCAGGGAGCCGAGCCGGTGGACTGGCGGCTGCCCGCGTAGGCTCGTGCCCGGGCCACATCGAGCCGCAGACCAGGAGGGCGCATGCTCGAGGAGGAATACGATAAGGACCGCCGGCGCCTGCCGCGCCATCTGCAGCGGCAGCCCGAGCCGGAGCGGCCCTTCTCGTTCCGCATCCGCCCCGTGGAGGACTGGGACATCCCCGACATCCGCGAGATCTACAACCACTACGTCACCAACTCCGTGGTGACCTTCGACGAAGACACCTGGTCGGTGTCGCAGTGGCGCAGGAAGCGGGATCACCTGCGGCGCCTCGGCCTGCCCTTCCTCGTCGCGGAGTCGCCGTCCGGCCAGATCCTCGGGTACGCCCTCGTCCAGCCGATGTCGAGCAAATCAGCCTACCGGTTCTCGGTGGAGAACTCGATCTACCTGGGGCAGGCCGCCACGGGCAAGGGCCTCGGTCGCGCCCTGCTGGAGGCGCTGATCGAGGCCTGCGAGGAAGCCGGCATCCGCCAGATGGTCGCCGTCATCAGCGACAAGGGCGCCGAGGGGTCGGTGGCGCTGCACGAGAAGCTCGGGTTCGTCGAGGTCGGCCGCATGGGCCGTGTGGGATTCAAGTTCGGCCGCTGGCTGGGCACCATCTACCTGCAGAAGTCGCTGAACCCGAAGAAGGGTGCGGGGCGCAAGGCCGCAACCCCGAAGCGGGGCCTCTTCGGGCGCTGAATCTCAGCGCCCGCGCCGCTGCGTGCTGGTCGGCCTCCCGCTCCAGTCGCGCACCGCGTCGACGAGCTCACGCCACGCCCCGACCAGCTCGTCGTCCGGGACCTCGGCCTCGCGGGCGTCGTCGGAGCCCGTCCAGCTGGCCCGGATGAGCCACACGAAGCCATCCGGCACCGGCGGCCGGCCCGAGTCGACGGCGATCTCCGTCCACGGACAGCGATCGATGAGCGTGCGCCACGCGGGCGCCTCGGCAGCGGGCGGCTGCGCCGACCACCGCCTGGTCATTCCCGCGACGCCGCCGGTGCGGGCCACGTCGATCTCGAGAGCGGGGCGCCCGCCCTCAGAGCCCGGTGGGCTGCTCGTTCGGGTCATCCGAGATCACCCCGACGCTCGTCCAGCCGGCGCGGACGGCGTCGACCTCCTCCGAGTCCTCACCGTACTCCGCGCCGGCCGCCGAGATGGTGGCTCGCGCGAACGTGGTGAAGTCCGCCGTGGCGGGCACCGTGCCACTGGTGAGCGTGCGGTACCAGATGAGCCCGGCTCGCTCCCACGCGTGGCCGCCGAGGGCCGCTGCGGCGAGGTAGAACGCGTGGTTGGGGATGCCGGAGTTGATGTGCACGCCGCCGTTGTCGTCACGGGTCACGACGAAGTCCCGCATGTGGGCCGGCTGCGGGTCCTTGCCCAGCACGTCGTCGTCGTAGGCCGTGCCGGGTGCGGCGAGCGAGCGGAGCGCGTGGCCCTGCACCGCCGGCGTGAAGATGCCCTCCCCGATGAGCCAGCCGGCGGTCTCGACGGTCTGGCCTTGGCGGTGCTGCTCCGCGAGCGCGCCGAAGACGTCGGCGACGGACTCATTGAGCGCGCCGGACTGGCCGCGGTAGAGCAGCCCGCCCTCGTCCTCGATGACGCCGTGGGCCAGCTCGTGGGCGATGACGCTCAGGGAGGCGGTGAAGCCGGTGAAGACCTCGCCGTCGCCGTCACCGAACACCATCCGCTCGCCGTTCCAGAACGCGTTGTCGTAGTCGCGCCCGTAATGGACCGTGGCCAGCAGGGCGCTGCCCGTCCCGCTGATGCTGTCGCGGCGGTACGCATCCCAGAAGAAGTCGAATGTCGCGCCGAGGCCGTCGAACGCCTCGTCGACCGAGGCGTCGCCCGTCGCCGGGTCGTCCTCCCCGCGCACGCGGACGCCCGGCAGACTCTCTCGCTGTTGCGCGTCCGAGATCTCTCGGTCGGGCGCCGGCGTCGCCTCGGCGACCAGGGTGCCCGGCTCCTCGATCGACAGGCGCAGACGCGACCGCACCGGCCGGTACTCCCGGGGGGCGGCGAGGGTGGCGCGGGCGGCTTGCGCCGCCTTGGCCCAGCCCTCCTCCTGCACGGCGGCGATGCGGGCGAGGAGATACGGCGGGACGATTCCGGGGACCATGGCTTTGAACCTAATGCCGTCCGCCGACGTGCCGCCGTCACCCCACGCCGCCGCCGGGTGGCCGGGTCCGCCGGGACGGTCAGGCGGGACCGGCGTCGACGACCGGAATGGATGCCAGCAGCCGGCGGGTGTACGACACCTGCGGCTGCAGCAGCACCTTCTCGGTGGGTCCCTCCTCGACGATGCGCCCGTCCTTCATCACGACCACCTCGTCGCAGAGATTCTGCACGACCCCGATGTCGTGCGACACGAGCAGCAGGGTGAGCCCGTCCCGCGCGCGCAGCCGGCCGAGCAGCTCGAGGATCTGCGCGCGCACGGTCACGTCGAGGGCCGACAGCGGTTCGTCGCCCACCAGCAGGCGCGGCCGGTGCACGATGGCCCGGGCGAGCGCGATCCGCTGTCGCTGGCCCCCCGAGAACTCGTGGGGGAACCGCTCCGCCATCGCCGCGTCCAGCCCGACGTCCTCCAGCACCTCGCGCACGCGGGCGCGGCGGTCGCCGTGCACGCCGAGCGCCCACAGCGGCTCGCCCACGATCCGGCCCACGCTCATGCGCGGGTCGAGCGAGGCGTAGGGATCCTGGAACACGATGCCCGTCTGCCTCCGCAGCCAGTGCAGCGACCGCGCCGAGGCTTTGGCGTCCACCGCTCGGCCGTCGAACGTCACCGCCCCCCCGGTCGGCGCATCGAGGGCCAGCAGCAGTCTCACCAGGGTCGACTTGCCCGAGCCCGACTCGCCGATGATCCCCATCGCCGACCCCTCGCGCACGTCGATGTCGGCATCTTCCAGCCCTGTGGTGAACCTGCGCCGTTCGAACAGCCGGCTCTTCGGGGCGGGATAGTGGCGGGTGAGCCCTCTGCCGCTGATCAGGGGGTTCACGCTGCGCCGCCCGGACGCCACAGCGTGGCGGTCGCATCCCGCAGCAGGCCCTGCGTGACGGCGGATGCCGGAGCCGACAGCAGCTGGGCCACCGGCGCCTCCTCCACGACGCGCCCCCGCTCGAGCACGACGCCGTGCGTCGCGATCTGCGACAGCACCGCGAGGTCGTGGGTGATGAACACCAGCGACATGCCGTCGTCGCGCACGAGCGAGAGCAGCAGGTCGAGGATGCCGGCCTGGATGGTGACGTCCAGCGCCGTGGTCGGCTCGTCGGCGATCAGCAGGCGGGGACGGCAGGCGAGCGCCGTGGCGATCGCGACGCGCTGACGCTGGCCCCCGGAGAGCTGGTGCGGATAGCGCGAGACGATGCGCTCGGGGTCGGGGAGGGCGACACGGGCGGCCTCGGTGACAGCCCGGGCGGCGGCATCCCGCTTCGACAGTCCCTCGTGGATGCGCACCGACTCGGCGATCTGGCGGCCGACCGTGCGGATGGGGTTGAGCGCCGTGCGGGGCTCCTGGAACACGATCCCGATCTCGTCGCCGCGCAGCTGCGCCAGCTCGGCGTCCGGAAGGCCGAGCAGCTCACGGCCGTTCCACGTGACGCTTCCGGAGGTCTCTGCGCCGTCGGGCAGCAGCCCGAGGATCGCGAGGGCGGTGAGCGATTTTCCGGAGCCCGACTCGCCGATCAGCCCGATGCGGGCGCCGTCGGGGACGGCGAAGGACACGCCGTCGACCAGCCGGCGGCCGCCGATCTCGACGGTGAGCTCCCGCACCTCGAGGGTCACGAGACCACCTCCGGGATGTGCAGGCGCGCCCGCCGGGTCGCGAACGGGCTGCGCGAGAGCGTCGGATCGGTCGCCTCGCGCAGACCATCGCCCAGGAGGTTGAGCCCCAGCACGGTGAGCGTGATGGCCAGACCCGGCCACACCACCGACAGCGGATGCACCGTGATGAACTGCTGCAGCTCGGCCAGGAGCAGGCCCCACGAGGGCTCGGTCACCGGTGCGCCGAAGCCGAGGTACGAAAGACCGGCCTCGGCCAGGACCGCCACCGCCATGGCCCACGACAGCTGCACGATGAAGACCGGCGCGACGTTGGGCAGAAGGTGCCGCCACAGGTTCTGCGCGGGCGTGAGGCCGCAGGCCCGGCCGGCGAGCACGAAGTCGCTGTGCAGCACCCGCCGCAGCTCCGGCCGGGTCACGCGCGCGATGTTGACGCCGAAGCCGATGCCGACAGCCCAGATCACGACCCACAGCGACCCGCCCCAGACCGCGGCGATCATCATGGCGATGATGAGCACGGGGAACGCGATCAGGATGTCCACGAGGACCGCGACGGACTCCCGCACCCACCGCGCGGTCAGCGCGCCGAGTGCTGCGAGCGCGATGCCGATCACGGTGGCGACCAGCCCCGCGCCCACGGCGACCACGACCGTCGTGCGGGCGCCCGCCATCACCAGGCTCAGGATGTCGCGACCTGCCCCGTCGGTGCCGAGCAGGTGCGGCCATCCCGGCGGCGACCAGCGGCCCGAGATGTCGACCTGCTGCGGGTCGAACGGCGTCCAGAACCGCGCCACGACGGCGGTGACGACGACGACGCCGACGACGATCAGCCCGAACCTCCCGGTCGACAGCGCCCACAGTCGCGGGAGCCACGCCCACCGCGAGCGGCGCCGAGCCGGAGCGGCTGCGGCGGGAGCGGCATCCGCGCTTCCGGGATCCGTGCTCGTGGAAGGGATCATGTCGCCTCTCGCTGCCGGGGGTCGATGCCGCGATGCACGAGGTCGACCACGAAGCCCACGACGAGCACGAAGCCGGTGAGTGCCAGCAGCTCGCCCTGCACCATCGGCAGGTCGCGCGCGGCGACGTCGGCGACGAGCATGCGACCGATGCCGGGCAGCGAGAACAGCTGCTCGATGACGACCGCGCCGACGATGATTCCCGCGACCTGAAGGCCCAGCACCGTGATGACCGACAGGCCGACGACCGGCAGGCCGTGGCGGATGAGCGCTTGATCGCGGGTGAGACCCTTCGCGGCGGCGGTGCGGACGAAGTCCTGCCCGACGGCCTGCAGCGTGGCGCTGCGCACGAATCGCAGCAGCATCGCGCCCTCGACGATGCCGATGGTCAGCGCCGGCAGGATGAGCGCCCGCAGCGCCGCGGCGGGGTCGTCCCACCCTGCCCGCGGGAACCCCTGCGCCGGCAGCCACCCGAGCCACACCGCGAAGACGACCACGAGCATCATGCCCGCCCAGACCACCGGCACCGCGGCGAGCGCCTGCGCGCCGACGCTGAGCGCCGTCCCCTCGGCGCGGCCGCGGCGCATCGCCGACAGCACGCCTAGCGGCACGCTGATGACGACGGCGATGAGCAGCGAGAGCACTCCCAGCGGGACCGTCACCTCGGCCTTCTGCGCGAGCTGGTCGACGACCCTCGAGCCGGTGAGGAGCGAGGTGCCGAGGTCGCCGCGGAAGAGTCCGCCGATCCACTCCAGGTACTGCGCCGGCAGCGGGCGGTCAAGGCCCAGGCGCTCACGGATCGCGTCCTGCTGGGCGGGGGTGGAGCCGACCCCGGCGATCACCGAGGCGACGTCTCCGGGAAGCACGCGGAGCGTCACGAAGATCAGCACGCTGGCGACGAGGAGCCCGAGCAGGAGCAGGGCGAATCGGGTCAGCGCGTAGCGGATCACCCGTTGCTCTTGGCGATCTCGGCGACGTCGAGGCGCTCGTTCACATTGATCGAGGGCATACCGGTGATGTTAGTGCCGACCGCGATCACCGAGGCGCCGTTGTAGAGCCAGTCCGCCGCGTGATCCTCGGCGACGATGCGGGCGGCATCCTGCAGCAGGTCGGCCGCCTCGGCTTCGTCGGTCGCCGCGAGGGACTGCGCGTAAAGCTCCTGCACCTCGGGGTTGTCGTAGGTGAAGTAGTAGTCCGGGTTCGCCCAGTTCTCGAAGTCGCGGGCCTCGGTGTGCAGGACGAAGCTGAGGTCGTAGTCCTGGTTCGTGTACACGTCGGTGAGCCAGGTGGTGAAATCCACCGACTCCACCTCGAGCGTGATGCCGACCTCGTCCAGGTCCGACACGAGGATCTGCGGGATGGTGGTCGGGTAGAAGTTGGGGATGGTCAGCGTCAGCTCGAGGTCGTCGGCGCCGGCCTCCTCCAGGAGGGCGCGGGCCGCCTCGGGGTCGTACGGCGCGACGTCGGAGAGGTCCTCGTAGCCGGGATCGAGCTCGGGGATGGGGCCGTACTGCGTCTGGCCCGCCGCGAGGGCCTCCACGATGGCGTCGTGGTCGATGGCCTGCCGGATCGCCTGGCGCACCCGCTTGTCCTCCAGCGGGCTGCCGTCGGTCTGGTTGAAGGCGAGCGTGCCCTTGTCGGTCGACTGACCGAGGACCATCGCGAAGTCGCCGTTCGCCTCGACCTGCTCGCGCAGGTTCGCATCGAAGCCCGTCAGCACGTCGATCTCGCCGGCGAGGGCCGCGTTGAGGGCCGCCTGGTTGTCGGGGATGTAGTCGAAGACCACCTCGGCGGCGCCGGACGGGTCGCCCCAGTAGGCCTCGTTGCGCGTGAAGGTGATGCTGTCGCCCTGCCGCCAGTCGGCCAGCACGAAGGGCCCCGTGCCGTTGGCGCCGGTCTGATAGTCGACGGTGTCGCCCTCCTTCAGGACGATGCCCGCGCGGCCGGTGAGGTTCCACAGCAGAGTGGAGTCAGGGTCGCTGAGGGTGAGGATGACGTCCTGACCGTCCGCCTCGATCGTCGAGACGTTCGCGAGGCGGGCCGAGTCACGCCACTCCGGGGTGTCACGCCGCGTGGTCAGCGACCACACCACGTCCTGCGGGGTGAGCTGCTGGCCGTCGTGGAAGGTGACGCCCTCGCGCACCGTGAACGTGTAGGTGAGACCGTCGGGCGAGACGGTCCAGTCGCTGGCCAGCGCCGGCACGATGTCCTGCTCGGGGGTGCGCGCCACGAGCCCCTGATAGATGTTGTCGACGAGGATCTGGTCCAGGGCCGACCCCGCCGTCTCCCGGATGTCGAGGTTGCCCGGCTCCAGCACGAGGCGGATCGCCACTGAGGCGTCGGGATCAGGCTCGCCGACCGCCGTGGGGGTCGGCTGCGCGCCGCCGCCGCTGCAGGCGGTCAGCGCGAGCCCGCCGGCAACCAGCAGGGATGCCGCGACGAGGGAGGTGCGACGGAGCATGGAGGTCCTTTCGGGGAGGGGCCCGCGTGCTGCGGTGGACCGTTCTGTGGGGACGGTCGGGCGGATATCAGCCTAGGGACATCGCGTCCGGGCGCGGCAACCCGCTACTCGGAACGCAATGGAAGTGATATCGCTTCCCGATCCGCCGATTCGGGTGCCCGCCGCAGACGCGGGACCGGTCAGGTGTCGGCGGCGAGAAGCCGCAGGCGGGCGGCGAGGTCGGACGGGACGTCCTCCTGCACGTTGTGCCCGGCCGGGACGGAGATGACGGATGCCGCGGGCAGCCGTCCTGAGAAGACCTCGACGTCCGCCGGGGTCACGTAGCCGCGGTCGCCGCGGATGAGGGTCGTCGGCGCGCGCACCCCGGCGAGGTCCTCCCAGCCGGACTCGCCGAGCACCGCCGCCACGGCATCCCTCCCTCGCGCCGCCGGCGCCGCGCCGCCGGCGGCGGTCGCGGCGTTGGCGAGGTGCGCGAAGTGGTGCTTCCACTCGACGCGGCCGTCGGCGCGCACGCGCGAGTTGTGGAACACGCCGCGCTCCGCCTTGCGCCGGGTGCCCCCGCCCAGGCCGAACGCGAGGGCCCGGTCGACGAGCTCGTCACGCGAGGCCCAGTCGACCGGGCCGGCGAAGAAGTCGCGGATCTGGGAGGGCCCGGCGTCCGGGTCCAGGCCGGGGGTGATGTCGATGACCACGAGCGCCCGGACCAGGTCCGGGCGGGACGCCGCGACGGCGGCGGCCGTCAGCCCGCCGAGCGACTGCCCCACGAGCACCTGGGGTCCGGCTGTCCAGGCATCCATCCCCGCCGCGACGTCGGGGGCGAGCACCCGCGCGACGTACTGCGCATCGTCGCGCCACGAGGAGTCGCCGTGGCCGGGGAGGTCGATCGCCAAGGCGGGCAGCCCGAGCGCCAGGATCGTGGTGTCCCACGTGTGCGCATTGAGGCCTGCGCCATGGAGGAACGTGACCACCGGCGGGGCATCGGGAATGTCGGCCGGCGCGTAGTGGAGTGCGCTGAGGCGGCGCCCGCTTCCGAGCGTCAGCGTGAGGCGCCGGCCGCGGGGAAGCGGGCCGTCGATGGCGGCGTCCGCGGCCTGCTCGGGGAGGAACGAGAACTCGTCGATGGGGTCGCTCACCCGCTCATCATGCCCCACCGCGCGGGGGTCGGTCCGCGGGGTGGCGGGCCTGGGTAGTCTGGCGTCATGACGGCTGAACACCGTGTGCACCTCTCGCGAGCGGCGCGTCCCGCCTACCAGGCCCTCTCGGCCTTCTCGAAGACCGTGGGCGGCATCGCCGCGGAGAACGGCGTCGACGACCGGCTCAAGGAGCTCGTGCAGATCCACGCCTCGCAGCTCAACGGGTGCGCCTACTGCGTCCGCGTCCACGTCGAGCGCGCGACAGCCGCCGGTGTGTCGGCGGACGAGATCGCGCAGCTGCCGGTGTGGCGTGATTCCGGTGTCTTCTCTGAACGCGAGCGCGCCGGTCTCGAGCTGGCCGAGGCGTTCGTGTTCATCCATGAGGACGGCATCCCCGACGACGTCTACGACCGCGTCGGCGGCGTCCTCACCGAGAAGGAGTACGTCGCCCTCAGCTGGGTCCTCGTCTCCATCAACGCGTTCAACCGCATCGCGATCGCCGGGCGCTACAGCGTTCCGCCTCGCGACGACCTCGCCGGCGAAGACAAGGACGCCGCCGCGGGCGCGGCGTGGTGACCGACGACCCCCACGCCGTCGAGCCGGTACCCCCGGCCGATCCCGAACGCCTGGTGGTCTCCGACCCGGTCGTCCCCGGCGCGGTGAACCTGCGCGATGTGGGGGGCCTTCCGGCAGGCTCGGCGACCACGCGGTACGGGATCCTGTTCCGCTCGGGCAACCTCGCCCGCCTCGGGGGCAGGGGTCGCCGGGCGCTCGCGGGCCTCGGCCTGCGCCGCATCATCGACCTGCGCGCGGATGAGGAGATCGCCCGCGACCCCAGCCGTATTGCCGGACTGGATGTCGTCACCCAGCGCGTGCCGCTGTTCCTCGGGTCGGTGGAGTCGTTCTTCCGCGACGACCTCAGCCTCGATCAGATGTACCGCGGCATCGTGGACGACTCGGCGGAGGGCGTCGTCTCGGTGGTGCGGGGCATCCTCGCCGACCAGCCGGTGCTCGTGCACTGCACCGCCGGGAAGGACCGCACCGGCGTGACGGTGGCGCTCACGCTCGCCGCTGCCGGTGTCGATGTGGATGCCGTGGTGGCGGACTACGCGCGCACCGAGGGCCTGCTGCCGGCCCGGCGCAACCGCTACGTCGTCACGCTGCTGCGCTCGATGCACCCGCGGGCCGTGAACGTGGAGGACCTCGTCATGCGCTCGCCGGCGCCGGTCATGGAGGCGCTCCTGCTGAGCATCGGTGAGCAGTACGGCTCGGCCGAGGACTACCTCCGAGCGCACGGCCTGGGGGATGACGAGCTGGTGGAGCTGCGTCGCGTGCTGCTGCGGCGGGACGCCTAGCGGCGGCAGCCGTCCCGCTGTCATTCGGAGTCACTGAGGTTAGGCAACCCTTCGTCAATGCGTATACTGAGGGTGTCATGCCACCCGTCACCGCTCACGAGACCGCCGCGCACAACGCGTCCGCGTGTCGTGCGTCACGGCACACGCGCGTCCAGCATCTGATCACCGCGGACGAGGCCTCGCTCACCGAGCTCGGGACGCTCCTCGCGACGCTGCCGATCTGCTCGACGGGCCGCATCTTCATCGAGATCCCGGATGCCTCGTGGATCTCCGACATCGCCGCTCCGAGCCGCATGGTCGTGACGTGGCTCGACCGGTCCCGGCGCTCCGGCGCCCCCGGGACGGGCCGCGGCTGCGCGCCGGGTGAGGCGCTCACGCGAGCGGTCCGCGCGTGGGCCGGCGAGATGCTGTGCGTCGACGACGACCAGACGCGCATCCACCTCCTGGGCGGCTACCTCGGCACCGCCGACATCCTCGACCACCTGGTGGGTCTCGGCGTGCCCGCCGAGTCTGTCCACACCCCCGCGCAGTACGGCCTGTCGACCGTCCGCTGACCCCCGTCCTCACCCGGGCTTCCTCTTGACGCAGAGTGTGTCGAGGAGTTCGATGGGCGCGAGCGGGCGACGAGCGCCCGCTGTTCATGTCTGGGAGGGGACCCGTGATGGGCAAGAAACTGGTGCTGGGGATCACCGTCGGAGCGATTCTCGTGCTCGGATCAGCAAGCGGCGCATTCGCCGGAGAGGTGGGCGGCAACGGCCAGACCACAGGGGCGTACTACAACTCGAACTCGGAGTGCGCGTTCTCGGGCCTCGAGGACGGCTCGGAGGATCCGACCGCTCCGTCGGGTCCCGGCGCGACGCAGAACTGGGGTCACACCAAAAATGCACCTCTTCCCCCTGGCGTGACGCTGACCAGCAAGGGGGCGGCCTTCGTCACAGTCACGACCCCAGAGGGAACGTTCACCTTCGGTTGTAACGCCAAGGAGTTCGGCCGCAAGTGAGCTGATTCTCTCGGCGCGGTCGGCGGTATCGCCGGCCGCGCCTTCTGCCGTCGCCGCGCCGCACCGTGGTGACTCTCAGGCGGCGCCGCGGGGCACGTAGTTGCCGTCGGCGAGCCCCGCCTCTATCTCGAACCGGTTGCGCAGCGGGTTGCGTCCGGCCAGCAGGTACAGCAGCGGCATCAGGAGGCCGTAGCGCTGCCACTGGCGCTTGTGCACGGCCTCGTGGCGCAGCAGCGCATCGGAGACGCGTCCGTCCCCGGTGAGGAAGCATCCGCCGACGCACGCGCCGCCGCGGGGGAAGGCCCACCGCGGCAGGCCCCGGAAGATCCACAGGCCCTCCCGTCGCTCGACCGCGCCGGTGCTCCACAGCGAGCCCCAGATCCAGCCGACGGCGCACCCGTACCAGTAGCCCACGCGGCTGATCGGCGAGTCCAGCAGGAACGCCGGGATGAGGGCGTCCACGCGCCGGCCTCGGATGACGGCGCGCTCGGCGCCGGCACGCCATCCGGGCGGCGGCGCAGGGATGGGGCTCACGCCAGCGCCCCGATCACCCGCAGGATCGCGCCGAGATCGTCGGTGGCGGCTGCGGACGAGGCAGGGGAGTAGCCCGCGAGTGAGGCCCCCACCAGCGGGACACGCGCGCGCAGGCGGGCCAGAGCCGCGGTGAGCTCGGCGACGGTGATCCCGAACGGCTCGGGATGGGCGTTGCCGGCGATCTCGGCGGGATCGAGGGCGTCGATGTCGACATGCACGTAAACGGCCTCAGCGCCGGTTGCGGCGACGGCGTCGGCGAGGGCGTCGGGCTCGGCGAACCGGTCGGCTCCGAGGGTGGTGATGCCGAAGTCCGCCACGGCACCCATCTCCTGATCGTCGTACGACCGGGTGGCGCCGATGACGACGCGCTGCGGCGCCACGGTCCCTGCCGGCAGGGCCAGCTGCGGCACGCCGTCGCCGACCACGGCCCGCAGCACCATGCCGGCGAAGGCGCCGGAGGGGGAGGTGTCGGGCGAGTTGAGGTCGGGGTGGGCGTCGATCCACACGACGGCGAGTCCCGGGGAGCGACGCGCGGCGTGCGCGATGGGCGCGAGCGCGATGCCGCAGTCGCCGCCGACCGTGAGCACCGCCTCGTCGGGTGCCGACGCCGCGTGCGCCTCGAGCGCCTCGGCCACCATGCCCTGGACCCGCTGCAGCGCGCTCAGGCGGTGGACGCCGGTGTCGAGGGACTCGCCCGCCTCCATCGGCACGTCGAGCACCGTCGTCGCGGCGCGGGGCAGGTCGCCGGCGATCGCCTGGGCGCCGTCGATGAGCTGCATCGCGCGGGAGGACGGGCTTCCCTGCCACTGCGGGACCACGAGGTAACGCGTCATCCCCTCATCTTCGCGCACACCCGCGGTCGCGGCATCCGCCTCCACTCCTTCCCGTGCGTCCGCGCCCGTTGGCCCCAACGCGGGCGCGAGAGAGGGGCGCCGGATCCGTGCGGACCCGGCGCCCCTCGCGGCGTGCGGCTCAGTGCTCGATCGCGGCCTGCTGCGGCGTCGCACCGGACTTCAGTGCCGCGAGCCGGGCCTCGACCTCGGTGAGCTCGCCGACGTCCTCGAGGGCGGTGAACTGCGCGTCGAGGCTCGACGCCGCCAGCTCCTGCTTGCCCGCGGCGAGCGCCTCCTGGCGGCGCACCTTGTCTTCGAAGCGCCCGAGCTCGCTCGTCGGGTCGAGCACGTCGATCGACTTCACGGCGTCGTGCACCTTGTTCTGGGCCTCGGCCGTCTTGGCGCGCGCGAGCAGCTCGGCGCGCTTGGCGCGCAGCTGCTCGAGCTTCTGCTTCATGCCGTTGAGGCCGTCCTTGAGCTTGTCGACGACCTCGTTCTGCGCGGCGATGGTCGGCGCGATGGCCTTGGCCTCGTTCTCCTCGCTGATCTGGCGCTGCAGCGCGATCTTGGCGAGGTTGTCGAACTTGTCGGCGTCGCTTGTGTTGCCGGCGCGGCGCAGCTCGTCGGCCTTGCGGCTGGCGGCGAGCGCCTTGTTGCCCCACTCGGCGGCCGCTTGCACGTCCTCCTGGTGGTCGCGCTCCAGCAGGCGCAGGTTGCCGATCGTCTCGGCGATCGCCGACTCGGCGTCGGCGATGGAGTTGGTGTAGTCGCGCACGAGCTGGTCGAGCATCTTCTGCGGATCCTCGGCAGAGTCGAGGAGCGCGTTGATGTTGGCCTTCATGAGGGTCGAGATGCGACCGAAGATGGACTGCTTCGCCATCGGATTTCCTTCCTGTCGGACTTCAGTTCTGGTCTTGATCGATGTCGGATGACGGATGCCGCGCCCCGTGGTGCTCGGGCGGCTGGACGGTTCGGGTCAGAAGCGGCCACCCCCTCGGCGCATGCGAGTGCCTCCGCCGCCGAAGCTTCCCGGCCGGAACCCGCCGCCGGAGCCTCCGCCGCCGCCGAGCATCCCGCCGAGCCCGCCACCGAACCCGCCCCCGCCGGAGCGGCCGCCGCCCAGCACCGAGTTGAGGACGATGCCGCCCAGCACCGCGCCGAGCATGCCGTTGCCCCCGCCGCCCTGCTGGCCGCCGCCGAACATCCCGCCCATGCCGCCGAAAGCCCCCACGTCGTTCTGGGCGAGCTGGATGGCCGCACCGGCGAGCTGGTCCGCCCGCTGCGCCTGCTGCATCGCCTGCTGGGGGTCGGAGGCCTGCAGCGCGTGTGCCCGCGCGAGCGAGGCGCCGGCTTCGGCCAGCCGCGTGCGCGCCTCGGCGCCGACCGCGCCCCGCCGCGCCGTGATGTAGTCCTCGGCCGCCGACACCTGCGCCTGCGCCTGCGTCATCACCTGCCCCAGCATCTGCTGTGCCCGCTGCGCCTGCGCCTGCGCGTCGCGCACGCCCTGCACGAGCGCGTCGATCTGGGTGTCGGCGGCCTCGAGCGCCTGGAGCGCCGCGAGCGGGCGCTTTGCCGCGCCGGTCAGCTGTCCCCGGGCGGTGTCGAGCTGCTGGCGCGTCGCCGCGATCACCGCGGCGATGCGGCCGTCGGCATCGGGAAGGGCGGATGCCGCGGCGATGTCGCTGTGCAGCTCGGTGAGCAGAGCCGACGCGCTGCGCTCGGCGGCGCCGAGGTCGTTAGCGAGCTTCTCGATGGCGTCCTCGAGAAGGGTGGCCTGGCCGACCGCCTCCTCCGCTGCGCGGATCCCCACTGCCGCCTCGCCGCCGTCCCCGGCGGCGATGGCGGCCTGCGCCGCGACGAGCTGTTCGTCGGCGAAGTCGAGACGCTGCCGGGCCTGCTCGGGGTTGTCGGCGACGGTGGCGAGGGCCTCCGGCGCATACGACGAGCGCAGCACCTGCAGCCGGGCCGCGGCCTGATCCAGGGATGCCGCCGCGCGCGCCCGCTCCGCCTGTACGCGGGCGAGCGCCTCGGGGGCGTTCTGTTCGAGTCTGCGCAGCTCGTCGAACGCGGCCGCCTTCTCGTCGAGCAGGCGGTTGGAGGTCTCGCACAGCGCGATGATGCGCTCGTTCCAGGCGCGGGTGTCCGCCTCGGAGTCGGGCGTCGCGTCGTCGAGCTGCTGGCGCAGCCGGAAGGCTTCGTCGAGGTTCTGCTTCGCGGTGGCCAGCGCGGTCTCGAACTCGACGGTGGCGGCATCCCCGAACTGCGCTTTGGCGAAGCCGAGCTCCTGCGCGCTGGTCTTGAGGGCGTCGTCCGTCTCGACCAGGAGCGACGCGGCGCGCTTCTCGAGCTCCTCGATGCTCACCTGCGGCGGCGCGCCGGGACCGGTCGGCACCGCCGGGCCGGAGCTCCGGCGCCGCAGGAACACCACGAGCAGCACGACGCCCACCGCGACAGCGATCGCCACCAGCACCCACGTGAGCCACCCGCCCCCGCCCGGCGGATCCGAGGCGCCGGCGCCCGATCCTCCGCCGGCGGCGTCGGTCATCCCGTCGGCTGCCGCGTCCACGGCGCCCAGCCAGTCGTCGCGCTGGAGCGCCGGCTGGATGCGCTGGGTCTCGATCGTCGAGAGCTGCTCCTCGCTGAGCGGACCGGCCGACGAACCGGACAGGTAGTACTGGCGGCCGTCCACGGCCACGGCGAGAAGGTACTGCGTGATGCCGAGTCCGTTGTCGTCCGCGGTCTGGTTCGCCCACTCCGCCGCACCCTCGGGGTCGGTGAACCGGTCCACGTAGGCCACCCACAGGTCCAGCCCGCTGTCGGCCTTGAGCTGCTCGAGGCGCTGCTGGGCCTCGGCCTCTTCGCTCTCGCTGAGGACATCCGCGTCGTCGAGGACGTACCCCGTGCCGAGCGCGACCGGGGGAGTCGCCGTGGCCGCCGCCCCGCCGACCGCCGTGGCCGCGAGCACTGCAGCGGAGACGAGCGCCGCTGCCCATCGCACTCGCATCGAACCCCCTCTGGTCACCCTCGGCCGAGTCTATTCAGGGCCGGGTATACGACGGTAGCCCGCCGAGCGGCCGCAGGGTGTGTGTTCGCCGTGAGCATGCGGCGAGCCCGGGTGCGGCCGGGCGGCAGGAGCCGAGCCGGGATCGGCCCGCGCGCGGGTCGCTGCGCCCGGCCGCGGGTCCGAGCGGGTAGCGTCTCGGATCCGGAGGAAGACGATGGACGATCGCTACGGCGCCGATGTGCTGGCTACCGGATGGAAGCAGCAGGGGGTTCGCGCGCTGCCTCGGGTCGCCGCATCCCGCGATCTCGTCGTCGAGGTCGCCGACGACGGCTACTGCGGCGCGGTGGTCGGCGTGTCGGGCGGCATGGTCGAGCTCGAGGATCGGCGGGGTCGCCGGCGGGTGTTCCCGCTCGGCGCGGGCTTCCTGATCGAAGGCAGGGACGTCGTGCTGGGGCCGCCCGCTGCCGCGCCCGTCAGCTCCGGTCCCCGGCGAACCGCCTCCGGCTCGTTCGCCGCGCCCGACGCGCGTGCGAGGACGGCGCGGGCCAGCCGGATCCTCGTCGAGGGACGCCACGACGCCGAGCTCGTGGAGAAGGTGTGGGGCGACGATCTGCGTGCCGAGGGCGTCGTCGTGGAGTACCTGCAGGGTATCGACCTGCTCGCCGCCACCCTTGCGGAGGAGCCGCCGACCGTCGAGCGCCGGTACGGCGTGCTGGTGGACCACCTCGTGCCCGGATCGAAGGAGTCCCGGATCGCCGACGCGATCGCGCGCGGCCGCGACGGTGCGCACGTGCTCATCGTCGGCCATCCGTGGATCGACGTCTGGCAGTGCGTCACCCCGCGCGCGGTGGGCATCCAGCGGTGGCCGGAGGTGCCGCGCGGCATCGAGTTCAAGGTCGGCGTGTGCCGGGCCCTCGGCTGGCCCGCCCGCGACCAGGCGGACGTCGCGCGCGCGTGGCAGCGCATCCTGGCGTCGGTGAAAAGCTACCGCGACCTCGAGCCCGCCTTCCTCGGCCGCGTGGAGGAGCTGATCGATTTCGTCACCGTCGGGCGAGCCGGCGCGTCTGGGTAGCCTGGTGGGGTGACCGACCCCGTCTCATCGATCCCCGCCGGCCGCACCTTCCGTGAGAAGCCGGTGTCGTTCGTGCGGCGCAGCGGGCGGATGTCGGAGGCGCAGGAGCGCGCGTGGAGCGAGCTCGCGCGGCAATACGTGGTGAGCGTCCCGCGCGACGTCGCGGCCACGAGCATCCTGCCGGACTCCGCGATCGATCCCGTGGCCGTCTGGGGCCGCGCCGCGCCCCTCGTCGTGGAGATCGGCTCCGGGCAGGGGCATGCCATCGTGCACGCGGCGTCGTCGCACCCGGAGGTCGACTTCCTCGCGATCGAGGTCTTCAAGGCCGGCCTGGCCCGCACCATGCTCGACGCCGACCGCGCCGGCGCGCGCAACCTGCGACTGGTCGAGGCCAACGCGCCGGAGGTCCTCGAGCACCTGCTGCCCGCGGCATCCGTCGACGAGCTGTGGGTCTTCTTCCCGGACCCCTGGCACAAGAAGAAGCACACCAAGCGACGCCTGGTCACCGCGGGATTCGCCGACGTCGCCGCGCGCGCCCTGAAGGACGGCGGGATGCTGCGGCTGGCCACCGACTGGGAGGACTACGCGCTGCAGATGCGCGACGTCATGGACGCGGCCGCCGCCTTCGAGCGGGCCTACGAGGGGCAGTGGGCGCCCCGCTTCGACGGTCGCGTGCTCACCGCCTTCGAGCGCAAGGGCGCCCGGGTCGGTCGTGACATCCGCGACCTCGCGTACCGTCGGGTGAACGGTGCCCTCCGCCCGCTCGAGGATTGACCGGAGCCTGACATGCCCGCACACCCAGACGCCGCCCCCGTGCCGGTCGTCCCCACGTGGTCCTGGCACCTGCTCCCGGCCCTTCTCGTCTGCCTCGCCGCCCCGGCGTTCTTCGTGCTGCGGATCCCGTGGGTCGGCTGGGTGCTGCTGGCCATCGGCATGGCGGTGGCGGTGGCGATGGAGCGCGTTCCCGCGGCGCAGCGCGTGCCGGCGCGGGGGAGCGCGACGGCGGGGCCGGCGGGGGAGGCCGTCCGCCGCCCCTCGCTGACGCGCGACCTGTCGCTCATCGCGGTGGGCCTCCTCATCGTGAGCGTCATCCCGCTGAAGGCCGAGCTGGACAACCTGGCCATCCTCCGGTTCGCCCTGGCGCTGGGGGGAGCGGTGGCGGTGCCCTACGCGATCTCGCGGTGGGTGTACCGCGACCGCGCGATCCGGTTCCCCTGGCGCGGCGGCGGGCGGTGGACCGCCTTCCAGTGGACGTGGCTGGTCGCGGTGCTGCTCCTGGGCTGGCTGATCCTGCCGTTCTACTTCATCACCTCGGGGGTCTACCTCAACTGGCCCGTCGTCGACACGCCCGATCTGATCGCGCGCCTCTTCGTCGGCGTGGGCGCGGTGGGCATCTGGGACGAGCTCTTCTTCATCTGCACCTGCTTCGCGCTGCTGCGGCGCCACTTCCCGTTCTGGCAGGCGAACATCCTGCAGTCCATCGTGTTCGTCTCGTTCCTCTGGGAGCTGGGCTATCAGGCATGGGGGCCCCTCCTGACCATCCCGTTCGCGCTGCTGCAGGGTTTCATCTTCATGAAGACCCGCTCGCTGGCCTACGTCGTGACGGTGCATCTGCTGTTCGACGCCGTCGTCTTCCTCGTGCTGGTCCACGCCCACAACCCCGGCATGCTCGACTGGCTGTTCCTCGTGTGAGGCGCCGGCTGCACAGGGGGTGATCAGGCCGGTCGGCTACAGTCGGATGCGGGTCCCCGACCGGACCCCCGGACGACGGATCAGTACCCGGTGAGCGACAAGACTGGCCAGGAGGCGCAGTCATGTCGTGGGTCATCCTCATCCTCTCGGGCATCCTCGAGGCCGTGTGGGCCACCGCGCTGGGCAAGACCGAGGGCTTCACCAAGCTCTGGCCGAGCGTGGTCTTCGGCGTCGCCCTGGTGGCGAGCATGGGCGGCCTCGCGTGGGCGATGCGCGACATCTCCACCGGCACCGCCTATGCGGTCTGGGTCGGGATCGGCGCCTCGCTCACCGTCGCGTACGCCATGATCAGCGGCGACGAGGCCTTCTCGATCGTCAAGATGCTGCTCATCCTCGGCCTGGTCGGCTGCGTCGTGGGACTGAAGGTCGTCGGACACGAGTGATCGAAGGAGCGGATGCTGCGGCATCCGCTCCCATCTCCCGCCCCCTGTCCTTCACCCTCACGTTGACGTCGAGGCGACTTCTGCCCGCCCCCTTGACGGCGCGGTCGGACAGGAGGAGATTCGAGAGTACGAACAGACAACAGGAACGAGGTACCCGAAAGGGAACCGGACACGGAAACCAGAAATCGCACTGACGATCCCCCCGGCGCTTCGGCACCGAGGGGATCATCGTTTTCTGCGCCGAGGGCGGAGCGCCGGGGCTCGCGCGAAGCCGGGGCCCCGGCGACGCGCCCGCAGGCGGCCTCGTGCGGGCGGAGCACCGTTCGTCAGCCGCCGGTGCGCGGGTTCTGCCCCGACCCCGCGACCGCGGGTGGCGGAGCGGCATCGTCGCCCGGAATCGGGATGACGGCGAGCGGCACGCCAGGGGTGATGAGCAGATGGGCGGGCCGCATCGTGCCCTCGCCGTCGTTGACCTCGAGCCAGAAGAAGCCCTTCGCCAGGCCCGCCTCCACCTCGCGCAGGAGATCGTCCAACCGGCGGCCGCCCACGCTGTAGTGCTCGCCGTCGTAGTAGATGTCGATCCGCTTCATCCCGCTCCTGTCGTCCCTTGGCCGTCTCGGCCGTCCCTGTTCGCGGTTCGGCGCGAGGGGCCGTCGCCCGCGCGGTGCGCGGTCAGGCGATCACATCGTGCTCCTGCGGCTCCACGGCGATCGGCATGGCGGGCTCGGGGACGAGGTAGAGACCGGACGGCGAGTTCGCGGTGTGGGCGAGCGCGTCGATCCACGCGGGGTTGAGCTGCGGTTTCCGGCTGCCGTAGAACTTGTACACCAGCGCGCATCGAGGGTGGACCCAGATCGTCGTGCGTCCGTCGCCGATGCTGGCGTCGTCGCGCCATGTGAAGTGGAAGGGCTCTCCTCGCCGCAGCTTGGTGCCGATCACCAGCTGAAGGTGCGCGAGCGTACGGTCATCGAAGTCGACCTTCACAGCCCCTTCGTAGATCAGCTTTCCCATCGACTGCCTCCGCCCGGAGACTGCCGGCGAACGCAGCGCCGTGGGGGTCGCCTGTGGTGGACGTCGGTCAGCTCCACCGCTCATGCTCCTCCGGTCGGGGTGGCTTGGACACCCCTTGACACCCCGCGCAGGTGGCCAACGGTGTGCCGGCCGAAGAACACGAAAGGACCGGTCCGTGTGGACCGGTCCCTCACCGTGCGTGCCCCCGACAGGAATCGAACCTGCGACCTTTGGTACCGGAAACCAACGCTCTATCCCCTGAGCTACGGAGGCGTGCCGATCGAGGTTACCATCCCGCGGGGCCCGCTCCCGCCGGTCAGGGGGCCGGGACGGTGTCCTGGTGGGGCGCGTCGGCCACGACCGCCGGCTGATCCGCCATCCGCCGGATCGCCTCGGCCACCCGCTGGGCCAGGTACCCGTGCCCGTCGGTGGAGGGGTGGTCACGGCCGATCGGTCCGGTGTCGATGACGTCCAGATAGTTGGTCTCGGTGATCCAGTCCTCGGCGATGGGCGAGACGTACCACCACCCGCGCGCGGCGGCGAGCTCGCCGAGGTCGGCGTCGATGCTCCGGGTCGCCTCCTCCACCGGCAGCACCTGCGGAGCCGGCCCGAGGATGACGATGTCGGCATCCGGATAGCGGGCGTCCAGCGCGTCCCAGGCGGCGGTCACGGCTTCGCGGTAGCCCTCGGGGTAGAGCCGGCGGTCGTTGATGGAGCCTTCGACGATGATGACGTCGGGTTCCAGCCCTGGGTCGAGCGACGCGATGCGCTCGCCGTACGACGGCCCGTCGATGCCGGGCTTGAGGTAGCCGCTGCCGCGCACGCCGTCGACGATGGTCTGGACGCTCAGCTCGTCGGCGAGCCGGTACGCGAACCCGAGCGTCGGCGTCGTGGCCGCGGAGCCGTAGACCCATGAGTCGCCGAAGACGAGCACGCGCGCATCGTCGCCGAGCGCCAGCGGAGCGAGGGGGACGGATGCCGCGGCCGCGCCATCGCCCTCCGCCACGGCGGCGGGCGCGACCGGCTCCGGGGCACCCCAGGGGCGCAGCACGGCGACAGCGCACAGCGCGGCGACGGCGAGCGCGGCGCCCACGAGGGAGAGCCACAGCCGCCGTGCGCGGAACCGGCCGGGCGCGTGCATGAGAAGAGGGTAAGTCATCTGCAGGGGCACCTTTGACGCGCCCGTCCCGGCGCGGACGAAGACAGGCCGATCCTGAGGCGATGCACAGCGATCCGGGCCCGAGAGGGCGCCTGTGGACCGGCGCGCCGAAGCGGCTCCCCGGCGTGCGAGGATACTTCGGTGCAACGCGTCGTCACCGCTGAGATGGACCTCGAATTGGGGGCATCCGTCGACCTCATCTTCCAGATCGCAGCCGCCCAGGCGGTGCCGGTCTCGAACGAGCAGCTGACGTTCACGCAGGGCGATCGGGTCTACACGCCGACCGAGATCGTCGACCAGTCCGGGAGCCGCCTTCATCGCCTGACCGGCGAGCCGGGGCGTCTGCAGATCCGCTACGAGGCGGCCGTCGAGGGCCTGGCCGCATCGAACCGGACGAGCGACCTGGAGGCCATCACGTACCTCCGTCCCAGCCGCTATGCGCAGTCCGACGAGGTCTTCCAGCAGGCGCGCCGCCAGTTCAAGGGGCTGTCCGGCCACGACCTGATCGCCGCGGTCTCGGACTTCGTCGCGTCGAGCACCACCTACACCCCCGGGCTCAGCCACGGCACCGACAGCGCGGTGACGACGCTCATGACCGGCCAGGGGGTCTGCCGGGACTACGCGCACGTCGTCATCGCCCTCCTGCGCGCCATGGACATGCCGGCCCGCTACGCCGCCTGCTACGCGCCGGGTCTGCGCCCGATGGACTTCCATGCGGTCGCGGAGGCCTACCTCGACGGGTCCTGGTACGTCATAGACGCCACCCGCCTGGCCAATCGCCGGTCACTCGTGCGCATCGCCACCGGGCGCGACGCCGCCGACTGCGCGTTCCTCAGCTACCACGGCGGCTACGTGGGCCTGGAGCGCCTGCGGGTCGACGCGTGGGTCGTGCCCGAGGACGCGACGCTCGGCAGGCTGGACATGCTCTCCGACGCGCTCCCCGAGGCGTCGGACCCGGCGGCCGACGACTTCGCCGCACTCGTCCAGATCTCCTGACCGGGGGCGCAGGACCCGGCCGCACGCCGAACTAGAATGGGGCGGCTATGAATCCTGAAGCCCTCTCCGCCGCCCTGCTCGCCGTCGTGACCCCGCTCGCGGAGGCCCGACGCCCGGGTGCGGCCGAGGGACTCACCGCCGCCGACCTGCCGCTGGAGCGTCCCAAGAACCGCGACCACGGCGACTGGGCGTCCAACGCCGCACTGAAGCTCGCGAAGGCCGTCGGCGCGAACCCCCGGGAGTTCGCCGCCGACATCGCCCGCGGCCTCAGCGAGGTCGACGGGGTCGCCGAGGTCGAGGTGGCGGGCCCGGGATTCATCAACATCCGGCTGGACGCCGCCGCCGCCGGCGCCCTCGCGAAGACGATCGTCGAGGCGGGTGCGGCGTTCGGGACGAACCAGTCCCAGCGCGGCAACACCATCAACCTCGAGTTCGTCAGCGCCAACCCCACCGGGCCGATGCACATCGGGCACACCCGCTGGGCAGCGCTCGGCGACGCGATGGCGCGCCTGCTGCTGGCCAGCGGCGCGACGCTCGTCCGCGAGTTCTACGTGAACGACGCCGGTGCGCAGATGGAGCGGTTCGGCCGTTCCGTCCTCGCCGCCGCGAAGGGGGAGCCGACGCCCGAGGACGGCTACCCCGGCTCGTACATCGACGACCTCGCCCGGCGCGTGCTTGCGGCCGAGCCGGACCTCCTGTCGCTGCCGGCCGACGAGCAGCTGGCCCGCGCGCGCGACCGGGCGTACGAGTTCCAGCTCGGCGACCTGCAGGTGTCGCTTGAGAAGTTCAACGTGCACTTCGATGTCTTCTTCAGTGAGCGTCGCCTGCATGCCAAGGGCAGCCACGGCGAGCCGAGCCTGGTCGAAGAGGCGATCGACCGGCTGCGTGAGCAGGGTCACGTGTTCGACGAGGACGGCGCGGTGTGGGTGCGCACGACCGACTTCGGCGACGACAAGGACCGGGTCATCCGTCGCTCCAACGGCGAGTACACCTACTTCGCCTCCGACGCGGCGTACTACCTCAACAAGGGCGACCGCGGCTTCGCGCACAAGATCTATCTGCTCGGTGCCGACCACCATGGCTACGTCCATCGGCTGAAGGCGCTCGCCGGGGCCGCCGGAGACGATCCCGAGAAGGACATCGAGGTGCTCATCGGCCAGCTCGTGTCGGTCAACGGCGCTCGCCTGTCCAAGCGCGCCGGCAACATCATCGAGCTCGACGACCTGCGCGAATGGCTCGGCACCGACGCGCTGCGCTACTCGCTCGCGCGGTACCCGGCGGACTCGCCGCTGACCCTGGATCCCGAGATCCTCCGCAGGCGCACCAACGACAACCCCGTCTTCTACGTGCAGTACGCCCATGCCCGCACGCACAACGTCACGCGCAACGCGCACGGCTCCGGCGTCGACCGCTCACAGTTCGCCCCCGAGCTCCTGACGCACGAGACGGAGTCGGCCCTGCTCGGCGCGCTGCAGGAGTTCCCGCGGATCGTGGCGTTCGCCGCCGAGGTTCGGGAGCCTCACCGCGTGGCCCGCTACCTCGAGGAGCTGGCCGGCCTGTATCACCGCTGGTACGACAGCTGCCGGGTGATCCCGCTCGGCGACGAGCCGGTCGAGCCGGTGCATCGCACGCGACTGTGGCTCAACGACGCGACCGGGCAGGTGCTGCGCAACGGGCTGGATCTCCTGGGCGTCGGCGCGCCCGAGCGGATGTAGCGATGGCCGGAGCGGACACGCGACCGACCGAGCCCCTTCCCCAGTGCGCGGCATCCACGCCTCCCCAGCGGCGCCGACGGGGTGCGTGGCCGTGGTTCGTCGGGTTCGCCATCGTGGCGCTGCTCGCGGTCGCCGCGTGGTTCGCCGCTGAGGCGATCGCCCGGCAGGTCGTGATCGGCGTCGTCCGGGATCAGGTGCGCACGCAGCTCGCCCTGCCCGACGCGCAGCCGATCGACGTGGGGCTGGTCGAGCCGGTGCTGCCGCAGCTCATCGGCGGCACGCTCACCGAGCTCACCGTCTCGTCCGAGGACGTCGTCCTCGGCAGCGTCGAGGGCGACATGTCGGTCGTCGCACGGGGCGTTCCCGTGCGCGGCAGTGACGACATCGCGGGCGCGGAAGGCACGCTGGTCCTCGACGAGGAGCAGCTGCGTGCGCTGCTGTCGGGTGTCGAGGGCTTCCCGGCCGACAGCCTGGGCCTCGCGGCCCCGAACATCACCGCGACCACCGATCTGACGATCTTCGGCGCGACCGTCGCGGTGGGCGCGGCGCTCACCCCATCAGCCTCCGGGGGCGACCTCGTGCTGAGCCCGGCCTCCCTGCAGCTGGGCGGGGCCGAGGTGTCGGCCGACGAGCTGCAGGACCGCTTCGGCCGGATCGCCGACGGCGTGCTGCGGGACTGGGATGTCTGCGTCGCGGAGTACCTGCCGGCAGGCGTGACGCTCACCTCGGTCGCCGTGGCGGGGGAGACGCTCGTGGCGGGCTTCGACATCGACGGCGGCATCGCCAACGACCCCGCGCTGCAGGAGAGCGGCACGTGCGCGTGAGACGCCGGGCGTCACAGGGGACGGGGAGCCCGACCCCCGTGCCCTAGACTGCTAGCACTGCCAGGCGCCGTGACCCTACCGGCCCGGCACTCGCGCCGCATCGGTCGTCCGGGCGGCCACAGCGTCGAAGCCCCCACCGATTGGTCCACCGTGTCCGCCGACCCGCATACCCGCTCCGTCGCTCCCGCGTGGCTCCGGCCTCCCGCCGATGCGAACAGCCTCGCGCCCGCGGTGTGGCCGGCGACGGCGTCACGCGACGGCGCAGGCGTGCTGACGGTCGGAGGCGTCCCCGCCACCACGCTGCGCGAGCGGTTCGGGACGCCCCTGTACGTGCTCGACGAGGACGAGGTGCGTGGGGCCGCCAGGCGCACGCTCGATGCCTTCCGCGCCGCGGCGGCGCTCCATGGCGTGCAGGCGCGCGTCTACTACGCCGGCAAGGCGTTCCTCAGCACCGAGGTGGTGCGGTGGGTGACCGAGGAGGGTCTCGCGGTCGACGTGTGCACCGGCGGTGAGCTCGCGGTCGCGCTCGCAGCCGGCGCGGATCCGGCGAGGCTGGGCTTCCACGGCAACAACAAGTCCGTCGCCGAGCTCGAGCGGGCGGTCGAGGTCGGCATCGGGTCGATCGTGATCGACAGCCTGATCGAGATCGAGCGACTCGCCGCGATCGTCGAGCGTCGCGGTGCCGCCCAGCCGGTGCTGCTCCGGGTCAACAGCGGCGTGCACGCCGAGACGCACGACTTCCTCGCGACGGCCCACGAGGATCAGAAGTTCGGCTTCACGCTCCTGGATGCCCCGGCCGCCGTCGCGCGCATCCGGGAGCTTCCCGGCCTGGACTTCGTGGGACTGCACTGCCACATCGGCTCGCAGATCTTCGGCACCGCCGGGTTTGAGGAGTCCGCCGCCCGCATCGTCGAGCTTCACGCCGAGCTGCGCGAGGGCGGTGAGCTGCCCGTCCTCAACCTGGGTGGCGGCTTCGGCATCGCCTACACCTCCGTCGACGACCCGACGCCGATCGAGGCCCTCGCCGTCGGCATCGCCGACGCCGTCGCCCGGCAGTGCGAGGTGCGCGGCATCCCCATCCCGAATCTCGCCTTCGAGCCGGGTCGCGCCGTCGTCGGCCGCGCGGGGGTCACGCTGTACGAGGTGGGAACGACGAAGCCGGTCGCGCTCGAGGGCGGCGACGCGCGGCTGTACGTCAGCGTCGACGGCGGGATGAGCGACAACCCGCGTCCGGCGCTGTACGGCGCCCACTACTCCGCGCGCATCGCGTCGCGCACGAGCGATGCCGAGCCCGCGCTGGTGCGCGTGGTCGGCAAGCACTGCGAGTCGGGCGACGTCGTGGTCGACGCCGAGTACCTGCCGTCCGACGTCTCGCCCGGCGACCTGCTGGCGGTCCCGGCGACCGGCGCGTACTGCTTCTCGCTCGCGAGCAACTACAACTACGTCCCCCGCCCGCCCGTCGTGGCGCTGCGCGGGGGAGAGGCGCGCGTCATCGTGCGCGGCGAGACCCTCGACGACCTGCTCGCCCGCGACGCCGGCACCCTCGCCGCCGTGCGCGACTCTGGGCGCCCCTCCGCGGGTGCACCGACGGAAGGGACGGAATGACCGACTACCGACGACTCCGCGTCGCACTGCTGGGAGCCGGGTCCGTCGGCTCGCAGGTGGCGTCGCTGCTGCGACGTCACGCCGACGAGCTGGCAGACCGGGCGGGCGCCCGCCTGGAGCTGGTCGGCATCGCGGTGCGCGACGTCGACGCCAAGCGCGACGCCGACCTCCCGCGCGAGCTCTTCACCACCGACGCCGACGCGCTCATCGTCGGCTCCGACATCGTCATCGAGCTCATGGGCGGCATCGAGCCGGCGCGCGAGTACCTCCTGCACGCGATCAACTCGGGCGCCGACGTGGTCACTGCCAACAAGGCGCTGCTGGCCACGCACGGGCCCGAGATCTTCGACGCCGCCGACCAGGTCGGCGCGGAGGTGTACTACGAGGCGGCCGCCGCCGGAGCCATCCCCATCATCCGGCCGCTGCGGGACTCGCTCGCCGGCGACCGCGTGCAGCGCATCATGGGCATCGTCAACGGCACCACGAACTACATCCTCGACCGGATGGACACCGAGGGCGCCGAGTTCGCCGACGTGCTGGCCGACGCGCAGCGTCTGGGCTACGCCGAAGCCGACCCCACCGCCGATGTCGAGGGCTACGACGCCGCGCAGAAGGCGGCCATCCTCGCCAGCCTCGCCTTCCACACCACGGTGCCGCTGGACGCGGTCCACCGGGAGGGCATCACCGCGATCGACAAGTCGATGATGGACTCGGCGCGCCACGCCGGCTACGTCATCAAGCTGCTCGCGGTGTGCGAGCGGCTGAGCGACGACTCCGGCGAATCGATCTCGGTCCGCGTCTACCCGGCGCTCATCGACCGCACTCACCCCCTCGCGAGCGTGCACGGCGCCAACAACGCCGTGTTCGTGCAAGCCGAGGCCGCGGGCAACCTCATGTTCTACGGCGCCGGCGCCGGCGGCGTACAGACCGCGTCCGCCGTGCTGGGCGACGTCGTCTCGGCAGCGCGCCGCCACATCGCCGGGGGTGTCGGCGTCGGCGAGTCGACGCTGGCCAACCTCCCCATCGTCCCGGTCGGCCGCGTGACCACGCGCTACCAGATCACCCTCGAGGTCGACGACCAGCCCGGAGTGCTCGCGACCGTGGCCGGCATCCTGAGCGACGGCCGTGTCTCGATCGCGACCGTCGAGCAGACCGTCGAGGAGGAGCGCGACGGCGAAGCCGGGGTCGCGCGCCTGGTGATCGGCACCCACAAGGCCCTCGAGCAGGACCTCAGCGACACCGTGGCGCGTCTCGGCGCGAGCGGCGTCGTCGAGCGCGTCGTCTCGGTGCTGCGGGTCGAAGGCAACTGAAGCTTCTGAAGGAGAACTGACATGGCACATGTTTGGCGCGGAGTGCTCCGCGAGTACGCAGACCGTCTGGGCGTCACGGATGCCTCCACCGTCGTCACCCTCGGCGAGGGCGGCACGCCCCTCCTCCCCGCCCCCGCGCTCTCGCGCCGTACCGGCACGGACGTGTGGGTGAAGTTCGAGGGGATGAATCCGACGGGCTCGTTCAAGGACCGCGGCATGACCGTCGCGGTCTCGCGGGCGATCCAGCACGGCGCGAAGGCGGTCATCTGCGCCTCGACGGGCAACACCTCCGCGTCCGCGGCCGCCTACGCCGCCCACGCCGGCATCACGGCGGCCGTGCTCGTGCCCGAGGGCAAGATCGCGATGGGCAAGCTCAGCCAGGCGGTGGCGCACAACGGACGCCTGATCCAGATCCGCGGCAACTTCGACGACTGTCTCGAGATCGCCCGCGAGCTCGCCGACAACTACCCGGTGCACCTGGTCAACTCCGTCAACCCCGACCGGATCGATGGCCAGAAGACCGCCGCGTACGAGATCGTCGAGCAGCTCGGCGACGCCCCCGACTTCCACTTCATCCCCGTGGGCAACGCCGGCAACTACACCGCCTACACCCGCGGCTACACCGAGGAGGCCCAGGCCGGCGTCTCGACGCGCGTGCCGCGCATGTTCGGCTTCCAGGCCGCCGGCTCCGCGCCGCTCGTGCGCGGCGAGGTCGTGAAGAACCCCGAGACCGTCGCGAGCGCCATCCGCATCGGCAACCCGGCGTCGTGGGAACTCGCCCTGGAGGCCCGCGCGGCGACCGATGGCTACTTCGGCGCCATCGACGACGACCGTATCCTCGCGGCGCAGAAGCTCCTCTCCGGCGAGGTCGGGATCTTCGTCGAGCCGGCCTCGGCGATCAGCGTCGCGGGGCTCCTCGACCGCGTCGAGGCCGGCGTCGTGCCCCAGGGCGCGAGAGTGGTGCTCACCGTCACCGGGCACGGCCTGAAGGACCCCCACTGGGCGCTGCGCAACGCCGACGGCTCGGACGTCGAACCCACGGTCGTGGACGCCGCCACGTCGGAGGTGGCATCCGTGCTCGACCTCGCGCCCGCGGCGGCGACCGCGTGAACGCAGCCGTCGTGCCCGCTCCCGGACGACGCGTCCTGGTGCGGGTCCCCGCCACGAGCGCCAATCTGGGACCCGGGTTCGACACCCTCGGCCTCGCGCTGAGCGTGTACGACGAGCTCGACGTCACCGCGCTCGGCGAGGGCGAGCTCGAGATCGAGGTCGAGGGCGCGGGCGCGGCCGACGTGCCGCGTGACGCCTCGCACCTCGTGGTGCGCGCGATCGCGTACGCCTACGAGGCGGTGGGGCGACGGATGCCGGGACTGCGCCTTCACGCGAGGAACGTGATCCCGCATGGGCGGGGCCTCGGCTCGTCGGGTGCCGCCGTCGTGTCGGGCCTCCTCGCCGCGAAGGGGCTGCTGGAGGGTGACGTCGAACTCGGTCCCGACGCGCTCCTGCGGCTAGCCACCGAGCTGGAGGGTCACCCCGACAACGTCGCCCCGGCTCTCTTCGGCGGCCTCACCATCGCGTGGGTCGACGAGGACGGCCCGCAGCACAAGAAGCTCCTGGTGCATCGCGGCGTGTCGCCGCTGGTCTTCGTGCCGGAGTTCACGATGTCGACCTCGCTCGCCCGCAGCCTCCAGCCCACCCAGGTGCCCCGCGAGGATGCCGTGTTCAACGTCTCGCGATCGGCCCTGCTGATCGCCGCCCTGACCCAGAGCCCCGAGCTGCTGCAGGCCGCGACCGAAGACAAGCTGCACCAGAACTACCGCGCCGGCGCGATGCCCGAGACCGACACCCTCGTGCGCGCGCTGCGCTCCGCGGGGTTCGCCGCCGTCGTGTCGGGGGCCGGCCCCAGCGTCCTGGTGCTCGCCGACGGACCCGGCCGCCGCCTCGAGGCGGCCGCGCTGGCGTCGGCCACCACCGACACTCCGTGGGATGTCCTCATGCTCGCCGTCGACTTCAAGGGTGGTACAGTGAGGGAGTACGCGGAGGGTTCCACGTAAATCGTGAATCTGGCCTCCGTCGCAAATCTGCGAAACCACCGCACGGCATTCTGACCTGCCGACGTCCGCTGAGCACCTCGCGGTCCCTCACCCCGTCGGCGGGTGTTCGAGCAGGCGTGACAACTGCTCGGAACAGGCGGATGCCATCCATGTGCCGTGCGATCGTGCATCACCGTTCGTTTTCACAAGGGAGAACTCGTGGAGTCCATCTCCGAGATCCACGCCGACGTTCCGGCCGACGAGCGCGCGGAAGCGCCCGAGGCCATCGAGAACGCCGACGCCGTCCAGGCTGAAGCCGCCGAAGCTGCGCAGGCCACCGCCGCCGAGGTCGTCGCCGAGGAGGCGGTCGCGGAGGCCGTCGAGGCCGACGCTGCCGCCGTGGCCGCCGTAGAGGAGGCCGTCGTGGCCGAAGTCGTCGCGGAAGCCGCCGTCGAAGAGGCCGCCGCCGTCGCCGAGTCCGGCGACCCGATCGCCGCCGAGGCAGCTGAGGCCGTCGCCGAGGAGGCCGTCGCCGAAGCGCTGGTCGCCGACGCCGTCGCCGAGGAGGCCGTCGTCGAGGCCGAAGCCGCCGACGTCGTCGCCGCGGAGGCCGTCGCCGAGGCTGCCGCCGAAACCCCTGCCGAGGTTCCCGCGGAGGAGGCGCCGGCAGCCCCCGCGAAGGCGCCCCGCAAGCGGGCACCGCGCCGCGCCAAGAGCACCGACGCGCCGCCGGCCGAGCCCGCGGAGGCGCCCGCCGCCGCGCCCGCCGACGCCGCGCCCGCCGACGCTGCGACCGCCGGCGGAGAGGGGGCCTCCGACGCGGCCGCTCCCGACGCCGCCGCTGCCGCCGAGCCATCCGCTCCCGCCGAGGCATCCGCCGACGCGGCCACCCCGGAAGCCGCGACCGCAGACACCGCCGACCAGGCGGCGGACGCGGAGAGCGCCGAGACGCCGTCGCGCGGCCGCGGCCGCAGCCGCAGCCGCAGCCGCAACCGCAGCGGGGCGAAGGACCAGGGCGGTCAGGGCGCGGAGGGCCAGGGGGGTCAGGGCGGCGGACAGAACCAGAACGCCAAGCCCGCGGCCGAGCCGGCGAAGGCGGAGACCTCCGACGACGACCAGTCCGGCCAGGGCAACGGCCGCGGGCGCCAGCGCAACAAGCGCCGCGGCGGCCAGGCGACCGGCGACGAGTTCGAGACCGAGATCGGCGAGGACGACGTCCTCATCCCCATCGCGGGCATCCTCGACGTCCTCGACAATTACGCGTTCGTCCGCACCTCCGGCTACCTGCCCGGCACCAGCGACGTCTACGTGTCGCTGGGGCAGGTGAAGAAGTACAACCTGCGCAAGGGCGACGCCGTCGTCGGCGCGATCAAGCAGCCCCGCGAGGGCGAGCAGTCCAGCCGTCAGAAGTACAACGCGCTGGTCAAGGTCGACGCGATCAACGGCCTCTCGGTCGACGACGCCGCCACGCGCGTCGAGTTCGGCAAGCTGACGCCCCTCTACCCGCAGGAGCGCCTGCGCCTCGAGACGGCGCCCGAGAAGCTGACTCAGCGCATCATCGACCTCGTCGCCCCGATCGGGAAGGGCCAGCGCGGCCTGATCGTCGCGCCTCCCAAGGCGGGCAAGACGATCGTCCTGCAGCAGATCGCCAACGCCATCGCGATCAACAACCCCGAGGTGCACCTCATGGTCGTGCTCGTCGACGAGCGCCCCGAAGAGGTCACCGACATGCAGCGCACCGTCAAGGGCGAGGTCATTGCCTCGACGTTCGACCGCCCCGCCGAGGACCACACCACGGTCGCCGAGCTGGCCATCGAGCGCGCCAAGCGCCTGGTGGAGCTCGGCCGCGACGTCGTCGTGCTGCTGGACTCGATCACGCGCCTCGGGCGCGCCTACAACATCTCGGCGCCGACCTCCGGCCGTGTGCTGACCGGCGGCGTGGACGCCTCGGCGCTGTACCCGCCGAAGCGCTTCTTCGGCGCGGCGCGCAACATCGAGAACGGCGGCTCGCTCACGATCCTCGCGACGGCCCTCGTCGAGACCGGCTCCAAGATGGACGACGTCATCTTCGAGGAGTTCAAGGGCACCGGCAACAGCGAGCTGCGCCTGAACCGCCAGCTGGCAGACAAGCGCATCTTCCCGGCGGTCGATGTGAATGCGTCGTCGACGCGTCGCGAGGAGATGCTGCTGTCGCCCGACGAGGTGAAGATCACGTGGAAGCTCCGCCGCGCGCTCGCGGGCCTCGAGCCCCAGCAGGCCCTTGAGGTCGTGCTCGGCAAGCTCAAGGAGACGCAGTCGAACGTCGAGTTCCTCGTGCAGATGCAGAAGTCGATCCCGGCGCCCGCCGGCGGGCACGGCGGTGGACGCAGCCACGACCACGACAACAGCATCCGCTGACCCGTGTTCGAGTCGGTCAAAGGGCTGATCGACGAGCACCGCGCGGTGCAGGAGGAGCTCTCCGACCCCGCGGTGCACGCCGATGCCGCCCGAGCCAAGCGCGTGAACCGGCGGTACGCCGAGCTCTCGCGCATCGTGAAGGCGCACGAGGACTGGGTGGCGGCATCGGACGATCTGGATGCCGCCCGCGAGCTCGCTCGCGAGGACGAGGCTTTCGCCGAGGAGGTTCCTGCGCTCGAGGCGAACCTCGCCGAGGCACAGGAGCGCCTGCGACGCCTGCTGATCCCGCGGGACCCCGACGACGGGCGCGACGTCATCATGGAGATCAAGCAGGGCGAGGGCGGCGCGGAGTCGGCGCTGTTCGCGGCCGACCTCCTGCGCATGTACCTGCAGTACGCCGCCTCGAAGGGCTGGAAGACCGAGCTCCTCGAACGCACCGAGTCGGACCTCGGCGGCTACAAGGACGTGCAGGTCGCGATCAAGGGCTCGTCCTCGGACCCGGCGCAGGGCGTGTGGGCGCACCTGAAGTACGAGGGCGGCGTGCACCGCGTGCAGCGCGTGCCGGCCACCGAGTCACAGGGGCGCATCCACACGTCGACCACGGGCGTCCTGGTGTTCCCCGAGGTCGACGAGCCCGAAGAGATCCACATCGAGCAGAGCGACCTCAAGATCGACGTCTTCCGGTCGTCCGGGCCGGGCGGGCAGTCGGTGAACACGACCGACTCCGCGGTGCGCATCACCCATGTGCCCACCGGCATCGTCGTGTCGATGCAGAACGAGAAGTCGCAGCTGCAGAACCGGGAAGCCGGCATGCGGGTGCTCCGCGCGCGCCTGCTCGCCCGGCAGCAGGAGGAGCGGGAGGCCGCGGCATCCGATGCCCGCAGGTCCCAGATCCGCGGCATGGACCGCTCCGAGCGCATCCGCACGTACAACTTCCCCGAGAACCGCATCGCCGACCACCGCACCGGCTACAAGGCGTACAACCTCGATCAGGTGATGGACGGGGCGCTCGACCCGATCGTCGAGTCGGCGATCCAGGCCGACGAGGAGGCGCGCCTCGCCGCCCTCGGCGGCGACTGACGCCGGCGAAACCGGGGATCCCGGCTCGGACCGGGGACGACGCCCTCGGTCTCGACCCGAATCCCCGGTCTCGGCGCGGCCGGGCGGTGCCGGAGCGCACGGATGCCGCGCCGCTAGGCTTCGACCGTGCTCACGCTCCTCCTCCGCGCGCTGATCTTCCTCGTCTCGGCGGCGCTGGGACTCCTCGCCGCCGACCTCATCCTCGAGGGCTTCACACTGCACTGGGACGACTGGTGGGGCATCCTCCTCGCCGTGGTCATCTTCGCCGTGCTGCAGAGCGTCCTCGCGCCCTGGCTGCTGAAGATCACGCGGCGCCACGCCAACGCCCTCATCGGCGGCATCGGGCTGCTGTCGACCTTCGTCGCCCTGCTCATCGCCGTGCTCGTCCCCGCTGCCGGGATCGGGATCGACGGACCGGTCGCGTGGATCATCGGAACGCTCGTCGTGTGGCTCGTGACCGCCCTGGCGTCGTGGCTGCTGCCGCCGCTGTTCATCCGGAGGAAGGTTCAGGACCGCCGCGGCTGATCCCGAGGCGCTCGCATTGATCCGGGCTTGCGAAGGTTTCGATACGGCTCGTGCCTCGCCTACTCAACCTTGACCCGGCTCGCATCAACGCTCGCTGGCGCTCGCATTGATTCGAGCCGCGTCAAATCTGGTACTCGGGGGTCGTCAGCAGGGCGCGGGTCTCCTCGCCGACGCGACGGGCACGGGGCTTGGCCGGCACGCCGACCAGGACGCTGTCTGCCGGCGCGTCCTTCGTGACGACGGCGTTCGCCCCGACGACCGACCCCTCGCCGATGACGACCGGCCCGAGGATCTTCGCGCCGGCCCCGACGGCGACGCCGTCACCCAGCGTCGGGTGACGCTTGCCGCCCTCGCGCTGACGACCGCCCAGCGTGACGCCGTGGTACAGCATGACGTCGTCGCCCACCTCGGCGGTCTCGCCGATGACCACGCCCATGCCGTGGTCGATGAAGAAGCGGCGGCCGATCACGGCTCCGGGGTGGATCTCGATGCCGGTGAGCCAGCGGGTGATCTGCGAGCCGGCGCGCGCGGGGAATCGTGCGCCGCGCACCCACAGCGCATGCCAGAGGCGGTGGCCCCAGATGGCATGGAGGCCCGGATACAGCAGGGCGATCTCGAGGCCGCTGCGCGCGGCCGGGTCTCGCAGCTTCGCGGCGGTGACGTCCTCACGCACGCGCGCCAGGAATCCGATGCGTTCGTCGGTCATTTCTTCTCCGCCTCCGCTTCGCGCAGGTGCTCGTACAGCGCCGTGGACAGGTAGCGCTCGCCCGAGTCCGGGACGATCACGACGATGCGCTTCCCTTCGGCCTCGGGGCGCGCGGCGATCTGCAGCGCCGCCCAGACGGCGGCGCCGGCCGACATGCCGGCGAGGATGCCCTCGCGCGTGGCGAGCTCGCGTGCGACGCGAATGGCGTCGTCGAACTCGACGTCGAAGATCTCATCCACCACCGAGCGGTCCAGCACGTCGGGCACGAAGTTCGGGCCGATGCCCTGGATGCGGTGGCCGCCCGCCCGCCCCTCGGTGAGAACGGGGGAGTCCTTGGGCTCGACGAGCGCGACCCTCACGCCGGGGTGGCGCTCCTTCAGAACCTGCCCGACACCGGTGATCGTGCCGCCGGTGCCGGATCCGGCGACGAACCAGTCCACGCGGCCATGGGTGTCCTGCCAGATCTCCTCGGCAGTCGTCCTGCGGTGCACGGCCGCGTTCGCCTCGTGCTCGAACTGCCGGGCGAGCACCGCCCCGGGCGTCTCGGCCACGATCCGCTTCGCGGCCTCGACAGCCTCGGTCATGCCCTTGTACGGGTCCGTCAGCACCAGCTCGGCGCCGTACGCCTTGAGCAGGGTGCGCCGCTCCTTCGACATCGACGCCGGCATCGTGAGGATCACCCGATAGCCCCGCGCGGCCCCGATGAGCGCCAGCGCGATGCCGGTGTTGCCGCTGGTGGACTCGACGATGGTGCCGCCGGGGGGCAGCTCGCCGGCCGCCTCCGCGGCCTCGACGAGGGCGTAGCCCAGGCGGTCCTTCACCGAGGACCCCGGATTGTAGAACTCGAGCTTCGCGAGCACCTCCGCCCCCAGGCCCTCCGTCAGGGCGTTGAGGCGCACCAGCGGGGTCTGCCCGAAGGCGGTGGTGATGTCGGGATGGATGCCGGGCACGAAGCTCCCTTTCTCGTTGGTCCAGACGACGACGGCGCGGCGGCGGCCGATCAGGTCGGGGTCGCCGTCGCGCCGTCGTGACGGATCAATCTTCGCGCAGATCCTCGAAGAGTGCCGTGGAGAGGTACCGCTCGCCGAACGACGGCACCACGACCACGATGTTCTTGCCCGCGGCCTCCGGGCGCGCGGCGACCTGGAGCGCGGCCCAGATGGCGGCGCCCGACGAGATCCCGACGAGGATCCCGTCCTGCGAGCCCACGGCGCGGGCCGTCGTCAGCGCGTCCGGGAACTCGACGTCGATGACCTCGTCGATGACGCCGCGGTCCAGGATCGCGGGCACGAAGTTCGGGCCGATGCCCTGGATCTTGTGCGGGCCCGGGGTTCCCTTGGTCAGCAGCGGCGAGTCGGCCGGCTCCACGGCGACGACCTTCGCGTCGGGGACGCGCTCCTTGAGCACCTGGCCGACCCCGGTGATGGTGCCGCCGGTGCCGATGCCCGCGACGAAGTAGTCGACCTTGCCGTCGGTGTCGCGGAGGATCTCCTCGGCGGTGGTCTTGCGGTGGATCTCGACGTTCGCCTGGTTCTCGAACTGACGGGCGAGGATCGCCCCCGGCAGCTCCGTGACGAGCTCCTCGGCCTTCGCGACAGCGCCCTTCATGCCGCCGGCGGGGTCGGTGAGGACGAGCTCGGCGCCGTACGCCTTCAGCAGCAGGCGACGCTCGACCGACATGGACGACGGCATCGCCAGCACGACGCGATAGCCGCGGGCGGCGCCGACCATCGCGAGGGCGATGCCGGTGTTTCCGCTGGTCGCCTCGACGATCGTGCCGCCGGGCTTCAGCTCGCCGGAGGCCTCCGCCGCGTCGACGATGGCGATGCCGAGGCGGTCCTTGACGCTGGAGGCGGGGTTGTAGAACTCGAGCTTGGCCAGCACCGTGCCGCCGACGCCTTCCGCGACCCGGTTCAGCCGGACCAGCGGAGTGTTGCCGAAAGCGGAGGTGATGTCGGGATGGATGCCGGTCATGTCGGGGCCTTTCGCGGGTTCATGGCGGATCATCAACAGCCTAGGGGGACGGCATCCGTGTGAGTCCTTCTGTGACAGGGGCCTGGCGGCGGCGCGCTACCCTGCGGGGCGTAGGGTGGTGCGGTCATGCCTTCCGCCGAAGAACCCTCCGCCCTGACCGCCGCGATCGCGCGCGCCGCGTCGCGGCTGGGCGCCGCCGGCATCGCCGATCCCGCCGTCGACGCCGAGCTGCTGACGGCGTTCGTCCTCGGTCTCGGGCGCGGCGGAGTGCAGGCCGCCGCCGTCCGCGGCGACAGCCTCTCGGCGGCCGACGCCGAGCGTCTCGACGAGCTCGTGACCCGGCGCGCCGCCCGTGAACCGCTGCAGCACATCACCGGGTCGGCGCCGTTCCGCCACCTGGAGCTGAAGGTCGGCCCCGGGGTCTTCGTGCCCCGCCCCGAGACCGAGACGGTGGCGCAGCTGGCGATCGACGCGCTGCGGGCGGCGGCATCCGAGTCCCCGATCGCGGTCGATCTCGGAACCGGCAGCGGCGCGATCGCTCTGGCGATGGCGACCGAGGTGCCCCACGCACGGGTGTTCGCCGCCGAGAACTCCGTCGACGCGTTCGTCTGGGCGAAGGAGAACTTCGCGACGGTCGGCGCACCGAACGCGCGGCTGGCGTTCATCGACCTCGCCCACGCGTTCCCCGAGCTCGCAGGCACCGTCTCGGTGGTCGCCTCCAACCCTCCCTACGTTCCGGATGCCGCGATCCCGCGCGACCCGGAGGTGCGGTTCTTCGACCCGCCCGCCGCCCTCTACGGCGGCGAGGACGGCTTGGACGTCGTCCGCGTGGTGAGCCGGGTGGGGCTGCGCCTGGCGCACCCGGGCGGGATGATCGTGATCGAGCACGGGGAGTGGCAGGGCGAGGCCATCCGCGGGCTTCTGACCGCCGACGGCTGGCGCGCGGCCGCGACGCATCCCGACCTCACGATGCGCGACCGCGCCACGACCGCGCTTCGGCCCTGAACTCCCGCGCGGCCCGGCGCCCCGCGCGCCGCGAACGCACAGGCGCGCCCGGACTAAACTGTCCGGCGACATGTCCCCCATCTTCGACTGCCGCGACGAGGCTCAGCTGCTCGCCGGCATGCGCCGGGCGCGCCAGGCCATCGGACGCGGCGAGCTCGTCGTCATCCCGACCGACACCGTCTACGGCGTGGCCGCCGATGCCTTCGACCACCAGGCGGTCGCGCGCCTGCTCGCCGCGAAGGGCCGAGGGCGCCAGTCCCCGCCGCCGGTGCTCGTCGCCGGCGTCACGACGCTGCGCGCGCTCGTCGCGGAGGTGCCCGAGCCGGTCGAGCGACTGATCGATGCCTTCTGGCCCGGCGGCCTCACGATCGTGCTGCCCTCGCAGCCCTCGCTCTCGTGGGATCTGGGCGAGACGCGCGGCACCGTGGCGGTGCGCATGCCTGCGCACCGCATCGCGCTGGAGCTCCTCGAGGAGACGGGGCCGCTGGCGGTCTCCAGCGCCAACCTCACCGGGATGGCGGCAGGCATCACCGCCGAGGATGCGCACGAGATGCTGCGGGACAGCGTCGCGGTCTATCTCGGCGACGGGCCCTCGAAGAACGGCGTGCCGTCCACGATCGTCGACGCGACCAGCCTCGTCGCCGGTGACGAGCCGCTGGTGCGGGTGCTGCGCGAGGGCGCGGTCAGCCGCGACCAGCTGCACGAGGTGCTCGGCGACCTCCTGGAGCCGGCGCCGGGAGCCGAGCCCGTGTCGCCCGAAGCGGAAGCGGGACCCGCGGTGGCGGGCCCGGCGGCCGACGCCCAGAGCGTCCCCGGCAGCTCGTGAAGCAGTACGTCTTCACCATCCTCCTCACGGCGGCCATCACCTTCGTCCTGTCGTGGGCGGTCTGGCGACTGAGCCTGAGATACAAGCTGTACCCCGGCATCCGGGACCGCGACGTCCACAAGACGCCGACGCCGCGACTGGGCGGCATCGCCATGTTCCTCGGCGTGCTGGCGGCGTTCGCGGTCTCGTCGCAGCATCCGTTCTTCGCGATCATCTGGACCGAGCCCGAGCAGGTGTTCGCGCTGCTGGGGGCGACGGCCCTCATCGTGGTCATCGGCGTCCTGGACGATGTCTGGGACCTGGACTGGATGATCAAGCTCGGCGCGCAGTTCCTCGCGGCGGGCCTCATCGCCTGGTTCGGCCAGCTGCAGATCTACACCCTGCCGCTCGGCGGCATGACCATCTCGAGCTGGGCCAGCTTCACCCTGACCGTCTTCTCGATCGTCGTCGTGATGAACGCGGTCAACTTCATCGACGGACTGGACGGCCTCGTCGCCGGCGTCTGCCTCATCGCCAACGTCGTCTTCTTCGCGTACTCCTACATGATGGTGCGCGACGTCGGGGCGAGCACCTACTTCAACCTCGCCTCCTTCATCGCCGCGGTGCTGATCGGCGTGTGCATCGGATTCCTGCCGCTGAACTGGAGCCCTGCGCGGCTGTTCATGGGCGATGCCGGGGCACTCATGCTCGGTCTCCTCATGGCCTCGTCCGCGATCGCCATCACCGGCAACATCAACCCGGCGATGGTCGTCGACAACGACGAGTTCGGGCGGTCGCAGCTGCTCGGCGCGTTCATCCCGATCCTGCTGCCGGTCGTCGTGGTGCTCCTGCCGCTGCTCGACTTCGGGCTGGCGGTCGTGCGTCGCATGAGCAAGGGCAAGTCGCCGTTCTCGCCCGACCGGCGCCACCTTCACCACCGCATGCTCGACATGGGCCATTCCGACCGCGACGCCGTGCTGATCTTCTATGCGTGGACGGCGCTGGTGAGCCTCTCGGTGCTGCTGATGTACATCGGCACGACGCTGGAGTGGCCGGGCGACTACCTCATCGGCGTCGCGTACGGCGTCGTGGGCATCGCCGCGTGTCTCGTCGTCACGCTGCTCCCGTCGCACCGCCGTGCTCACCTCGTCGACGGCGCCGAGCACGTCGACGCCGTCAACGACCGCCCGACCGGGGTCCTCACCGCTCCCCGACACGATCCCGCGCCCGCACAGGAGGACGCCCGATGACTTCCACCCCCATCTCCAGCACGCCGATCCTGCGCACCGTCCTGGTGTGGTCGGCGACGGTCACCGCCGCCCTGCTCGTCGTGGGCGGCCTGGTCGGCTACCTCGTGGCGGGGACGGACGGGCTGTGGAGCGCGCTGGCCGGCGTGCTGATCGCGGCCGTGTTCCTCGGGATCACCGCCGCCAGCATCCTCATCGCCAACCGGTGGTTCGGCGACGCCCTCTATGTGCCCATCTTCTTCGGCATCGTGATGGGCGGCTGGATCCTCAAGTTCGTCGTGTTCCTCGTGGTGCTGTTCGTGCTGCGCGACCAGCCCTGGATCGTGGGACCGGTCTTCTTCCTCGCGCTGGTGGCGAGCGTCCTGGCCTCACTGCTCATCGACGTCGTGGTGCTGCTGCGCATGCGGGTGCCGCACGTGAGCGACGTGGAGCTGCCGACGGACCCCGACGCGGGGGAGCGCACCGACGGCCCGGGCACGGCCCCGTGAGGCCCCGGCGCGCGGGCTCAGGGACCTCTCAAGTTTGATAGGCTGAACGGGCGCCCGCGCGCTCACCCTGCTGTGAGCGCCTGCGGAGTGACGCTCACCGACCATCGTCGCAACGGTCCTACACCGATGCCCCGAAGCTGGAGCCCGCGCTGTTTACTCACGCTGCGACCCTGATCGCCCCCCTTGCCGCTGACGCGCCCCCGGAGTTCCACGGGCCGTCGATCGAGGAGTTCTTCCCCGAGATCCTCTTCACTGCGTTCGGCGTCATCCCGGTCCACCGGATCCACCTGATCCAGTTCCTCGCGACCATCGCGATCGTCCTGATCTTCTGGCTCGGCACGCGCCGCATGCGCGTCGTCCCCGGTCGATTCCAGAGCATCGTCGAGATGGGCCTGGACTTCGTCCGGGTCAACATCGGCGAGGACCTCCTCGGCAAGAAGGACGCCCAGCGCTTCCTCCCGATCCTCACCACGATCTTCTTCATGGTGCTGTTCATGAACATCACGGGCATCATCCCGTTCCTGAACATCGCCGGCACGAGCATCATCGCGGTACCGCTGACGCTCGCGATCGTGAGCTACGTCACCTTCATCTACGCCGGCATCAAGAAGAGCCCGAAGAACTTCTTCAAGAACTCGCTGTTCCCGTCGGGTGTGCCGTGGCCGATCTACATCATCGTCACGCCGATCGAGCTCATCTCGACGTTCGTGATCCGGCCGGTCACCCTCACGCTCCGACTCCTCATGAACATGATGGTCGGCCACCTGCTGCTGGTGCTGTTCTTCGCCGCCACGCAGTTCTTCATCGTCGATCTCGGCGGCTGGTGGAGCATTCTCGGTGCGGGCAGCCTCGCATTCGGCTTCGTCTTCACCCTGTTCGAAATCCTGGTGGCAGTCCTCCAGGCGTACGTCTTCGCTCTCCTCACCGCGGTCTACATCCAGCTCGCGGTCGCCGAAGAGCACTGAAACGGGACGGCCCGAAAGCCGCCCTCAACCGAAAGGAAACACCCCCGTGGACGCAACTACGGTTCTCGCCCAGGTGAGCGGTTCGATCGCGACCGTCGGCTACGGCCTCGCCGCCATCGGCCCCGCCATCGGCGTGGGCATCGTCGTCGGCAAGACGATCGAGGGCGTGGCGCGCCAGCCTGAGCTCGCCGGCCGCCTGCAGGTGCTCATGTGGATCGGTATCGCCTTCACCGAGGCCCTCGCCTTCATCGGCATCGCGACCGGCTTCATCTTCGGCTTCTGATCGCCATCTCGACTAAGGAGACAGGATGCTGAACGCTCTTGTCACGTACGCAGCGGAAGAGGGCGCGGAACACAACCCGCTCATTCCGGCGTGGTACGACATCATCTGGTCGTCGGTCTGCTTCGTCATCATCCTCTTCCTCTTCTGGAGGATCGCGCTTCCGCGGATGAAGAAGCTGCTCGACGAGCGCTCTGCGGCGATCGAGGGCAACATCGCGAAGGCCGACGAGGCCCAGCGCAAGGCCGAGGCGGCACTCGAGGAGTACACCGCCCAGCTCGCCGACGCCCGCAAGGAAGCCGGTGAGATCCGCGACGCCGCCCGCGAGGACGGCAAGAAGATCGTCGCCGAGGCGAAGGATGCCGCGACGGCCGAGGCCGCGCGCCTCACGTCGACCGCTCACGCCCAGATCGAGGCCGAGCGCCAGAGCGCTCTGGTGTCGCTGCGCAGCGAGGTGGGCACGCTCGCCCTCGACCTCGCGGGCGGCGTGATCGGCGAGACGCTGTCCGACGACGCGAAGGCTCAGGCCGTCGTGGACCGCTTCCTCGCGGAGCTCGAGCAGTCCGAAGGGGCCACCCTTCGACAGGCTCAGGAACCGGCGCTCTGATGGGCAGCGCGACCACTCAGGCCGTGGCGGCGACGACGACGGCGCTCGACGCCGCCGCCGACGTCGACCTCGACGTCGCCCGCGAGTTGTTCGCCGCGGCGCGCGCCGTGGCCGACTCGCCGCAGCTGAGCGGCGCGCTCGCCGACTCGGCCGCGCCGGCCGAGGCCCGCCGCAAGGTCGTCTTCGACGTCTTCGGCCCGTCCGTCAAGCCGACGACCGCGTCGCTGCTGGCGACCGCCGTCCAGCAGCGCTGGTCCTCGCCGGGCGACCTGGTCGACGGCATCGAGGAGCTCGCGATCCGGGCGACGGCCCTCGCCGACACGGCGTCGGACATCGAGGGGGAGCTGTTCGCCTTCTCGCGCACGGTCGCCGACAACGCCGAGCTCGAGCTCGCGCTCGGCAGCCGTCTGGGTGACGCCTCGTCGAAGGGCGCGCTCATCGAATCGCTGCTGAACGGCCGTGCGAGCGAGGGGACGACGCTCATCGTGTCGTCCCTCGTCCGCCAGCCGCGTGAGCGCCGGGTGCGCCGGCTGCTGTCGCGCGCCACCATGCTCGTCGCCGACCAGCGCGGCCGAACGGTGGCCACCGTCGTCGCGGCGACCCCGCTCAGCGCGGCTCAGCGCGAGCGCCTCACCGCGGCGCTGACCCAGCGCTACGGCACGCGCGTGTCGCTGAACACCATCGTCGACCCGACCGTCGTCGGCGGCTTGCGGGTGCAGATCGCCGACGACGTGATCGACGCGAGCGTCTCGTCGCGTCTCGCCGACCTCCGTCAGCGACTCGCAGGCTGACACTGACTTCCCGCCCCCGGGTGGAGACTTCGGGGCCGCGGCCCCATGAACGAAGGAAAACAATGGCAGATCTCACTATCAGCCCCGATGTCATCCGTGACGCGCTGAAGGACTTCGTCGCCGCCTACGAGCCCACGGGCGCCGCGGCCACCGAGGTCGGCACCGTCATCGACGCCGCCGACGGCATCGCGCACGTCGAAGGCCTGCCGGGCGTCATGGCGAACGAGCTCGTGATGTTCGCGGACGGCACGCAGGGCCTGGCCCTCAACCTCGACGAGCACGAGATCGGTGTCGTCGTGCTCGGCGACTTCGCCGGTATCGAGGCCGGCCAGCAGGTCACCCGCACCGGCGAGGTGCTCTCGGTCGCCGTCGGCGACGGGTACCTGGGCCGCGTCGTCGACCCGCTGGGCAACCCGATCGACGGTCTCGGCGAGATCGCCACCGTCGGCCGCCGCGCCCTCGAGCTGCAGGCCCCCGGCGTCATGCAGCGCAAGAGCGTGCACGAGCCCCTGCAGACCGGCATCAAGGCGATCGACGCCATGATCCCCGTCGGCCGCGGCCAGCGCCAGCTGATCATCGGCGACCGCCAGACCGGCAAGACCGCGATCGCGATCGACACGATCATCAACCAGCGCTCGAACTGGGAGTCCGGAGACGTCACGAAGCAGGTGCGGTGCATCTACGTGGCGATCGGTCAGAAGGGCTCCACGATCGCGGCCGTGAAGGGCGCGCTCGAGGACGCCGGTGCAATGGAGTACACGACGATCGTCGCGGCTCCCGCGTCCGACCCCGCCGGCTTCAAGTACCTCGCCCCCTACACCGGCTCGGCGATCGGCCAGCACTGGATGTACGAGGGCAAGCACGTCCTGGTGATCTTCGACGACCTGTCGAAGCAGGCCGAGGCGTACCGCGCCGTGTCGCTGCTGCTCCGCCGCCCGCCGGGTCGCGAGGCGTACCCCGGTGACGTCTTCTACCTCCACTCGCGTCTGCTCGAGCGCTGCGCGAAGCTGTCCGACGACCTCGGCGCGGGCTCGATGACGGGTCTCCCGATCATCGAGACGAAGGCGAACGACGTCTCGGCGTACATCCCGACCAACGTGATCTCGATCACCGACGGCCAGATCTTCCTGCAGTCCGACCTCTTCAACGCCAACCAGCGTCCTGCGGTCGATGTGGGCATCTCGGTCTCGCGCGTCGGCGGCGACGCGCAGGTGAAGTCGATCAAGAAGGTCTCCGGCACGCTCAAGCTCGAGCTGGCCCAGTACCGCTCGCTGGAGGCGTTCGCCATGTTCGCGTCCGACCTCGACGCGGCCTCGCGTCGTCAGCTCGCCCGCGGTGCGCGGCTGACCGAGCTGCTCAAGCAGCCGCAGTACTCGCCGTACCCGGTCGAGGAGCAGGTCGTCTCCATCTGGGCGGGCACCAACGGCAAGCTCGACTCGATCGAGGTCGAGGACGTGCTGGCGTTCGAGCGGGAGCTGCTGGACTACCTGCGTCGCAACACGACGATCCTCGACACGCTGCGCGAGACGAACGTCCTCGACGACGACACCGTCGCCGAGCTCGGCAAGAAGACCGACGAGTTCATCCTCGAGTTCCAGGCCGGCAAGGGCCAGGCCATCGGAAAGCCGGGCCACGAAGAGGTCGCGGCCGCGCAGGCCGAAGACGTGAACCAGGAGAAGATCGTCAAGGGCCGCCGCTGACGGCGGGCCTGGGCAGAAACCATGGGCGCACAACTCCGGGTCTACAAGCAGAAGATCAGCTCTGCTCAGACGACCAAGAAGATCACGAAGGCGATGGAGCTCATCGCGGCTTCGCGCATCCAGAAGGCGATGGCGCGCGTGCGCGCGTCGTCGCCCTTCGCGCGAGCCGTGACGCGTGCCGTCTCGGCCGTGGCGACGCACTCCAACGTCGATCACCCGCTGACCGTCGAACGCGAGACGATCCGCCGCTCCGCGGTCGTGATCTTCTCCTCCGACCGCGGCCTCGCCGGCGCGTTCAACTCGCAGATCCTCCGCGAGGGCCTCGAGCTCGCCCAGCTGCTGCGCGATGAGGGTCGCGAGCCGGTGTTCTACCTCGTCGGCCGCAAGGCCGTCGGCTACTTCCAGTTCCGCCGCATGGAGAGTGCGGCGGAGTGGACGGGCGACACCGACACGCCGCACTTCTCCACCGCCGAGGAGATCGCCGCCACCCTGCTGGACGCCTACGACCGCGGCGGCCAAGAGCACGGCGTCGACGAGATCCATCTCGTCTACAACCGCTTCGTCAGCATGATGACGCAGACGCCCGAGACTGTGCGCCTGCTTCCGCTGGAAGTGGTCGAGGCCGAGGAATCGTCGTCGGCGCAGGTGTACCCGCTGTACGAGTTCGAGCCGGATGCCGCGACCGTGCTGGACGCGCTCCTGCCCGTGTACATCCAGAGCCGGGTCTTCAACGCCCTCCTGCAGTCGTCGGCTGCCAAGCACGCCGCGACGCAGAAGGCGATGAAGTCTGCCAGCGACAACGCCGACAAGCTCATCACCGACTACACCCGCCTGCGCAACAACGCGCGTCAGGCCGAGATCACACAGCAGATCGCCGAGATCGTCGGCGGCGCCGACGCCCTGGCGTCGGGCAAATAGACCATACGAAAGAGAAGAAGCCATGAGCCTCACCGCTGAGAAGACCGCGACCGCGGTCGGACGCGTCGCGCGCGTCACCGGCCCGGTCGTCGACATCGAGTTCCCGCACGACGCGATCCCCGAGATCTACAACGCGCTGAAGACCACCATCACGATCGGCAGCGACTCCACCGAGATCACGCTCGAGGTCGCGCAGCATCTCGGCGACGACCTGGTCCGCGCCATCTCCCTGAAGCCGACGGACGGAATGGTCCGCGGCCAGGAGGTGCGCGACACCGGCGGCCCCATCACGGTGCCCGTCGGCGACGTCACCAAGGGCAAGGTGTTCAACGTCACCGGCGATGTGCTCAACGGCGCACCGGGCGAGACGATCGAGGTCACCGAGCGCTGGGGCATCCACCGTCAGGCGCCCTCGTTCGACCAGCTCGAGTCGAAGACCGAGATGTTCGAGACCGGCATCAAGGTCATCGACCTGCTCACCCCGTATGTGCAGGGTGGAAAGATCGGCCTCTTCGGCGGTGCGGGCGTCGGCAAGACCGTCCTCATCCAGGAGATGATCCAGCGCGTCGCGCAGGACCACGGCGGCGTGTCGGTGTTCGCCGGCGTCGGCGAGCGCACCCGTGAGGGCAACGACCTCATCGGCGAGATGGAGGAGGCGGGCGTCTTCGACAAGACCGCGCTCGTCTTCGGCCAGATGGACGAGCCGCCGGGGACCCGTCTGCGCGTGGCGCTGTCCGCCCTCACGATGGCGGAGTACTTCCGCGACGTCCAGAAGCAGGACGTGCTGCTGTTCATCGACAACATCTTCCGCTTCACCCAGGCAGGCTCCGAGGTGTCGACGCTCCTCGGCCGCATGCCGTCTGCGGTGGGGTACCAGCCGAACCTCGCCGACGAGATGGGCATCCTGCAGGAGCGCATCACCTCGACGCGCGGCCACTCGATCACCTCGCTCCAGGCGATCTACGTCCCCGCCGACGACTACACCGACCCGGCGCCGGCGACCACCTTCGCGCACCTCGACGCGACCACCGAGCTGTCGCGCGAGATTGCCTCGAAGGGCCTGTACCCCGCGGTGGACCCGCTGTCGTCGACCAGCCGCATCCTCGACCCGCGGTACATCGGCGAGGACCACTACCGGGTGGCCACCGCCGTGAAGCAGATCCTGCAGAAGAACAAGGAGCTGCAGGAGATCATCGCGATCCTCGGTGTCGACGAGCTCTCGGAGGAGGACAAGATCGTCGTCGCTCGTGCGCGCCGGATCCAGCAGTTCCTCTCGCAGAACACCTACATGGCGAAGAAGTTCACCGGTGTCGAGGGCTCGACCGTCCCGATCAAGGAGACGATCGAGTCGTTCGATGCGATCGTCAAGGGGGACTTCGACCACGTCGCCGAGCAGGCGTTCTTCAACGTCGGCGGCATCTCCGACGTCGAAGAGGCCTGGGCGCGTATCCAGAAGGAGAACGGCTGACATGCCGCTGAAGGTGAGCCTCGTCTCCGCGGACGCGGAGGTGTGGTCGGGTGAGGCGTCGCTCGTCGTCGCCAAGACCGTCGAGGGCGAGATCGGCTTCATGACCGGGCATGAGCCGGTGCTCGCGATCCTCGCCGAGGGCCAGGTCCGCATCACGCAGACCTCCGGCACGAAGATCATCGCCAACGCGCAGGACGGGTTCCTGTCGATGGAGGGCGACGACCTCACGATCGTGGCCGGGAACGCAGCCCTCATCTCCTGATCACCGCCAACGCACTCGGCCGGTCCCCGCAGGGGGCCGGCCGAGTCGCTTCATCCGGCCCCGCCGATCGACCCCGGAGCACCGTGCTGATCCTCCTGCCGCCATCCGAGACCAAGAGGACCGGCGGTTCGGGAGCGCCGGTAGAGGCGACCCAGCTGGCGATTCCGGCGCTGGCGCCCCAGCGGGAGTCCGTCCTCTCAGCCCTCGTCGCGCTCTCGTCCGACGAGGAGCGGGCGGCGCGCGCGCTCAAGCTCGGGCCGACGCAGCGCGGCGAGATCGCGGTGAACGCCGCGGTGCGCGAGGCGCCCACGATGCCGGCGGTCGACCGCTACACCGGCGTGCTCTTCGACGCTCTGGACGCGGCCTCCCTGTCGGCGGCGGCCCGTCGCTGGCTCGGCGCCCACGTGTTGATCCACTCGGCGCCCTTCGGGCCCATCGGCGCGCTCGACCCGATCCCGGGATACCGGCTGGGTGCAGGCACGTCCCTGCCGGGAGTGCCGCCATTGCGGCGCCTGTGGGCCGAGGCGACCAGCGCCGGGATCGCAGGACTCGCGCCGCGCTTCGTGCTCGATCTGCGCTCGGAGGCCTACGTCGCGCTCGGCCCGCTACCCGAGGGGATCGCGTCCCGTTATGTGCGCGTCGTGAGCGAGGGCCCCGACGGCGCAGCCCGGGCGCTCAACCACTTCAACAAGCATGCCAAGGGAGACCTGGTGCGCCGGCTCGCGAAGGAGCGCCCGCGCATCTCTTCGGCGACGGCGTTCCTGCGGTGGGCCGAGGCCTCCGGCCTGCGCGTCCGCGAAGGCGTCGCCGGAGAGCTGGACCTGTTCGCGTCCGCACACGGTCCGGCGGCCGGTCGGTGAATCCCCCCAGGTCTCAGCGGCGGGTGTGCTGCGCGGTGCGCTCGGTGTTCTCGGCGATCGCGATCAGCGCCACGACGGCCTCGATGACGAATCGGAGCAGGATGATCGCGAGGAACGTCAGCACCGGCACCACGATGACCGTCGCGACCAATCCGCTGACGCCCGCACCCACGTTGAGCCACATCACCGAGAGCGCGTCGATGATCCCGCCGACGAAGTACACGAGGAAGCCGATGCCGATCGCGACGAGGCCGACGAAGTAGAAGACGCTGGCGAGGCGCCGGGTGATGAACGTCCGGAACGACAGGTCGAACAGGGCGGAGAGGAATCCCCGGCCGACGTCTCCGGCGTCGCCCGCGACCCCGGGGACCCCGGTGTCGTCGGGGTCGGCCGCACGAGCGGCCTCGGCGGCTGACTGCGGCGGAAGCGGCGGCGGGGTCGGCGCGGACGGGTTCTGATCGGTCATCACGGTCCTTCGGCTCGAGAGTTCTGCCCAGGCTATCCACCGCCGGGCCGGACGGGCCATCCCTCGCTTCGTGTCGTCAATGCTGACAGTCGGCTGAGAGCGTCGCTAGCATGTGTCCAGCGGAGCAGGGGCTCCGCGGGCCGCGTCCGATGCGACCCGACTCGACTCTCTCGGAGGTCGCTGCACCATGGACTACAACGACGGCGGCGGCGCGGGGATGCTTCTGGCCTGGCTCCTCCTCGCCCCCTTCCTCTTCCTCATCGCCATCGCCGGGTACGTGATCGGCTCGTGGTTCCTCATGAAGGTCTTCGACAAGGCCGGCGTTCAGGGCCGCTGGCGCGCATGGGTCCCGGTCTACAACTCGATGGTCGCGGCCAAGCTCGGTGACCTGTCGCCGTGGGTCATGCTGGGCGCGATGCTGGTCGCGGGCTTCCTGGGGCAGATCCCGGTCATCGGCTGGATCCTCGGCCTCGTCGGCCTCGCCGCCTGGGTTCTCGCCGGCTGGCGCATCGGCGCCAAGCTCGGCAAGGACTGGCCGCTCCTGCTGCTGTGGCTCATCCCCGGGCTCGGCACTCTCATCTGGCTCGGCATCCTGGCCTTCGACAGCTCGCGGTGGAACCCGAACATCGCGCCGTCTCCGTGGCGCAACTCGTTCCTGAAGGACACCACCGTGTGGCAGGGCATTCCGGTGCAGCCCGATCAGGCGGCGGCACAGGCGGCGCCGGCCGGCGGCTACCCCTCGGCGGGACCGCGCTACGGCGCCCCGGCGGCGTACGAGCCCCCGGCCGGATACTCGGCGCCTCCGCCCCCCGCCACCGGCCCGGCCGTGCCGCCGCCCGCCGGATACGCGCCGCCGCCTGCCGGGTACACGCCGCCCCCGTCGGCGCCTGCCGCTCCGCCGGCAGCCGCGGAGCCGCCCGCGGCGCCCCCGGCTGCACCCGCGCCGCCCGCCACGGAGCCGCCCACCTCCGAGCCGCCCGCCACGGAACCGCCCGCTCCCGAGCAGCCGAAGCCCTAGCCGCAGCCGGAGCGACGCCGCAGCCCCTCGCCGACCGGCTCGGGGCTGCGGCGTGACGGAAGGAGGGTGTTCCGCCGCGGCTAACGTGGACGCATGACCTCCACTGTTCCGCTGCGCCGGATGGGCGCCTCCGGTCTCCTCGTCTCCGCCGTGGGCCTCGGCTGCAACAACTTCGGGCGGGAGGGGACCCGTACCGAGGGGATCGACGGCACGCGAGCCGTGCTCGACGCGGCGATCGACGCCGGTGTCACCTTCCTCGACACCGCCGACATGTACGGGCGCGAGCCGGGGCTGTCCGAGACGCTCATGGGGGAGGCCCTGCAGGGGCGGCGGGACCGCGTGACGCTCGCGACCAAGTTCGGTCAGACCCGCGACATGGGCTACCCGCCGTCGGGATCGAGAGGATCCCGGGCGTACGTGCGGCGCGCGGTCGAGGCATCCCTCACCCGGCTTCGGACCGAGTGGATCGACCTGTACCAGCTGCACATCCCCGACGAGGCGACGCCCATCGAGGAGACGCTCGACGCTCTGGGGGACCTCGTCCGCGAGGGCAAGGTGCGCTACATCGGCCACTCGAACTTCACCGGGTGGCAGGTTGCCGAAGCGCACTTCACCTCTCTCATGCGACACAGCGTGCCGTTCGTGTCGGCACAGAACCACTACAGCCTGCTCGCACGCGGTGCCGAAGCGGACGTGCTGCCGGCGGTCGAGCGCTACGGCGTCGGATTCCTGCCGTTCTTCCCGCTGCACAACGGCCTGCTGACGGGCAAGTTCTCGCGGGATGCCGCTCCCGCCGATTCCCGGATCATGCGGCAGCGACCCCACGTCTACGAGAACGCGCCGTGGGACGCGCTGGAGGCGTACCAGGCCTTCTGCGACGAGCGCGGCATCACGATGCTGCAGGCGACTTTCGGGTGGCTGCTGGCCCGGCCCGCGCTGGCGAGCGTGATCGCCGGCGCCACGAGTCCCGAGCAGGTGCGCGCGAACGCCGAGGCGGCGACGGCCTGGTCGCCCACCGCAGCAGACCTGGAAGCGATCGACCGGATCTTCCCGCCGCCGAACGGGGCTGCCTGAACCCCTGCGGCGCGCTGCGGCGCCGGTTCGCCGACGGCTACGCGCCGCCCTGTCGCGAGCGGGGGGGCGGAGGCGTAGCGTCGCTTCTCGTGCGCGGCTGCGCAGTGCGGGCTCGCATCGGAAAGGACCGTCGTGCTCGGAAAGCTCCTGGTTCGCTACCTTCGCCCGGCCTGGCTGCTCATCGTGGTCGTCGTGGTGTTCCAGCTCGCGCAGTCGATCGCCGCGCTGTGGCTGCCGACGCTCAACGCCGACATCATCGACAACGGCGTGGTCACCGGCGACATCCCCTACATCTGGTCGACCGGCGCGGTGATGCTCCTGGTCAGCCTCGTCCAGGTGGTCTGCGCGGTCGTCGCGGTGTACTTCGGCTCGCGCCTGGCGATGGGCATGGGTCGCGACCTGCGGCGCGACGTCTTCCACCGTGTCGTCGCCTTCTCCCAGCGCGAGGTCGGGCAGTTCGGGGCGCCCTCGCTGATCACCCGCAACACCAACGACGTGCAGCAGGTGCAGATGCTGGTGCAGGTGTCGGCGACGCTGATGATCTCGGCGCCCATCCTCGCGATCGGCGGCGTGGTGATGGCGGTCAGGCAGGACGCAGGGCTGTCGTGGCTCATGGCGGTGACGATCCCGGTGCTGCTGGTGATCGTCGGGCTGATCGTGTGGCGGATGGTCCCCGCCTTCACCGAGATGCAGCGGCGCATCGACCGGGTGAACCAGATCATGCGGGAGCAGCTCAGCGGCATCCGCGTCGTGCGCGCGTTCGTCCGCGAGCGCGAGGAGCGCGTGCGGTTCGGCACTGCCAGCGCCGACGTACGGGACACCGCGCTGCGTGCCGGCAACCTCATGGCGCTGATGTTCCCCGCCGTGATGCTGGTCATGAACCTGTCCAGCGTCGCGGTGATCTGGTTCGGCGCGTTCCAGGTGCAGGACAACGGCGTGCAGATCGGCACGCTGTTCGCCTTCCTCACCTACCTGATGCAGATCCTCATGGGCGTCATGATGGCGACCTTCATGTTCGTGATGATCCCGCGCGCCGCGGTGTGTGCCGACCGCATCGGCGAGGTGCTCGGTACAACGCCCTCCGTCTCGGCACCGGAGGTGGCGGCATCCGCTCCCGCCCCCGCCGGTCGCGTCGAGTTCGACCACGTGGACTTCGCCTACCCGGGCGCCGACGAGGCCGTGCTGCACGACGTCACCTTCACCGTCGAGCCGGGCACGACGACCGCGGTCATCGGGTCGACGGGCTCGGGCAAGACGACCCTCGTCAGCCTGGTGCCCCGGCTGTTCGACGCGACGGCCGGGAGTGTGCGCATCGACGGTGTCGACGTGCGCGCCTACGACCCCGACGAGCTGTGGACGCGGATCGGCTTGGTCCCGCAGCGGGCCTTCCTGTTCTCGGGGACGGTGGCTTCCAACCTGCGCTACGGCGACGCGTCCGCGACGGACGAGCAGCTGTGGGACGCGCTCGAACTCGCGCAGGCCGCCGACTTCGTACGCGCCATGCCGGAGGGCCTCGGCGCCCCGATCGCTCAGGGCGGGACGAACGTCTCGGGCGGGCAGCGGCAGCGTCTCGCGATCGCGCGCGCCCTGGTGAAGCGTCCCGAGGTGTACATCTTCGACGACTCGTTGTCGGCGTTGGACCTGCAGACGGATGCCGCGCTCCGGCGCGCGCTGGACACCCGACTGCCCGACGCGACGAGGATCGTCGTCGCCCAGCGCGTGTCGACGATCCAGCAGGCGCATCAGATCGTGGTGCTCGACCATGGCCGGGTGGTCGGGATCGGACGGCACGACGACCTCGTCGACACCTGCGAGACGTACCGCGAGATCGTCGAGTCGCAGCTGGCGGCGGAGGCCGCGGCATGAGCGCCGGGCAGACGTCGCGTCCCGTGATGATGGGTCCCCGCGGCGCTCCGTTCGGCGGCGGGACGGCGCCGGCGGCGAAGGCGCAGAACTTCGGGCCCAGCGCCCGGCGACTGCTGGGAACGCTGCGCACGGACCGCCCGCAGCTCCTCGTCGTGCTGGTGTTCGGCATCCTGTCGGTCGCCCTGTCGGTGATCGGACCGAAGCTGCTCGGCGAGGGCACGAACGTCGTGTTCGCGGGCTTCGTGTCGCTGCAGATGCCTGCCGGCACGACGAAGCAGCAGGTGATCGACCAGCTCGAGGCGTCCGGCAACCAGCAGGCCGACATGATCTCGGCCATGGACGTCGTGCCCGGGGCCGGGATCGACTTCGAGCAGCTGGCGCGGATCCTGGCGCTCGTGCTCGCGGTCTACGTGTTCTCCAGCGTCTTCGGCTGGCTGCAGGCCCGCATCCTCAACGGGGTCGTGCAGCGGGCCGTGCACCGTCTGCGCCTGCAGGTGGAGGACAAGGTGCACCGGCTCCCGCTGTCCTCCTTCGATGGCGTGCAGCGCGGCGAACTGCTCAGCCGCGTCACGAACGACGTCGACAACATCGGGCAGACCATGCAGCAGACGCTGTCGCAGGTGGTGATCTCGCTCCTGACCGTCATCGGCGTGCTGACCATGATGTTCGTCATCTCGCCGCTCCTCGCGCTGATCGCGCTCGTGACGATCCCGCTCACGATCGTCATCACGGTCCTCGTCGCCCGGCGGTCGCAGCGGCTGTTCGTGCAGCAGTGGCAGGCGACGGGCGTCCTCAACGCCCGGGTGGAGGAGACGTTCTCCGGTCACTCGGTCGTGAAGGTGTTCGGCCACCAGAAGCGGGTGGAAGCCGACTTCCTCGCCGAGAACGAAGAGCTCTACCGGGCCGCCTTCGGCGCGCAGTTCCTCTCGGGCGTCATCATGCCCGCCATGATGTTCATCGGAAACCTGGTGTACGTCGCCATCGCCGTGGTCGGCGGCCTGCAGGTCGCCGCCGGACTGATGTCGATCGGCGACGTGCAGGCGTTCATCCAGTACTCCCGTCAGTTCACGCAGCCCCTCAGCCAGCTGGGATCCATGGCCAACCTGCTGCAGTCGGGCGTAGCCAGCGCCGAGCGCGTGTTCGAGTTCCTCGACGAGCGCGAGCAGGACCCCGACCCCGATCCCGCCGAGACGGCGCCGCCGGCGGCCGGCCGCCTGGAGTTCCACGACGTGTCGTTCCGGTACGAGGCGGACACCCGCCTCATCCAGGGGCTGTCCCTCGCGGCGCAGCCCGGCAGCACGGTGGCCATCGTCGGCCCGACCGGAGCCGGGAAGACCACGCTGGTCAACCTCATCATGCGGTTCTACGATGTCGACGCCGGGCGGATCACGCTCGACGGCGTCGACACCCGGCGCATGACCCGCGACGACCTGCGCGCCCGCACCGGCATGGTGCTGCAGGACACCTGGCTGTTCTCCGGCACCATCAGGGACAACATCGCCTACGGTCGACCGGGTGCCACCGAGGAAGAGATCGCCGCCGCGGCGCGCGCCGCGTACGTCGATCGCTTCGTGCACGCGATGCCGGACGGGTACGACACGATGCTCCACGACGAGGCGACGAACCTCAGTGTCGGAGAGCGGCAGCTGGTGACCATCGCCCGGGCATTCCTGGCAGATCCTCGCATCCTGATCCTCGACGAGGCGACCTCGTCGGTGGACACCCGCACCGAGCTGCTCATCCAGCGGGCGATGTCGCGCCTGCGCACAGACCGTACGGCGTTCGTGATCGCGCATCGGCTGTCGACCATCCGCGAGGCGGACCTGATCCTCGTGATGGAGGAGGGCGTCATCGTCGAGCAGGGCACGCACGGGGATCTTCTCGCTGCGCGGGGCCCGTACTGGCGCCTCTACAACGCGCAGTTCGAGGGTGCCGCCGAGGACGAGGAGCAGCCGCAGGTGACGAGCGTGCCGCCGGCTCCGCCGCCGACGACCGGGCAGATCGTCGTGGAGGCGCTCGCCGAGTCCGAAGAGGCCCTCGAGTAACCCACTAGTATGTGAGGACGCGGAGGCGACGGGCTTCCGCGGCAGCGACGAAGAGGACACGGCGTGCCCGAGGTATCCACCCAGTCGCTCACCGTTGCGGTCCCTGGCGGTGCGCTGGAGCTCGCGTGGGCGGCCGTCACCGACACCGGTCGCCGTCGCGAGGTCAACCAGGATGCCGTGTTCGCGGAGTACCCGCTGTTCGTCGTCGCCGACGGCATGGGCGGACACGTGGGCGGCGAGATCGCCAGCGCGAGCACCATCGACCGCCTGCGGGCGGTCGCCGGCAGCGGCAACGTCAGCCCCAAGACCATCGAGAAGGCGCTGGCGCGAGCGGTGAAGGACATCGCATCCCACCCCGAGGCGACCGACGACGGCACCGGCACGACGGTCACCGGCGTCTTCCTCGACACGTCGGGCGACGCACCCCACTGGGTGACGCTCAACATCGGGGACTCCCGCGTCTACCTGGTGCGCGACGGCGCCATCGTCCAGATCACGACCGACCACTCGGTGGTGCAGGAGCTGGTCGCCGCGGGCCGACTGAGTCCCGAAGAGGCCGAGAACCACCCGTACGGCAACGTGATCACGCGTGCTGTCGGGCCGAGCGAGGGTGTCACGCCCGACTACGTGCGCCTCGACGTCCTCGAGGGGGACCGGTTCGTGATCTGCTCGGACGGACTGACCAAGGAGCTCACCGACTACGGCATCCGCCATTTCCTCGACGAGAACGCCGACCCCGCCGACGCGGTGACGGCGATGCTCGACGCGGCACTCGAGAACGGCGGGCGCGACAACATCACCATCGTGGTGCTGGACGTCGGACGACCCTCCGACGCCGCCCACGGCGGTTCCTCCACAGCCGGGGAGTGACGCCGCCGCGTCCACAGATCCGGGGGGGGGCACCCGACGCCCACCGCGGCCGCGGTTCGCTGGAGGCATGCAGGCGCTCGCTTCCCCCGCCACCACGGCTCCGTCCACGCCCGACGACGAGCCGCTGACCCTGCCGCCGGCCTGGTCGTCGCCGGCTCGGCCGCCGCTCCCCGTCGTCGCCGCCGTCGTCCCGGTCGTCGGCGCCGGGGGTCTGTGGCTGGTCACAGGATCGATGTACTCGCTGTGGTTCGCGCTCCTCGGCCCCCTCATCGCGGCGGCGGCCGTGTTCGACGCCCGGCGTGCGGCACGCCGGGCCGGCCGTCGTGCCGCGGCAGAGGCGGCGCGCGCACGCACCACTGTCTCGTCCGCGGTGGCCACGCGTCACCAGGCCGAGCGGACGCAGCTGTGGGCCCGTCATCCCGACGCTGCCCGGCTCCTCCAGCGGCCCGGCGACGTCTGGCGCACGGGACGGACGACGGCCCTCGTCGTCGGAGAGGGCGAGCGCGCGAGCGCGGTGCGCGTGAGCGGTGGAGACGGCGACCCGGATGCCGCGGCCCTGCGGCGGCGCGCCGCGCGCGTGGACGGCGCCCCCGTCACCGTCCCGCTCGACAGCGGGGTCGCCGTCGTGGGCGGTGAGACGGTGGGCGCCGCCGTGCAGCGCGCCCTCGCGCTGCAGCTGTGCCTCGCGCTCGCGCCGGGCGATCTGCGCATCGTGGGCTCGCTCGGCCGGGGACTGGAGTGGGCGGAGGAATTGCCGCACCGCGCTGCCGCCGCGGGCTCCGCACTCGCGATCGTCGCGCCGGGCGAGCTGGTTCCCGCCCACGCCGACATCGTCATCGCGCGCTGCCGGCCGGGCGACCCGCCGCCTCCGCGCTGCCAGGCGGTCGTGACGGTGACCTCGCCGTCGTCCGCACGCCTGGAGTACGGCGGTGAGGTCGCCGCGATCCGGGTCGAAGCGGTGTCCCGCATCCAGGCCGAGGAGATCGCGGCCGCCCTGGGCGCGCGCGCCGTGGCGAGCCTCGGCATGACCCGCACTGACGACGGGCCGATCCCGCTGTCCCCGCTCCTGACCGCGACGCCCCCGGCGCTCGGGCGCGGACTGCCCGCCGTGATCGGCGTGGCGGACGGCGACCCGGCGATCGTGGATCTGGTCGCCGACGGCCCCCACGCCGTGGTCGCCGGGGTCACCGGTGCGGGCAAGAGCGAGCTGCTCATCACGTGGATCCTGGCACTGTGTGCGACCCGGTCGGCCGACGAGGTGACTTTCCTCCTCGCCGACTTCAAGGGAGGCACCGCTTTCGATGGGCTCGCCGGCCTTCCGCACATCGCCGGCGTCATCACCGACCTCGACGGCTCGGGAGCCCGTCGGGCCATCGACAGCCTCCGAGCCGAGCTGCGGCGCCGAGAGGCGGCCATCGCCGCCGCCGGCGCCCGCGACATCGTCGACCCGCGGGTGGCACTCCCGCGGCTGGTGGTCGTCGTCGACGAGTTCGCCGCGCTGCTGGCCGACCAGCCCGAGCTGCACGGACTCTTCGCCGACCTCGCGGCCCGAGGTCGGGCGCTCGGCATCCATCTCGTCCTCGGCACCCAGCGCGCGGCCGGGGTGATCCGCGAGAACCTCCTCGCCAACTGTCCGCTGCGGATCAGCCTGCGGGTGACGGATGCCGCCGACAGCCGCGCCCTGCTCGCAACCGACGACGCTGCACGGCTGCCGGGCGGCGTCGCGGGCCGGGGCGTGGCGTACGTCCGCCGGGCGGGCGATGCGCATCCGCAGCCGGTGCGGATCGCGCTGTCCGGCCCGCAGGACGTCGCGGCGGCGGGACTCCGGGGCGGCGCGGTCGCATCGCCGCGACCATGGCTGCCCGAGCTTCCCTCGGCGCTCGGGCTCGATGAGCTCATCAGCCGCGCGGCTGCCGAGGCGCACGAGCCCGGCGCGGTGCTGCTCGGGGTCGCCGACGAGCCCGACCGGCAGCGGCAGCCGGTCGTGGCGGTCACGGCCCGCGATCGGACGGTCCTCGTACTCGGCGGAGCGGGCTCGGGCGTCACGAATGTGCTGGACCTGATCCAGGCGCAGGCGCCGGGAGCCGTCGAGCGGGTGCCCACCGACCTCGAGGGGATGTGGGACGCCGTGGCGCGGCTGTCGGACGAGATGCCGGCGCCGGGGACGATCGTGCTCATGGACGACCTCGACGCCGTCGCGCTGCGCTTCCCTCCCGAGCACGCGCAGATCGTGCTGGAACGAGTCGAGCTGCTCGCTCGGCGGTCGGGCGACACCGGGGTGCTCGTCGTCGCCGGAGCGCACCGCGTGACGGGTGCCGTGTCGAGGGTCGCCGAGCTGTTCGCCCGCCGCATCGTGCTCCCGTTCGCGACGCGCCTGGACCACGCCGCTGCGGGAGGCGATCCCGGCGCCCATGACCCGTCCGCTCCGGCCGGTCGCGGACGACTCGACCGGCGCACGGTGCAGTTCGCCCTCGCCCCCGCGACGCCGGCCACCCCCGCGGCACGGGTCACCACCTGGGTGCCGGATGCCGGGCTGACAGGTCTCGTGGCGCGTCGGTCCCCGGCCGGGCGGCGCGCGCTCGCCGCCTGGACGCAGCGCGGCATCGCCGTCCTGGGCCTCGACGAGTACGTGGCCGAGCCGGGACTCGTCGCACAGGGGCCCGTCGTGGTGGCCGGAGAACCGGACGACTGGCAACGGCACTGGCGGCTGCTCGCCGACATCCGCGGGGACCACCGGCTCATCGTCGACACATCCTGCGCGGCCGAGCTCCGGGCACTCGCGGGCTTCCGCGGCGTCGCGCCGTACTGCGAGCTCGGCCGCGCGCGGGCGTGGCTGATGGAAGCCGGCGGCGATCCCGTGCGCATCGTCCTCCCCGACGCCGATGTCGAACCGAACCGTCGGGTCGGGGCATTGACCGACGATCACCGGGCCACCTAGCGTCGCACTGTGGCTACTTCTCCGATCGAACTCCGGCGACCGGACGGCAAGGGACTGGCGGCGGGGACCCTCGGGCTCTGGGGCTCGACCGTCATCGGCCTCGCCTCCACGGCACCGGTCTACTCCCTGGTCGCGACGCTCGGGTTCGTGGTGCTGGCTGTCGGCGCCCAGGCCCCGATCGCCTTCGTGATCGCGTTCATCCCGATGCTCTTCATCGCGTTCGCCTATCGGGAGCTCAACAGCGAGGTGCCCGACTGCGGCACCACCTTCACGTGGGCGACCAAGGCGTTCGGCCCGTGGGTGGGCTGGCTCGGCGGCTGGGGTGTCGCCGTCGCGGGCATGGTCGTGCTGGCCAACCTCGCGCAGATCGGCGGCATCTACTTCTGGGCGCTCATCGACGGGATCGTGCGCAGCCCCGCCGACGCGCTGCTCTCCGACAACGTGCCGCTCGTGACGGCGACCGGCGTCGTCTTCATCGCCCTCATGACCTACATCAGCTGGCGCGGCGTCGAGATCGGCGAGCGGGTGCAGAACGTGCTGCTGGCCGTGCAGTATCTGGCTCTGGCCATCTTCGTCGTCGCCGCGCTGTGGCACTTCTTCGGCGGAACCGCCCCCGACGCCACGCCGTTCGACTGGTCGTGGTTCAACCCGTTCGCCTTCACCGAGTGGAGCGGCTTCGTCGAGGCGGTCCTGCTGGCGCTGTTCATCTACTGGGGCTGGGACACGTGTCTCGCGCTGAACGAGGAGACGAAGGACCCCAAGCGCATCCCGGGCCGCGCTGCGCTGCTGACGACGGTGATCCTGCTGGTCACCTACGTCGGGGTCACCGTCGCGGCGATGATGTACGCCGGCCTCGGCGACACGGGCACGGGCCTGGGGAACGAGGCGAACGCCGACGACTTCTTCCTGGCGATCAAGGACGGCCTGCTGGGCCCGCTCGGCTGGGTGCTGGTCGTCGCGGTCATGATCTCCGCGGTGTCCTCCACGCAGACCACGATCCTGCCGACCGCGCGCGGCACGCTCGCGATGGCGGCGTACCGCGCGCTGCCGCGCAAGTTCTCCACGGTGCATCCTCGCTACCGCACGCCTTCGTTCTCGACCCTGGTGATGGGAACCGTCGCCGTCGTCTACTACGTCGGCATGACGCTCATCAGCGACAACATCCTGCAGGACTCGATCCTGTCGCTGGGGCTTGCGATCGCGTTCTACTACGCCATCACCGGCTACGCCTGCGTGTGGTACTACCGTCGCGAGCTGTTCACGTCGACGCGGAACGTGTTCTACAGGTTCCTGTTCCCGCTGCTGGGAGCCCTCATGCTCACCTACGCCTTCGTGCAGTCGGCGATCGACATGTACGACGTCGACTACGGCTACACCGTGCTGCTGGGCATCGGGGGCACCTTCGTGCTCGGGGTGGGGGCGCTGGCATTCGGGGTGCTGCTCATGCTGCTGTGGTACGCCTTCCCCGGCTCGAAGCCGTTCTTCCGGGGCGAGAGCCTCAACCGCGACACGCCGGTGCTCGTGCCCGACGACCCCGCCGACTACGGGCGTTCCGTCGACGGCGGCCTGGCCTGACGCGGCGCGCGGGGGCGTCAGACGAGCACGTCGTCCAGCGGCGCGAGCTCGAACCCGTGAGCCGTCGCGACGCCGGCGTTCACCACGCGCCCGGCATGGGTGTTGAGACCGCCGGCGAGCGCGGCATCCGCTCGCAGCGCCTCCACCCAGCCCCGTCGCGCGATCTGACGGATGTAGGGGAGCGTCGCGTTCGTCAGAGCAGAGGTCGACGTGTTCGGCACGGCGCCGGGCATGTTGGCGACGCAGTAGAAGATACTGCCGTGCACCGGGAAGGTGGGCTCGGCGTGCGTGGTGGGGTGCGTGTCGGCGAAGCAGCCGCCCTGATCGACCGCGATGTCCACGAGCACCGAGCCGGGGCGCATGCGCGAGACCATGTCGTTGGTGACGAGCTTGGGAGCCTTCGCACCGGGGATGAGGACCGAGCCGATGACGAGGTCCGACGCCACGACGGCACGGTCGAGGTCCAGGGGATTGGACGCGGCCGTCTTCACCCGGCCCTGGAAGTGGTCGTCGAGGTAGCGCAGTCGCTGCACGTTGGTGTCGAAGACGGTGACATCGGCCCCCATGCCGACGGCGATCACCGCCGCGTTCGCTCCGGCGACGCCGCCGCCGATCACGGTCACCGACGCCGGTCGCGTGCCGGGCACGCCCGACATCAGCAGGCCCAGACCTCCCGCCGATCGCATGAGCGTGCTGGCGCCGACCATCGGTGCGAGTCGGCCGGCGACCTCGCTCATCGGGGCGAGAAGGGGAAGTCCGCCGCCGGCGAGCTGCACCGTCTCGTAGGCGATCGCGGTGACGCGGTCGGCGACCAGTCGCTCGGTCAGCGGGCGGTCAGCTGCCAGGTGCAGGTAGGTGAACAGCACGAGGTCGTCGCGGAAGTGGCCGTACTCGCTCGCGATGGGCTCCTTGACCTTGAGCAGCAGCTCCGCCCGGGCCCACACCTCCGCCGCGTCGGCGAGCATGTGCGCGCCGGCGGCCTCGTACTCGGCGTCGGGCATCGACGACCCCTCGCCCGCGCCGCGCTGCACGAACACCTCATGGCCCGCCGCCACCAGGTCGTGCACGCCTGCGGGGGTGAGCGCGACCCGGTACTCGTTGTTCTTCACTTCGGTGGGGACGCTGATCCTCATCGTGTGATCCTTTCCGCTCCGCCGTTGGAGCGCTCGGGCTCCTCGTGGGAGCGCCTCTAGAAAGCCGGGCGGATGGCCCCGACATCCTGTCCGCCGCCGGTGACGGTCAGCGCAAGCCTCGACATCGTCCCGGCGACGTCCGCGGCCGCCAGCGCACCGTGGCGCTCCAGCAGTCGCAGCGCGACCGCGGTGGCCGCGCGGCCGCTGCCGTCCAGCATCTTGAGTGCGACGGTGGTGCCGTCGGGCGCGACCATCACCATGACGCCCTCGGCACCGCCCTTGGCGAAGACGCCGAGCCGCTCGATCACGATCGTGTCGGGGCGGGCGGGGCCGTCGATCGTCCAGGGCGCCGCGCGGACCGCCTCGACGAGTGCTCCCGCGCTGCGGTGCAGCGCGAACGGGGAGGTCGTGGACGACGTGCCGATGCGGTGGATCGCCCGCGCCAGCCCGAACAGCGTCATCGCGTACACCGGGGCGCCGCATCCGTCGACGGCGACCGCGGCCGCCTTCTCGCCGGTGAGCCGCTCGACCGTATCGCGGATCAGCTGCTGCACCGGGTGTTCGGGCGACAGGTACCCCGCGGGATCCCAGCCGTTGACGACGCTCGTGAGCAGCATCGCGGCGTGCTTGCCCGAGCAGTTCATGCGGACGCGCTGGGGCTGACCGAGCTCCCGGACGAGGTCGTCGCGTGTGGCGGTGTCACCGGGCCAGGCGGCGGGGCAGCCGAGGGCGTCCTCGCTGAGCTCTGCGGCGGCGAGGATCTCACGCACCACCGCGACGTGGCGGTCGGTGCCGGAGTGGCTGGCGGTGGCCAGCCCGAGCCGCTCGCCCTCGAGGGGAGCGCCGGCCGACAGGCACGCGAGCGCCTGAAGCGGCTTGAGCGACGAGCGCGGGAGGATGAGGGACGAAGGATCGCCGAGCTTCTCGGCGATGGCCCCGTCGGCGCTCAGGACGATGGCGATCCCGGCGTGCCGGGACTCGATGAAGCCGCTGCGGTCGACGACGGCGAGCTCGACGGCGTCGGCTGCGGCGAAGGTCTGCGGCACCGTGCCAGCCTACCCTCGAGCCGCCGATGGGCCCGCATGACAGACTGTGCTCATGTGGGGCGAGCATCGATACTCCGTCCGGACGACCTGGACGGGTGATCGGGGCACCGGCACCTCCGGGTACCGCGACTACGACCGCTCCGCGACCATCGAGATCGACGGAAAGCCGACCCTCCTCGCCTCATCCGACAAGCCGTTCCGCGGCGACCGCTCCCGGTGGAACCCCGAGGACATGCTCCTCGCGGCGCTCAGCGAGTGCCACCTGCTGTCGTATCTGCACGCCTGCGTGACCGCCGGCGTGGTGGTGGTCGGCTACGAGGACGAGGCATCCGGCCTCATGGTCGAGGACGGACACGGCGGCGGCGCATTCCGCGAGGTCGTGCTGCGGCCGCGCGTGACGGTGGCGGACGCGTCGATGACGGATGCCGCCACCGCCGCGCACGCGCAGGCCCACGAGTGGTGCTTCATCGCGAACTCGGTGAACTTCCCGGTGCGGCACGAGCCCACGATCCTCGTCGCCGGCGCCTGACGCCCGCCTTCCGTCGGCTCGCGGGCACGGGTCAGCGGCGTTCGTGGGGGAGCACCTGCCTGATCCGCTCGATCGGGTTGTGAGCCGGCACCTCGTTGTAGGCGTGCGCGAGCTCCTGGCCCGAGAGGGCGTGGATGGCGCTCATGATCTCGTCGGTCGCCAGGCGGCGGGCCCTGCCCGAGGAGGCGTGGCCGTGATGCGACAGGTCGAGCGGCCTGCCGAATCTCACCGTGATCCGGTGCTTCATCGAGGGCTTCTTCGCACCGACCGGCATCACCTTGTCGGTTCCGATGAGCCCGACCGGCACGACCGGGGCGCCCGTCTGCAGGGCGAGGAAGGCCACTCCCGTACGTCCCTTGTACAGGCGCCCGTCGAGGGACCGGGTGCCCTCCGGGTAGAGCGCGACGGCGCTGCCCTCGTCCAGCAGCGCGCGCTGCTGGTCCAGGGCGTCCAGGGCCGCCTGCCCGGCGCCGCGCTTGACGGGGATGGCGCCGATCGCGGTGAAGAACCAGCGAGATGCCGGCTTCTCGAAATAGCTCGACTTCGCGAGGAAGTGCACCGGCCGCGGGGCGGCGACGGGGATCGCGATCGAGTCGATGAACGACAGGTGATTGCTCGCGAAGATCACCGGGCCGCTCTTGGGCACGTGCGCCTTGCCCTCGACGTGCGGGCGGTAGGCGACGCGGGCCAGCGGCGCGATGATGAAGCGGCCCAGGGCGTACGTCGCACCCATCCGGGCGGTGCCCGCTGCGGACTCCTGCGCGTCTGCCGTCTCGTCCGCCCTGTCGTCGGTGCCGGGTACGAGGTCGGAAGTCACCCGTAGAGGGTACTCCCGGTTGCATTCCGGTATCGGCATGGCCGCTTCCCAGCGCGATCAGAGAAAAGATGCGGAAGGATGGAGGCTCCCCCTACACCGTCTCGAGGTCCCTCCGTGCGCATTCGCCCGCTCGCCGCCCTGTCCGCCGCCGCGCTGTCGGCACTCGTGCTCGCCGGATGCTCGGGCTCAGGCGAACCCGACGCGACACCGTCGCCGACCTCGACCTCCGACTCCGCCTGCCTGCTCGATGCGCAGCCGGGTGCCGACTCGGACGCCGTCGAGATCACCGGCTCGGGTGCGGACCTCGCCGCGACCGTTCCGGACTCGCTGGCATTCGAAGACGTGCAGCGCACCGTCACGACAGAGGGGTCGGGCGACGACCTCGCGGCCGGGGCGCTCGTGAGCGGCTTCTACTCGGTCTACGACGGATCCAGCGGCGAGCTGCTGCAGGACTCCTCCGACACCTCGCCCGATGACTCGGGCGAGGTTCCGATCCTGCTGGATCCGCAGAGCTACTCGCTGTTCGTCGCCACCCTCGAGTGCGCGCCGCTCGGGTCGACCATCGCGATGACCATCCCGGGCAGCGCCTTCGGCGAGGGCGGCTCGCCGGTCGTGGTCGTCGCGGAGACCACCGAGCTGATTCCGACGACAGCCGGCGGCGAGGAGCAGGAGCCCGTCGACGGCCTCCCCACTGTCGAGTTCTCCGAAGAGGGCGCCCCGACCATCTCCATTCCCGACTCGGAGCCGCCGACCGAGGTGCAGCTGGAGCAGCTGAAGACCGGCGACGGCCCGGTCGTCGAGCCCGGCGACACGGTCTTCGTGCAGTACACCGGTGCGAAGTGGTCCGACGGCTCGGTGTTCGACTCCAGCTGGGAGCGCGGGCAGCCGGCCGCCTTCGCGACGACGGGCGTCGTCGAGGGCTTCCAGCAGGCGCTGGAGGGTCAGGCTGTCGGCTCGCAGGTGCTCGTGGTCATCCCGCCCGCCTTCGGCTACGGCGAGGGCGAGATCAACGACGCCGACCTCACCGGCGAGACCCTCGTCTTCGTGGTCGACATCCTCGGCGTGCAGCGCGCCGCCGCCGCGCAGTAGCCTCGCCCGCCTGCGGCCGCTCGCTAGGCTGGCCGGATGCGGCGCGTCCTCATCCTCGGCTCGACCGGCTCGATCGGCACACAGGCCCTCGACGTGGTGCGGGCCAACCCGCGGCGGTTCGAGGTCGTCGGCCTCGCGGCGGGATCCGACCGGACGACGCTGCAGACGCAGGCCGACGAGTTCCGCGTCGAGCACACGGCGCTCGGCGCCGCGGAGGCCGAGCAGCTGGTCCGCGACATCGAGGCCGACGTCGTGCTCAACGGCATCACCGGCTCGGTCGGACTCGGTCCCACCCTCGCCGCGCTCGAGACCGGACGGACGCTGGCGCTGGCCAACAAGGAGTCCCTCATCGTCGGGGGCGACCTCGTCACTGCGCGAGCCCGCCGCGGGCAGATCGTGCCCGTCGACTCCGAGCACTCCGCGATCGCGCAGGCGCTGCGCGCCGGTGAGCCCGAGGAGGTGCGCCGCCTCGTGCTGACGGCATCCGGAGGACCGTTCCGAGGACGCAGTCGTGCGTCGCTCGCGGACGTCGCCCCTGCCGACGCGCTCGCGCACCCGACGTGGGACATGGGGCGCGTCGTCACCACGAACTCGGCCACTCTGGTGAACAAGGGCCTGGAGGTCATCGAGGCCCACCTCCTGTTCGGCGTCCCCTATGCCGACATCGATGTCGTGGTGCACCCGCAGTCGATCGTCCACTCGATGGTCGAGTTCGTCGACGGGTCGACGATCGCCCAGGCCTCGCCGCCCGACATGCGCCTGCCCATCTCCCTGGGCCTGGACTGGCCGCACCGCGTCGCCGGGGTGGGCCGACCGTTGGACTGGACGACGGCCACCTCGTGGACCTTCGAGCCGCTCGACGACGACGCGTTTCCCGCCGTCCGGCTCGCCAAGCAGGTCGGACGCGCGGGGGGCACCTACCCCGCGGTCTTCAACGCCGCGAACGAGCAGGCGGTGGATGCCTTCCACGAGGGGCGGCTGGGCTTCCTCGGCATCGTCGACACCGTCGCGCGGGTGGTCGACGCGCACGACGCGCCCGACGCCCTCACTCGCGATTCGCTCTCGGACGCGGAGGAGTGGGCGCGCCGGACCGCCGACGAGGCCATCGCCGCGGCATCCTGAGCCCGCAGTCCGGGCCGGCGGATCAGGCCTCGGGGTGGACCGGCCGAAGCGGATCGGACGCCGGGGTCTCGTCGTCGGGATACGGCACCGGCCAGTGCGGCTCCGGCACGGGCCAGCCGGCGTCGCGGAGCGCGCGGCGAGCCAGCTCCCGCGCCGAGTAGGGCGTACGGATGCCGCGGATGTCACGGTAGTCCTGGTGACCGGGCCCCGCCCAGAGGATCGCGTCGCCATCGCCCACGAGCGCGACGGCCTCGATGATCGCGCGCTCCGGCGGGGAGTACTCGCGGATGTCGGCGTCGGGGCGGGCCAGACGCGCGCCCTGGATGAGGGTGGCGCGGATGGAGTCCGGATCCTCGTGCCGAGGGTGGTGGTCGGTGATCACGAGGATGTCGCTGCCCTCGACGCCGGTGCGGCCCATGTCGTGGCGCTTGGTCGCGTCGCGGTCGCCATCGGCCCCGAAGAGCATCACCACCCGGCCCGGCGTCACGCGCCGGACGGCGGCGAGCGTCTTCTCGAAGGCGTCGGGGGAGTGCCCGAAGTCCACGTACACCGCCGGGCCCGCGTCCCCGGACACGAGCTCGGTGCGTCCGGGGAGGTACGCCTCGATGCGCCCGCCGTCCAACGCCGCGACCAGGCGCTCCCACGCGTAGCCGCCCTCGAGGATCATGACGATGGCGAGGCCCGCGTTGGCCGCCATGTGCCGGCCGATCACCGGCACGAGGGTGGTCAGGGTCCGCCCGTCCCGGGCGGTGAGGCGGAACCGGGTGCCCACCGGCCGCTCGTCGAGGATGTCGACCACCCAGTCGGCGGCGGCCGCGGCCCCCGTGTCGGAGGCCAGCGCCGGGGTGCCCACGGTCACCGTCGGCACCTCGCTGCGGGCGACGACCTCGGCTCCCGGCGCGGAGTCGATGCACACGACGGCGCGACGGGCGCGGTCCGGACGGAACAGCGGCAGCTTCGCCTCGAAGTACTCGCGCATGTCGGCGTAGTCGTCGAGGTGGTCGTGGGTGAGGTTGGTGAAACCGGCGACGTCGAACACGATCCCGTCGACGCGCCGGCGACTCAGCGCCTGGGCGCTCACCTCGACGGCGACCGCCTCGACCCCCCGCTCGCGCATCAGCGCCAGCAGCGCGTGCATCTCGTACGCCTCGGGCGTGGTCAGGCGCGAGACGATGACCTGTCCGGCGATGTGACGCTCGGCCGTCGACGACAGGCCGGTGACGGCGCCCAGCTGCCCGAGGATGCCCTCCAGCAGGTGCGACACGCTCGTCTTCCCGTTGGTCCCGGTCGTGCCGAACAGCGTCGGCAGCTCGTCGTCCCTCCCCGTGCTGTACACCCACGCCGACAGCTCGCCGAGGAGCGCCCGCGGGTCGTCGACGACCAGCACGGGCAGGCCGCTCGCGGCGGCGGTGTCGGCGCCCGCGGCATCCGTCACCACCGCGACGGCACCCCGGTCGGCGGCGGCGGCGGCGAACTCCGCACCGTGACGGTTCACGCCCTGCACGGCGACGAACACGTCGCCTGGGCGGAGATCGGCCGTCGCCAGGGTCACGCCGGTGAGGCGGACGCCCTCGGCGCGGCCGCGCACGTCCGTCCGCAGGAACTCTGCGAGGTCGGCGAGGGAGTGGGTCGGCGGCGCGTCGGGGCGGAGTACCGGGGGCAGATTGGAGGGCGCGTCGGTGGGCATGGCGGATCCATCTTCGCACGGCGCCTGCTGCCGGCCCTCCGGTCGCCGCACCCGTCACGCGCGCCTCGTAGGGGAGGATCACTCGTCACACCCAACTCAAAGCATCGCGCGAGTACCGTGAGCGTGTGGAAGTCCTCGCGTTCGTCATCGGCGTCGTGCTCATGGTCGTGGGCCTCGCCGTGTCGATCGCGCTCCACGAGCTCGGTCACCTGTGGCCGGCGAAGAAGTTCGGCGTCCGCGTCGGTCAGTACATGATCGGGTTCGGGCCGACGCTCTGGTCGCGGCGCTTCGGCGAGACCGAGTACGGCGTCAAGGCCATCCCGCTGGGCGGCTACATCTCGATGGCCGGCATGTACCCGCCGTCCCCGCGGGCGGCCCGCCGAGACGGCCGCGCGGGCGGCGGATTCTTCGCCACGCTGGTGCAGGACGCGCGCGACGCCAACGACGAGACGCTCCACGGTGAGGACGACACCAGGGTCTTCTATCGCCTGCCGGTATGGAAGCGCGTCGTGGTGATGCTGGGCGGGCCGGTGATGAACCTGCTCTTCGCCATCGTGCTGTTCGCGATCCTGCTGACCGGCATCGGCATCCAGACAGCCACGACGACCGTCGCCCGGCTGTCGGAGTGCGTGCCGGCGGCCGGTGCGAGCGAGTGCGCCGCGTCGGACCCGGCGGCCCCCGCCGCGACGGCCGGCATCCGCCCGGGCGACACGCTCGTCTCGATCGGCGGTGAGCCGGTGGCCGACTTCTCCGAGGCATCCGCCATCATCCGCTCGTCGCCCGGCGAGCCGCTGGTCTTCGTCATCGAGCGCGACGGCACGGAGCAGTCGATCACGATCACCCCCGCCGCCGTCGAGTCCGGGGCGACTGCTGCGGACGGAGACACGACCACCGGCCAGGTGGGCTTCCTCGGGGTCGGTCCGGTGGTGGAGTACGTGCGACAGCCCATCTGGGTGGGCCCGCAGATGGCGATCGAGAACGTCGGGGCGGTCGCGGCCATCATCTGGCAGCTGCCGGTCAAGGTGTGGGACACCGGCGTCACCCTGGTCACCGGTGGCGAGCGCGACCCGAACGGGCCGCTCAGCATCGTCGGCGCCGGGCGCCTGTCGGGCGAGGTGGCGGCGGCGGACTCCCCGGTCCTCAACCGCGTGGCCGGCTTCCTGTCGCTGCTGGCGTCGCTGAACATCGCCCTGTTCGTCTTCAACCTCATCCCCCTGCTGCCCCTGGACGGCGGGCACATCGCCGTCGCGCTGTGGGAGGGGATCAAGCGGACGTGGGCCAAGATCTTCCGCCGTCCGCCGCCGAAGCCGGTCGACGCCACGAAACTCGTGCCGCTGACGTTCGCCGTGTTCATCGCGCTGGTGGCGATGGGCGGCATCCTGATCCTCGCCGACCTGTTCAACCCGGTGTCGCTCTTCTGACCGGATCGCGGGGCCAGCGGGAGGTTCTTTCGGCTGTGCTGTCGAGAACGCCCTTGTCCGTTCGCTGTGGGGATGAAACGGTTCCACTGACGAAAGGACGACCGGCCATGAAGTACGTCATCATGTTCACCTCGACGCCCGAACTCGACGCGGCGGTGCCGCCGGAGCGGGCGCAGGAGGTCTACGGGCGGATCTACGAATGGTTCGGGGAGCACTCGGACCACATCGCCGACGGCGGTGCCGAGCTGCTGCCCGTCGACACGGCGACCACAGTCCGCCACGGCGACAACGGTCCCGTCGTCGTGGACGGCCCGTTCTCGGAGGCCAAGGAGGTGGTCGGCGGCTTCAGCGTCATCGACGTGGCCGACCTCGACGCCGCCATCGCGCTGGTCAAGACCTGGCCGTCGCTCGACCTGCCGGGGGTCGCGGTCGAGATCCGGCCGATGGTCACCGATTACAGCCAGTTCGACGAGTGACCGGAACGGATGCCGCGGCCGGCGGTGGCTCGCAGGACCCGGGGTGCGCGCGCGAGCGGGCCGCGGCATCCGATCGTCTTCTGGCCGCCGTGGTGCGCGAGGAGTCCGCGCGCATCACGGCGGCCCTCACGGTCTCGTTCGGCAGCTTCGACATCGCCGAGGAGGCGGTCGCCGAGGCCGTCGAAGAAGCGCTGCGGGCCTGGCGGGTGCAGGGCATCCCACCCCGACCCGGCGCGTGGCTGACGCAGGCGGCCCGCCACAACGCCCTGGACCGCGTGCGGCGTGAGCGCGTGCTGCGCGACAAGGTGGCGCTGCTCGAACGACCCGCCGGACGACCGGAAGCCGCTGCGGCGGACGAGCGGCTGCCGCTGCTGTTCGGCTGCTGTCACCCGGCTCTCGCGCCGGAGTCCCAGCTGGCCCTCACCCTGCGGGCGGTGTGCGGACTGACGACCGCGCAGATCGCCCGCGCCACGCTGTCGACCGAGCCGGCGACCGGGCAGCGTATCTCACGGGCGAAGCGCAAGATCGCCGAGAGCGGCATCCCGCTGCGCGTCCCGGAAGGTCCCGACGCCGCCGCGCGGCTGGATCTGGTCCTCACCGTCGTGTCGGTGATGTACAGCGAAGCGCACTTCATGGCGGGGTCGGATGCCGCGGCCGACCGCGATCTCGCCGATGACGCGCTGTGGCTGGCGCGCGTGATCGCCCAGGCGCTGCCGAAGCACGCCGAGGCGCTGGGTCTCCTCGCGCTGCTGGAGTTCCACCGGGCGCGGGAGTCCGCCCGCGCCGTCGAGGGGGAGCTGGTGCTGCTGGCGGACCAGGACCGCTCGCGGTGGGACGCGCGGCTCCTCGCCTCCGCCCGCGAGACGCTCCTGCGCGCGGCGCGGCTGCGGCGCCCCGGACGCTGGCAGCTCCACGCAGCCGTCGCCGCCTGTCACGCGGATGCCGCGGACGCCGCGTCGACAGACTGGCTGCAGGTGCTGACGCTCTACGACATGCTGCGGGCGTACGACCGCTCGCCGGTCGTGCTGCTCAACCGCGCGGTCGCGCTCGCTCGCGTGGACGGAGCTGTCGTCGCGCTGGCAGAGGTCGACGCGCTCGAGCCGGCTCTGGCGCGGTCGCACCTCTGGCACGCGGTGCGCGCGTCGCTCCTGCGCGAGCTCGGCCGGGACGGCGAGGCGCTCGCCGCGGACCTCCGTGCGCTCGAGCTCACCGCCAACGAAGCCGAGCGGCGCCTGCTCGCCGCGCGTGCTGCGCGCTGAGCCGCGGCATCCGTCTCGTCACGCGGCGACGGGTGTGAGAGCCTGCTCGACCAGGCGCTGCAGCGTGGTCATGCCGTCCCGCGACAGGATCGACTCGAGGTGCCCCTGCACCGAGGCGAACCCGGGACCGCGCAGCGCGTACACGTCGCCCGACGGGTCGGCGGCGACCTCGGCTTGGCCGACCCGCCGCGTTCCGGCGGGGACCCGCGCGGTGAACGTGTTGTAGAAGCCGATGGATGCCGGCACCCCGAACACGTCCACCGACTTCTGCAGGCCCTGGTGCGGGGTTTCCAGCGGCGCGAGGCCGATGCCGAGGGAGTCTGCGAGGATCTGGTGGCTGAGGCACACCGCCAGGAGGGGACGCCCCGCATCCCGCCGCCGCGTCACCACCTCGCGCATCCGGCGCATGCGCGGGCTGGCGGAATCCCGCGGGTCGCCCGGTCCGGGCCCCGAGATCACCAGCTCGGCGGCGTCGATCTCGTCGTCGGTGACCTCGTGCCACGGGACGATGCGGGCGTCCAGCCCGAGGTGCCGCAGCTGGTGCGCGAGCATCGTCGTGAAGCGGTCCTCGGCGTCGACGACGAGAGCGTTGCGGCCGGCGAACGGGCCGATCTCGTCGGAGCCCTGCGGGTTCAGCCAGAACTCGGCGAGCCGGGCGTTGCGCGAGGCCAGCAGCTCTGCGATCGCCGGATCGTCGGCCAGTCGTCGCGGCGCCGGAGCGGGGGCGTCCTCGTCGATGACGTCGGCGTCGGTCGCGGCCGCGACGGCGGCCTCGGCCGCGGCGTCGCGGGGGACCGCGCCGATGGCACCGAGCACGCCCGCCGCCTTCCCGTGGGTCTCGCCCACCTCGCCGTACGGGTCGGAGTGCCGCACGAGGGTGGCGCCGACCGGGACGCGCAGGCGGCCGTCCTGCAGATAGGCGGTGCGTATCAGGATCGGCGCGTCGAGGTCGTGCGTCGCCTCGCCTGCCGTGAGCGTGAGCCGGGGCGTGAAGAGCGCCGCCACGCCGGAGTAGTACCCGCGGGGGTTCGTCTCGTGGCGCGCGATGACCGTGCAGGCATTCTGCATGGGGGAGCCGGTGACCGTCGGGGCGAACATCGTCTCGCGCAGGATCTCTCGGGGATCCAGTCTGCTGCGGCCCCGCAGCACGTACTCGGTGTGGGTCAGCCGCGACATCTCCTTCAGATGAGGGCCGGTGATGCGGCCGCCGTCCGAGCAGACCGCGCTCATCATCTTGAGCTCCTCGTCGACGACCATGAAAAGCTCCTCGGTCTCCTTGGTGGAGCGCAGGAACTCGGCGAGCGTCTCGGGCGTCGCGCCGCCCTCCGGGTGGCGGAACGTCCCCGAGATGGGATTCATCGTCACCACGCCGTCGCGAGCACTGACGTGCGCCTCCGGGCTGGCGCCGACGGCGACGTGTCCGGGTGTGACGACGGCGAAGGTCCAGTACGCGCCCCGCTCGTGCTCGAGGAGGGCACGGAACCACGTCAGCGCGGCCTCGGCGGCATCCGCCGCGACGCCGGCGGTGAAGTCGCGCCGGATCACGAAGTTCGCGCCCTCGCCGCGACCGATCTCGTCGGAGATCACCCTGCGCACGATGTCGGCGTACTCGTCGTCGGCGATGTCGAAGCCCGCGCCCTCGAGGGCGACCGGCTCGGCCGGCAGCTGCGCCAGCACCTCGTCGCGCGGGAGGGCGCTGCGTTCGGCGACGACGAGGCAGCGCAGCGGCGCCCCGTCGTCGTGACACTCGAAGCCGCGCTCGCGGACCTGCCGGAACGGCACCAGCGCCAGCACCTCGCGAGGGGTGCCGGCGCTGTCGGTCAGCGGGATGTCGGCGAGCAGCTCGACGTCGACGACGTCACCGGTGAGCAGTTCGACGGTGGCGCTGTCCCGTGCGATCAGGGCGAAGGGGGTGCCGCGCTGGGCGATCTCGCGAAGCGAAGGGTGGGCGGGCCCGGTCATGGCTGTGGGTCTTTCGTCGTGGGGAGGCAGCCCTTACGAAGAAGAAGACCGCCTCGAGGGCGGTCTGAGTCGCTCAACCCACCGCCTATGCGGTGAGCCACCAGGAGAGGCGAGCGGACATGCGCCGAAACTACCACACGCGCGATCGGCCGATCCGTTCGTCCCGGCCCACGGGCGGGCTGTTTCGCTCCATACTGAGGCCGACCCGTTTCCTCGCATCTCGCCCCGCGGAGGCTTGTCTTGACCCGACTTCCGATCACCGAGCGCCGGCCCGACCGGTCGGGGACGCCGGAGCGCGACGCGCGCCGGCCGTCGATCGCCGACCGCATCCGCAACATGGGAGAGCAGCGCACCGGAGCCCTCCTGCTGGTCCTCGCCACCCTCGCGGCGATCGTGTGGGCGAATCTGGGTGCCGCGTCGTACCACGACTTCTGGGAGACCGATCTCACGATCGGATTCGGTGACATCCAGCTGGAGTTCACGCTGCACGCACTGGTCAACGACGCCCTGATGGCCATCTTCTTCTTCACCGTCGGGCTCGAGGTGCGCCGGGAGTTCGCGATCGGAGAGCTCACCAGCTGGTCTCGCGCGATGATCCCGGTGGTGGCCGCCGTCGCCGGCCTGGTCGTGCCCGCCGGCCTGTTCCTCGCCATCGCCGCCGGCTCCGGGCAGGAGCATGCGTGGGGCGTCGTCATCTCGACCGACACCGCCTTCCTGGTGGGTGCGCTCGCCCTCATCGGCCCGCGCGCGTCGGGCCGCCTGCGCGTGTTCCTCCTCGCGCTGGCGGTCGTGGACGACATCGGGGCCCTCAGCATCATCGCCCTCTTCTACACCGAGAACTTCACTCCGCTTCCGCTGCTCGTGGCCGCCGCGGGCCTCGCGGGGATCTTCTTCACCCGCTACATCCCGCGCGGGCGCGGGCCCATCTACGCCACGCTGTCGATCATCGTGTGGCTGGCCTTCCTCGCCTCGGGGGTGCATCCGACGCTCGCGGGCGTCGCCATCGCCCTCCTCATCCCGGTCTACCGGCCGAACCGCCGGGACGTGGAGCAGGCGCTCGAGCTCGCCCGCATGTTCCGCCAGTCGCCGAACACCGAGTACGCCCGGCAGGCCGCCAACAGCCTGCGCGAGTCCATCTCGATCAACGAGCGCCTGCAGTCGGCGTACGCGCCCTACGTCGCCTACGTGATCCTGCCGCTGTTCGCCCTGGCCAACGCCGGCGTCGAGATCTCGGGCCCCATCCTCGCCGCGGCCGTGCAGTCACCCGTCACGTGGGCCGTCGTCGTGGGCCTCGTGGTGGGCAAGTTCGTCGGCGTCTTCGGTGCTGCCGCGACCATGAAGGCCGTCAAGCTCGGGGAGTTCGGCCTGGGACTGACGCTCGACCGCATCGCCGGCGGCGCGATGCTGTGCGGCATCGGATTCACGATCTCGCTGTTCATCATCGATCTCGCCATCGATGACCCCGACGTGCAGAACGAGGCGCGGGTCGGCGTGCTGGCCGCATCCGTCATCGCCTTCGTCCTCGCGGCGATCGTGTTCCGCCTGTCCGATGCCCGCCGGCCCGACGACGACGGCGGACGCGTGCTGGTGCGACCGGTCGACCCGAAGCGGGACCACATCTACGGCGACGTGGACGCCCCGCTCACGATCGTGGAGTACGGCGACTTCCAGTGCCCGTTCTGCCTGAAGGCCTCCGGCTCGATCGAAGAGGTGCGCGCCGAGCTGGGTCCGCGGCTGCGGTACGTGTGGCGGCATGCGCCGCTGGAGCGCCAGCACCCGAACGCGCTCGCCGCGGCCGAGGCCGCGGAGGCCGCCAACCTGCAGGGCAAGCTGCCGGAGTTCTCACGCAGCCTGTTCGCCGACCAGGAGCACCAGCTGCCGTCGGACATCATCCGGCGAGCGCGTGAGCTGGGCCTGGACGTCGATCGCTTCGAGGAGGATCTGAGCTCACCGAAGGTCACCGGCCGCGTGCGGGACGACATGCTCGATGCCGAGGCGATGGACATCACCTCGGTGCCGACCTTCTTCATCAACGGCGTCCGGCACGTCGGCCCGTACGACGCGCAGACGCTCATCCGGGCCCTCACCGGCTCCGAGCCGGATCCGACGACGGCCGCGTAGGCTGGATCCGTGCCCGCCGTGAATCTGGGGATGCCCAAGGTCCCCGAAACCCTCGCCCCTCGCCGCAAGACCCGACAGATCAAGGTCGGCAAGGTGCTGGTGGGCGGCGACGCCCCCGTGAGCGTGCAGTCGATGACCACGACGCCGACGACGAACATCAACGCGACCCTCCAGCAGATCGCCGAGCTCACCGCCTCGGGCTGCGAGATCGTGCGCGTCGCGGTGCCGTCGCAGGACGACGCGGACGTGCTGCACATCATCGCCAAGAAGAGCCAGATTCCCGTCATCGCCGACATCCACTTCCAGCCGAAGTACGTCTTCCAGGCGATCGACGCCGGGTGCGGCGCCGTGCGGGTCAATCCGGGCAACATCCGCAAGTTCGACGACCAGGTCGGCGCGATCGCGAAGGCGGCAAGAGATGCCGGGGTGTCGCTGCGCATCGGCGTGAACGCCGGCTCGCTGGACCGGCGCCTGCTGGAGAAGTACGGCAAGGCGACCCCGGAGGCGCTCGTCGAGAGCGCGGTGTGGGAGGCCTCTCTCTTCGAGGAGCACGACTTCCACGACTTCAAGATCTCGGTCAAGCACAACGACCCGATCGTGATGGTGAAGGCCTACCGACTGCTGGCCGAGCGCGGCGACTGGCCGCTGCACCTCGGAGTGACCGAGGCGGGCCCCGCGTTCCAGGGGACGATCAAGTCGGCCACGGCCTTCGGCATCTTGCTCGCCGAGGGCATCGGAGACACCATCCGCGTCTCGCTGTCGGCGCCGCCAGCCGAGGAGGTCAAGGTCGGCCACCAGATCCTGCAGTCGCTCAACCTGCGCGAACGCAAGCTCGAGATCGTGTCGTGCCCGTCGTGCGGTCGCGCGCAGGTCGACGTGTACTCGCTCGCGGACTCCGTCACCGAGGGACTGAAGGACATGACGGTGCCGCTCCGCGTGGCGGTCATGGGCTGCGTCGTGAACGGACCCGGCGAGGCGCGCGAGGCCGACCTCGGGGTGGCATCCGGCAACGGCAAGGGGCAGATCTTCGTGAAGGGGCAGGTGATCAAGACCGTGCCCGAGGCCGACATCGTCGCGACCCTCATCGAGGAAGCGAACCGCATCGCCGACGAGATGGGCCCCGGCGCGCCGGTCGGCACCGCACAGGTCGTCACGGCCTGATGGGCCTCGGCCGCCTGTCGGCGGCGCAGCGGGCGCGGGTGGCCTCGTGGCTGCCGGGCGTCGAGATCGTCGACGACCTGAGCTGGAGCCACTCCGGCACCGTCGTGCTGCGCGCAAGCCACGACGGCCGGGAGCTCATCGTCAAGGCGGCAGGGCCGGGCGACCACCATCTCGCCCGTGAGCTGGACGCGTACGAGGGCGGCTTCGTCGCCGCGTGGGGACGCGCGGCACGCGCGCCGCGCCTGCTCCACGCGGACCGCGGCTCGCGCGTGCTCGTCATGGGCCTGCTGGGTGGCCGGCTCGCGTACCGCACGCCGGCCGCCACCGACCCGGACGTCCACCGCCGTGCGGGCGAACTTCTGCGGGCCTTCCACGACCAGGCGTCGCGCCCCTCGGAGGGAACGGATGCCGCGGCCACTCGCCGTGCGCTCGCCTGGCTTGACGGCGAGCACGCGATAGCCGGTGACACCCAGGCGCGGCTGCGCGACGCGCTGTCGTCCCTCGCCCCGGTGGAGGCCGATCTCGTGCCGACGCACGGGGACTGGCAGCCGCGGAACTGGCTCGTGGACGGGCGCCTCGTGCGGGTGATCGACTTCGGCCGGTTCGCGTTCCGCCCGCCCGCGACCGACTTCGTGCGGCTGGCCGCTCAGGAGTGGCGTGCGGCGCCGGAGTGCGAGGCGGCGTTCTTCGATGGATACGGCCGTGACCCCCGCCATCCGGAGCACTGGCTGCTCATGCGACTCCGCGAGGCCATCGCCACCGCTGCCTGGGCGCACCAGGTCCGCGACGGCGCCTTCGAGGCGCAGGGACACCGGATGATCCGCGACGTGCTGGCTGAGCTCGAGTCGGGCGGCGCCGGGCCGCAGGCACCCGCCATGGCATGATCCGATGTCATGACCGACGCTGAGTCCGCCGCGAGCGCACCGCCGCCGGCGTCGGCACCGCTGTCCCGTCCGATCGTGGCGGGCATCGTCACGGCGCTCGTCGGGGTGACGAGCTCCTTCGCCGTCGTCTTGACCGGTCTGGACGCCGTGGGGGCCGATCGCGCGCAGGCGGCGAGTGGACTGCTCATCCTCTGCCTCACCATGGGTGCCTCCGGTCTCCTGCTGGCGTGGCGCTATCGCATGCCGATCACCGTGGCGTGGTCGACGCCGGGCGCCGCGGTGCTGGCCGCCACGGGCGCCGTCGAGGGCGGCTGGCCCGCCGCGGTCGGCGCGTTCCTCGTCACCGCGGCGCTCATCCTGCTGACGGCGCTCTGGCCGCAGCTGGGACGGCTGATCGCCCGGATCCCGCCCTCGATCGCCCAGGCGATGCTCGCGGGCGTGCTGCTTCCGCTCTGCCTCGCGCCCGTCACCGGCTTGGTCGCGAATCCGTGGGGCGTCGTCCCGGTCGTGCTCACGTGGCTCGTCTTCGTCCGTCTCGCCCCTCGGTGGGCGGTGCCGCTGGCCTTCGTGGCGGCATCCGTCGTGGTCGCCGTCGATGTGGCCGCGACCGGCGCAGCCCTCGACCCGGCGCTGTTCGTGCCGCGGCTGGAGTTCACCGCGCCCACGCTGACGCTGGGAGCAGTGGTGGGGCTCGCGCTGCCGCTCTTCCTGGTGACGATGGCGTCGCAGAACGTCCCGGGCGTCGCGATCATGCGCAGCTTCGGCTACCGGGTGCCGTGGCGCCCGGCGATGCTGGTGACCGGGGTCGGCACGGCCGTCGGCGCGACCGCAGGCGGGCACGCCATCAACCTCGCCGCGATCAGCGCCGCCCTCGCTGCGGCTCCCGACGCCGACCCCGATCCCGACCGCCGATGGGTGGCCGGGGTGGCGACCGGGATCAGCGGGATGGTGCTGGGCGGCCTGTCGGCGGCGCTGGTCGCGCTGGTCGTGGTCGCGCCGGCGGCCGTCGTCCCCGCGGTCGCGGGGCTCGCGCTGTTCGCCGCCTTCGGATCATCGGTGCAGCAGGCGATCGACGACCCGGGGGAGCGCCTGCCGGCGGTGGTGACCTTCCTCGTCGCGGCGTCGGGGATCGCCGTGGCGGGCGTGAGCGCGGCATTCTGGGCACTCGTCGCGGGACTCGTCGTGCGCGAGGTGCTGCACCTGGGCCGCCGCATCCGGTGAGGAGGACCGCGGTCGTCCCACCAGGAGGGGTGGGAACCATCCGGCCGAATGCGGACACTACAGGGTATGGACGATGATGACGCGGCCCTGTGGGGACGGGTGCTGGCCGGCGACGAAGCCGCGCTGGCGGCGCTGTTCGATCGCCACGAGGCGCGTCTCTTCCGGCACGCCCGCCGCCTCCTCACCGCACGGGAGGACGCGAAGGATGCCGTGACGATCGGCTTCTTCGAACTGTGGCGCAAACGCGAGTCGGTGCGGCTCGTGGACGGTTCGCCGCTGCCCTGGCTGTTGAACGCGGTGTCGAACTGCGCTCGCAACCTCGAGCGCTCCGGCCGCCGGTACCGGTCGCTGCTCGCACGGACGCCGGCGGCGGCCGACGCCGGTCCGCCGCAGGGCCCGGACGAGAGCGGCGTGCTCGCCGCGCTCAAGCGGCTGCCGGCCCGGGAGCAGAGCGTCGTCGTGCTGACGGTGCTCGAGGGCTACCCCGATCGGGCTGCGGCGGAGACGCTCGGCATCCCCCTCGGCACCGTGAAGTCGCGTCTCGCCCGGGCCAAGGCGAGGCTGCGCGAGGAGATGGCATCCATCGAGGGAGCATGGGCATGAACGACGACCTGACGCCGCGGGAGCACAGCGAGATGCGCGACCTCGTCCTCGCGGGCGCCCAGCGCATCCGCCCCGCCGGCGACCGCCGCGTGCGCATCGCGGCAGGCGCCGTCGCACTCGTCCTCATCGGCGTGGTCAGCGGCGGAGCCGTCACCACCGCGGCGCTGCTGGGTTCGGACGCCCGGCCCGCCCCGGCCCCCACGGTGAGCGAGACGGAGCCGGTGCCGACACCGACGCCCACGCCCACCCCGACGCCGGAGCCGGCCCCCGAGCCCACCGCCCCGGCCGCTCCGGCCCAGGGGGTCACTCCGTTCGCCGGCGAGTGCGCGAACGCCCTCGACGACGCGGCCGTCGAGTCCGTGACCGGGATCGACATGGTGCGGTCCGACTACCGCTGGAAGACGGGTGCCAACGAGGTGCTCGGCGGGATCGACTGCGTGTGGGTCTCTGACGGCGCCTATCTCGCCGCGACCGCGCACCTGTTCGCCTACCCCGAGGCGGTGGTCGGCGAGGACCTGCGCGCCGGCACGCCGACCGGCTGCACGCCGATCGAGGACGGCTCCCGCGTCCAGTGCGCGGCGGCCGGTCTGGCCGGCGGCACCTGGATGGTGGTGCGCGCCGCCGGCGATGCCGGTGTCGTGACGGCCGCGGGCGTCGAGGGTCTCTTCGCCGACGCCTCCGCGCGGCTGGCGAATCACCCGGCACCGAGCCCCGCCGTGCGCACGGCGCAGTGGTGGGCGCTGCCGGACTGCGCCGAGCTGGCGGCATCCGTCGATCCCGGCTCGTACGGGTTCGAGCGCGTCGCGCTGCTCTCGCAGAGCAGCCGCGGCGAGGCGACCGACAGTCTCGAGGGCATCGCCCTGTTCGCCGGGGCCACGAGCTGGTGCGAGCTTCACTTCACCTCCGGGGACGGCGACACCAGCAGGGGAGAGGTGGTGCGCGTCGACGTCGTGCCCGGTGGCGCGATCGCGTTCCCCACCGCTCTGGCCGCGGACGGCGCACAGCCGGTGAGCGTGGCGGGCGCCCAGGCGGCAGTCGTCGCGCCGGGGCTCGACCGCTACGAGGGGTCGGCTTCGGTCGTCGTGGCCACCGACGGGGTGAACGTGCTGATGGTCACGCCCGACATCACCCGCGCCACCACCGACGCCCTGCCGCTGACCGGGACGCTCCTTGCGGGGCTGCACCCGTGACGCCGGGCGGCGGCATCCGCTCGCCCTAGACTTGTCCCTCGTGGTCACCCGTCTGTCGCACTTCTTCCTCCGCACGCTCCGTGAAGACCCCGCCGACGCCGAGGTCACGAGCCACCGGCTGCTCGTGCGCGCCGGATACATCCGACGCGCCGCGCCCGGTGTCTTCACCTGGCTGCCGCTGGGGCTGCGGGTCAAGGCGCGCATCGAGGCGGTCATCCGCGAGGAGATGACGAACGCCGGTGCGTACGAGGTGCACTTCCCGGCGCTGCTGCCGCGGGAGCCCTACGAGGCGTCGGGACGATGGACGTCGTACGGCGACGGCATCTTCCGCCTGCAGGACCGCAAGGGTTCGGACTACCTCCTGGCGCCGACGCACGAGGAGATGTTCACGCTGCTGGTGAAGGACCTGTACTCCTCGTACAAGGACCTGCCGCTGATGATCTACCAGATCCAGGACAAGTACCGCGACGAGGCGCGTCCGCGCGCCGGCCTGCTGCGCGGCCGCGAGTTCACCATGAAGGACGCGTACTCGTTCGACTACACCGACGAGGGTCAGGATGCCTCGTACCAGTCGCAGCGCGACGCCTACGAGCGCATCTTCCAACGGCTGGGCCTGGAGTACGTCATCGTCGCCGCCGACAACGGACTCATGGGCGGTGCGCGCTCGGAGGAGTTCCTGCACCCGACGCCCGTCGGCGAGGACACCTTCGTCCGGTCCGCCGGCGGCTATGCCGCCAACGTCGAGGCGTTCACGACGGTGGCACCGGACGCGATCGATTCCGACGGGCTGGGAGCCCCCGTCATCTTCGACTCTCCGGACACGCCGACGATCGAGACGCTGGTCGCCCACGCCGAAGCGCACCTCGACGCGCCGGAGCCGGGCATCGCCGGTCCCGCCACCGCAGGGGTGACGCGGTGGACGGCCGCGCACACCCTCAAGAACGTGGTCCTGGCCCTCACGCACGTCGACGGACGTCGCGAACTCGTCATCGTCGGCATCCCGGGCGACCGCGACGTCGACGACAAGCGCGTCGAGGTGGCCTTCGCCCCTGCGGCCGTCGAGCCGGCGTCCGAGCAGGACTTCGAGCGCCATCCCCTCCTCGTCAAGGGGTACATCGGCCCGTGGTCCGAGACCGGCCCGGTGCTCGGCGAGGAGTCGGCGACCGGCATCCGGTACCTGCTCGACCCGCGGGTCGTCGACGGCACGGCCTGGGTCACCGGCGCCAACATCGACCAGAAGCACGTGCACACCCTCGTGGCGGGACGGGATTTCACCGGCGACGGATTCGTCGAGGTCGCCACCGTGCGCGCGGGCGATCCGGCTCCCGACGGGTCGGGCCCGGTGGAGCTGGCGCGCGGCATGGAGATCGGCCATGTCTTCCAGCTCGGGCGCTTCTTCGCCGAGACGCTGGGGCTGAAGGTCCTCGACGAGAACGGCAAGCTCGTCACCGTCACGATGGGCTCGTACGGCATCGGGGTCACGCGCATCCTCGCGATCATCGCCGAGCTCAACAACGACGAACGCGGGCTCATCTGGCCGGCGGCCGTCGCGCCGTTCGACGTGCACGTGGTCGCCACCGGCAAGGACCAGGTGGCGTACGACCTCGCGGCGTCGCTCGCGGCCGAGCTCGAGGCATCCGGTCTCGACGTCGTCTACGACGACCGGCCCAAGGTGTCGCCGGGGGTCAAGTTCGGCGACGCCGAGCTCATCGGGGTGCCGCGCATCGTCATTGTGGGCCGCGGGGCAGCCGACGGCCAGGTCGAGCTGTGGGACCGGCGCACCGGTGAGCGGGAGGTCGTGGCTGTCGCGGATGCCGCCGCCCGCCTCTCCGCCCGCTGAGGCCGGATCGCCCCGGAGCGTCGCGGACGTGGCAACGTGGAGGCATGAGCGAAAGCACCGTCGTCCCGCCCGAGGTCACCGATGACGTACGGCGCATCCTCGCGGACGCCGGCATCAGCGACAACGCGGACCTCGTCGCGCGCATCCTGACGACCGGGATCGGCCTGGGCATGGACGGCGCGGACCGGCTGGACCTCAAGATCGCCAGCTCCGCGCTGACCGAGATGCGCGCGGCGTTCCGGCTCTTCGCGCCCTACGACGACGCGCCCAAGGCCACCATCTTCGGCTCCGCGCGCACGCGCCCCGAGGACGCGCTGTACCGGCAGGCGTCGGAGGTGGCCGCTGCGCTCGCGGTGCGCGGGTGGCTCGTCGTGACCGGCGCCGGCCCGGGGATCATGCAGGCCGCCGCGGAGGGTGCCGGCCCTCACCACTCCCTGGGGGTCTCGATCCGGCTGCCGTTCGAGGAGAAGCCGAACGCCGTCCTCGGCGAGAGCGCGCGCAACGTCGCCATGAAGTACTTCTTCACGCGCAAGCTGATGCTGGTGAAGGAGTCGCGCGGGTTCGTGTGCGTGCCCGGGGGGTTCGGCACGCTCGACGAGATGTTCGAGCTGCTGACACTGCAGCAGACGGGCAAGGCCGACCCCGTGCCCATCGTCCTGCTCGACGCCCCCGGCGGCGGATTCTGGGCGGGCCTGCGGCGCTTCGTCGACGAGCACCTGCTCACCTCGGGGGTGATCTCGCCCGGCGACTTCGACCGCGTGCTGATCACCGACTCGGTGACCGAGGCGGTGGACGAGCTCACCGGGTTCTACCGCAACTACGACTCGCTGCGGTGGGTGGGCAAGCGCCTCGTGCTGCGACTGAAGGCGGAGCCCACCGACGCGGAGCTGGCCGCCCTGAATCGGCAGTTCCGCGCGCTCCTGACAGACGGCGGCATCGAGCGCCGGGGCGCTCTCACGGTCGAGCGCGAGGACGATGACCGCGTCGACCTGCCGCGGCTCGTGCTGCGGCTGAACCAGTTCCGGGTGGGAGAGCTGTACCGCCTGATCCGAGCGGTCAACGCCCTCGAATCGGCGCCGGCGGGCTGACCTCGGCTCGCTGGGTCAGCAGCTCACCCTGCCGTGCGACATGGTGTCGTCGGGGGTGTCCTTGGTCACGAGCGCCTTCAGCATGCCCGCGGCCGTCACGAGCTTCCCGTGCTTCGGCTCCCAGAACTCGCATTCGACCGGCGTCACGCGCAGCAGCACGATGCCGGGTGTGTCCAGGCCGTCCTCGAACCAGATGTCGAGATCGGGGGAGTAGAGCTCCTTCATCTTGGCCTCGTCGCGGACCACCTCCGCGCGTCCCGCCACCGAGACATAGCGGTGGCCCTTGGGATCGAGGTACGACAGCCCGACGTCGTGCTGCGGGTCGGCCTGCGCTTCGGCCACTTTCGCGGTGCCGGCGAGCGTGAAGAACCAGATGTCGCCGGCATCGTCCATCTGCCGCGTGCTCATGGGGCGGCTGACCAGATTGCCGGCGGTGTCGCGCGTGGTCAGCATCGTGAAGTCGATGTCCTCCACGAGCTCCTTCACGCGGGCGATCGCCTCCGGACCGGTCACGAGATCTTCGTCTGTGTTCGTCATGTCTGCAAGCCTCGTCTGCTGCGGGCGAGCGCTCCAGACTGTTGACACCGCGGATGCCTCGTCCTAGCGGGCCGCGCTGATCACATCCGGGCGAGGCGGGCCCGTGCGACCGTGAAGACGGCGTACGCGATGAGCCCGAGGCCCACCACCCACGCCAGCGCCGGCCCGAGGAACAGGTCCAGCAGCGCGTCCACGGCGCCGTCCAGCCCCCCGGCCGTCTCGGCGTCGGTGCCGAGGGCGGCGATCACCAGGAGCACGCCGACGATCGCCAGGGCGATGCCCTTCGCCACGAAGCCCACGATGCCGAGAACGGTGACGGTGCGTCCGAGCGCGCCGTCGGGAACCTCGATCCGCTTGCGGAAGCTGCGCAGCACCCCCATGACGATGAAGGAGATGCCGCCGATGCCGATGCCGAGACCGATGAGGAAGAGGACGATCGATCCCCCCCAGATCCGCAGCAGCACCTGGCTCCCCGCCTCCGCGGCCTGCTCGCCGTCGGGGCGAGCGCCCAGCGCGACGGCCGCCGCGATCGCACCGAGAGCGGCGAACACCGCGGCCTGTCCCCACTCCGCCACTCGCCGCCCCCACTTGCGCGCGGCGCCCTTCGTGTCGCCCGTCCAGTCGTGGGCCAGCAGTCCCTCGCCGGCGTGCCAGACGGCCAGCGCCCACAGCCCCACGGCGACGAGCCACAGCAGCACGAAACCGGCGGGCGCGCTCGCGACCGCCTTCAGCGCGCCGGCCTGGTCTCCCTCGCCGTCGCCGCCGGAGGCGATGACGAGGACGATGATCCCGATGATCGCGTGGATCACGCCGTTGGCCACGTAGCCGGCTCGCGCCAGGACTTCGAACACGGAGTTCGACTCCGCATCGCGCGCGAGCTGCTTGGCACTCTCCTTCACGCCGTCGCCGCTCTCCACGCCCTCACGGTAGACCGCGGCCGCCTCCTGCGCAGGGACTTGACGACGGCATGCGCCGCGGCCTGACCTTCTCGGCGGGTCCGTGCGCAGCCCGACGGCGGCGAAGGCCGCTGGATTATCATGAGGCGGATGATCCGCGCGGACCGCAGGCAGGCGCCGTCCGGATGGAGCATCGTCCCGCGCGTGGTCCGCGGTGCCTCTCCGGTCGTGCTGGTCGTCGTGGGCGCCCTGGCTCTTCTGACCGGACTGCTGATCGTCACGCGGCCGCTGACCTCGCTGCTGCTGCTGACGATCTATGTCGGCCTGAGTGCGATCTTCTCCGGCCTGGCGCGCGTGTTCTCCGCACCCGAGACGCCGTTGTGGTCCCGCCTGCTGTTCGGCTCGGTGTGGCTCGCGCTCGGGCTGGCGATTCTCCTCGGACTCGGGCGCACACTCGAGCTCCTGCCCGAGCTCATCGCCGTCCTGCTCGTCCTCGGCGGCCTGGCGTCGCTCTACGACGCGATCGCCCGCGGCACCGTGAGCCAGCGGGTGCTGGCGGCCGTGTGGGGCGGTGCGCAGATCGCCTTCGGCGTCCTCGCGTACGCGTGGCCCGATGTGACGGTGCTGGTCGTCGCGGTGGTGTTCGGAGTGCGCACCATCGTCTTCGGCGCGACGCTGCTGGTGCGCGCCGTCCGCGCGTTCGTGGAGGGCCGGCGCACCGTGCCGTCGGACGCCCGGACCCGCGCCGGGAAGACGGGGACGGATGCCGCGCCCCCCGGCCCGGCGCGCCCCGCCGGTCCTCGCACTCCGCCGGGGCCGGCCTCCCGAGCCCGCGCCGGGTGGCTGGCCGCCGGCCGCTATGCCCTCGCAGCGATCCTGCTCGGCCTCGTCGCGGGCGGGTGGTGGGCCAACTCCTGGTTCGAGGACGGCGCTCAGGTGGTGGACGCGTTCTACGATCCGCCCGAGGTCGTGCCGTACGAGCACGGACGGCTGATCCGTTCCGACGACTTCTCGGGGCAGAAGCCGCCCGATGCCGAGGTGCGGCGCATCCTCTACACGACGCGCGACGCTCTCGGGCAGCCGGCCACCGCCAGCGCGCTCGTCATCTCTCCGCAGGATCCGCCGCCGGGTCCGCGCCCCGTGGTCGCCTGGAACCACGGCACCACCGGCGTCGCGCGGGGGTGCGCGCCGAGCCTGCGGGACGCCTCGGCGACGAGGTGGGCGATCCCCGGTCTGGACCGCGCGATGGCCGAAGGCTGGGTGGTCGTGGCATCCGACTACTCCGGCCAGGGCGCCCCCGGCGTCTTCCCCTACCTCATCGGCCGGGGCGAGGCGCGCTCGTCGCTGGACGCCGTCCTGGCCGCCGACGAGCTGGAGGGCCTCACGCTGTCGAGCCGCACCGTCGCGTGGGGCCACTCGCAGGGCGGTCACGCGGCGCTGTGGATGTCGCAGATCGCGGGCGACTACGCCCCGGATCTCGACATCCGCGGGACGGCTGTGCTCGCACCCGCGGCCGATCCGCTGGCGCTCGCCGAGGAGCTCACGCGAGGCGACGCCGGCGTGCTGCTGTCGATCCTCATCTCGTGGGTGCTCGTGCCCTACGCCGACACCTATCCCGACGTCGACCTGAACCGGTACATCGCTCCGGGCTCGGAGGCGATCGTCCGCGAGATGACGCAGCGCTGTCCCTCCGAGCCGGGCGTCGTCGTCTCGGTGGCGACCGCGCTCGGCGTGTCGGAGGACCGCCCGCTGTACGTCGCGGACCTCACGGCCGGACCGCTCGGCAGGCGCCTGGAGGACAACACCCCGACCGGTCCCTGGGACCAGCCCATCCTCGTCGCGTGGGGCGACCAGGACGAGGTCATCCCGCCGCGGCTGCAGCAGGAGTTCGTCGACCGCCTGTGCGCAAAGGGGGAGCAGGTGCGCAGCCTCGAGTACCGGGGCTACGACCACCTCCGGCCCCTCCTTCCCGGCTCGGCGTTCGTGCCGGTGATCATCGACTGGACCGACGCCCGCTTCGCGCGCGAGGACACGCACGTCAACGACTGTCCGTCGTGAGCGCACGCGGGCGGCCGACCGCACCGGGGGAGACGGCATCCGGTAATGTTGGAGGGTTCCGGCGCGGCGACGTGCCGGTGAGAGCTGAATACGGAGGCCATTGTGGACATCGATCTCGGACTTCTGCGGACCGTCGAGCGCGAGAAGGAGATCCCGTTCGATGAGCTCGTGCGGATCATCGAGCAGGCGATCCTGACCGCGTATGCCAAGCACACCTCGCCCACCGGGGAGCTGCCGGAGGGCGCACGCGCGGAACTGGACCGCAAGACCGGTCACGTGGCCGTGTTCATCCCGCTGCGCGACGACGAGGGCGCCGTGATCGGCGAGGAGGAGTCCACTCCCGAGGACTTCGGGCGTATCGCCGCCTTCGCCGCGAAGCAGGTCATCAGCCAGCGGCTGCGCGACATCGCCGACGACGCCGTGCTCGGCGAGTTCCGCGGCAAGGAGGGCGACATCGTCGCCGGCGTCGTGCAGCAGGGCCCCAACCCGCGCATGGTGCATGTCGACCTCGGCACCGTCGAGGCGATCCTCCCGCCCGAGGAGCAGGTCCCCGGAGAGGACTACGCCCACGGCTCGCGCCTGCGCGTCTACGTGACGTCGGTGGCCAAGGGCGCGAAGGGCCCCTCGATCACCGTGTCGCGCACCCACCCCGGTCTCGTCCGAAAGCTGTTCGCGCTCGAGGTGCCCGAGATCCCCGCGGGTCTGGTCGAAATCGTCTCGCTCGCGCGCGAAGCCGGCCACCGCACCAAGATCGCGGTCAAGGCCAACGATCCCTCCATCAACGCCAAGGGCGCCTGCATCGGCGAACTGGGCCGCCGCGTCCGCGCGGTCACCGAGGAGCTGGGCGGCGAGAAGATCGACATCGTCGACTACGACCCGGAACTGGCGAAGTTCGTGGCGAACGCCCTCTCGCCCGCGAAGGTCACCTCCAGCTTCGTGCTCGACGCCGCGAGCAAGGCGGTGCGCGCACTCGTCCCCGACTACCAGCTGTCGCTCGCGATCGGCAAGGAGGGGCAGAACGCGCGGCTCGCCGCGAAGCTGACCGGCGCCAAGATCGACATCCAGCCCGACAGCATCCTCGAGGACAGCTGACCTGCCCCGGCGGGTCGCCGAGCTCCCAGCCCGGGCGTGTAGAATGGAAGCCGTACGAACGTGCGTCGGATGCCGCACGCGCGCTCCCCGGTCCACTCTTCTGCGAGTGGTCTCCATCGATTCCGTCCTCGTCCCCGACGAGCGTGCATCGATGCCCGGACGGGGCGCGTGGGTGCACGAGACGCGTGAGTGCGTGGATGCCGCCATCCGGCGCCGCGCCTTCGTGCGGGCATTGCGTGTGTCAGGCCCGCTTGACACGCAGACCATCGAGAAGCACATCCAGCGAAAAGGCTGAACGGCTATGGAAACAAAGTGAACGGCTCGAAATGAGACCCGTCCGCGATTAACGGTCTGCCCTGTCTGGGTGGACCCAGACAGGAGAATTGTGGCTGCCAAACCACGCGTGCACGAGATCGCTTCCGAGCTCGGCGTCGACAGCAAGGTCGCGCTCGAGAAGCTGAAGGCGCTCGGCGAATACGTCAAGAGCCCCTCGTCGACCATCGAGCCCCCGGTGGCTCGCAAGCTCCGCGCCGCCCTCGAGGCGGACGGCGCGGGCAAGGCCGCTGACGCGGCCGCACCCGCGGCGAAGCCCGCTGCCGGCAGGCCCGGCGCGCCCGCTGCCAAGCCCGGTGCGCCCGCTGCCAAGCCCGGCCCGGCCGTCAAACCCGGACCCGCGCGTCCGAGCACTCCGGCGACGCCGGCCGCCCCGGCGGCCGAGGCATCCGCCCCCGCCGCCCCGGCTGCTCCGGCTGCCGCCGCTCCGGCGGCGAAGGCGCCCGGCGCCCCGGCCGCTCCCAGTGCCGCCAAGCCCGGTCCGGCCGCGGGAACCCCCCAGCCCCCGCGCCCGGGCGGCACCCCGCGGCCCGGCAACAACCCGTTCGCGTCGTCGCAGGGCATGGGCCAGCGTCCCGCGGGCCCGCGTCCCGGCAACAACCCCTTCGCATCGGCGCAGGGCATGGGCCAGCGCCCGTCACCCGGGAACATCCCCCGCCCGCAGGCGCCCCGACCCGGAGCCCCGCGCCCGGGCGCTCCGCGCGCGGGTGGCGCCGGTCGTCCCGGTGGCGGCGGTCGTCCCGGTGCGCCGTTCCAGCAGCGTCCCGGCGGCCCCGGTCGTCCCGGCGGCGCCGGTGGCGGTGCGGGCGGCGGCTTCCAGCGCCCCGGCGGCGGTGCGCCCGGCGGGTTCGCCGGTCGTCCCGGCGGCGGCGGTCGTGGCCGCGGACCCGGCGGTGGCACCGCCGGAGCCTTCGGCAAGGGCGGCGGCAAGTCGAAGCAGCGCAAGTCGCGTCGGGCGAAGCGCCAGGAATTCGAGATGCGGTCGGCGCCGGTCGTCGGCGGCGTCAATGTCCAGAAGGGCAACGGCGAGATCATCCGCCTGCGCCGCGGCGCGTCGATCGCCGACTTCGCAGACAAGCTCGAGGCGCTGCGCGGCTACACCGTGCAGCCCGGCACGCTCGTGACCATCCTGTTCAACCTGGGTGAGATGGCGACGGCGACCGAGTCGCTCGACGAGGCCACCTTCGAGGTGCTCGGCGAGGAGCTCGGCTACAAGATCCAGATGGTCTCGCCCGAGGACGAGGACAAGGAGCTCCTGGAGGGCTTCGGTCTCGACCTCGAGGCCGAGCTGGAGGCGGAGAACGAGGAGGACCTCGAGATCCGGCCTCCGGTGGTGACCGTCATGGGGCACGTCGACCACGGTAAGACGCGACTGCTCGACGCCATCCGCCAGACCAACGTGGTCGCCGGTGAGGCCGGCGGCATCACGCAGCACATCGGTGCGTACCAGGTCTGGACCGAACACGACGAGATCGAGCGCGCGATCACCTTCATCGACACCCCGGGTCACGAGGCGTTCACCGCCATGCGTGCCCGTGGTGCGCAGGTCACCGACATCGCGATCCTCGTGGTCGCCGCCGACGACGGCATCATGCCGCAGACGGTGGAGGCGCTGAACCACGCGCAGGCGGCAAACGTCCCGATCGTGGTCGCCGTCAACAAGGTCGACAAGCCCGAGGCGAACCCTGCCAAGGTGCGCCAGCAGCTCACCGAGTACGGCCTGGTCGCGGAGGAGTACGGCGGCGACGTGCTGTTCGTCGACGTGTCGGCCCGCCAGGGCACCGGCATCCAGGAGCTCCTCGACGCGGTGCTGCTCACCGCGGACGCGGGTCTGGACCTCACCGCCAACCCGAACAAGGATGCCCGCGGCGTCGCGATCGAGGCGAAGCTCGACAAGGGCCGCGGCTCGGTGGCGACCGTCCTCATCCAGTCCGGAACGCTCCGCGTCGGTGACGCGATCGTCGCCGGCACGGCCTACGGCCGCGTGCGGGCGATGATCGACGAGAACGGCGACGCGGTCGAGGAGGCCTACCCCTCGCGTCCGGTGCAGGTGCAGGGTCTCAACTCGGTGCCGCGCGCCGGCGACACGTTCATCGTGACCGAGGAGGACCGCACCGCCCGCCAGATCGCCGAGAAGCGCGAGGCCGCCGAGCGCAACGCCCAGCTGGCCAAGGCCCGCAAGCGCATCTCGCTCGAGGACTTCACCCGCGCTCTCGAAGAGGGCAAGGTCGAGTCGCTCAACCTCATCATCAAGGGTGACGTGTCGGGTGCCGTCGAGGCGCTCGAGGAGTCGCTGCTCAAGATCGAGGTCGACGACTCGGTGCAGCTGCGCATCATCCACCGTGGTGTGGGCGCGATCACCGAGTCCGACATCAACCTGGCCACGATCGACAACGCGATTGTGATCGGCTTCAACGTCCGCCCCGACACCAAGGCCCGCGAACGCGCGACCCGCGAGGGCGTGGACGTCCGGTTCTACTCCGTCATCTACAACGCGATCGATGACGTCGAGCAGTCGCTGAAGGGCCTGCTCAAGCCGGAGTACGAAGAGGTCCAGTCGGGTGTCGCCGAGATCCGCGAGGTGTTCCGCTCCTCGAAGTTCGGCAACATCGCCGGTGTCATCGTCCGCTCGGGCACGATCACGCGCAACGCCAAGGCGCGCGTCATCCGCGACGGCGTGGTCATCGCCGACGGCCTGGCCATCGAGTCGCTGCGCCGGTTCAAGGACGACGTCACTGAGGTCCGCACGGACTTCGAAGCCGGTATCGGCCTCGGCAAGTACAACGACATCCAGGTGGGCGACGAGATCGAGACCACCGAGATGGTCGAGAAGCCCCGCGCGTAGTCGCGGACGTGAGGGGCGCCCTGCGGGGCGTCCCTCACGCGTCGGAAGGAGTGATCATGGCATCAGAGCGACAGGCACGCCTGGGCGACCGCATCCGCGTGATCCTGGCGGAGCGCCTCGAGAAGGGGCTGCGCGACCCGCGGCTCGGGTTCGTCACCATCACCGACGTCCGCGTCACCGGTGACCTCCAGCACGCCTCGGTGTTCTACACGGTGCTCGGCTCGGCGGAGGAGCGGGCCGCTTCGGCGGCGGCGCTCAAATCCGCCACCGGGATGCTGCGCTCGGAGCTGGGCAAGCACCTCAACGTGCGCCTCACCCCGTCGCTGGAGTTCATCCCCGACGCGATCCCCGAGAACGCCGGTCACATCGAGGATCTCCTGCGCGAGGCGCGCGAGCGCGACCAGGCGGTTGCCGGAATGGCCTCGTCGGCCACGTACGCCGGCGACGCCGACCCCTACGTGAAGCCCCGCGAGCTCGACGACGAGGGCTGACCCGCCACGGGCCACCGATGCCGCCGCCGGTCCGCCGGTAGCGGCATCCGTCGTCCGTCCCGATGCGAGGCGTCACGCCGGAAGGCGGAGCAGACCGTCGGATGCCTCGGCCAGGCCGTCCGCGATGAGCGAGTCGATCGCGCGGTCGCGCTGCCCCGCGTCGGGCCAGTCGGGCACGACATCGGGCAGCGGCACGGCGTGGGTCGCGGCATCCCGCAGGACCTTCAGCACCGCACCGCGCGCCTGCCGGTCGCTGCCCTCGTAGCGCCCCTGCCGGCGCCGGTCGTCGCCGGTGTCGGGGTACCCGGCGGCCCGCCAGGCGCAGACGGCGGTGAGCGGACACGCGTCGCAGCGCGGGTTGCGGGCGACGCACACGGTGGCCCCGAGCTCCATCGCGGCGGCGTTCACGACCGCCGCCGCGGACCGTTCCCCGGGGAGGACAGCAGCCATCGCGTCGAGGTCCCGCCGCGCGGGCGGGCCGGGCTGGGACCGGCCGTCGACGGCCCGGGCCAGCACCCGCCGGGTGTTGGTGTCGACCACGGGATGACGGTCGCCGTACGCGAACACGGCGACCGCGCGGGCGGTGTAGTCGCCGATGCCGGTGAGGGCGAGGAGCGCCTCCACGTCGCGGGGGACGACCCCGCCGTGGCGGTCGCGGATCTCCACGGCAGCCCGGTGCAGCCACAGCGCGCGCCGCGGATACCCGAGGTTGGCCCACTGACGCACCGCGTCGGCCGGCGCCGCCGCGGCGAGGTCAGCCGGCGTCGGCCAGCGCGCGAGCCACGCCTCCAGGTGGGGGATCACCCGTATCACCGGCGTCTGCTGGAGCATGAACTCGCTCACGAGCACTCCCCACGCGCCGAAGCCCGGGCGCCGCCAGGGCAGGTCTCGCGCGTTCTCGCGGTACCACTCCGTGAGCGGCGCAGCGAGGTCGGGCATGCGCTCCAGCCTAGGTCTCGGCATCCGGCACGGCTCATCAGAGGAGATCTGCCCAGGAGAGGAGTGATCGCCAAGACGCGTCCTCTGTCCGGCCGATCTCCTCTTCCGCGCCTCCTGCACAGGAGCCCCCGGGCGCTGACCGTCCACCGATCGGACGAGCGCGCACGTCCCAGACGAGCCGCTCCATCAGGCTGAGCAGCATGCGATGGACAGCGGATGCCGCGCAGGCGAGCCTTGGCCGCGTCGGAGTCGTGCGCACCTCGACCCTGATGGATCAGGGCTGGACGCGGCACGCCATCGGCAAGGCCGTCGCGGACGGTCGACTCGACCGTGTGCGGAAGGGGTGGGTCGCGACGCCGGGCGCCGATCCCGCGCTCGTCTCGGCCGCCCGGTGCGGCGTGGTCCTGACCTGCGTGACGCAGGCCGGCCGCCTGGGCCTCTGGGTCCTCCATGACGGCGAGCCGCATGTCGCCGCGCCGAGCCACTCCGGTGCCGTCCGGATGGGCGGCGCCCACGTCCACTGGGCGCAGCCACCGCTGCCGCGGCATCCGGATGCCCTCGTGGATCCCATCGAGAACGTGCTCGCCATCGCGGCGAGCTGTCAGCCGCACGAGCGTGCCTTGGCGATCTGGGAGTCCGCGCTCAATCGGTCGTTGGTGGACCTCGAGACCATGCGCAGGCTGCCGCTCGGGCCGGCGGGCCGCCGACTGGCCGACGTGGCGACGCCCTGGTCGGACTCGGGTCTCGAGTCCTTCGTGCCCCCGCGCCTGAAGTGGATGCATCTGCCCGTGCGGCCCCAGATCTGGATCGCCGGAAGGCCGGTCGACTTCCTCATCGGCGAGCGGCTCGTGCTGCAGATCGACGGCGGCACCCATGTCGGTGTCCAGCGCGAGAAGGACATCGCCCACGACGCGCGGCTCGCGCTCATGGGCTACCACGTGATCCGCGTGGGATACGGCCAGGTGGTGCACCGCTGGCCGGAGGTGCAGGACCTCATCACGCGCGCGGTCGCCCAGGGTCTCCACCGCTCGCGGTGAGCCTGGCCGAGTCGCGTCGGCCTCACTGCGCGACAGCGTATCGGCGGCGATCGGCGCACCAGAGGAGACCCAGCACCGAAGACTCCTCGTTCCTGCAGATCTCCTCCGACCGGACGGCTCGGCAGCGGCCGGGCGGAGGGCCGGGCGCGCCGTAGGCTGGGAACCATGCGCCTCCCCGTCACGCCGACCACGACGCTGTGGCGCGACCTGCGCGAACGGGTGCGACGGCGCCACCTCGCCGGCCGCGTGATCCTGGCGGTGGACGGCCTCGACGGCGCCGGCAAGACCATGTTCGCCGACGGCCTCGCGGAGGTGTTCGCCGAGACCGGCGACGCGGTGTTCCGCGCGAGCATCGACGGCTTCCACCGCCCGCGCTCGGAGCGCTACGTGCGCGGCCGTCACAGCCCGGAGGGCTTCTACCGCGACTCCTACGACTACCCGACCTTCCGCCGTACGCTGATCGACCCGTTCCGCGACGGCGCCCAGACGGCGGCGGCGACGGGGTTCCAGCTCGCCGCGTTCGACGTGGTGCGCGATGCGCCGGTCGAGTCGCAGTGGGTCACGGCGCCGCTGGACGCGGTCCTCGTCGTGGACGGGATCTTCCTCCACCGGCCCGAGCTGCGCGACCTGTGGGACTGGTCCGTCTGGCTCGACGTCCCCGTGCAGACCACGTTCGCGCGCATGGCGCTGCGCGACGGCTCCGACCCCGATCCGGACGCGCCGTCGAACGCGCGCTACCGGCTCGGGCAGGAGCTGTACCTGGGCGAGGCGCGGCCGCGGGAGGCGGCATCCGTCATCGTCGACAACAGCGACCTCGCCCACCCGCGGATCGTCGGGGGAGTGTGATGGCGACCGCCGGACTCCTGCTCGTGGACAAGCCGGGCGGCATCACCTCGCACGACGCGGTGGCACGGGCCCGACGCGCCCTGGGAACGCGCAAGATCGGCCACGCCGGCACGCTCGACCCCATGGCGACGGGGCTCCTCGTGCTCGGCGTCGAGGGCGCGACGCGCCTGCTCGCCTTCGTCGTGGGCCTCGACAAGACGTACCAGGCCACCATCCGGCTCGGTGCGGCGACCGTCACCGACGACGCCGACGGCGAGATCGTGTCGATGACGGATGCCTCGTCCCTCGACGCTTCCACGATCGCCGCCGGCGTCGCGGCGCTGACCGGACGACTCTCGCAAGTGCCGAGCACCTACTCCGCCATCAAGGTGGACGGCCGCCGGGCGTACGACCTCGCCCGCGCCGGCGAGGAGGTCAAGCTGAAGGCCCGCGAGGTCACGGTGTCGCGCTTCGAGGTGGTCGCCGAGCGACGGGTGGCGCGCGGCGACGCGGGCGGGGGAGTGGTCGATCTCGACGTCGAGGTGGACTGCTCCAGCGGCACCTACATCCGATCGCTCGCCAGGGACCTGGGGGCGGCACTGGGCGTCGGCGGTCACCTCACTGCGCTCCGGCGCACGCGGATCGGGCCGTTCGACGTGGCGGATGCCGCGAACATCGACGCCCTGGCCGAAGCCGCACTGCTGGCGCCCGCCGCGGCGGCCACCGCGGTGCTCGGGCGGTTCGACGTGAGCGCCGACGAAGCCCGCGACCTCCGTCACGGCAAGCGGCTGCCCGATGCCGCCGCGCGGCTGCCCGGTGCCGGGCCGATGGCCGCCGTCGACCCCGACGGCGCCCTCGTCGGCATCGTCGAGCGGCGCGGCGACGACGTCAAGAGCGCCATGAACATGCCCGAGGAGGCCCCCCGATGATCCTGTGGTTCACGATCGCGCAGGTGATCGTCGCCGTGGCGGCAGGTCTGTTCTGCATCATCGCGGGACTCGCGGGGCGCCGGCCGAGCGACTGGACCGTCGGCTCGCTCGCGCTGGTCGAACTGCTGCTGATCGTGCAGATCGTGGTGGCGATCGTGGCGCCGTTCGCCGGCAACCCGCCGACGGGGAGCCTCCTCGAGTTCTGGGTGTACCTGGTCTCGGCGGCGCTGCTGCCGTTCGCCGCCGTCGCCTGGGCGCTGCTGGAGCGCAGCCGCTGGAGCACCGTGATCATGGGCATCGCCGCGCTGTCGATCGCGGTCATGGTGTGGCGCATGCAGGTGATCTGGACCGTCCAGGCCGCATGAGCGAGGGCGCGGGCGCCCGGCGCACCTCGGGCCTCGGCATCCGAACTAAAATCGTGTGGTCATGACGTCGCCCGCTCGCCCCCGTATGTCCGGCATCGGCCGCGTGCTCGTGATCGTCTACGCGATCATGGCGCTCGGCGCCACCGGTCGGTCCTTCGTCCAGATCGTCGAGCGCTTCGATGAGGCGCCCCTCGCGTACACGCTGTCGGCCCTCGCGGCGGTCGTCTACATCGTCGCCACCCTCGCGCTCGTCTTCGCCGGCCGGCGTGGGTGGTACCTGGTGGCGTGGATCGCGATCGTGTTCGAGCTCGCCGGCGTGCTCGTGATCGGCACCCTCAGCCTGGCGCTCCCCGAGCTCTTCGCCCACCCCACGGTGTGGTCGTGGTTCGGCATGGGCTACCTCTTCGTCCCGCTCGTGCTGCCGTTCCTGGGCATCTGGTGGCTCGCGACCCACCATCCGGTGGCCGAGCCGGCGTCCGCGGCGCCAGCGGCGGTCGCGTCGTGATCGTCTTCCGGCATCCGAGCGAGGTCCCGGCCGGCTTCGGTCCGTCGGTCGTCGCGATCGGGAAGTTCGACGGCGTGCACTCCGGCCACCGTGCCGTCATCGCCCGGGCGCGCGTGGATGCCGAGGCTGCCGGCGCGCGCGTGGTCGCCGTCACGTTCGACCGCAATCCGCTGGCGCTGCTGCGCCCCGAGATCTGCCCCGCAAGTCTCGTTGGCGTCGAGCAGAAGCTGCGGCTCCTCGCCGACGCCGGCGTGGACGCGACGCTCATGCTCGCCTTCGATCGCTCGCTCGCCGACCTCGGCGCGCGGGAGTTCGTCGAGCACGTCCTGGTCGGAGCGCTCGGCGTGCGGATCGTGATGGTCGGCGCGGACTTCCGCTTCGGGCGCGGCGGCGCCGGCGATCCCCAGCTGCTGCGCGAACTGGGCGCCGAGTTCGGCTTCGAGGTCGACGTGGTCGATGACGTGCGAGCGATCGACGCCGGGCGTCGCGTGTCGTCGACGTGGGTGCGCGAGCTCCTCGACGGCGGCGACGTCGCCGGCGCCGCGCGCCTGCTGGGCCGTCCGCACGCCGTGCGGGGGGAGGTGGTCCACGGTCTCAAGCGCGGCCGCGCGCTGGGCTTCCCGACGGCGAACCTCTCGACCTCGCTCGAGGGCTTCGTGCCGGCCGAGGGCGTCTACGCCGGCTGGCTCGTCGACGAGGGGATGCCGGGTGACGGCGCCTCCGAGCCTCGCAGCACGGTCCGCTACCCGGCCGCGATCAGCATCGGCACCAACCCCACGTTCGACGACGTGAAGGTGCGGCAGGTGGAGGCATACGTACTGGATGAGACCGACCTGGACCTCTACGGGCACACGGTCGAAGTGGAGTTCGTCGCGCGCATCCGCGGCATGGTGGCGTTCGAGGGCGTCGGCGCGCTCATCGAGCAGATGACGGACGACGTCGTGCGTGTCCGCGCCGAGCTCGCCTGACACCGTAGACCGTCCACGCCGACGCGCCTAGCATCGAGGCGTGCACGCGCTGGTCCTGATGGTCGCGGATGCCGCGGCCGACGACTCCGTCAACCTGTGGGGCGCGCTGGGCTGCGCGGTCGCCTACTCCGCCTCGCTGCTGGCCACGCTCGACGCGTTCGCCGACCTGATCCTCGCGCGCGGAGACTCGCCGGCAGGGCGCCTGACCCCGGCGGTCGGCCTGAAGTTCGGGTCGAAGCTGGCGGCGGCGGCCGTCGCCGTCGTCTCGGCCGGGATCGTGCTCGCGCTGGACGCGAACCGGTTCGCCTTCACCGCGCTGTCGATCGCGTTCGGCGCGGTGGTCGGGATCGGTCTGCTCGTGCTGCTGCGGCATGCGAGGGCCACCGGCTTCCCTTCGACGCCCGGCGGAGCTGACACAACACGCCAGCGACCGTGACGCTCATATGAGCAAACTGCGTGCAGATGTTGCTCGCGCTCCCGGCCCTGTGTCAGCCTGAAGGGGAAGGAAGGAGGATCGTGGACGCCGTCGACGAACTCCTCAGCATCCGCGCCGCCGAGCTCTACTACGAAGAGAACCTCACTCAGGAGGAGATCGGGCGAAGCCTGCAGATCACCCGCTGGAAGGTGGGTCGACTGCTGACCCAGGCCAAGGAGGAGGGCTTCGTCCGCATCGAGATCCTCCACTCCCGCGCGCGACGGCCTCAGCTCGAGCGGCGCCTGCGCGATGAGCGCGGCCTTCGCGAGGCCGTCGTCGTGTCGCAGGCGGGCGTGCGCAGCGACGACGAGCTGCAGCAGCGCGTCGCGCAGGCGGCAGCGGACCACCTGACTCTCCTCCGTCCGCGTCCACGGGTCCTCGGCGTCAGCTGGGGCCGCACGCTCGCCGACATCGCCCACCATCTGCGCGACGGGTGGTCGTCCGGGACCGACGTGGTCCAGATCAACGGCGGTCTCAGCATGAGCGCCCGCCCCGGCACCGCGGCCGCGACGGCGGTCGGCATCGCGCAGAAGGGCGGCGGGGCCGCGGCCCTCCTGCCGAGTCCGGCGATCCTCGAGCATCGGGCGACGAAGGAGGCCATCGAGGCCGACCGCGTCGTCGCCCGTGTGCTGGCCATCGCGCGGTCCGCCGACGCGTACCTCTACAGCGCCGGGGCCGCGGACCATCGCTCCGTGCACGTCGACAGCGGCTACCTCGGCGAAGCCGACATCGACCGGCTCGTCGCCGCAGGCGCCGTCGGCGACGTCGTCGGGCGTTACATAGACGCCGCCGGACGCGTCGTCGATCCCGCCCTCGACGCCCGGACGGTCGGGCTCTCGCTCGACGAGCTGCGTCGCGCCGACGTCGCCATCGCCGCGATCGCCGGCGAGGCCAAGCGTGCCGTCGCCGCCGCCGTCGTCTCGTCGGGGCTGTGCACCGTGCTGGTCACCGACGAGTCCACCGCACGCCATCTCCTCGACGGCTGACCCCTCTGCCCGTCGCCCGCACATCACCACCCCAACCACGAAAGCCAGGTCATCACATGTCAGGCACCTCCATCGTGACGCTGCCCGAGCGGGCCGTCGAGCTGCTGGGCGGCCAACCGGACGACACCACGTTGCGGCGGTATCTCCACGGACTGCCCGGGGTCGATGCCGTGGGGCTCGAGCAGCGCGCCGCGGGCCTCGGCACCCGCTCCATCAAGACATCGTCCAAGGCGTGGGCGCTCGACAAGATCATCGAGCTGATCGACCTCACCACCCTCGAGGGCGCGGACACCCCCGGCAAGGTGCGATCGCTGGTCGCGAAAGCGCTGAACCCGGATGCCTCCGACCCGACGTGCCCGCGGGTGGCCGCCGTCTGCGTGTACGGCGACATGGTGCCGTACGCGGTGGAGGCGCTCGGCTCGGCGCACGGGGATCCGGACGACGGCGGGGTCAGCGTCGCCGCGGTCGCGACGGCCTTCCCGAGCGGCCGCGCCTCGCTGGACATCAAGCTCGCCGACACTGCCGAGGCGGTCGCCCACGGCGCGGACGAGATCGACATGGTGATCGACCGCGGCGCGTTCCTCGCCGGCCGCTACGGTCTCGTGTTCGACCAGATCGCTCGAGTCAAGCAGGCGTGCCGTCGCGAAGACGGTTCGTACGCGTCGCTCAAGGTGATCCTCGAGACCGGCGAGCTCAACACCTACGACAACATCAAACGGGCGTCGTGGCTGGCGATCCTCGCGGGCGGCGACTTCATCAAGACCTCGACCGGCAAGGTCCAGCCCGCCGCGACGCTGCCGGTGACGCTGCTCATGCTCGAGGTCGTGCGCGACTGGCATCGGGCGACCGGCGAGAAGGTCGGCGTCAAGCCTGCGGGAGGCATCCGCACCTCGAAGGACGCGATCAAGTACCTCGTCACCGTCGCCGAGACGGTGGGTGAGGAGTGGCTGCAGCCTCACCTCTTCCGGTACGGCGCGTCGAGCCTGCTCAACGACGTGCTGCTGCAGCGCCAGAAGCTGACCTCCGGACACTACTCCGGTGCCGACTACGTGACCATCGACTGACGCTTGCACAAGCGCACCCCGAAGGACGAGACATGAGTTTCCTCGAGTACGCCCCCGCCCCCGAATCCCGCGCGATCCTGAATCTGCGCGACGACTACGGGCTCTTCATCGACGGCGAGTTCCGACCGGCTGCCGGCGAGTCGTTCGCGACCATCTCGCCCGCCGACGAGAAGCACATCGCGACGATCGCCGCGGCGAGCGAGGCCGACGTCGACACCGCCGTCGCCGCCGCGCGCCGCGCCTATGACAAGACGTGGTCGAAGATGAGCGGCCGCGACCGCGGCAAGTACCTCTTCCGCATCGCCCGGCTCGTGCAGGAGCGCGCGCGCGAGCTCGCCGTGGCCGAGAGCCTCGACAACGGCAAGCCGATCAAGGAGAGCCGTGACGTGGACGTGCCGCTGGTGGCCGCGTGGTTCTTCTACTACGCCGGCTGGGCCGACAAGCTCGACTACGCAGGCCTCGGCGCCGACCCCCGGTCGCTGGGCGTCGCCGCCCAGGTGATCCCGTGGAACTTCCCGCTGCTGATGCTCGCGTGGAAGATCGCCCCTGCGCTGGCCGCCGGCAACACCGTCGTGCTGAAGCCGGCCGAGACGACCCCGCTGTCGGCGCTGATCTTCGCCGAGATCCTCCAGCAGGCGGATCTGCCTGCCGGCGTCGTCAACATCGTCACCGGCGCCGGTGCGACCGGAGCCGCCCTGGTGCGGCATCCGGATGTGAACAAGGTCGCCTTCACCGGCTCCACCGCGGTCGGACGCGAGATCGCCAAGACGGTCGCCGGCACCGACAAGAAGCTGACGCTGGAGCTGGGCGGCAAGGCCGCCAACATCGTGTTCGACGACGCGCCCATCGACCAGGCCGTGGAGGGCATCGTCAACGGGATCTTCTTCAACCAGGGGCACGTGTGCTGCGCGGGCAGCCGCCTGCTGGTGCAGGAGTCGATCCATGACGAGGTCGTCGACCGGCTGAAGGAGCGCCTGTCGACCCTGCGCCTGGGCGACCCGCTGGACAAGAACACCGACATCGGCGCGATCAACTCGCGCGAGCAGCTCGACCGCATCCGTGAGCTCAGCAGGATCGGCGAAGAGGAGGGCGCAGAGCGCTGGAGCGCCGACTGCGTGATTCCCGACAGCGGGTTCTGGTTCGCCCCCACGATCTTCACCAACGTGCAGGCGAGCCACCGCATCGCCCGTGACGAGATCTTCGGCCCGGTGCTGTCGGTGCTGACGTTCCGCACCCCGGGCGAGGCGATCGAGAAGGCCAACAACACGCCCTACGGACTGTCCGCCGGCGTCTGGAGCGACAAGGGCTCCCGCATCCTCGCGGTCGCCGACCGCCTGCGCGCCGGCGTGGTGTGGGCGAACACGTTCAACCGGTTCGACCCGGCGTCGCCGTTCGGCGGCTACAAGGAGTCCGGCTACGGCCGCGAGGGTGGCCGCCACGGCCTGGCCGCCTACCTCAAGAGCGCACCGGCCACCGGCGGCGCCACCCGAATCCTCTCCCGTGCCACCAAGAAGGAGGTCTCCTCATGAGCTCGCGACTGACGATCCCCAAGACCTACAAGCTCTACATCGGCGGCGCGTTCCCTCGCAGCGAATCCGGACGAACCTACGAGGTCGCATCGCCGAAGGGCGGCTTCCTCGCCAATGCGGCGCTGGCCTCGCGCAAGGACGCCCGCGATGCGGTCTCGGCCGCCCGGGGCGCGGTCAAGGGCTGGTCGGGCGCAACAGCCTACAATCGCGGTCAGGTGCTGTACCGGGTGGCCGAGATCCTCGAGGGCCGCCGCGCCCAGTTCGTGGACGAGATCGTGCAGCAGACCGGCGTGTCGGCGCCGGTCGCCGCCGGAGAGGTGGACGAGGCGATCGACCGCTGGGTCTGGTACGCCGGATGGTGCGACAAGTTCGGGCAGGTCGCCGGCAACGGCAACCCGGTCGCAGGCCCCTACTTCAACATCTCGGTGCCCGAGCCGACGGGCGTCGTCGGCGTCATCGCCCCGCAGGACACCGCGCTCGTCGGTCTGGTCTCGGCGATCGCGCCGGCCCTCGTGACGGGCAACTCGGTCGTCGTGGTGGCCTCGCAGCGCTACCCGCTGTCGGCGATCTCGCTCGCCGAGGTGCTGGCGACGAGCGACGTGCCCGGGGGAGTGGTCAACGTCCTCACCGGCTCACCTGCCGAGATCGCGCCCTGGCTCGCCTCGCACCCCGACGTTCACGCCCTCGACCTCGTCGGCGCCGGCGAGCTGGACTGGGTCGATCTCGAGATCGCGGCGGCCGAGACGCTGACGCGCGTGCTCCCGCCGGAGAACGGGTCGGATGCCGCTGCCCCCAGTCTCACTCGCATCGCGGCGTTCACCGAGACGAAGACCGTCTGGCACACGAAGAGCCTCGTGTGAGCTGACGCGGGCATCAGGCGAGCTCGAGCCCGCCCCACTGGCCCGGCCGGGCCAGCTCACCGTAGTGCAGGTCGACGCCGTCCGCCCAGACCGACGCGACGCATGCCAGGAGCGAGAGGGTCGGGTAGCCGTGCGGGCGGTTGTCGCGGATGATCGCGCCGTCGTCGGTGGGCGCGAGCTCGGCCGACCGCTCGAGCACCCCGAGCCACGGCATCCACCACCGCTCCTCATCGGCGACCGGCGACGTGCGGAAGTCGTCGAGCCACCGTGCGATGCGGGCAGTGCCGGCATCGTCGACGTCATCGTGGGCGATCATGTGCGTTCCCGGCTCCAGCTCGGTCGTGCGCAGCGAGACGCCGTCCCACGTGATGACCCTCGCCCGGGGCCCGTCCACCTCGACGAGGTTGAAGCCGTGCGTCGGCGGCTCGTCGGCGGGGGAGCGACCCGCCACCGCGTCGAGCACGATCCCGCCCCGTGACTGCAGCTCGCTCTCGGGACGCGAGGTCTCGTCGGCTCGGTTCAGCAAGACCGCGAGCCGACCGGAGGTGGGGTCGGCTGCGAGCCAGGCGCCGCCGGCGCGCACATCGCGCACGCCGACGACGCCGTCGTGCGGCTCCGGCCACCATCGTCCCAGCGGGTTCCACGGGCGCTCGGGATCCTCGTCGCGGATGGCGAGCACGCGGGTCGGCTCGGCGGCCGACTCGGGGACGCGGATGACGACGGTGCACATCAGGAGCTCCTCGGGTTGCGGGCGGCGCGGCGGGCGGTCGTGCCAAGATCGGAGGGTGTTCGTCGTGGTCGGGGTCACCGGTGGCATCGCCGCCTACAAGACGGTTCAGCTCGTGCGCCTGCTGGTGAAGGCGGGGCACGAGGTCCATGTCGTCCCGACCGATGACGCACTGCGGTTCGTGGGTCTCCCCACCTGGGAGGCGATCAGCCGCCATCCCGTGACGACCTCCGTCCACGACGACGTCGCGCGCGTGCGTCACGTCTCACTCGGCCGGGCGGCCGATCTCGTGATCGTGGCGCCCGCGACGGCGAACACCCTGGCGAAGATGACCGCGGGACTCGCGGACGACCTCCTCGGAACGACCCTACTCGCCACCACCGCACCGGTCGTCGTGGCGCCGGCGATGCACACCGAGATGTGGCAGCACCCTGCGACGGCAGACAACATGCGGGTCCTCCGCGATCGGGGCGTCGTCGTGGTCGGACCCGAGGAGGGTGAGCTCACCGGCGGCGACAGCGGTCCCGGACGCATGTCGGAGCCCGAGGCGATCATCGAGGCCGCGCTTGCCGCCGCCGCACTCACCGCAGGTGACCTGGAGGGACTGCGCGTCGTGGTGAGCGCCGGCGGCACGCGTGAGCCCATCGACCCGGTGCGCTACATCGGCAATCGCTCCAGCGGCCGACAGGGGGTGGCCGTCGCGCTGGCCGCCGCCGAGCGCGGCGCCGACGTCGTGCTGGTCGCGGCGCACGTCGACGACGGCGTGCTGACCGATGCACCCGCCGGTGGGCGCATCCGGGTCGTGCGCGCCGGAACGGCCGCCGAGCTCGGCGCTGCGGTGGCCTCCGAAGCCGGGGCTGCCGACGTCGTGATCATGGCCGCGGCGGTCGCCGACTATCGCGTCGCGCAGGTCTCGCCCACCAAGCGGGCGAAGGAGGCCGCTCCCGAGGGCGGCATCACCCTCGACCTCGTCGAGAACGACGACATCCTCGCGGGCCTCGTCCGGACCCGGCCCCCTGGCCAGATCGTCGTGGGCTTCGCCGCAGAGACCCCCGGCGACGGCGAGACGCTGCTCGATCGCGGCCGGCGCAAGGCGGCACGCAAGGGCACCGATCTGCTCGCGGTGAACGAGGTGGGCTGGTCGCAGGGTTTCGAGTCCGGGCACAATGCGGTGACGATCATCGACGCCGCCGGAGAGATCGTCGGTGCGCGCCGGGGCAGCAAGCGCGACGTCGCCGACGCGCTGTGGGACGCGGTGCTGGCGGTCCGCGCGAAAAAGTAACGAAACAGTAACGGCGCATGTAGAGTGGTCGGCACCACGTCGAGGAGGACGTGGAGCACGACCCTCGGAGGACATGCCCGATGCCCTACCCTGCGGCATCCGATCGCGCCCGCGACCGGATCCACGCCCTGTTCATCGTGTGCGTGCTCGCAGCCGCGAGCGTCGTCGTCGCCGTGCTCGGGGCCGCCCCGTCACGTGTCACGGCCCAGGAGCTGCTCGGCCACCCGCGCACCCCCGGTGAGGCCGCGTTCATCGCCAGCCATCGCGGCGGCGCGGCGCACGCGCCCGAGAACACCCTGCCCGCCATCATGGCCGCCCTCGAAGCGGGCTTCGAGTACGTCGAGGTGGACGTCGCGCTGACCGCAGACGGCCACCCGGTGCTCATGCACGACAAGACGGTGGATCGCACCACCGACGGGCACGGCCGCGTCGCCGAGCTCACCCTCGCGCAGGTGCGGGAGCTCGACGCCGGCTCGTGGTTCGGCGCGTCGTACGCGGGGACGCCCGTTCCCACCCTGCAGGAGTTCCTCGACGCCCTGGTGCAGGGAGGCGCGCGGGCGATCCTGGAGTTCAAGGGCGAATGGGATGCGCCGGCCGTCGCGGCTGCGGTCGCGGAGGTCTCCGCTCGCGGCCTCGAGCGGCGCGTCGTGCTGGCCAGCTTCGACGCGCGGACGCTCGCGCTCGCCGCAGCCGAGTCGGAGCTGCTGTCGCGACTGCTCATCCTCAAGCAGCTGCCGACCGACGTGGTCAGCGCCGTCTCGGAGGCCGGCGCGCGCGGGGTCGTCGTCAGCCGCAAAGCGGTGCTCGCGCGGCCCGAGATCGTGGACGAGCTTCACGACGCCGGCGCCCGCGTCGTGGTGTACACGCTCAACGACGACGCGCAGTGGGACGCGGTCACCGCTCTCGGGGTGGACGGCATCGTCACCGACGACCCGCACACGCTGTCGGAGTGGCAGGCGTCTTACGCCGGTCCGTGATGCGGAGCCGGCGGGCGCGGCGTGGCCCGAGGCATCCGTCCCTCGCCGTCGTTAGGGTGGGCACAGGCCCGCTCTCCGCGGTGCCGGGAGCGAGAGGTGTCGTGCGATGGGCGGGCGCAACCCGATGAACCGGGCCGTGATCGGCGGCGTGGCTGTCCTCGCCGCCCTCGCCCTCACCGCGTGCCAGCCCGAGCCGTCGGCCACGCCGACCAGCAGCCCGACCGTGACGCTGGAGCAGCCGACACCCGGTCCCTCCGTCTCGCCGGTCGAGACCGAGAAGCCGCAGAGCGGGTTCGCGGTTCCCCGCGCCTGCGAGGAGATCTACTCTTCCGCCATGCTGGCGCAGCTGCAGTCGGCCAACCCACCCCTCAACGACCCCGGCGTGACGCTGCTGTCGACGGAGAACGCCGACCTCCTCGACATCATCGACGGCGCATCCACCACGTTGCGCTGCTCATGGGGGCAGCCCAGCGAGTTCGGCCTCGCGACGAACGTCACGGCGATCGACGACGAGCAGGCCGCTGCGGCGCTGGCCGCGCTGCCGCCCGCCGGTTTCGCGTGCGAGACGTTGGGCGACGGCACGGTCTGCCGTATCGAGCAGCGCGGCATCACCCTCGACGACGAGGAGTACACCCGCGGCGAGACGCACTACATCGGGGACGGTGGACTCGTCACCACGGCGTGGATCGACTTCTCACCCGAGGGCTACACGGAGGACATCGTCGCGACGCTCTGGGGCTGAACGCCCGGCGTCCCCTAGACTAGAGCGCGGGGCCACCTCCGACGACGTCGCAGCTCGCAGAAGCGAGTGCCCGCGACCGCCGGCGGGCGAACCCCGATCCCGCGTTCGCGACGGCGACCACGCCGCCCGCGGGAGCAGGCAGAACCATCGGTGTCATCCGATCCTTCGCCGGTCCCGATCCGGCACTCACGCTCAGGAGGAGCATGCCGACCACGGCACCCGCCCAGACGGCGCAACGTCGCCGCAAGTCCTCGTCCGCGCGCCGCGACGACGAGGCCCCCATCATCCCGATCCTCGCCCGCAAGGTCCGCGAGGTCGAAGCCAAGGCGCAGCGCGGGAAGCTGGGCCCGACCAACCGTGTCAAGTTCCAGGTCATCGCCTTCCTGGTGCGCGAGGAGCGGGCGCGCGTGAAGGCCGACACCGAGGTGACAGATGCCGCCCGGGCCGAGCTGCTCAAGCGGCTCGACGGCGTGGCGACCATCCTCGCCAAGACCGCGGCGCGCGACACCTCGCTCATCCAGCTCCTCGAAGTCGATCAGGCGACGTCGCCGGTCGCGCGCCGCATGCGGCGCGACTGGTTGCTCGAGTCCGGCGCGGAGCTGCCGCCCGACGAGCTCATCATCACGGATGTGGCGCCCGTGGCCGTCCCCGTCGTCCCCGCGGCGCTCGCAGAGCGCCAGGTGGTGCCCCCGCAGGTCGAGGCTCGTCGCGAGGCGAACCCGTTCCTCGCGCCGGACCTGTCGGTGCGCGCGCCGAAGGAGACGCCGCGTCGGCGCCTGGACAGCTGGGAGCTGATGGGTCCGCTGTACAAGGCCTTCGAGACCGGGGCGGGCGGGGGCAGCGCCACCATGGAGCTCCCGCCGGTGCCCGAGTTCGACCGCGTGTCGCCCAAGGGCCTGGAGGTGATGCCCCACCAGTCGCGCTTCCTCGAGGCGGTGCGCGCCGGCCATCGCACGTTCCTCCTCGCCGACGAGCCCGGCCTCGGCAAGACGGCGGAGTCGGTGCTCGCGGCATCCGTCGCCGGTGCGTATCCGCTGCTGGCCGTCGTCCCCAACGTCGTGAAGATGAACTGGGCGCGCGAGGTCGAGCGCTGGACCCCGCAGCGCCGCGCCACCGTGATCCACGGGGACGGCGAGGACATCGACGCCTTCGCCGACGTCTTCATCGTCAACTACGAGATCCTGGACCGCCACCTGTCATGGCTGAGCTCGATCGGGCTCAAGGGGATGGTCGTCGACGAGGCGCACTTCATCAAGAACCTCACCTCGCAGCGCTCCCAGAACGTGCTCGCGCTGGCCACGCGCATCCGCGAGCAGGTGCGCAACCCGCTGCTGCTCGCTCTCACGGGCACGCCGCTGATCAACGACGTCGAGGACTTCGACGCGATCTGGCGGTTCCTCGGCTGGACGAACGGCGAGAAGCCGGGACCGGCGCTGATGGAGAAGCTCGACGAGACCGGCCTCACGCCGGCCGACAAGTCGTTCTACCCCGAGGCCCGCGACGCCGTCATCTCGATGGGCATCGTGCGGCGCAAGAAGAAGGATGTCGCTGCCGACCTGCCCGACAAGCTCATCGCCGACCTCCCCGTCGAGCTGGACGACGAGTTCGGACGCTCGATCCGCCAGGCCGAGCGCGAGCTGGGGGAGCGGCTGGCCGCGAAGTACCGGCGCATCATCGAGGCGCGGGGCGACCGCGGGCTCGCGCCCGGCGAGGTCGACGCCGACATCGTGCGCCTTGTCGCCCACAACGAGCTCGAGGAGTCGAAGGCCGCCGGCACCGGCTCCGAGAACGTCTTCACCATGGTGCGGCGGATCGGCCAGGCCAAGGCCGTCCTCGCGGCGGACTACGCCGTGCAGCTGCAGCGCTCGGTGGGCAAGGTGGTCTTCTTCGCCAAGCACATCGACGTCATGGACGCCGCGGAGGCGCACTTCGCCGGGGCGGGCCTGAAGACCGTGTCGCTGCGCGGCGACCAGGCGACGACGGCCCGTCAGCAGGCCATCGACGCCTTCAACAACGACCCCGACGTCGGGATCGCCGTGTGCTCGCTCACGGCAGCCGGTGTGGGAGTGAACATGCAGGCGTCCTCGAACGTGGTGCTCGCCGAGCTGTCCTGGACGGCGGCTGAGCAGACCCAGGCGATCGACCGCGTGCACCGCATCGGGCAGGACGAGCCCGTGACGGCGTGGCGCATCATCGCCGCGCACACGATCGACACCAAGATCGCCGAGCTCATCGACTCGAAGCAGGGGCTCGCGGCGCGCGCCCTCGACGGCGAGGCAGTCGACCCGCAGTCCAGCGACTCGGTGCAGCTGTCGGCGCTCATGCACCTGCTGCGGCAGGCGCTCGGCGCCGCCTGACACGTCGGAGCGGGCGGTGCGGATCGCGCACCGCCCGCTCCGCTTTCCGGCCATCGGCGCCGGCGCCGCCCGTGTGGCAGGGCGGGCGCTGCGGCACTAGTGTCGGGGGAGGCAGCGTGGCCGTCCCTCATCCCCGACTTGCGAGGAAGACAGCATGAAGATCGGCATCCTGACGAGCGGCGGCGATTGCCCCGGACTGAACGCGGTCATCCGCGGTGTGGTGCTGAAGGGCACGACCACCTACGACCTCGAGTTCGTCGGCATCCGTGACGGCTGGCGCGGCGTCGTGGACGGCGACTTCTTCCCGCTGACGCGCCATGAGGTGAAGGGCCTGTCGAAGGTCGGCGGCACGATTCTCGGCACCAGCCGCACCAACCCGTACGAGGGCCCGCGGGGCGGCGCGGAGAACATCGCCAAGACGATGTACGGCCACCGCCTCGACGGCATCATCGCCATCGGCGGCGAGGGCACCCTCGCCGCGGCGAACCGCCTCTCGAACGACGGCATCAACGTCCTGGGCGTGCCGAAGACGATCGACAACGATCTGCGCGCCACCGACTACTCGTTCGGCTTCGACACCGCGGTGAACATCGCCACCGACGCAATGGACCGGCTGCGCACCACGGGCGACTCGCACCAGCGGTGCATGGTCGCCGAGGTCATGGGCCGCCACGTCGGCTGGATCGCCCTGCACGCGGGCATCGCCGCCGGAGCCCACGCGATCTGCATCCCCGAAGTGCCGATGTCGATCGACGAGATCGCCGACAAGGTCACCAAGGCCCACGACCGCGGCCGCGCGCCCCTCATCGTCGTCTCGGAGGGCTTCACCCTCACAGGCATGGACGAGGCCTACAGCGACAAGGGGCTCGATGCGTTCAACCGGCCGCGCCTCGGCGGCATCAGCGAGGTGCTCGCGCCCGAGATCGAGCGCATGACCGGCATCGAGACGCGGGCGACCGTGCTGGGGCACATCCAGCGCGGCGGCTCGCCGTCGGGCTTCGACCGCGTGCTCGCGACGCGCCTGGGGCTTCATGCCGCGGATGCCGTCGTCGACGGCGCGTGGGGCCAGATGGTCGCGATGCGCGGCACCGACATCGTCCGCGTGCCCTTCGTCGACGCGCTGGGGGAGCTCAACACCGTCCCGCTGTACCGCTACGAAGAGGCCGCCGCGCTCTTCGGCTGAGGACTGCCCGACCCGTCGGCCTCGTCGAGACGGCGGATCCCGGCCGAGACAGGGGTCGCCGTCCCCGGTCTCGGCCGGAACCCTCGGTCTCGGAGTGCGGGAGAGCGGATGCCTCGACTCGGCGTGCCACGCCGCCCCGAGGCATCCGCTCCCGACGTCAGGCGTCGGCGAGGCCGAGCACGTCCAGCAGCCAGGCGAGCTCGAACGCGCGCTCGCGCCAGGCGTTGTAGCGGCCGCTCACGCCGCCGTGCCCGGCGACCATCTCGCACTTCAGCAGCGCGTCGGCGCCGACCTCCCTCAGCCGCGCGACCCACTTGGCCGGCTCGACGTACAGCACGCGCGTGTCGTTCAGTGACGTCACGGCGAGGATGCGCGGGTAGGAGGCATCCGAGCGCACGTTCTCGTAGGGCGAGTACGACTTCATGTACGCGTAGACGTCGGGGTTGTGCAGCGGGTCGCCCCACTCGTCCCATTCGATCACGGTGAGCGGGAGGGAGGGATCGAGGATCGTGGTCAGCGCGTCGACGAACGGCACGTCCGCGAGGATCCCCGCGAACAGCTCGGGGGCGAGGTTGGCCACCGCGCCCATGAGCAGGCCGCCCGCCGAGCCGCCCTCGGCCACCAGCTGCGACGGCGTCGTGAAGCCGCTGTCGACGAGATGCCGTGCGCTGTCGACGAAGTCCGTGAAGGTGTTGCGCTTGTTCAGCAGCTTGCCGTCCTCGTACCACTGGCGGCCCATCTCGCCGCCGCCGCGCACGTGCGCCACCGCGAACACGACGCCCCGGTCCAGCTCCGACAGCCGCGCCACCGAGAACCCCGGCTCGATCGAGTGCTCGTACGAGCCGTAGCCGTACAGGTGCGTCGGTCGCGGCGCGGCGCCCGCGTCGCCGAACGAGCGCTTCCACACCAGCGAGATCGGGATCCGCGCGCCGTCCTGCGCGGTCGCCCACACGCGCTCCTGGGCGTACTCGGCGGGATCGTAGCCGCCCAGCACCGGCTGGCGCTTGCGGAGGTGGAGCTCGCGCGTGGCGACGTCGAGGTCGTACACCGTGCCCGGGGTGACGAACGAGCCGTAGCCCAGGCGCAGCAGCGGGGGCGCCCACTCCGGGTTGCTCCCGGTGCCCACCGAGTACAGCGGCTCGTCGAACGCGATCTCGCTGACGTCGCCGGTCCGGTAGTCCAGCAGGCCGAGACGCGCGAGGCCGCTCCGGCGATACCCCACGACGGCCCAGTCCCGGAACGTCGAGACGCCCAGCAGGCGCTCGCCGGGGCGGTGCGGGATGACGACGGTGCGCTCGCCGGACGGGTCGGATGCCGCGACCCGCACCAGCTCGAAGTCGAGGGCGCCGTCGTTGTGGAGGACGAACAGCACGTCTTCGCCGTCGACGACGGCGTGCTCCGAGTCGTACTCGACGCCTTCGGTCCGCGGCCACACGACCCGCGCTTCCCCGCGCAGGTCATCGGCGTCCAGGAGCCACTCCTCCGAGGTGATCGACGAGCCCAGCCCGATCACGAGGTAGCGGTCGCTGCGGGTGAACCCCGCGCCGACCCAGAACCGCTCGTCGGGCTCGTGGAACAGCTGCGTGTCGTCGGCGACGGGCGTGCCCAGCTCGTGCAGCCACACCGTGTCGGGCCGCCAGGCGTCGTCGACGGTGGTGTAGACGATGAAGCGGCCGTCGGGGGAGAAGGTGGCGCCTGCGAAGGTGCCGGGAATCTCGTCGGGCAGCTGCTCGCCCGTGCGGAGGTCGCGTACGCGCACGGTGTAGCGTTCGTCGCCCGCGACGTCGATCCCGAAGAGCATGAGCGATCCGTCGGTGGTGACCTCGAAGCTGCCGAGCGAGAAGAACTCGTGCCCCTCCGCCTCGATATTGCCGTCCAACAGCACCTGCTCGCCCGGCACGTCCGCGTCCGGAGACAGCTCCGGCGGCGTCCAGTCGTCGGCGGAGACGAGCGGGGCCCGGCACTGGATGCCGTACTGCTTGCCCTCGACCGTGCGGCCGTAGTACCACCAGTCGCCGCGGCGCGTCGGCACCGACAGGTCGGTCTCCAGCGTGCGGCCCTTGATCTCGTCGAAGATCTGCGCCCGCAGCCCGTCGAGGTGTGCGGTGCGCTGCTGGGTGTAGGCGTTCTCGGCCTCGAGGTGGGCGATGACCGCGGCATCCTCCTTCGCCCGGAACCACTCGTAGCGGTCCTCGACCGCGTCGCCGTGGTGCGATCGCACGGTGATCCGGCGCTCGGCGACAGGGGGACGGATGCCGGTGGCCGGCGTGGACGGGACGGGTGCGGGGTCGCTCGGAGTCACCGTTCCACGCTAGTGCCCGCCGAGTTGACCGTCAGGGTGGCGGATGTAGGATTCTTCTGGCCGGTTGCCGGTTCCTGAATTCCTGGTGAACTCTTCGTTCGTCGCGCCGATCCCGTCGGCACCATCCCCTCACCCCCTCACCGAAAGCGAACGGTGGAAACCGCAACCCTCATCACCGCCGTGCTGGTGATCGCGCTGGCGCTGTTCTTCGACTTCACGAACGGCTTCCACGACACCGCCAACGCGATGGCGACGCCGATCGCCACCGGCGCCCTCAAGCCCAAGACCGCGGTCCTGCTGGCGGCGATCCTGAACCTCGTGGGCGCCTTCCTGTCGACGGAGGTGGCCAAGACGATCTCGGGCGGCATCATCCGCGAAGACGAGATCTCGGCGTCCATCTTCCCCGCCGTGATCCTCGCCGGCCTCATCGGCGCGATCACCTGGAACATGCTGACGTGGCTGCTCGGGCTGCCGTCCTCGTCATCCCACGCCCTGTTCGGCGGCCTCATCGGCGCGACGATCGTGGGAGTCAGCGCCAGTGCCATCGACTTCGGCGTCGTGATGTCGAAGGTCATCCTGCCGGCGATCATCGCGCCGCTGACCGCTGGACTCATCGCCTTCGTCGTGACGAAGATCGCGTATGCGGTCACCCGCCGGTACGACAGCAAGGCCGACGGCCGGGACGGATTCCGCGTCGGGCAGATCTTCACGTCATCCCTCGTCGCGCTCGCGCACGGCACCAACGACGCGCAGAAGACGATGGGCATCATCACGCTCCTGCTCATCACGGTGGGTCTGCAGGATCACCCCGAACCCGAGCTGTGGGTGATCGTGGCGTGCGCCGTGACGATCGCCCTCGGCACCTACATGGGCGGCTGGCGCATCATCCGCACGCTCGGAAAGGGGCTCACCGAGGTCAAGCCGGCGCAGGGATTCGCCGCGGAGAGCTCGACGGCCTCCACGATCCTCGCCTCCAGTGCTCTCGGCTTCGCGCTGTCGACCACGCAGGTCGCCTCCGGATCGGTGATCGGGTCCGGGCTCGGTCGCCGCGGATCACAGGTGCGCTGGCGCACCGCGGGCCGCATCATGATCGGCTGGGTGCTCACGCTGCCCGCCGCGGGCGGCGTCGGCGCGCTGGCGGCGCTCGTCGTGACGTGGCTCGGATTCTGGGGCATCGTCCTCGACGCGGTGCTGGCCACCGTCGTGATCCTGGGCATCTTCCTGCGCTCCCGCCGCAACGAGGTCAACGCGTCCAACGCGATGAGCGAGGTGGCCGAGTCGGGGCGTGCCGTCAAGGTCAAGAAGAATCCGCCGCCGACGCGCCGGCAGCGCGCGATGGCCCGTGAGGACGCGCGTCGCAAGGCGGCCGCCGCCGCCGCGGCCCGGAAGGCCGCCAAGGCGGCGCAGAAGCCGAAGCCGCCGCAGCCGACGGCGACCGGCTCGAAGGACGGGGGCGAGCGATGAGCATCGACTGGTTCGCCTTCGTGCAGGTGTTCGCCGCGGCGCTCACCGGCGCGGTGCTCGTGGTGGGCTTCTACGCGCTCGGCCTGCGCCTCCTCGTGCGCGCGGGCCGTCCGCCGGTCGTCGCGCCGGTGGAGTTCACCGACGCGATCACCGTGATCACCGAGAAGGAGGCCCGCCGCGCCGAGAAGGCCGCGGCGAAGGCCGCCAAGCGCAGCCCGCTCACCGAGGGTCAGAAGCGCGTCGCGCTCATCGGCGCCTATGCGTGCTTCCTGGTGTGCGCGGCGGCGGTCCTCGGCGGACTTCTCCTCATCGTCTTCAACCACTGAGCCCCGGCGGCGGTGATGACCCCGCGGCGCAATAGGGTGGGCACATGGTCGCCCGCGTCCCGTTCGGTCAGTATCCGCCTGCCCGCCGCACGCTGCTGCACCTGAGCGACACCCACCTGCTCGCGGGCAACCGTGCCCTGGGCGGCCGCTTCGACACCGCGGCCAACCTCGCCCGCACCCTCGAGGCGGCCGAGGCCACCGGCATCCGTCCCGACGCCGTCGTGTTCACCGGCGACCTCACCGACCTCGGCGAGCCCGAGGCGTACCGGGCGCTGCGCGCGGCCGTCGAGCCGGTGGCCGAGCGCCTGGGCGCACCCGTCGTGTGGGTCGCGGGCAACCACGACGAGCGGCCTGCGATGCGCAGCGCGCTGCTCGACCAGGACGCGAGCCAGCACCCGATCACCGGCGTGTGGGACCTCGCAGGTCTCCGCCTGGTCGCCCTCGATTCCTCCGTCCCGGGGTGGCACCACGGCGACCTCGACACCGCCCAGCTGGAATGGCTGCGAGGGGTGCTGGCC